>NZ_JOJL01000001.1 GCF_000721705.1 Actinoplanes subtropicus
ACCCCCCACCGCCCCACCCGCCTCCTGACCGGCCTCCTGATCGGCCTCCTGACCGGCCTTCTCCTCTTCGGCACCGCCGGCTGGCTCACCGGCCGCGGCACAGCCCCCACGTCAACCCCGCCAAAGCCACCCACCCCGACCACCCCCACCCTGGGCGTCTTCGAGCAAACCCAGGCAACCCTCAACGCCGCCCACTTCAAGGGCCCGAACCTGGCCCGCCCCTGGCTCCCCTACCTAGCCGACTGCGCCAGGGCCACCCCCGCCCAGGCCGACGGCGAGACGACCCGGGTCCGCTGCACCATCGACGGCATGAGCGCCTTCTTCGTCGAGTACAAGTCGATCGCCGAGCGGGACAAGGCGCGCGGCAAACTCCAGCCCCAGGTCCGCGACGCGAGCACGCTCGCCCCCGGCGTCAAGCCCCCGGGCAAAACGGCCGCAGGCAACTACGTTGAGTACGCATACCGCCTCACCGAGGGTGGCGTCACGCGGACCGTCGCCGGGATCTGGTGGGATGACGCGCAAACGCCCATCGCCGCCTATCTGCTGGCGTACTGGAAGGATGGTCTGGGCGAGCGGTGGGAACCGATGCGCGATCTCTGGTCCCGGTACGCCTGAAATGCCCATCGAGTTCGTGAGCTGCGCGTAAGCGGGTCTGTGCCCTAAGTCCCATCCGGGCGGAATTCACGGATCCTTGACCGAAGTGGCACTCGCGACCTAGCCTCGCGTTACACAAGGTGTGTCCGACCATCGCATGCAACACGCACAACATAGATCGCATTACATTACGGCATCACTTGTGACCACCGCCGTCACCGGAAGGGAAGCGACGGAGGGTCACCGAAGAGCACCTGAGACCAGGCGTGCCAACGGCCGGTGCGCCGCGGTTCGACGTAGCCTGCGTTCCTTCAGCCTTGGTCGGGCATGCCGCAGAGTGCCTGCGCGCGCACATTGCGCCGGGCGGCGAAGGGAGACGCGGCGAGATGACCGCCCTGGACTGGGTGCTGGTGGTGGCGATCGTCGTGCTCGGTGCCCTGGTGGTGACCGGGCTGGTGCTCGGTGCCCGCGCGTTGCGCCAGCTGCAGACCCAGCGGGCCGACGCTCAGGAGCGTGAGGACCAGGCCGTCGGCGCCGCCGAGGCCAAGGTCGCCGACGCGAACGCCAAGGCCGCGTCCGTACGAGCCGAGGCCGCCGCCGCCAAGGCGGAGGCCTCCTCCGCCCGCGCCGAGGCCCGCCGGGTCCTCGAGGCCGCGCACAGCGAGGCCGACACCATCCTCGAGCACGCTCACCGCCAGGCCGAGGCGGATGCCGAGCAGGTCCGGTCCGCCGCCCGCCGCTCCGGCGAGCGCGAGGTCGCCCTGCTCAACGCCACCGCGAAGGAGCTGGCCGCCGAGGTCGAGCGCCGCGCCGCCCGGATCGACGAGCGGGAGCGCCTGCACGGCGACGAGGTGGAGCGCCTGGTCGAACGGGAGCGCCGGCTGGCCGCCCAGGACGCCGATCTCGCCCGCCGGGAAAGCGCTCTCGCGGCCCGGGAGGCGGAGCTGGTCGGCGCCGAGGAGCAGAAGCGCCGGGAGCTGGAGCGGATCGCCAAGCTGACCGCCGACGCGGCCCGCGCCGAGCTGGTCGAGAGCATCGAGGCCCAGGCCAAGCGGGAAGCCGCGATCATGGTGCGGGACGTCGAGAACGAGGCGAAGAGCACCGCCGACACCCGCGCCCGCCGGATCGTGGTCGACGCCATCCAGCGGATCGCCAGCGAGCAGACCGCGGAGAGCGTGGTCAGCGTCCTGCACCTGCCCAGCGATGAGATGAAGGGCCGGATCATCGGCCGCGAGGGCCGCAACATCCGGGCCTTCGAGTCGGTCACCGGGGTCAACCTGATCATCGACGACACCCCGGAGGCGGTGCTGCTCTCCTGTTTCGATCCGGTCCGCCGCGAGGTCGGCCGGCTCACCCTGGAGAAGCTGGTCCTCGACGGGCGGATCCACCCGCACCGCATCGAGGAGGTCTTCGAGAGCGCGAAGAACGAGGTGGACGTGCTCTGCGACCGGGCCGCCGAGGAGGCGCTGGTCGACGTCGGGATCACCAACATCCACCCGGAGCTGGCCAAGCTGCTCGGCCGGCTGCGGTATCGCACCAGCTACGGGCAGAACGTGCTCAAGCACCTCGTCGAGACCGCGCACATCGCCGGGATCATGGCGGCCGAGCTGGGCCTCGACATCCCGTCGATCAAGCGGGCGGCCTTCCTGCACGACATCGGCAAGGCGCTGACCCACGAGGTCGAGGGCAGTCACGCGCTGATCGGCGCCGACCTGGCCCGCAAGTACGGCGAGTCGGAGGACGTCGTCCACGCGATCGAGGCGCACCACAACGAGGTGCCGCCGCAGACCATCGAGGCGGTGCTGACCCAGGCCTCGGACGCCTGCTCCGGGGGGCGGCCGGGGGCCCGGCGGGAGAGCCTCGAGGCGTACGTCAAGAGGTTGGAGCGGATCGAGGAGATCGCGGCCGGCAAGGTGGGCGTGGAGAAGGTCTTCGCCATGCAGGCCGGCCGGGAGATCCGGGTCATGGTCCGCCCCGAGGACATCGACGACATCGGCGCCGCCGTGCTCGCCCGCGACGTGGCGAAGCAGATCGAGGAGGAGCTGACCTACCCCGGCCAGATCCGCGTCACCGTCGTCCGCGAGTCCAGGGTCACCGAATTGGCGCGCTAGGCGTTTCGCTCGCGCCGGGTGCGGCGCTTCGCGCTTTGGCCGTACGGCGGAGGAGCGCCCCGCCGGGGATGGCCGCCAACGCCGCGACCAGCGCGCACACCCCACCCCACCCGAATGCCGCGTAGCCGTGCAGACCGAGCCACGACCCGGCCGCGCCGCCCGCATAGGCGCAGGTCATGTAGGCCGTGTTGAGCCGACTCCGCGCACCCGATGAAAGCCCGTAAATCCGGACTTGGTTGGCGGTCATCCCCGACTGCATCGCCATGTCCAGCACCAGCGTCCCCAGCACGAGCGGCGGAAGCGAGCCCAGCGCCAGCAGCCCGGCCGACAGCAGAACCCCACCGGCGCAGACCAGATTGACCACATCGGGCCCATGCCGATCGACGAGCCGCCCGGCCATCGGCGTAGCGATCATCGTCCCCGCGTTGACCAGCGCGAGCAGCCCCACCGCCCGAGCATCGAACCCATAGTGCGGTCCCGTCAGCAGCAACGCCACGCAGGCCCACACCGCCGAGAACCCGCCGAAGATCGTCGCCTGATAGAGGCAGGACCGGCGCAGATCCGGCATGCAAAACAAAAGCCGCACGGGCGAGGCAAGCAGCCGCGGATAAGGCTGTGCGGTGGCCGGCCCAACCATCGGCAGCGCGCGCCCAGCCACCGCCGCCAGCCCCAGCATCAAGATGCCGGCCAGGGCATACGGCACCCGCCAGGACCACCACGACGCCAGGTACCCACTGACCGTCCGCGCCAGCAGCATCCCCCCGGTGCTGCCGCTGAGCAGCAGCCCATTGGTCACCCCCTGCCGCGACGCCGGCACCAGCCCCGCCACGAACGGCCCGATGATCGGCGCCACCACCGTGCTCGTCCCGATCACCAAACTGAGCGCGACCAGCACCGGCAGCCCCGGCGCCAGCGACGCCGCCAGCAGCCCGAGCCCGGTGACGACCAGCAGCGTCGGCAGCAGCCGGCGCACCGGCACCCGATCACCGAGCGGCACGAGCAGGAACAGCCCCGCCGTGTACCCCGCCTGCGCCGCCGTGATCACCGTCGCCGCCCCGCCGGGGGAGACGTGCAGGCCGGCCGCGACCGCCGGGGTGAGCGACTGCGGAAAGTAGACATTGCCGACCGCGACCCCGGAGACCGTCGCGAGCAGCAGCACGAGCCGTTTACGCATGCGCCGAGTCCACCGGGACCCCGCCTCGGCGGGAACAGATATAGCGTACGGCTAAATGATCGAATATCAGCTGGACGCCGAGGACCTGGCCGACACCCGCTTCGCGATCTCCCCGATCCAGGAGCTGGTGTGCAGCCTGTGGGCCCTGCGCGACCCCGGCCGTTACCCACTGCACCGGCCGTGGCGCCGGGCCGCGCTGGCCGCCCTCGACCCGGCCGATCTCCAGCTGCTGCTCGCCCTCGTCGGCAAGGACCGTGGCCTGCCCGACTTCCTCACGCCGCGTCCGGCGACCTACGCGCCGTCGTTCGCCGAGCAGCTTGCGACCGTACGCCGGGTGCCCGCCCGCCGCGTCGAGCGCGACATCGTCGCCACCCACGCGCCCGGCCCGGTCCCCGCCATCCTGCGCGCCGCGTCCCTGACCGACCTGGCCGACCTGCTGCAGCGCTCCTGGGACCGGACGATGGCCGCCGATTGGCCGAGGATGCGCCTGGTGCTGGAGGCGGACACCACCTACCGGGCCCGGCAACTGGCCGTCGGCGGCGCCCGGCTGCTCTTCGCCGACATCCACCCGAACGTCAGCTGGGCCGACGGCGTGCTGCGGATCACCAAGATGATCGGCCGGCATCGGGTCGCCGCCGCCGGCCGCGGCCTCCTGCTGCTCCCGTCGATCTTCGCGTACAAGGCGATCCCGCCGATGAGCCGGCACGAGCCGCCCTGGCTGTCCTACCCGGCCCGGGGCATCGCGTCGCTCTGGTCGTCGGCGCCGCCGCCCGGCCCCGAGGTCCTCGCCGCCCTGCTCGGCCCGGCCAAGGCGAGGCTGCTGGAGTTGCTGGCCGAGCCCCGCCCGACGATCGACCTGGCCGCCCGGCTACGGGTGACGCCGGGCGCCGTCTCCCAGCACCTCAAGCTGCTGCACGCGGCCGGCCTGCTGACCCGGACCCGCTCCGGCCGCCACGTCCTCTACCGCCGCAGCGACCTCGGCACCCGCCTCGTCGACGGGTCCTGATCAGGCACCCGCCCCGGCCTCGCCGCCCGCGCCACCGACGCCGACCAGGACCGACCGCCCGGTCGCCGGCCGCGCCACCCGGCCGCTGCGCCGGGTCCGCCGGGCCAGCCAGGACGCCGCGGCGGTCAGCGTCGCGTTGATGGCGATGTAGATGATCGCGGCGACGATCGAGGCCTGCAGCACGTTGCCGAAGTTGGCCGCCAGGTTGTTCACGCCCAGCTGCAGCAGTTCGCTGTAGGAGATGATGTAGCCGAGCGCGGTGTCCTTGACCAGCACCACGAGCTGGCTCACGATCACCGGGAGCATCGCGCGGGCCGCCTGCGGGATGAGGATCTGGCTCATCACCTGGCCCTTGCGCATGCCGATCGCGTACGCCGCCTCGCTCTGCCCGATCGGCACCGCCCGCACCCCGGCCCGGAACGCCTCGGCCAGCACCGATCCGTTGTAGAGGGTCAGCGCGATCACGACCGCCCAGAAGTTCGACATCGGCTCCTCGGTCACGAACGGGATCCCGAAGAAGATGAAGAACATCATCAGCAGCAGCGGTACGGCTCGGAAGAACTCGACCACGACGCCGGACGGGAGGCGCAGCCACCAGTGGTCGGAGAGCCGCCCGACCGCGAAGATCACGCCGAACGCCAGCGACAGCACCATCGCGACCAGCGCCGCCGCGAGCGTGTTCTTCAGGCCCGGCAGGATGGCTCCGGTCCACGTGCTCGCCTCGGTGAACGGCTTCCACAGCGCCACCGCCCACTGGCCCTTGTCGTCGAACTTCGAGTAGATCCAGTACAGCAGCGCGAGCAGCAGCACCCCGAAGACGACCGTGAGGATCCGGTTGCGGGCCCGGGCGCGCGGCCCGGGGTGGTCGTAGAGGACAGCGTCGGTGCTCACCGCTTCACCGCCAGTCGGTCGGCCAGCCAGCCGAAGCCGTAGCCGGTGGGGATCAGGACGACGGCGAAGGTACCGGCGAAGACGAAGAAGATCGCGAAGACCGCGTTGCCGTTGTCGTTGATCAGCTGCTTCATCGCGTTCGACGACTCCATCAGCCCGATCGTGCCGACGATCGTCGCGTTCTTGGCCAGCGCGATGAAGATGCTGCCCAGCGGCGCGATCACGGCCCGGCCGGCCTGCGGCAGGACGATTGACGTGAGGGTCTGGCGGAAGGTCATCCCGATCGCGCGGGCCGCCTCGGCCTGCCCGGCCGGCACCGTGTTGATGCCGGAGCGGATCGCCTCGCAGACGAACGCGGCGGTGTACACCGACAGGCCGACCACGCCGAGCCAGTAGTTGTTCAGCTCGAGGTCGTTCGAGGTGGTGAAGCCCAGCGTCGAGTACAGGCCGAAGTAGCAGAAGAAGACGATCAGGGTCAGCGGGGTGTTCCGGAAGATGTTCACCCAGGCCGCGCCGAAGCCGCGCAGCACCGGCACCGGCGACACCCGCATCGCCGCCAGCAGCGTGCCGAGCACCAGCGCGCAGACCGACGACGCGAGCGTGAGCTTCAGGATCCAGAGGAACCCGGTCACATAGACGTCACGGTTGGTCGGATCGGAGAAAACGCTCATTGTCACCCCAAAAACGGCGGGGCCGGATCGCCCGGCCCCGTCGCCGATGAACCTCAGGAACAGTTGGTCAGCTTGGAGGTGTCCAGCTCGGGAGCGGGTTTGCCGCTCTTGCCGAGCGTGTCCTCCCAGGCCTTCTTGTAGGAGCCGTCGGTCGCGGCCGCCTTCAGGATGTCGTTGATCTTGTTGCAGCCCGCGGTGTCGTCCTTCTTCACGCCGATGCCGTACGGCTCGGTGCTGAACGGTTTGCCGACCACCTTGAACTTGCCCGCGTACTGCGGCTGCGAGGCGTACCCGGCCAGGATGATGTCGTCGGTGGTCACCGCGTCGACCTGGCCGCCGGCCAGCGCCGTCACGCACTTCGAGTACGAGTCGAACTGCTGCAACTGCGCGTCCTTGTGATCGGTCTGGATCCGCTTGGCCGGCGTCGAGCCGCTCACCGAGCAGACCTTCTTGCCCGTCAGTGACTCCGGCCCGGTGATCGTCGAGTTGACCGGCACCAGCAGGTCCTGCCCGGCGACGTAGTACGGCCCGGCGAAGTTGACCTTCTGCTTGCGCGCGTCGTTGATCGTGTAGGTCGCCACCACGACGTCGACCTGCCCCTGCTGGATGTAGGCCTCACGGTTGGCCGACACCGTGGTCTTCCAGGTGATGCCGCTCTCCGGCACACCCAGGCCCTTCGCGATGATCTTCGAGATCTCGATGTCGAAGCCGGTGTACGTGCTGCCGGTCTGCAGGCCCAGGCCCGGCTGGTCGGCCTTGACGCCGAAGGTCAGCTTGCCGCCGGCCGCCTTGCCGACGATTCCGGAGGCCCCGCCCCCACTGCCGCTGCCGCCGGCCTTGTCGGAGCTCCCACCGCACGCGGCCCCGGCGAGCACCAAGGCCATTGCTCCGAACGTCGCGGCCAATCGGGTGATGCGCATCATTACGCTCCTCGAAATAGTTGCTTGCGTTTGGACTAAAGGTGTTCGCACCGTCAATGCGTAAGGATTTTGGAAAGGAAATCTTTGGCTCTGTCGCTTTTCGGACTCGCGAAGAACTCGGCCGGCGCCGCCTGTTCCACGAGTTGTCCGTCGGCCATGAACACGACGCGGTTCGCGGCGTGCCGCGCGAATCCCATCTCGTGCGTGACCACCACCATCGTCATCCCGTCGCGGGCCAGCGACGTCATCACATCGAGCACCTCGCCCACCATCTCCGGGTCGAGTGCGCTGGTCGGCTCGTCGAAGAGCAGGGCCTTCGGCTGCATCGCGAGGGCCCGGGCGATCGCCACGCGCTGTTGCTGGCCGCCCGAGAGCTGGGCCGGATATTTGTCCGCCTGATTGGCGATGCCGACCCGCTCGAGAAGCGCCATGGCCCGATCGTGAACTTCGACGGGTTTCTCCCTACGCACCTTGACGGGGCCGATCATGACGTTTTGCAAGATCGTCTTGTGGGCGAAGAGATTGAACGACTGAAACACCATGCCGACCTCGCTGCGTAACCGGGCGAGGGCCCGGCCCTCGGCGGGCAGCGGCCGGCCGTCGAACGTGATGGTGCCCGAGTTGATCGGCTCCAGCCTATTGATCGCCCGGCACAGGGTGGACTTGCCGGAGCCGGACGGTCCGATCACGACGACCACCTCGCCGCGCGCGACGGACAGATTCACATCGTCGAGCACGTGCAGCGGGCCGAACCATTTGTTGACCTTCTCCAGCACGATGAGGGCATCGTCGGACACTGTTGAACCCCGTCCGTTCGTTGCGGATCACCCGGATGGGCACACTCTAAGTGGACCGTAGTATCGGTTCGCGCCGCGAATGGTCACGGAGCGGTAACTTAGCGGATGAGGGGCCCGCGCATTGTCCACGATGTTCGGTATGGCTGACGGGGATCCGACACTCGGTCTGTGGAACTGGTCCATCGGAAAACGCATTGACGCGGATCGAGTTCGGGGCGCCCTGGCCGGGGCCCTCGAGCGGTCGGTCGTCCCGCTGGGCGGCGCCGGCGTGCTCTGCGACGTCTACCACGTGGGCGGCGACTTCCCGACGCTCGTCGATGTCTTCCTCGCCCCGGCCGGCTTCGCCGAGGCGACCACCGCGAGCGCCGTCTCGGTCCGGCTGGGCGAGGCCGTCCTGCTGCCCGACGACACCCTCAACCCCACGCGGTACGTGCTGGCCGAGCCGGACGGCACGCTCCGCCCGGTGCACGTCGACGAGGTGGAGACCGACGACGGCCCCGAGCGGCGGCACCTCCGCCCGTGCACCGGGAGCGACGCGGCCTGCGCCCTGGGCCCGGGCTGCGGCGGCTCACGTTTCCGGCCCACCGCCGGGTAGCAGTACCCTGTTCAATTGCCATGACTACCGAAATCCTGGGCACCCCACGCACGTACGACGTGCGCACGTACGGCTGCCAGATGAACGTGCACGACAGCGAGCGCATCTCCGGTCTGCTGGAGGATGCGGGGTACGTGCGCGCCGCCGATCCGGAGGCGGCCGACGTCGTGGTCTTCAACACCTGCGCGGTCCGGGAAAATGCCGACAACCGCCTCTACGGCAACCTCGGCCACCTGCGCCCCACCAAGCTCAAGCACCCCGGCATGCAGATCGCCGTCGGTGGCTGCCTCGCCCAGAAGGACCGCGGCGACATCGTGAAGAAGGCGCCCTGGGTCGACGTGGTCTTCGGCACCCACAACATCGGCTCGCTGCCGGCGCTGCTCGAGCGCGCCCGGCACAACGAGGAGGCCGAGGTCGAGATCCTCGAGTCGCTCGAGGTGTTCCCGTCGACCCTGCCGACCAAGCGCGAGTCGACCTACGCCGGCTGGGTGTCGATCTCGGTGGGCTGCAACAACACCTGCACGTTCTGCATCGTCCCGGCACTGCGCGGCAAGGAGAAAGATCGCCGCCCCGGCGAGATCCTGGCCGAGGTCGAGGCCCTGGTCGCCGAGGGCGTCCTCGAGGTCACCCTACTCGGGCAGAACGTCAACTCGTACGGCGTCGAGTTCGGCGACCGGCTCGCCTTCGGCAAGTTGCTGCGCGCGACCGGCGAGGTCGAGGGCCTCGAGCGGGTGCGCTTCACCAGCCCGCACCCGAAGGACTTCACCGACGACGTGATCGCCGCGATGGCCGAGACGCCGAATGTCTGCCACTCCCTGCACATGCCCCTGCAGTCCGGCTCCGACCGGGTGCTCAAGGCGATGCGCCGCAGCTACCGCCAGGAGAAGTACCTCGGCATCATCGACAAGGTCCGGGCCGCGATGCCCGACGCGGCGATCACCACCGACATCATCGTCGGCTTCCCGGGCGAGACCGAGGAAGACTTCGAGCAAACCCTTGCGGTCGTACGCCAAGCGCGGTTCTCGAGCGCCTTCACGTTCCAGTACTCCAAGCGCCCCGGCACTCCCGCCGAGACGATGGAGGACCAGGTCCCCAAGGCCGTGGTGCAGGATCGCTACAACCGCCTGATCGCCCTCCTCGAAGAGATCACCTGGGCCGAGAACAAAAAGCTGGTGGGTGAGAAGGTCGAGGTCCTGGTGGCCGTCGGCGAGGGGCGCAAGGACGAGCGCACCGGCCGGCTGAGCGGCCGCGCCCGCGACGGCCGCCTGGTCCACTTCGCCATCGGCACCCTGACCGGCGACCGAGCCCCCCGCCCCGGCGACATCGTCGAGACGGTGATCACCTACGCCGCCCCCCACCACCTCAACGCCGACGGCGACCCGCTCTCCCACCGCCGCACCCGCGCGGGCGACGCCTACGAGGCCGGCCGCGTGCCCCGCCTCAAGGGCGTCTCGCTGGGCCTGCCCACGGTCGGCGTCCCGGCCCCACTACCCGCCTCCACCGGCGGCTGCGCCCGCTGACCGTCCCGGGACCTCAGCGCGCGATGGCGGCCCGTATCTGGGCGAGCAGAGCGGCCGTCGCCGGTGGATCGGGCGGCTCGCCGTGCACGGCGACCATCACCCGTCGTGCGGCATCCGGCAGCGCCACCGTGCGGACCCGCTCGTCGCGGTGTGCATCGAGGGCGAGCGCCGGCAGGACGGCCACGCCGAGACCGGCCGCCGCGAGCCGCTGCACGGCCACGTAGTCGTCCGTGGTGTAGCGGATGTCCGGCGCGAAATCCTCGGCGGCCGCCGCCCGCAGCAGGTGACCGCGGCAGCGCTCGCAGCCGCCGATCCACGGCCGGTCGCGGTGGTCGGCGAGCCGGTCGCCGGGCCAGTCCGGCGGGGTGACCAGATACAGCGGCTCGTCCAGCAGCACCTCGTGGCGCAGCCCCGCCAGGTCGGGCGCCGGCTCGTCCGGATGGGTGCGGACCGCATGCGTGAAGAGCAGCGCCACCTCGACCTCGCCACTTCGCAGCAGGCGTACGCCCTCCGGCGGCTCCGCCTCCCGGAAGCGCAGGTCGACCTCGGGGTGCGCGGCGGCGAAGCCGGCCGCCGCGAGCGGCACGAAGGTGCCGAGAGCCGACGGGAACGCCGCCAGCCGCACCCGCCCGCGGCGCAGCCCGTCGTAGGCCGCCAGCTCCTCCTCGGCCGCGTCGAGCCGGCCCAGGATCTCCTCGGCCCGGGCCGCCAGCACCCGCCCGGCCTCGGTGAGCCGGATGCCGCGTCCGGCCCGCTGCACCAGCCGGCTGCCCGTCTCGGCCTCGAGCCGCTGCAGGTGGTGGCTCACCGAGGGCTGGGCGTAGTGCAGCGCCTGCGCCGCCGCGGTCACCGAGCCGTGCCGGGCGACCGCGACCAGCACCCGCAGCCGGGTCACGTCGAGCATCGCCCGAACGTATCAGTCTCGTCGATAGGTTTCCGCGAAGATTGCCATTGGACCTATGGGTCGGGTCGCCCCGAGGATCGAGGCATGGAGCTCACCATCGAGGACGTGCGCGCGGCCAGCGAGATCGTCCGCCGCCACCTGCCGCCCACGCCGATGTGGTCGTACCCGGTGCTCGACGCGACGGCCGGCGCGACCGTGCTGGTCAAGCACGAGAACACACAGCCCACCGGCGCCTTCAAGGTCCGCGGCGGGCTGGTCCTGATCGCCGCCCTGGGCGGCCGGCCCACGGTCACCTACTCGACCGGCAACCACGCCCAATCGATGGCGTACGCGAGCCACATCGCCGGCGCCGCATGCACGGTCGTGATGCCGGCCGGTGCCCACCCGGCCAAGGCCGCCGCGGTGGCGGCCTGGGGCGCCGAGGTGATCCTGACCGGCGCGACTCTGGCCGACGCCGAGGCACACGCCACCGAGGTGGCCGCGTCCACCGGCGCCCAGCTGGTCAGCCCCGGCGACACCCCGTCGCTGATCGCCGGGGTGGGCACGCTCTACCTGGAGATCCTCGAGGCCCGCCCGGACCTGGACGCGATCGTCGTCCCGGTCGGCAGCGGCTCGGGCGCCGCGGCCGCCACGATCGTGTCCCGTGCCCTGTCCCCGGATTGCGCCGTCCTCGGCGTGCAGTCGGCGGCCTCCCCGGCGGCCCACGACGCGTGGCGCGCGGGCACCCCGGCGACCCGCCCCAGCCGCACCCGGGTCGAAGGCTTGGCGACGGGCCGCTCGTTCGACCTCACCCAGCGCTACCTGCGCGCCTCGCTGACCGACTTCCTGCTGGTCACCGACGAGCAGATAGCCGACGCCCAACGCCTGCTGGCGACCCGGGCACACACCCTGGCCGAGGGCGCGGGCGCCGCCCCACTGGCCGCCGTCCTCACCCACCCCGACCGCTTCGCGGGCAAGGAAGTCGCCGTCGTCTGCACCGGCGGCAACGCCTCGGCGGGCGAGTTGGCGCTGCTCAGCCACCCGCCAACGCGATAGTGGCGCTACGGCCTGGTCCACCTACGGACCTGGCCGGGTCAAAACGGGACTCGGCGAAAATCCCGTATCATATGGTTTTTAGGCTTTTGAAGTTAATTGGCCTGTTCGGCGAGGGCGAGGAACTGCTTCTTCGAGGCGAGCGCCTGCTCCGCCTCCTTGATCCGCCGGGCGTCGCCGGCGGCCTGGGCGCGGGCCAGTTTCTCCTCCGCCTCGGCCACCTGCTCGCGCATCTGCTGCAGCAGCGGGTTGTCCTGCGGGGTGGTCTTGCGCCACGCCGAGTCCATCGCCACCCGGATCCGCTCTTCCGCGGCCCGCCAGCGGCGGTCCAGCGCGGCGGACGACTCGCGCGGCACCCGGCCGGCGTCGTGCCAGGCGGCCTGGGCGTCGCGGAGCTTGTTCTGCGCGGCGCGCGGGTCGGCGTCGACGTCCACGGCCTCGATCTCGGCCAGGATCGCCTGCTTCTTGTCCAGGTTGCCCTTGTACTCGGCGTCCCGGGCGGAGAAGACCTCGCTACGCCGGGTGAAGAAGCCGTCCTGGGCGGCGCGGAACCGTTCCCAGAGGCGCTGCTCGGCCTCCTTCGCGGCGCGCGGCGCGGCCTTCCACTCGGACATCAGCTCCTTGAGGCGGTTCGCCGTGGTCGACCACTCGGTCGACTCGGCCAGGCTCTCCGCCTCCTTGACCAGCTCCTCCTTGACGGTCTGCGCCTGCTTCCGCTGGCCGTCGAGGGCGGCGAAGTGGGCGCCGCGGCGGCGGGTGAAGCCGTCCCGGGCGGCCGCGAAGCGCTTCCACAGCTCGCCGTCGGTCTTCTTGTCGACGCCGCGGATCGTCTTCCACTCGTCGAGGATCTCCTTGAGGCGGTCGCCGGCGGTCTTCCAGCCGGTGGCGTCGGCGGCGATCTTCTCCGCCTCCTCGACCAGGGCGGTCTTGCGGGCGAGCGCCTCGCCGCGGGCCGCCTCGCGGGCCGCGCGGGCCTCGCCGGCCTTCTCGTCGGCGACGCCGGCCAGCCTGTCCAGCCGGGCCGCGAGGCCGTCGATGTCGCCGACCACGTGGGCCTCGTCGAGCTGGGTGCGCAGCCGCTTCACGGTGGCGAGCGCGTGCGGCGCGTCCGCGGCGCCGGACTTGAGACGTGCCTCGACCAGGTCGACCTCGGTGACCAGATCGGCGAAGCGCCGGGCGAAGTGCGCCAGCCCCTCCTCGGGGGTGCCCGCCTGCCAGGAGCCGACCACGCGATCGCCGTCAGCGGTCTTCACGTACACGGTGCCGTCGGCATCCACGCGTCCGTAGGCCGTCCAGTCGCTCATAACCCGTCCTCAAGTCTCCCGGCAGCCGCGACCCTTGCGAGCCGGCAACCACCGCCACAGCGCAGCCGAACACCGAACCTTCTCCTCGGCATTCTTTCTCGCGCATTGTCACAGGTCCAACCCGGTTATGGGGAAGCGCCCGCCGATGACCGTGACACAACCTTGTCCTACGGTTGCTCCGTGCCGTTCGATTTGGTCCCCCGTGTCGTCACGGTCGTGGGACCGACCGCGGCGGGCAAGTCCGCCCTGAGCATTGCTCTCGCCCACGCGCTGGGCGGTGAGGTGGTGAATGCCGACTCGATGCAGCTCTATCGGGGGATGGACATCGGCACCGCCAAGCTGACGGCCGAGGAACGCGAGGGCGTCCCGCACCATCTGCTGGACGTCTGGGACGTGACTGCCCCGGCGGCGGTCGCGGAATATCAGACGCTGGCCCGCGCGGCGATCGACGACATCCGGGCCCGGGGCCGGGTGCCGCTGCTGGTCGGCGGCTCCGGGCTGTACATCCGGGCGGTGCTCGAGGAGTTCGAGTTCCCAGGCACCGACCCCGACGTGCGGGCGCGGCTGGAGGCGGAGCTGGCGGCGAACGGCCCGGCGGCGCTCTTCGAGCGGCTGCGGCACTGGGACCCGGCCGCGGCGGCGAACATCCTGCCCTCCAACGGCCGGCGGATCGTGCGCGCCCTGGAGGTGATCGAGCTGACCGGCCGGCCGTTCACCGCGACCTTGCCGCAGCCGACCCCGCACTACCCGGCGCTGCAGATCGGCGTCGACCGGGAGACCGAGGCGCTGGACGAGCGGATCGCCCGGCGGGTGGACGCGATGTGGGCCGCGGGGCTGGTGGAAGAGGTGCGCGGGTTGCTTCCGGCGGGCTTGCGGGACGGGCGTACGGCGAGCCGTGCGCTCGGCTATCAGCAGGCGCTCGCCCAGCTCGACGGCGACCTGACCGAAGCGGAGGCCAAGGCCGCCACGGTGCAGGGGACCCGGCGCTTCGTGCGGCGGCAGCGGTCCTGGTTCAAGCGCGATCCGGCGATCCACTGGCTGGACGGGGCCTCGGACACACTCGTGGCGGACGCTCTAGCGCTTGCGGGATGATGGGCGACGTGTTCTTCACTCGACCAACCCGCGGCGGAAAACCCCAGAATGAAATTCACTAAAGGCCACGGCGCCGGCAACGACTTCGTCATCGTCTCCGATCCCGACGGAGCTCTGCTGCTGACCCCCGAGCGGGTCGCGCAGCTCTGCCACCGCCGCTTCGGCATCGGGGCGGACGGCGTGCTGCGGGTCGTGCGCGCCGCGAAGGACCCCGACGGCGCCGGCTTCGCCACGGAGGCCGAGTGGTTCATGGATTACCGCAACAGCGACGGCTCGATCGCCGAGATGTGCGGCAACGGCGTGCGCGTCTTCGCCCGCTACCTGGTCTCCCGCGGGCTGGCCACGCCCGGCCCGGCCGGCCTGCCGATCGCCACGCGAGCCGGCGTCGTGGTCGCGCTTCTCGAGGGCGACGAGATCAGGGTGCATATGCCAACCCCGAGGGTGTACGCGGCGAGCACCGCGACCGTGGGCCCCCTGACCTTCCCGGGGGTGGCCGTGGACTGCGGCAACCCGCATCTGGTCTGCACCCTGCACGACGGCCTGCGGCTCCCGTCGCTCGACCTGTCGGTTCCGCCCGGCTTCGACCCGGCGCTGTTCACCTCGGGGGTGAATGTCGAGTTCGTGGTGCCCGCCGAGCCGGTCGAGGGCACCGATCTGCACGTCGCGATGCGGGTCTACGAGCGCGGCTCGGGCGAGACGCTGGCCTGCGGTTCGGGCGCGCTCGCGGTCGGCGCCTCGGCCCTGCGCGACGCCGGCTTGACGACCGGGGTGGTGGCGGTGGACCTGCCCGGCGGCCGCCTCACCGTCACCCACGACGAGGCCGGCCGCTGGTGGCTGGCCGGCCCCGCCGTCCTGGTGGCCAACGGCGAGCTGCTGGACTGAGGCGGGCGATCCCGGCCGGCCTTCCCCACGCGTACGGCCGAATGGTCTTAGAAGGTTTCCTCCGGGGCCTCGGCCAGCTCGGCCTCGGGCATGGCGGCCAGGTTGTGCGGGATCGGCGTGCCGCGGACGACCGCTCGGATCGCGGCGGCGACGGCCGGGGTGACCTTGGGATCGAAGACGCTCGGGATGATCACCGTTGGGTTGATCTTGTCCTCGCCGACCACGTCCGCGATCGCGCGGGCGGCCGCCAGCGCCATCTCCTCGGTGAACTCCCGGGCGGCCGCGTCGAGCATGCCGCGGAAGACGCCGGGGAAGGCCAGCACGTTGTTGATCTGGTTGGGCTGGTCGGAGCGGCCGGTGGCGACCACGGCGGCGTGCTTGCGGGCCTCCCGCGGGTCGACCTCGGGGTCGGGGTTGGCCAGCGCGAAGACGATCGACCGGTCCGCCATCTTCGCGATGTCGTCGCCGGTGAGCAGGTTGGGCGCGCTCACGCCGATGAAAACGTCCGCACCCACGAGCGCGCCGGGGAGATCGCCGGAGTAGTTGGCCTTGTTCGTGTTGTCGGCCAGCCAGTGCCAGGTCGGCGTGAGCTCGGGCATGCCGCGGTGCAGGGCGCCCTTCCGGTCGTACGCGATGATGTCGCCCACGCCCTGCCGGAGCAGCAGCTTCATGATCGCCGTGCCGGCCGCGCCCGCGCCGGAGACGACCACGCGCACGTCCTCGAGGCGCTTGCCGACCACCCGCAGCGCGTTGGTGAGCGCGGCCAGCACGCAGATCGCGGTGCCGTGCTGGTCGTCGTGGAAGACCGGGATGTCCAGCTGCTCGCGCAGCCGCTCCTCGATCTCGAAGCAGCGCGGCGCGGCGATGTCTTCCAGGTTGATGCCGCCGTACGCGGGCGCGATCGCCTTGACGATCTTCACGATCTCGTCGGTGTCCTGGGTGTCGAGCACAACCGGCCAGGCGTCCACCCCGCCGAAGCGCTTGAACAGCGCCGCCTTGCCCTCCATCACCGGCATCGCCGCGGCCGGCCCGATGTTGCCCAGGCCGAGCACCGCCGAGCCGTCGCTGACCACCGCGACCGTGTTGCGCTTGATGGTGAGCCGGCGGGCGTCGGCCGGGTTCTCGGCGATCGCCATGCAGACCCGGGCCACCCCGGGGGTGTACGCGCGGGACAGCTCGTCCCGGTTGCGCAACGCGACCTTCGAGCTCACCTCGATCTTGCCGCCGAGGTGCAGCAGGAACGTGCGGTCGGACACCTTGCGGACATCCACGCCGTCCAGCTCCTCCAGCGTCTTGACGACCTGGTCGGCGTGGTTGGAGTCGGCGGTGTCGCAGGTCAGGTCGACCAGCACGCTGGCCGGGTCGGAGTCGACCACGTCGAGCGCCGTCACGATCGCGCCGGCCTCGCCGACGCAGGTCGTGAGTCGGCCGATCGACGAGGCGTCCGCGGTTACGGCGATGCGGATCGTGATCGAGAATCCTGCGCTGGGCAGGCGGGTGGTCACCACGGTGTGTCCTCCGGCGTTGGCGGGTGCTACTCCGCATTGTTGCTCTTCCGGAATACCCGCTTGCATTCTGGTCGTTACTTCTGGTTCCGGCACTCACTGCCAACAGGCGGCCCCGTTATGTGGATGCGCCCACCAGCGCGACGTGCCACGATCGGGCCGAGGAGGTCACTTTTTTGCGAAACACTTACCAGGCACCGGTCCTCGACGATCTCGAGGCGGACCCCACGACCGGCGAGCTCGAGCTCGAGGAGCGGCATTCGCTGCGGCGCGTCGCCGGGCTCTCCACCGAGCTCACCGACATCACCGAGGTCGAGTATCGGCAGCTGCGGCTCGAGCGGGTGGTCCTGGTCGGGGTCTGGACCGAGGGCACCATCGCGGACGCGGAGAACTCGCTGACCGAGCTGGCCGCGCTCGCCGAGACCGCCGGGTCGCAGGTGCTCGAGGGGCTCATCCAGCGGCGTGGCCGGCCCGACGCGGCCACTTTCATCGGCCGGGGCAAGGTCGACGAGCTGCGTGACGTGGTCGTCTCGACCGGCGCCGACACGGTGATCTGCGACGGCGAGCTGTCCCCGTCCCAGCTGCGCAACCTGGAGCAGCAGACCAAGGTCAAGGTCGTCGACCGGACCGCGCTGATCCTCGACATCTTCGCCCAGCACGCGAAGAGCAAAGAGGGCAAGGCGCAGGTCGAGCTGGCCCAGCTGCAGTACCTGCTGCCACGCCTGCGTGGCTGGGGCGAGACGCTGTCCCGGCAGTCCGGCGGCTCCGGCCGCGGCGGCGGTGCGGGCGGCGGCGTGGGCCTGCGCGGTCCCGGTGAGACCAAGCTCGAGACCGACCGCCGGCGGATCAACCAGCGCATTGCGCGCCTGCGGCGGGAGATCAAGGCCATGCGGACCGTACGCCAGACCAAGCGCTCGCGCCGGCAGGCGAGCGGCGTCCCCGCCGTGGCCATCGCCGGCTACACGAACGCCGGCAAGTCCAGCCTGCTCAACCGGCTCACCCAGGCCGGCGTGCTGGTGGAGAACGCGTTGTTCGCCACCCTCGACCCGACCACCCGGCGCACCGCCGCCGAGGACGGCCGGGTGTTCACCCTCTCCGACACGGTCGGCTTCGTCCGGCACCTGCCGCACCAGATCGTCGAGGCGTTCCGCTCGACGCTTGAAGAGGTGGCCGAGGCCGACCTGGTCGTGCACGTGGTCGACGGTGCGCACCCGGACCCGGAGGGTCAGGTCAGCGCGGTCCGCGAGGTGCTGGGCGAGGTGGGCGCCGACCGGATCCCCGAGCTGCTGGTGATCAACAAGGTGGACGCCGCCGACGAGGAGAGCCTGCTGCGGCTCAAGCGCACCTGGCCGGAGGCGGTTCTCGTCTCGGCCCGCAGCGGCGTCGGGATCGACGAGCTGCACGCGGCGATCGCGCAGCGGCTGCCCCGCCCGGCCGTCGATCTGCGGGTCATCCTTCCGTATGACCGAGGTGACCTGGTCGCCCGAATTCATCGGTCCGGTCAGGTACTCAACACCCGCTACACGGATGAGGGTACCGAGTTGCAGGTGCGGGTCGGCGAACAGCTCGCTGCCGAGCTGGAGTCGTTCCGCGACGGAGAGTTGATGCGCTGACCTGGGTTGACTTACGCGAAACATCGTTTCGGGACGCCGCATGCGACACTGATCGGATGCGGCGTCTCGTCTTTCCGGTCATCGCGGCCGCCGGCCTGGTGATGGTCGGTCCGTCCAGCGCGTTCGCGGACGACCCGGCACCGACCGTCAGCGTTCCCGCGACGGCCGGCAAGAAGCTCTGCAAGGTGACCGACCCGCGGCTCGACGAGCTGTCCGGGCTGGTCGCCACCGCGAACGGCTACATCGCGGTCGACGACAGCTCGACGCTGGCCAACCACAAGAAGGTCTTCTACCTCGACACCAAGTGCCAGGTGACCAACGCGGAGGCGTACAGCGGGCAGGGGCCGCGCGACACGGAAGATCTGATCCTCTCGCCGGACAAGAAGACGCTGTGGATCGCCGACATCGGCGACAACAACTACAACAAGGACGACAGCCGGCGCCCCTCGATCGCCATCTGGAAGATGCCGGCCGACGGCTCGAAGAAGCCGACGCTGTACCGGATGAAGTATCCCGAGGGTGACTATCACGACGCCGAGGCGCTGCTGCTCACCGGCGACAACACCCCGCTGATCATCACCAAGGAGATCGACAAGCCGGCCAACGTCTATGAGCCGAGCGGCCCCCTGGTGGCCAACAGCGAGCAGGGCGTGTCGCTGAAGAAGGTCGCCACGCTGACCGTCGCGGCGACCGAGACGCCCGCGAACCCGCTCGGCCGGATCGGCAACAAGACGATCGTCGGCGGCGCGATGGCGGCCGGCGGCGACAAGGTCGTGCTGCGCACCTACACCGACGCGCTGGAGTGGGACGTGTCCGGCGGCGACGTGCTCGCGGCGATCCAGAAGAAGCCGCGGACGACCGGCCTGCCGAACGAGACGCAGGGCGAGGCGATCACCTACAGCGCCGACGGCAAGTACTTCGACACCGTGTCCGACATGTCCGGTAACCATGACACGGCGAACTACATTCTCCAGTACACCCCGGCCACCACGGTCGCGGTCGAGAAGAAATCCTCGGACACGGCGGCCGGTGGCGGAAAGGCCTGGTACGCGGACTTGACGATCAACCAGATCACCTACTCGGTCGGCGCGGTCGGACTGATCGGCCTGCTGCTGGTCGGCGCCGGCGTGCTCGGCATCGTCAAGCACCGCCGCCGGCTGGCCGACATGCCGCCGCCGGTCGAGCTGGACCGCCCGTCCGGCGACCCGGAGACCGAGCTCATCGGCGTCGGCGGCGCGCAGCAGGGCGGCGCGTACGGCGGCGGCGGAGTCTACGGCGGCGGCCCGGGCGGCGGTCCCGGCGGCGGCCCAGGCGGCTCCGGTCAGCGCGGCGGCCCGGTCTACGGCGGCGGTGGTGGTGGCGGCGGTCCGCAGTACGGCCGTCCGCAGCAGGGTGGCCCGGGCGGCGGTCAGGGCCGTCCGCAGCAGCCGCAGCGCCCGCAACAGCCCGGCGTGTACGGCGGGCGGGGCGGGGGCCAGGGCGGTGGCGGCGGTCAGTACGGCCAGCCGCGCGGGCCCCAGCAGGGCCAGCGTCCGCAGCGCCCGGCCGGTCCGCCGCCGGGTGGTGGTCAGCCGCCTCGGCCGCAGCAGGGCCAGCGCCCCCCGGGCGGCGGCACGTACGGTCAGCCGGGCGGGCGCGACGGCTACGACGACCCCGGCTACCGCCGCTGAGAGACCAAAGCGGGGCCTTTGCCGTACGGCGGTCGGAGCGCGACCACGCAGGACAGCCCGGCGGCCGGGGACGGCCCGGTGGTGCAGCCGGGCCGTCCGGCACGCCGGGGACCTGTCCGATCCGTACGGTAGGCGGAATCAGACCCGGCGGAGGACCGCCACGACCTTGCCCATGATGGTCGCGTCATCGCCGGGGATCGGGTCGAACGCGGGGTTGGCGGGCATCAGCCAGACGTGGCCGTCGCGCTGGCGGTAGCTCTTGACGGTCGCCTCGCCGTCGATCATGGCGGCCACGATGTCGCCGGCGACCGCGGTGGGCTGCTGGCGGACGACCACCCAGTCACCGTTGCAGATCGCCGCGTCGATCATCGACTCGCCCTTGACCTCGAGCATGAAGACGTCGCCCTCGCCGACCAGCTCGCGTGGCAGCGGGAAGAACTCCTCCACCGCCTGCTCGGCCAGGATCGGGCCGCCGGCGGCGATGCGGCCGACCAGCGGCACGTAGGCCGGCTGGGGGCGCGCGCTGCGCACCGTCTCGTCGTCGACCAGCTCGCTGGGCGAGCGCACGTCGACGGCGCGCGGACGGTTCGGGTCGCGGCGCAGGAAGCCCTTGTTTTCCAGGGCCTTCAGCTGATACGCCACGCTGGACGGGGAGACCAGGCCGACCGCCTCGCCGATCTCACGCACGCTGGGCGGATAGCCGTAGCGCTCCACCCAGTCGCGGATGAACTCGAGGATGCGCCGCTGGCGGGCGGTGAGGTCGGCGGTCACCAGGTCGGGGAAGTGGCTGACCACGGGTGTGACCGACCGCAGCTGCGGCGCCTCGGGGCCGCGGGCCCGGCCCGGCGCCCGGCGGCGCGCCGCGGACTCGGGCTTGGTCATCTGCTGTTGTTGCCGGCTCGTCCGGTCGTCGGTCGACACGTCCG
Organism: Actinoplanes subtropicus; assembly: GCF_000721705.1. Taxonomy (GTDB): domain Bacteria; phylum Actinomycetota; class Actinomycetes; order Mycobacteriales; family Micromonosporaceae; genus Actinoplanes; species Actinoplanes subtropicus. The sequence goes on from NZ_JOJL01000001.1 coordinate 21,208, forward strand.
CCCTCCCTGTCGGCCAAGTGCCTGTCGGCACGTGGTGCGCTCGCGGAGCCGGCGCGGAATGCCGTGGGGATGGCGTTCGCCCGGCTGACCCCTCTTGTCGGAAACCGTAGTGGCGGGGTCCGACATATTCAAACATCTGTACGACTTTCCCTCGGCGTGTCGCTCTTCGGTGCTCGACTTCCGTACGTGTGTTCTGATAGACCGTCGTACGGGCGTTCGATCGAACGAGTGTCCTAACCGTTGATCTTGGCCAAAGGGGAGAGGGCGAGTTGTGATGGTCGCGCACACCGTTCGGCGGGCCGAGCCGCCGTTGCGCCTGACCCGCCGCGGCCGGGCCGTGGTGCTGATCCTGCTCGCGGCGGTCGCCTGCGCCGCGAGTGTCGTGTTGTTCACCACGGCGTCCCGGGCCTCCAGCGACTCGGCGACCCCGGGCCCCACGATCACCGTCCGGCCCGGCGACACGCTGTGGGAGATCGCGTCGGCGGTGCGTCCCGGCCGCGACGTCCGGGAGTCGGTGGCCGAGCTTCGCGACCTCAACCACCTGACCGGCTACGATCTTCAGCCCGGCCAGGTGCTCACTCTCCCGCGTACGTGATCTTCTCTCTCCCGCGTACGTGATCAAGGGGTTAATGCTCCGTTGATCTTGCGAGAACGGGACGAAGCGCGGCGGTCGGTAGTCGCCGGTACACCGCACGTGTTGAGTCGGAAAATACGGCGCGTCGGCGCGCCGCTGAGCTTGCGTCCGCGTCCGCGTCGGCATACCGTCTACCCCAACATCTAGTAGTTACAAGGGTGTAAGTCATCCACAGGTTGGGGTTGACCTCCCCGGGTTATCCACAGGCCGTCCACGGCGGCGCGATGGAAATGACCATCGCGACGTCGCGCTTCGGCGTGTCCGGATCAGCCGCGGGGGGAGCGCTCCGGAGGGAGATCGAAGTGCGCTGCCCGTACTGTCGCCACGCCGACTCGCGCGTGGTCGACTCGCGTGAGGCCGACGACGGGGCGTTGATCCGGCGCCGTCGCTCGTGCCCCGAGTGCGGCAAGCGCTTCACCACGGTGGAGGAGGCGGTTCTCGCCGTGGTCAAGCGCAGCGGCGTCACCGAGCCCTTCAGCCGGACGAAGATCATGAGTGGGGTCCGCAAGGCCTGCCAGGGCCGGCCCGTCGACGAGGATGCGATCGCGAAGCTCGCGCAACGCGTCGAGGAGACCGTCCGGGCCAAGGGCGCGGCCGAGATCCCCAGCCACGAGGTGGGGCTGGCGATCCTCACCCCGCTGCGGGAGCTCGACCAGGTGGCCTATCTCCGCTTCGCCAGCGTGTACAAGTCCTTCGACTCGCTCGACGAGTTCGAGAAGGAGATCGCCGCGCTGCGCGAGCGCCTCAGCAACTGACGTACAGACGAGAAGCAACAAGCGGTACGACGAGGGGGAGCAGTATGGCCGGGGACGGCATCACAGCAGGGCGGCAGCGCAGCCGGGCGAGCGGCAGCGCGGCCGGCGGGGGGCTGCGGGTCGAGCGGGTCTGGACGACCGAGGGCGTCCACCCGTACGACGAGGTCGAGTGGGAGCGCCGCGACGTCGTCATGACGAACTGGCGGGACGGCTCGATCAACTTCGAGCAGAAGGGCGTCGAGTTCCCCGCGTTCTGGAGCGTGAACGCGGCGAACATCGTCACCACCAAGTACTTCCGGGGCGCCGTCGGCACGCCGGAGCGGGAGTGGTCGCTCAAGCAGCTCATCGACCGCGTCGTCGACACGTACCGCAAGGCGGGCGAGAAGCACGGCTACTTCGCCACCAAGGCGGATGCCGAGCTCTTCGACCACGAGCTCACCTGGATGCTGCTGCACCAGGTGTTCAGCTTCAACTCGCCGGTCTGGTTCAACGTCGGCACCAAGTCGCCGCAGCAGGTCAGCGCCTGCTTCATCCTGTCGGTCGACGACTCGATGGATTCGATCCTCGACTGGTACAAGGAGGAGGGGCTGATCTTCAAGGGCGGCTCCGGCTCCGGGGTCAACCTGTCCCGCATCCGCTCGTCCAAGGAGCTGCTGTCGTCCGGGGGGACCGCCAGTGGCCCGGTGAGCTTCATGCGCGGCGCCGACGCCAGCGCGGGCACCATCAAGTCCGGCGGTGCCACCCGGCGCGCGGCCAAGATGGTCATCCTCGACGTCGACCACCCGGACGTGGAGGAGTTCGTCTGGACCAAGGCGCGCGAGGAGAACAAGATCCGCGCGCTGCGGGACGCCGGCTTCGACATGGACCTCGGCGGCTCCGACATCGTCTCGGTGCAGTACCAGAACGCCAACAACTCGGTCCGCGTCTCCGACGAATTCATGCGGGCGTACGAGGAGGGCACCGACTTCGCGCTCCGCGGCCGGCTGGACGGCGAGGAGATCGAGCGGGTCGACGCGAAGAAGCTGTTCCGCGACATCGCCACCGCCGCGTGGGAGTGCGCCGACCCGGGCCTGCAGTACGACGACACGATCAACGACTGGCACACCAACCCCGAGACCGGCCGGATCACCGCGTCCAACCCGTGCTCGGAGTACATGTCGCTGGACGACTCCTCGTGCAACCTGGCGTCGCTCAACCTCATGAAGTTCCTCAAGGCCGACGGCGGCTTCGAGGTGGAGAAGTTCGTCAAGAGCGTCGAGTTCATCATCACCGCGATGGAGATCTCGATCGCGTTCGCCGACTTCCCGACCGAGAAGATCGGGATCACCACCCGCGCCTACCGCCAGCTCGGCATCGGGTACGCGAACATCGGCGCGCTGCTGATGGCCTCGGGCCTGCCGTACGACTCGGAGGCCGGCCGCAACGTCGCCGCCGCGATCACCTCGCTGATGACGGGTACGGCGTACCGCCGCTCCGCCGAGATCGCCGGCGTGGTCGGCCCGTACGAGGGCTACGCCCGCAACGCCGAGGCGCACAAGCGGGTCATGCGCAAGCACGCTGCCGCCAACGACGAGATCCGTTCCAGCAACCTGGTCGCCACCGCGATCGTCAAGGAAGCCACCAAGCAGTGGCAGAGCGGCATCAAGATCGGTGAGAAGAACGGCTGGCGCAACGCCCAGGCGTCGGTGCTCGCCCCCACCGGCACCATCGGCCTGATGATGGATTGCGACACCACCGGCATCGAGCCCGACCTGGCCCTGGTCAAGTTCAAGAAGCTGGTCGGCGGCGGCTCGATGCAGATCGTCAACCAGACCGTGCCGCGCGCGCTGCGCAGCCTCGGCTACCCCGAGGAGCAGGTCGAGGCGATCGTCGAGCACATCTCCGAGCACGGCAACGTGGTGGACGCCCCCGGCCTCAAGCCGGAGCACTACGCGGTCTTCGACTGCGCGATGGGCGAGCGGGCGATCGCGCCGATGGGCCACGTGCGGATGATGGCGGCCGTCCAGCCGTTCATCTCGGGCGCCATCTCCAAGACGGTCAACATGCCCGAGACGGCCACCGTCGAGGAGATCGAGAACATCCACTACCAGGGCTGGAAGCTCGGCCTGAAGGCGCTGGCGATCTACCGGGACAACTGCAAGGTGGGTCAGCCGCTCTCGGCCGCCGGTTCCTCGAAGAAGACGGCCGAGGTCGCCCCGGTCGCCGAGATCGAGAAGGTCGTCGAGAAGGTCGTCGAGTACCGCCCGGTCCGCAAGCGCCTGCCGAAGAAGCGGCCGTCGGAGACGGTGTCGTTCTCGGTCGGCGGCGCCGAGGGCTACCTGACGGCGTCGTCATACCCCGACGACGGCCTGGGCGAGGTCTTCCTCAAGATGTCGAAGCAGGGCTCGACCCTGGCCGGCGTCATGGATGCCTTCTCCGTGGCGATCTCGATAGGACTCCAGTACGGCGTGCCGCTCGAGACGTACGTCGGCAAGTTCACCAACATGCGCTTCGAGCCGGCCGGCATGACCGACGACCCGGACGTCCGCATGGCCGCCTCGGTGATGGACTACATCTTCCGGCGGCTTGCGCTCGACTTCCTGCCGTACGAGACGAGGGCCGAGCTCGGCATCTTCACCGCCAAGGAGCGGGCCGCCCAGGTCCAGGCGGAAGCGGCGGCCGAGGCCGCGGCGGCATCCGCCGATCTGGAGGGCATGGCGGCCTCAGCCCCGGTCTCCGCGCCGGTGGGTGCAGCGTCGTCGGACGCGCCCGCCCCGGCTCAGCCGGCAACCCCGGTCACGGTCGGCTCGTCGACCGAGCTGCTGGAGGTCGTGATGGGGCAGGCGGCGGATGCGCCGCTGTGCTTCACGTGCGGCACCAAGATGCGGCGCGCGGGCAGCTGCTACGTCTGCGAGGGATGCGGCTCGACCTCGGGCTGCAGCTGAGACAAGCGCGAAAGGGGCGGTTCCGGGCGACCGGGACCGCCCCTTTTCGTGTGCGCGTAGATCGAAATACGCACCGTTTTTTTGATCAATTATGGCGGGTGCGGCACGGGGCGAACGGCCTGGTTACCCTGAGGTCGGCCGGTAAAACACGTTGCTTGCCATGAGCCAACTATTGATTTCGTGCAGCGCGAAAACCGGGCCGACTAAACGGTCGTGCGGTGGGGATTTGGGTCGTGCAGGAAAATCCTCAGTAGGAGGCAACGTGACCGACCTATCGACCGGCGGGTACACGCCGGACAATTCGCCGGGGGGCGAGTCCTCCCGCACCGAACAGGTCGCCGAGCAAGGCGCGCGAGCTGCCGGGCACGCGGCGACGGACGTCAAGGACAAGGCGGTCGAGCAGGCACAGCGGGTTGGCGCCGAGACCAAGGCCCAGGCCCGCAACTTGGCCGGCGACGTACGCGATCGGCTGACTGAGCAGGCGCGGACGCAGAATGACCGGCTCGCCGGCAGCATTCGCGAGACGGCGGACCAGCTCGACGAGATGCGCGGCGACCGCAGCGACTCGCCGGCGGCCACGGTCGTCGCCCGGGTGGCCGACGGTGGCCGCCAGCTCGCCGACTATCTGGACCGGAACGGGCCCGACGGCGTGCTGCGCGAGGTGCAGGACTTCGCCCGCCGCCGGCCGGGTGCTTTCCTGGCGACCGCCCTCGCGGCCGGCTTCGTCGTCGGCCGGCTGGGCAAGGGCGTCGCGAAGGCGGGCTCGCCGGCCGACAAGCCCGGCACGGACGAGTTCTCCAGCAGCTACCGGTCCACCCCGGTGACCGAGCCGCCGGCCGCGACGACGTACCCGGCGACGACGACCGTGGGCCCGACGGGCACGGTGGGCACGGAGTACGCGGCGACCGGAACCGGCCGGCCCGTCCCGGTGGACGAGGGCTATCCGGCCGCCGAGCCGGAGATCCGGCGATGACCACCCCACGGAAGGACCAGGTCGCCGAGACGTCGATCGGCGAGCTGATCGGCAACATCAGCGACGACCTGTCCCGGCTGTTCCGCCAGGAGGTCGAGCTCGCCAAGGCCGAGATCAAGCAGGAGGCGAGCAAGGCCGGCAAGGCGGCGGGCATGCTCGGCGGCGCCGGGTTCGCCGGCTATCTGACCGTCGTGCTGCTCAGCTTTGCCCTCGTGTTCGGCCTGGCGAACGTCATGGACGCCGGTTGGGCGGCGCTGATCGTGGCCGTGCTCTGGGCGATCATCGCGGCGGTGCTCTACGCCACCGGCCGCAAGCGGCTCAAGACCGTGGACCCCGTGCCGCGGCGGACGGTCGACACGATCAAGGAGGATGCGCAATGGTTGAAGAACCCGACCGGATGAGGCAGAACATCGAGGCCACCCGGGCGTCGCTCACCCGCGATGTCGACCGGCTGGCCGAGAAGACGAGCCCGCGCCAGGCGGCGCGGCGCCGGTGGACCGCCGTCCGGGAGAAGGTCATGGGCAGTACCGAATCCACGGCCAACAGAGTCGAGGAGAAGGCGCAGGACGCCGCCGACGCCGTCCGGTCCGCGCCGCGGGCCGTGGCGACCCAGACCCAGGGCAACCCGCTGGCCGCCGGGATCATCGCGTTCGGCGTGGGCATGCTGGCCGCCACGCTGATGCCGGTGACCGAGGCGGAGCGCCGCGCCGGACAGCAGCTCAAGGAGCACAGCGGCGACCTGACCGAGAAGGTCAAGGACGTCGCCGGCGATCTCAAGGAGGATCTCTCCGGTTCCGCGCGGCATGCGGTCGACGAGGTCCGCTCGACCGCTCAGGACGCCGTGCAGACCACCCGGAACGCCTGACCGGATACGGATGCCGCCTGCTCGCCCCGAGCGGGCGGCATCCGTGCGGGACGACCGCCGTCAGTGCGGCGGAGACATGGCCCCGCCCGAGGAGGTGGCAGTGTTCTGGGGAACACCATGCAGCCACTCGGCCACCGCGGCGGCGGTCAGCCGGTCGGCCGGCAGTTCGACGGCGCCCGCGTCGGCGAGCCACAGCCGGCTCTTCGGTTCGAAGGAGATGCCCAGCAGCGGTGTGCCGGTCGTGGTGGCGAAGATTTGCGAGTGCAGGCGCATGGCGATCACTGCCATGGCGCTCGCGTGCAGCCCCTTCGCGAGCGACGGGTTCAGGTGGGGACCGAGTATGTGTGCCCGGTCGGCCAGGCCGGCCCGGTCGAGCATCCATCGTCCGAGATTCGCGTCGGAGTAGTCGGTGCCCAGGCCGTAGTCACCGGCGGTCGACATCGACACCAGATAGATCGGGTTGTCGTGGGTCGCGGCCCAGGTGGCGACCCCGAGTCCGAGCTCGGTCAGCACCGTGCGCAGCGCCTCGACGTCGGGCATGGCCTTGACGTTCAGCACCAGGGGCCGGCCGGGCAGCGGGCTGTGCCGAGCCACCACGTGGGGCGGGGCCGGCGGCACCAGCGTCGACGGGTCCGGCACGATGTGGGCCCGCGTGGGATCGGCGGAGATCGTGGTCTGTGACTGCGGATCCCGGACGGTCACCGCGGTCGCCAGGCGCGCGGCGATCCTCAGCAGGTATTTCGTGCTCGCCGGCGTGGTCTCGTACGCGCCGAGGCTCAGGAAGTAGAGCTCCTTGCCGAGCAGCCGGGCCCCGATCGCCGCCATCGGCAGCGCCCGGACCAGCGGGGGAAGCCCGGCTCCGAACATGCCTCCCCCGCCGATGCAGAGCGCGTCCGCGGCGAGATAAGCGCGGATCGCGGCCGCCGAGACGGTCGGCACCGCGGTCACCCCGTGCAGCCGGGCGAGGTTGCCGGGATCGCGGCCGACCACTGTGATCACTTCTGGCCGGTCGGCAAGGCTCAACAGGCCGGCCAGAATCGACTCGTCGCCGGTATTTCCGTTGCCGTAGTTGCCGAGCAGCAGGACTCGGCCGGATCGCGGGCCCCGGCGGCGGGTCGCGTGCCGGACGGCGGCGCGGAGCACGTCGGCGGGCAGCCGCGCGTCACCCACCCAACGGCCGGCCTCGCGTCGCGGAACCAACGCGAGGACGACGAGCGCGGTGCCTCCCTGGATCGCCGCGGTCCACCAGGCGACGGCGTTCAGACTTCCGCTCACCGTTGCCAGCGTGGTGGCGCCGACGACCGTGACGATGGTCAGCGTGATCACCGTCGGGCGGTATCGGCCGGCCGCCTGGTGGATCGTGGTGACCAGGTTGAGCAGACCGGCGGCGAACCCGCCGAGCACCAGGGGCAGCAGAAGCGTCGTGTAGCCCAGGTAATGATCGGGCAGCACCACGGAGAGGACGGTGCGCGGGGCGGCCGCGACGAGCCCGACGGTGACGATGCCCGCGGCGGTGTAGAGACCGAGCACCCGGCGGACGATCCGAGCCGCCTCGGCGGCACCGGTCCGCGCATCGACGAGCCGGGGAAACGCGACAGTGGCCAGGGCGATCGACAGGTAGAGCGGGATCCGCCCGAGCGCCAGCATTCCCTGGTAGCCGGCCACCTCCGGGTTCGCGCCGACGGCGATGCTGAGCACCAGGACGTCCAGCGATTGCAGGACGCCGCACAGCACCTGGATCGAGCTGATTCCGGTCGCGTGCCGCCACAGTTGCCGGTCGCCGAGCGCGAAGGCGGCGGCCCGGCCGGCCCGCCCCAGGTCCGGGCGCATCAGCCAGAGCGCCCAACCGGCGCAGACCAGCGAGCCGACGGCGAAGCCGGTGACCCCGGCGGCCGGGGAATCGGTCGCCGCGATCGCGCCGGCCCCGGCAACGACCTTGACCAACGCCTCGGTGACCCGATAGGCGGCGAGCAGGCCGAATCGGCTCTGTCCCTGCAGGTAACCGGCGCCTGCCGCGGTGATGAAGATGCCGGTGCAGGCGAGAGCGGAGGTTCCGATGAGGGCCGGCCCGGCATATCGGTACTCCGCGGCGGACACCAGCGCGCTGGTCAGCAGTGCCGCCCCGAACGAGGTGACCAGCGCGAAGCGGACGGCCTGCCGTCGCCGATCGCTGCCGGCGGCGGCGTTGGCGATCTCCCGGGCCAGAACCCACGGTATCGTCGCGGACGCGGCGGTGCCGACCAGGAGCAGCAGCGCCGACACGGCGGCGACCTGGGAGAACCCGGAAGGCGACAGGAGGTGGATCAGAGCGACGGTGTAGCCGTAGTTCAGCGCGGCGATCGTCACCGATCCGGTCAGCAGCAACCACCCGCCGCGGTTCACCAGAGGCTCACATCGGTCGTCCGGTAGATCGCGACCCCGCCGAACGATCGGCCGGTGGCCGAGAACACCTTCGTGGAGTGCGCGGCATACCAGTCGATGTCCGCCGCGGGTACCGGGGCGTACCCCTCCCGGACGGTCTTGTCGAGCACGAGGAGATACGTGACCTGCTTCGCGGCCATCTCCGCCGGGGTGCCGACCGGCGTGGTCACCAGACCGCTGCCCCGCAAGGTGACCTCGGACTGGCTGGCGACCCAGGCCACGATCGACCCGGCCGGAGCGTTGCGGATCAGCCACTCGTAAGCCCTGTGCTGGCTGTCGTCGGCCTCGGCGTGGACGCTTCCCCACGAGAAGAGCTCGACGGCCAGCAGCACGGCGAACGCGGAGAACGCGACCCGGCGAAGCCCGGCCGGTCGTGCCGCCCGCGTGCGGAGCCGATGTGCCGCGGTGGCCAGGCTCATGATCGCGGGCACGGCGAGGAAGTACAGGAACTGTTCCTCGACGGTGCCCAGCGCCAGTCCGTACGCCATGATGAGCAGGCCGCCGGCCGTGCCGAGGCCCAGAATCCGATCCAGGGGAGTCCACGGCCGAACGAGCAACCACAGCCCGGCGACGACGCCGATGGCCAGCACCACGTAGCTGCCGCCGAAGGTGAGGAGCTGGACCCACAGTTGCTTGGCGAGCGAGGGTGCGTTGTCGGCGGTGAATCCGGTGCTGACCGAGGTGCCGAAGGCCCGGGACAGGCCGTTGGTCTTCTGCTCCCAGAAATCCTTCGCGTGCCCGCTGACCAGCACGACAAGGACGTACAACAGGTAGGCCGCGATGGCCGTGGCGGCGCCGGCCATTGCCTCTCGACGCCATCCGTACCAGCCGAAAGCGGCGATCGCGAGCAACGGCAGGACCGTGATCAGGGCCGCCATGTCCTTGGTGAGGATCGCCGCGCCGAAGAGCAGACCCACGCCGATCGCCGCGGGGAGGCTGCGCCGGCCCGTACGGATCTGCCGGACGAGCGTGAGGTAACCGCCCAGCGCCAGCGTGACCGCCGCGGTCTCGAGCATGACCCGGCCGTTCTGCTGCAGCACGTAGGCGTCGATCGAGAAGACCGCGACGGCGACCACGGCCGGACCGCGCCCGGCGATGTGCCGGACCAGGAAGTAGATCAGGATCGCGGATCCGGCGGCGAGCAGGGCCTGCAGCACCCGGATCGAGTAGATGTCCTGGAACGGGTCGTGGCGATACCCGAAGAGCTTGAACCAGAGCGCCTCCAGGTAGAAGAAGCCGGGCGGATGCAGCAGGAACGGCCGGCCGGAGCCGATCGGCACCCAGTGTCCATCCGCGACGGACCTGCCGAGGCTCACGTAGAACGGCTCGTCGACGAACACGTCGTAGCTGCGGCCGATGCCGATCAGACGCAGCAGCAGGGTCACCGCGACGATGGCGATGACCGTGCTCGCGGTGATCGCCCGCGAGTCGCGCCACCGGCCGGCGGGCACCTCCCGCGTGGCGGCGGTGTCCAGAGTTTCGGTGGTCACGGTGTGCTCCTCGTGAGGTCATCGGCCGAAGCGATCGATACGAATAGGGATTCCTGCTGATCGGCGAGCGCGTCCCAGTCGAACCGGCGAGCGAAGGCGCGGGCCGACACGCTCAGCGCCGCCAGCAGGTCGGGACGGGCCAGCGCGTCGTTCACCGCCGTCGAGAGCGCGGACGGGTCGCCGGGCGGCACTCGTGTCCCCACCGCGGCGGGTATCACGTCGCGGAGGCACTCGATGTCGGAGCCGATCACCGGAGTGCCACTGGCAGCCGCCTCGATCGCCACGATGCCGAAGGTCTCGAAGCGTGACGGCACCACGACCAGGGCCGCGCCCGCCAGCAGGGAGAACTTGTCCGGGCCGGACAGCCGGCCGAGCCAGCCGACCCGATCGGCGATCCCGAGCCGGTTCGCGGCCTGGCGCAGGCGAGCCTCGTCCGGTCCGTCCCCGGCGATCAGCAAGCGACGGCCGGGTATCGAGGGCATCGCGTCGAGCAGGACGTCCAGCCCTTTCTGCGCGGTATCGAGCCGCCCGAGGAACACGAGCGGCGTTGTGGGTTCGGGGAACCTCGCCGGATCGGACGCGACGGCGAAGGCCGACGCGTCGACCCCGTTGGCGACCACTCGGACGTCGGCATCCGGGCGGCGCCGGCGGATCTCGGCGGCGAGGTCCTCCGAAACGGCGATCAGCCGGCGGTGTTGCCGCAGGCCCCATCGCTCCACCAGGTGGAACGGCAACCGGTACTTCGCCGCCATCTCCGCCGCGAACATCCACTGGACCATCCCGACCACCGGCGTCCGGGTGAGTCGCGGCACCCCGATCGTGGAGATCGGCGCCCCGAAATCCTCCACGATCAGGTCGGCCTCGTACCGTCTGAGCAGCGTGGGTATCCGGGCGAAGTACCCGGCGGATCGGGCCCGGGTACGCCCGTGACCCGCGTGCACGTATCGCACGCCGTCCTCCACCCGGTCTTCGCACCCGGGCCAGCCGGCGGTGACGACGGTGACGTCGTGCCGGACGGCCAGCCGCCGGCCGATCTCGTGCGTACGGACGGATCCGCCACCCGAGCCGGGCTGGTTCTTGTCCTCGTAGGCGAGATGCAGGATTCTCATGCGCCGGCCCGCGCGCTGTCGCCGAGCGGGCGCACCACGGTCTGCCAGCCGAGCAGGTCGCGCTGCCGGGCCAGGCGGACGGTCACCCGGGGATCGTGGACGTCGAAGCCGAGCGCCGTCAGCGCGCGCTCCGCGTTGATCTCGTCGGTCCCGTACATCAGCAGCGCGACGTGATCCGGCCCGGATGCGACGCGGTCGGTGCCCCGCAGACCGGCCAGGTTCCCGCGGCCGGCGACGTCGGCCGGCAGGACGACCAGCGTCACCGCGTCGTTGACCTGCCGTGCCTCCGGCCGGCCGTTCGCCAGCCGATGACGTTCCGCGGAGAGCGCGGACCGGAGCACGGCCGCCGTGCTCTCCCAGGTGAATTGCGATGCCCAGGCCACGCAGCGGGCCGACCAGGCGGCTCGCTCCACCGTGTCGGCGAGGGTCAGCAGCGCCTCGACGATCCCGGCCGACAAGCCGCCGGCCAGGTCCTCGCCGACCTCGACCAGCCATCCGGTCTCGCCGTGCCGGATCGTGTCGCGCAGGCCGGGAACGTTCAACGCGACGGCGGGGACGCCCGAGGCGGCCGCCTCCATGATGGACAGACCCCAGCCCTCGCCCATCGAGGCGCTGACGGTCAGCCAGGCCGAAGCGACCAGGGCGTCCCGGGTCGCCGGGTCGACCCTGCCGTGAAACACGACCCGGTCGCCAAGGCCGAGCCGGTCGGCCAAGGCGACCAGGTCGTCGACGGCGTCGCCGCTGCCGACCAGATGCACCTCCAGGTCGGGGATCCGGCGCAGCACCGCGGGCAACGCGTGGAGCAGCAGGTCGACGCGTTTCTGCCGGACCAGCCGCCCGACGCAGACGATCCGCGGCCTCGCGGCCGGTTCCCTGCGGTGCTGGTCGGGCATCTCCTGGCCACATGCGGCGAGCAGCACCGGGCCGCGCAGCGACAGGCGGCGGCGGATCTCCTGACGTGCGGAAGGCGAGACCGCCGCCAGGGTACGGTCGCGGTACACCCAGCGGCTGGCCTGGTTTTCCAGGAACTGGCCGAGCCGGGCGATCGGCTTCGGAAAGTGCACCTCGAACTGGTCCTGATGCACGTGATGGATGAGTTGGACGACCGGCGTGCGGCGGCGCAGCGCGAGCGGCGTGAAGAACGGAATGCCGTTCTGCGAGTCGATCACGCCGTCGACCGAGCGCCGGTGCCGTAGCAGCCACCACAACACGTGCGGATACACCGTGAGGGTGCCTCCGCGGCGGACCACGGTCCCGTAGGGCGTTGTCTCGGTGCGAGCCTGGCCGGCCGCGCGAGCCGTCAAGTAGGTGACCCGGGCGCCGGCCCGATGCAGTTCCCCGGCCACCCGTTCGCAGTAGAGCTCCGCGCCGCCGGCCGCGGGATGGCCACTGTCCCGCCAGTTGCAAATGACGACGTGCCGCCCACGCCAGGCGCGAGCGAACGCGCCGGGAGCGCTCATCGGCCGCCCGCCGAAGCGGACCCGAGAGCGTACCGGGTGACGGAGAGCCCGGCGGGCGGAACCTCGCGATGCAGCCGCCACAGTTCCGCGGCCACCTTGCGACCGTCGGAGAACAACCGGAACGTCGAGTCGCCCTGATCGGACCAGGCAACCGGGACCTCGGTGATCGAGAGGCCCAGCCGGTGGGCGCGGGCCACGATCTCCAGATCGAAGGCGAAGCCGGAGAGGCGCATGTCGCGGAAGATCTGCCGGGCCGCGTACGCCTGGAAGAACTTGAACCCGCACTGGGTGTCGGCGACCGCGCCGGAGTGCCTGCGTGACAGCAACCGGAAGCCCGTGCCGCCGACCCGCCGGATGAAGGGCTGCCGGGAGACGTAACTCGCCCCCGCACACCGCCGTGAGCCGATGACCACCTCATGGCCGGCCCGCAGCCGCCGCAGCGCGATGTCGACCGTCTCGGTCGGCGTGGCCAGGTCTGCGTCGACAAAACCGACATAGCGCGCGGTGCTGGTGAGCGCGCCGCGGATCACCGCCGCGCCCTTGCCCCGCTTCGAACAGCCGGTGACGGCGACCGGGACGCCCTGGGCGGCGAACCGGTCGACGATGTCGGCGGTGCGGTCGCTGCTGCCGTTGTCGATCACGCGCAGCGCCGCGTCCAGACCACTCCGGCGTAGATGTCCGGCCCATGATTCGAGAACCCGGCTCAATCGCCGTTCCTCGTTGTACGCAGGGATGAGTACCTCGAGCTCGGTCAACGGGACGTCCCTTCACCCGGGTTCGAAAATGTGCAGCGAAAAGCACCCATTGAGCGGGTCGGGCGCGACCGAGCCATTCTTTTCGAATTGGTATTGCTGGGTGATGGTGTGCCGAACAAACATCCGATCAACGCCCTGACCTGCTATTTCAGGACGCTAATCGAGCTGTGTAACGGCATTGATACCGTCCCGCGACGGGGTGATGTCGCAGCGGAATTGCGGGAAAGAAAGGCGCTGTTTTCCGGCGCGGAGTCTGATTCGCCGGTTCGCGGCTCGGGTGCGAGGAAACGCGACCGGTGACCGTAATCGACGAATTCAGCGGGGCGGAATGGGGCCCGCCACCGCCGTCGACTCGCGGACCACCAGACGGCCCGGCTGCCGTATCACGCCCGATTGGCGATCCCCGTCGAGCGCCGCGAACAGATGCCGCACCGCCGTCGTACCCAGCTGTTCCAGGTTCAGGTCCACTGTGGTCAGCGGCGGACGGCACTCCGTCGCGATGACCTCCCAGTTGTCGTAGCCGACGATCGCCACGTCCTCGGGGACCGTGCGGCCCAGGTCGCGCAGCGCCTCGGTCACCCCGGAGGCGATCTGGTCGCTGCCGCAGAAGATGGCGTCCACATCCGGGTGCGAGGCCAGCAACCGGGACGTCGCGTGCCGGCCCCACCGCTGCGACCACTGCCCGAAGAGCGCGTCGCCGACCAGCGGCAGCCTCGCCGCGTCGAGTACCTCGGTCAGCGCCGCCGCGCGGTCGCGGGCCGCCCGGTAACCCGGGTCGCCGGTGATGTGGGCGATCTTCGTACGGCCGAGGGTGACCAGGTGCTGGGCGGCGAGCCGGGCACCGCCGGCGTCGTCGGCCACCACCGACAGGTCGTTCGGGTCGTCCGACTCGCAGTACGCGTACACGACCGGGACCGGAATCTCCTTGGTGAGCGACGGCCGGATCTCGTTCGAGTCGCCGAGGATGATGAAGCCGTCCACCTGCCGGGCCAGCAGCGTACGGATGTAGTGCCGGCGCCGGATCGCGTCCCCGCGGGCGTCGCAGAGCAGGACGCTCATCTGCTCGTTGCCCAGCGCGTTCTCGGCGCCGAGCAGCACCGGGATGGCGAACCGGGCCGCCGACAGCTCGTCGGTGAGCAGCCCGACCGTCCGCGTGTTGCCGGAGATCAGGCTGCGGGCCAGCACGTTCGGCTGGAACGACAACTCCTCGGCCGCCTGCAGCACCCGCGTCCGGGTGGCGGGGGCGACCTCGTCCCGCTGGTTGAGCGCCTTGGAGGCGGTCGCCACCGAGACCCCGGCCCGCTTGGCGACATCCGTCAGCGTCACCTGCGCGCGTTTCCTGGGCACCGAACTCCTCCCGAAATGTTTTCGGCAGCATAGCAGGAGCGGCCCGAAATCATCGGTTGACACTGCGGAGTGGGGCCTGACACTATTCCCGAAAAGGTTTTCGAAGGTTTCGGAGGTGCGTCCATGACCGGACCCGTCGTGCCATCGCGCGGCGCGCTGCGGCCGGTGGGGCCGGCACAGGTGCGGCTGACCGGCGGCTTCTGGGGCCGGCGCCAGGCGATCAACGGCACCGCCACGCTGGAGCACAGCCGCACCTGGATCGACCGGATGGGCTGGAGCGGCAACTTCGCCGACCCGGGCACCGCCCGGCCCCGGGGCCGCGAGTTCAGCGACTCCGAGGTCTACAAGCTGACCGAGGCGCTCTGCTGGGAGTCGGCCCGGCCCGGCGGCGTACGCCATGACGAGTGGCTGGCCGAACTGACCGCGCTGATCGGGGGTGCGCAGGAGGCCGACGGCTACCTGCACACCGCGTGGGGGCGGCCCGGCCAGCCGCCGCGCTACAGCGACCTGAATTTCGGCCACGAGCTCTACTGCGCCGGCCACTTCCTGCAGGCGGCCGTCGCCGGGTCCCGTACCGGGGCGGCGCCCCGCCTGCTCGACATCGGCACCCGGCTCGCCGACCACATCGGCGCCCAGTTCGCCGACGATGGCTTCTGCGGTCACCCCGGGGTGGAGACCGGGCTGGTCGAGCTCTACCGGGTCACCGGCGAGCGGCGCTATCTGGACCAGGCCGCCAAGTTCGTCGCCCGGCGCGGCCAGCGCACGCTGCCCGAGCACGAGTTCGGCTGGCAGTATTTCCAGGACGCGGTGCCCGTACGCAACGGCGAGGTTTTTCACGGCCATGTCGTACGAGCGCTGTATCTCGCCGCCGGCGCGGTGGACGTGGCGGTGGAGACCGGCGACGAGGAGCTGCTGCAGGCGGTGGCCCGGCAGTTCGACCGTACGCTCGCCCGGCGCACCCATCTCACCGGCGGGATGGGCTCCCGGCACCTGGACGAGAGCTACGGCGAGGATTTCGTGCTCCCACCGGACCGGGCGTACTCGGAGACCTGTGCCGGCGTCGCCACCATCATGCTGGCCCACCGGCTGCTGCTGGCCACCGGCGAGATGCGCTACGGCGACATCGTCGACCGGGTGCTGCACAACGTGATCGCCACCGCGGTCGCCGACGACGGCCGGTCCTTCTTCTACGCGCACACGCTGCACCAGCGCGTACCCACCGAGGTGGTGGCCAAGGACAAGGTGCAGCTGCGCTTCGGCGGCGGCGCCCGGGCGCCCTGGTTCGAGGTGTCCTGCTGCCTCAACAACGTGGCCCGGCTGGTCGCCTCGCTCGGCACCTACTGCGTCACCGAGGACCCGGGCGGCGTGCAACTGCACCAGTACGCGCCGATGCGGGTCGAGGCCGGCGGCATGGTGCTCGACGTCGACACCGACTACCCGGACGCCGGGGTGGTCATCGTGACCGTGGTCGACGCCCCGCCGACCCCGCGCACGATCACCTTCCGCATCCCGGAGTGGGCCACCGGCCCGCAGAGCGTATTTCGACGCATATTCCACTCTGGCGAGCAGCTTCGGCTCGAGCTGCCGATGCGTCCACGCTGGACGTTCCCGGACCCGCGGGCCGACGCGCTGCGCGGCTGCGCGGCCGTCGAGGTGGGCCCGATCGTGATGTGCGCCGAGTCGACCGACCAGGAGAACGGCGTACGTCTCGACGAGGTCCAGGTCGACACGTCGGTCGCCCCCGAGGCCGGCGCCGTCAAGGGGCACCGCACGCATCCGGCCGATCCGGGCTGGCCGTACCAGAGCCACCGCACGGCCACCGAACGCCCCGATCCGGTCGTGGTTCCGCTGCTCCCGTACCACC
This sequence comes from Actinoplanes subtropicus, assembly GCF_000721705.1. Classification (GTDB taxonomy): domain Bacteria; phylum Actinomycetota; class Actinomycetes; order Mycobacteriales; family Micromonosporaceae; genus Actinoplanes; species Actinoplanes subtropicus. The sequence goes on from NZ_JOJL01000001.1 coordinate 37,805, forward strand.
GATGGGCCCGCCGCGGCCCCTCCACGATGCGGATCTGGCTGCCCGTCAGCCCGTCCTGATCCCGCGGAAGGATCGGGCTTTCGGCCTCAGCGATTCGCCGAGAGGAAATCGGTGATCAGGGCGGCCAGGACGGTTGGTTGTTCGACCACCATCGCGTGCGACGCGTCCGCCAGGGAGAGATAGCGGACGTGGCCGGCGGCCGCGGCCTGGTCGACGACGTAGCGGCGGTGGGCCGCGTAGAGCTCCGCGAAGGGCTCCTGCTCGGGCAGATCGCGGGTGGGCAACACCAGCAACTCCGGGCAGGTCGTGGCGGCGTAGACCGGGCCCAGCTCCAGCTCGTTCATCAGCGTCCGCAGCTGCGCCGTGGTCGCCGCGGACGGGCGGGTCGAGGTCTCGCCGTTCTCGTGCACGAGGTTGCGGCGGAAGCCCTCGATCCACACCTTCTCGTTCGCGCCCATGTCGCGGGCCGCCATCTGCTGTCGCTCGACCAGGTCGGGCAGCTGGTCGGCCGGGATCACCGCGCCCGCGGTCGCCGCCATCCGGTCGAAGATCGCGTGCAGCCGGGCCAGCTCGGCGGCCGCCTTCGCCGGGTCCATGCCGGGCAGCTGGCCGGGCCGGGTGGGCGGCGGATTGCCGTCGAGGCTCACCACGCCGGGCGCCTCGGGGTGCCGCTGGCCCCAGAGCGCGGCCAGCATCCCGCCGAGCGAGTGACCGACCACGGCCGGTCGCTCCAGCTCCAGCTGGACGCAGACCGCGGCCAGGTCGCCGAGCGCAGCGTCCCAGCTCCAGGCGCCGTCGCCGGAGCGGCCGTGGCCGCGCAGGTCCATCGTGACCACTCGGTGGTGCGGGCGCAGCGCGCGGGCCAGCGTGGTCATCTGGGCGAGGTTGCCGCCGGCGCCGTGCAGGAGCAGCAGCGGCGGGGCGTCGCCGCCGAAGTCGCGGACCGCGAGCGGAAGCTCCCCGGCGTCGATCAGGCGGTCGTTGATCACGGTGTCTCCTCTGGATCGTGGTCGTCGCGGGCCCGCAACCGGTCGCGGACGGCGGACGACGGCACCCCGCCGTCCGGATGGCGCGGCAGGCGGCCGCGTCGCACCAGGTCGTGCACGCCCTGGCGGGTGATGCCGAGCATCGCGCCGGCGGTGGCATACGAGACCGACTCGGCCCACGGATGCCCGGCGCGGACCGCCACCGCCTGGCCGAGCGGGGTGGCCCACCACTCGGCGGGCGGGTCGAAGGCGCGGTCGCTCGGATACAGCGTGGCGATCAGCCGGGCGGCGGTCATCGTGGCCGCCCGATCGTCGCCGTTCCGGATGGTGTCGGCCCAGCGGCGAGCGCGCCGCCGCACCAGCTCGCGCAGCGCCGCCACCGCGTCGTCGCCGTCGAGCAGCACCTCGAGCGGGTCGAGCAGGCGCACGTCGAGCAGGCGCACGATCTGGTCGACGAGGTCGGTCACCACGCCATGCTACTTGACGAGTGGTGTCAAGCGAATCGGGACGTCCTCGGGCTTTCTTCCGAACGCCCGGCAAAGTACGGTGTGCCCCGAAACCCTCGGGAGGATCACTCGTGCGTTCCCGTTCCGTCGTGCTCGGCGCCGCCCTGCTCCTCAGCCTGAGCGCCTGCGACAACCGCGCCGAGGCCGCCAAGGAAGGCGAGGCGCTACCCCCGGTCGGGCTGGCCGAAGAGCCCGCGGCCTCGGCCGGCGGCGCCTGCATCCTGTGGGATTACGCCTTCATCAAGTCGAAGATCGGCGTGACCTTCGACGTGGCCGCCTCGGGCCAGGCCGACGAAACCTCCACCTGCGTGGTGCAGACGGTCGGCCAGGACTGGCCCGACCTGGCGCTCTCCGTGGTGGAGAGCACCCAGGCGGGCGCCGCGTTGTTCCTCTCCGACCTCAAGCCGAAGAACGCGGCCACGCTCAAGGGCCTGGGCCTGGCCGCCTACCGCCTCAACACGGCGGCGAGCGGCGGGCACGGGCCGACCGTGGAGATCGGCTGGCTCAGCGAGGCGAAGCAGTTGCAGACGTTGCGCTTCACCTTCGCCAAGGATGCCAAGGCCGCCGACGTGACCGCGATGAACAACAACCTGCTGACCCTGGCGAAGGCGATGGACACCACCAACGGTTAGTCGGTTTTCAGTGGGCTGCGACGAAGACGCGGGACGCCACCTCGCGCGGCAGCCGGATCTTGTCGCCCGAGCGGTCGATGGTGACGGCGTCGCGCTCCTGGGCGACGGTCACCGTCGTGCCCGGGTCGATGCCGGCCGCGTGCAGCTGGCGCAGCACGTCGGCGTTGGTCTGCACGCTCTCGCAGATGCGGCGTACCACGACGCTGCCGGTCAGCCCCGGGAACGCCAGGTTACGCTCGCCCGGGCCGGGCACGGTCTCGTCGGACTGCTCGTCGGGCTGGCCCAGCTTGTCGAGACCGGGGATCGGATTACCGTACGGCGAGCGGGTCGGCCGGTTGAGCAACTCGTAGACCTTGCGCTCGACCTGGTCGCTCATCACGTGCTCCCAGCGGCAGGCCTCCTCGTGGGCCTCCTCATACGGCATGCCGATGACGTTGACCAGCAGCAACTCGGCGAGCCGGTGCTTGCGCATGACGGCGACGGCCGCGACCCGGCCGGCCCCGGTCAGCACCAGGTGCCGGTCACCCTCGACGGTCAACAGACCGTCGCGCTCCATCCGGGCCACCGTCTGGCTCACCGTCGGGCCGCTCTGGTGCAGGCGCTCAGCGATGCGCGCGCGCAGCGGCGGAACGCCCTCCTCCTCGAGCTCAAGGATGGTACGGAGATACATCTCCGTCGTATCTACAAGATCATTCACGGTGCGGCCCTCCCAGCTGCAAATATTACCCTGTTAACGGAGGGTGATGGACGGCCCGAAACGGCCTCGGTCAAATCCGCCGGGGGCCGTCGACCAAAAGCCCGACATCGTACGCGTGAGCCCAAGTCCGCCTTTTCGGATGCGCTGGGCGCGATGCAAGGCTGTAACACGTGACCACGGAACCGAAACATTGGCGCTGCATGCTGCGTCGAAGCTGGACTTCCGGCCGGCGGAGAGGTGGAACCACGTGGAGATTCTGGTACTGACAGCTCAGTTCCGCGGTGAGCCGGCACGCCGGGTGCTGCCCGCACTCGATCTGCTGTCGCACGGGCTGCGCGTCGCCGGGCACGACGTGGCCGCGCTGGTGTCCGGTCCCGATCCCGATGTCGTGCTGGTGGACGCTCGCCGCACGCTGGCCGAGGCCCGAGGCACCTGCCGGATGCTGCGTTCCACCGGCATCCGGGTTCCGCTGCTCGCCGTGCTGGAGGAGGCCGGACTGGTCGCGGTCAACGACGACTGGGGAGTCGACGACGTCGTACTGGCGACCGCCGGCCCCGCCGAAGTCGAGGCGCGGCTCCGCCTGAGCGTGACCCGGATCGCGAGCGACGCGGGTAACACGCCGGGTGGGCTGGTCAACACCGGTGAGCTCACCATCGACCCCGAGACGTACGCCGCGAAACTCAAAGGACGCCCACTCGACCTCACGTACAAGGAGTTCGTGCTGTTGAAGTTCCTCGCGCAGCATCCGGGCCGAGTGTTCACCCGGGATCAGCTGCTGCGAGAGGTGTGGGGCTACGACTACTTCGGCGGTCACCGCACCGTCGACGTTCATATCCGACGCCTCCGCGCGAAGCTCGGCAGCGAATACGAGTCGATGATCGGCACGGTGCGGCAGGTCGGCTACAAGTTCGTGCTGCCACCTCAGGCCGCGGGTCAGATGGTGGTCGACGACCTGGAGAGCCTCCTCGACCTTCCCGATCAACCCCGCAAAAGCCCGATACCGTACGCGTGAGCACAAGTCCCGCCTTTTCGGATGCGCTGGGTGCGACGCAAGGCCGTCACTCGACCGCGGTCCCGTCGGCGAGGTCGCGCATCGCGGCCACATAGCGGCTCGTCGCGTACTGCTGGACGAGACGGGTGAGGGGGCCGCCGGCCCGGGCGAGGAGCGACGCCGGACGACTGAACGCCCAGATGCGGAAGCGCACTTCGCCCGTATCGTTCGTTTCGACCACGAACGCCTCCTCGCCCCGTTCCGGATGCCCGGGCAGCGTCCCATAGGCGAATCCCCGCCGAGACGTCTCGTCGAGGGTGTAGACCACGCGGCAAGGGATGGCGAGCCATCCGGCTCTCAGCAACACTGTGACGCCGTCGGCGACTTCCGAGGCGGAGGCCGTGATGCGGAATCCCGCTCCGCGGTGCATCTGCCAGCTCAGGAGTCCGTCGGCGGCCCGCTCGAACGCCGGCCTTCCCCTTCCGATGATGACGTCGCGCCGCACGACTCGATAACCGGAGGGTGACTGCCGGTCGCGGCTGACGCCGGCCTCCGGGTAGGTCAGGCCGGCAGCCGCCAGCTCGGCGAGACTCCCCACCCTCCATGCCACACCTGGTCACGGTAGACGACGACAAAACTGTCGGGGGCCCGTGGCAGCATGAGCTCATGGCAGACCGGACGACCGCCGTGGTGTGGGATCAAGCCCTGCTCGATTACGACATGGGCGACCATCCGCTCAATCCGGTGCGCGTCGAGCTGACCATGGCGCTCGCCCGCGAGCTGGGCCTCTTCGACCGGCCCGGGGTGCAGATGATCACTCCGCGCCCGGCCTCCGACGAGGAGCTGACCCGGGTCCACCGGGCCGACTATCTCGATGCCGTCCGCCTCGCCCCGAGCGATCCGTTCTTCCACGGCTGGGGGCTCAACACGCCGGACAACCCGGTCTTCGACGGGATGCACGAGGCGTCCGCGCGGATCGTCGGCGCCAGCATCGCCGCGGCCGATGCCGTCTGGGATGGCGCGGTCACCCGCGCGGTCAACGTGGCGGGCGGGCTGCATCACGCGATGACGGCCCGCGCGGCCGGCTTCTGCGTCTACAACGACCCCGCGGTCGCGATCGCCCGGCTGCTCGACCGCGGCGCCCAGCGGGTCGCCTATATCGACGTCGACGTCCACCACGGCGACGGTGTGCAGGCCGCCTTCTACGACGACCCGCGGGTGCTCACGATCAGCCTGCACGAGTCGCCGCTCGCGCTCTTCCCGGGCACCGGGTTCGCCGACGAGATCGGCGGGCCGGCCGCCGAGGGCACGGCGGTGAATGTGCCACTCCCACCCGCCACCTCCGACGCCGGCTGGCTGCGCGCCTTCCACGCGATCGTGCCGTCGGTCGTGCGTGCCTTCGCCCCCGAGATCGTCTTCAGCCAGTGCGGCGCCGACGCCCATCGCCTCGATCCGCTCGCCGACCTGCGGTTGTCGGTCGACGGCCAGCGCGCGGCCTACCTGGCGATGCGCGGCCTGGCCGACGAGCTGTGCGACGGCCGGTGGGTGGCCACCGGCGGCGGGGGCTATGCGCTGGTCGAGGTCGTCCCGCGGGCCTGGACCCACCTGCTGGCGGTGGCCACCGGCGAGCCGCTCGACCCGGCGACCCGCACGCCGGCGGCCTGGCGAAAATTCGCAGCCGAGCGGTGCCCCGGCCGTGAGGTGCCCGAGACGATGACCGACGGGGTCGATCCGGTGATCGAGCCGTGGGAGCCGGGCACCACGCCCGACGCGGTCGACCGCGCGATCCTGGCCACCCGGGTGGCCGTTTTCCCGCTGCACGGCCTCGACCCGCACGACCCCCGCGACTAGAGGAGCCGTCGTGGAGAAAAACGCGGATGTCCTGCTTTCCGACGGCTCGGCCGCGCACCTGCGGCAGATCCGCCCCGACGACGCACCGGCCATTGTGGAGTTCCACTCCCGGATGAGCGAGCGCACGCGCTACCTGCGGTATTTCTCGCCCTACCCGCGCATCCCCGAGCGCGACCTCGAGCGGTTCGTCAACGTCGACCACCGCGACCGCGAGGCGTTCATCACGGTCAGCGGCCCGCGCATCACGGCCGTCGGCCGGTACGAACGCCTCGGCCACGACTCGCCCGAGGCCGAGGTCGCGCTGGTGGTGGAGGACGCGTATCAGGGCCGGGGCATCGGCTCGGTGCTGCTCGAGCACCTCGCCGACGCGGCCCGGGAAAACGGCATCACCCGCTTCGTCGCCGAGGTGCTGCCGGAGAACGGCGGCATGCTGCGCGTGTTCAGCGACTTCGGCTATCAGATCCAGCGGCGCTATGCGGATGGCGTGGTGCACCTCGAGTTCCCGATCGAGCCGACCGAGAAATCCCGCGAGGTGCAGGAATCGCGGGAGCAGCGTACCGAGGCGCGCTCGATCGCCCGGCTGCTCGCGCCCCGGGCGGTGGCGGTCTACGGGGCCAGCGCCAGCGGGCAGGGCATCGGCGCGGCGATGCTCGGGCACCTGCGCGACGGCGGCTTCACCGGGACGATCGTGCCGGTCCACCGCCGGGCGAAACGGGTGGCCGGCCTCCCGGCGTACCGGTCGGCCACCGAGGCCGGCGTCGCCGTCGACCTGGCGCTGATCGCGGTCCCGCCCGAGGCGGTGGGCGAGGCGGTCGAGGATGCGGCGGCCAGTGGGGCGGGCGGCATCGTGGTCGTCTCGGCCGGCTTCGCCGAGGCCGGTGCCGACGGCGCCGCCTCCCAGCGGGCGCTGGTCGAACGCGCGCACGAAGCGGGGTTGCGCGTGGTGGGGCCGAGCAGCATGGGGATTGCCAATGCCGACCCGGCCGTACGTCTGAATGCCACGCTCGCGCCGTCGCTGCCCGCGGCCGGGCGGGTCGGGTTCTTCAGCCAGTCCGGTGCCCTCGGCGTGGCCCTGCTCGCCGAGGCCGACCGCCGCGGCCTGGGCCTGTCCAGCTTCGTCTCGGCCGGCAACCGGGCCGACGTGTCCGGCAACGACCTCCTGCAGTACTGGCAGGACGATCCGGGCACCGACGTGGTGCTGCTCTACCTGGAGACGTTCGGCAACCCGCGCAAGTTCGCCCGGCTCGCCCGGCGCATGTCCCGGGTCAAACCGGTGGTGGCGGTGGCCTCGGCGACCCGCCCGGCCGGCCTGGCCGGCGACCTGCCGACGCCCGATGCGAACGCGGTGACCGCCCTGTTCGCCCGGTCCGGCGTGATCCGGGTCGACACGGTGGCGGAGCTGTTCGACGTCGGCCTGCTCCTGGCCCACCAACCGCTGCCGGCCGGGCGACGGGTCGCGGTGGTCGGCAACTCGTCGGCGCTGTCCCAGCTGGCGGTGGCGGCCTGCCGCGCGGCCGGGCTGGTGGTGGCCGAGGGCTATCCGCACGACATCAGCCCGCAGGCCGGCGCGCACGACTTCGCCGACGCGCTGGCCGACGCCGCGGTCGACGAGCGGGCCGACGCGCTGGTCGTCGTCTTCGCCCCGCCGCTGCCGGGCCAGCTCCCCGACGAGGATGCCGACTTCGCCGCCGCCCTGGCGAGCGTGGCGCTGGCCGGCGAGAAACCGACGGTGGCCACGTTCCTGCTCGGGAACCTGCCGCCGCGCGTCCCGTCCTACCCGTCGGTGGAGGAGGCGGTGCGCGCCCTGGCCCGGGTAGCGAACTACGCGGACTGGCTGCGGCGCCCGCCCGGGGTCCTGCCGGTGCTGTCCGATGTGGACCCGTCCGCGGCCGACCTCGACGGCCCGCCCTCGAAGCTGCTCGCCGCGTACGGCATCGAGGTGGTGCCGTCCACGCTGGCCGACTCGGTCGAGGCGGCGATCGAGGCGGCCTCGTCGCTGGGCTACCCGGTGGCGCTCAAGGCGGCCGGCGGCGCGCTGCGGCACCGGATCGACCTGGGTGCGGTGCGGCTGGCGCTGGCCGACGAGGGCGACGTGCGCGCGGCCTATCGCGACCTGTCCACCCTCTTCGGGCCGGAGGTGCTGGTTCAGACGATGGTCGCGCCCGGCGTGGCCACGGTGATCGAGGTGGTGGAGGACCCGGCATTCGGCCCGGTGGTCGGCTTCGGCCTGGGCGGCGTCGCCAGCGAGCTGCTCGGCGACCTGGCCTGGCGGGCGGCCCCGCTGACCGACCGCTCGGCCGAGGCCCTGGTCGACGAGCCGCGAGCGGCGCCCCTGCTGCACGGCTACCGCGGGTCGGCGCCGGTCGACCGTGCGGCCCTGATCGACCTGCTCCTGCGCGTGGGCCGCGTGGCCGACGATCACCCGCGGCTGCGGTCGATGATGCTGAACCCGATTCTGGCCCGCCCGGACGGCGTCTCGGTCCTGCACGTCGCCACCGAGCTGGGCCCGCCCAACCCCCGGCCGGACACCGGCCCCCGACGGCTGTACAACGCATGAGTTCCCGGGGTGAGCCCCCACTTCAGCCCGGCGGTCGCGCTGCGGCCCGGTGTTGCAGCTGGCTCGCGGTGCGCGGCGGGGGCGGAACGCTTTGCGGTTGGCGGCGGGCTCGCCTCGTACGGTATGGGCCTTTTGAAAGAGTGAGTAAGACGAAGCGTAGGCGAAATGGGGTTTTATGCGGGCCGTGGTGCAGACCGTCAGCCGGGCGAGCGTGACGGTCGACGACGAGGTCGTCGGGAAGATCGGGGAGGGCCTGCTGGTGCTGGTCGGGGTCACGCACGACGACACGGTGGCCAAGGCGGCCGAGTTGGCACGCAAGACGTATGAGCTGCGCATTCTTGACGACGAGGCGTCCGCGTCCGACGTCGGGGCGCCGCTGCTGGTGATCAGCCAGTTCACGCTCTACGGCGACGCGCGGAAGGGGCGGCGACCCACCTGGAGCGCCGCGGCCCCCGCCGAGATCGCCGAACCGCTGGTCGATGCGTATGTCGAGGCTTTGCGTGCCCGGGGCGCGACCGTGGAAACCGGCAGATTTCGGGCGCACATGCTGGTGGAGAGCGTCAACGTCGGGCCGCGGACGCTGCTGTTGGAGATCTAGAAATACAGGCCGCGTCGCTGGGCGGACTGCCGTAGCCAGTTGTCCAGCTGGCCGGCCCAGTCCACCTCGTCGACGGTCGGGTAGTCGACGTCGAACTTGCCGAACGCGTCGTGGCCCTCGCCGAACAGCCCGCCGCGCTTGTCGATCTCGAGGATGACCTGGAGGCGCCGCGGCGTGGCGATGAAGGTCAGCTCCAGCTGGTTGATGCCGCTCGCGTAGGCCGACGGCGGGTAGAACTCGATCTCCTGGTAGAACGGGAGCTGCTGCTCGGCCCCGTAGACGCGGCCGCGCTCGACATCCGCCCGGCTGAACCGGAAGCCGAGCCGCAGCAGCGCATCGAGGATCCGTTCCTGCGCGGGCAGCGGGTGCACGGCGACCGCGTCGAGATCCGACTTGTCGACGGCGCGTGCCACCTCGAGTTCGGTGGTCAGGCCCATGGTCATCCCGTGCAGGTGCTGGCCGTAGACCTCGGTGATCGGCGTCTCCCACGGCACGTCGAAGTGGAACGGCACGTCGTAGTGCGCGTGCGGATCGAGCCGGAACGAGCCGGTCAGCCGCTGCCGCTGGAACTCCTGATCGGTGTTGTACTCGCTGTCGCCGGTCTCCACCTCGACCCGGGTGATCAAGCCGACGGCGAGATATTCCACGTCGACGGCGTGGTCGCCGCCGACGACGCGCACCTGGCCCTCGAGGAAGCCGCCCGGCCGGCAGTTCGGGTCGACCAGCTCCGTCTCTACCGACGGACCACCCACACCCATCGCCTGCAACATTCGCCTGAAGACCATGAACCGAACCTTCCCGGACGGCGTTTGAAGGACATTATCGGCGCACCACAACATCCCAGATCCGGCATTCCACCCACATGTCGGCTTGGCGACGTCAGGGTTCTCCCTGATTCATGCCACCTGGACGCTTGCCTCACCTCCGCTTAACGCGTCCCGGGCCAAGCTATCGATCACCGGCACGAATGCGGCTGGGAACGCACGAGACGGTTATCAGCGGGGAGGGGACTGAAAGGTGGTCCTGCAGATGAAGGCGTCGGAGTCAGCGGCGGTGGTTACCGCCGACAACATCATGACCGACGGTGTCGAGCTCCTGACCGACCTGGACGCGACGGACGAGCGCGGCGTTTCCGCCGACCTGGTGCGGGCCTACTTGAACGGCATCGGGCGGACTCGCCTGCTGACCGCCGTCGAGGAGGTCGAGCTTTCCAAGCGCATCGAGGCCGGGCTGTACGCGGAGGAGAAGCTGGCCGAGGCCGGCGACGACCTCGCACCGCTTCTCGAGATCATCGTCGCCGAGGGCAAGGCCGCCAAGAACCACCTGCTCGAGGCCAACCTGCGGCTCGTGGTCAGCATCGCCAAGCGGTACACCGGCCGAGGGATGGCGTTCCTGGATCTGATCCAGGAGGGCAACCTGGGCCTGATCCGCGCGGTGGAGAAGTTCGACTACACCAAGGGCTACAAATTCTCCACGTACGCGACGTGGTGGATCCGGCAGGCGATCACCCGGGCGATGGCCGACCAGGCCCGCACGATCCGCATCCCGTCGTACGACCGCGAGCCGGTCAGCCTGGACCAGGCCGTCGGCGAGGACGGCGAGAGCGCGCTCGGCGACTTCGTGGCCGCGGTCGACTCCGGCAACCCGGCCAACAGCATCGGCCAGGGCGAACTCCGCAACGAGGTGGAGATCGTGCTGGCTACGCTCTCCGAGCGCGAGTCCGCGGTGATCCGCCTCCGCTTCGGTCTCGACGACGGCCGCCAGCGCACCCTCGACGAGGTGGGTCGCGAGTTCGGTCTGTCCCGGGAGCGCATCCGCCAGATCGAGAAGGTGACGATGCTCAAGCTGCGGGACCCGGAGCGGGCCTCGCGTCTGGAGGCGTACGCCGGCTGACCCGGTGTTCGCTTGTCAGCCTCACGACCGGTTTTGCGTCACGATCGCTTTGCGTCACGATCGCTTTTGCTTCACGACCGGTTCTACTTCACGACCGCCGGGTGGGAATTTCTCCCGCCGGGCGGTCGGCGTTTGCGTGTCGTACTCGGGCGGCGGCGGTGTCGAGTGCCCCGATCTCCTCGGGGGACATCGTCAGCTGGCGGCGGCGCAGGGCTACGGCGTCGTCGAGCAGGCGGGTCGGGTCGCCGGGCGCCAGCTCGAGGAAACGGTCGAGCAGCTCGCCGGCGGCTGCTCCGAGCGGGTGCTTGATCGAGCCGATGGCGACCTGGGCGAGGATCAGCGCAGTCAGAGCGGTGTCCAGATCCGCCGGACCGTCGCCCGCATTGCGCCAGTCGATGACCACCGGGCCGCGCTCGGTGAGCAGCACGTTCTCGGGATGCAGGTCGAGGTGCACGATCGTGCTGCCCCCGTGGCCGGACCGTGCTGGCAGCTCGTGCAGTCGCCGGAGCAGCTCGGCCAGGATGGCGGCGCACTCGGGAAGGGATATCTCGCCGGCCAAGCCCGCCTGTGCCATGGTCGGGCCTCGCAGTCGCTCGAGGACCATGTCGCTCCCGTTTGCGGCATGCACGGCCGGGACGGGGTAGCCGTGGCCCGCGGCGTGGGCCATGACCTCGGCCTCGTGGGTCGTGTCGGTCGCGTACCGGTACCGCCGCAGGACGCGGACGTCGTCCAGAAGGAAGACGTCGGCCTCCCGCCCGGCCGCGAACGGGTCACCGCTCGCGGCCCGTCTTATGGCATCGCCAAGGCAGTCACGACCGTCGGCGGCCGGCGGCATCCCGACGCCGGCGGGTGTTGTGCTATCGCGGCCAGACGTCGTGCCGTTGTCGCCTGGTGTTGTGCTATCGCGGCCTGGTGTCGTGCCGTCGTCGGCTGGCGTCCTGGTGTCGTCGGTTGGTGGCGCGTTGTCGCCGCCTGCTGCCACGGTGTCAGTCGATCGCGGTGCTGCTGGCGTCGCTCGTGTAGCTGTCGACCGGGGTCTCCAGGGCGCCGGTGGTGGCGTCCCCGGTGGTCGTGTTGGCGACGCCGGGACCCGAGCGCGGGTGCGTCCGGAAGCTGTTCGGCCCGGCCGTGCCGCCGGTGGTGGTCAGCACGCCGTGCTCGGGGTGGGGGCCGCCGTCCTGCAGTTGGTCGACGTCGCTGCCCGCGGGAAGCGTGCTGGACAGACCGGGGTCGTCGTCGCCCTTCTCCGGCCGGTAGGTCTCCGGCTCGTCAAAGACCCCCGGACCGTAGTCGCTGCCGGCGATCTCCCGCTCGATGCTCTCGTACGAGTCGCTCACTGTCCTGTCCCTCCTACGAACCGGCCACCGGTGGACCGAGGGCCGTGCCACGCTGCGACGCTATCCGCCCGGAACGGGCGCGTGAACCCGCCAATCAGCATTACCCGCCCCACGACCGCCGTCTCTGTGACCCGCGTCGCACGGCGTGTTCTGTGGCCCGCGTCGCTCGGGCGGGCTGTGTGGCCCGCGTCGCTCGGGCGGGCTGTGTGGCCCGCGTCGCTCGGGCGGGCTGTGTGGCCCGCGTCGCTCGGCGTTAGGCGGTTGTCGGCCCCGGGGCATGATGCCGGCGTGCCAAAAGCGGTCATCTCCGACCCGGACGGAACCATTTTCGGCACCGAGACGCCCGAGTTCGTCTCGTGAGCGGTCATGACAGCTCCTGGATCGGCTCGAAGCGCGCCAGCCTCGACCACGCCGGCAGCACGGCGGCCGCGAGGGCGAGAAGGAGACAGGCGGAGACCGCGATCGCCGCGGTCGGCCACGGGATGCTCATCGGCACCGGGTTCCCGGTCTGCTCCCGCAGGCCGGCCGTGCTGCCCCACAGGGCGAGAACCGCGGCCACGCCACCGAGCGTCGCACCCACGGCGACGACCACCGCGGACTCGCCGGCGATCGCGAGCAGGACCTGGCGTGGGGTCGCTCCGGCGAGCCGAAGTAGGCGGTAGTCCGGCGCGCGCCGGGCGGTGGCCATGAACAGCGTGTTGGCGACGGCGAGTGCGCCGTATCCGACGGACACTTCGATCAGGAGCATCGTGAAGATCCAGACGAGCCGGTCGTCCTCGGCGTCGGCTTGGCGGGCGTAGGTTTCGACGCCGACGACCCGGGCGCCGAACTCGTTCACCGGGGCCGTCCCGCCGGGCAGCGGTAGGGCCGTGGCCAGAGCCGATGGGTCGTGCTGCCGAGCCGTAGCGCGGCCGACCACCAGCTCGGCCGGCAGCGCGTTGTCCGCGGCGACGCCGACAACCCGCAACGGCGTCCCGACTCCGTCGGCGAAGGTCACCTCGATCGTGTCGTCGAGCCCCACCTGCAGTTGTGACGCCCTTGATTCGTTCACCACCACGGTTTGCGGCGCCGCCAAGGCTGGCGTCACGGCGGGGTCGACGCCGACGGCAGGCACCGCCGTGTCGTTCAGGTAGAGCACGGTGTGCAGCGGAGCGGTGGGCGCCGCCGCGTCGCTCAGCCCCGGTGTGCCGGCGGGCACCAGCACCGAGCCGGCCCGGGCCGCCTCGACTCGACGGCCCGCGTAGGCATCCGCCGAGGTCTGCACGTTGCCGGCGATGAATACCGCGAACGCCACGGTCAGCAGCACCGGCGCAGCGGTCGAGGCGGTCCGCCGGGCACCGGTCAGGGCGCTCTCCCGCATCACCATGCCGATCGGCCCGCGCGCCGGCCGGAGCAAGGCCCGCACGAGCGGGGGCACCGCTGCCGGCGCGAGAGCGGTCGCGCCGACCACCAACGCCATCGCGCCCGCCAGGGCGAACGTGCCGAGATCGGACAGATCGTCGGTCGTCGTGGTGGCCAGGCCCGCGGCCACCCCGGCGGTCGTGAAGAGCAGGCCCACGATCCAGCGCGACCGGGACATCGGCGTGGTCTCGACCTCCGCCTGCCGCAGTGCCTCCAGCGGCCCCACCTTGGCCGCCCGGCGGGCCGCGGTCAGCGAGCCGACGACCGCGACGCACGGCCCGGCCAGCAGGCCCGCCGCGACCGGCCAAAGGTGCACGCCGACGGTGAAGGACGCCGGCTCGAACCCCGTGCCGACCAGAACCCGCCCGACGAGCGGGGCCAGGAGCAGGCCCAGGGTCGTCCCGGCCAGGCCCGCGACGGTGCCGACGCCTGCCGCCTCGCGCATGACCGATCGCCGTATCTGGCCAGGAGTGGCGCCGGTGGCGCGTAGCAGCCCGATCTCGCGCCGTCGTTGGTGGACCATGAGAGCCGCGGTCGAAGCGATGACGAAGACACAGGCGAACGCCGCCAGGGCCGCCATGGCGCTGAGCACCTGCAGGCCGATCCAGCGGGTGCGGGCGTCGGCCCGTGGCTCGAGATCGCCCAGCGCGACGCCGTGCAGCACGGTCGCTCCGGCGGCGACCGCGCGGACGCGGGCCACCTCGGGATGGCCGGTGAGCCCGATCATCCGAACGCCGGGGGACAGCCGGGCAGCAGTCGCGTCCGAAACGTAGAGCCGTTCGGCGTCGATCAGACCGGTGACGGTCCATCGAGCCGGACCGGTCGCGGTCAGGATCGTCACCGTGTCGCCGACCGGGACACGCCATCGCCGGGAGAGCACGGCCTCGCGGTCGGCTCGCGCGGGCCGACCGGCGACCAGGCGATCGGACGCCAATGTCGCGCTGGCCCAACCGTGTGCCTCCTCGGCGGCGGGGAGCGGTTTGCCGTCGATCACCGGCTGGGCGTAGAAGCGGCGGTCGGGGATCGCCGCGGTGACACCGGGGATCGCGGCCAGCCGCGCGGTCAGCGTGATCGCCTCGGTGGAGGACCACGGGCGAGGCTCGGGGAACGGATCGGCCGACGTGGTCACGCCCGGACTTCGCACGGCCACCGCGATCGCCGCATAACGGTCGGGCAGGCGTGGCTTGGCCGATGCGAGCAGGGTCAACGTGAGTGCGACGACCGCCGTACCGAAAAGGACGGCGACGAAGGCACCCAGCCGGTCGCGCGTCAGCATGTCGCCTCCACCGCGGCCATGCGGGTCGCGATCGACTCCGCGGAGGCGGCGTCGAGCCGGTCGATCAGGCGGCCGTCGGCCAGCAGCAGCACCTGGTCGGCGACCGCGGCCGCCACCGGATCGTGGGTGACCATCACGATCGTCTGGCCGCGCTCGTCGACCAGGCCGCGGAGCAGGGCGAGCACCTGGCGGGAGGTCTGCGCGTCGAGCGCGCCGGTCGGCTCGTCGGCGAACAACACGGCCGGGCTGGTGACCAGCGCGCGGGCGATCGCGACCCGCTGCTGCTGGCCACCGGAGAGCTGGACCGGCCGGTGGCGGGCGCGATCCGCGAGGCCGACCCGCGCCAGCGCCGCGCCGAGCTCGGCCGGGTCGACGCGGCGGCCGGCGAGGCGGGCCGGAAGAGCCACATTCTGCCCGGCGGTGAGCGAAGAGATCAGGTTGAACGCCTGGAAGACGAAGCCCACCCGCTCGCGGCGCAGGACGGTCAGACCGGTCTCGTCGAGCCGGGTCAGGGCAACGCCGTCGAGCACCACCTCGCCCGAGGTCGGCCGATCCAGCCCGGCGGCGCAATGCAGCAAGGTGGACTTCCCGGAGCCGGAGGGGCCCATCACCGCCGTGAAGGTGCCGGCCGGCAGGTCGACCGTGACCCTGTCGAGCGCGGTGACCAGGTCGGAGCCGGCGCGATACTCCTTGCGCAGATCACGTAGCGAGACCATCGGTGTCGTCATGGCCATCGAGGATTGCGGCTGGGCACCCTCGATGTCGTCAGACCCAGGTCCACATTCGGAGATCGCAAACATCGGACCCTGGTCCGACGCGCAACGCGGCTCGCCTCGTTAATGTCGCGGCATGACGACCGCCGAGCCCTCCGTGCTTCTCCGCGGATTGAGCCGCGGCCAGTTGCTCGCCTTCGACGCGCTGCTGGCCGCGGCGGCCGCCGTGCTCGGCTGGCTCGCTGCCAGCGCGGCGCCGCTGCCTCCGCGGCCGGTCTGGCACGAGCCGGGCTGGCTCTCGGTCACCACCGGGGTCCTGCTCGCGGTGCCGTTGGCGGTCCGCCGCCTGTGGCCGGCGCCAGCCGCGTGGGCGGGGCTGCTGATGGCCTCCGCGTCTCTGGCGAGCGGGGTGATCCCCGACTTTGCCGGCGCTGTGCCGACGACCGTGCTGGCGCTTGTCCTTTACACCGTGGGCACCGATGTCGAGGTGCGGCGCTCGGTGCGGCTCGTTCTGGTCTGCCTTGCGGTGGCCGGCGTGGCGTTCGCGTGGGCGGTGCGGCAACCGTTCGAGGTGTTCTTGATCCTCTGGGTGCTCGGTGCCTGTTGGACGGTCGGGCTGACCGTGCGTGAGCGGCGGGCATACGCCGCCCGCAGCGCGGCGCAGGCCACCGAGCTGGCGCTCGGCCAGGAACGGTTGCGTATCGCGCGCGATCTGCACGACATCGTGGCGCACAACATGAGCGTGATCGCGGTGCGCGCCACGGTGGCCGACCATATCGCCGACGACCAGCCGCAGGAGATGCGCGAGTCGCTGCGGGTCATCGCGGCCACCAGCCGCGACGCCTTGGTCGAGCTGCGCCGGGCGCTCGGGGCGTTGCGGGCCGAGGCGGTCGTCGCGCCGACGCCCGGGCTGGCCGATCTCGGCGGTCTCGTGGAGTCCGCGCGCTCCGCGAAGCTCGCCGTGGAGCTTGAGGTGCGGGGCGCTCCCGAGGTGCCGGAAGGTGTCGGGGTGGCAGTCTTCCGGATGGTGCAGGAGGCGCTCACCAACGTCATCAAGCACGCCCAGGCGACGACGTGCCGGGTCGACATCGACAATCGGCAGGGAGAGCTGCGGCTCGAGGTGACCGACGACGGCTCGGCCAGGCCGAAGGAGCAGGGGTACGGGCAGGGCTTGATCGGCATGCGTGAGCGGGCCGCGTTGTTCGGCGGCGACCTCGTCGCCGGTCCGTCGCCGGCCGGCGGCTGGGCGGTCGCGACGACCTTGCGGTACGCGCCATGACCAGCGACGCGGCACGGACTGCCCCGACCGGCGGCGTTGGGCCGCGAGCCGCCCTGACCAGCGACGCGGCACGGACTGCCCCGACCGGCGGCGTTGGGCCGCGAGCCGCCCTGACCGGCGGTGGTGAGCCGCGAGCCGCCCTGACCGGCGGCGGTGAGCCGCGAGCCGCCCTGACCGGCGGTGGTGAGCCGCGAGCCGCCCTGACCGGCGGTGGTGGGCCGCGAGCCGCCCTGACCGGCGGTGGTGAGGTGCGGGGTGGTGTGGCTGGTGATGACGCGCGGACCGCCATGACACGCGGCGAGGTGGGGGCTGTTTCGGCCGGTGGTGAGGCGCGAGGTGCCCTGACCGGCGGCGTTCAGGTGCGGGCTGCTTCGGCCGGGGGTGAGGTGCTGAGTGCTGTGACCCGCGGAGGTGAGGCGCGGCGCCTTGTGGCTGGTGGCGCTGCGGGGGCCATGAGCGGCGGTGCTGCCCGGGTTGCCGTGACCAGTGGTGGAGTGCGGGCAGGCATGGCCTGTGGTGACGTGTGTGGCGCGGTGACTGGGGGTGATCTGGTGGGTGCGGTTGAGGACGTGGTGCGGGTGGCGCTGGCGGATGACCATGCGCTGTTGCGGGCTAGCTTCCGGCTGCTGATCGACCACACGCCGGGGCTTTCGTGCGTCGGCGAGGCGGCCAACGGGCGGGAGGCAGTCGAGGTTGCACGCCGGGAGAAGCCGGATGTGATTCTGATGGACGTGCGGATGCCCGAGATGAGTGGCATCGAGGCGACTCGGGAGATTTGCCAGAGTGGGTCCGGGTTGGCTACGCGGGTCATCGTCCTGACGACGTTCGACCTTGACGAGTACGTGTTCGGGGCGATCCGGGCGGGTGCCAGCGGGTTCCTGCTGAAGGAGGTGTTGCCGGAGGATCTGATTCGGGCCATCCGGGTGGTGGCGGCCGGGGAGGCGCTGTTGACGCCGGCGGCTACTCGGCGGCTGATCACGGCCTACGTGTCGCAGCCGGAGCGGCAGGTGAGCCCGCTGCCGGATATCACGGCCCGCGAGCTCGAGGTGTTGGAGTTGATCGCGCGGGGACGCTCCAACGAGGAGATCGCCGCCGACCTGCACGTCAGCATCGGGACGGTGAAGTCGCACATCAGCCGCCTGCTGACCAAGCTCAACGCTCGGGACCGGGCGCAGCTGGTGGTCGCCGCCTACGAGGCCGGCCTTCGCTGACCGCCCGGGGCCGAGGGGCGGACGGCGGCTGAGCGGCCGGTGGTGGCCGGGGGCGCTCGACGCCGGGGCAAGTCAGGGTGGGCGTTGGAAAATCGGGTGGGGGTGGGCGACCTGAGGTGGGTTGTGGCGGCAAGATAGGGCCATGACGCTCAGCCTGCCGATCGATGCCGAGGCCAACAAGCTGCTCTCCAGTGACCCGCTGGCGCTGCTCATCGGGATGGTTCTGGATCAGCAGATTCCGTTGGAGAAGGCTTTCACCTCGCCGTACGTGCTGGCTCAGCGGCTCGGGCATGCTCCCACGGCCGTGGAGATTGCTGAGTTCGATTCGGAGCGCCTGGTGGCCGTTTTTGCCGAGCCGCCGGCGTTGCATCGGTTTCCCAAGGCCATGGCCGCTCGGGTGCAGGAGGTTTGCCGGGCGCTTGTCGAGGACTATGACGGCGACGCCGCCAACCTCTGGGCGGGCGTCGCCGACGGCGGTGAGCTGCTCAAGCGGGTGGCTTCGCTGCCGGGGTTCGGCAAGCAGAAGTCGCAGATCTTCGTGGCGCTGCTCGGCAAGCAGTACGGCGTCGAGCCGGCCGGCTGGCGGGAAGCGGCCGGCGGCTACGGCGAGGCCGGTTCGTACAAATCGGTGGCGGACATCGTCGACGGCGAGTCTTTGGGCAAGGTCCGGGCGTACAAGAAAGAGATGAAGGCCGCCGCCAAGAAGTAGGGCGCCTCTTTGATTCAAGTGAGTGGATTTCTTCCCGGCGGGACGACCGCCGGTGCCACGATCTGCGGGTAGGCGGGGAAGCCCGGTGGGCACCACATAACCGCAGGTAACACCGCCGGGCCATAGATGGCAGCGCGTTTCCCTGAGCAGGTGTGCGGGCACGGCAGCGTGCGCGGGCACCACAGCGCTCACCCGAGACGGGAGACCACCGCCATGCCCCTGACCACGAGCACCTCGACCGGGCGCGGCGATTCCGCCCGATCGCCGGCTCGACCCGTCGCGGCGCCCGTGTCCACCCGGCCGCTGAGGGGGGATACCGAGGCCGGCCGGCGGCAGGCCCGCTCGGTGGCCAAGCAGCAGCAGGCGGCCGAGCGGATCGCCTCGGCCACCGGCGAGATCTCCGCGCAGAATGCCGAGGCGGCCGAGGCGTCCCGCCAGCTCACCGAGTCGATGCGGCAGATCTCGGCGGGCGCCGAGGAGGCGTCCGGCGCCACCCAGCAGAGCCTGGCCGCGATGAACGAGGTCGAGGAGCGGATCGGCCGCCAGGAGCGGACCACCCGGCAGGTCGCCGAGCTCAGCCTGGCGTTGCAGAACCTGCTTCAGGAGACCCGGACCGGCATCAACGGGTTGCTCGCCAACGTCGAGAGCGCCTCCAGCCGCCAGGCCGCCTCCGTCGTGACGATCACCGAGCTGGAGAAGCAGGCCAGCGAGATCGGCGAGATCGTCAAGACCGTGGCGAACATCGCCGACCAGACGAACCTTCTCGCCCTCAACGCGGCGATCGAGGCGGCCCGTGCCCGGCAGCACGGCAAGGGTTTCGCCGTGGTCGCCGACGAGGTGCGCACGCTCGCCGAGACCAGCGAGCGCAGCGCCCGCCAGATCCGCGATCTGATCGACGAGGTCCGGGCCAGTGTCACCGCCATCGCCTCGGGCGTACAGGCATCCGCCGAGACCGCCCGGAGCGAGGTGGAGAAGGGCAAGTCGATCACCGGGCAGCTGGAGGCGATCCGGGCCGACATGGGGACGATCATGGCGGGCGCCACCGAGATTGCGACCGCCGCCGACGAGGCCAGGAAGGCCACCAGGGCGGCCCGGACCAGGTCCGAGGAGATCGCCGTGGCGGCCGAGCAGCAGTCGGCCGCGTGCGAGGAGTCGCTGCAGACCGTCAACCATCAGACCCAGGCGTTGCGGCAGAGCGAGCAGGCCGCCGACGCCTGGCCGAGCTCTCCGAGACGCTGCGGACCAGCGTCGACATCGCCCGGAACGCCGAGGACGTGGCGAGCGCGGCGGAGGAGTTGTCCGCTGCGGTCGAGGAGATCAACCGGGCGGCCGGGCAGATCAACCGGGCGATCAACGAGATCAACTCGGGGGCGCGGACGGCCGCCGGGAACGTGCAGGAGATCGCCGAGTCGCTCGCCCGGATCGAGCGGGGCGCTCAGCTCTCCCGGTCGCGTGGTGGCGCCGCCGTCGAGCGGGTCGACCAGATCCTGTCGCTGCTGGGCACCAACAAGGACGCGGTCGACTCGATGATCGAGGCGATCGGCCAGGCGGCCCGGGACGGCATCCAGAACGTCCGCAAGGTCAGCGAGCTGGAGCAGATCTCCCGTCGGATCGACAAGATCGTCGATGCCATCGCGACCGTCTCGATCCAGACCAACATGCTGGCGGTGAACGGCTCGGTCGAGTCGGCCCGGGCCGGCGAGTTCGGCAAGGGCTTCGCGGTGGTCTCCACCGACATCCGCAACCTGGCCCGGGACTCGGCCGAGAACGCCGATCGGATCAAGGACCTGGTCAGGGCGGTGCAGAACCGGATCATGGAGGTTCGCGCCGATCTGGCGGAGACCAGCCGGCAGGCCTGATGGAGCTGGTCGGCGAGCTCATCGTCGCCAAGAACGGCCTGACCTTCCTGGCCCAGTCGGCCGACGAGTCGGGCGGCCGTGCCCTGGCCCGCCGGATCAAGGACCAGTACAGCGGCCTGCATCGGATCGCCGAGGAGCTGCAGGCCGCGGTGCTGGACATCCGGATGCTGCCGCTCTCGGTGGCCTTCGCCCGCTTCCCGCGGCTGGTCCGCGACCTGAGCCGCCGCCTCGGCAAGAGCGTCGAGCTGGTCCTGAAGGGGGAGGACACGATGGCCGACAAGGACGTCATCGAGGCGCTCGCCGACCCGCTCGTGCGCCTCGTCCGCAACAGCCTCGACCACGGCGTGGAGGCGGCCGGCGAGCGGGTGGCCGCGGGCAAGCCGGCCACCGCCAGGATCACCCTGGCCGCGACGGCGGACGGCGACGCGGTGCTGGTGGAGATCTCCGACGACGGGCGGGGCGTCGATCCCGAGCGGGTGCGGCTGACGGCGTACGAGAACGGCTTGATCTCGGCCGACGAACTGGCGACGACAGCCGGCCCGGCGGCGGTCGACCTGCTGTTCCGGCCCGGGTTCTCCACCGTCGAGCAGGTGTCGGATCTCTCCGGCCGCGGCGTCGGGATGGACGCGGTACGGGCCGGCGTGGAGAAGGTGGGCGGCTCGGTGACCATGCGCTCGCAGCCCGGCCGGGGCACCTCGACCCGGCTGCGCCTGCCGCTGTCCATGGCGGTCACCCAGGTGTTGGTGGTCAGCGTGGCCGGCCAGCGCTTCGGCATTCCGGTCGACCTGGTCGCCGAGACGGTCCGCGTCCCGGCTGCCGAGATGAACCGGGTCCTGCGCCAGGACGTGATCGTGCTGCGCGGCGAGGTGGTCCCGGTCGTCGACCTGGCCCGTGCCCTGGACATGCCCTGGCCGCCGGATGAGTCTTCAGTCCGTTCAAGGGTGGTGGCGGGTCGGTCGGATGGGGAGTCCGCGGACCGGGCGATCCTGATCGTGAGCGTCGGCGGCCGGCGGGCCGGCCTGCTGGTCGAGCAGTTCCACCGCGAGGTCGACGTGCTCCTCAAGCCGATGGAGGGCCTGCTGGCGTACGCCGACGAGTTCTCCGGCACCGCCCTGCTCGGCGACGGGCTGGTGCTGCTGGTGCTGAACGTGAAGGAGGTGCTGGGCCTTGCCGCTCGAGTTGGGTGACACCACCGCGACGCTGACCGGCGTGGTGACGGCGGACGAGGTGGAGCAGCTGGCCGCCTGGTTGCGGATGACCGCCCGGCCGAGGGTGAACCTCCGCCGCTGCGATCATCTGCACGCCGGTGCCTTCCAGGCGATGCTGCGCTTCCGGCCCAGGGTGAGCGGGGCGCCGGCGGACGCCTTCCTGGCCGCCCAGGTGCTGCCGCTGCTCACCGGACGATGACCGCCGCCCAACTGGGCATCGCGTGCGTTCCGGTGCAAGGATGGGGGGTCGATCGGAGTGAGCCACCGTGAAGAAGCAGCCGGAGCGGCCGGTCCTGATCACCGACGCCGCCCGCAGCCAGGACGAGCAGTTCCGCAGCAGGCAGATCCGCTACGTGACGATGATGGGCCTGCGGGCCGCCTGCCTGATCGCGGGCGCCATCCTGATCAGCGCACACCCGCCGCTGCTGCCCGTCTGGCTCATCATGTGCGCCGCCGGCATGGTCATCCTGCCGTGGGCGGCCGTGCTCATCGCGAACGACCGGCCCGCCCGCAGCAAGGCCGAGCGCGCCGCGGCCGCCGCCGCGCGGGAGCAGGAACGCCGGCAGGCCGAGCTCAGCCAGCACTCGGCCGAGCAGATCGACTACATCACCATCGACGCCGAGCCGGTCGAGGGCGAGCGCTGGGCCCCGACCGAGCCCGAACGCGAGCAGAAGCCCCACTGAACGGGTCCGGGCGGGCGCGGGCGGTGCTAGCGAGGGCGGGCGCCGACCTGGGCGACGGCTTCCGCGCCGAGGGCCGCGCCGGCCGCGAGCGCGGCCTCCGGGAGCGCGCCCGAACACCAGGCGTGGAGCAGGCCCGCGGCGAAGGCGTCGCCCGCCCCGGTCGGATCTTTTGCGGGTACGCGCGAGGCGGCTCCCCGCCAGAGTTGACGGCCCCGGGTCGCCCACGACGCGCCCTCGGCACCCTGCTTGACCACCACGTGGGCCACGTGCTCCGTCAACCGGGCCGCCTGCTCGCCCGCGGGGCCCGGCCCGGCCAGCACCTCCGCCTCGTCCGCGTTGCACAGGAGCAGGTCGGCGTCCCGTACCCAGGCCAGGAAAGCCTTGGCCCCCACGGCCCGTAACGGTGCCGCCGAGGCCGCGTCGACGCTGGTCGTCAGGCCGCGCCCGGCGGCGGCCGCCAACGCCGCGAGGCCGGCCGCCCGCGACCCGTCGTGCAGCAGCGGATAGCCGGACAGATGCAGGTGCCGGGCGTCGGCCGCCTCGATCGCCGCGACCACGTCGGCCGGGTCGAGCAGCAGCGCCGCGCCGCGGTCGGTGACCATGGTGCGCTCGTGCGGCCCGGCCAGCACCACCACGCTGCCGGTCGCCGCCCCCGGATGCGCCCGCACCGCGCAGCGCACCCCGGCCGCGGCCAGCTCGGCCACCCGCTCCCGGCCTGCCGGATCGTCCCCGACCGCCGCCACCAGCGTCACCGCTCGGCCGGTGTGGGCCAGCCAGGCGGCCGTGTTCGCCCCCTGGCCACCCCCGCCCACCGTGATCGTCGCGGCGGTGTCCGAGCCGAACTCGATCGGCCCGTCATGCGCCACGAGCACGTCAGTGACCAGGTCACCGACGACTATGACGGCGGCGCTGCTGGTGTCGCCGGGGGTCACGCGGGTGCGGCGAAGCCCAGCGGCGCCGGCGCCGCGGTGGATGCCACCGCGATGCGGGCGGCCAGCGCCGAGTTGCGCAGGATGATCCGCACGTTCACCGCGAGGCTCTGCCCCTCGGTGCTCTCGTGGAAGTGGGACAGCAGGAACGGGGTGACCGCCTTGCCGGTGATGTGCTCCTTGGCCAGCAGCTCGAGGCCCTCTGCCAGGGTGCGGTCGTGCAGCGCCGGGTCCAGCTGCTCGTCCGTGGGCAGCGGGTTGGCCACGATCAGCGCGCCGGCCCCGACGCCCTGGTCGGCCCGGGCCCGGATCACGTCGGCGACCTGGTCGGGCGAGTCGAGCTGCCAGTCGATGTCGAAGCCGCCGTCGGTGATGAAGAAGCCGGGAAACCGCTTCGTGCCGTAGCCCGCGACCGCGACGCCGAGCGTCTCCAGCCGCTCCAGCGTGGCGCCCACGTCGAGGATCGACTTGACCCCGGCGCAGACCACGACGATCGGGGTGCGGGCCAGCGTGCCCAGGTCGGCCGACTCGTCGAAGGTGACGCTCGCCTCCCGGTGCACCCCGCCCAGGCCGCCGGTGGCGAACACGCCGATCTCGGCGGCCGCGGCGACCGCGCTGGTGGCGGCGACCGTGGTGGCGCCGTCGGCCCGGCGGGCGGCGGCCACGGCCAGGTCGCGCACGCTCAGCTTGGCCACGCCCTCGGCCAGCGCGAGGTGCTGGATCTGGTCGTCGTCGAGGCCGACCACCAGCTCGCCGCCGATCATGCCGATCGTCGCCGGCACCGCGCCGTTGTCCCGGACGGTCTGCTCGATCTCCCGCGCCACCCGCAGGTTGTCCGGGTGCGGCAGGCCGTGCGAGATGATCGTGCTCTCCAGCGCGACCAGCGGCCGGCCGTCCCGGCGGGCACGGGTCACATGCTCGCCGTATCGAATCGCGAAGTCAGTCACGACGCAACCGTACGGTGCCGTTGGACCCGCCCGCTGTGAGGTGTCAGACTTGCTGGTTGGAGCTTCGAACCCTCCGCCGCGCTGGGGGCGACGGCGGTAAGACTTACTGAAGGGCAGACTGTCGTGACGACGCAGATTCTGGAGCGGCCGGAGACCAAGGACGCCGATACCGGTCCGGAGATGTTCCATTACGTCCGCAAGGAGAAGATCGCCGAGAGCGCGGTCATGGGCACCTTCGTCGTGGCGCTCTGCGGGGAGAAGTTCCCGGTGACCAAGACGCCGAAGCCCGGCTCCCCGGTCTGCCCGCAGTGCAAGGAGATCTACGAGGCGATGAACCACTGAGCGGTTACGGCCTGCTCGTCGGTGATCTGATCGGCGTCGCGGTCTTCGCCGCCTCCGGCGCGTCGGCCGCGATCGCCAAGCGCCTCGACCTGTTCGGCGTCGGATTCGTCGGGTTCGTCGCCGCGCTCGGTGGGGGCATCCTGCGCGACCTGGTGATCGGCGCGGTCCCGCCGCTGGCCTTCGCCGATTGGCGGTACGCGGTGACCGCGGTCCTCGCCTCGGTCGCCGTCTTCCGGCTGCACCCCCAACTGTCCCGGCTGCGGCGCACGGTGCTGCTGCTGGACGCGGCCGGGCTGGGCCTGTTCACGGTCACCGGCACGCTCAAGGCGCTGAACGCGGGCGTGCCACCGGTCGGCGCCTGCCTTGTCGGAATGTTGACCGCGATCGGCGGCGGCCTCGCCCGTGACCTGCTGACCGGCGAGATCCCGGTGGTGCTGCAGCGCGACATCTACGCGGTGGCCTCGCTCGGCGGCGCGATCCTCGTCACGATTCTGCACGGTGTGGGTCTGGCCGGTCCGATCTCGACGGTGGCCGCGGCCGTGCTCATCACGGGTGTGCGGCTGCTCGCCCTCTATCGGAGGTGGTCCGCGCCGATCGCCGTGCCGTGAGCCGTCTGTGGCTATGCTGGCGTTTCTTGTCCGGGACCTGAAGGGATGTTCGTGAGCCCGCCACCGCCGGATCTCGAGACCTTTCCGCCCCTGCGGGCCTGGCAGCGCAAAGCCCTGGTGGAGTATCTGCGCCGTCGCTCCGACGACTTCATGGCGGTGGCGACGCCGGGCGCCGGCAAGACCACCTTCGCCCTCCGGATCGCCGCCGAACTGCTGGCCGACGGCACCGTCGAGGCGGTGACCGTGGTCTGCCCCACCGAGCACCTCAAGTCTCAGTGGGCGGCCGCCGCCGGCCGGGTCGGCATCCAGCTCGACCCCACCTTCCGCAACTCGGACGTGCACTCGTCCCGCGACTTCCACGGCGCGGTGCTCACCTACGCCCAGGTCGGCATGGCCCCGGCGGTGCACCGGCGGCGGACGATGACCCGGAACACGTTCGTCATCCTGGACGAGATCCACCACGCCGGCGACTCGCGTACCTGGGGCGACGGGGTGAAGTCCGCGTTCGAGGAGGCGACCCGCCGGCTGATGCTGACCGGCACCCCGTTCCGCTCGGACGAGAACCCGATCCCGTTCGTCACCTACGAGCGCGGCGAGGACGGCCTGCAAAGATCCAAGGCCGATTCGGTGTACGGGTACTCCGACGCGCTGCGTGACCGGGTCGTGCGGCCGGTGCTGTTCATGGCGTACTCCGGCGAGACCCGCTGGCGTACCAACGCCGGGGACGAGCTGGCCGCCCGCCTCGGCGAGCCGATGACCAAGGATCTGATCGCGCAGGCCTGGCGTACCGCGCTGGACCACCGCGGCGACTGGATGCCGCAGGTGATGCGGGCGGCCGACGCCCGGCTGTCCCGGCTGCGCGAGCACGGGATGACCGACGCCGGGGGCCTGGTCATCGCCAGCGACCAGCAGACCGCCCGGGCGTACGCGAAGCTCCTGCACGAGATCAGCGGGCAGCCGGCCGTGGTCGTGCTCTCCGACGACGAGGGCGCCTCCGGCCGGATCGCCAAGTTCGCCGCCTCCGAGGAGCGCTGGATGGTCGCCGTCCGGATGGTCTCCGAGGGCGTCGACATCCCGCGGCTGGCCGTCGGCGTCTACGCGACCAGCGCCTCGACCCCGCTGTATTTCGCCCAGGCGATCGGCCGCTTCGTGCGCGCCCGGGTCCCCGGCGAGACCGCGACGGTGTTCCTGCCCAGCGTGCCGCACCTGCTCGGGCTGGCCAGTGAGATGGAGGCGCAGCGCGACCACATCCTGGGCGCGCCGAAGCAGAAGGACGGCCTCGACGACGACCTGATGGAGCGGGCGCAGCGCGAGGAGGACGCCTCCGGCGAGCTGGAGAAGCAGTTCGAGGCGCTGTCCTCGATCGCCGAGCTCGACCAGGTCATCTACGACGGCACCTCGTTCGGCACCGGGGCACGCACCGGCACCGCCGAGGAGGAGGAGTATCTCGGCATTCCCGGGCTGCTCACCCCCGACCAGGTGTCGATCGTGCTGAACAAGCGGCAGGCTGACCAGATCGCGGCGCAGAAGCGGCAGCCGAAGGTCGCCGAGGTGCCGGCCCAGCGCGACCCGGCGCCCGCCCCGATGACCGCGGGGGAGCGGCGCAACAGCCTGCGCCGCCAGCTGAACACCCTGGTGGCCGCCCATCACCACCGCACCAATCTGCCGCACGGCAAGATTCACGCGGAGTTGCGCCGGCTCTGCGGCGGGCCGCCCAGCGCGCAGGCGACGATCGAGCAGCTGGAAGAGCGGATCGCGACGATCCAGACCTTGTGAGCGGCCCGCTGCGCGGCGGCGGCGCCTAGGGGCGTACCCGGTCTGGGGAGCGTGCCGCTCAGGCCGCTGACGGGCTGCTGAGGGCCGTTGGGATGTGAAAAGGAGCGCCCCACACCGGGCGCTCCTTTCGCACGTTTGAAGCGGGGGATCTAGTTGGAGTTAGACATCATGTCCGCGCCACGCCAGGTGAAATCCGGATCCGCCGCGTACTGCACCGCGATCTTCACCAAGTCCTCGGCGTACCGGTTGGCGTGGTGTCCGCAGAACACCAGCTCACTGCCACCAGCCAGGGTCAAACGGAGCTTTCCGGCTGCATTGCAGCGGTCGCACCGCTCATCGGCTGCGGGGCCGGCCACACTACCCGCCGGCGGCGTGAGAGTCGGGGTCATCGCCTTCCTCCTCTGTTCGAACCGATGAACATGTTCCTCGGCTACTGCTCACATCGTGCAACACCCTGCACCGTTGCAGCCTTCCCACTGTGCCCCGGGGGGACCGAGGTCACACGTGATGGGGCTAGTGTGCCGTGATCCAAGGGTGCCACGTCAACGATCACTTCTGCACAACGGTCTGATCACCACCCGACGATGTACGGGTGGTGACCAAACAGACACGCTATGTTGACCTAACGGCCTAATCCAGATAGTCGCGCAGGACCTGCGAGCGGGACGGGTGACGCAGCTTCGACATCGTCTTGGACTCGATCTGCCGGATCCGCTCCCGGGTCACCCCGTACACCTGGCCGATCTCGTCCAGCGTGCGCGGCTGGCCGTCGGTCAGGCCGAAGCGCAGCCGGACCACGCCGGCCTCGCGCTCGGAGAGCGTCTGCAACACCTGCTGCAACTGATCCTGCAGGAGCGAGAAGGAGACCGCGTCGACCGCGACGACCGCCTCCGAGTCCTCGATGAAGTCGCCGAGCTGGCTGTCGCCCTCGTCGCCGATGGTCTGGTCCAGCGAGATGGGCTCCCGGGCGTACTGCTGGATCTCCAGCACCTTCTCCGGGGTGATGTCCATTTCCTTGGCCAGCTCCTCCGGGGTGGGCTCGCGGCCCAGGTCCTGGAGCAGCTCGCGCTGGATGCGGCCGAGCTTGTTGATGACCTCGACCATGTGCACCGGGATGCGGATCGTGCGGGCCTGGTCGGCCATCGCCCGGGTGATCGCCTGCCGGATCCACCACGTCGCGTACGTGGAGAATTTGTAGCCCTTGGTGATCGTCCGCTCGATCTTCTCCTCGCCCTCCTCGCAGGCGCGCAGGCGCTCGGCCGCGTACAGCCCCGCCTCGATCCGCTTGGCGAGCTCGACCTCCTGCTCGGCGTTGAGCAGCGGGACCTTGCCGATCTGCTTGAGGTACGCCCGGACCGAGTCGGCGGAGGCGGTCAGCTCGGCATCCCGCCGGGCCTGCTTGAGGGCCTCGGACTCCTCGTCGTCCCACTCGAAGTCGCCGTCGGTGGCCGAGCTGGCGGCGTCGGTCGCCGCGGCCTCGACGAGGGCGGGCGGCTCCTCGACGACCACGTCCTCGATCTCGGCGGCCAACTCCTCGGGATCGATCTCCTCGCCGTCCTCCGGACCCTCCTCGCCGGGCGTGGCGGCCTTGGCCGGAGACGCCTTCTTGGCGGGCGCGGTGGCGGTCTTGGCGGCGGCCACCTTCTTGGCGGGCGCCTTCTTGGCCGGCACGGCCTTGGCGGCCGACCTGGCCTCCTCGGCCTCCGCCGAAGCCGGCGCCGCGGCGGCGGCCTGCTTCGGGGGCGCCGCCTTCTTGGCCGCCGCCGGGGCGGCCTTGGCGGTGGTGGCCTTGGATGCGGGCGTGGCCGCGCGGGCGGCGGCGACCTTGCGGCGAGTGCTCGCCGAGCCGTCGACGACCACGGTGACGCCGGCATCCACGAGCCCGCGCAGGATCTTCTTGGCCTGAGCCGGATTCACCTCGGCGGACTCGAGCGTGCGAGCGACCTCGGCCGACGTGAGCTGCCCGCCCGCGCCCTGTGCATGGGCGATCAGGGCCTCGGTGAGGGAACGAACGTCGGCACCGTTCTGGTGGGCTTCTGTCACGAATGACCTTCCGAAGGCGATGTGGTTGTGCACGACCATGAGCCCAGCGCAGCGCACGGCGAAGAGGCTGGCCGGTGTGTGTGGGGACCCTCGGGTCGCGGAGCGAAGCGCGGGTAGGGGTGAATTGTAGCGCCGTCCAGCGAGATCCTCCCGCCGCAGCACGCCGCAGGGGGTCGCCGACCTGATTCAAGACGCTTGGCGCGAGAATGGTATCGGCGGAAAGGGCGAACAAGTGAGCGAGTTTCCGGCGGCCGACGAGCTGCTTTCCATCGCGGTACCGGTGGCGCGCGAGGCGGCGGCCACCGCGCGGCGCATGCGCGCCGAGGCGATCACCGATGTCGAGACCAAGAGCACCCGCACCGATGTGGTGACCGCGGCCGACCGGGCCGTCGAGCGACAAGTTGTGAGCTCGTTACGAACGATCCGGCCGCACGACGGGGTGTTGGGCGAGGAGTACGGGGAAAACACCTCCGAGGCGGGCGCAGTGCGCTGGATCCTCGACCCGATCGACGGCACGGTGAATTACCTGTACGGCCTGCCGGCGTACGCGGTCTCGCTCGCCGCCGAGGTGGACGGCGTGGTCCAGGCCGGCGTGGTGATCAACGCGGCCACCGGCGACGAGTGGACCGCGACCCGCGGCGGCGGCGCCTGGCGGGCCGGCCGGCGGCTGCGCTGCTCGGCCCAGACCGACCTGGCCCAGGTCCTGCTCGGCACCGGTTTCGGGTACGACGCGAAGCGCCGGGCGCACCAGGGCGCGGTGCTGGCCCAGCTGATCACCCGGGTGCGGGACATCCGGCGCATCGGCGTGGCGTCGCTCGACCTGTGCTCGGTCGGCGAGGGCCTGCTGGACGCGTACTACGAGAAGGGCCTCAACCCGTGGGACCACGCGGCCGGCGGCCTGGTCGCGGCCGAGGCGGGCGCGCTGGTCGGCGGCCTCGAGGGCGCGCCCCCGGGGCTGGACATGGTGGTGGCCGCCCCGCCGGCGATCTTCGGCCCGCTGCACGACGCCCTCGTCGAGCTGGACGCCGCCGGCGGAGCCTGATGCCTTAGGAGGCGTTCTTCTTCGCGGGCTTGGCGCAGGCGCCCGGCGGGAGGGTCGGCTCGCCGACCTCGACCAGCGACTGGTTGACCTCGGTGGTGGTGGCCAGCTGCCGGAACCCGCTGCCGATCACGATGTCGATCAGGATGCCCTTGCGCTTGGGGTTGTACTCCAGCTTGGACTGGTCCAGGAAGTACGCCCGCAGCAACTGTGCCCGGCCGACCGCGTCCGGCCCGTACCGGATCTCCGCCACGCCCTTGTACCTGGTTTTGCTCTCGCTGGGCTTCTGTACGGTGAAGCGGCGGTTCTTGAACTCGTTGCTCACGCTGTCGGCCAGCCCGCTGGTGCTCGTGCCGTTGTAGACCTTGATGGTGACCTCGGCCGGGTCGTCCGGCAGGGTCACGTCGGCCAGCGGGGCGCCCGCGGGGCAGTTGGTGCCCGAAATCTCTTTGCCCTGCGAGTCGCGAACCAGGGCGGTGATGACGAAGACGATCGCGGCCACGGCGAGCACACCGACGACGATCAGTGCTCGGACGCGGGCAAAGCTCATGGGGCTGGCTCCAGATCGGGTAACACGGCAGGCTCGGGACGCGGGACCTGTCGAGAGGTTAGCGTCTGTGCGCCAGGCTTGCGGAAACAGGGAATCCTTCCGGCGCGCCGACGATGATCCAGACCGTTGTGCCCCTACTTTGATGTCGCCTCGGTCACATCGGGAACAATGGGCCGCCTGTTTGCGTACAACGATGCCGCGACGCAGGTAACGTTCCGCGCTCGCCGGGGCAGTTTCTTCAGGTCAGCACCAGTGTCAGAAATCGTCCGGCGGAAGCGGGAACCGAAACCTCGTCACAGGCGTTACTAACGCCAAGTGACCCATCGATACAGGAGAGTGAAAACCGATGGCCACCGACTACGACGCCCCGCGTCGCGATGAGGTCGACCTCGGCGAGGACAGCCTCGAGGAGCTCAAGGCCCGTCGAGCCGACTCGCAGTCGGGCTCAGTGGACGTCGACGAGGTCGAGGTGGCGGAGAGCTTCGAGCTGCCCGGCGCCGACCTGGCCGACGAGGAACTCACCGTCAAGGTACTGCCCATGCAGTCCGACGAGTTCCGCTGCGCCCGTTGTTTCCTCGTGCACCACCGCAGCCAGCTGGCCGCGGAGCGGAACGGGGAGCTGATCTGCCGCGAGTGCGCCTGACCGGCGACTCGCGCGCAAAGCGCCACCACCCGGCCGCCCGCCGAGCGGTCGGGCGTGCGGGCGTTGCCTAGTTTGGAACCGACACCAGACCGGGAATCTCGGCTGAGAAGCCGACGCACGACGGGAGGACGACCATGAGCCACCCGGAGCACAGCACGCCGGAGGTCGAGCCGGGCGCCGCCACGCCCGACCCGGACACCGACACCGCCCTGGGCAAGACCGTCGCGGCGCTCACCGCCGACGATCTCGAGCCCGCGAGCAGGCGCGAACTGCTCGGCCGCCTGGTCGGCGACATCCGCCGCCGCGGGCTGGGCCAGCTGTTCCGCCCCAAGGCCGCGTTGCGCTGGATGGCCGACGTGGTCACCGACATCGCGCCGCACGTGCCGGTCCGCGACCGCGCGACGCTGCACCGCCACTTCCCCGGCCTAGACGACGACGAGCTCGCCGAACGACTGATCCGCAACGCCGCGCGCTCCACGGCGAGCATCGGAGCGGTCGGCGGCGGCGTCGCCGCGGTCGAGTGGGTGGCCACCCCGACCCTGCTTTCCGCCCCCGTGCTGCTGGCCGCCGAGACGGTGTCCGTGGTCGCGATCGAGCTGAAGCTGCTCGGCGAGCTGCACGAGGTGTACGGCCGGCCGCTCCCCGGCAGCACCGGGCAGCGCGCTCTGCACCTCCTGCAGTCCTGGTCGCAGCAGCGCGGCATCAATCCGCTGCTGCCCGGCGTCGGCGTCGCCACCGTGCTGGGCACGGCGGCCCGCCGCGACCTGCAGCGCAGCCTGCTACGGCGGTTCGGGCGCAGCCTGAGCACGATGGGGCCGCTGCTCACTGGCGCGGCCGTGGCCGGTTACCTGAACCGGCGGGCCACCCGGGCGCTCGGCGAACACGTACGGAAGGACCTGAGGCGGAACCACCCGCGGATCATCGAATCTTCTTGATCGCGTCGAGCAGGGCGGTCGCCAGCTCGACCGGGTGGCGGGTGCTGATCACCCAGAAGGGTGTCGGATCATCCGGATCGTCCAGCAGGATCTGCACCGCCGGGCCGATCCACGGCCGCTGGATGACGAACGACAGCGGGTGGGCGCCCACGCCGAGGGACTCGCGCTTGCCGGCCGCGTCCAGCGCGACCACATCGGAGATCACCGCGAGCGGCAGCCGGGCGTCGTCGACCAGGAACTCCTCGGCGGTCACGGTCACCCGGATGCGGCCGGACCAGACCAGCAGGGCCGCGCTGGCCGGCAGCAGCACGGCGAACGGGACCCAGGCGGGCAGGTGCGGGAAGCCGAGCAGGATCTCGAAGCCGATGATCAGATCGACCGCCAGCGTGGCGAGCCAGGCCCACGGGGAGATGCCGAGCCGCTCGGTGTAGAGGGCGGCCTCGGTGCTGCGCGCCGGGGACTGCGGTGTCACCCTGGAAGGGTACGGCGCGCCTCCGTTGGCGGGCACGGCAGGATGGCAGGGTGGGTGCCTGCCGCCGCCGCTCTCGTCCTCCGCTCGTCCTCCCGTTCGTCATCCCTAAGGAAACTCGATCTTGACCGATCTCGTCATCCCGATCCGCCGGCTCGATCCCGGCCTGCCGCTGCCGGCCTACGCGCACCCGGGCGACGCCGGCGCCGACCTGGTCGCCGCCGAGGAGACCGAGCTGGCCCCGGGCGCCCGCGCGGCGGTGCGCACCGGCATCGCCGTGGCGATCCCGGAGGGCTACGTCGGCCTGGTGCACCCGCGCTCGGGCCTGGCCGCCCGGCTGGGCGTGACCGTGCTCAACGCGCCCGGTACGGTCGATGCCGGCTACCGCGGCGAAGTTCTGGTCATCCTGGTCAACCACGACCGGGAGCGAACCGTCAAGATCTCTCGTGGCGACCGCATCGCCCAGCTGGTCGTCCAGCGGGTGGAGCGAGCCGTGTTCCAGGCGGTCGACACCCTCGACGACACCGCCCGGGGCGCCGGTGGCACCGGCTCCACCGGCGGGCACCAGTCCTTGATTCCGGAAGGTGGCAGTGATGTTCTCCCGTAAGCGCGGCGGCCCGAAACACGTGCGTCCGACCGACGCGCCGCCGTCCGCGGCGCTCGAGCGGAGCCTCGCGGCCGACGACGAGGCCCCGCCGCCCACCAGCGGCCCCTGGGACGCCGAGCACGCGCCTGAGGGCGTGGAGCGGCTCGACCTGGGCAGCCTGCTGATCCCCGCGATCGAGGGCGTCGAGGTGCGGGTGCAGGCCAACCCGGACGGCGCGGTCGAGCAGATCGTGCTGGTCGACGGCGAGAGCGCGCTGCAGCTCGGCGTGTTCGCGGCGCCGCGCAGCGAGGGCATCTGGAACGAGGTGCGGGACGAGATCGCTCAGGCCATGGCGACCGACGGCGTCGTGCCGCGCGAGGTCGCCGGGAAGTACGGCATCGAGCTGACCGCCCGGGTCAACACCCCCGAGGGGCCGGCCGACGTGCGGTTCGTCGGGGTGGACGGGCCGCGCTGGATGGTGCGGGCGCTCTACCAGGGCGCGGCGGCGGCCGACCCGTCCCGCGAGGGAGCGCTCGGCGAGGTGCTCGCCGGCCTCGTGGTGATCCGGGACGCGGAGGCCCGGCCGGTCCGCGAGGCGCTGCCGCTGCGGCTGCCCAAGGAGATGACCGACCAGGCGGCGGCCCAGGCGGCGGCTCAGGCCGAGCAGGGGGCCAACGGCCGGCCCGCGTGATTCACCGGGCCGTGATTCGGCGGGCCGGGCAGCGTACCGTGGTTCGTAACGGGCCGGTCTTCTAAGGAGAACCCCATGACCACGGACGAGCGCACCGGTCTGCGCAAGTTCTTCGACCGGTTGACCGCCAGCGACTCGGAGCTGGACGCCGAGCATCTCCAGCGGGAGAGCGCCAAGTGCGGCGCGATGCCCGCCGGCCAGTGCAGCCGGGGCCAGGTCGTCTCGGTGTCCGGCCGGTTGCGCACGGTGGCGTACACTCCTCGCACCAACCTGCCGACGCTGGAGGCCGACCTCTACGACGGCAGCGATGTGGTCACGCTGGTCTTCCTCGGGCGCCGGTCGATCGCCGGCATCGAGCCCGGCAGGCAGCTCACCGCGCGTGGCCGGATTGCCATCCGGGACGACCGCAAGGTCATCTACAACCCGTACTACGAGCTGGAGGCGCCCCGGTGAGTGGCAGCGAGCCGCGTCACGCCGCGAGTGAATCAGTGGAGGAGCGGCTCGCCGAGGAGGTCATCGAGGAACTCGACCTCCACGAGGTCTCCGACGAAGAGCCC
Organism: Actinoplanes subtropicus; assembly: GCF_000721705.1. Taxonomy (GTDB): domain Bacteria; phylum Actinomycetota; class Actinomycetes; order Mycobacteriales; family Micromonosporaceae; genus Actinoplanes; species Actinoplanes subtropicus. Next base: position 72,307 of record NZ_JOJL01000001.1, read on the forward strand.
ATGCCCTCGATGAGCGAGCAGATCGCCGAGCAGTTGGGCGGCGTGCGCGGGCTCATCGAGTCGAGCCTGCCCGTGCTCGCGTTCGTGGTCTTCAACGTCGTGCTCGGCGACGCCGTGGTGGGCCTGGACAAGCGCACCGCGCTCTATTGGGCGATCGCCGGCTCGGTGATCTCGGCGATCGGCATCGGCGTGTTCCGCCTGCTCCGCAAGCAGCCGGTCCGGCACGCGGTCAACGGCCTGTTCGGCATCGCGATCGGCGCGTTCCTGGCCTGGCGTACGGGTGAGGCCAAGAATTTCTACCTCCCCGGCATCCTGCTGACCTTCGGGCAGGCCGCGCTGCTGCTGGTCTCCGTCGTGGTGCGCAAACCCCTGATCGGGTACGCCTGGGGCATCATGGCGAACAAGGGACACCAGGACTGGTTCGGCAACGTCCGGCTGTTCCGCACCTTCCAGTGGCTGACCCTGGTGTGGGTCGTGTCACTGGGCCTCCGCGCGGGCATCCAGTACTACCTGTGGGCCCTCGGCGAGGCGAACGCGCTGGGCGTCGTCCGGATCCTGATCAGCTGGCCGATCTACGCCGCCACGTTCGCCTACACCGCCTGGGCAATCCACCGAGTCACGTCGGACCAGAAGGTCGCGCCGGCTTAATCGCCGAGCTCGCGGCCCTCGCTGCCGAGGACTACGGCGCGGATCTGATCCTCCACCTCGCTGGTGCAGACGAAGATGAGCTCGTCGCCGGCTTCGAGGGAGTCATCGGGCGTGGGGACCACGACCCGCTTGCCGCGCAGGATCGCGACCAGCGCAGCGTCGCGGGGCAGGGGGACGCTGCGGACCGGCTTTCCCTCGTAGGGGGCGTGCCGGGGCAGGGTGATCTCGACGAGGTTCGCCTCGCCCTGCCGGAAGGTCATCAGCCGGACCAGGTCGCCGACCGTGACCGCCTCCTCGACCAGGGCGGCCATCAGGCGCGGCTTGCTGACCGCGACGTCGACGCCCCACTGCTCGGTGAACAGCCACTCGTTCTCGGCGCGGTTGACCCGGGCGACCACCCGCGCCACCGCGAACTCGGTCTTGGCCAGCAGCGAGACCACCAGGTTGACCTTGTCGTCGCCGGTGGCGGCCACCACCACGTCGCAGCCGGCCACGTCCGCCTCCTCGAGGCTGGACAGCTCGCACGCGTCGGCGAGCACCCACTCGGCCTCGGGCACCCGTTCCGGCCGCAGCTGGCGCGGCTGCCGTTCGATCAGCATGACCTGGTGGCCGTTGCCGATCAGCTCCTGCGCGATCGACCGGCCGACGTTGCCGGCTCCGGCGATGGCGATCCGCATGGTCAGTGCCCTTCCGTCTGGGTGCCGGCGGCGACGTCCAGCACGCCGCCCACGGTGTCGTCGGTCACCAGCATGAAGATCTGGTCGCCGTCCTGGATCACGGTCGACGGGGTGCCCAGCGTGCCCATCCCGAAGCGCATCAGGTACGCCACCCGGGCGCCGGTCGCGGCCTCCAGCTCCTTGAGCGTGCGGCCCACCCAGTCGCGGTGCAGCGGCACCTCGACGATGGAGACGACGCTGGTCGGGTCGCGGAACACCTCGACCGTGCCCTCCGGCACGAGGTGGCGCACCATCCGGTCGGCGGCCCACCGGATCGTGGCCACCGTGGGGATGCCGAGCCGCTCGTAGACCTGCGCCCGGCGGGAGTCGTAGATGCGGGCCACCACCCGGGACACGCCGAACGTCTCGCGGGCCAGCCGGGCCGAGATGATGTTCGAGTTGTCGCCGCTGGAGACGGCCGCGAAGGCGTCCGCCCGCTCGATGCCGGCCGCGCGCAGCACGTCCCGGTCGAAGCCGATGCCGGTCACCGTGATGCCGCCGAATTCGGAGCCCAGGCGGCGGAACGCGTCCGAGTTCTGATCGATCACCGCAACCGAGTGACCTCGGCTTTCGAGGTTCCCGGCGAGCGTGGAGCCGAGCCGGCCACACCCCATGATCACCACGTGCACGTGTCGCGCCCTCCCGGATCGGTGCCTGACATGTGTGAGCGTGCCATGCCCCCCGAACGGGCGGCGGCCGGGGCGGGATACGCGGCTGGTGGACCGCCCGTACGCTTGGCACTCGTGGCAAGTTCGACGTCCCTCGCCAAGCGGCTGCTGCTGGGCAGACCGTTCCGCTCCGACAAGCTGCAGCACACGCTGCTGCCCAAGCGGATCGCCCTGCCCGTCTTCGCCAGCGACGCGCTGTCGAGCGTGGCGTACGCCCCCGACGAAATCCTGCTGACCCTCTCGATCGCCGGCGCGGGCGCCTTCGCCATCTCGCCGTGGATCACCCTCGCCGTCGCGGTCGTGATGATCACCGTGGTGGCCAGCTACCGGCAGAACGTGCACGCCTACCCCTCCGGCGGCGGCGACTACGAGGTGGCCACGGTCAACCTCGGGCCGCGGGCCGGGCTGGGCGTGGCCAGCGCGCTGATGGTCGACTACATCCTGACCGTGGCCGTGTCCAGCTCGTCCGGCGTCGCGGCGCTGGGCGCGGTGTGGGACCTGCCGAAGAACAACCCGGTCCCGTTCTGCGTGGGCGGCATCATCATCCTGACCGCGCTCAACCTGCGCGGCCTGCGCGAGGCGGGCACGGCGTTCGCCATTCCCACGTACGCGTTCATCATCGTGATCATCGGCGTGATCCTGACCGGGCTGTTCCGGATCTTCATCCTCGGGCAGGACCTGCACGCCCCCTCGGCCGGCCTGGTCATCTCCGCCGAGCACAGCAACCTGACCAGCTTCGCGTTCGCCTATCTGCTGTTACGGACCTTCTCCTCCGGCTGTGCGGCGCTGACCGGGGTCGAGGCCATCTCCAACGGCGTGCCCGCCTTCAAGCCGCCGAAGAGCAAGAACGCGGCGACCACGCTGCTGCTGCTCGGCGCCTTGGCGATCGTCATGCTGGTGGGCATCATCACCCTGTCCCGGATGACCCACCTGCAGTTCGTCGAGAACCCGGAGACCCAGATCATCTCCGGGCCGGCCCTCTATCAGCAGAAGCCGGTGATCGCGCAGCTAGCCGAGACGGTCTTCGGCGGGCACTCGCCGCTGCTCTACGCGGTCAGCGCGGTCACCGCCCTGATCCTGTTCCTCGCCGCGAACACCGCCTTCAACGGCTTCCCGGTGCTCGGCTCGATCCTCGCCCAGGACCGCTACCTGCCGCGCCAGCTGCACACCCGCGGCGACCGGCTGGCCTTCTCCAACGGCATCATCTTCCTGGCCCTCGCCGCGAGCGTGCTGGTCGTCGCGTTCGACGCGCAGACCACCCGGCTCATCCAGCTGTACATCGTGGGCGTGTTCGTCTCGTTCACGCTGTCCCAGGGCGGCATGATCCGGCACTGGAACCGGCTGCTGCGGACCCAGCGCGACCCGTCCGTGCGCAGCCGCATGATCCGCTCCCGGGCGATCAACGCGTTCGGCATGGGCCTCACCGGCGCGGTGCTGATCGTGGTGCTGGTCACCAAGTTCCTGCTCGGCGCCTGGATCGCGATCGCCGCCATGCTGGTCATCTACGTCACCATGCTGGGCATCCACAAGCACTACACCCGGGTCGCCCAGGAGCTGCAGCCCACCGACGAGCGCCCGGTGCTGCCCAGCCGCAACCACGCGGTCGTGCTGGTCAGCAAGGTGCACATGCCGACCCTGCGGGCGGTGGCCTACGCCCAGGCGACCCGGCCGGACACGCTCACCGCGGTCACCGTGAACGTCGACGACAAGGACACCCGGACGATCCAGGACGAGTGGGAGCGCCGGCAGATCCCGGTGCCGCTCACCGTCGTCGACTCGCCGTACCGGGAGATCACCCGCCCGATCATCGACTTCGTGAAGGGCCTGCGCCGCGGCTCCCCGCGCGACGTGGTGACGGTCTTCGTCCCCGAGTACGTGGTCGGCCGCTGGTGGGAGAACCTGCTGCACAACCAGAGCGCGCTGCGGATCAAGGGCCGCCTGCTGTTCGAGCCGGGCGTGATGGTGACCAGCGTGCCGTGGCAGCTGCGCTCCAGCCAGGACCGCGACCTCGACCGCTTCGACCGGGGCCTCAGCCACGCGCCGCAGCGGGGTCCACGCACCCGATCCGCGGAGACCGAACGGCCGCCCAGCAGTGAGGATGCACACGCATGACCGCCTGCACCGAGCGGCAGTTCCGTGAGTTGCGCGCTCAGGCCGCAGGCGAGGGCCAGAAGGGCATGCACAGGGTGGGCTCAGCATGACCGATCCGGACCTGGGGCTGGGCGAGGGCGACCGGGTGGAGGTGGTCGTCGAGGCGCCGGCGCACGGCGGGCACTGCGTGGCCCGGCTCGACGGCCGGGTGCTGTTCGTCCGGCACGCGCTGCCCGGGGAGCGGGTCACCGCCGAGATCACCGAGGTGCATCGCACCTTCGTGCGCGCCGACGCGATCGAGATCCACGAGCCCTCGCCCGACCGGGTCGAGCCGCCCTGCCCCTACGCCCATCCCGGCGGCTGCGGCGGGTGTGACCTTCAGCACGTCGCAAGCGACGCGCAGCTGCGCTGGAAGGCCGCGGTGGTTGCGGAACAGCTTCGGCGTCTGGCCAAAACCTCCTTTCCCGTACGGGTGGAAGCCTTGCCGAACGCGGGCTCCCCGCTGCTGGGCTGGCGCAGCCGGGTTCGCTACGCGGTCGACGCCGCGGGCCGAGCCGGGCTGCTGCAGCACCGCTCGCACCAGGTGGTGCCGATCGACCGGTGCCGGATAGCCCACCCGGCCATCCAGCGGCTGGACCTGCTGTCGCGGCAGTGGCCGGACGACGACGCCATCGAGGTGACCGCGTCCACCGGCGGCGACCTGGCCGTGCTGACCCGTCCGGCGGGCGGCGGGCGGCTGCCGGAGGACGATCCCGCCGACACGGCGTCGGCCGCGGGACGCCGGAAGCGGCTGGCCGGGCCGGACGAGGTCGCCGAGGAGGCGGTGGGTCGTCGCTGGTCGGTGCCGCCGGAGGGGTTCTGGCAGGTGCACCCGGCCGCCGCCGACACGCTCGCGGCGGCCGTCGTCGAGTTGCTGCGGCCGGCCGAGGGCGAGACCGCCTGGGACCTCTACGGGGGCGCGGGGTTGTTCGCCGCCGCCGTTGCCGCGCACACCAGGGCCCGGATCACGCTCGTCGAGTCGTCGCCGGTGGGGTGTGCGGCGGCCCGCGCCAACCTCACCGACCTGCCCACGGTCGAGGTGGTCGAGGCGCGGGTGGAGACGGCCCTGCAACGCCGCCGGATCACCGGCCCGGTCGACCTCGTCGTGCTCGACCCGCCGCGGGCCGGGGCCGGCGCGCGGGTGGTCCGCGGGATCGCCGGCGCCCGGCCGCGAGCGGTCGCCTACGTCGCCTGCGACCCCGCCGCCCTGGCCCGCGACGTGGGCACGTTCCTCGGGCTGGGCTGGCGGCTGACCGACCTGCGCGCCTTCGACTGCTTCCCGATGACCCAGCACGTCGAGTGCGTGGCGCTGCTCGAGCCCGCCGGAGCGTAACGACAAACTCTTCCGCCCGGATGGTCGCGCAACGGCCTGGACGGTGCACTCAGCTCGCGGTGTCGACCGGGGACTTGGCCCGACGCGTACGTCCGCTGCTTTTCGGGGATCGGAAAGCGTGACTCGCGTCAGCTGGCCCGCTCGGCTGCCTGGATCGCGTTGCGGAAGAGCATGGCGATCGTCGTGGGGCCGACGCCGCCGAGTCGGGGGGTGATGGCGCCGGCTACCTCGGCGACCGATTCGTCCACGTCGGGGAGCAGGCGGCGGCCCTCGTAGCGGACGCCGGCGCCGATCACGGTGGCGCCGGGCTTGACGTGTTCGGGCTGGATGATGCCGGGGACGCCGGCGGCCGCCACCAGGATGTCGGCGCGCTGGGTGTAGCGCGGCCAATCCTTGACGCCGGTGTGCACGACGGTGACGGCCGCGTTGGCGGTGGGGCGTTTCTGGGCCGTCAGCATGGCCAGCGGGCGGCCGAGCGTGGCGCCCCGACCGAGAATGACCATCTCGCGGCCGGCCACCGGGATGCCGTGGTGGGCGAGCAGCGCCTCGATGCCGGCCGGCGTGCAGGGGAGCGGGCCGGGCATGCCGAGGGCGAGGCGGCCCATGTTGAGCGGGTGCATCCCGTCGACGTCCTTGTCCGGGTCGAGGGTCTGCAGCGCGGCCTCGTAGTCGAGGTGGCCAGGGATCGGGTACTGGATGAGGACGCCGTGCACGCCCTTGTCGGCGTTGAACTCGTCGATCACCCGGAGCAGATCGTCCTGCGTGCTGTCGGCCGGCAGGTGGCGGTGCGGGGAGGCGAAGCCCAGCTCGGCGGCCTGGCGCTGCTTGACCCGGATGTAGCCGGCGCTGGCCTCGTCGTCGCCGACCAGGACGGTGGCGAGGCTCGGCACGACGCCGCGCTCGCGCAGCTGGGCGGCGCGGGTGGTGACGTCGGCCAGGACCGCCTCGGCGACCGGGCCACCAGGAAGAAGACGTGCGGACATGGGGGACTCCCTTTCGGTACGGGAACCCAGGCGGTCGACTCCCGTGGCCGGCTCCCCGATGGTCACCCATCCCCGTGCCGCCAGTCGCGCAGAGGCTCCCAGCATGCCATACCGCCCGCCGGGTGAGCGAAGTCACCGTCGGCGGCTGTGTGCAGGTTGTGTGTAGGACCTGCCGCCAGCCGTTCGCGCGGCGCACTCGCATGCGCCGCGCCGATAGACTCGGCACTCATGAGCGAAGCCCCTTCCGCCTCGGCCGGCCTGCTGGCGACCATCACCTGTCCGGGTGACCTCAAGCGCCTCACGCCCGAGCAGCTGCCGCTGCTGGCCGCCGAGATCCGTGACTTCCTGGTGGCGAAGGTGTCCCGCACCGGCGGCCACCTGGGCCCCAACCTGGGCGTCGTGGAGGTGACGCTGGCCCTGCACCGGGTCTTCGATTCGCCGCGGGACAGCCTGCTGTTCGACACCGGGCACCAGGCGTACGTGCACAAGATCCTCACCGGCCGGCAGGACGGCTTCGACCAGCTCCGCCAGCGCGGCGGCCTCTCCGGCTACCCGAGCCGGGCGGAGAGCGAGCACGACCACATCGAGAATTCGCACGCCTCCACCGCGCTCTCCTACGCCGACGGCCTGTCGAAGGCGTACACGTTGCGCGGCGAGGACCGGCACGTGGTGGCCCTGGTCGGCGACGGCGCGCTCACCGGCGGCATGTGCTGGGAGGCGCTGAACAACATCGCGGCCGGCAAGAACCGGCTGGTCATCGTGGTGAACGACAACGGCCGGTCGTACGCGCCGACCATCGGCGGGCTCGCCGACCACCTCTCCACGCTGCGCCTCAACCCGGGCTACGAGCGCGTGCTCGACCTGGTGAAGGAGGCGCTCGGCTCGACCCCGGTGGTGGGCAAGCCGGTCTACGAGGTGCTGCACGCGGTCAAGAAGGGCATCAAGGACGCGGTCAGCCCGCAGCCGATGTTCGAGGACCTCGGCCTCAAGTACATCGGCCCGATCGACGGCCACGACGAGCAGGCGATGGAGTCGGCGCTGCGCCGGGCCAAGGGCTTCAACGCGCCGGTCATCGTGCACGCGGTGACCCGGAAGGGCTACGGCTACCGGCCGGCCGAGGAGGACGAGGCGGACTGCCTGCACGGGCCGAGCAGCGCCTTTGATGTGGAGACCGGCAAGCTGTTGGCGGCGCCCGTGCTGAAATGGACGAAGGTGTTCGCCGACGAGCTCGTGGCGATCGCCGACGAGCGCCCGGACATTGTGGGGATCACGGCGGCCATGGCTGAGCCGACCGGCATCGCGGCGCTGGCGAAGAAATACCCCGACCGGGCGTACGACGTGGGCATCGCCGAGCAGCACGCGGCGACCAGCGCGGCCGGCCTGGCGATGGGCGGGCTGCACCCGGTGGTCGCGGTCTACGCCACCTTCCTCAACCGCGCCTTCGACCAGGTCCTGCTCGACGTCGCGATGCACCGGCTGCCGGTGACCTTCGTGCTCGACCGGGCCGGCGTCACCGGGCCGGACGGGCCGAGCCACTACGGCGTCTGGGACATGAGCGTGTTCGGCGTGGTGCCCGGCCTGCGGATCGCCGCGCCGCGGGATGCGGCCACCCTGCGCGAGGAGCTGCGCGAGGCGGCCGCGGTCGACGACGGGCCGACGATCGTACGGTTCCCGACCGGCTCGGTCGCCCCCGAGACCCCGGCCGTGCGGCGCCTCGGCCAGGTCGACGTGCTGCGCGAGGCCGGCCGCACGGACGTGCTGGTGGTGACCGTGGGCTCGTTCGCCGGCCTGGGCCTGGAGGTGGCCGAGCGGCTGGCCGAGCAGGGCTACGGCGTGACCGTGGTCGACCCGCGCTGGGTGCGCCCGGTGCCGATCGAGCTGATCGGGCTGGCCGGCCGGCACCGGATGGTGGTCACCCTGGAGGACGGCATCCGGGCCGGCGGGGTGGGCGACGCGGTGGCCGCCGCCCTGCGCGACTCGGCGGTGGACGTGCCGCTGCGCGACTTCGGCGTGCCGGCCGGGTTCCACCCGCACGGCGGCCGGGGCGAGATCCTCGCGGCGCTCGGGCTGACCGCGCAGGACATCGCCCGGGACGTGATCGAGTGGGCGTCCCGAACGGAGGAAGCGGCCGAGCCACAGCCCGCGCCCTAGAACGGTCTTAATAGTCCATACCCGCGGCAAACGGACCACTGACGGGCAGTTCCGTTATCTAGTCGTTATCTTTGGCCGATGGACGACTTCGGCGGCACCGTCACCATCGACCTTGGTCTCGAGCGTGGCGAGCCGCCGACCTACTCCTCGCCGAGAGTGCGGACGACCCCGCTGTGGGTGCCCGCCGCGCTGCTCGCGGCGCTGGTGCTGGTGTGCGGCGCCGGCTCGGTGCCGCCGCCGAGATCGCCGCTGTCCGCGGTCTTCCAGCTGCGGGTCGGGCCGGCCGACTCGTACGCGACGACCGCCGACGGCCAGCTGCTCGCCGAGACGTTCGGGCTGCTCACCTCGTACGACCTGACCAGCGGACGGCTGCGCTGGCAGGCCGGCCAGTCCACCCCGGCGTACCGGCTGCGGATCAGCGACGACGTCGTGCTGATGCGGCCGTGGGCGGGCACCAACCGTGATCCGGGCACCACGGCGCTGTCCACCTTCAGCGGCACCGACCTGTGGGAGCGGCCCGGCAACGTGGTGAACATCGCCGGCTCGTCGACGCTGCTGGCGGTCGACTCGCCGCGCACCCTGGACGGCACCGGCCGCCGGGTGCAGGGCCAGGTCGACGCGATCGACCCCGCCACCGGGAACACCCGGTGGAGCGTGCCGGTGCCGTCCACCGCGGTGCTGCTGGGCGTGCCCGGCCTCGGCGACGAGGAGTCCCGGATGCTGCTCGTGCACGACAACCAGACGATGGCAGTGCACGACCTGACGACCGGCAAGCTGATCGCCAGCACGCACGTCCCGGCCGCCGACTACTCCCCGGACAACCCGGTGGTGGCGGGCGGCCGGATCCTGCTGCGCCACCCCGGTGCGAGCTCCGCGGAGATCTCGGCGTACGACCCGGAGACGCTGAAGCAGCTCTGGTCCGAGCCGTCCGAGATCGCGTACCAGATGCAGCCGTGCGGCCTGCTGGTCTGCCTCGGCGGCCCGGCGGGGCTGCGCGCGATCGACCCGGACACCGGCGACACGGTCTGGGCGCAGCCCGCGTGGCACAGCCTCGCCCTGTTCGGCGACATGTACGTCGCCTACAGCGACCCGGACGGCAGCGTGCCGGTCGGCGTCATCGACCCGCGGACCGGTGCGCTGCGCATCCAGCTGGCCGGATGGCAGCCGGTGGACGGCACCGGGAACGACGGCCGACTGGTTCTCACCAGGGCGGCGGACGCCGAAAGTCGTACCATGGTCGCCGTCGCCCGCCCGGGTGACCTGCGACCCCGCGTGCTGGACGCGTTGCCCCAGGGCACCGGCGACTGTCAGGCGGCGCCGGCCCGGCTGGTCTGCCGGACGATCTACGGCGAGCTGGTCGTGTGGGCGTACCAGGAGGAGTGACGAGTTGGCGCTGATCGAGCTGGACCTCACCGCCCAGCCCGAGGCGCGAGCTCTTCCGGTGCCGCCCGCCTACCGCTACCGCCTGCCCGGCCTGCTGCTCGCCGCCGTGCTCGTGCTGGTCTGCGGCGGCGCGTCGACCGGCGGGCCGCTGCAGTGGAGCCACCTCGGCGTGCTTCCGCTGCCGGAGCGGGGGGACATCCAGTTCCGGCTGGCCGGCGACCGGATTTTTACGATCACCTCGGACGCCGCCGGGCGGACCGCCACCGTCTGGCGGGCCGGGAGCCCGCCGCGCCGGCTGTGGAGCGTGCCCGTGCCGGTCCGGGAGTCCGACCCGGCCGCGGTCGGCTACGGCGGCATCGACGCCCGCCCGGCCGGCGACGTGGTGCTGGTCTCCGACGGCCCGGCCACCATCGCGGTCGACGCGCGGACCGGGGCGATCCGCTGGCGCTCCCCGGACGGCGTCACCCCGCTGCCGGGCGGCCGGATCGGGCTCACCCAGACCGAGGTGTTCCGCCCCGGCACGGCCTACGACCAGGACTCCGGGGAGCCCGGCCCGCTGTACTTCTCGTCCACCGGCGAGCCGCACACCGAGCCGCCGATCCGTACCGAGATCAACGGCGTCGACCTGCGCACCGGCGCGCGGGTCTGGACCGCCTCGGCGGCCGGCTCGGTCAACGTCTTCACCGCGCCCGGCGACGACCCGGCCGTGCTCGTGCTCGCCTCCGACCGCCTGGTGCGGCGGAACGGCGTCACCGGTGCGGTCGAGCGCGGCATTCCGCTTCCCAAGATCGGCGGTGCCGGGCCGGTCGGCGGCACCCTCGCCGATGGGCTGCTGGTGGTCCGCTACGGCGACTACGCGGTCGACGGGCAGGAGGCCGCCTACGCCGCCGACTCGCTGGCCGAGCGCTGGCAGCGCCCGGTCACCAAGGTGCCGCTCGACCCGCCGGACTGCGGCGACCTGCTCTGCACCGGCCCGAGCAGCGCCGTCGACGTGCTCGACCCGGCGACCGGCCGAACGGCCTGGCGGGCGCCCGACGGGGTCAGCCTCGCCGAGCAGGACGGCTACGTGCTCGAGCGGGACGCCGACGGGGGCGCGCCGCGGCGGCTGGTCGACCGGGCCACCGGCGCCACCCGGGTGGAGCTGACCGGCTGGGACGCCGCGATCAGCACCACCGCCGACCAGCCGCTGGTGCTGCACCGCACGCTGCCGGACGGCCGGAGCGCGTTCGGCGTGGTGCTGGACGACCGGGTGCAGCTGCTCGGCGCCAGCGCCGGACCGGCCGGCGGGTGCGTGGCCGACGAGGGCTACGCGCTGTGCAGGGGCGACGCCGGCCTCGAGGTGTGGAGCTACGCCGGCTGACCCGCCCGGGCGCACAATGAGGGCACCGTGACGCACGCCGTGATCGACCTCGGGGAGGCGCCGGCCGACCTGCCGGTGCGCAGCCGGCCGGTGCCCTACCGCGCGCTGCTCGGCGCGCTGTCGGCGGTGCTGCTCGCGCTGGCCGGTGGCGCCGCCCGGCAGCGGGCCCCGGTCGCGCCCACGGTGCTCCCGGCCGGCCTCGCCGACACGTTCACCCTCGACGGCGAGCGGATGTACCTGGTCGAGGGAGAGCGGATCAGCACGTACGAGCTGCCGTCGATGCGGGTGCTCGCCCGTACCGCGGCGACGGCCAGCGGCACGGTCGGCGGCGCCCAGCAGGCCGGCGGGGCGATGGTGGTCAGCTATCAGGTCGGCGCCGACGGCACCCCGGCCACCGCGGCGTACCTGGCCGGCGGCGACCGGCTGCTGTGGCGCCGGCCGGAGCGGCTGGTGGCGACCTCGGCGGCCGACGGGACCGCCCTGCTCAACGCGGACGGCGCGGAGGTCGCGGTCGACCTGACCACCGGGCGGGAACGGTGGCGGGTGGCCCAACCGGTCAAGGGCTTTCTCGCCGAGGCGGGGCCGGAGGCGGGCGGGGGCTATCCGGACTGGCTGGTGGCGATCTCCGGGACCGGGCGGCTGGCGACGTACGACGCGCACACCGGCCGGCCGCTCGCCGCGGTCACCCGCCCGGCCTTCGCCGGGGAGATCTGGCCGGTCGGCTCGTACCTGCTGGTGTCGGCGGGCGACGGCTACGACGGGTACCGGCTGCCCGGGCTGCGGCGGCTCTGGCACACCACGGCCGACCTGTCGCAGAGCTGGATGCAGACCGACTGCGGCGGGGTGATCTGCGCGTTCCGCCAGCAGGGCGGCGGGATGACCGTGCTCGACCCGGCGGACGGGCACGTGCTGTGGAGCTCCGGCCGGTGGGCGTGCGCCTCGCCGGTCGGCCGGTACCTGGTGGCCACCCCGAGCGCGGCCGAGGGGGACGTGCCGCCGCTGTGGGTGCTGGATCCGCGTACCGGAAAGGAATGGGGGAATTTCGGCGCCTGGCAGGGGCTGGGCCTCGCGCCCGGCGGCCTGGTCTACGGCAGGCGCGAGGTGCGCGGCCGCTACCAGATCTTCTACGGCCTGCTCGACCCGGCCGACCGCTCGATCGACGTGCTCGGCTCGGCCGAGGGGGTCTCCAACGGCTGCGAGACCGGCGGCGGGGTGCTGGCCTGCCGGCTGGTCGACGCCTCGGTCGCGGTGTGGCCGCTTCGGTAGCCTTTGATTTACCGCCTCTTCACACTGGGTCGGAGAGGCTGGTTCCCGGCGATGGCGTGGGAGGTCGTGCGGTGCGGGTGCTGGTGGTGGAAGACGAGCGGAACCTGTGCGACGCGATCGCTCGAGGGCTGCGCCGTAAGGGCATGGCGGTCGATGTCGCCTATGACGGGCTGCAGGGTCACGAGATGGCATACGTGACCCGTTACGACGTGGTGGTGCTCGACCGGGATCTGCCCGGCAAGCACGGCGACGAGATCTGCGCCGATCTGGTCGCCTCCGGGGCGCTCACCCGGGTGCTGATGCTCACCGCCAGCGGCACGGTCGCCGACCGGGTCGAGGGGCTGCAGCTCGGCGCCGACGACTATCTGGCCAAGCCGTTCGCCTTCGAGGAGCTGGTGGCCCGGGTGCAGGCGCTCGGCCGGCGCGCCACCCCGGCGGCCCCGCCGGTGCTGACCGTGGGCAACCTGATCCTCGACCAGACCCGCCGGGTGGTCACCCGCGGCGGCGTGCCGATCGAGCTGACCAACAAGGAGTTCGGCGTCCTGGAGGAGCTGCTCAAGGCGCGCGGCGGCGTGGTGTCCAGCGAGGAGCTGCTGGAACGCGTCTGGGACGCGAACACCGACCCGTTCACCACCACCGTCCGGGTCACGGTGATGACCCTGCGGAAGAAAGTGGGCGACCCACCGCTGATCGAGACCGTGGTGGGCGCGGGTTACCGGGTGCCCGAGCCGGTCGGCCTCTCATGACCGTCTACCCCGGGCGCCGCAGCCGCAAGCTCGAGCTCAGCCTCCGGCCCACGCTCCGGCTGCGGCTCACCCTGCTCAACGGCATCCTGCTGGTCGGCGCCGGGGCGATCCTCGTGCTGCTGGCCTGGCTGCTGGTCGGCGACGCGATGCACCCGGCCGACGCGCTCCAGCCCGGCTCGACGGTCACCCTGGCCAGCGGCGGCACCCAGGACGCGAACGCCTGGCAGAACGCGGTGATCGACCGCGCCTCGAGCGAGGTGCTGGTCAAGGGCCTGGTCGCGCTGCTCGCGATCGGCATCATCGGCATCGCCGGGGCGTACGCGGTGGCCGGCCGGGCGCTGCGGCCGCTGCACGCGGTGACCCAGACCGCCCAGCGGCTCGGCGAGGAGACGCTGGACCAGCGCATCCGCTACGCGGGGGCGGACGACGAGGTGGCCGAGCTGGCCCGCACGTTCGACGCCATGCTGGACCGGCTGGCCGGGGCGTTCGAGTCGCAGAAGCGCTTCGTGGCGAACGCGTCGCACGAGCTGCGCACGCCGCTGGCGGTGATGCGTACCGAGATCGACGTGACCCTGAGCGACGACGAGGCCGACGTGGCCGAGTACCGGCGGATGGCCAAGGTCGTGCGCAACGCCTCGGAACGGGCGAACGGCCTGGTCGACGCGCTGCTGGTGCTGGCCCGGTCGGAGGCCCAATCGGGGCGCCGCCTGGTTCGCAAGGTGCCGGCCGACCTGGCGACGAGCGTCTACAACGCGCTGTCGGCGGTGAAGGCGGAGGCCGAGCGGCTCAAGCTGGAGGTGACGACCGATCTGCGGCCGGCGCCGGTGGTGGGGGATCCGAGCCTGCTCGACCGGCTGGCCGGGAACCTGATCGAGAACGCGATCCGCTACAACCACCTGCTCGGCAAGCTGTGGCTGCGGACGGAGATGGCGAACGGGCAGGCCCGGCTGGTCGTGGGCAACACGGGGTACGAGGTCGAGCCGGCGGACGTGCCGGGGCTGTTCGAGCCGTTCCGCCGGGGCGGGTGGGAACGGACCGGGTCGCGGGGGTCGGGGCTGGGGTTGTCGATCGTACGGGCGGTGTGTGACGCGCACGGCGGCACGGTGTCGGCGGTGGCGCAGCAGGGCGGAGGGCTCGAGGTGACGGTGTCGCTGCCGACGGCGGAGGCGACGCCCGTGGTGGCGGCTACGGCCTCGGTGCCGCGCGGCAAGAACGTCGGGCTGGCCACCTGAGCGGGCCGGCTAGGCGGCCAGCGTGTGGCTGGCGGCCGCGCTGCGGTCGGCGGCCTCGCGGCGGACCGTGCGCCAGCGGGAGGCGCTGATGCCCAGTTCGGCGGCGATCTCCGTCTCGGTCAGGAATGGGCGCTCGGCCTTGATGCGGTTGGCGAGGGCGACCGTCTCGGCGGGGGAGCGGCGGGTCTTTTCCGATTTATCCGTCTTAGTGGGAACCGCCCGGCTGGTGGCCGCCCGCGAGGCGGCGGTGCTGCGCTGGGCCGGGACCGCGCGGCCGGTCGCGACGGGCTGCCGCGGCTGACGGGTCACGGTCGGGGTGAAGGCCGGCTTCTCGCCGGTGTTCTGCGACAGGGCGGCGGCGATCTCCGCGCGGGTGCGATGGTCCATTCCGCCGCGCCCGCTTTGTCCGACCGCGACCTGTGGCGCGCTCACGGGCGGCGCGGGGACCAGGCCGGGGATCGCCGCCCCGGCGCCGGCCTCGGGGTGAGCGGCGGCCTGCTGGGCGGCCTCCTGCTGGGCGGCGGCCGGCTGGGCGGCCTCCTGCTGGGCGGCGGCTGGCTGGGCGGCGGCTGGCTGAGTGGCGGCGGCCCGAGCGGCGATTTCGGCAGGTTCGGCGGCGTTCTCCATCGACGAGATACGACCGCCCAGCTCGACCAGGCAGATGCTGGCCACCACGATCAGACCGTCCACCGACAGCGGCAACAGATACGGCGACGCTCCGGTCTCCCCGTACCGCGCCGCCACCCCCGCCATGTGCCAGTACGAGACCCAGGCCGCGATGCCCGCGATCGTCGCCGTGGCCAGCAGCCGGGCCGCCGCCAGCCACCGCCGGTGCACCGGCACCCGGGAGATCAGCTCCACGGTCAGCAGCAGCGCCAGCGGCGGCCACGCGGCGATCGCCTGGCTGATCGGGTTGTCCAGCGCGTGCAGGACGTTGGCGACCACCGAGGCGGCCACCCCGAGGAACAGGGTGGCGCGAACCGCCCACCGGACGCGACGCAGGTGTTGCAGGACCACCACCGGAACTACTCCTCGGTCAGTCGGGACGATCGGAAGGACCGGACCATCCTGACCGGTGCGGGTTACCGGACGGCTTCCGGCGCGGAACCGTGTCCGGTCCGTGCCGGGAGCGTTGCGATCATGTGATCGAGCCGTACGGCGTGTCGGCTTGACGCCCTCAGCCCTGCTTCTCGACCTCGGCTCTGAGCTTGGGGAACTCGGCCTTCGCCTTGGCGACCGACTTGTCGTACCAGATCAGCATGCCGAGGCTGCCCGAGTCGGCCCACGTGCACAGCGCCATGTTCGTGCCGGAGTCGACGGTCGTTCCGCACTTGGCCGCCCCGCCCAGCGAGCCGGTCGGCGCCGAGGTGACGTTCGTGACCTTGTCGCCGCCGCTGGACGCGCTGCTGAACAGCAGGTCCAGCATCGTGTCGGGGTCGTCGATCTGGGCCTCGGCCGCGGCGAGCACGACCATGTCCTGCTTCGAGATCGTGCCGTAGAGCGCGCCGACCGAGTTGGTCGCGCCCGGGACCTGGCCGAGCGCCGACTTCAGCGCGTCGGTGACCCCGGCGAGCGCGTCGTCGTTCAGCTTCGGCCGGCCGCCCAGCGCCTTGGGCGCCGCGATGGTGACCTTCGTCGTCGCCGGGGCGGTGGTCTCGTCGGTCTGGTCCGGCGTCGGCTCGTCGGTCGACTGCGTCGGGGCGGTGGTGGAGGACGAGGTGTCGGCCGCGTTCTTCTTGTCCTGGTTCTTCACGACCAGCGCCACCGCGGTGCCGCCGCCCACACAGAGCACCAGCACGATGCCGATGATGGTCAGCACGATCGGGACCGTCCGGGACTTCGGCCGCGGCGGGACCGGCGGCGGAAAACCCGGCTGCCCGTACTGCCCGTATTGCGGTGGGCCGTACTCAGGCTGGCCGTACTGAGGCTGGCCGTACTGAGGCTGGCCGTACTGAGGCTGGCCGTACTCGGGCGGGGGATAAGCCTGCGTCGGCGGCACTTCCGGGTACGGCTGCCCGTACTGCGGCTGCCCATACGGCGGCTGCCCGTACGGGGGCTGCCCGTACGGGGGCTGCTGCCCCGGATAGGGCTCGCCGGAGGAAGGCTGACCGTAGGGCGGGCCGGAATACGGCGGCTGCGACATCGGGCGGCTCCATCGATTGGTTACACCACCTCGGAGCCTATCCGGCCCGGCCAAACACGCTCCCTCCGCCGTCGGGCCCGGCGGCGCCGCCGACCGGACAAATCCGTCGGGAGTACGACAACGCCCCGCACCCGGTGGGCACGGGGCGTCGTCGATCCGACGTCAGGCGGGGAGGCTGCCCACGCCCTTGGGCAGGAACCGCTTGCCGGTGACCCGCTCGGCGATGCCGCTGCGGTCCAGGTACGGCGTCACGCCACCCAGGTGGAACGGCCAGCCGGCGCCCAGCACCATGCACAGGTCGATGTCCTGGGCCTCGGCGACCACGCCCTCGTCCAGCATCAGCCGGATCTCCTCGGCGAGCGCGGCCAGCGCCTTCTCGCGTACCTCATCGGCGGTCGACGGCGCGGAACCGCCGGCCACCAGCTTGACCACCTCGGGGTTGATCTCGTCGTCGACGAGCAGCGGGAGGCCCGCGTCGACGATCTTCTTGAGGTTGGGGCTGTCGTCGAACCGGTCCGGGAACGCCCGGTGCAGCGTCTCGCCCACGTGGTACGCGACCGCCGGCCCGACCAGCTGGAGCAGCGCGATCGGGCGCATCGGCAGGCCCAGCGGGTCGAACGCGGTGTCCACCACGTCCAGCGGGGTGCCGGCGTCGACGGCCCGGAAGACCTCGCTGGTGAAGCGGGTGAGCACCCGGTTGACCACGAACGCCGGAGCGTCCTTGACCAGCACCGACGACTTCTTCAGCTCCTTGCCGACCGCGAACGCCGTGGCCAGCGTGGCGTCGTCGGTCCGCTCGCCCTTGATGATCTCCAGGAGCGGAAGAACCGCGACGGGGTTGAAGAAGTGGAACCCGACCACGCGTGCGGGGTGCTCCAGGTCGGCGGCCATCTCGGTCACCGACAGCGAGCTGGTGTTGGTGGCCAGCACCGCCTCCGGAGAGACGATCTTCTCGAGCTCGGCCCAGATCTGCTTCTTCAGGTCGAGGTTCTCGAACACGGCCTCGATCACGAAGTCGGCGTCGGCGAACACGGACTTGTCGACCGAGCCGCTGACCAGGCCGCGCAGCTTCGCGGCCGTGCCCTCGTCCAGCCGGCCCCGGGAAGCCAATTTGTCGATCTGGCCGAGCACGTAGCCGACGCCCTTGTCGACCCGGGTCTGGTCGAGGTCGGTCATGACCACCGGCACCTGCAGGCGGCGGGCGAACAGCAGGGCCAGCTGCGAGGCCATCAGGCCGGCGCCGACGATGCCGACCTTGGTGACCTTGCGGGCCAGCGACTTGTCCGGCACGCCGACCGGCCGCTTGGCCCGGCGCTGCACCAGGTCGAACGCGTACAGGCTGGCCCGCGACTCGTCACCCATGATCAGGTCGGCGAGCGCCCGGGTCTCGGCGGCGGTGCCGTCCTCGAACGAGGCGTCCTTCGCCAGGGCGAGCAGCTCGAGCGCCTTGTTCGCGGACGGGACGGCGCCGTGCAGCTTCTCGTCGAGTTGCTGCTTGGCGAAGAACAGCACGCCGTCCCACATGTCCTTGTCGACCTCGGGCCGCTCGACGCTCTTCGCGCCCTGCACGACCGCGGCCGCCCAGGCGAGCGAGCTCTCCAGGAAGTCCGCCGCCTCGAAGATCTCGTCGGCCACGCCCAGCTCGCGGGCCTGCTTCGGCCGGAGCACCTTCTGGGTGAGCGGGTTCTGCAGGATCAC
This sequence comes from Actinoplanes subtropicus, assembly GCF_000721705.1. Lineage (GTDB taxonomy): Bacteria > Actinomycetota > Actinomycetes > Mycobacteriales > Micromonosporaceae > Actinoplanes > Actinoplanes subtropicus. Next base: position 90,764 of record NZ_JOJL01000001.1, read on the forward strand.
CTGGGCCGCGCCCGGCGCGCCGATCAGGTTGGGCAGCAGCTGGCTGCCGCCCCAGCCCGGGACCAGGCCGATCGCGACCTCGGGCAGCCCGAGCGCCGCCGCACCGGTCGACACCGTCCGGTAGTGGCAGTGCAGCGCCACCTCGAGGCCGCCCCCGAGCGCCGCCCCGTTGATAAACGCAAAAGTCGGAATTGTCGAGTTCTTCAGCCGCGCGAACACGCGGTGCCCCAGCTCGCCCAGCTCCAGCGCCTGCGACTTATCCGTAATGTACGGAATACCGGTAATGTCCGCTCCGACGCAGAAGATGTACGGCTTGCCGGTGAGGGCGATGAATGCGGGGTCGCCGGCGGTGGCCGTCGTGATCGCCTCGTCCAACGAGAGCAGGCCGCCCGGACCGAAGCTGTTCGGCTTGGTGTAGTCGAGCCCGTTGTCCAGCGTGATCAGCGCCGCCTTGCGCGCCAGCCCCGGCACCTGAACGAACCGGACGAGGGCCTTCGTAACTACCTCATGGGGGTGCTCGATGGTCACTTGTCCGCGCCTTCCCAGTTCGGGTTCTCCCAGATCACGGTGCCGCCCATGCCGATACCGATGCACATGGCGGTGAGGCCGTAGCGAACCTCGGGGTGCTCGGCGAAGTGCCGAGCCAGCTGGGTCATCAGCCGCACGCCCGAGGAGGCGAGCGGGTGACCGATGGCGATCGCGCCGCCCCACGGGTTGACCCGCGGGTCGTCGTCGGCGATGCCGTAGTGGTCGAGGAAGGCGAGCACCTGCACGGCGAACGCCTCGTTCAGCTCGAACAGCCCGATGTCGTCGATCGTCAGGCCGGCCTTCTGCAGCGCCTTCTCCGTCGACGGGATAGGCCCGTATCCCATGATTTCCGGCTCAACGCCGACAAATCCGTAAGAAACCAGCCGCATGGCGATCGGCAGACCAAGCTCACGAGCGCTGGCCTCGTCCGCCAGCAGGGCGGCCGTGGCGCCGTCGTTGAGGCCGGCCGCGTTGCCCGCGGTGACCCGCCCGTGCGGCCGGAACGGCGTCTTCAGCGTGGCCAGCTTCTCCAGCGAGGTCTCCCGCGGCGCCTCGTCGACGGTCGCGAGCCCCCAGCCCTCTTCGGCGTTACGCAGAGCCACCGGCACGAGGTCGGGCTGCAGCTTGCCGTCGGCGTACGCCTTGGCGGTCTTGATCTGGGAATGGAGCCCGTACCGGTCCGCGCGTTCCTTGGTGATCTCCGGCAGCCGGTCGTGCAGGTTCTCCGCCGTCGCGCCCATCACCAGCGCCGACGGGTCGACCAGCTTCTCGGCGAGAATGCGCGGGTTCGGGTCGACGCCCTCGCCCATCGGGTGCCGGCCCATGTGCTCGACGCCGCCCGCGATCGCGAAGTCGTAGGCCCCCATCGCGATCCCACCGGCCACATTGGTCACGGCCGTCATCCCGCCGGCGCACATCCGGTCGATCGCATACCCCGGAACGGTCTTGGGCAGCCCCGACAGCAGCGCCGCCGTGCGCCCGATGGTCAGTCCCTGATCGCCGATCTGCGTGGTGGCGGCGATGGCCACCTCGTCCACCCGCTCCGGCGGCAGCTGCGGATTGCGCCGCATCAGCTCCCGAATGCAGCGAATAACCAGGTCATCGGCGCGGGTCTCGGCATACATGCCGCCCGCCTTGCCGAACGGTGTGCGGACGCCGTCGACGAAGACGACCTCGCGTACTTCACGGGGCACAGCAAGCCTCCTTGTCGTATGAGGAGAGGCTACTCGTCAGTAACTAGGCGGTGCCACCCGCTCGCCAGAAACGTCACAGTCTCAAGACCAAGATCAAATTCATGTCGTGCCTGGTTGCATGGTGCAGACCGTCGCTCACGCCGAGGCCGGGCCAGGGGCCCAGCTGACGCTGCCCCTGACCCTTCATTCCCGACCTGCCAGTTGCGCGCGCCGAAGCCCAGCAACGTATCCGACACCGTTCGCGCCGAGATCTCATCAGGTGGCGACCAGGCAAGGCGCCGGATGTAGTCCGGGCTGATCAGATTTTCCGGCGGCAAGCGGTGCGACTCGGCCGTGGCGACGACGACGGCGCGGCACCGAGCCAGGCGGGCGGCCGCGATCGGGTCGCGCTCGGCCCAGCGGTGCGGTGGTGGTGGGCCGTCCATCGGCTGATTGACCGGCAGCGCATCATCCGGCAGCGCGCGAGCCTCGTCGAGCGCGTCCAGCCAGACCCGAGCGAGGCGCCGAACCGACCGCCCCCCGAACCCGGGAATGGCGAGCAGCGCCCGCTCGTCCTTCGGATCCTGCTCGGCCGCCGCCACGATCGCCGAATCCGGCAACACCCGACCGGGCGCCGAATCCCGCCGGGCCGCAACCCCGTCGCGGGCATACCAGAGAGCACGCACCCGGGACTGGGCCCGCGCACCCCGTACGCGATGAATGCCGGAAGTGCGGCGCCAGGGATCGGGCCGCACCTTCGGGGGACGATCCGCGCTGGCCACCAGCGCCGCGAACTCCTCCGCCGCCCAGGCCGCCTTGCCCTGGCGGTCCAGCTCCGCCGCCAGGTGATCGCGCAGGTCGGTCAACAGCTCGACATCCAGCGCCGCATACGTCAGCCACGACTCCGGCAGCGGACGCGTCGACCAGTCCGCCGCCGAGTGGTGCTTCTCGAGCGAATACCCCAGCAGCTGCTCGGTGAGCGCCGCCAGCCCGACCCGCTCGAAGCCGGCCAGCCGGGCCGCCAGCTCGGTGTCGAAGAGGCGGCGCGGCTTCATCCCCAGCTCGGCGAGGCAGGCCAGGTCCTGGCTCGCCGCGTGCAGCACCCACTCGCTCTCGGCGAGGGCGGCGTCGAGCGTACGCAGGTCGTCGAGCGGCATCGGGTCGATCAGCACCGTGCCGGCGCCCGTCCGGCGCAGCTGCACCAGGTAGGCGCGCTGGGTGTAGCGGTAGCCCGACGCGCGCTCGGCGTCCACGGCGACCGGGCCGGTGCCGGCCGCCATCCGGGCCACGACATCGGCGAGCTCGGTCACGGACTCGACCGGGCGCGGGGTGCCCTCTCGGGGTGCGGTCAGCGGGACGGCGGCGGGCAGGGGGTCGGGACCGCCAGACGTCGGGTCGGGCGGCTCGGGGAGCGGTCGTCCGTCCCCTGCCGGCTCTGGCTCGTCCCGACGGCGCAGGGGTGCTTCGTCGGTCACTCCGTAACCGTACGGGTGCACCACCCCCCTGATGTGCAGCCGGGTACCGGCGCGTCGACACTCGAAGCGAAAGCCGACTCATCCGGAACGCGTTTTCGTCCGTACTACCTCCCGCAGCGCCGAGACTCGGGAGGCCGTGCCGGATGACCACGACGTACGACCCGTTCATCCCTGCCGACGGCACGGACCAGCGCCGATACGACGGGCGCCGGCGCGCCGAGGAGCGGGACGGCGGGCCGGCGTGGGCAGCCGAGCCGCGCCGGGAGCCGCAGTATCAGGAGCCGCAGTATCAGGAGCCGCAGTACCAGGAGCCGCAGTACCAGCAGTTCCAGCAGCCGCAGCAATATGCCGAGCCGCGGTGGGAAGCGGAGCCGACGCCGCAGCCGCGGGCCTGGCAGACCGGCGCGTTCCCGGTGACGCCCGAGGTCGCCGAGCCGGCGCGGGTCCGCGGTGGCGCCCCGAAGGCGTTCGGGTTCGTCAAGCCGATGCTGGCCGGGCTGGTCGCCGTCCTGGCCGCGGTGGCCGCCTGGCAGGCGTACCGGATCCAGAGCATGAGCAGCGACAACGCCACCATGCACTCGGTGCTGGCCGGCGAGAAGACCCGCACCGACGAGCTGGCGAAGCAGTTGGCCGGCGTCTTCGACCCGGAGGCGGTCTCGGCCAAGGCGCTGCCCAGCGTCTTCCGGGTGCGCGCCGGCGAGTTCACCGGCACCGCGTGGTCGGTCGGCACCAAGGCGGCGGACGGCCAGTCGAACCTGCTCACCAACTATCACGTGGTCGCCGAGGTGTGGACCGGCGGCGGCAAGGCAGTGACGCTCGAGCGCGGCGCCACGAAGATCAACGCGACGATCGTAAAGGTCAACAAGACCAAGGACCTGGCGCTGCTGCACGCGAACCAGGCGATCAAGGGGCTGACCGCGTTCACCGGCACGGTCAAGCCGGGTCAGCAGGTGGTCGTGGTGGGCGCGCCGCTGGGCCTGGACGACACGGTGACCACCGGCGTGATCAGCGCGTACCGGCCGAACGACCCGGACGGGCCGACGATCCAGTTCGACGCGGCGATCAACCCGGGCAACTCGGGCGGTCCGGTGGTGAACGCGAACAACGAGGTGGTCGGCCTGGCGACCGCGAAGGCGAAGGACGCCGAGGGCATCGGCCTGGCCATCCCGGTGAAGACGGCCTGCGCGACCTTTGCCGTCTGCTGAAGGCGTCTGCTGAAGGCGTCTGCTGAAGGCGTCTGCTGAAGGCGTCTGCTGAAGGCGTCTGCTGAAGGCGTCTGCTGAAGGCGTCTGCTGAAGGGGTCGCGCCGCGGTGTCGGTGGAGGTCGGCGTCCAGGAGGCGCGGACCTCGAGATCGGCCGTGGGCGCCGGGCCGGCCAGCTCGCCGAACCGGGTCGACGCGGTCTGCGTGATCGTGCCGCCGATCGCCGTATACGTGGCCGCGTGCTGCTCCAGCGCGTCGGTCAGCCACGTCCACGCCACCGCGGGCAGCAGCGGGTCGCCGGCCATGTCCGGCTCGAGCTCCGCGGTGACCAGCGTGACCAGCCGCAGGTCGCCGCGCCAGGCCTCGTGCCCGGCCGGGTCGTGCAGCAGGATCAGCCGGCCGCTGGCCACCTCCTCGCCGGAGCGCAGCACGGTGGCGCTCACCGCGAACGAGTAGGGCGCCAGCCGCTGCGGCGCGGGAATCTCCTCGAGCAGGATCTCCGGTCGTGGCGCGGCCGCCCGCAGCCCCGCGACGGCGCGGGTGAACGCCTCGGGCGGAGCGGAGGGGGTCGCCATGCCGGAAGCCTATGCCGCGTACCGGTGTCAGTCGTCGATCGCCGCGCCGGAAGAACCGCCTCCGAACGACGTGCCCATCCAACCGCCCCGCCCGCCACCCCTGACCGGACTGAAGGCCATGGCAGGATTGCGCGGTGACGTTGACTGATTCCGCACTCGTACGCGCTTGCCGCGGCCAGGACGTGCCGCACACCCCGGTCTGGTTCATGCGGCAGGCCGGCCGCTCGCTGCCCGAGTACCGGAAGATCCGCGAGAGCATCGGCATGCTGGAGTCGTGCCGCCGGCCGGATCTGGTCACCGAGATCACCCTGCAGCCCGTGCGCCGCCACCGGGTGGACGCCGCGATCCTGTACAGCGACATCGTGGTGCCGATCGCGGCGGCCGGCGTCGACCTGGACATCGTGCCCGGCACCGGCCCGGTGGTGGCCGAGCCGATCCGTGCCGAGAAGGACCTGGACCGGCTGCGCCCGATCGCCGCGGAGGACGTCCCCTTCGTGACCGAATCGGTGCGGCTGCTGGTCGGCGAGCTCGGCGCGACCCCGCTGATCGGCTTCGCCGGGGCGCCGTTCACGCTGGCCAGCTACCTGATCGAGGGCGGCCCGACCAGGACCTACACCAGGACCAAGGCGATGATGTACGGCGAGCCTGGCCGGTGGCACGCGCTGATGACCCGCCTCGCCGGCATCACACTGTCCTTCCTGCGCACCCAGATCGAGGCCGGGGTCAGCGCGGTCCAGCTGTTCGACTCGTGGGCCGGCGCGCTGTCCGAGTCCGACTATCGCGAGTACGTGCTGCCGCATTCCCGGGAGGTGCTGGCCGGCCTGGCGAACAAGGACGTGCCGCGGATCCACTTCGGGGTGGGCACGGGCGTACTGCTGCGGGCGATGGCCGACGCCGGCGCGGACGTGGTGGGCGTCGATTGGCGTACGCCGCTGGACCAGGCCGTCAAGCAGATCGGCCCGGGCCACGCGGTGCAGGGCAACCTGGACCCGGCCGTGCTGTTCGCCCCCTGGGAGGTCGTCGAGCGGGAGGCGCGCCGGGTGCTCGACCAGGGCCGCGCCGCCCCGGGCCACGTCTTCAACCTGGGCCACGGCGTACTGCCGGAGACCGACCCGACCGTGCTGACCCGCTTGGCCGAGTTGGTGCATGAGGTGTCGGGCTCACAGTGACCCACCCCGGTGGCCGTCGGCGCCGGTCGCCTGGGATCGTGGGTGGCGTGCGGAAGCGGGTTGCGGTCATCGGTGGCGGCATCGCCGGGCTGGCCGCCGCGGTGCGCCTGCGCGAGCTGCTGCCGGCCGCGACCGACCTGATCGTGTATGAGCAGGGCGGCGCCCTCGGCGGCAAGCTGCGCACCGGCGAGCTGGGCGGCCTGCCGATCGAGCGGGGCGCCGAGTCGTTCCTGACCGCCGGGCCGGCGGGCGGCGATTCCGCGGCGGTGGCCCTCGCGAAACGCCTGGACCTGGGCTCGTCGCTGGTGCACCCGGCCGCGGTGCCGGCCGCCCTCTCGATCGGTGGCCATCTCCTCCCGATTCCGGCGGGCACGCTGGTCGGCGTACCGGCTGATCTGGGAAAGCTCGGCGGCGTGGCGCGGCCGGACGACGGCCGTGACCACGACGCGGGCCGTCCGTTGCTCGCCGCGGGCGAAGATGTCGCGGTCGGCGCGCTGGTCCGCGAGCGGTACGGCGAGCAGGTGCTGGACCGGCTGGTCGACCCGCTGCTCGGCGGGGTGTATGCGGGGCGCGCCGACGGCCTGTCGCTCGAGGTCACCATCCCGCAGCTGGCCGAGGCGGCGCGGGTCGAGCACACGCTGCAGGGTGCGGTGCGGGCCGCGCAGGCGAAGCGCAACCGGACGCCGGGGCCGATCTTCACCGCGGTCGGCGGCGGGATGACCCGGCTGGTGGCGGCGGCCGCGGCGGCCAGTGGCGCGCGGATCAGCCTGGGCCTCCCGGTGCGCGACCTCTCCCGTACGGCGCACGGCTGGCGGCTTCTCCTAGGGGCTACTCCCTTCCCGCAGACCGACGACGTGGACGCGGTCGTGCTCGCGGTTCCGTCGCGCCCCGCGTCGCGGCTGCTGGCGGGCGTCTCCGCGGCGGCCGCCGAGGCGGTGGGCGTGCTCGACTACGCGAGCGTGGCGCTGGTCGGGCTGGCGCTGCCGCCCGGGACGCCGCTGCCCGAGCTGTCCGGGTTCCTGGTGCCGCCGAGCGAGGGGACGCTGGTCAAGGCCGCGACCTTCGTCACCCGTAAATGGCCGCATCTGGGCGACGACGCCGGGCCGGTGATCGTGCGGGCGTCGCTGGGCCGGGCCGGCGAGCAGGAGCGGCTGCAGTTCGACGACCAGGTGCTGCTCGAGCGGGCGCGGCGCGAGCTGGGCGAGCTGATCGGCGACGAGTTGCCGCCGCCGGCCGCCTCCTGGGTCCAGCGGTGGGGCGGCGGCCTGCCGCAGTACGCGCCGGGGCACCGGGCTCGGGTGGCGTTCGCGCGGGCCCAGCTGCCGCGGGGGCTGGCGCTGGCCGGCGCGGCCTTCGACGGCGTGGGCATCCCGGCGTGCATCGCCAGCGGCGAGCGGGCGGCCGAAGACGTGAGCAAGTCTCTGGAGGGTTGATGAGCGAGCAGACGAACGCGGCCAGGATCAACGAGCTGAACGCGAGCATCCGGTACACGATGTGGTCGGTGTTCCGGGCGCAGGCGCCGCTGCCGCCGCTGCGCGAGGAGCTGGCCGGCGAGGTGGACGGCCTGTTCGAGCAGCTGGCGGGCAAGGACGTGACGATCCGCGGCACGTACGACGTCTCCGGCCTGCGCGCCGACGCCGACCTGATGATCTGGTGGCACTCCGGCTCGTCGGACGCGCTGCAGGACGCGTACGGGCTGTTCCGCCGCACCGCGCTCGGGCGGCACCTGGCGCCGGTCTGGTCGCAGATGGCGCTGCACCGGCCGGCCGAGTTCAACAAGAGCCACCTGCCGGCGTTCCTGGCCGGCGAGGAGCCGCGGGCGTACCTCTGCGTTTATCCGTTCGTCCGCTCCTACCAGTGGTACCTGCTGCCCGACGAGGAGCGGCGGTTCATGCTGGCCGAGCACGGCAAGATGGCTCGCGGCTACCCGGACGTGCGGGCGAACACGGTGGCCTCGTTCGCGCTCGGCGACTACGAGTGGATGCTGGCGTTCGAGGCGGACGAGCTGCACCGGATCGTCGACCTGATGCGCGAGCTGCGGGCGGCGACGGCGCGGCGGCACGTGCGCGAGGAGGTCCCGTTCTACACGGGCCGCCGCCGCTCGATCAGCGAGATAGTTGCTGTGTTGCCGTAGCCCGGATCATAGGAATGTGCGGAATGCCGTCTTCGACGTACTCCGGACCGTTCTGCCGGTATCCGAACTTGGCGTAATAATCCCGGAGATGCGCCTGGGCGTGCAGCACGCTCGGGCGCTCGCCGATCAACCGGACCGCCTCGGCGATCAGACGTCCGGCCAGCCCACCGCCGCGGGCGGCCGGTGCGGTCACCACGCGACCGATCCTCGGTTCAAGATCAAAGTCCAGAATCCGCACGTACGCCCGGACTTCGCCGGCCCGTTCTATCCACAAATGCCGGGTGTCCGGCGACGGGTCGAGTCCGTCGAGGTCGAGGTAGACGCAGTTCTGTTCGACCACGAAGACCTCGCTGCGCAGCATGAGGATCTTGTACAGCGTGGCGGCGTCGAGCTCGGCGAACGGCGCGGCGCGCAGCTCGTCCTGGTGTTCCGGAGACATGTGGCCGATCGTATGCGGCGCGCCGTCACCCGTATCGCGGCCGCCCGTTGTAGGGATGGAAGCCCGAGCTGCGTTTCAGTCCGAGCTGCGTGGAGGTCTTCATGATCAAGAAGAGCAGGCTCTTCGGCAACAAGACCCGGGTGACCTTCTGCCTGCCGGGCGACGTCCCGGCCGGCGACGTCAGCGTGGTGGGTACGTTCAACGGCTGGGAGCCGGGCGCGCACGAGCTCAAGCGCCGCAAGGACGGGACGCGGACGGTCAGCGTGCCGCTCCCGCCCGGCCACTACTCGTTCCGGTACCTGGCCAGCGACGGCGTGTGGCTCGACGACGACCACGCGGACGCGGTCGGCCCGCAGGGGAGCGAACTCCGCTTGTAACCAGAAAGCCGGAAATTTCCTCATTTCTGGATAATCATGGCGGCATGACGACCATGTACGAGACCTCGGACCTGCACAAGCGCGTCGCGCGGTACGAGGCCGCGCTGGACGAGTTGCGAGCGGCCCACCAGGACGTACGCAACGTTCTGGTCGATCAGGTGCTGTACGAGCGCTGGCAGCAGATCGGCATCGAGCTGGGCTTCGCCGCGCCCGCCACCGCGCAGGGCGCCGACGAGCAGGGCCGCCCGATGTCGGAGGCCTGGGCCGGGCGATGAGACCCTCCGCCGTTCGTCACTCTCCTGCCACCAGGGTGACGACGGCGGAGCCACGGCGGCTAACTTTGCGGCATGGCTGTGGACACCCAGTATGAGGACCTGCTGCGCCGGGTCCTCGACGGCGGAACGCCGAAGACCGACCGCACCGGCACCGGCACGGTGAGCCTGTTCGGCGAGCGCCTGCGGTACGACCTGGCGCAGGGCTTCCCGCTGATCACCACGAAGCGGGTGCACTTCAAGTCGATCGCGGTGGAGCTGCTGTGGTTCCTGCGCGGCGACAGCAACGTGGCCTGGCTGCGCGACCAGGGCGTCACCATCTGGGACGAGTGGGCCGACGAGAACGGCGAGCTCGGCCCGATCTACGGCGTGCAGTGGCGTTCGTGGCCCACGCCGGACGGCGGGCACGTCGACCAGATCGCCGGGGTGCTCGACACCCTGCGGAAGGACCCCGACTCCCGCCGCATGCTGGTCTCCGCGTGGAACGTCGCCGAGCTGCCGGCCATGGCGCTCGCGCCCTGCCACGCGATGTTCCAGTTCTACGTGGCCGACGGGAAGCTGTCCTGCCAGCTCTACCAGCGCAGCGCCGACCTCTTCCTCGGCGTGCCGTTCAACATCGCCAGTTACGCGCTGCTCACGCTGCTGGTGGCGCGGCAGGCCGGGCTCGAGCCGGGCGACTTCGTCTGGGTCGGCGGCGACTGCCACATCTACAACAACCACGTCTCGCAGGTCACCGAGCAGCTGTCCCGGCCGGCCTTCCCGTTCCCCACGCTGGAGATCGCCGACGCGCCGTCGCTCTTCGACTACCGGTACGAGGACTTCACGCTGGTGGGCTACCAGCACCACCCGGCCCTGAAGGCGCCGGTGGCGGTGTGACCGTGCACATGATCTGGGCCGAGGCGCGCGACCGGGTGATCGGCGCCGACGGCGGGATCCCCTGGCGGATCCCCGGCGAGCAGGCCATCTTCAAGGAGCACACGACGGGCTCGACGGTGGTGATGGGCCGCGGGACGTGGGACTCGCTGCCCCGCAAGCCGCTGCCCGGCCGGCGGAACGTCGTGCTGACCCGCGACCGGGCGTGGAGTGCGCCGGGCGCCGAGGTCGTGCACGAGGTCGGCGAGGTGCCGCTCGATTCCGACGTGTGGATCATGGGGGGTGAGTCGGTCTATGCCGCTTTTCTTCCCAAAGCAGGACATATCGTACGTACGCGGATAGATCTTGAAGTTTCCGGGGATACCCGTGCGCCGGAGCTCGGTCCCGAGTGGGTCGTGACCGAGTCGTCCGGCCGGAGCACCCCGGACGGCGTGCGGTACGTGATCGAGGAGCTGATCCGCTCCTAGCCCTTCGGCTCCAGCTTGATCGACAGGCTGTTCACGCAGTGGCGGGTGTTCTTCGCGGTGAAGTGCTCGCCGCGGAACACGTGGCCCAGGTGCGAGTCGCAGCGGGCGCACCGGATCTCGACGCGGACCATGCCTAGGCTGCGGTCCTCGATCTCCCTGACCGCGCCCGGGATGGCGTCGTCGAAGGACGGCCAGCCACAGTGCGAGTCGAACTTGTAGTCACTCGGGTAGAGCGCGGCGCCGCAGGCGCGACACTCGTACATCCCCTCGGTCTTGGTGTCGACATACTCCCCGGACCAGGGCGCCTCGGTCCCGGCCTGGCGGAGGACCCGGAACTCGTCCGGGCTGAGGCGGACCCGCCACTCGTCCTCGGTGGTGGGCAGGCTGGTGTCGTTTGTTGCCATGGCACCAAAGGTACGTCGATGGGCGCCGACGCACCCGTAGTGCGGCCGTTGTCATCGGCACACCCGTTGACGGGAACATGGAAGATGCATCGTTCCGCCCCACGCGGCGGCAATCGGTGGGCCGCGGCCTGTACCTGGGCGCGATCCTGGCAGCGGTCTCTCTCGGCGTCGCCGTGCTGGCCGGGTCGCCGAGCTGGGCGTGGGTGCTCACGCTCGCCGGCCCGCCGCTGGCCGGTGCGGCCGGTGGCCTGATGGCCGGGCGGCGGGCCGGCATCCAGATCTGCGCGGGCGGCATCCGCACGCGGTCGGGGCTGGCGCCCTGGCGGCACGTGGTCGACCTGCGGGAGGAGCGCCGGGGTGGCCGGACGGTGGTCTCGGTCTATCTCGACTCGGGCGCGAGCCTGGTCCTGCAGGCGCCGTACAGCGGCGGCCTGTTCGCCGCGGACCCCCGTTTCGAGGTAAAAATGTTCGCTTTGTCCTATATGTGGCGTAGTCACCGTTTCGGTGGTCTTCCGGGATGATGACCCGCCGGGGGGTGTTAGGGGGTAAATCGGGCAATTGCCGCTAAGCTCCCCTCCGGACCTGGAAATACCGCAACAGAACGGATAACTCCTCATGAGTGCAACTCGTCGGATCCTGGTGGCCGGACTGCCCGCGGCGGCCGCCTTGTTCTTCGCGGCCTCGCCGGCCCTCGCCGCGGCCGATCACCCGGCCCGGCCCGCGGCCACCGCGACCCCGTGCGCCGCGGCCGCCCGCGAGGGCTGCGCCTACGGCGGCGGAACCGCGACCGGGACAGTCGCGCCCACCACGGCGCCGGCCACCGGCCACACCCGCGGGCACGGCGGCTACGGGACACCCACCACGCCGCCGGCGACGACGCCCACCACGCCGTCCACCACGCACCCGACCAGCCCGGCACCGAGCGCCACCAGCCCGACCGCGCACGTCGACACGGTGCCGCCGACCAAGGCGAGCACGACCCCGAACACCGGCGTCAAGGGAGCCAGCGTGACCCCGAGCGGCGGAGTCAGCGCCGGCCACGCCCTACCGGTGACCGGCGCCCCGATGAGCACGATCGTCGCGGTCGGCGCGCTGATGGTGGCCGGCGGCGGCGCCTCGGTCTGGTACGCGCGGCGCCGTCGTAGCGCCTGATCTTCCATGGAAACGGGCCGCCCACCGGGCGGCCCGTTTCGTTAGGGTCGGTCTCATGCCGAAAGCCGCCGCGGAAGAGCACGAGATCGCCGGCCACACCGTCCGGCTGAGCAGCCCCGATAAGCTCGTCTTCCCGAGCCGGGGCTACACCAAGCGGGACGTCTTCGAGTACTACCTGGCCGTCGGCGACGGCATCCTGCGCGCCCTGCGCGACCGGCCCACCACCCTGCAGCGCTTCCCGGACGGGATCGAGGGGGAGGCCTTCTTCCAGAAGCGCATCCCGACCCGCGGCGTACCCCCGTGGATCCAGACCGCGAAAATCACCTTCCCGAGCGGCCGGGGCGCCGACGAGCTCTGCCCGGCCGACCTCGCCCACGTGGCCTGGGCCGCGCAGATGGGCACGATCGTCTTCCACCCGTGGCCGGTCCGGGCCGCCGCCGTCGACCACCCCGACGAGCTGCGCATCGACCTCGACCCGCACGCCGGCACCGGCTTCGCCGAGGTGGTGGCCACCGCCGAGGTGGTCCGCGAGGTGCTGGCCGGCCTGGGCTGGGTGGGCTTCCCGAAGACCTCCGGGGGCCGCGGCGTGCACGTGTACATCCGGATCGCGCCGCGGTGGTCGTTCGTGCAGGTCCGCCGGGCGGCGATCGCGCTGGCCCGGGAGGTGGAGCGGCGCGCCCCCGACCGGATCACCACGGCCTGGTGGAAGGAGGAGCGCGGCGAGAAGGTCTTCATCGACTTCAACCAGATGGCCCGGGACCGGACGATCGCCTGCGCCTACTCGCTGCGGGCCAACGCCCGGGCCACCGCCTCGGCCCCGGTGACCTGGGACGAGTTACCCCAGGTGGAGCCGGACGACTTCGACCTGCGCACGCTGCCGGCCCGCTTCGCGAAGATCGGCGACCCCCACGCGGCGATCGACGACGTGGCCCATGATCTGACGCCCCTGCTGGAGTGGTCGGAGCGGGACGAGCGCAACGGCCAGGGCGACATGCCCTACCCACCGGACCACCCGAAGATGCCGGGCGAGCCACCTCGCGTCCAGCCGAGCCGAATGAACCGCGCGAACTGGGACAACGACGCGTAGCCCACCGGTTCGGGGCCGGGGACGAACGGCGCACCAGGGAAGGCTTGCCTATTCGTCGAGGCCGGGCTCGAGCTTGCTGGCGAAGTAGACGCCCTCGGCGATCTCCACTACCTGCCCCTGCTCGGCGTACATCCGCAGGATCCGGTTCCTGAAGTGCGGCTCGGGCTCGTCGTCCGGCGGCAGCGCGGTAGCCTCGACGGCCGCCTTGGTGAGTGGGAAGCCCTCCCACATCGCTTCATCCATGCCGCCTCCCATGCCGATGGGCGGCGTCACGCCCGGGGAACCTCGGTCGCTCCGAGCGCGACGGCCCGTGCAGATGTGCACGCACTGATCGTCGTCGGGCGATTGCGGCGTGTGGAGTAGCGACGCGTCCGCCAGGGCCGTCCGCCTGTCCGCGACTGGCGGACAGTTTTACCGGCCGGCCGGTAACTCGCGGGGCCGACGCTCGATGGCCAGCTCGCGCAGATCCCGAGCTTCGGTAATTCCGGACCGGTGGACCGCGGCGACCACCTCGGCCACCCGCCACCAGTTCGACGGCACGATCCGGCCCGACGTGATCGCCCGACGTGCCTGCTCCGCCGCCTCGTCGGGCTTACCGGAGGCGAGCAGCGCCAAGCCCAGGTCGAGCTGCGCCGAGGCGATCCGCCGCGGCCTTGCTCCCTCGGTCTGAAGTTCCGCGATGACGTCCCGCGCCACCGTTTCCGCCGCGGGGTCGCCCGCCCAAGCAAGCGTCGTCGCGGCATACGAGTGCGCCTTCGCCGGGTCGTAGCGGTAGTGGTGCTCGGGGTGATCGGGCGGTGTCCGCTGGTCGGCCATCCGCTCCACCCGGTCGAGGGCTCGCCCGGTCTGTGCCCGGTCGCCGAGCCGCGCCCACGCCCTGCCCTCCTGTGCGGTGGCTTGCACGATGGCCGATCCACCCGCCGGAGCGACAGCCTGAGCGTGCCGCGACAGTTCCAGGGCCTCCCGGTAGCCGCCGTTGGTCAGCAGATCCCACGCTCGGGTCTCCAGCACCCAAGCCGCGATCTCGCGATGCCCGGTCTGCTCGGCTAGCTGGGCCGCGGCACGGAGGTGCGCGTCGGCGGCGCCGGTCTGTCGCAGGTCCACGTGCAGGGTGGCGCGCAGCAGCGACAGCCAGCCACCTATCACCAGGAGTCGCTGTTGCTGGGCCAGGGTCTTGCGGGCGTCCCATAGCGAGCTGACGTAGCCGAGGTGCCTGCGAACCCGGGGGAGCAGGATGACCGGTGGTGTAGTCGCGTAGGCCATGGCCATGCTGTCGGCGGCCGACTCGAGCTGGTCGAGGGTCGCATCGCTGACGTCCGACGCGGTGATCCGCCGCGCCAGCTCGATCGCCTCGATCTCGTCGTCCGCGCCGTCACCCGCCGGGTGGAGGATCGCGGCGAGTCGGCCCTCCGCGCCCAGAGCCCTGTCGAGCCGCTCGGCTACCGCCTGGTTCGCGGGTTTGCGGCCCTTCTCCAGGTCTTCGAGGTAGCTCTTGCCGTAGTGGGCCCGTTCGGCGAGCGCCCGGTAGGACAGCCCGCGCTCGCTACGGAGTCGACGGAGCTCGGCGGCGAACTGCGATGCTTGGTCGGTCATCGGGCCCGTCCCTGCTAACGGCTCGGGTGGCGGACCAGTCCGCTACAACCGGACACGCCGCCTCCGAGGCTACCTGCCAGCTGACCGGCCTCGCGCACTCGGCAGGGCCGGCGGCGGATGCCGATGGCTCGGCTGACCGGCAGTGCTGGGGATGCTGGACCACCGCTACACGCGAGAGGCGCGCTGCGGCCTCGAGTTGCGGCTGGGTCGCGTTGTGGAGGCGGGGCGGCCGGGAATCGGCGGGGGAGGTGCCACGCGTACGGTCACATGGTTTTGGAGATTTCTAGGGTTTTTGTGAGGGTTGTCCAGTTGCGTTCGGTGCCGTGCAGGGCGAGGCGGCGGGTGACCATGGCGGCGTTGCGCGGGTTGCCGTGGACGTGGGTGCGGTAGTCGAGGTAGACCTCGCGGCCCTGGACCCGGATGTCGTCGTGCTCCTCGAGGAGGCGGACGCGGTCGGGCGACGGGTGCTCGGCCAGGAAGAGCACCCGGAGCAGGGTGGGGCGCACCAGCGCGGCGGGAAACGGGTTGGCGGCGAGGATCTCGGTGAGTCGGTCACGGCTGCGGACCATGACCGGCTCGTCGACGCCGAAGTCGCGGCGGACCACCTCGCGGATGATTGGGGCGACGTCGTGGGGGGAGTCGACGATGACGTTGCCGCTCTGCAGGTGGGTGCGGCAGCCGGGCAGGCCCTCGGCGGCCAGCCGGTCACGGAGGGTGGCCATCGGGACCTTGTTGCGGGGGCCGAGGTTGACCGCGCGCAGCAGGGCGATCCACACCGTCACGCGGGTCAGCCTGTCACACGGCGTGTGCGATTCTCCGGCGGTTCGGCACCGAGTGGCATCAATTCGGTCATTGTGTGTGTTGCGCCACACCTGGGCGATTTCTAGGCTTCCTCGTGTCCATCGGCGATCACGGAGGGGGTCGTTCCATGACCAGCAACAATGACGCGTACGAATACCTGGACAGCGTGGCGCCGGACGAGCGGGCGCGGCTCGAGGCGGTTCGTCGGTACCGGCTGGTCGATCAGCCGCTCGAAGACGCGTACGACCGGATCGCGTTCGTCGCGGCGGCGATCTTCGACACGCCGATCGCGACCGTGTCGCTGGTCGAGCAGGACCGGGTGTGGCTGGCCGCCTGCCAGGGGCTGAGCGGGGTGCGCGAGGTGGGCAAGGAGCCCGGACTGTGCGCGTCGGTGATCGCCCAGGACGACGTCTACGTGATCAACAATGCCGCGGTCGACCCGCGTACGCTCGAGCACCCGCTGGTCCGCGGCGAGCTGGGCCTGCGCTTCTACGCGGCGGCGCCGATCCGCACCCACGACGGGTACCGGCTGGGCACGGTCAACGTGATCGACAACCGGCCGCGCGAGGCCACGCCGCGGCAGCTGCGCGCTCTCGAGCACCTGGCCTCGATGGTCTCCGACGAGCTGGAGCTGCGGCTCATGGTGATCCGCAGCGCGGCGGCCGAGCAGCGCATGCGCGAGACCGTGAACTGATTACCGCGCGCCGGAATCGGGTAGTGCGCAGCACATGCGCACCCCTCGAACGATCGCCGTGGTCGCCCATCAGCGGAAGACGCTCGACGGTGGCCTGGATGAATTGCGTCGCCGTCTGTCCGACTTCGGTGTCGGCGATCTCCTGTGGGAGGAGGTCGACAAGAGCCGCAAGGCCCCCAAGAAGGTCAAATCACTTATCGGGGAAAAGCCCGACTTGCTCCTCGTGTGGGGCGGCGACGGGATGGTGCAGCGGGCACTCGATGTGGTGGCCGGCTCCAAGGTGCCCGTGGGGATCATCCCGGCCGGCACCGGCAACCTGCTGGCCGGCAACCTCGGCATCCCGCATGACCTGGAAAAGTCCCTGGATATCGCGCTTTGTGGGCGGCGGCACCGGATCGACCTCGGCAAGCTCGACGGCGAACACTTCGGCGTGATGGCCGGCGTCGGCTTCGACGGCGCGATGATCCGCGACGCCGACCGGAAGATGAAGGACCGGCTCGGCAAGCTCGCCTACGTCTGGACCGGCCTGCGCCACGTCAACGGCGAGGCGGCGAGCGCCCGTATCCTGGTCGACGGGGTGAAGTGGTTCGACGACGAGGCCAGCTGCGTGCTGATCGGCAACGTCGGCACGATCACCGGCGGCATCCGGGCCTTCGACGACGCCAAGCCGGACGACGGCTGGCTCGACGTCGGCGTCGCCACCGCCCAGGGCGCGCTGGAGTGGGCCCGCGCGCTCGGCACGATGGCGGTCGGCCGCTCCGACCGGTCGCCCTTCGTCCGCACCACCCGCGCCCGCCGGATCGACGTCAAACTCAAGACCAAGATGGTGTACGAGTTGGACGGCGGCGCCCGCGAGGAGACGACGCGCTTCACCGCCACGGTCGAGCCCGGCGCCGTGAAGATCTGCCTGCCCCGGTAAGGGACTTTTCTCAAAAGTCCACAATGTATCGACACCCGGCGTCGTCGTGTGATCACATCCGGCTATGACCCATCTTCCTTCCGGGGCGGGGGATCTGCAGTCGTGGCAGCACGACTTCGAGACGCTGATGCGGGACGATCCAGGCGAGGCGGCCGACCTGCTGCTCGCCGCCTGGCCCGAGGTCGAACGGGACACTGAGCTGGTCGAACTGCTACGGGCCAACGCCGAGGCGCTGGTGCGGACCGACGATGAGGCGCTGTGGGCGAGCGGCGTGCACCAGGTGGTGTTCCGGGCCGGCAACAGCCTGCCGCATCAGGGAATGCTGCCCGCCGCCGTTACGTACTGGGAACGCCTGCTGCCGATCGCGGCCGCGCGGCTCGGGGCGGAACATCCCGACACCCTCATCGTGCGAAACAACCTTCTTTGGGCGTACGGGCGAGCCGGCGACCCCGATCGGGCACTCGCCGGCTTCCGCGACCTGTTGACCGTGCGCCGCCGGGTGCTCGGCCCGGACGACCCGAACACCCTCGCCACCCGGCACGCGATCGCCACCTGGCAGGACGCGTCCGGCGATCAGGAGGGCGCCGCCGAGGGGCTGCGCGAGCTGATCGCCGACTATGAGCGCGCGCTCGGCGCCGACCACCGGGACACGCTGAACACCCGGGTGGCCCTGGTCGAGATCGTCGGGCCGGCCGACCCCGAGGCGGCGGTGGCCGAGTTGCGCCCGCTGCTCGACGACTTCCGCCGGGTGCTCGGGCCGGATTCCACCGAGGTGTTCGAGGTCGAGGTCGAACTGACCGCGTGGCTGGGCGAGACCGGGGCGTACGCCGAGGCCCTGTCCCGGATGGATCGCCTGGCCGAGGACTACCACCGGGTGCTCGGCCCGAGCCACCTGGACACGCTGACCCTGCGCTTCCTGGCCGCCGACATGCGCTCCCGGGCCGGCCACGACGTCGAGGCCACCGAGGCGATGCAGGCCCTGCACGCCGACGTGGTGGCCCTGGCCGGCGCCGGCCGCCGGGAGATGGAGGACCTCCGGACCTCGATCGAGGCCTGGTCACCCCCGGCCTGACGGGCTATTGACAGATTACCGACAAAAGGTCTATATCGAGTTAAGAGGTTTACGACCTATTGGGCCCGAAATCCTCTGGATTGAACCGATCCGCTCCCCACACACTGGCCTTTCATCCGGCACCAGGGGGTTTCGGCATGTCGTATCAACAGGGTTCCGCCGCCAGCGTCGCCGCCGTCCTGACCGTGGCGACGGTCATCATCACCGCGTACCGCCTCAGCGGCTCCGACGTGAACACCACCCACCGGGCGGAACGCACCGGCCGCCGCGAGGTGGTCTCGCACACCGTCCAGTTCGTGACCAGCGCCGTGCTGATCCTGGCGATGCTCTTCGTGGCGGCCTTCCACGCGGCTCGCTGAGAACGCGACTGGCTGGGAACACGACTGGCTGGGAACGCGGCTCGCTGGGAACGCGGCTCGCTGGGAACGCGGCTCGCTGATCAGGCGATCGCCTGCCACCAGCCGTCGACCGCGGGCGGGTTGTCCACGTCGACCCGCTCGCCCGGCCGGGGCACGGCCAGCCGCACGTCCCGGGCCTTGGCCTCGGCCCAGACCCGGTCGGCCGGCTCGGGCCACTCGTGCAGGGACAGGTTGAAGGTGGCCCAGTGCACCGGGATCATCAGTCCGCCGCGGACGTCCAGGTGGGTGGCCACCCCGTCCTCGGGGATCATGTGGATGTCCGGCCAGGCGTCGCCGTAGGCGCCGACCTGGACGAGCGTGACGTCGAAGGGCCCGTGCTCCTGGCCGATCTCGGCGAAGCCCGGGAAGTAGCCGGTGTCGCCGGAGTAGAACACCCGGCGGGTCGGGCCGAGGATCACCCAGCTCGTCCAGAGCGTCTCGTCCCGGCTGAAGCCGCGCCCGGAGAAGTGCCGGGCGGCGGTCGCGATGAACTCCAGGCCGGCCACCTTGGCCCGCTCGTTCCAGTCGAGCTCGATGATCCGGGTGGTGGGCACGCCCCAGCGCTCGAGGTGCGCGCCGACGCCCAGCGGCACCAGGAACGGCGCGGCCTGGAGATCCACCAGGTTCTGGATGGTCTCCATGTCCAGGTGGTCGTAGTGGTCGTGGGAGATCAGCACGGCGTCGAGCGGCGGCAGGTCACGCAGCGCCACCGGGGGCTCGTGCAGCCGCTTGGGCCCGGAGATGCGGCTCGGCGAGCACCGCTCGCTCCACACCGGGTCGAGCAGCACCCGCCGGCCCTCGATCTCGACCAGCGCCGAGGAGTGCCCGTACCAGGTGACGTGCAGGCCGTCGGCGTCGAGCCCCGGGTCGGGGGTGACGAGCGGGATCGGCAGGCGCGGGTGGCGGGACTCGCGGTCGCGCATGGCGGCGAGCGCGAGCCCGGGGATCGACGCCCCGGTCAGCTCGGTGGCGGGCACCGTGTTCCGGAACTTCCCGCCGGAGAACTGCGGCGAGGCCAGCACCCGGGCCAGCCGATCGCCCTTGGCCTTGGCGCCCATCTGCCGGGGGATGTCCTTGCCCACCCACACCGCCGCGGCGCCCAGCGCCAGTGCCACCAACGCTCCGGTACGTCCTCGCTTCGCCATCAGCCCAGTTTGACGAACTGACCAGGCCGATTGCCAGCCGCACGACAACGATCCGGGCTACCCGGACGTGACGGTCGACACGCCGGCCGGGGCGGTAACGTAGCCGGGCATGGACGATTCGCGGGCCCAGCGGCTCTTCGGGGAGAGCCTGGTCGCACCGGGTGACCTGGCTTCCAGCCCGTTCCGGGTCGACCGCGACCGGATCGTCAGCTCCCCGTTCTTCGCCCGGCTGGCCGGCGTCACCCAGGTGATCAGCCCCGGCGGCGCCGGCCTGCTCGTGCACAACCGGATGACGCACAGCCTCAAGGTCGCCCAGGTGGCCCGGGCGATCGCCGAGCGGGTCGCGGAAAGCTCGGTGCTCTCCGAGAAGCTGGGCGGCTGCGACCCGGATGTGGTGGAGGCGGCCGCGCTCGCCCACGACCTCGGCCACCCGCCGTTCGGGCACCTCGGCGAGCGGGTCCTCGACCAGCTGGCCCGGCAGCGGCTGCGGGTCCCGGACGGGTTCGAGGGCAACGCCCAGTCGTACCGGATCGTGACCAGCACCGAGATCCGCGGCGAGGCGACGATCGGGCTCAACCTCACCAACGCGGTTCGGGCGGCGATCCTCAAGTACCCGTGGACCCGGCACGGCGACGCCCGATACATGAACCCGCCGCCGCGCGGGGCGGCCGCGTCGCCGGACGATCCCGAGGCCGGGTCGGTCAAGTTCGGCGCCTACCTGACCGAGGTCGACGACATGCTGGCCGCCCGGTCGCCGTTCGCCGGGCGGGTCGCCGACTGGCAGCAGACCGTCGAGGCCTCGGTGATGGACACGGCCGACGACATCGCGTACGCGATCCACGACCTGGAGGACGTGCACCGGGTCGGCGTGCTGCAGCAGGGCGCGGTCGCCGCCGAGCTGATGGCCTGGCAGCGGTGGGGTACGTCGGCGGACCCGAACCGGGCCGGCGGGGCGATCGAGTCGCTACGCCGGCAGCTGCACCGCAAGGACGGCTGGATGGCCGACGACGCGGCGTTCGCGGCCGCCGTCGAGCTGGTCCGCGCCGAGCTGGTCGACGGCCTGCTGGCCCTCCCGTTCGACGGCTCGCTGGAGGCGGAGGCGCAGGTCGCGGCGTTCTCGGCGACCTGGACCAGGCGGCTGGTCGAGTCGGTGGAGCTGGTCGAGCAGCCCGCGGTCCGCTCCGGGCACGTGCAGCTTGCCACGGCCCAGTGGCACGAGGTGCAGATCCTCAAGTTCGTGCAGAACCGGTTCGTGCTGGCCCGGCCCGACCTGGCCCTGCACCAGCGCGGTCAGGCCCGGCTGCTGGCCTCGCTGGTGGAGGCGCTGCTGGCCTGGCTCACCGACCCGGACGAGGAGCAGCGCCTGCCGCGGCGGCTGCGCGACCTGGTCGAGCTGGCCGAGACCGAGCTGCCCGACGGCACGCCCGACCGGCTGGGTCAGGCCCGCGGCCGCGCGGTGATCGACTTCGTGGCCGGGCTCACCGACAACCAGGCGGTGGCCCTGATGGAGGCGTTGAGCGGGCACTCGCGGCAGCTCTGGACCGATGCGTTCGTCCTCTAGGTTGCTCGGCGCCGCACTGATCGTGGGGTCGCTGGGGCTGGCGTTCGCCATCCGGCTGGTCACCGGGCCGCTGGTGGAGGCCACCGGTCCGCTGGACCAGATCTCCGGCACCGCGCTGTACGCGTCCGCCTTCTACGGCGGGGTGCTGGTCCTCTGGCCGCGCGGACGCCCGCTGCCGGTCGCGCTGATCTCGACCGGCTACTGCTGGGCGGTCGAGTTCTTCCAGCTCACCGGCGTGCCGACGGCGCTGTCCGCGCACAGTGTGGTGGCCCGCCTGGTCCTCGGCCGGGTCTTCGATTCCGCCGACCTGCTCTGGTACGTCGTCGGCGTTCTGCTTGCGGGCGTCGTTCACTACTTGACGTTATGCAGGCGTACGACTGCATAATGGCGCCATGGACAAGGTGTTCCGAGCGCTCGCCGATCCGTCCCGGCGCCGCCTGCTCGACAGCCTGCGCGAACGCGACGGGCAGACGCTCGGGCAGCTCTGCGGGCAGCTGGCGATGGCCCGCCAGTCGGTGACCCAGCACCTGGCCGTCCTCGAGGAGGCGAACCTGATCAGCACGGTTCGCCGCAGCCGGGAGAAGTTGCACTTCCTCAACCCGGTTCCGATCTACGACATCCAGCAGCGATGGCTGGCGCCGTTCGAGCAGCCGAGGTTGCGGACGCTGGCTGCCATCAAGAAGAGCGCGGAGGAGCGAGACATGACCGACAAACCCACTTTTGTGTACGTGACGTACATCCACAGCACGCCCGAACGGGTCTGGCAGGCCCTCACCGACGCTGACCTGACCGCCCGGTACTGGGGCCACAGCAACGTGTCGGACTGGCAGCCCGGCTCGACGTGGGAGCACCTGCGCACCGACGGCTCGGGCATCTCGGACGTCGGCGGCAAGGTGCTGACGGCCGAACCGCCGCGCCGCCTGGTGGTCACCTTCGAGGATCCGGCCGTCGAGGTGCAGCCGGCCGTGCCGTCCACGGTCACCTTCGAGATCGAGCCGTGGCAGGAGATCGTCCGGCTGACCGTTACCCAGGAGAACCTGGCCGACGAGGAGGCGCTGCGGATGGTCTCGCTCGGCTGGCCGGCGGTGATGGCCAACCTGAAGTCCCTGCTGGAGACCGGTCACGTGCTGCCGCAGGCGCCCTGGGAGATGTACGCCGACCAGCTCCGTTGAGGCTCCGGCTTCCGCCCCCAGCGAACGCGATGGCAGTAAGCGCTGTAACGGTGTAATTCTGTAATCAGGTTCGTTTGGGGAGGTTGGACATGCGTTTTCGTCAAGCACCGCCCGGCGGTGGCCGGGCCGAGCCGCCCGCCGCGGATGACGCCGCCGCCTGGGTGACCGGCGCCATCCCGGATGGGTGGTTCACCGAGCGCCCCGAGATCGTCGTCGACCGCGACGAGATCATCATCTGGGGCCGCATTCCGGAGCCCGACCTGGGCGCCGACGCCGCCGAGGCCGACCGGGCCGCCAGCCAGGCCGGCCGGATCAACCAGTTCCGCGAGGACACCCGGGAGGACCGGATCCGGGTGGCCCGCCAGATCGAGCACCGCTACCAGCGCAAGGTCGCCTGGGGCGTCCGCTGCGGCGACACCAACGAGTTGTTCACCCACCTGGCCGCCCCGGTGATGACCCGCCTGCGCCAGCCCGAGCGCCACATCCTCGACACCCTGGTCGACGCCGGCGTGGCCCGCTCCCGCTCCGAGGCCCTGGCCTGGTGCGTGAAGCTGGTCGGCCAGCACACCGAGGAGTGGCTCGCCGGCCTGCGCGAGGCCATGACCAAGGTCGACGAGCTGCGCCGCCAGGGCCCGACCACGGTCTGACCCTCGACGCGGGCCGCGAGTCCCCGACTCGCGGCCCGCGTCCGTGCCCGCATTGTGCCCGCGTCCGCGTTGTGTCCACCGGCCACTTTGCTCTGCGCACCGATACGCACGTCCGGGTCGGCCGCGCGTCGGCGGCGCCTTTCAGCCTGCGTGGGCGTTTTGCTCTGCGTACCGATACGCACGTCCGGGTCGGCCGCGCGTCGGCGGCGCTCTTCAGCCTGCGTCACCGAAAGCGAACGGCCGCTCGATATTGGTGCGTATCGGTGCGCAGAGCAAAGGCCGGGCGCAGCACCCCGGCCTTTGGGAACTCGCCGGGCTGGGGGCCACCGGAGTGTCGCGCGGCACGGCGGCTGGACCGGGGCAGCAGCACGGCGGGGAAGCGGCAGCGGCATGGCGGGGCAGTAGCACGGCGGGGGCAGTAACACGGCGGGGGCAGTAGCACGGCGGGGCAGCGCACGGCCGGGGGCAGCAGCATGGCGGGGCAGCGCACGGCCGGGGGCAGCAGCGTGGCGGGGCAGCGCACGGCCGGGGGCAGCAGGATGGCGGGGCAGCGCACGGCCGGGGGCAGCAGCGTGGCGGGGCAGCGCACGGCCGGGGGCAGCAGCGTGGCGGGGCAGCGCACGGCCGGGGCAGCAGGATGGCGGGGCAGCGCACGGCGGGGCAGCTGCACGGCGGAGGCAGCGGCACGGTGCGGCGCCGAGCGGTGAGGGGGCCGCGTTGCCCTTGCCGGGGTGGCGCCAAGTGGTGATCGGCGGCGGTTAGGGTGGGCGGCGTGTTACGAGACGTCACCGCGCTGCGGTATGTCACTCCGCTGCGTGAGGGCGGCTCGCTACCCGGCGTGGTCGAGGCGGATGACCTGGGCACCTACGTGGTGAAGTTCCGCGGCGCCGGGCAGGGTCCGAAGGCGCTGGTCGCCGAGGTGATCTCCGGCGAGCTCGCGCGGCGGCTCGGCCTGCCGGTGCCGGATCTCGCCGTGGTGCACCTGGATCCGATCGTCGCCCGGGCCGAGCCGGACGAGGAGGTCCAGGAGCTGATCAAGGCGAGCGCCGGCACCAACCTGGGGATGGACTTCCTGCCCGGCTCGCTCGGCTACGATCCCAACGCGCACCCGGTCGACCCGGCGCTGGCCTCGCGGGTGGTCGCCTTCGACGCGTACGTCGAGAACGTCGACCGCAGCTGGCGCAACCCGAACCTGCTGATCTGGCACAACGCCCTCTGGCTGATCGACCACGGTGCCACCCTGTACTTCCACCACAACTGGCCGCGCGCCGAGAGCGTGGTGCACCGGGCCTACAAGTGGGACGACCACGTCCTCAAGCCGTACGCGACCGCGCTGGCCACGGAGGGTCCCGCGCTCGCCGAGCGGCTGACCCCGGCCCTGCTCGCCGAGGTGCTGGCGCTGGTGCCGGAGGAGTGGCTGGACGACGGCGACCGCGACGCCTACCTGCGTCATCTGTCCCGGCGCGCCGAGCGGCCGGAGGCGTGGCTGCCATGAGAATCCCGTACGAGTACGCCATCATCCAGGCCGTCCCCCGGATCGAGCGCGGTGAGCTGATCAACGTGGGCGTGGTGCTCTACAGCCAGCGCCTGGACTTCCTCGCCGCCCGTACCCACCTGCACGAGGACCGGCTGCGCGCGCTCGACCCGGAGGTCGACGTCGCCGCGGTCGCCGCCGCCCTCGCGTCCTGGGAGGCGACCTGCACCGGCGCGGGCGCCGCGGGCGAGATGAAGCCGGGCGAGCGGTTCCGGTGGCTGGTCGCCCCGCGCAGCACGATCCTGCGGGCCGGCCCGGTGCACATGGGCCTGGCCGCCGACCCGCAAGCCGAACTGGATCGCCTCGTCGAGCTGCTGGTCAGGTAGCCACACCCCGCTTTTCGAGGTCGATCGTGACCTCGGCGCCGGCCGGAGACGCGCACCGGACCCGGCTGCCGGGCCGCAATTCCGCCCGGGAAAGGTAGAGCTCGGCCAGCTTGGTCTCGGCCGCGTCGTCGCCCGCGTCCGCCGCGAGCAGCAGGTCGGCCACCTGGTCGATCAACGCCAGGTCGCCGTCCAGGTCGAGGCTCATGCCGCCCCACAGGTCCCACAGCAGCAACTCCTCGCCGCGGCGGTGGGCCAGTTCCGAGATGACGTAGTTGCGGACGAACCACCCGCCGCGGAGCTCGGCGATCGACGGGTGGACGCCGAACTTGTCCACGTCGATCTCGCCGCGCCGGTAGGCCGTCCAGACCTGCGCCGCCGTCCGGAGGCCGCCGGGCGCCAACGGGACGTACTTGTCCTCTTCGCTGTCGAAGCTGACCCAGCGGTCGCCGTCCCGGTACTCGGTGATCACGTGGTCGTAGTGCCAGTCCGGGGCGAAGTAGTCGGCGAAGCCGACCCGGCTGCGGGCGGGGATGCCCTTGTGCCGCAGCGCCGCCACCGTGAGCAGCGTGAAGTCGCGGCAGCAGCCGACGATCCGCTGCTCCGGGGCGCGCGGCTCGGCCAGCGGGGTGTCGAACCGCCGGCGGTCGGCGTCCAGCAGGCGGTCGGCCCAGCGGCTGTCGATCTCAGCCAGCCGGTCGGGCGGGAAGTCGATGCCCGAGGCGCGGTAGTGGACGACGAGGTTGCGGATCACCTCCCCGATGCCGCCCGGGTCGTCGGGCAACGGGTCGAACAGGCGCGCGTGGGCGCGGGGGTCGGAGAACTCGGTCTGCCGTGTGTAGTCCATGACTCGCAGTCTGTGGCCTACCACAGGGGGAGAGTAAAGAGGGCACACTGGTGCCATGGAGCTGCCGATCAACCCGCCGGTCAAGCCGATGCTCGCCAAGCCCGTCGCGGAGATCCCACCCGGCCAGGTGTACGAGCCGAAGTGGGACGGCTTCCGCTCGATCATCTTCCGGGACGGCGACGAGGTGGAGATCGGCAGCCGCAACGAGAAGCCGATGACCCGGTACTTTCCCGAGGTCGTCCGGGCCGTGCTGGCGAACTTCCCGGAGCGGGCGGTGATCGACGGCGAGGTGATCGTGGCCGACACCGGGCGCAACATGCTCGACTTCGAGGCGCTCCAGCAGCGCATCCACCCCGCCGCCAGCCGGGTCAAGCTGCTCAGCGAGCAGACGCCGGCCAGCTTCGTGGCCTTCGACCTGCTCGCGATCGGCGACGAGGACCTGACCGAACGCCCGTTCGCCGAGCGACGCGAGCGGCTGCTCGACGTACTCAAGGATGCGCAGCCGCCGGTGCACATCACCCCGGCCACCGACGATCTTCCTACCGCGCGACGGTGGTTCGCGGAGTTCGAGGGCGCCGGGCTGGACGGGTTGATCGCCAAGGCGCGGGATCTCACGTATCAGCCCGACAAGCGGGTGATGACCAAGATCAAGCACAAGCGGACCGCGGACTGCGTGGTGGCCGGCTACCGGGTGCACAAGTCGGGCGAAAATCGGATCGGCTCGCTGCTGCTCGGCCTGTACGACGAGCGCGACGTGCTGGTCTCGGTGGGCGTGATCGGCAGCTTCCCGATGGCCGTCCGCGAGGAGTTGTTCGAGGAGATGCAGCCGCTGGTCACCTCGTTCGACGGGCACCCGTGGGACTGGGCGGCGCACGAGCAGGGCGAACGCACCCCGCGCAAGAACGAGTACAGCCGCTGGAACAACGGCAAGGACCTCTCCTTCACGCCGCTGCGCCCGGAGCGGGTGGTCGAGGTCCGCTACGACTACATGGAGGGCATCCGGTTCCGGCACACCGCGCAGTTCGAGCGCTGGCGGCCCGATCGAGATCCCCGAACCTGCACGTACGACCAGCTGGAACGCCCGGTCCAGTTCAATCTGGCCGAGGTCCTCACCAGCCGCTGAGCAAACTTGTCGGATCGACCGGATAACCTCGATCTCGCCACAACAGCTGTCGAAGGGCCGTGATCGTGCCGCGTCGTCTCCGTCTGGTCGCCGGACTCCTGTTCGCGACGGTGCTCGCCGTCGCCGGCTGCACCGTGCCCACGTTCGCGCCGGACGGCTCGGGCGAGGCCAAGCCCGGGGTCAACGGCTCGACCTCGCCGACCGGCGGCACCACCGACTGGCGCGACTGCTCGGATATCCCGAAGTCGCTGGTCGGCCAGGCCGCTCGGAACATGACGTATGAGTGCACCACGGTCCAGGTCCCGCAGAATTGGAACGACAAGACCACCGGCCGGACGTACGGGATCGCCCTGATCCGCATCCGGTCGAAGACGCAGACCAACCGGATCGGCTCGCTGCTGATCAACCCGGGCGGCCCGGGCGGCTCGGGCGTCGAGACCGCGGTCTACCTGTCCTACGGCGCGGCCTTCGGCGGCCTGCCCACCGCGGTCACCAACCAGTTCGACATCGTCGGCTTCGACCCGCGCGGCGTCGGCCGGTCCGACCCGGTGAAGTGCATCAGCGACGCCGACCAGGATGCGAACTTCGCCTCCCCGCCCGACCCGGCCACCCAGGCGCAGTTCGACAGCTTCGTCGCGCTGAACAAGAAGATCGTGGACGGCTGCGGCAACAAGTACGGCGACCAGCTGGTCACCTTCTCGACCGAGCAGGCGGCCAAGGACATGGATGCGATCCGCCAGACGGTCGGCGACAACCAGATGACCTACCTGGGCTTCTCGTACGGCACGCTGCTCGGCGCGACGTACGCCCAGCAGTTCCCGACCAAGATCCGGGCGATGGTGCTGGACGGCGCGGTCGACCCCAAGCAGACCTTCGTCCAGGGCTCCGAGACACAGGCCAAGGGCTTCGAGCGGGCGTTCACCAACTTCAGCAACTGGTGCAAGGCCACGCCCGGGAAGTGCCCGATCGCGCCGGACGCGCGCAAGGCGGTCACCGACGCGATGGCCGCGGCCGACAAAAACCCGGTGCCATATACCGACGGGCGGAAGGCGACCGCGGGCTGGATCTTCCTGGCGGTGATCTCCTCGCTCTACACCGAGCAGGGCTGGACGGCGCTGGCCGGGGCGGTGTCCACGCTCAAGCAGGGCAACGCGAAGGGCATCTTCACCCTCGCCGACCAGTACGCCGAGCGAAAACCGGACGGCACGTACAGCAATCTCTTCGACGCGAACCTGGCGGTGAACTGCTCGGACACCAAGGACGTGCCGAGCGTCGCCGAGATCCGCCAGCTGCAGGGCGAGTGGCGGAAGAAGTATCCGCTGTTCGGCGCCTCGCTCGCGGTCGGCATGCTGTCCTGCAGCCTGTGGCCGGGCCCGCGCGACCCGTACCCGGCCGGCGCGGCCACCGGCGCCCCGCCGATCGTGGTGGTCGGCACCACCGGCGACCCGGCGACGCCGTACGAGAACACCGCCGACCTGGCGAACATGCTGGGCGTCGGGCACGTGCTCACCTGGGAGGGCGAGGGGCACACGGCGTACCCCAGCACGCCCTGCATCGTGCAGGCGGTGGACGGCTACCTCATCGATCTCCAGGTGCCCCAGACGGGCCTGCGGTGCCCGGCGAAATGACGTTCCGCCCGGCCGGACGGGCCGATGTGCCCGCGATCCTGCACCTGCTGGCGGATGACGACATCGCCCGGTCCCGCGGGTTCGGCGTGGTCCCCGAGGAGGTGGATGCCGCGACCTGGGCCGCGTTCGAGGCGATCGACGCCGACCCGAACAACGAGCTGATCGTCGCCGCCGACGACGAGGTCATCGCCACCTGCCAGCTCACCTTCACGCCCGGCCTGAGCCGCGGCGGCGCCTGGCGGATGACCATCGAGGCGGTCCGAGTCCGCGCGGACCGTCGCTCGGCCGGCCTCGGCAAGAAGCTGATGGCGTACGCGATGGATCGCGCCCTTGATCGCGGCTGCCGGATAGTGCAGCTCACCACCGACAAGCGCCGGATCGACGCGCATCGGTTCTACGAGGCGCTCGGCTTCGTCGCCAGTCACGAGGGCATGAAACTGACCCTCTGAGGCGCCCCCGGGAAGGCGTGGTCGCCGATGCGGTCACGGCGCTGTCGCGTCCGGCCAGAACTCGGCGAGCAGGCTGCGCACCGGATCCAGCGCCTCTTGCCGCAGCGAGTAGAGGCGGCGTCCGAAGCATGCCGTACGTCAGTGGCCGTCGGTCTCCTCGGCCCAGACCCGCCAGTTGTCGATGACGCCGTACAGCGGCGGGGTCAGCCAGCCGGGCGCCGACCGGCGGAAGACCCCGGGATCCATCCGGCCGGCGCCGTCGGGCAGGGCGCCCATCAGATGCGGGACCAGCTCGCTGAGGTTGGCCCAGTGCACCAACTCGGGGTCGGGCGGCCAGGCACCGATCACTACCCCGGCCGGCACGCCCCGCCGGCTGAGCGCTTCGAGGGTCAGCGCGGTGTGGTTGAGTGTGCCGAGCCCGGCCCGTGCGACCACGATGGTCTTGACCCCGAGCGCGATCGCCAGGTCGGCCAGGGTCCACGCCTCGCCGGACGGCCTTACGCCCATCGGCACCAGCAGCCCGCCCGCGCCCTCGACCAGGACCAGGTCGTGCTTGTCCGCCTCGGCCCGGATGGCGTCCACAACGGCGTAGAGCTCCAGCGGCGGCAGCTGGGCAACGGTGGCCGCGGCGAGCGGCGCCATCGGCTCCGGATATTCGGCGAGCACCCGGGTGGTGTCCGGCGCGGCCAGTCGGGTGACGACCTCGATGTCGGTCGGCGCGCCGGTGGCGATGCCGGTCTGTCCCGGCTTGATGACGGCCACCCGTAGCCCCGACGATTGGGCGGCCGCGGCCACCGCCGCCGTGACGATCGTCTTCCCGACGTCGGTATCGGTCCCGGTGACCAGCACCACCCCGCGCCACTCACCGTGGTCGGGGCGCTGCGGGGCGGCCTGCGCGGAGAGTTCGGCCGCGATCTCCTCCCCGAGAGCGTCCCCATCGGGCACCTCGGCGGCGGCCAGATCGTCTCCCACCGGCGCAGGCGATATCGGCGCGTTCAGCGGAGCAGCATCCGGCTCGACGGGTTCGACAGGGGATGACTCCGGCTCGGCGGGCACGGGCGCAGCAGGCACCGGCTCCGGCTCGGCAGGCACCGGCTCCGGCTCGGCAGGCATCGGCTCGGGCGCGGCGGGCGGCGCGCTCTCCTGGGATGGCGGTGGGCTCTCCTGGGATTGTGGCGGGCTGTCCTGAGATGGCGGTGGGCTGTTCTGGGATGGCGGTGGGCTGTCCTGGGATGGCGGCGGCTGGGGTGGCTCGGCGGCTGGGCGAGGAGCGGGGACAGCCGGGCGCAGGCTGAAGGGCCGGGCGGGCTGCGGCAATTCGGGCACCGGGACCGGGCCAAGGTAGGCCGGGCTGAGGTGGGCCGGGTCGAGGTGGGCCGGGTCGAGGTGGGCCGGGTCGAGGTGGGCCGGGTCGAGGTGGGCCGGGTCGAGGTGGGCCCCGGGCTGAGGTGGGCCGGGTCGAGGTGGGCCGGGCTGAGGTGGGCCGGGTCGAGGTGGGCCGGGTCGAGGTGGGTGCGGTCGAAGGGGGACGGGTTGAGGTGGGCAGCGTCGTCGGTCATGGGGCGCACTCCACGATGACGTCGAGGGCGTGGGCGAACGCCTCGTCGGCGACGCCGGCGTTCAGGGTAAGGCGTAGCCGGCTCGAACCGTCGGGGGTGGACGGCGGGCGGAAGCAGCCGACCGCCACCCCGCGGTCGCGACAGTCGGCGGCCCAGGCGACGGCGGCCTCGGGGCCGGGCGCGACCACCGACAGCACCGCGGCGGCCGGCGGGGGCACGGCGAAACCGGCCGCTCCCAGGCGCGACACGATCTGCGCGCCCCGGGCGGCGAGGATCGCGCGCCGATCGTCGGCCGCCTGGGCTATGCCGATCGCGGCCTGGACGCCGCCGGCCACGGCGGGCGGCAGCGCCGTGTCGTAGATGAACGTGCGGCCCGTGTCGATCAGGTGCTCGATGAACCGCGCTGGGCCGGCCACCACGCCGCCGGCGCCGCCGAGGGACTTGGACAGTGTGGCGGTGACGATGACGTCCTCGCGGCCCGCGAGGCCGGCCGCGTGCACGCCGCCGGCGCCGGCCGGGCCGAGGATGCCGAGCGCGTGCGCGTCGTCGACCAGCAGGAGCGCGCCGCGGGCCGAGGTCACCTCGTGCAGGGCGGCCAGCGGGGCGAGATCGCCGTCGACCGAGAACACCGACTCGGTGACGACCAGCGCGGTCTGGCCGGGATGAGCGTCGAGGACGGCGGCGACCGCGGCCGGGTCGTTGTGCGGCGCCACGATCGTACGGGCGCCGGAGATCTTGCAGCCGTCGATCAGGGAGGCGTGATTATACGCATCCGACACGATCAGGTCGCACACCGCGGTGAGCCCGCGGACCGCGGCCAGATTGGCCAGGTAGCCCGAGGAGAACACCAGGGCGGCCGGGGCACCCAACCAGTCGGCCAGGGCGGACTCCAGGGCGGCGTGCGCCTCGGTCGAGCCGCGGACCAGGCGTGAACCGGTGGCTCCCAACCCGTACGCCGCAAGGAATTGGGCCGAACCCTCGAGCACCGCGGGGTGGACGCTCAGCCCGAGATAATCGTTGCCGGCCAGGTCGACGACGAAGTCGGCGGCCGGACGCGGCCGCAACTGACGGGTGAGCCCGGCCTTGGCCCGGCTCCCGGCGAGGCGCTCCAGCGCATCCAACCAGCCCGTCAAGGCACCTCCAACGATCACGAGAAGGGCAAACTATCACTCACCACCGACAACTCAACGGACCCTCCAGCCACAGCCGAACGGCCCCGCGGGGGCCCGGGTTCTCCACGCCGTCCGTAGGACCAGGCGTCGGTAGCAGCACGGTAGGGTGCGTGGATGCGGGAGATCTTCGAACGGGTGCTGGCCACCGGTGTGGGCCTCGATGAGGCCGGGATCCTGGAGGTTCTGCGATCACCGGACGAGGAATTGCCCGAGCTTTTGCAGGCGGCGCACGACGTACGCATGAAGTGGTGTGGTCCGGAAGTCGAAGTCGAGGGCATCGTCTCGCTGAAGACCGGCGGCTGCCCGGAGGACTGTCACTTCTGCTCGCAGTCCGGCCTGTTCGCCTCGCCGGTGCGCTCGGTCTGGCTGGACATCCCGTCGCTGGTCGAGGCCGCGAAGCAGACCGCCGCCACCGGCGCCACCGAGTTCTGCATCGTCGCCGCCGTGCGCGGGCCCGACCGGCGGCTGATGGACCAGATGCGCGAGGGCGTCAAGGCGATCAGGGAAGCGGTCGACATCCAGGTCGCCGCCAGCCTCGGCATGCTCACCCAGGAACAGGTCGACGAGTTGGTCGAGATGGGCGTGCACCGGTACAACCACAACCTCGAGACCTGCCGCTCCTTCTTCCCGAACGTGGTGACCACCCATTCGTGGGAGGAGCGCTGGAGCACCCTGAAGATGGTGCGCGACTCGGGCATGGAGGTGTGCTGCGGCGGCATCCTCGGGCTCGGCGAGTCGATCGAGCAGCGGGCCGAGTTCGCCGCCCAGCTGGCCGAGCTCGACCCGCACGAGGTGCCGATGAACTTCCTGAACCCGCGCCCGGGCACGCCGCTCGGCGATCAGCCGGTCGTCGAGGGGCCCGACGCGCTGCGGGCGATCGCCGCGTTCCGGCTGGCAATGCCCAGGACCATTCTTCGGTACGCCGGGGGCCGGGAGATCACGCTCGGCGATCTGGGCACGCGCGACGGCCTGCTGGGCGGGATCAACGCGGTGATCGTCGGGAACTACCTGACGACGCTCGGCCGGCCAGCCACCGAGGACCTGGCTCTGCTGGCCGACCTGAAGATGCCGGTCAAGGCCCTTTCGGCGACGCTCTGATGTACTGCGACCGCTGTGGCTTCCCGAAGGACAACAGTGATCATGGTTTTTGCGAGGCGGCCCGGAAGCTCGAGCCGCCCCGCTACTGCACGCACTGCCGTCGCCGGATGAAGGTGCAGGTCGTGCCGGCCGGCTGGACGGCGACCTGTGTGGAGCACGGCACGGTTACCGCTTGACCGCCTCGGTCGGCGTGTCGACGCGGCCGGGCATCGCGATCGTGACGCTGACCATCGCGCCGTCCCGCTCGGCCGGGCCCGCGCCCAGCCGGCGCAGCGTGCGCAGCATCGCCACGTTGTCGGCGGCGGTGTGCGCCACCAGCGCGGCGAAGTGGCCCTTCTCGGCCCAGGCCCGCAGCCGGCGGACCAGCGCCGTGCCGATGCCGCGTCGCTGCCAGTCGTCCTCGATGAGCACCGCGATCTCGCCCAGGTCGCCCTCGGCCAGCAGGTTGGCCATGGCCACGACCTGGCCGCCGGCGGTGACCGCGAGCAGCGTGCGGCCGCCGGCCGGGTCGAGCAGCCGGCGCAGCCGGGACTCGCTCGGCGCGCTGCCGCCCAGGTAGCGGCTCCGCACCGAGGCCACCGAGGCCCGCTCGTGCAGGCCGAGCACGCCGTCGGCGTCGTCCGGCGTGGCGGTGCGCACGGTCAGCTCGCTGCCGTCGGTCAGCAGCAGCGTGGTCTCCTCCTGCCGGTGCCGTACGGTCGCGCCGGCCACCCCCACCAGGGCCCGGGCCCGCGCGTACTCCGCCGGGGTGAACGACGGGCGGGCCCGCAGCACCTCGTACGAGCCGCCGGACGGGTCGGCCAGGGTCATCCGGTCGTCGGTGTAGCCCGGCCGGCCCGGCAGCGGCTCCGGCCGCCAGCGCACCTCGGCCGCGTCGAGCAGGGCGACCAGCGCCTCGCCCAGCGCGTCCGGGTCGTGCACCAGCCGCCCGGCCAGGGCCAGCGCCCGGGTCGGCTGGTCGGCCAGGCCCTCGGCCTCGGCCCGGCACACGAAGGCGTTCCGCCCCCGGCCGCGGCCGACGGCGGTGAGCAGGTCCTCCTCGGTGAGCGCGTCGGGCGCGTCCACCAGGAAGTCGTCCACCGCGCCGGCCTCGGTGGTGTGCACCTGGACGGCGAGGATGTTGACCGACTTCAGCGCGAGGCTGGCGGTCAGTACGGAGAGGTAGCCCGGCCGGTCGTCGACCGTCGCCCGGATCCGCCACAGCGCCATGGTCCCGGCACTCCTTCCGGCGAGTTCAGGTTCAGCTTTCCTGTCCCAATTCTGCCTGGCGGGTGTTAACCGGACATTGCCTGAGCTGCGGTTTTATGGAGAGTCGGATCACATGGCGGCGGGTACCGCGGCCGCGTCGAGGCGGTCGCCGAGGATCACCGCGGCGGCCCGGACCAGCTGCGCCACCCGGTCCACCTCGGTCACGTGGAAGCCGGCCGCGGGCAGCTCCTCGTCGTCCGCGCGGGCCACCACGAGCACCAGCCCGGCCCGGCCGAACGGGGCGATCGCGTAGCGCGTGCCCTCGGCGCCGGTGAGCGGGCGGGCCCGCAGCGGGGTGATCTCCGGGAGCTGCAGCGGGCCGGGGGCGCGCCAGCTCGCGTATACAACCGTCGGCTCGGCCGCGACGCCGGGCAGCGAGCGGGGCGCGGAGGAGCGGGACGCCCAGTCGGCCGGCACCACCGCGGCCGCGGCCCAGTCCGCGGCCAGCAGGCCGGGGACCGCGTCGACCAGCGTGGCGAGACCGTCGGACGGGTTCGCCGCGACCTGGGCCAGCAGTTCCGCGTCGTGGCCGCCGTTGACCGGCGCGCCGATCGCCTTCCAGACGCCGTCGACCTGGACGCCCGGGATGGCGGCGAGGCCGGCGAGGAGCCGTTCCACGCGGGACGCGCCCGGCCAGACCACGGTGAAGTCGTCGACGGCCCGGCCGCCGAGCCGCTCCAGGACGACGACCTGCACGATGTCGGCGCCGGCGACGCCGAGCGTGCGCGCCACCTGCCCGAGGGCTCCCGGGCGGTCGGGCAGGGTGACGCGTACCCGCAGCAACATTCGTCTCCTCCTGAGTCAGCGACCGTGATGGTCAACCCTGCCAAGGCGGCGTTTCGTCCTGATTGCGCGGCGGTGTCTCGCGCGTCAAGGGCATGGCGGTATGCCCCGCGTCACAGGAGCGTACTGGCGGCGCGAGTGACGCGGAAGACAGTAGGGTCGGGGGGTGATCTGCCGGGCCTGCCGGGAGCGCCGCCACGAGGAGTGCCGTGGCGGCTCGTGGTGCGACTGCCAGCACAAGCCGCCGACGCCGACCCCGCCGGTGACCGGCCCGCCCGGCCCATGAGCGCATGTCGGGAGTGGCCGGCCGACCCGGCCGGGCTGGTCGAGCTCTATCCGCGAAACCCGCAGCCGACGCTGCGGGTCAACTTCATCGCCGCCCTGGACGGCGCGGTCACGGTCGACGGACTCTCCGCCGGGCTGCAAGGCCCCGGCGACAAGGAGATCTTCGACTCGCTGCGGATGGTGTGCGACGCGCTGATCGTCGGCGCCGGGACGATCAGGACGGAGAAATACGACGCGTTGCGGCTCACCCCGGCCGCTCGCGCCTGGCGGGTCGAGCACGGCCTGCCCGAGTTTCCGCTGATGGTGGTCGTCTCCCGCGCGCTCGACCTCGACCCCGACCAGCTGATCTTCAGCGACGCTCCGATCCGCCCGATCGTCCTCACCTACCGGGACGCGCGGCCGGGCCGCATCGCCGAGGTCGCCGAGGTGATCACGGTGAACGACCTCGCGGCGGGCATCGGGGTGCTGCACGACCGGGGCGCGACCCAGCTGCTGTCCGAGGGCGGCCCGTCCCTGTTCGGCAGCCTGATCGCGTTCGACCTGGTCACCGAGCTCTGCCTGACGATGTCGCCGTTGCTGGTGGGCGGCGGTCCCGGCCGCATCGCGGCCGGGACGCCCGGTGTCGCGCGGGAGATGTCACTGCGGCACGTGCTCTCCCGGCAAGACATGCTTTTCCTGCGGTACGTGCGGCGTCAGGGCAGCTGACCGGCCCGGTCGACGATCGCCATCCGGAGCTGGGCGGTCCAGCCGAGCACCGCGTCCTTCGGCAACCCGGGGTGGTCCCCGGCCACGACGTCGCGCTCGCCGAGGAACGCGTAGGTCGAGGCGTCGAAGATCAGTT
The DNA here is from genome assembly GCF_000721705.1 of Actinoplanes subtropicus. Taxonomy (GTDB): domain Bacteria; phylum Actinomycetota; class Actinomycetes; order Mycobacteriales; family Micromonosporaceae; genus Actinoplanes; species Actinoplanes subtropicus. The sequence continues at coordinate 126,983 of NZ_JOJL01000001.1, forward strand.
CGTAGCTCTGGCCCTGGTCGGCGCGGCACACCGCGATGCCCCGGCGACCGGAGAGGTCGGCCTGCTTCTTCACGGTGGTGCCCGGGATCGTGGCGGCGGCCTCGAAGAGCGCGGCCACCGCGCGGGGCGGCACATACTCCTCCCGGAGCGTGTCGCCGACCTTGGTGAAGGCCATCGTGTCGGGGCTCAGGTCGGACTTGCGGGCCGGGTCGGGCTTGGCGGAGTAGAGGTAGGCCCGCATGGCGGTCGCGTCGGTGGGGAGGTCGTCGCGGTACGGCGAGGGCAGCCGCACGCCCGGCGCGTCCTCGTTCCCCAGCGGGATGGTCTGCACCTTGCCGCCGTTCGCCCGCTGCTGCCGCAACAGGCCGGGGCGGGTGCCGTCGACCGAGAGCCAGACCCGGCGGAGCTTCTCGACCGGCGGCTGGTAGCCCGTCGTCCCGATCGTGCCGGGGGTGGCGGAGTTGCCGAGGGCGGTCGTGGCCCCGGCCCAGGCGACCCGCGACTCCACGTAGAGGAACTGGTCGGGACGTGCGGTCAGCAGCGGGTCGCGGCGGGCCTCGGCGGCGGCCAGGCGCAGCACCCCGGCCGCGTCGGTGGCCGGGGAGCCCGGCGAGCCGTGGGCGGCCGGCGGAGTCGGGACCGGTGCGTGGCCCGTCCCGCCGAGCACGACGGCGGCCGCCACCACGGCGGCGAGCGCACCGGCCGGGATCAGTCCCCACTGCCAGCGGGCGCGGCGCCGGGGCGCCGGGTCGTGGAACATCCGGGCGCGGGCCCGGCTCAGCACGGCCGGCTCGGCCGGCGGCAGGTCGGCGCGGAAGCGCTCGACCAGGTCGAGGTCACTCATCGTCGTCTCCAGGAAGGTCGGGGAGGGCGGAACGGATGCGCTTGCGGGCGCTGTGCAGGCGGGAGCGGACCGTCCCGACCGGGACGTCCAGGGCCCGGGCCACCTCGGGATAGCTGAGCTGGGCCTGGGCGATCAGGGTCAGTACGTCGCGCTCGCCGGCCGGCAGCTTGGCGAGCACGCCGGCCAGCGCGCGCACATCGCCGGCCGCCGTCACCCGGGCGTCGGAGTCCTCGGAGGCGTCGTAGACCGGGTCGACCCCGGTGCGGGCGAGCGCCCGGTACTGCCGGACCTCGGCGCGCTGATGGCCGCGAAGCAGGTTGGCGGCGATGCCGTACAGCCAGGGCCGGCAGTCCGCATGCGACATGTCGTACTTATCGCGACTGCGGAAGGCGATCAGAAACGTCTCCGCGGTCAGGTCGTCGGCGAGCAGCGGCCCGACCCGGCGGGCCAGGTAGCGGTGGATGGTGGCGGCGTGCCGGTCGAAGATCTGCCCGAAGGCCTCCGGATCGGCCGCCGACTGCCGGATCAGGTCGTGGTCGCCCACGACGACGGCGGGTGGACTCATGCAGGGTCCCCTTTTCAACGAGTCGTCACCCGGTCATTGACCGATCGGCGGCAATCGGTTCGATGTCGGGCGCGCCTCCACAGCCCGGGCAAGATCTTGTGGATAAATCTGTGGATGGCCACCAGAAGTTGTGGACAACCAGTGCCAACCCCCGCCGGCTGCTCGTTCTGTCGTACCTCTGAGGCAACATGATCCGCGTGTCTGACGAAGCTGAGCTTCCCCGCAGCGGAAAACTGAATGCAAAACCGGACAATGACCCCGTCGGGCGGGTTCTCGGTACCGCCGATGCCACGCCGCTCCAGTTCTGGACGGCCGTGACCCCGGGGAGCTACCTGCAGCTCGACGACGTCGTGGTGACCCAGCGCGAGCTGCCCGACCGCGAGCCGGTGACGATCGCCGGGGTGGTCACCCAGGTTCGCGCGCGGCACGAGGGCGCGCAGTTCGACTCCGACGTCTTCGCCATCGCCGAGGGCACGCTGCCGGCCCTGGTGCAGGAGGCGGCCGAGATCACCACCACCCGGGTCGACCCCGAGCTGTATGTGCCGCCTGCCCCCGGCGCCGTCGTGCACCGGGCGGAGGGCAGCGCGCGCGACGCGGCGCTGCACTTCGACCGAATGGAGCGGCGCATCCCGATGGGCACCGGCCGCGACGGCGTGCCGGTCTTCCTCAATGCCGACTTCCTCGACGGCACCCGCGGCGCGCACGTCTCGATCTCCGGCATCTCCGGCGTGGCCACCAAGACCAGCTTCGCGACGTTCCTGCTCTACTCGGTGTTCCGCTCCGGCCAGCTGGGCGCCGACGGGGCCAACGCGCGCGCCCTGATCTTCAACGTCAAGGGCGAGGACCTGCTGTTCCTCGACCACGCGAATACGAAGCTCGACCAGCCGACGACCGCGGCGTACAAGCTCTTGGAACTGCCCGCGACCCCCTTTTCCGACGTACGCGTCTACGCGCCCCCACGCGCCGGCGACTCGTCCGGCGCGCCCGACGTGAGCAGCCGGCTGACCGGGGTCGACGCGTTCTACTGGACGCTCGAGGAGTTCTGCGACCGCAAACTGCTGCCGTACGTGTTCGCCGACGCCGACGACGAACGCCAGCAGTACACGATGGTGGTCCACTCGGTGACCGCCCACCTGAACCGGTACGCGGTCGCCGCCGAGGGCGGGATCAGCATCGACGGCCGGCGTATCTCGTCGTACGGCGATCTGGTCGACCACATCGTCGAGCAGCTCACCGACGACGACACCCGGTCCACCTGGGCCGGCAGCGCGGTCAACATGGGCACGGTCAACGCGTTCGCCCGCCGGCTGATCGGCAGCAAGCGCGACCTGTCCCGGCTGATCCGCGGCGACCTGGCCACCCGCCGTCCCCACCAGATCAAGACCGCCGAGTCGGCCCAGGTCACCGTCGTCGACCTGCACAATCTCCCCGATCGCGCGCAGCGCTTCGTGGTCGGCGTGACGCTGAAGACCGAGTTCGACGAGAAGGAGAAGGCGGGCACCGGCCGCCCCCTGCTGTTCGTGGTGCTCGACGAGCTGAACAAGTACGCCCCGCGCGAGGGCAGCTCCCCGATCAAGGAGGTGCTGCTCGACATCGCCGAGCGCGGCCGCTCGCTCGGCGTGATCCTGATCGGCGCCCAGCAGACCGCGAGCGAGGTCGAGCGCCGCATCGTGACCAACTCGGCGATCCGGGTGGTCGGCCGGCTCGACCCGGCCGAGGCGGCGCGGCCCGAGTACGGCTTCCTCCCGCCGGCCATGCGGCAGCGCGCCCTGCTGGCCCGGCCCGGCACGATGTTCGTCAACCAGCCCGACATCCCGGTCCCGCTCTGCGTCGAGTTCCCGTTCCCGGCCTGGGCCACCCGCAAGTCCGAGTCCGGCCCGCCGCCGGCCGCCTCGATGCGCTCGATCGTCCAGGGCGCCGATCCGTTCGCGGTGGTGGGCCGCCCCGGCGCCGACGACGACATCCCGTTCTAAGGTTCTGCGATGCGCATCCTGCACACCTCCGACTGGCATGTCGGAAAGGTCCTCAAAGGCCGCACCCGGCACGAGGAGCACATCAAGGTGCTGGCCCAGGTGGTCGAGATCGCCCAGGCCGAGCAGCCTGATCTGGTGATCGTGGCCGGTGATCTCTACGACACCGCCGCGCCCACGGCCGACTCGACCCGGGTGGTCACCCGCGCGCTCTCCGCGCTGCGGCGTACCGGGGCGCAGGTGGTGGCGATCGGCGGCAACCACGACAACGGCGCGGCCCTGGATGCGCTGCGTCCCTGGGCCGAGGCGGCCGGCATCGTCCTGCGCGGGTCATTTCGGGAAAATCCGGACGAATTGCTCGTCCAGGGTGAGACCGCGAGCGGCGAACGCTGGCAGTTGGTCACCGTGCCGTTCCTCTCTCAGCGCTACGCCATCCGGGCGTCCGAAATGTACGAATTGACGGCGGCGGAGGCGACCCAGACGTACGCCGATCACATCGCCCGGCTGATCGAGAAGCTCAGCGAGCCGTTCGCCGAGCCGGGCGTGATCAACCTGGTGACGGCCCACCTGACCATCGTCGGGGCGTCGGCCGGCGGCGGCGAGCGCGAGGCGCACACCATCATGGGCTACGCCGTGCCCGCCACCGTCTTCCCGCGGAACGCGCACTACGTCGCCCTCGGCCACCTGCACCGCGCCCAGCAGGTGATCGCGCCCTGCCCCACCCGGTATTCCGGGAGCCCGCTCGCGGTGGACTTCGGCGAGGAGGAGAACGTGCCCTCGGTCGCCATCGTCGAGGTGGCCACCGACAAGGCGGCCCGGGTGCGGGACGTGCCGATCTCCTCGGCCCGCGCGCTGCGTACCGTCCGCGGCACGCTCGACCAGCTCGCCACGGTGAACCTTCCGGATGCCTGGCTCCGTGTCCTGGTGCGCGAGTCGCCCCGGGTCGGCCTGCGCGAGGACGTGCAGGAGCTGCTGCCCAACGCGCTCGAGGTGCGGATCGACCCAGAGATGTTGCCGAACAAGGCGGGGGAGCGGATGGCGCAGCGGGCCGGCCGGTCGCCGCGCGAGCTGTTCGGTGACTACCTGGACAGTCGCGGGAACGCCGAGGAGGGCGTCCGCGAGCTCTTCGACGAGCTGTACGACGAGGTGAGCAGCAACTCATGAGTGAGCGCAGCGAACGCAGGTGGCTCAGTGGCCTTGCCGACGGCGCGGCGGAGCGAAGCGTGGCCGGGTCATGAGGCCCATCCGGCTGGACATGTCCGGGTTCACCGTCTTCCGCGACGACACCACGGTGGATTTCACCGACGCCGACTACTTCGCGCTGGTCGGGCCGACCGGCTCGGGCAAGTCGACGGTGCTCGACGCGATCACCTTCGCGCTGTACGGCACCGTCCCGCGCTGGGGCGGCGCCCGCGGCATCGCCAACGCGCTCGCCCCGTCCGCCGCCGAGGCCAAGGTCCGGCTGGTCTTCGAGTCGGCCGGCGACCGCTACGTGGCCACCCGGGTGGTGCGCCGGGACGGCCGCGGCAACGTCAAGACCGCCGGCGCCGGCCTGCAGCTGATGCCCACCGGCTTCGACGTGACCAAGCTGGACACCGGCATGGACCTCGACGACCTGGGCGAGGTGCTGGCCGGCACCCCCGCCGAGATGGACGAGGCGGTCCTGGGCGCGGTCGGCCTGCCGTACGAGCAGTTCACCAGCTGCGTGGTGCTGCCGCAGGGCCAGTTCGCCGACTTCCTGCACGCCAAGCCGGCCGTCCGGCAACAGATCCTGATCAACCTGCTCGGCCTGCGCGTCTACGAGGACGTGCAGCAGCGGGCGGTGGCCCGGGAGCGCACCGCCACCGACAAGCTCGGCGTGATCGAGCAGCAGCTGGCCGGGCTCGCCGATGCGACCGACGAGGCGGTCGACGCGGCCGACCAGCGGCTGACGCGGATGAGGGAGCTGACCGTCGCCGTCGAGGAGTCGGTTCCGGGGCTGCGATCCGCCCGCGCCGCCGAGGCCGAGGCCGCCGCCGCCCGCGACGCCCTGGAGGCGGAGTTGCGTGCGCTCGGGGCCGTCCGTACGCCCGAGGGAAGTGCGGAGATCGCCGGCGCGACGGCGGCAGCCAGGGCGAGCGCCGCGGAGGCCGCGGAGGAGGTGCGGGTCGCCGAGGAGCGCGAGGAGAAGGTGCGCGGCGAGCTGGCCGCCGCCGGGGACGTGGGCTCGCTGAAGCTGCTGCTCGACCGGCACGCCGAGCTCGACCGGCTGCTCGGGCAGGAGGAGTGGTTCGCCGGCGAGGTGCAGGTCGCCGAGGTCGAGTTCAAGGACGCGCAGGCCGCGGCCGAACTCGCGCACGGCGCCCACCTCGGCGCCACCCAGCTGCTCGAGCAGGCCCGGCTCGACTACACCGAGGCGCAGCGGATCGACCGAGCGGCGGCGCTGCGCGCGCACCTGGTGGCCGGCGACCACTGCCCGGTCTGCGAGCAGACCGTCACCACCGTCCCGGCCATGCCCGAGGGCTCGGCCGTGCGCGCGGCCGAGGCCACCGGCAAGGCCGCCCGGGCCGCCGCCGAGGTCGCCGAGTCGGGCTGGAAGCAGCGCGACGCGGTGGCCCGCAAGCTGGAGGGCAACCTCGAGCGCAAGCGGGCCCAGCACGAGCACCACCTGTCCCGGCTGGCCGAGGTCCGCGCCGTGGTGGCCGGCTCGCCCGGCGTGCCGGCGCTGGAGCGTCAGGTCGCCGAGATCGACTCGTTGCAGCGCAAGCTCGACCAGTCCGGCACGGCGGTCCGCGCCGCCCGCGAGGCGCAGCGGCGGGCGCAGGCCGCGGCCCTGCGCGCCGAGGAGCGTGAGCGCACCGCGTGGCGCACCTTCGACCAGGTCCGCGACGGGGTGGCCCGGTTCGGCCCGCCGCCGGCCGAGCGCGACGACCTGGCCGCCGCCTGGTCCGTCCTGGTCGGCTGGGCGGAGGGTGAGCACCGCGGCCGGGTCGCCGCGCGGGACGAGGCGGACGCGCGGGTCAGCGCCGCGCACGAGGCCACCGTGCACGCGTACGCGACGATCGCCGCCCTGTTCACCGCGGCCGGGCTGGCCGCGCCGCCGCACCGTGAGGGCAACGGGGAGGCCGACCTGATCCGGGCGGCCGCCGTCGCCGCCACCACCGCCGAGGGGGACCGCGAAAAGATCGCCGACCGGCGCGACCGGGTGCGGGAGCTGAGCGAGCAGCGGATGACCCTGCAGCGCGACGGCCGGGTGGCCAAGGCGCTCGCCGGTCACCTGCGGGCCAACAACTTCGAGCGCTGGCTGCTCGAGGAGGCGCTGGACCTGCTGGTCGACGGCGCGTCCCGGCTCCTGCGCGAGCTGACCGGCGGCCAGTACGACCTGATCCACGACAAGGGCGAGTTCTCCGTGATCGACCACCACGACGCCGGGCTGCGGCGCGCGGTGCGCACGCTCTCCGGCGGCGAGACGTTCCAGGCGTCGCTCGCCCTGGCGCTGGCGCTCTCCGAGCAGCTGGCCGGCCTGTCGTCCACCGCGGCCAGCCTTGAGTCGATCGTGCTGGACGAGGGCTTCGGCTCGCTGGACGCCGCCACGCTCGACGTGGTGGCCGCCACCCTGGAGAACCTCGCCGCCCGTGGCGACCGGATGGTCGGGTTGGTGACCCACGTGACCGCGCTGGCCGAGCGGGTGCCGGTGCGCTTCGAGGTGAGCAAGGACGCCCGGTCCGCCCGGGTGGAGAGGGTCGGCCTGTGACGAGGATGTTCGTCGACGCGTGGGACCCGTCGTACGGGTCGTCCTTCGAGGGTGGCGAGGACGGCCCGGCCTCGCCGTCGAGTGCTCAGGTCGACACCGACGTCGAGGTGCCGGCCGCCGAGTGGGCCCCGATCGACGTGCCCCCTGGCCGGCGCGCGCCCGACGTGGTGTTCCTGGTGGACGGCGTGCGGCGCAACGACGCCGGGCTCTGGACCCAGGAGGAGGACGGCACCTCGTACGCCGGCCTGGCCGCCTCGTTCGCCGCCGGGGTGGTCCGCTGCGACCTGGGCCGCGGCTCGGCCGAGCTGGTCGACGCGCGGGTCGGGCGGGGCCTGTTCACGGCCAGCCCCTCCGCGCAGGACCTGCAGACCGGAATGATCCGGTACGAGGTGCATCGGGTCTCCGGCCAGGGCGAGGCGAGCAAGCTGCCGGCGGCGGTACAGCCGCAGCTGACCGCGCTGGAGATCGAGATCTCGGCCATGGCCCGGCAGACCGAGGACCTGCTCGTGGTGGACGGCCCGCTGCGTAACCGGCGTCACCTGCCACGCACGCTGGGCTTCGTGAAGCGCCAGCAGTCGCAGTATCTGTCCGCGACGCTGAACGCCGTGGTCACCGCCTTGAAGCCGGGCCAGCGCACCCCGGTCTTCCATCTGGGCACGGTCTGGGGCGGCTGGTCGTGGTATCTGCGGCTGCCCGGCGGCTCGGGCGCGCCCTGGTCGGGCATCGTCCGGGTGGAGTGTTCGCCCGATCTCACTCCGGAGCAGGCGATCGAGCTGGCCGAGCTGTCCGGGGCGACGCTGCCGCGGTTCGCCTCGTCGGCGTACAAGGATCCGCGCGCCCCGCAGAACCTCGTGCCGATCGCCGGCCTGGAGCGGCGGCTGCGCGGGATGCTCGGCGACGCCCGGGTCCTGCATCGGGCGTTGACGCTGGCCACTTCGCGTAATCGGGCATAAGCCACTGAGAGCGCTCCCAAGGGCGCGGATGCGTACGGTGCGGATGCACGTGCACACGCAGCGGTGAGAAACCGCACCCCGAGTGCGTCGCCCCAGCTCAGAAGGGCGTTCCCTGTTACCGGTGTGTCTGAGTATTATTCGGTCGCCCTGGTAGGCATATCGGTCGTGATGGATTGATTTGATCGATTCAATGATCGTCGCCGATATGCCCGTGCCGCCCCCCACACGACACCGGAGGACAGTTGACCCCCCGCGTCCCGGAAATTTCCGCGAGAGCGTTGATCCCCCCAGGTCCCCCCGCCCGTATCTCAGGCGACGGGGAAGGCTCCGGGCGGAGGTATCAATGCATGCGGTGGTCGAGGAACGGCTCGCGCCGGGCGGGGTGTGCCTGATGACACAACAGAGGTCCGGCGGCCATTGGCAGTCCCTCGACGGCGGCCGCGGTGACGGTGGCTCGGTGATTCCCCGGCAGGCGCCGCGGCACGGCTCCTCGGAGCCGAGCCACGAGGACACCCTCGTCAAGATGCTGTACGAGGAGCACGCCGGCCCGCTGCTGATGTTCGTGCTGCGCCTGACCGGCGGCGACCGGCAGCGCGCCGAGGACATCGTGCAGGAGACCCTGCTGCGGGCCTGGCGCAACGCGCACCGGCTCGGCGCGCAGGGCCAGCAGTCGCTGCGTCCGTGGCTGGTGACCGTCGCCCGGCGGATCGCCATCGACGACCACCGCAGCGCGAGCGCCCGCCCCGCCGAGACGTACGACCGTGAGCTGGAGAGCTTCCCCAGCACGGCGGACGACACCGACCGCGTCCTGCAGTCGATGACCGTCTCCGATGCCCTCCGCGAGCTGTCCCAGTCGCACCGTGAGATCCTGATCGAGACGTACTTCCGGGGCCGGACGGTGCCGGAGGCGGCGGAGAAGCTCAACCTTCCGTTGGGTACCGCCAAGTCACGCGTGTATTACGCTCTGCGTGCGCTGCGTACCGCGCTGCAGCAGCGGGGGGTGACGGAGTAATGACGCAGGAAGAGCACTACGACGTTGCGTCGTACGCGCTGGGTGTGCTGGACCAGCACGATGCCGCACGTTTCGAAGATCATCTCATCGAGTGTCCACGCTGCGCGTTCGAGCTCGAGTCCTTCGTGCAGGTCGCCGACCTGCTGGCGGATGTCGACGCGAGCGCCGTGGTGGCCGCCGAGGAGGTCAAGCGCGACGGCCTCGTGCTGCACAAGATGCTGGGCGAGGTGCGGACGGAGCGGCGCCGCGCCAACAGCCGGCGGCTCTATTCACTGGCCGCGGCCGTGGTCATCTTCGCGATGCTTTCGATCGGCGCGCTGTTCGCCGGCGGGAAGTGGTTCGCTCCCGACCAGAAAACGAACCAGACCGCCCAGCGCGGCAGTTCGCAACTCGACCCGCTGCCCAATGCGCAGGACGGCCCGGGTATCGGTGGTCCCGAACTGACCGGGCAGAAATACAGCGGCACCGATCCGCGCTCCGGCGTGCATGCCGACGTGGCCCTGGAGAAGAAGGATTTCGGCACGCAGATATCGCTCGCCGTCTCCAGCATCAAGGGTCCGCTGGAATGCCGGATGGTGGTGGTGCACACCGACGGCACCACCGAGTCGCTCGGCTCCTGGACGGTGGGGGAGAAGGGCTGGGGCACCGCCGCCAATCCGAGCCCGCTGCTGTTGCAGGCGGTCACCGCGACGCCACGTGAGGACATCGCGCACGTCCAGGTGCAGGAGGTCACGTCCTCCGGCGGCGGCGAGACGCTGGTCCGCGTACCGTAACGGATTTTTTTCAGAAGGGCCCGGCCGAATCGGCCGGGCCCTTCTTCGTGTGCACGCCGACACGCCGAGTGCTTCAAAGAAAATTAAGGAATTTGATGGGCCTGAGTGTTCAACCAACGCGGCCCGGCCCTCGTACTACTGCCCGGAAACGCCAGAAGAAGCAATCCCTGGAGGGCAAGTGGTACCGGAGAAGCGAAAGTTGATGGTCGTGGGAGCGGCCATCGCGGCGGCGTTCGCAGTGACCGGCTGCGCGCCAGCGTCATACAACGCCGCCGACTACGGAAACGCCGCCCAACCCGCCTCGAACGACTCCGCGGCGAGCCCCGGCGCGACGGCCGACCCCAAGGCCACCGCCGACCCGTCGGCCACCAGCGACCCAGCCGCCAACACCGACCCGGATGCCACCGCGCCTCCCGGTTCCGGCTCCACCGCGGCACTTCCCGCCTCCAAGGTCACCAAGACGCTCACCGGCACCGCCGTGAAGCGCATGGGTGAGGTCGTGGAGGACGAGAAGGGCTTCGTGCTTTACCGCTTCGACGGCGATTCGAACAACCCGGCCAAGTCCAACTGCAACGGTGACTGCGCCAAGGTCTGGGAGCCGGCCCTCACCAACGACGGCAAGCCGACCCTCAAGGGCGTCGCGGCCAACGTGGTGGGCACGGTGACCCGTGCGGACGGCACCAAGCAGCTGACCATCAAGGGCTGGCCGGTCTACCACTACATCGGCGACAAGACGCCGGGTACGTGGAAGGGCCAGAACGTCTCGGGCAAGTGGTTCGTGATCAAGCCGGACGGCGCCAAGAACCTCACCTGCGTGCCGGCCATCTCGAAGCCGGTCTCCCCGCCCGCCGGATCCGGCTCCGATTCCAGTAGCTCCGGTGGCGACTACAGCTACTGAGTCAAACGCCCGATTCCCTAACTGCTGACTACCGGAGGTTGGAAATGGTTGCCGCTCGCTTCGCAGGCCGGCCGTCGCGCTGGTTGGTGGGCATTTCGGCAATGGTTCTGACGTTCCTGCTGACGCCGATCTCCCCGGCCCGCGCGGACTCGACCATCCCGGGCATCCCGGTGCCGTCCACGTCCTTCAACGCCAAGGGCGCAGGCTCGGTCAGCCCGGCCGATCGCGACTTCGTGATCAAGGTGCGGCTGGCCGGGCTCTGGGAGATCCCCGCCAGCAACATGGCCCAGGAGAAGTCGGACGACCCGCGGATCGTGAACATCGGCAAGTCGATCAGCGCGCAGCACGTGCTGCTCGACCAGCTGGACCGGGACGTCGCCAAGAAGTTGGACATCGAGCTGCCCAATCAGCCGAACGGTGACCAGCAGTACTGGCTGAGCGAGATGCGCGCCGCCAACTCGACGACGTTCGACGAGATCTACATCGACCGGCTCCGGGCGGCGCACGGCAAGATCTTCCCGGCCATCGCGACGATCCGCGCGAGCACCCGCAACGACGCGGTTCGCCAGCTCGCGCAGCAGGCCAACCAGTTCGTCATGACGCACATGACGCTGCTGGAGTCGAGCGGGATCGTCGACTACGGCGCGCTGCCGACGGCGGCCGCCCCCACTACTCCCGGCTCGGGCCCGGTGCCCGTTGACGGGCAGATGGTCGCTGCCGCGCATAGCAGCACCAGCGGGATCCCGGGTGTCAACACCACCGTGGTTCTGCTTGTCCTCGCCGTCGCCCTCGTGGCCGGCGTCATCACGACCATGCGCATCTTCCGGGCGAGGTAGTCCCCGAAACCCCGTCCAGGTCGACAGAGAAAGGTGTCCCACATGCGAAGGTCCCAGTACCGGCGCGCATCCAGTAATTCGGGTTGGTTCAGCGGCCGTCGCCGGATCATCGCGGTCGCTGCCACGCTCGTGGCGTTCGGCGGCATCGTGACTGTCACTCAGGTCTCGAACGCGGCCACCACCCGGACCCAGAAGAAGGCGCTCTCGGCGTGTGACAACGTGCAGGCCCCGCCGCCGGCGAAGCTGTCAACCAAGACCAAGCGGACCACGTACACCACGAACAACGGCACCGTGATCCAGCACCCGGACGACGGCGCGGGCGAGACCGTGACCACGGCTCAGCTCCGTGCCCGGTGCCGCCAGTGGGTCATGACCAACGTGGGCAACAACGGCACCGCCGCGCCGACCACGGCAGCCTCCGTCGCCGCCGGCAACAACAACGCCGGCAACAACAACGGTGGGAACAACAACGGCGGCAACAACAACGGTGGGAACAACAACGGCGGGAACAACGGCGGTCAGGCCGACCCGAACGCCGGGAACCAGCCCACCCCGCCGCCCGGCGCCGGTCTCGGCGTCCTCGCCAACAACTGCACGCAAAGCAAGCTGCAGCTGTTCGACGGTTTCCAGAACCCCAATCGCTGCGTCACCACCGAGTTCGGTGAGGTCGGCGCGGCGGCGAACAACCCGTCGCTGCTGATCACCTCGGCGCCGAAGTCGGTGGCCGTGAACACGCCGTTCACGCTGCAGGTCAGCACCCGGAACCTGATCCGCGACCGGTTCCTCGCGGCCGGCGCCGGCGGTTACTACGTGGAGAGCTCGGTTCTGGAGAACGGCATCGAGCGCGGCCACTTCCACACCGCCTGCCGGATGCTGGCGAACACCACCGAGGCCCCCGACCCGTCGCCGGTGCCCGCGTTCTTCGCGGCGACCGAGGACAAGAAGGGCGGCGTCGCCCCGGACGTGGTGACCATCCAGGTGCCCGGCCTGCCCACCGCGGGTGTCGCCCAGTGTGCCTCGTGGGCCGGTGACGGCTCGCACCGCATCCCGATGATGGAGCGGGCCAACCAGACCCCGGCCTTCGACGCGGTGAAGATCACCGTCCAGGCCGGCGGCGGCAACAACGGTGGTGCGGCCAACAACGGTGGTGCCGCTAACAACGGTGGTGCCGCTAACAACGGTGGTGCCGCTAACAACGGTGGTGCGGCCAACAACGGCGGCAAGAAGCGCGGCGGCAACTGAATCGAGGAGCGTAGCCGCGGAGACCGGGAGCCGACCCGGCTCGGGACGGGGTAACCGACATTGCCCCGTCCCGGGCGGGACCCCCCATCGGCACCGGGGGTCGCCCTTCCCCCTGACGGACGACTTCTACGGCAAGCTCCACCTCGGCGATCGAATCACTCGGGTGTTCGGTCGCCCCCGATGGCCCTGACCGGGAGCGCGGTCAGGGCCATCGGTCGTGTGGTCGTTGTGGCACAGTTGCCGGGTGACCCGCCGCCTGATCCCGCCCGAGCGTTACGCCTTCGGCGCGTCGCTCGCCTCGCTGCAGGCGCCCAACGGCGACCCGTGCGTCCGGGTCACCGGCGCCGAGCTGTGGATGGCGGCCCGCACCCCCGACGGCCCCGGCACCTTCCACCTGGCCCGCGAGGGCGGCGAGCTGGTCGCCGAGGCGTTCGGCCCGGGCGCGGGATGGCTGCTCGACCGGGCCGACGCGATCGCGGGCCTGCGCGACGACGTCAGCGGCTTCCCGGCCGTCGCCCGGGCCCACCCGGTGGTGCACGATCTGGCGCGCACCTTCGCCGGGCTCCGGCTGCCGGCCACCGGCCTGGTATTCCATCGCGTGCTGCGGGCGATCCTCGAGCAGAAGGTGACCGGCGTCGAGGCCTTCCGGGCGTACCGCAAGATTTGCCGGAAGTTCGGTGAGCCGGCGCCGGGCCCGCGAGATCTGCTGCTGCCGCCCGACCCCGCCGCGATCGCGGCCAGCCCGTATTGGATGTTCCATCCGCTCGGTGTGGAACAGCGCCGCACCCAGGCGCTGTTGCGCGCGGCCCGCGAGGCCGGCCGGCTCGAGCGGTGCGCCGACGCGGCCGAGGCGACCCGGCGGCTGACCGCGCTGCCGGGCATCGGCCCGTGGACGGCCGCCGAGGTGGTCCGGGTGGCCTACGGCGACGCCGACGCGGTCAGCGTGGGCGACTACCACGTGCCCAACACGGTGGCCTGGGCGCTGGCCGGCGAGGCACGCGGCACCGACGAGCGGATGTTGGAGCTGCTCGAGCCGTTCCGCGGCCACCGGGGCCGAGTCTGCGATCTGCTCGCGCACGGCGGGATCGGGGCGCCCCGATTCGGCCCCAGAATGCCGGTTCGCTCTTTCGCGAGATTCTGATGAGCGCACCGGTGTCACTCTGGGTACGGTTGATCCCCTCGTGATCGCTTTGGCCCGGGAGAACTGACGACAATGGGTGGCACAGCCGGTGAGATCGTCCTGGTCCTGGTGCTGGTCCTGGTGAACGCGGCCTTCGCCGGCAGCGAGATGGCGCTGGTGTCGCTGCGCGAGAGCCAGGTGCAGCGGCTCGAGCGGCAGTCCCGCGGCGGCAGGACGCTGGCCCGGCTCACCCGCGACCCCAACCGGTTCCTGGCCACCATCCAGATCGGCATCACCCTGGCCGGCTTCCTCGCCTCGGCGGCGGCCGCGGTGTCGCTCTCCAAGCCGCTGCTGGGCCCGCTGAAGTTCCTCGGCAGCGCCGCCCAGCCGGTCGCGATCGTGCTGGTCACGATCGCGCTGACCTTCGTCACCCTGGTCCTCGGCGAGCTGGCCCCGAAACGGATCGCCATGCAGCGCACCGAGGGCTGGGCGTTGCTGGTCGCCCGCCCGATCGACGTGCTCGCGGCGCTCTCCCGCCCGGTGGTGTGGCTGCTCGGCGCGGCCACCAACGGGGTGGTCCGGCTGGCCGGCGGCGACCCGGCGGCCCAGCGCGAGGAGGTGACCGCCGAGGAGATCCGCGACATGGTCGCCGCCCAGCAGGACTTCTCGATCGAGCAGCGCACGATCATCAGCGGCGCCTTCGAGATCGCCGACCGGATCCTGCGCGAGATCCTGGTGCCCCGCCGCGACGTGCTCACCCTGCCCACCGGCTGCCCGGCGCACCAGGCGCTGCGCTCGCTGATCGCCGGCGGCCACTCCCGCGCCCCGGTGGTCGGCCCGGCCGGCCTGGACGACGTGATCGGCGTGGTGCACCTGCGCGACCTGGTCGACGCGGACGGCCCGGTCGACGCGCTCTGCCGGCCCGGCCTGTTCCTGCCGGAGACGCTGCGGGTCTCCGACGCGCTGCGGCAGATGCGCACCGAGCACGCCCAGCTGGCCCTGGTGGTGGACGAGCGCGGCGCGATCGACGGGATCATCACGATGGAGGACCTGGTCGAGGAGATCGTCGGCGAGATCTACGACGAGACCGACCGGGATGTGGCCGCCGTGGTCCGCGAGGCGGACGGGGCACTGCTGATGCCCGGCTCGTTCCCGATCCACGACCTGCCGGACATCGGGCTGCACGACGAGTCGCACGGGCACGAGGACGGCGACTACACCACGGTGGCCGGCATGGTCCTGGCTGTGCTGGGGCACATTCCCACCGCGCCCGGCGAGGTGGTGCAGTTGCCGGAGTTCACCGCCGAGGTGGTGGAGGTCACCGGCCGCGCCATCACCCGCGTACGCCTGCGTCCCCTGCAGACGGCGGCCGAGGAGGCATAGGCGTCACAATTGCTGTGCGAGGAGGTGACCTCCATGCAAACTGGCGGCGTGGCTTTCACCCTGACGATCGATTGTGGCGGCGGCGGCATCAAGGGATCGGTGCTCGACGAGGCGGGCACGATGCGGGCCCAGCCGTTGCGGGTGCCGACCCCGTATCCGTTGCCGCCCGAGCTTTTCGTCAAGACGTTGGTGCAGCTCGGGGAGCGGCTGCCGACCGCGGATCGGGTGACCGTGGGAATGCCGGGCATGCTCCGGCACGGTGTCGTGGTGGCCACGCCGCATTACGTGACCCGCTCGGGGCCGCGTACCCGGATCGACCCCGAACTGGTGGAGGCGTGGCACGGGTTTGACGCGCGTACGGCGCTGGCGGAGGCGTTCGGGCTGCCGACCCTGGTGCTGAACGACGCCGAGGTGCACGGGGCGGGCGTGGTCGCGGGCACCGGCTGCGAGCTGATGCTGACGCTGGGGACCGGGCTGGGGTGTGCCCTCTTCGACGGCGGGGTGCTGGCGCCGCATCTGGAGATGTCGCAGGCGCCGGTGCGGTGGGGGATGTCGTACGACACGTACATCGGGGAGCACGAGCGGCGGCGGCTCGGGGACGCGCTCTGGTCCCGCCGGGTGCGGAACGTGGTGGACGGGCTGCGACCGGTCTTTCTCTGGGACCGGCTGTATATCGGTGGTGGCAATTCCCGGCTGATCACGCCGACCCAGCTGGCGCGGATGGGGGACGACGTGGTGGTCGTGCCCAATACGGCGGGGATCGTCGGTGGGGTGCGGGCCTGGTCGTTGGGGACTGCGCGCTGAGATGCGGCCGGGTGCTCTGCTTCTGGACTTCGGCGGGGTGATCGCGGAGGCGCCGGCTCAGCGGGCGGCGCCGCCCTCGCTGGTGCTGCGGATCTACAACCTGGTGGGCGGGGTGTTGACGCCGGGGGAGATTCAGCGGTCGCTTACGTCGGGGGCCGCCGCGTGGGCTGAGTGGCGGGATGAGGACTGGCCGGATGAGCTGCCGCAGGCTGAGGTCTGGGAGCGGTTCGTGTTGCCGGGGTGGCCGTCGGGGGCTCAGGTGCGGGTGCGGGGGGCGGTTCGACAGCTGTCTTATGAGTGGGCTTATCGGGACAATTGGGAGATTCGTGCCGGAATGCGGGAGGTGTTGAGCCGCGCTTCTGCGACGGACATTCCACTCGCGGTGGTATCGAACACGCTTTCCGGGGCTGCTCACCGCGACTTCCTGAAGAAGTCCGAAATTTCGGGATACTTCGCGGCGCAGATCTACAGCGACGAGGCCGGAGTCCGTAAGCCCAACCCGCAGATGATCTGGAACGCCTGTGACGAGTTGGGCGTGGCCGCCGAATCGTGCTGGTTTGTCGGGGATACGCCGCGTCGCGACATCGAATGTGCCCGGCGGGCCGATGTGGCGTTGGCTGTCTTGATGCGGTCGTCGCGCACTGTTGGTGAGCCGAACGGTCCCGCCGCCGACGAGACCGTCGCCGATGGATTCGAGTTGAACGAGCTACTGCAGCGCCACCTGCCAGATGGTGGTTTCACGTACTTCGACGCTTTCTAAGGATTCGATTACCGGGACGGAATAGGTCGCCTGTTTGATGAAGCCGTCGGTGGGAAGGTAGGCGCGGCCGGGATCGCCCACCAGGACCAGGCATCCTCGGCCGGCGGCCCGGCGCAGGAACGGCAGCACCCGGCCCGCCATTTCGCGGCTGTAGAAGACGTCGCCGGCGAGGACTACCGAGGCTTGCGGATCGGTGTCCAGGATGTCCGCCTCGAGGGTTTCTATCCGCACGTTGTTCGCGGCGGCATTGGCCTGGGCGGCAGCGAGTGAATACGGGTCGATGTCGTTGGCGGTGACCGGGCAGGCGCCTGCCAGTGCGGCCGCCACGGCGACCAGGCCGGAGCCGGTGGCCAGGTCGAGGGTTGCGCGGGCCGTCACCAGTGACGGGTGGTCCAGCACGTGGCGGGCCAGGGCCTGGCCGCCCGCCCAGGCGAAGGCCCAGAACGGCGGTGGCTGCTGGGGGCCGCCCTCCTCCGTTTTCTCCCACAGGGTGATCGGCTCGTCGGCCTGGTGAAGGGTGATTTCGGGGACGAACGGCACCGGCGCGGGGCGGGTGTGGGTGCGGATGAACTCCAGGAGCACGCGCCGATTGTCTCAGTTTCGGCGTCGCCGGGCCGATTTGCAGTGGCGACGTGCACGGTTGGGGGAGCAGGATGCCGCTGTTCGGCGGGTGGATGGTGGCGCTCGGCGTCGCCTTCTGGCTGGTGCCCGCCGGGCAGCCGGTCATTCGCCTGGCGGCGGGCCTTTCCGCGGTGGCGGCCATCGCGTGGGGGTTGCGCTTCAACCGAGCAGGCGACCGTACGCCGTGGCAATGGCTCTCCGTGGCCGTCGGGTTGTCGGCGGCCGGCACCTTCGCCTACGTCGTCACGCCGAGCCTGCGGGCGGCCGGCGCGGCGCTGATCATCGCCACCTATCCGGTGCTCGCGGCCGTACTGCTGGTCTTCATTCGGCGGCGGACGGGGGCGAGCCGGGATCGGGCCGCGCTGCTCGACGCGCTTGTCGTGACCGCGGGTGGGGCGCTGCTGGTCTGGACGTTCCTGCTCGGGCCGCGGCTCGCCCACCGCGACTGGGTGCTGCTCGCGTACCCGCTCGGCGATCTGCTCTGCCTGGGGCTGCTGACCCGGCTGCTGACCGCCTCGGGGCGCAAGCCGGTGGCCGGTGGGCTGCTCGGCGCGGGGCTGGTCGCCATGCTGGCCGCCGACGTCGGCTACGAGCTGGGCTGGCTGTCCGGCGACGTGGCGACGATGGGCCGGTTCGCGCTGTACGCGGGCGCGGGGCTGGCCGCGCTGCATCCGTCGATGACGCTGCTCAGCGTGCCCGCCGACGGGCCGCCGAGCGAGCCGGGCTGGTGGCGCGTGGCGCTGCTCGGGCTGGTCGCGCCGGCCGTGCTGCTCGGCGCCGGCCCCACCGTCGTCGCCGTGCTGAGCGCGCTGATCTTCCTGCTGGTCCTGGTGCGGATGGCCGGCATCATGTCGAACCACCGGCAGGCCCTGGCCCGCGAGCGTGGGCTGCGGCAGGCGTCGGCGGCGCTGGTCTCGGCGGCCGACGTGGACGCGGTCGGCGACGCGGTGCGGATCGCGGTGGCGCAACTGCTGCCGCCGGACACCCCGCACGGCGTGGTGCTGGCGATGGCGGTGCCGGACGACATTCCGCAGGGCAAGCCGGTCGACCGGTGGGCCGGCATCGTGCCGACCCGCGACCTGGACTGGGCGGTCGCCGTACGGCTCACCACCTTCAGCACGACGCTGCGCTGCCCGATGGTGCTCGCCGACCGGCCGGCGGGCGAGCCGCTGGTCGGTGTGCTGCACGTGGGTGCGCCCGCGTCGGCGCTGCCGCGGCTGCAGCGGGCGGTCGAGGTGCTGGCCGGGCAGGCGGCGCTGGCGCTGGAGCGGATCCAGCTGAGCGACGAGGTGATCCGGCGCAACAGCGAGGTGTACTTCCGGACGCTGGTGCAGAACACCGCGGACGTGATCCTGATCCTCGACGACGAGCTGTACATCCGGTACGCGAGCCCGTCGGCCGCGCGCGTCTTCGGCGCCGACCCGGCCAGGTCGTACCTGGCCGAATGGATTCATCCGGACGACCACGAGTTGCTGGCCTCGCCGCGCGACGGGGTCGATCTTCGCGGGCCGGCGGACGTGCTGCTGGAGATGCACGTGTCGGACCTGCGCGACGAGCCGACCGTGGCCGGCCTGGTGATCACCCTGCGCGACGTGACCGAGCCGCGACGCCTCGAGCGGGAGCTCACCCACCAGGCGTTCCACGACGCGATGACCGGGCTGGCCAACCGGGTGCTGTTCCACGACCGGCTCGAGCACGCGCTCGCCCGCGGCGCCCGGGACGGCTCGGTGGTCGGCGTGCTCTTCATCGACCTGGACGACTTCAAGATCGTCAACGACACACTCGGGCACGCGGCCGGCGACACCCTGCTGATCGAGGTGGCCAACCGGATCGCCGGCGCGCTGCGGGCCGACGACACGGCCGCGCGGCTGGGCGGCGACGAGTTCGCCGCGCTGATCGAGAACGTGCAGGACCCGGGCGCGGTCGAGGAGACCGCCAACCGGATCCTGGCCGCGCTCGCCCCTCCGGTCGTGGTCGACGGCGAGACCTCGCTGCACGCGGTGGCCAGCATCGGCATCACCACCACGCCCGAGGCGGACACCGCCGATGAACTGCTGCGTCAGGCCGATCTCGCGCTGTACGTGGCCAAGGGCGCCGGCAAGAACCAGTGGCGGCGCTACCAGGCGCACCTGCATGGCGCGATGGTGGAGCGGCTCGAACTGCGGTCGGCGCTCGACCACGCGGTCAACGAGGGCCACTTCTTGCTCGCGTACCAGCCGATCGTGGATCTCATCTCGCAGGAACCGGTCGGCTTCGAGGCGCTGGTCCGCTGGTACCACCCGACCAAGGGGCTGGTGGCGCCGGCCGAGTTCATCGCGGTCGCCGAGGAGAGCGGGCTGATCGTGCCGATCGGCCGCTGGGTGCTGCAGCAAGCCCTGCACACGGTGGCCCAGTGGCGGCGGGCGCTGCCGCGCGCCCGTTCGCCGTACGTCTCGGTGAATGTCTCCGTGCGGCAGTTCCGCGAGACCGGCTTCGTCGACGAGATCGTGCAGGCGCTGGCCTACGCCGGCGTTCCGCCGGAGGCCCTGATGATCGAGCTGACCGAGACCCTGCTCGCGGGCGAGCACGAAACGGTCTGGCGTGACCTTGCGCAGCTGCGCGAGCATGGCGTACGCGTGGCCATCGACGACTTCGGCACGGGCTATTCGTCGCTGAGCTACCTGCATCGCCGCCCGATCGACGTCGTGAAGATCGACAAGATGTTCATCGACGACATGGTCGAGAGTCAGCAGCAACTGGCCCTGGTCACCGGCATCGTCAGCCTGGCGCAGTCGCTCGGCCTCACGGTGATCGCCGAGGGTATCGAGTCGGCGGTGCACCGCGACCTGCTCGCCCGGCTCGGTTGCCCGTTCGGGCAGGGCTACCTCTGGTCGGCCCCGGTCGACGGCACCGAGGCACTGGCCCAGATGTCTAACGGGGAGCAATCGATGGCAGCGTAAGGTCCCGTGGATGACCATCACTTTCTTGCGTGCTCCGCGGCGTGCCGCGGTCGCCGCGGCGGCCATCACCGTGGCCGTCCTCGGCGGCGCCGGTGTCGGCTGGGCCGCGGCCGTGACGACCGCCCAACCGGCGATCCAGACCATCACTCCGCGCTCCGAGAAGGACGTCACCAACCTCGACGTCCTCCGGCAGCAACTTCGTAACTACTACGGCGACGCGCTGGGCTCCGGCCAGTTCGCCGCCGACAGCAATTACGCCAAGGAGGCCTCGCACGTGGCCGCCGACGGCACGCGATACCTGAGCCACTACCGGTCGCACGGGCATGCCACCAAGGCGATCGTCCTGGACGTCGACGACACCTCGCTGGCGACCTGGAACTACGAGGTGTTCAGCAACTGGGCGTACAACCCGACCACCAACGCCGACTACGTGAACGGCCAGAAGTTCCCGGCGGTGCCGGGCATGGTCGCGATGGCGCAGGCGGCCGAGCGCGAGGGCTACGCGATCTTCTTCCTGACCGGGCGGCCGACCTCGCAGGAGCAGGCCACGCTCGGCAACCTGACCGCGGACGGGGTCGGCGTGGACGACGGCTTCCCGAAGCCGACCACGCTGTCCGACGGCGAGGACGGCCTGTTCACCAAGCCGGACGTGACCGCGTACCCGGACTACCTGAAGGCGGCCTGCGCCGACGACCCGGGCGGCAAGTGCACGACCATCCACTACAAGTCGGCGACCCGGGCGCACATCGAGTCGCTCGGCTACGACATCGTGGCCAACTTCGGTGACCAGTACAGCGACCTGAAGGGCGGCCACGCCGACAAGACCTTCAAGCTGCCGAACCCGAACTACTACCTGCCGTGAGCTCCGGGCTGGGCCGGGCCGGGGTCAGTCCCTCCGCCCGGCCCGGCCCGCGAGCAGGCGGTCGGCGAGGAACGGCAGCGTGGTCGCCGCGGTGATCGCCGGCCGGTATTTCCACGGGACGACGATGCGCCGGCGCGGGCGGCGCAGCGCGCGCTCCACGGCGGCGGCGACGATCTCCGGGCCCGGCAGATTCTTCCGGGTGTTGAAGCCGGTGTCGATGAAGCCCGGCTCGATCAGCGTCACACCGATGCCGGTGCCGGCCAGTTCCCTGCGTACCGAGTCGGTCATGCCGCGCAGTGCGAATTTCGTGGCGGAGTAGGCGCCCGCGAGGCCGATCTCGCCGGCCACCGATCCGATGTTCACGATCGAGCCGGAACGCTGTTCCCGCATGATCGGGATGACCGCGCGCATCAGCCGGATCGGGGCCACCAGGTTCACGTCGATCATCTCGGTGACCGCGTCGTCGCGGGCCAGGATCGACGGGCTGCTGCCGAGGCCGGCGTTGTTGACCAGGCCGTCGATCCGGCCGTCGACCTCGCGGGCGCGGGCCACCAGGGCCTCGATCGCGGCCGGGTCGCGGACGTCGGTGGGCACCACGACCGCCGTGCCGATCTCGGCGGCCACCTCGTCGAGCAGGTCGGCGCGCCGGGCGGCGAGCACGACCGTGACGCCGGCCCGGCCGAGCCGCAACGCGGTGGCGCGGCCGATTCCGCTCGACGCTCCGGTGACGATGACGACCGGCATGGCTTTCCCTCCGGAAGAGAAACGGCGCCACCGATCGGTGACGCCGTTTGTCAAACGATCGAGATCAACCTACCGCTTGCTGTGGTACGCCTCGACGATGTGGCTCGGGATACGCCCGCGCTCGGAGACCTCGAACCCGTTCTTGTTCGCCCACTCGCGGATCGCCTGGTTCTGGTCGCGGCTGGCGCGGCCGGTGCTCGCGGGAGCGGCCCGCCGGGCGGTGGCCACGACGCCGCTGCGGCCGACCCGGGTCGCCGCGTTCAGGAACGGGTCGAGCGCCTTGCGCAACTTGCCGGCGTTCTTCTCGGAGAGATCGATCGTGTAGTTCACACCGTCGAGTCCGAACTCGACGGTGCGGTCGGCCTCTCCGCCGTCGATGTCGTCGGTCAGAAGGGTTATTACCTGCTTGGCCATGGTGTGCCTGCTCCCACTACAACGGTGTCATTTGAGTGACGACTATGCGCACGCGGCGTGGCGCCGCGGATGTCGATACGCATTCATTCTGTCTCCGATCAGTTCTCAGTGCAAATTACCGCATCGCATGTCGCAATTGTTGTCGGTGCCGCAAGGTTCTCGGGCACAGCTACTTTTCAGGTTCGTCAATGTCCTGTAACGTGTCGTGGGAGCGCTCCCAGTACCCGTCCCCGCGGGATCCCCTCCAAGGAGCTTCGCAAATGAGACGTGCCATCCGCGCCCTCGCGGCCCTCGGCCTGCTGGCCGGGGCGGCCGTGACCGCCTTCGCCGTCGCCGGACCAGCGGCGGCCGACACGCAGATCTGCGAGCAGTACGGCAGCACCACCATCGGCGGCCGGTACGTGGTGATGAACAACCGCTGGGGCACCTCCGCCCAGCAGTGCATCACCGTGACCAGCACCGGGTTCGCCATCCAGACCCAGCAGGGCACCGGCAGCACCAGTGGCGCCCCGGTCTCCTACCCGGCGGTCTACTACGGCTGCCACTACACCAACTGCTCGCCGGGCACCAACCTGCCGATCCAGGTCGGCTCGATCTCCAGTGCCACCAGCAGCGTCGACTATCAGTTCGTCGGCGGCGCGACCTACGACGCCGCGTACGACATCTGGCTCGACCCGACGCCCAAGAAGGACGGCGTCAACCAGCAGGAAATCATGATCTGGTTCAACCGGCAGGGCTCGATCCAGCCGATCGGCTCGGTGGTGGGCAACGCGACCATCGGCGGGCGTAGCTGGGAGGTCTGGCGGGGCAGCAACGGGTCGAACGCGGTCATCTCGTACGTGGCGCCGTCGCCGATCGCCAGTTGGAGCTTCAGCGTCCTGGACTTCCTCAACGACGTGAAGAGCCGCGGCGCGATCACCAGCTCGTGGTACCTGACCAGCATTCAGGCCGGCTTCGAGCCGTGGATCGGCGGCGCGGGCCTGGCCGTGACGAACTTCTCCGCGGCGGTCAACGGGGGCGGCGGCGGGCCTACGACCGGCACCTCCTCTTCGTGCAAGGTCACCTATGGCACGAACGTTTGGAACGCCGGCTTCACCGCGAACGTCACGATCGCCAATAGCGGAAGCGGCGCGATCAACGGCTGGAAACTCGGCTTCATGCTGCCGAGCGGCCAGACGATCACCTCGTCCTGGAACGCCGCCCTCACCGGTTCGAGTGGTGCGATCACCGCCAGCAACATTTCCTGGAACGGAAGCATCGCGCCCGGGGCCAACACGTCCTTCGGTTTCCAAGGCACCTACTCCGGCAGTTTCGCCAACCCGCCGTCATTCACGCTGAACGGCTGCACCTGTACCACCGCGTGAGAGACGGCTCCGCTGACCCGAGCCGCCTCGTCGCCGATTCTCCGGTGCCGGGGCGGTTCGCCGAGCTGGCTGGCTCCGCTTCGCTCCGCGGGCGATCGCCCCTTTCGGGCTGATGAGGAGAGGCCGATTTTCGACACGGCAAACCCCGCGGCGCCGAAAATCGGCCTCTCCTCATCAGCTGGTCGACCGCGGGTGCGGCCGTTCACAATTCGGTTAGGCGTAGAGCAGTTGGGGCGCCGGCCGGAACGGCGGGGCGTTGCGGCGGGATCGGGGTCAGTCGTTCATATTTCGAACCGACGGGTGGCCGCCGATCGTCGTCGCCCTTGTTCGGCCACAGCGACATCGCGCGCTCGGCCATCGCGGTGATGGTCAGCGACGGATTCACGCCCAGATTCGCCGGCACGGCCGCGCCGTCCACGACGTGCAATCCGGCGTACCCATATACGCGGTGATACGGATCCACCACGCCGGTCGCCGCCGATTCGCCGATCGTCGCGCCGCCGAGAATGTGTGCCGTCATCGGAATGTCAAAGATGTCACCGACCGTCCCGCCCGGGAAACCGTCGATCTTCTCGGCGATCCGGCGCACCGCCTCGTGCCCCTGCGGGATCCAGGTCGGGTTCGCCTCGCCGTGGCCCGGCCCGGTGGTGAGCCGGCCGCGCCTGGTGCGCCGCACGGTCAGCGAGTTGTCGAGCGTCTGCATCACCAGCGCGATGATCGTGCGCTCGCTCCACCGCCGTACCGACAAGGACCGGAGCAGCACGTACGGGTGGCGCAGCGCCTGCCCGAGGAACTTGACCGGCCGCGGCACCCGCCCGCCGCCGTCCACCAGCAACGTGGCGAGCAGGCCCATCGCGTTGCTGCCCGGCCCATAGCGCACCGGCTCGATGTGCGTCGTCGAGTCCGGGTGGAACGACGAGGTGATCGCCACACCGCGGGAGAACGGCTCGGCCGGCACCGAGCGGGCCTGCGCGCCGAGCAGCGCCTCGGAGTTGGTGCGGGTCAGCGCGCCCAGGCTGGCCGAGATGCCGGGCAGCACGCCGGTGTCGCGCATCGCGTGCAGCAGGCGCTGGCTGCCGAGCGCCCCGGCCGAGAGGATCACCTGGCCGGCGGTGAAGCGCCCGGTGCGGGTCTCCACCGCCCAGCCGTCGCCGGCCGGTCGCAGCGCCGTCACCTCGGTATCCGGATGCACCGTCGCGCCGGCCTTCTCGGCCAGGTAGAGGTAGTTCACGTCGAGGCGGTTCTTGGCGCCGACCTTGCAGCCGATCATGCAGTTGCCGCACTGGGTGCAGCCGGTGCGGTCCGGTCCGGCGCCGCCGAAGAACGGGTCGGGCACCGTCTTGCCGGGCTCGCCGAAGAAGACCCCCACGGGCGTACGCCGGAAGGTCGAACCCACCCCCATGTCCTCCGCGACCTCTTTGATCACCACGTCGGACGGGGTCATCGTGGGCTGCTCGATCACGCCGAGCATCCGCGAGGCCTGGTCGTAGTGCGGCGCCAGTTCGGCCGCCCAATCGGTGATGCCGGCCCAGTGCGGATCGTCGAAGAACGTGGCCGGCGGGCGGTAGAGGGTGTTCGCGTACACCAGGGAACCGCCACCCACCCCGGCGGCCGACAGCACCACGATGTCCTTGAGCAGGGTGATCCGCTGAATGCCGCGCAGGCCGAGCCGCGGCGCCCAGAGGAAGTTCTTCAGGTCCCACGAGGTCTTCGGGAGCATCTCGGGGGTGTAGCGCCGGCCCGCCTCGAGCACGCCGACCCGGTAGCCCTTCTCGGTGAGGCGCAGCGCGCTGACGCTTCCGCCGAAGCCGCTGCCCACGATCACGACGTCGTAGTCCGCCATCGACACACCCTGTCATTACCGGCCGGTAATCGGAAGGGGTGTCGACTGTCAATTCATGACGCGGTGAGCAGCACCTTGATGTGCGCGCCGGAGGCGGCGTCGGCGAACGCGGCGGCCGCCTCATCCAGCGGCCGTACGGCGGTGGCCATCCCGCCCACGTCGACCCGGCCCGACACGAGCAGGTCGATCGCGTCCGCGAAGTCCTCCGGGAGGTAGGTGGCGCTGCCCTGGATGCGCAACTGGCTGTCCTGGATCATCGGCAGTGGGACGGTCACCGGCCCCGCCGGGACGCCGACCACCACGACCGTGCCGCCGGTGTTCGCCATCGCCAGCGCCTGGTCCATCGTGGACTGCTCGGCCACGCAGTCGAAGACGACGTCGGCGCTCTCGCCCAGCGCCTCCCTGGCCTGCTCGACCGCGTCGGTCGCGGTCGCGTCGAGCACCGCGTCCGGCCCGAAGCCGGCGGCCCGCTCCCGGCTCCGCGGCGACCGGGCGGTCATGACGATCCGGGCGGCCTTCTGCGCGCGGGCCACTTGCAGCGTGAGCAGCCCGATCGTCCCCGCGCCCAGGATCGCCACGGTCCGGCCGGCCAGCCCGCCCGCCAGCCGCGCCGCGTGCACCGGCGTGCCGAGCGGCTCGATGAACGCGGCCCGCAGCCAGTCCAGCTCGTCCGGGATCACGTGCAGCCGGCGCTGGTCGACGGTGAAGTAGTCGGCCATCCCGCCCTGGTCGTGCGCGCAGCCGAAGAAGCGCATGTTCTCGCAGATGTTCTGCCGCCCGGCCCGGCACTGCTTGCACGCCCAGCAGGGCAGGAACGGCTCCATCGTGACCCGCGCCCCGACCGGCAGCGTGGCGCCCGGGCCGGCCGCCTCGACGACGCCGCTCACCTCGTGGCCGGGCCGATAGGGCAGCGTGATGAACGGGTGCCTGCCCTGCAGCGCGTGCACATCCGAGCCGCAGACGCCGGCCATCGCCATCCGCACGAGCACCTCGCCCGCACCCGGTTCGGGCACCGCGGCCTCGGCTATCGACACGCCGGTCGTACCGACGACGACCCGCCTCACGGCAGGAATCCCAGGCGGCGTGCGGTCACAATCGTCTCCATTCGGCCGTGCGTTCCCAATTTGCGCATCGCGTTGCGCAGATAGCTCTTCACCGTCTCGGGCAGCAGGCCCAGCCGCCGCGCCGCCTCCGCGTTCCCGCAGCCCACCGCCACCATGGCGAGCACATCCAGCTCGCGCGGGGAGAGGGGGTTGCGATCGGCTGCGCCGGGCCGATGCGCGACCAGGCGGCCGGAAATCTGTTGCAGCCGCGCCTTCAGCTCCGGGTCGGAGACCTCCGCGGCGAGCGTACGCAGGTCCGCGTGCGCCAACCGCACGTCCTCCCACTCCCGCGCGCTCGCGCCGGGCAGCCCTCGGGCGGCGCTGGTCTCGAGCTCGGCCATCCGGCGGGCGACCTCCCGGCGTACGGTCGCCTCGGTCCCCAACCGCACCGCGACCCGCCCCATCGCCTCCACGGCGCGGCCGCCCACCGCGATCGGCTCCCGGGTGCCGGCGTAGAGCACGGCCAGCACCGACCCGCCCATCGCCACCGGCACGGCCGCGATCGCCCGCAGCCCCTCGGCGCGCACCGGCGCGTCGTACTCATGACTGATCCGCGGGTCGGCCGCATAGTCCTCGACCCGCCCCGGCCGCGCACTCGTGACCACCCGGCCGCCCAGACCGTTGCCGGCGCAGACAATCAGCCCGTTGAGCGCGAGCGTCGCGGTGCCGGCGAAGTCGGTCAGCCGCATCTGCCGTCCATCCGCCGAAACCAGCCCACCGAACGCCACCGGAAGCCCGGTAACCCGGCGAATCCGCCCCAACGCGGCAGGTAGATCGGCTGCTTCGAGCACGTCAACAGCATGTCACGCCAACCGCCCCCGACACCGCACATGTCACGCCGGGCAAGATACTCGCTGAGCAAGATACTCGCTCAGCTAGATACGGCAAGTCGTGCGGGGGTCACCCCCGAACAGGGGTAGCGCCGAAGCTGTGACGCGGCTCATGCTGCAGAAATGGAGTCTTCAGTCCGTTCAACGGTGGCGGCGGGCCGGTCGGACGGGGTGTCGTATGCATCCGGCACCAGCACCGCGCCCCTGCTCGGCGAGACGATCGGGGCGAACTTCGAGCGCGCCGTCGCCCGCTTCGGTGACCGGGAGGTCCTGGTCGACGTCGCGGCCGGCCGGCGGTGGACCTACGCCGAGCTCGACGCCGACGTCAACCGGCTGGCCCGGGGCCTGCTGGCGCGCGGCATCGCGAAGGGCGACCGGGTCGGGATCTGGGCGCCGAACTGCGCCGAGTGGGTGATCACCCAGTACGCCACCGCGAAGATCGGCGCGATCCTGGTCAACGTCAACCCGGCGTACCGGACGCACGAGCTCGAGTACGTCGTGAAGCAGTCCGGCCTGAGCCTGCTGATCAGCGCGGTCGCCTTCAAGACCAGCGACTACCGCCGCATGATCGAGGAGATCGGCTTCACCGAGGTCGCGTACATCGGCGAGGCAAGCTACGCCGATTTGTCGCTCGAAGGCGACATGTCCGAAATATCGAGGCGCGCCGCCACTCTCGCGTTCGATGATCCGATCAACATCCAGTACACGTCGGGGACCACGGGATTCCCCAAGGGCGCGACCCTCTCGCACCACAACATCCTGAACAACGGCTACTTCGTCGGCGAGCTGATCAACTACACCGAGCACGACCGAGTCTGCCTGCCCGTCCCGCTCTACCACTGCTTCGGCATGGTGATGGGCAACCTCGGCGCCACCTCGCACGGCGCCTGCATCGTCCTGCCCGCCCCCGGCTTCGACCCCGCCGCCACGCTCGCCGCCGTCCAGGCCGAGCGGGTGACGAGTCTCTACGGCGTACCCACCATGTTCATCGCCGAGCTCGGCCTGCCGAACTTCCCCGACTACGACCTGTCCTCGCTGCGTACCGGAATCATGGCCGGCTCGCCCTGCCCGGTCGAGGTGATGAAGCGGGTGGTCGCCGAGATGAACATGGCCGAGGTGGCGATCTGCTACGGGATGACCGAGACGTCGCCGGTCTCCACCATGACCCGCCCCGACGACAACCTGGCCCGCCGCACCGAGACCGTCGGCCGGGTCATGCCGCACCTCGAGTCCAAGGTCGTCGACCCGGCCACCGGCCTGGTGGTCGAGCGCGGCGAGCCCGGCGAGCTGTGCACCCGCGGCTACTCGGTGATGCTCGGCTACTGGGAACAGCCGGAGGCCACCGCCGAGGCGATCGACGCGGCCCGCTGGATGCACACCGGTGATCTGGCCACGATGGACGCCGACGGCTACCTCAACATCGTCGGCCGGATCAAGGACCTGGTCATCCGCGGCGGCGAGAACGTCTATCCCCGCGAGGTCGAGGAGTTCCTGTACGGGCATCCGGACATCGCCGACGTGCAGGTGATCGGCGTGCCCGACGCGAAGTACGGCGAGGAGCTGATGGCCTGGATCGTCATGCGCCCGGGCACCACCCCGCTGACCGCCGAGGCCGTCCGCGCCTACTGCGCCGGCCGGCTCACCCACTACAAGATCCCGCGGTACGTGCACATCGTCGACAGCTTCCCGATGACCGTCACCGGCAAGGTCCGCAAGGTGGAGATGCGCGAGCGGGCCGTCGACATCCTCGGTCTCCAGGACGCCGACGCGATTCGCAACGCCTGACCTACGACCACCCGGCTTGGCCGCCGACGGTCCACGCGGCGATCTGCGACCGCGAGGTGAAGTCGAGCTTGGTGAGGATCCGCTGGACGTGGGATTCCACGGTGCGCGGGGAAATCACCAGCTTCTCGGCGATCCGGCGGTTGCTCAGCCCCTGGGCGACCAGGCCGGCGATCTCGTGTTCGCGGCGGGTCAGGATCTTCGCGGCCGGACCGTCGCCGGTGGGGGTGGGGCCGGGCGCCGGCCGCCCGGTGGCGTAGGCGAGCACCTCGTCCAGGCCGAGGCCGGCGCCGTGCACGAAGGCGGCTGCGAATGCGGCCTCGCCGAGGACGGCCCGGCTGGTCTTCTCGCACTCGCGGCGCGGCACCGCGAAGTGGGGCGAGTCGCGCAACAGGTGCAGCCCGAACTCCGCCCAGAGCGTGTCGGCGGCGCCGAGCAGCACGGCGGCCCGATCGTGGTCGCCGCTCGTGGCCGAGATCCACGCCAGGATGTCGACTGCCTGGACCAGGTAGGGCCGGGCCGACCCGGGCCGGGCGGCCAGCACGGCCTGCCGGCCGTGCTCGGCGGCGGCGGCCAGGTCGCCGGCGCTCCACTCGGCCCGGGCCAGGAAGACCAGCACCAGCACCAGCAGGCTGCGGTCGCCCCGCGCCCGGCAGATGGCCTCGGCCGCCTGGCATTGCGCCACGGCGCCGGCCGGATCGCCCAGCGCTATCCGGCAGGCGGCCAGGGTGCTCAACGCGATCACCGCCATCGGATCGGCCTCCGCACCGGCCGCGGCGAACCGGCTCAGCGAGTCACGGGCCAGCTCCTCGGCGCCGGTGTAGTCCCGGTGGTGCACGGCGACCCCGGCCCGGCGCGAGACGATGCGCGCGGTAGTGAGCGGATCGCCGGGGCGCACCGCCGCCCACGCCTGGTCGGCCAGCCGGCGGCCGGCGTCCACGTCGCCCAGCAGCGTGGCCGCGAGGCTGCTGGCCCACAGCCCCGCGGGCCGGCCCGGCGAGTCGTCGCCGACCCGCGACAGCGCCCGGGTCAGCCACAGGTTGCCCTCGAGCGGCCGGGCGGTGGCCATCCAGTCGAACCACAGGGCGGTGGCCAGGCGCAACGCCGCCTCGCCCCGGCCGCCGGCGTCGAGCAGGAAGTCGTACGCGATCCGCAGGTTGTCGTGCTCGTCGCGCGCCCAGCTCAACCACCGGGCCTGCGCCGGCCCGAACCACTCCCGCTCACCCTGCTCGGCCAGGCGGAGATAGTGATCGGCGTGCACCCTGCGGACCTGGGCCTCGTCGTCGGCCTCGCGCAGCTTCTCGGCGCCGAATTCGCGCAGCGTCTCGAGGAGCCGGTAGCGCCCCGGGCCGGTCGCGTCGAACAACACGATCGACTTGGCCACCAGGCCGTCGAGCAGGTCGAGCACGTCGCCCGGGTCGATCCCGTCACCGGCGCACACCCGCTCGGCCGACTCCAGGTCGAAGCCGCCCGCGAACGCCGAGGCCCGCGCCCACACCCGCTGCTCCGCCGGGTCGCACAGCTGGTGGCTCCACTCGATGGCGGCGCGCAGCGTGCGGTGGTGCGCCGGCCGGCCGCGGGCCTCGCCGGACAACAGCCGGAACCGGTCGGACAGCCGGGCCGCGAGCTGAGCCGGGGCCAGCACCCGCGCCAGCACCGCAGCCAGTTCGATGGCGAGCGGGTTGCCCTCCAGCTGTCGGCAGACGTCCAGCACGTGCGGGGTGTTGTCGGCGGTGAGCGCGAACCCGGGCGTGACCGCGGCCGCCCGGTGGACGAACAGGTCCACCGCGGCGCCGTACCCGCCGCCCGGGGCGTCCACGGTCAGCGGCGGTGTCGGGTACACCTGCTCGCCGACGGTCTCCAGCAGGTGCCGGCTGGTCGCCAGGATGCGCAGGCCGTCGGCCTCGACCAGCAGCCGGTGGGCCAGCGCCGCGCAGGCCGGCGCGAGATGCTCGCAGTTGTCCAGCACCAGCAGCATCTGCCGGTTTCGCAGGAAGCGGACCAGCTGCACCTCCGGCTCCGAGTCGTCCTCCTCGGGGATCTCGAGGGCCTGCGCCACCGCGTACGCGACCAGGGCCGGGTCGGCAATCGGGGCCAGCTCGACCAGCCGCACCCCGTCGCGGAACCCTCGCGCGACCCGGGCCGCCACCCGCAGCGCCAGCCGGGTCTTGCCCATGCCGGCCGCCCCGGTCAGCGTCACCAGGCGCGAATCGGAAAGCAGTTCGACCACTTCGGAGCTCTCCCGGCGGCGGCCGACGAAGCTCGTCAACTCCGCCGGTAGCCCACTGCCGCGCACACCCCTGCCCGCCGCCATGCTCCGAAGGTACGTCCGGCCCGTCGCGCGTTAACCCGTACGATGGACTTCCTCGACGCGGGCCGTGCCGCTACGACACGGTGGCGGGATGAGCCAAGCCCGGGAACGCCGGACCGTGGTCGCGGCGAGCATCGGCAACCTGATCGAGGCGTACGACCTGTTCCTCTACGCCTACCTGGCGAGCACCCTGGCCGATCTGTTCTTCCCGGCCGGCGACCGCACCACGGCGCTGCTGAACACGTTCGCCATCTTCGCCGTCGGCTTCGCGGTGCGGCCGCTCGGCGGGTTCTTCTTCGGCCACATCGGAGACAGGTTCGGGCGGCGGAGCGCGCTCTCCGCGTCGATCCTGCTGATGGGCGTCAGCACGCTCGCGATCGGCCTGTTGCCCCCGTACGAGACGGCCGGCGCGCTGGGCGCGGTGCTCCTGCTCGTCTGCCGGCTGGGACAGGGCTTCTCGGTGGGCGGCGAGTACACCGGCGCCAACATCCTGGTCCTGGAACAAGCCGCCGCGGGCCGGGCCGGCCGCGCCACCTCGGTCAACCTGGTGGCCGGCTACCTCGGGGTGGCGGCCGCGTCGACCACCGGCCTGCTGCTGGCCACCGTCCTCACCCCGGCGGAACTGGCCGGTTGGGGCTGGCGGCTGCCGTTCCTGGTCGCGGGTCCGCTGGCGCTGGTCGGCCTGTACCTGCGGCTGCGCCTCCCGGACACCCCGGCGTTCGCGGCGACCGGCGGCGACCGGGTGACGTTCCCGCTCGCCGCGGCGCTGCGCGCCGCCAAGCGCGCCATGCTGATCTACGGCGGCTGGCAGATGATGGTGGCGCTCGGCGGGTTCCTTCTCTTCGGATACGTGTCCAGTTACCTGATCCGGGTGGTCGGCCTCGACTCGGCGGGCGCGTACGTGGCGAGCCTGATCGCCGTGCTGACGGCCGTGGCCGGCGGCGTCGCCGGTGGCCGTCTGCTCGACCGTTACCCGTTGCGGCCGGTCGCGCTCGCGGCCGCCGCCGGGCTCGCCGTCACCGTGGTGCCCGGGTTCCTGCTCATCGGCCGGGGCGGCGTGGCCGCGGCGGTGGCCGGCCAGATGATCTGGGCCGTGTTCGTCGGCCTGGGCGCGGCCGTCAGCGCCGTGCTCGCGGGCGTCCTCTTCCCGGTCCACCTCCGGTGCACCGCCGCCGCGGTCGCCTACAACGTGAGCACCACGGTGGTCGGCGGCACGGCGCCGTACGTGTCGGTCTGGCTGGTCGCGCGCTCCGGCAGTCCGCTGACGCCCGCGTGGTATCTGGTGATCGTCGCGGTGGCCGGGCTGGCCACCGCGACGCTGGGCCTGCGCCGGCCGGCGCAGGCATCCCCTCGTGGTGCGGCGGTTACGGCATGACTCGAGCGATCTTGATAGTGGTGTTCGTGCCGCCGGCCGCCGGGTAGGCGACGCTGCCGTCCGCGTACGACTTGAAGGCGATGTAGTCGTGGTCGCGGACGGCGATGGTGAACTGCTTGCCGACCGCCGCGCCGGTGCCGGAGTCGTAGACCTGGGCCCGCATCGAGGAGCCGGACTGCCAGGTCAGGAGCATCTTTCCCGACCCGTACGTGACCAGGTGCGGATGGTGGGTGGCCGCCGCCGTGGTGATCGTCTTGTTCGCCGCCGAGCTGCCCGAGAAGTGCGACAGCCTGGCCTGGCCGCCCTGGCTCCACGCCGTCCAGTAGCCGGACGACTTGGCCAGCACCAGGTCGCCGCCGAAGAGCGTGCCGTCGCAGGCGCCGGCCGCCACCGTCCGGTACGGGTCGGGCTGCGCTATCCGGCAGTCGTTGTCGGTGGCGCACACCATCACGAACTTCTTGGCCCGTGGATCCCAGACGATCCGTGACGTCCAGGCGTGGCTGCAGCCGAAGTCGAAGCTGCCGTGCCCGCTCAGCAGTGCGCCCGACTTGCTGACCACCTGCATCCGGTCGCCCTCGTGGATGTCCACGCAGTTGCCGTTCTGCACAGTGATCGCCACCCCGAAGTACGCGGCGTAGTTGCTGCCGTCGTAGGCCAGCCGCCCATGGTGCTGGTACCACCAGACGAACCGGGCGCCGTCGTCGTAGCCGCCGCGGGTGCTGGTGAGGTTGGTGACCTGCTGCTCCCAGACCGTGTGGCCGTTGTTGTCGAAGCGGACCATGAACATCTTGTTGCACGGGCTGGAGGTGCCGCCGCAGAGCGGGCCGGTGTGGCAGTCGCCCTTGCGGGTCAGCAGCAGCAGTGTCACCCTCGCCGCCGTAGCCCTTGACCGCCGAGCCGACGCTGACCTGGGTGATCCGGGCGACCGGCGACGCGCCGACCGGGCGGGCGCACGGGCCGGCGGTCTTCGCCGTGGCCGCGGCGGAAGCGGCCGCGGATGCCGACGCCGATGGACCGGCGGACGCCGATGCGACAGCGCCGCCGGGTGCCGCGGCGGCCCCGGACGAACCGGCGGCCGGCAAGGCCGCCGTCGACGGGGACGACGAGCTGGTGGAGGCCGCCGACTTGAACAGCCCGCTGGCGCCGGCCGGCAACACGAATGCGGCGGCCCCGACGAGGACCACAACGCCGGCGATGATGCCGATCAACAAAAGGTGGCGCCGCTGCCCACCGGACTCGACCTGGTGCGTGTTCATCGACGCGGGACTCTACTGGGCGCGCTCCCGGAACGTCATGTCCAGGAGCTTTGGTGATCCTTAAAAATTATCAGCGTCGATAGATCGTTATCGAGTATCCAACATTGTCGATCTCTTGGCTCGATGAGATCAGCTGCTGGAGCTTGCCGGTCGCCAGCGCCACCCGCGAGTCCGATACCACCAACAGCCCATGAACCTGGTCGTTCGGCACGGCAAGCGGATTTTTACCCTGAATCCCGTAATACGACGGCACGCCGCTCGCCTTGAGGACGGTCCACACCGGCTCTCCGGGGTACTTCGTCCGCAGCCGTACGCCGAGCCGGGCCAGGTCCTGCCCCCAGTCGACGTTGGAGTCGTGCAGGTTGAGGTGGGTGCGCGAGGTGCCGCCGAAGGCCTCGTTCGAATACGGCAGGTAGTACGGAAAGGTCAGCAGCGAACTGACCGCCACGAAGGCGACCAGCGCGGCGGTGGCGACGCGCGCCCACCGCACCCGGATGAGCACCACCGTCCCGGCGACCACGGCCAGGAACACCGGCATGAAGATTACGTACCGGGTGCCGTAGTCGCGCGCCCCGGTCATCGCCACCAGCAGCATCACCCCGGCCGGTACGAGCAGGTACAGCGCCGCCACCCGCAGCGCCGGCTTCACCAGCATGGTGATCGCGCCGGCCAGCCACAGCGCCATCATCCCGAGCGGCGTCTTGATCAGCAGCGCGACCGGCTGGTAGTACCAGAGCGACCCGCGATAGGCGTGCCCGAGCAGGAACCCGTTGAAGGTCCGCGACTCGAACTGAAATTGGATCAAAACCCCGTCCCGGTACGCCTTGGGGAACGGCAGCAGGTCGACCGCGAGCCCCTTCAGCCCGCCCGGCCGGGGCAGGCCGGCCGGCGGCGTCCAGCGCAGCCGCGGATCGACGGCCAGGTAGACGACCCACACCACGGCCACCGCGATCAGCCCGACCCCGATGGCCGCCAGGACGCGCCACGCCAGCTTCTTCCACCAGGTCTCCGGTTTCCCGACGGCAAAAGGCGATAAAAGCGTAAGAAGCAGGACCAGCGGTACGGCCGGAAGCGCGCTCATCCGGGTAGCGAGCGCCGCCCCGAGCGCCACGCCGGCCAGTGGCAGATACAGTCGGGGCCGCTGTCGAGACCGCCAGAGGAACCAGAAGGCGGCCAGCAGCATCCCGGCCGCCGGCATGTCCAAGGTCGCCAGCGAGCCCTGCGCGATGATGTCCGGCGAGAAGGCGTAGAGCGCGAGTGCCACCAGCCCCGCCCACGGCCCCGCCAGGTCGCGCGCGAACGCCAGCACCACCAGCCCGAACAGCAGCGTCAGCACGATCATCGGCAGCCGGGCGGCGAGCATCAGCCGGAACGGGTTGTTGCCCGTCTCGTACAGCAGATGGCGCCCCTGCAGCGTCTGGTCGCCCTGGTACGAGGTGTCCAGCCGCGGGTCCACGAACGCCAGCCCGGCCGCCATGACGAGCTTGCCCAGCGGTGGGTGCTCGGGGTTGTAGAGCACGATGTGCTCCCGGCTCAGCACCTCGGCGGTGGCCACGTAGACCGGCTCGTCGATCGTCGGCGCCTGCTGGACCGCCGTGGTGACCATGGCGAACGCCATCTCGCCCAGTAACGCCACCACGACGAGCAGGTAGATCACGCGACCACGAGACACCGCGCAACGTTAGCCGGTGAATTCGCCGTCCGGCCGGTTCTCCGGGTCGGCGTGCTTCTCCTGCTCCGCGGCGCGCAGCTCCACCCGGCGGATCTTGCCGGAGATCGTCTTGGGGAGCTCGGCGAACTCGAGACGGCGAATCCGGGCGTACGGCGGCATACGCTCCCGGGCGTACGCGAAAAGGGTCTCCGCGGTGGAAGCGGAAGCCTCCCAGCCCTCCGCGAGCACGACGTAGGCCTTCGGCACCGCCAGCCGCAGCGGGTCGGGCGACGGCACCACGGCCGCCTCGACCACCGCCTCGTGCTCGATCAGCACGCTCTCCAGCTCGAACGGCGAGATCCGGTAGTCGGACGCCTTGAACACGTCGTCGGTGCGCCCCACGTAGGTGATGTAGCCGTCGTCGTCCCGGGAGGCCACGTCGCCGGTGTGGTAGTAACCGCCGGCCATCCGCTCCGCGGTCAGCGAGGCGTCGCCGTGGTAGCCCACCATCAGCCCGGTCGGCCGCGGCTCGAGCTTGACGCAGATCTCGCCCTCGGCGGCTGTGCCATTACCGACACCTGGTCCTACGGACGGTGTGGAGAATCCCGGCCGCTTCGCGGCTGGCTCACCGGTCAGCGGGTCGATCAGCTCGATCGTGAAGCCGGGCACCGGGCGGCCCATCGACCCCGGCTTGACCGGCTGCCCGGGCGTGTTCGCGACCTGCACGGTCGTCTCGGTCTGCCCGAAGCCGTCCCGGATCGTGACGCCCCACGCCTTCCGCACCTGGTCGATGACCTCGGGGTTGAGCGGCTCGCCGGCACCCACCACCAGCCGCGGCGGCGTGCGCAGCGCGGAGAGGTCGGACTGGATCAGCATGCGCCAGACGGTCGGCGGGGCGCAGAAGCTGGTCACCCCGCAGCGCTGCATCTCGGCCATCAGCCGGCCGGCGTCGAACCGGGCGTAGTTGTAGATGAAGACGCAGGCCTCGGCGTTCCACGGGGCGAAGACGTTGCTCCACGCGTGCTTGGCCCAGCCGGGCGAGGAGATGTTGAGGTGCACGTCGCCCGGGCGCAGGCCGATCCAGTACATCGTGGACAGATGACCCACCGGGTACGACTGGTGGGTGTGCTCGACCAGCTTGGGCCGGGCGGTCGTGCCCGAGGTGAAGTAGAGCAGCAGGGTGTCGGTCGCCTGCGTCGCGCCGTCCGGCTCGAACCCGACATTTCCGGAATATGACTCACGGAAGGGCAGCCAGCCGTCGACCGGCTCGCCCACCGCGATCTTGGTGGCGTCGACCGCGTCGAACTTCGCCGCGGCGGCGGACGTGGCGATCACGTGCTTGGCGCCGCCGCGAGCCACCCGATCGGCGGCGTCGGCCGGGCCCAGCAGGGGAGTGGCCGGGATCAGCACGGCACCGAGCTTCATGACGGCCAGGATCGTGTCCCACAACTCCACCTGGTTGCCGAGCATCAGCACGATCCGGTCGCCGCGCTGGACACCTCGCGCGCGCAGCCAACTCGCCACCTGGTCGGACCGGCGGGACATCTCGGCGAACGAGAACCGCTGCTCCGAGCCGTCCTCCTCGACGATCCACAGCGCGGGCGCGTCGTTCCCCCGGGCGATCACGTCGAACCAGTCGAGCGCCCAGTTGAACTCGCCCAGCGCCGGCCACGCGAACCCGGCCGTGGCCGCCTCGTAGTCCTCCGCGTGGGCGAGCAGGTAGTCCCGCGCGGCCCGGAATGCCTCCGTCGTCATCGCCACAGCCTGCGCCCTGGCCAGGCGCGCCGCCACCCCCGGAAGAGGGTGGCCCTGGTGGGCCGAAAGAGGGTGCTCCCTATATGCCGACAGTACGAGTCGCGACCAGTCCTCGGCGGAGGTCGCCGGTGACGCAGGCCATCTCGACCCGGGCGCCCGGGTGCTCGAGGCCACGGCTCGACTCGTAGCCGGACGTGGCGTAGACGGCCGAGCACGCGTCCGCCGGCAGCGTGATCTCGGCGGCGTGCAGCCGGGCCGCCGGCGCCTCGGCGAGGCTCGGGTAGACCTCGAAGTGCAGGCGCGGCCAGTGCCCGTCGTGCACGCCGGGGAAGACGCTGGTGAACCGGACCCAGCCGGCCGAATCGGACAGTTGCACCCCGCGCAGGTAGTTCTCGTCCTCGAGCCCGGGCGCGTGCAGCGAGTAGTTGCCGTCCCGGTCGGCGTGCCACAGGTAGACCGCGTGGCCGGCCCGCGGCCGTCCCGAGTTCGCACTGGCCAACCGCAGCCGGATGTGCAGCCGCACGCCGTGCGCCACGCCGGGGGCGGTGCCGAAGCCGCGCCGGATGTCCCCGCGGATGATGCCCGAGCGGGTCAGGTGCGAGGCCGCCCGGCCCAGGGTCGCCACCGTGACCGCGCCGGTCAGCCCGGTCATCCGTCGCCGGCGCATCACCGGGAGGTCGCTGGCCAGTCCACCGTCGTGCCGGGTACCCAGTTCGAGCATGAGACCCAGCAGACCCGTGGTGGGTTGCTCGATCGGACCGGTTCCGGTTGCCGTTCGGTTGTTTCCCCTATTTGTTTTCGCGTATTCGCCGGAGAAAAAGGATTGTCACGGTGGCGCGGGTGCTCTACTGTTTGAGGAGTCCGCAGGGAGAGCGCACGAAAGGAGATCGAGATGATGTGGCAGGCCGCCTACCGCGCAGACCTGGCCGCACATGTTGCGACTTTCGATCGTGCCGGCATGCTGAAGCCCGGGGCCGCGAGCCTCGAGGGCCGGTGCATGCGACGAGCCACGATGTGGCGCTCCCCGGGAGTGAGCTGGCGAAACGGCTGACGCCGTCACGGTTTCCGCCGCCGCCCTCCCGCCTCCGGGAGAGGCGGCCTTTTCGTCTCCGGGCCTTTCCGGGGGCGATGGTAACCGTGCGATATTCGACTTGCGGGCGTAGCTCAAATGGTAGAGCAACGGTCTCCAAAGCCGTCTGTCGTGGGTTCGATTCCTGCCGCCCGTGCGCGCCATTTTCCGTACCATTGAATAGCCTTTGAATGTCCCAGAAATAGGGGCGAGGAGCGGCGGTCACGCGGGCCGGCTGCGGCGGGTGAGGCGACCGCCGGGTTAGCTGGACGGGACTACTTGCGCTACCCGGCCAACGCGGTCGCCGCCGCCCTCGCCCGACGACATCCGTCGACCACCGATCCTGCCGTCCCCGCGCGGCGTCCGGCTTCCGCACGGCGTGGTCATCGTCGCGCCGCGGTCGCCTTCGGTGCCGTTGCCACGGGCGGGTCAGCCGTGACCAGTTCAGTCGTGACCGAGATGTGCCGCCGTGCCGCCACCGTTGTCGGCGCCGCGGTCTGGAGGGCTCGTAGCTCATCGGGAAGAGCGTCCGTCTTGCAAACGGAAGGTGGCCGGTTCGAGCCCGGCCGGGTCCACGAGCGGTGGGGCCGCGGACCATCACCGCTCCCACACCAGCGTCGTCGTAGCTCAGCGGTAGAGCGCCGCCCTCATAAGGCGGAGGCCGGATGGTTCGACACCGCCCGACGACATCACACCCCTGTGGCGCAATGGAGAGCGCGTCGGATTACCGTCTTCAGTCCTCTTACGGGCGGTGGGCGGGGTGGTCGGATGGGAGTCCGAGGGTTGGGAGTTCGAGTCTCCCCAGGGGTACTGCGCGTCGCTAGCTCAACTGGCCAGAGCATCCGGCTCTTACCCGGAGGGTTCAGGGTTCAAGTCCCTGGCGGCGCACTCGCAGGGTGGAGCAGCTCGGAGTGCTCACCGGTCTCATACGCCGGAGGTCGTGGGTTCGAATCCCACCCCTGCAACCAACGTACGGGGTCAGGTCGTCACGTTCAGCCAGCCGCCGTCGAGGTAGTACGTGGAGCCGACCGCGTAGGAGGCGCGGTCCGAGGACAGGTAGACGAACAGGTCGGCGACCTCCTCGGGGGTGGCGAAGCGGCCGATCGGGGCGTTGTCCTCGGCGATCTTCTGCAGGTACTGCTCCCAGGTCTGGTCGGTGCCCTCGGTCAGCAGCTTCGCGGTCTTCACCCAGTCGCCGGTCATCACCAGGCCCGGGTTCACCGCGTTGACCCGGATGTTGTCGCCGATCAGCTCGTTGGCCAGGCACTTCGAGAACATCACCAGGGCCGCCTTGGTCACGTTGTAGATCGGCTCGTAGCCCAGCGGCTGGGTCGCGCAGATCGACGCGTTGTGCAGGATCACGCCGCCGCCGCGGGCGCGCATGCCGGGCGCGAGGGCGCGGGCCAGGCGTACGGCGGCCATCACGTGCAGCTCCCAGTAGAACTGCCAGCGATCGTCGGGGGCGGTGAGGATCTTCTCCTCGCTGCCGGTGCCGGCGTTGTTGATCAGGATGTCGGCCCCGCCGAACTCCCGCTCCACGGCCGCGGCCAGCCGGTCGGCGCCGTCGGGAGCGGTGAGATCGGCGGGGACGGCTACCACCCGTACGGCCGCAATCTCGGAAGCCACCGAGCGCAACCGCTCCTCGTCGCGTGCGCACAACACCAGATCGCAGCCCTCGGCCGCCAGGCCGTGAGCGATCGCGCGGCCGATCCCGGCGCTGCCACCGGTGACGACGGCGACCTTCCCGGTCAGATGCAGGTCCATCGAGCGACTCCGTTCACGTCGGGTCAGGCCCGGCGCAGGTCCGCACCGACGTCGTGCAGGTGGCGCAGGGCTTGGGCGTACGAGTCGGTGAGCGAGGTCATCTCGTACGGGATTCCGATCTCTTCGCAGTAGCGTCGCACGATCGGCTGGGCCGTGCGCAGATTCGGCGTCGGCATGGCGGGGAACAGGTGGTGCTCGATCTGGTAGTTGAGCCCGCCCAGCGCCGCGTCGACCAGTACGCCACCGCGGACGTTGCGCGAGGTCAGCACCTGCTTGCGGAGGAAGTCCTCGGTGCCGTCGGGGTGCGGCATGCCCTTGTGGTTGGGCGCGAACGTCAGGCCCAGGTAGACCCCGAACAGCGCTTGGTGCACCACGAAGAAGGCCAGCGCCTGCACCGGGCTCAGCACCAGGAGCAGGGCCGCGGCGTACCCGATGAAGTGGGCCGCGAGCAGCGCGGCCTCGGCCCGGCGGCGCTTGACCGTGCCGTCCAGCAGCGCGCGCACGCTGTCCCGTTTCAGCGAGAGGCCGAGCAGGGTGAGCAGCGGGAAGAAGAGGTAGGCCTGGTATTTGGCCAGGAAACCCTTGCCGCGGGCGGCCTCCCGGCTCCAGACCAGCACGCCGGGGCCGACATCGGGATCCAGATCGTCGTGGTTGGGGTTGGCGTGGTGCTTGGTGTGCTTGTCCATCCAGTAGCCGTAGGACATGCC
This sequence comes from Actinoplanes subtropicus, assembly GCF_000721705.1. Taxonomy (GTDB): domain Bacteria; phylum Actinomycetota; class Actinomycetes; order Mycobacteriales; family Micromonosporaceae; genus Actinoplanes; species Actinoplanes subtropicus. The sequence goes on from NZ_JOJL01000001.1 coordinate 168,266, forward strand.
GATCCCGAGGTTGCCCGCGATCAGGCCGGCCCGGCGGCTCGGCGTGTTGGTGCGGAAGACCTGGCGGTGGGCCAGGTCGTGGGCGACCAGCGCGGCCTGGGCGAAGACCACGGCCAGGAAGACGGCCACGGCCAGATTCCACCAGGAGGCACCGACCAGGAAGAACGCCGTCCAGCCGCCGGCCAGTGCGACGGCCACCAGGCCCAGCCGTACGGCGTAGTAGCCCGGCCGCCGATCGAGCAGGCCGGCCGCGTTGATCCGGCGGGCCAGCTCCGCGAAGTCGCTCCCGGCCGTCGTTCTGGGCCGCTCTGCCATTGTCGTCATGCGTCCAGCCAACCGGGCGGGCGGCCGGAAGACACTGGCGCCAGGCCTACTTCGGGGAGTAGTGCTAGCCCTACCGCGATCATGGCCCACGAGGGGTCAGGATGGTCGGCATGGAGACGCGCGACTGGATTCGGGACGGCCTGCGGGCGGTGGCCGATGGCGCGCTCGCGATCGCCCTGTCGATCTCGAGCCTCGTGGTGCTCGGCCTTTTCCTCCTCGCGTTGGTGACGACGCCGGTGCTGGGCCTGGGCGCGCTGCTGCTGCCCCAGGTGACCAAGCTGGTACGGCTGCGCGCCGGCGCCGGTCGCCGGATCGCCGGGCGATGGGGTGTGCCGGTCGCGACGCCGTACCGTCCGCGCCCGCCCGCCGGCGGGTTCCCCGGGTGGCGCCCGTTCCGCTGGGTCATCAGCGACCCGGCCACCTGGCGCGACCTCGCCTGGCTGCTGCCCGGGGCGATCGTCGGGCTGGTGCTCGGCCTCGGCTCGCTGGCGATCCCGCTCTACGGCCTGCAGGGCATCCTGCTGATTCCCCTGTGGATCTGGCTGGGCACCGGCTGGTACGGGTACGGCGTCACCTGGCCGATCACCAGCGTCAGCGAGGGCTTCCTCTCGTTGCCGCAGGGCGCGCTGATCCTGGCCATCGGGCTGGCCGCGGCGCCCTACCTGCGCCGGGCCGACGCGCTCTTCGCGCAGCTGCTGCTCGGCCCGACCCGCAACGCCGAGCTGCGCCTGCGGGTCACCCAGCTGACCGTCACCCGGGCCGACACGGTCGACGCACAGGCGGCCGAGCTGCGCCGGATAGAGCGCGACCTGCACGACGGCGCCCAGGCGAGGCTCGTCTCGCTGGGCATGACGATCGGGCTGGCCGAGGAGATGGTCGACCGCGACCCGGCGGCGGCCCGGCAGCTGCTGGCCGAGGCGCGCGAGGCGAGCAGCACGGCCCTGGTCGAGCTGCGGCACCTGGTGCGCGGCATCCACCCGCCGGTGCTGGCCGAGCGGGGGCTGGACGGCGCGGTCCGGGCGCTCGCGCTGAACCTGCGGATCCCGACGAGCGTCGACTCGGACCTGTCCGGGCGGCTCGACACGCCGGTCGAGTCGGCGGCCTATTTCGCGATCGCGGAGGCGCTGTCGAACGCGACCGTGCACAGCGGGGCGACCTTCGCGTACGTGAGTATCAAGCGCACCGACGACCGCCTGCTGATGGAGGTCGGCGACGACGGGCACGGCGGCGCCGACCCGTCCCGGGGCACCGGGCTGCGCGGCATCGAGCGCCGCCTGGCCGCATTCGATGGCACGATGACGCTGACCAGTCCGCCGGACGGGCCGACCATCGTGACCATGGAGCTGCCGTGCGCGTTGTCATCGCCGAGGACCATGCTCTCCTCCGGGACGGATTGACCCGGCTGCTGGAGGCGTTCGACTTCGAGGTCGTGGCGACGGTCGACAACGGGCCCATGCTGCTGCCGACGCTGCTCGAGCGGAAACCGGACGTGGCGGTCGTGGACGTGCGGCTCCCGCCGACCTTCACCGACGAGGGCCTGCAGGCGGCGATCGCGGCGCGGACCGAGGTGCCCGGCATGCCGATCCTGGTGCTTTCCCAGCACGTGGAGCCGCTGTACGCGCGGGAGCTGCTCGGCGACCGGGTCGGCGGGGTCGGCTACCTGCTGAAGGACCGGGTGTCCAATGTGGCCCAGTTCGTCGACGCGGTGCACCAGGTGGCGGGCGGCGGGACGGTGATGGACCCGGAGGTGGTGGCCCGGCTGCTCGACCGCAGCCGCCCGCTGGACGTGCTGACCGTGCGGGAGCGGGAGGTGCTGGGCGAGATGGCGGCGGGGCGCTCGAACGCGGCGATCGCCGGCCGGCTGTTCGTGACCGAGAAGGCGGTCAGCAAGCACATCAACAACATCTTCACCAAGCTCGGCCTGCCGCCCTCGGACGACGACAACCGCCGGGTGCTGGCCGTCCTCGCCTACCTGAACGCCTGACCTTGCCGGTGGGCTGCCGGGGCCCGTCGCGGCGTCAGTGTTGGTGGCGGCGCTGGCGCTCGGCCGTGGCCAGGTAGAAGGCCCACGCGAAGGCGAAGCTGGTGAACAGGCTGGCGATGAAGTAGAGCCAGGGGCGGGCGATGCCGCGCCGCCGGCCGTCGACGATGGTGAACAGCGGCAGCAGAATCACGTTGGCGATCGTGTAGTCCTGCCCGGCCGAGCCGGCGGCCGGGTTGACGTACATGAGCCTGATGTACTGCGCCCAGCTCCCGTCGCCCCAGAGCGGGTTGGCGTGACCGTGCGCGTACTCCCTCACGAATTTGATGTTGAAGTACCAGCCGATCAGGACGGAGGCGACGCCCGCCAGGTAGTAGGCGCCCTCCAAAGGGGAGACCGGCGGCCCGGTCGCGGGGCGCCGGAAGATCGCCCGGTTGCCGGCGACGATGAGCCAGACGACGACCACGCCGAGCATCGCATGCACGATGAGCGACACCATGCCGCCAGGGTGTCCCAGCCGGTCGGGTTATGTCAATATTGTCGAAACTAGGGCGGCTATAGTCGGCCGTATGGTCCGGCCGGCACACACCGCGCGTAGCACGCGCACGCGCGAGGCGCTGCGGCGGGCGGCGGTGCTCCGCTTCCTCGCCCAGGGCGTGGAAGCGACGTCCGCCGAGCAGATCGCCGCCGACGCCGGGGTCACCCTGCGGACCTTCTACCGGCACTTCACCTCCAAGCACGAGCTGCTGTTCGCCGACTACGACGCGGGCCTGCACTGGTTCCGCCGGGCGCTGGCGGCGCGCCCGGCCGACGAGCCGATCGTCGAGTCGGTGCGGGTGGCCATCTTCGCCTTCCCGTACGACGTGGAGGCCATCACGCAGATCGCCGCGCTGCGCGCCGAGGCGCTCGACCCCGGGCGGATCGTGGCGCACATGCGCCGGGTCGAGGCCGATTTCGCGGCGGCCGTCGCGGAACGGCTGGGGCTGCGCGCGGGCGTCGAGCCAGGCCGGTCGCTGGCGGTGACGGTGACCGCGCGGTGCATCGCCGCCGCCGTCTTCGGCGCGATGGAGTTCTGGATGCTGGGCGCCGACCGCTCGCTGGCCGAGCTGGCGCGACTCTGCCACGCCGCGCTCTCCGCCGTCGAGGACGGTGCCGTCGCCGGCCCATTCCGTCATTATTGACGAAACTCACCGGCCCGTGTCAGCCTGAGCCATGGCGGACTACGACGCGATCGTCATCGGCGCTGGACACAACGGGCTCACCGCGGCCGTCCTGCTGCAGCGGGCGGGCTTGCGCACGCTGTTGCTGGAGGCCAAGCGGTATGCGGGCGGCATGGCCTCCACCGTCGAGCTGTTCGACGGCTACCGGTTCGAGATCGCCGGCTCGGTGCAGTTCCCGACCTCCGCGACGGTGAGCCAGGAGCTCGGCCTCGACAAACTGCCCACCATCGACCTGGATGTCATGTCGGTCTCCACCCGCGGCATCGGCGACCCCCCCGGTCGTCTACTACACCGATCCGCTGCGGCTGATGATGCACCTCGACGAGGTGCACGGCGGCGAGGCCGTCGCCGGGCTCGCCCAGCTGGTGGCGTGGAGCCAGGCGCCGGCCCGCGCGCTGGGCAGGTTCGAGGCCGGGCGCCCCCCGAAGACATTGGACGAGATGTACGCCTGCGCGACCAGCGAGTCCGAACGCGCCAGCATCAGCGACCTGCTCTTCGGCTCGGTCACCGACGTGCTGGACCGGTACCTGCCGGACCGGGACAGGCACGGCGCGCTGCGCGGAATGCTCGCCTTCCTGGCCGTCAACGCCACCTACCGGGGCCCCGCGACCCCGGGCAGCGCCGCCGCCCTGGCCTTCGGCCTGGCCCTGCCCGACGAGAACACCACGCTGATGAAGAAGCTGCGCGGCGGCATCGGGTCGCTCACCACCCACCTGCGCGAGCAGTTCACCGCCGCGGGCGGCGAGTTGCGGCTCCGTAGCGAGGTCACCGAGATCCGCGTCGAGGGCGGCCGGGTGACCGGAGTGACCGCCGCCCACGGATCCACCGCCGATGCCCCCGTCGTGGTCTCCTGCCTCGCCCCCGACCTGACGATGACCCGGCTGGTCACCCCGAGCGCGGTCGACTCCGAGGTCCGCGACCGGTTCGCCACGACCGACCACCGCGGCAGCTACGTGCAGATGCACTTCGCGCTCGACGGGGCCCCCGAGTTCGCGGCGCCGTACGAGCTGCTCAACGACCCGTCGATGCAGGCCGCCATCGGCCTGTTCAGCACGCCCGAGGAACTCCAGCGGCAGTGGGAGGACTGCCGCCGGGGCGTGGTACCGGCCGACCCGGCCGTCGCCTTCCAGATCCCCTCGGCGCAGGATCCCGGCCTGGCCCCGCCCGGCAAGCACGCGGCGTCGGCCTTCGCCCTCTGGTTCCCCGTCGAGACGGACCACGCCGACTACGCGAAGCTGAAGGCCGAGATGGGCCGGCGGGTGATCGAAAAGATCACCCGCCTGGCGCCGAACTTCGCCGGCCTCATCACCAAGCACACCACGTTCACACCCCGGCACATGAGCACGATGTTCGGAGCCCCGGGCGGCGACTACTGCCACGGCCTGATCCACCCCGAGCAGATCGGCCCCAACCGCCCCGGCCCCACCGGCTACCCCGGACAGCCCCTCGGCATCGACGGCCTCTACCTGGGCAGCGCCGGCTGCCACGGCGGCCCCGGCATCACCTTCATCCCCGGCTACAACGCCGCCCAAGCCGCACTCGCCAGACGGTGACCGGCCGTCCACCGGAGCAGCGAACGGTTGGCGTCCGGATCGGACAGGTCAGCGCTCGCCGGCCGGAGTCGCGGTGAGAGGCTCGAGCAGGGCGGTGGTCGCGGCCTGATGGAAGTGCTTGGCCCAGCCCAGCGGAGTCGCGTCGAAGCGCTGGTCGCGCAGGTTCGGGTCGGCCCCCAGGTCCAGGAGACGACGGGTGCGCGCGAGGTCGCCGCTCGCGGCGCTGTGGTGCAGCGCGGTCTCCCAGGGCTCCTCGACCGGCGCGTCGCCGCGCCCGTACGCATTGACGTCGAAGCCGAGTTCCGCGAGCAGCGTGATCGTCTCGACCGGCGCCTGGGTGGCGGCCCAAACCATGAGCCCGGGGCGGGTGCGGCGGGCCCGGGCCACGGCGCCGGGATGTTCGGCGCGAACGAGGTCCAGGGCGCGACGGTCGGCGCGGAACGCCGCCGCGATCAGCTCCCGTACCGGGTCGGGACCGGGCGGCGCGGCACCTTGGCCGACGAGGTAACTGGTGATCTCGGTGTCGCCGGTGAGCCCGGCCAGCTCAACCGGCGTGCGGCCGTCGCCGGGGGCCCACGCGGGCCCGTCGCCCTCGAAGGGTGAGCGGAAGTCGACACCGTGCTCGACCAGCAGCCGTACCCGGCCGGGTTGGCGGTGCTCGACCGCCCAGCGCAGCTGGGTCCGCAGCATCCGCGCGGGGGTGTCCAAGTCGGGGATCCGGGTGTGCCACGGGCCGCCGTCGCGGGTGCCGAGACCGTAGGCGAAGAGCAGCTCGAGGTGCCCGTCATCCGGCGTGAACATCCTGTTGTACAGGGCCTGTGCATCGTTGGGGTCGGCACCGGCGTCCAGCAGCAGCCGGCCCAACGCCTGCCAGTGCGGGTGGCGGGGCTGGCGCCGCGGGCCCAACTCGCCGAGGCCGAACACGCCGGTCAGCAGCGTGAACGGTGACGGCAGCGCATCGAAGAGGTAGCCCTCGTTCGGGTCGGCGCCGGCGGCGAGCAGGTGCCGGGCGACCGCGAGCACACGCTCGGCCGGGACGGCCGGGTCGAGACGCGAGTAGACGAGGTAGAACAGGGGTCGCCAGCGGAACGGGCCACCTCGCTCGGTCGCCCGCCGCGGCCGCGCGGCGAGCAGCCGAGCGACGTCGTCCGGCCGGGCGGCCGCCGCGGCGGCCCAGATGTGCTCCGTGGTCACATCGGGATGCCCGGCGATCAGTCGCCGGGCCTCGGCCCAGCGAGCCGGCCCGTCCTCGCGGCTGTACGTCAGGCAGGCGAGGCGGCAGAACTCGTCCGCGGGATCGGCCGCCGAAACCGCGCCGAGCCCGGTTTCCCAGCCGTGTTCGGCCACCGTTGCGAGATATCGCCGGAGCCGCGGCCAGCTGGCGAACCCGTACTCGCGGGCGACGACCAGCTGCGCGGCGGCAAGCGGCAGGCCACCGAGGTCGTCAGGCAGCCCACCGGGGTAGTGGCGGGCCAGCCGCGCGACCGCGCCGGCGTCGCCGGCCCGGAGGGCTCGCTGGAGGGAACGGGCCTGCCGGCGGAAGCTGTCAAGGTCGGGACGGTCAGGCATGGCCAGGGTCGGCACGACGATCTCCTCTCGTCTGCCTGCGGTCCGCTGCGTCAGGCCGAAAGGAGAACGATGGTGACCATGGTGCACACCCCAGGTGGGCTGAGCCCATTCCCGCGGACCGGTGGCCTCCTGGCGGCCGCCACCAGCCTAGCCGATCCTCAGGCCGGCGAGGATCTCGTGCCGGGCCACCCCCGCGTCGGCAAGCACGAGAAAAGGGTGACCACCGATCTCAGCCCGGCGGTCGCCTCGCGGGCGTGACCACCGACTGGCTCGCGTCGCGGCGCCGGGTTCGCGGCACCCGCGGTTGTGGAGCCGTCGAGCGTACGGTCGCCTGGTTTTGAAAGAGCGTGAGAAAACCGGCGTGCCGGACCAGTGGGGGCTGGCCCGGCAACCGGTGGGGACGGGTCAACTGCAGGCTGCGCCGTTGAGGGTGAAGCCGGTGGGGGCCGCGCTGTTGCCGTTGTGCGTCGCCTGGAAGCCGATCGATGTCGAGCCGCCCGGGGGTATCGAGCCGTTGTAGCTGACGTTCGTGGCCGTTACCGCGCCACTGGTCGGCGAGTACGTCGCATTCCAGCCGGAGGTGATGGTCTGGCCGGATGCCAGGTTGAACTTGAGGTTCCAGCCGTTGATCGGGGACGAGCCGGTGTTGGCGATGGTGATGTTGTCGGTCAGGCCGGTGTTCCAGGCACTCACCGCGTTGGTCACCTTGCACGCGCTGGTGCCGCCACCCGGAGACGTCGTCGGGGGCGTGGTCGCGGGCGTGGTCGGCGGGGTGGTGGTGGACGATGATCCCTCGCTGACCGTGACGTTCGAGCTGCCGCTGCTCTGGTAGCCCTCGGTGGCGAGGATCTGGTAGTTGAACGTGCCGAGGTTGAGGCCGAGGTTCTTCCACGCGTTGAAGTGGTTCGCCGTCGTGATCGTGCCGCTGCTGCGGTGCTGCTGGCGGACGCTCCAGTACTGGTAGAACGTGGCCGTGCCGATGATCGACGGCTGGTTGACGCGCTGCGTGCGGTAGATGTCGTAGGTGCTGCCGTCGGTGGTGACCGAGCCCAGCCGGGTGGCGCCGGAGCTGGGGTTGTAGCTGCCGAAGTTCTCGACGATGTAGTACTCGATCAGCGGGTTGGTGGTCCAGCCGTACAGCGAGAGGTAGCCGTTGCCGTTCGGGCTGAACGTGCCCGAGTAGTTCACGGTGTGGGTGGAGCCGGGGTTCCAGCCCTTGCCGACCACCATGTTGTTCATGTTGCTCCACTGGACGCTGTAGCTGCCGCCGGCGCCCAGCGTCATGGTGACGTTGCCGGTGTCCTTCCAGTACGAGAAGAAGTAGCCGTTGTGGGTGCCGGTGGTGTTGGACGTGATCGTGCGGTCGGCCTCGGCGTTCGCGGTGCCGGCGACGACGACCGAGGTGGCGGCCAGCAGGACGGCGCTGGCGACGCTGATGAGCAGCCTGATGCGGGTGCGACGCAGCCGGGGAGCGGTGGATTCCACGAGCGTGCATCCTTCCTCGTGACGAAGTTCATCGATGGATGGATGCAGTATTGGGCCGACCCCACCGGCTGTCAACAACTTCCGGGGTCGGACCGAAACTTTCGGAGCGTCAGAGACTGATCAGGCGGGAGTTGTCGACGGCCATCACCCGCACCTCGTCCTCCTTGAAACCCGCCTCGAGGAGCCTGTCGGCGAAGAGCGCGATCCCGTCCTCGACCGGCGGATTGAAGGGCTGGCCGAGGTCGCTGGAGAGGATCGAGTGTTCGACCCCGACGGCGCGGATGTTGTCGAAAAGATCGGACCAGGAGACCTTTCCCGTGTACGGCGTGGTGAAGCACCGCTCGAGCAGCGCTCCCTCGGCCGCCAACTCGCGCTGCTGCGCGACGGTGAGGCGCTGCGAGGTGAACTCGGGGTGCGTCACGACGACGCGACGGACGCCGAGGGCGCGCGCGTCCCTGACCACGGCGAGGATCTCGGGAGCGGAGAGATGGCCGGTCGCGAGCACCATGTCGTGCTTGGCGATCACCCGGAGGACCTTCCGGACGTCCTCCAGGACCGTGCCGTCTCCGGAGACCACCTCGACGACGTCCGGCACGATGCCCTGGGCGTGCAGATCGGCCTGCAGTGCGCCCCACATCGCCGGCTTGCTGCCCGGCAGGTCGGCGGCGGTCGACGAGCGCTGGTTGCGGGAGTCCACCGTGGGCATCCAGACGATCCGGGCGCCGAGCCGACCGGCGATCTCCACGGCCGCCGGGTTCATCCCGCCCATCGAGCCGTTCAGCGTGATCGCCCCGAGGACGTCGACCCCCGGCACCGCCTTCCGCACGACCGCCGCTCTTTCCGCGGTCGTTACGTAATGAGATTTCAATACAAATCCGGCAAGTCCGACTTGGGCGAAACGTGCGGCCAGAGATAGGTCGTCGATGCGGCGCTCCATCACGTCCGGAGCAATGTGGACATGCGTGTCGTAGGCCCCCGAAACCAGCGAGCGTGCGGCATCGGACGGGACGGGGTGACTGATGGCGGATCCTTTCGTAGCGGATTGCTCACAATCTTGTGCACAGCATTGTTGCCGCTGCCGCCGAAGTCAACCACGCGTTGACCTGCATAGATGTCCATTTCGGACGCCAAACGGCAGTATACGACGGCCCTTTTGCGGGGAAATGACCGTCATGACACGGCAACCCGCCTGCTCTACGATCTCGACCCGACGCGGGCGATTTCAGGAGGCATGGGATGTTCAGAGGCACTCGGGTGCTGGCGGCGACGCTGCTGGCCACGGTGCTCGTCACGGCGAGCGCATGCTCGAGTTCGGACGACAGCGAGGGCAGCGGGGGCACCGGCGCGCTGAAGAAGGTCACCTACGTGACGGCGTTCGGCGCGGTCGGCCGCGACTCGTTCGTCTGGGTGGCGAAGGAGAAGGGCTACTTCAAGGACGCCGGTCTCGACGTCACCATCCAGAAGGGCGCCGGCAACGCCCAGATCCTCGGCCTGATCAAGGGCAAGCAGGCCGATTTCGCCGCGCTCGACTTCACCGGCGCCGAGATCCAGGCCGGCAAGGGCGCGTTCACCAACTGGCGGGCGATCGCCGCGGTCCACCAGCAGTCCCTGGTGTCCATCATGACCACCGCGGACACCGGCATCACCAAGCCGGCCGACCTGAGCGGCAAGACCGTCGGGACGGCCACCGGCTCGGTGAGCGAGCTGCTCTTCCCGGCGTACGCGAAGCTGGCCGGCCTAGACCCGAAGTCGGTGAAGATCCAGGGCGCGCAGACCACCGCGCTCAACTCGCTGATGGCGCAGCGCAAGGTCGACGCCCTGTCCACCTTCCTGCTCTCCAAGAAGGCGCTCGAGACGGTCTCCAAGAAGCAGGTCGTGGTGCTGCCGTACAGCCAGTACCTGGCCGACCTGTTCGGCAACGCGATCATCGCCCGGGACGACGTCATCGCGAGCGACCGGGACGAGGTGCAGAAGTTCACCGACGCGATCATGAAGGGCCTGCAGTACACGATCGACCACCCCGACGAGGCGGCCCAGATCATGAACAAGGACGAGCCGACCGCGGCGATCCCGGCGGCCGTCGGTGAGATCAACGCGATGAAGCCGTACGTGTCGCCGCCGAACGGCGCCCCGCTCGGCCACCTGGACCAGGAGCGGGTCGCCCGCAGCATCGCCGTCCTGCAGGGCAACGGCCTGATCCCGGCCGGCCTCACCCCGGACAAGGTCGTCGACTTCAGCTTCATCAAGGCGTCGAGCTGACCGGCGCGCGGGGCGGGTAACATTCCGCCCCGCGCCCACTCCGGACGGAGCAACAGATGAGCGACTCGCGGGTATGGAGCAACGCCGTCCTGCCCACGCTCGGCGTGATCGTCGCGATCGCGCTGTGGTGGCTGGCCTGCGTGGTGTTCCACCTCGACCCCTTCTTCGTGCCGTCGCCGGCCGACGTGGTCGAGACGTTCCGGAAGACCCCGCAGTACCTGCTCGACCAGTCCTGGGTCACCGTCCAGCGGGTCCTCATCGGATTCGCCATCGCGGTGGCCGCCGGCCTGGTCATCGCCGTCATGCTGGCCGCCTCCCGCACGGTCGAGCGGATGGCGATGCCGGTCCTGGCCGCGGTCAACGCGATCCCCAAGGTCGCACTCGCCCCGCTGCTGCTGGTCTGGCTGGGCTTCGGCGACGAGCCGAAGATCGTGATGGTGGTCCTGGTCAGCTTCTTCCCGGTGATCGTCTCCACCATGGCCGGGCTCTCCTCCACCCCCGCCGACCTGCACGAGCTGGCCCGCTCGCTGAAGGCCAGCTGGTGGCAGACCTTCGTGAAGGTGCGGCTGACCTGGGCGCTCCCGCAGGTCTTCGTGGGTCTCAAGGTCGCGACCCCGCTCGCCATCATCGGCGCCGTGATCGGCGAGGTGGTCAACCCCGACCAGGGCCTCGGCTCGGTCATCGCCGGATCGAGCCAGAGCAGCGACACGGCGCTCGCCTTCGCCGCGCTGGTCCTGCTCGCCGTGCTCGGCGTGATCCTGTTCTACCTGGTGGCCGGCCTCGAACGGCTGCTGGTCCCGTGGGCTCGTTCGCTCTCCTCCTGACCAAGGGGCTCATGATGATCACGATCGACGGCGTGTCACAGACGTTCAAGGGCCGCTCCGGCCCGGTCGAGGCGATCCGCGACCTCAGCCTCACCATCGGCGAGGGCGAGTTCCTCACCGTGATCGGCCGCTCCGGCTGCGGCAAGTCCACCCTGCTCCGCATGGTCGCCGGCCTCCTGAAGCCCACCGCCGGCACGGTCACCGTCGACGGTTCGCCGGTCCGAGACCCGCGCCGCGACGTGGCGATGGTCTTCCAGAAGCCGGCCCTGCTCCCGTGGCGCACGGTCCAGGACAACGTCATGCTCCCCGTCGAGATCTTCGGCTGGCGCAGGTCGGAGCACCGCCCCCGCGCCGACCACCTCCTGGAGATGACCGGCCTGACCGCCTTCGCCAAGCGCCTGCCCCACGAACTCAGCGGCGGCATGCAGCAGCGGGTCGCCCTGTGCCGGGCGCTGATCCAGAGCCCGAAGGTCATGCTGATGGACGAGCCGTTCTCGGCCCTGGACGCGCTGACCCGCGAGGAGCTGGCGGTCGAGCTGCAGCGCATCCACATGGACCTGGGCACGACCATCGTCTTCGTCACCCACTCGATCCAGGAGGCCGTCCTGCTGGCGGACCGGGTCGCGGTGCTGAGCTCCGGCCCGGGCCGGCTGCGTCAGTTGGTGGAGATTCCGATTCCGCGGCCGCGCACCTTCGGCCACAACGCCCACCTGGAACAGGTGGCGGGCGTGTCGGCCGAGCTGCATTCCCTGTTGCTCAACGACGAACACCTACCAACTTCCAAAACCAGGTGACCGTACGCTCGACGGCTCGACAACCGCAGGTGCCGCGAACCCGGCGCCGCAGCGCGAGCCAGTCGGTGGTCACGCCCGCGAGGCGACCGCCGGGCTGAGATCGGTGGTCACCCCAACCAACACCGCCGACCCCGAAGCTGCCCACGCCACCGGCGGCCCCGCCGCGGGCCAGCTGCCTGGATATTTCCGTTATTCCGGGCGCATCGGCTGGGGGCCTGCGCGAGGGTGGAGATTTCCTGTTCATGGCGAACGGTTGCGCTGCTAGATCGCGCGTCGCGCCGCGCACGCCGAATGTGCTGTTGGTGTGGATGGCGCCCGGACGAGGTTCATGTGCTCACCCCCGCGAGGCGACCCGCCTGCGCAACTCAGCCCACTCGGCGGCGGTGCGGCCCCGCCCGCCGTCCTCGCGCAGGCCGGGGTCGGCGCCGACGGCCAGCAACGCCCAGCAGACCTCGACGTGATCCCAGCAGGCGGACGAAGGTGAACGGCGAGCGCAGGTCGAAAGCCTCGTCGCCCGCTACGCCGAACACACCGATGTCCGGCACCCGTTCGCGCCGATCGGGGACGTTCCATTGACGAGCCGGGCGCAGCTGCGAGACCACTTCGCCGCGGCCCGGATCACCGGCGTCGACCGCTTCGAGCCGGTCGGGCACGTCCATGAGACCGCCGACCCGGAGGTGGTCATCTACGAGTTCAGCTATGTGGGCGAGGCGCGCGGGGAATCGTTCGCGATCCCGTGCCTGTTCGTCACGCGAGTACGCGACGGCCACATCGTCGAATCCCGCGACTACGCCGACCACCTCGCCCAGGCCCGCGTCTTCGGCCGCCTCTCCGCGCTGGTCGCCGCGCTCAGCTGAGGCCGGAGTGACGCCCGCGCGCCGAGATGACCGGGCTGACCGCCAGCCGCGAGCGACCACCGGGCTGAGATCGGTGGGCGCGCTCAACTGATTCCCTGTCCAGGATTTGGCCGGACGAAGCGTCAGCGGCTCATCGCCTCGTCGTGCGCGCCGCGATCCAGCGTGTAGCGAGTTTGCGGGAGGACAGCGAGGGCCATGAGCGTCGCCGGCACCAGCGTGAAGCCGTATCGCACCGCGGCCAGCGCGCCGGCGGACTGGGCGACCGTCCCGCCGGCGCCGCTCGCCGTGAAGCCCCCGACCGCCAGGCACGCCGAGAACAGGTACGGACCGACCGCTCCGCCGGTGGCCTCGCGGTGGTCCACACGCCGGTGTAGCTGCCCGCGCTCGCCGCGCCGACGGGCCGCCCGCACCCACACCGGGATGGTCAGCACCGCCGGCGCCATGAACGCGCCGACGAGCAGCGAAGTGTCCTCCGGGTGGCCCAGCTCGTACCGGGCGAAGTACGGCTTCGCGGCCAGCACCAGATTCATCGTGATGGCCACGGTCAGGTAGGACGCGGTCAGCGCCCGGAACTGCCGGTCCCGCAGCGCCACCAGCAGACCGCCGGGGTGCCCGCGCTCGGCCCGGGCACCCGGCGCCGCCCGGTTGAGACGGGCGACGCCGGCGATCCCGGCCAGCATTGCGACCAGCGTGACCGCGCCGAAGACCAGCGCCATCCGGGTGTGCTCGCCGACGCCGGGGCGTCGCCGGCGAGCAGCGGCGCGAGCACACCCACCGTGATCACCGGGTTGCGGTAGTCCATCAGGCGGGTCGCCGCGGAGCAGGCCCGACTGACCGCCTTGATCACCGTTGCGACGGGCATCCCGGTCACCGTCGCGGCCGGCCGGCGGGCCATAGCCAGGTAGCCGGGTAGCCGGGGCGACGGATCTCGGCCTTGGCGGCCTGCCGCCTTCGCGCCCTATTTAGCTCGGAAGCACACAGAGATGATCCCCGTATTGCGGAAGGCCGCTATTTGGCCAGTCCGGACAAAAGGTTGATGGTGGCGGCGATGATGATCGCGCCGAACAGGTAGGACAACAGGCCGTGCCTGAGCGCGGTGTGACGGATGGCCGGCGTTTTCAGGTCGGTGTCGGATACCTGGTAGGTCATGCCGATGGTGAACGCCAGATAGGCGAAATCCAGGTACGAGGGCGGCTGCTCCTGATTGAAGTCGATGCCCCCGTCGGTGCCGGTGTAGTACAGCCGCGCATATCGGGTGGTGAAGACGGTATGGATCAACACCCAGGTCAACAGCAAACTCGACGCGCCGAACGCGGCAGCGAGGATGGGATCCACCGTGCTGTGGCTGCCACCGGCGATGATGACCGCGGCGACCGCGACGATGCTCGCCACGCTGGCGCTGAGCAGGATGACATCGACGACCGCACGGCCCGGATCCTCCCGTACGGCCAGACGGGCCGTCTGCTCGGCGTCGGCACCGCTCATCAAGATCCATGCCCAGGTCACGTATGTCGCGGCGGCGGCGTCCCACCCGGCCAGCGGGCCGAGCACGTTCGCCGTCAGCACCCACACGACCACCCCGACGACCAGCCCGATCCCCGCACTGACGGCGAGCTGCGCACGAGCCCTGCCCGGTCGGCGACGCGCCGTGTCTGATGGCATAGCCTGCTCTCCAACTGTCTCGGAACGAATCTGATCGGTGACCGTACACGCCATCCGTAGTAGGCGTGGACGGCGCGTCCAGGACGACGGCGCCCCGCGACTCCGCCGGGATGATGCTCACCCCCTGGCCGTTCGGCAGGCGCCGGATCGCGCCGTTCTCCCGTACCTGGAGCCGTTGCTCTGACGACGCCCCTGGTGGCCGCCGCGGCAAGGAATGATGGAGTGATCCGCGCTGCGTTGGGTACCTCAGGCCAGCTCGAAACTGAAGCAGGCAGGCGAGAACATCAAGGACGCCTTCAAGTCCTGACCACACCTTCGCCGGCACGGGCCGCGCGGACAGCCGCGGTCCGTAGGTGGGGGACACCGGGTGAGTCTCAGCGTTTGTCCACAGTTCCAGCTTGTCGGCGGGCGTCGGCCGGCGCCGAGGCTTAGCGTGCTTGTCATGGATGACATCACCGCGCTGATCCTTGACGATCATCACCGGTTCCGAGTCGGATTCGCTCGGTTGGACGACGCTCGATCGCCGGCGGAACTGGAGGCGATCTGGACGCCGCTTGCTTTGCATCTCGACATCCATGCCGATGCGGAGGAGGAGATCCTCTACCCGCACCTGCTGAAGGACGCGGGCGGCGACGACGCCGAGGCGGAGACCGACGACGCGATCCGCGATCACAACAAGATCCGGGAGGGGATCGAGGAGGCGGGTAGGCATCCGGTGGGTTCGGACGCCTGGTGGACGGGCGTATGGAAAGCACGCACCGAGAACAGTGAGCATCTGGCCGAGGAAGAGGACGAGGTTCTCCCCGACTTCCGCAAGCACGCGAGCCGGGAATTGCGCCTCGAGCTCGGGGCGCGCTGGCTGCGCTTCTTCGGGGAACACCCACAGGGCAAGGGCTTGTCGTTCGCCGACAAGGACCCGGCCGAATACATCGAGGAGAACAGCTAGTCAGACGAGGCGTTCCGGCATCGCTCGGTGTGCGGTGGTCAGGTGAGGGAGGCCTGGTAGATCTCGCCGATGGCGTCGTCGAGGGTGTGGTTGAAGTCGGCGTCGGACTGGTTGTGGCGGAGGTCTTGGACGAGGGCGCGGGAGAAGCTCGCGATCAGCCCGTGGTTGCGGGCCAGCAACTCGTCCGCCTCCTGCCGGCTGTAGCCGCCGGAGAGGGCGACCACGCGCAGCACCCGGGGGTGGCCGATCACGTCGGCGTAGAAGTCGTCGACCGAGGGGATGGAGAGTTTCAGCATCACCTGGCGGTCGGGTGGCAGGTCGGCCAGGCGGTCGAGGAGGCCCTGTTTGAGGAGCACCTCGGCCTCCAGCTTGGTGGGACTGTGGATGTCGACCTCGGGCTCGAGGATCGGCACCAGGCCGGCGTCGAGGATCTGCCCGGCGTACGCGAACTGCTGGTCGATGACGGCCGCGATGCCGGTACGGGAGGCGGAGGCCACGAACGAGCGCATCTTCGTGCCGAAGACGCGCCGGGCGACGGCCCGGGCGAGCAGGCCGTCCAGCCGGGTGAACGGCTTCATCAGGCGTACGCCGTCGGACTCGTCGGCCAGGCCCTCGTCGACCTTGACGAAGGGCACGACGTTCTTGCGTTCCCAGAGGTACTGCGGCGACGGGATGCCGGAAATGTCGCGGTCCATGGTCTGTTCGAAGAGGATCGCGCCGAGGATGCGGGTGCCGTCGAACGAGGACGAGGTGATGATCCGGGCACGGAACTCGTGCATCAGGTCGAACATCTCGCCCTCGTCGGCGAAGGAGTCCACGCCGTACAGGGAAAGGGCTTTGGGGGTGCTTCCGCCGCTCTGGTCCAGGGCGGCGAAGAAGCCGGTGCCGTGTGCGATCTTCGACCGCTGGTCCTGGTCCATAAGCCCTCCCGTAATGGTCAGTGCCAGGACAGTCGTGCGACGCGGCCCTGCTCGCCGGAGGCCCAGCAGGACCCGTCGCCGGCGCAGAGCACCGCGTCGAAACTGCCCGTGTCGAAGCTCTTCCAGTTTCTACCGCCGTCGACGCTCAGATCGCTACCGGTCGGGCCGACGGCGAGGGCCAGCGGGCCGCGGCCGATCCACGCCGCACCCGAGCGGTATTCCCCGGGAACCGTGCGGGCAACCGTCCAGGTGTGCCCGCGCAGGTAGGCCGCGCCGGACGGGGCCGCGGCGGGCGTCGCGTAGTCGCCGCCCACGGCCAGGCCGTGCGCCGGGTCGCGGTAGGCCAGGCTGTAGATTCCCGCGCTCGGCCCGCTCGGGATCGGCGTCGAGGTCACCGACCAGTGGTAACCGCCGTCCGCGGAGGAGAAGACCCGGGACGAGGAGCCGCCGCCGGAGGCGAAGAACGCCTGGCCGCCCGAGGACACCAGGCAGGTCCCGCTGGCCGCGAAGGCGAACTCGCCGTCGAGCGCGGCCGGCATCCCGGCGGTGGGCCGCACCGCCCAGCTCCGGCCGCCGTCGCTGGTGGCCAGGATGCGGAACTTGCCGTCGACCGGGTCGGAGAGCGCCAGGCCGTGCCGCCGGTCGAGGAAGGTCATGCAGTCGTAGAACGCGTTCGGGTCCTGGTTGGTGAACGCCGTCGTCCAGCTGCGACCGCCGTCCGAGGTCCGGTAGATGCGGGAGTCGGTGCCGTTCCCGATGGTGAGCGCCACCGCGGTGCGGGCGTCGACCGCCTCGATGTCGCGGAACTGCAGCGCGGCGGCGTCGGGCGGGCCGACCGAGGACCAGCTGCGGCCGCCGTCGACGGTGCGCAGGACGGTCCCGGCGGTGCCGGCCACCCAGGCGACCTCGCCGCTGACCGGGGCGAGCCCGCGGAACCGCACGGTGGGCGCGCCGGTCTCGGAGAGCTGCCAGTGCGGTCCGTGCCCGGTGAAGCCGGCGGTGGCGGCGAGCACGGCCACCCCGGCGATCACGATCGACAACTTTCGGTGCAACATCATTCCCGGAAACTACGCCTATCGATCGAGCAGGGCACGCAGCCGTACGGTGTCGGCGGTGGTCCAGCCCGGCGGCGCGGCCACGGCCGCCCAGCCGTCGACCGTCCCGGACTTGTAGGTGTGCCCGTGCCCGACCGGCGCCTTGTTCGCGAACATCAGGTCGACCGTGGTCTGCCAGAACGTGATCCCGGGGTACCAGTGCATCGCCGGGGTGACATCCGGCCCGCGCCGGCCGCGCAGCCAGTCCGGCCGGTGCCAGAGCAGGCCCACCCCGGCCCAGACCACCGGGTCGGACGAGTTCTGCATGTAGACGACCTTGGGCCGCGGGCCGGTCAGCTCACGCAACTCGGCCGCCCGGGAGGCGAACTCGATCGGGAGCTCCGGATACGACGGGTCCCAGACCGGGCTGCCGGGCGCGCGGTCCTCGGTGAGCTGTTGGTGGATCGGGTTCGCGAAGGTCGGGCCCTCGAGGAGGATGCCGTCGGCGCCGGCCACCATCTTCTCCGCCGAGCCGAAGGTCTTCTCCGTCCCGTACGTGCCGAGGCTCTCCCCGAAGATCAGCAGCTTGGGCCGGTGGTCCGGCGGCATCGCGGCCCAGCGGTCGCGCACCGCCGTGATCAGCGCCGACGCGGCGTCGACCACCTGCGAGCGGCCGAACAGGAAGGAGAGCGCGCTGGGCAGGTACGAATACTGCATCGAAACCAGCGCGGTGTCGCCGCCGTACATGTACTCGAGGGAGCTGGGCACGTCGTTGTCCACCCAGCCGGTGCCGGTCGGGGTGAGGACGGCGATCACCGCCCGGTCGAACGCGCCGGTGCGGTCCATCTCGCGGACCACCGTGGCGGCCCGTTGCCGCACGTCGCCGTTCGACTGGAGCCCGGCGTACAGGCGGATCGGTTCGGTCGCCGGCCTGCCGGTGAACGCCGTGATCTGCGCCTGGCTGGGCGCCTTGGTGACGAAGTTGCGGCCCTGCCGGCCGAGCGAGTCCCAGCTGACCAGCGAGCCCGGGCCGCCGGAGCGCAGCGAGGACGCCGGCCGCACCACTCCGCGACCGGTGCCGCTGTCGGTGATCGCGGCGGACCGGTCGGCGGTGGTGTACAGGTTGTCGACCAGGATGCCGTCGAACGCGCCGTAGCTGAGCAGGGTGATCACCAGGAAGCCGGCGCAGTACGCCGCCGACTCGGGGACCACGCGGATCAGCAGGCGGGCGATGCCGTGCGCGCCGAGCCGCAGCAGCCGCGCGGTGAGCAGCAGCAGGCCGAAGGTGAGCAGGCTGACCCCGACGGTGCGCATCGCGTCGTACTCCTGCTGCGGTTCCATTCCCAGTCGTACGCGCAGATCACGCTGCCACCGGGTGCCCAGCCAGAGGAAGACCAGGATCAGGAGCGGAACCAGGGCGAACAGCAGCCGCCAGGCGATCATCTCGACCCGGCGGCTCGGCCACCACCTGAGGCGCACGATCGCGCCGATCGCGGTGCCGGCCGCGTACCCCATCGCGGCGGTCAGCCCGGCGACCACGCCCTGCAGCAGCCACGGCCGGGGGAGCAGCGAGGGGGTGAAGGAGAGGCAGTAGAACACTGCCGACAGGCCGAAACCGGTCACGCTCAGACCGCAGCGCATCACCCGGCGGCGTGGCGGCGCGGCCCTGGCGACCGGGGCCTGGTTTTCCGGATTCTCGGGACTGCGCCGCGGCGCGGGAAGGAAACCGCGTCGCGGCGCGGATGTGTCCGGTAGCGCCGACACCACCAGCCTGCGCATAGGCGGTCCCCCAGCCGATCGTCGATCCCCGCGACGCCACAACTACGGTCCGGCGTCCCTCCTCCATCTTGTGCCACACCGGCGCGCACCGCACGCATATAAATCGCTCATAGCGGGACATCTGGCGGCTTGACCGGGGAAGACGGGGGATCACCCCTAGGGCCGGCTTTTTCATTCAGCTTTCCGCCGCGGTGCCGATGACAAGCGGAGGAAGGGGGCGTCATGCGGCTGCGCAACTGGCTAGCCGTGGTGGTCAGCGTGCTGTTGCTGGCGGCCGCGGGCACCATCGGCATCCTGGTGAACCGCTCGGCGCTGCGCGCGGCCGACGCCGTGCACCGGGCCGACTCGCAGGCGCTCGCCGTCAACAACGGCTCGCTTACCCGCCAGCTTCAGCTGATCTCGGCCGCCGAGCTCGCCGACGTCCCGGTCGACCATGCGTTGCAGGTGAGCCGCGGCAGCGCCGCCGATCGGCAGGTGCTCACCACGCTCGTGGCCAAGAGCTCGACCTTCGCGTACGGGGCGCTGATCACCGACCTCGGCGGCAACGTGCTGAGCAGCAGCCGCACCGACGGCATCCCGCCGAGCACCGACGCCGGCTGGACGCCGCTGCGCACCCAGCTCGCCGCCGGGCAGCCCGGCTTCTCCTCGGTGATGACCGTGAACGGCGTCGCCCTGCAGGCCGTGGCCGTGCCGATCGAGCGGGACGGCGCCCCGGCCGGCCTGCTGATCGGCCTGAACGCGGTGGCCACCACCGCCCTGCAGAAGTATCTGACGACGCTCCGCGACACCACCCACTCCACCAGCATCGTCGACTCGACCGGCACGATCGGCGCCACCGACAACGCGGCCAACCTCGGCAGGAAGGTCGATCCGGCGATCCGCGCGGCGATCGCCACGACCCCGCGCAGCGGCTCGTTCGTCGAGTACGACAGCGGCGGCACCCCGATGATCGCGATGGTGGTCGGCCAGCTGCCCGGCGGCTGGGCGTACGTGCGGCTGCAGACCAAGTCGTCGTTCGACGGCGCGGTGCACGCGAAGAGCCAGACGCTGAACATGACGCTGCTGGCGATCATCCTGATCGGCATCACCGCGATCTTCGCCCTCGGCTACCGCACGGTGCTGCAGCGCCGCCGCAACGACGCCCGCTTCCAGGCCCTCTTCCAGCACGCTCCGGACCTGGTGACGGTGCTCGACGAGCAGGGGCGGATCGCGTACTCGAGCCCGAGCGCGGCGTCCGTTCTCGGCTTCGAGGCCGGCCGGCTGACCGGCACCACCGTCTTCGAGATCGTGCACCCGGACGACCGGCCGTACATGCTGCACCACTTCTCGAACCTGATGGGCGAGCGGGACGCGGTGGTGCGGCTGCAGTGCCGGGTCCGCCCGGCGCACGGCGAGTACCGCTGGTTCGAGTTCACCGCCTCCAACCAGATGCACAACCCGGCGCTGAACGGCGTGGTGATCAACGCCCGGGACGTCTCGGACACCCGCGCCTTCCAGGAGCAACTGGCCCACGAGGCGTCGCACGACGCGCTCACCGGGCTGCCCAACCGGCGCCGGATGCAGGACGCGCTGGACGCGTCGCTGCGCGACGACGCCGTGGCGGTGCTCTTCGTCGACCTGGACGGGTTCAAGCCGGTCAACGACGCCCACGGCCACGAGGCCGGCGACGAACTGTTGCGCCAGGTGGCTCATCGGCTGAGTTCCTGCGTACGGGAGAACGACGTGCTGTCCCGGGTCGGCGGCGACGAATTCGTGGTGCTCATGCCGGGCATCCACGACCCGGCCGACACCGAGGCGATGGCCGCCCGTATCCGGGCCGCGGCCGAGTCCCCGTTCCTGATCGACGGGAACGAGGTACGCATCGGCGCCAGCGTGGGCGTGCACCTGGCGCCGCTCTCCTGCGACCCGGACGAGGCCCTGCGCGCCGCCGACCACGCCATGTACACGATCAAGAAGTCCCGGTCCACGGTCCGGGCCGGGCGGCACCGCGCGGAGCCGTGAGCCGGGCACACTGGAGGTCCCTGTACCGAACTCGCGAACGGCGGTGACCGCGTGTCCCGGATCTTCTCCCGGCGTGACCTCGAATTTCTTCTGTACGAGTGGCTCGACGTCGAGGCGCTGACCGCGCGCGAGCGGTTCGCCGAGCACTCGCGGGAGACCTTCGACGCGTTCCTCGACCTCTCCGCGCGAATCGCCGAGCGGGACTTCGCCCCGCACAACCGCCGCAGCGACGTCGAGGAGCCGAGCTTCGACGGCGAGCGGGTGCACATCATCCCCGAGGTGGCCGCCGCGATGAAGGCGTTCAACGAGGCCGGGCTGATCGCCGCGCCGATGGACGAGGAGCTCGGCGGCATGCAGCTGCCGACAGTGGTGACGCGGGCCTGCTTCATGTGGATCCAGGCGGCGAACGTGGGCACCTCGTCGTACCCGATGCTGACCATGGCGAACGCCCACCTGCTGGCCACGCACGGGACGCCCGAGCAGATCGAGACGTACGTGAAGCCGATGCTGGCCGGCCGGTTCACCGGCACGATGTGCCTCTCCGAGCCGCAGGCCGGATCGTCGCTGAGCGACGTGCTGACCCGGGCGACGCCGGCCGGCGACGGCACTTATCGGGTGACCGGCGGCAAGATGTGGATCTCCGGCGGCGATCACGAGCTGAGCGAGACGATCGTGCACCTGGTGCTCGCCCGGGTGGCCGGCGCGCCCGCCGGAGTCAAGGGCCTGTCGCTGTTCATCGTGCCCAAGCACTTGGTCGGGCCGGACGGCACGGTCGGCGAGCGGAACGGCGTGGCGCTGGCCGGGCTCAACCACAAGATGGGCTACCGCGGCACCACCAACGCCGTGCTCTCCTTCGAGGAGGCGACCGGCTACCTGGTCGGCGAGGAGGGCAAGGGCCTCGCCTACATGTTCATGATGATGAACGAGGCGCGGATCGGGGTGGGCGCGAGCGCGGTCGCCCTGGGCTACACCGGGTACCTGCACGCTCTCGCCTACGCCCGCGAGCGCCTGCAGGGCGGGCCGGTCGCCGCCAAGGACCCGCTGGCGCCGCCGGTGCCGATCATCGACCATCCCGACGTACGGCGGATGCTGCTGGCTTCCAAGACGTACGTGGAAGGCGGTCTTGCCCTGGTGCTCTTCGCCTCGAAGCTGCTGGACGAGCCGTCGGCGGAGAACGATCTGCTGCTCGACGTGCTCACGCCGATCGTGAAGGCGTGGCCGTCGCAGTGGTGCCGGCTGGCCGACGACCATGCGATCCAGATCCACGGCGGGTACGGCTACACCCGGGAGTACCCGGTCGAGCAGTTCTACCGGGACAACCGGCTCAACTCGATCCACGAGGGCACCGACGGCATCCAGGCGCTCGACCTGCTCGGCCGCAAGGTCGTCATGCGCGACGGCGCGGGCCTGGCGCTGCTCCTCGGGAAGATCCGTGCGACGGCCGCGGCCGCGCCTCCGGATCTCGGCGAGCCGGTGCTGGCCGCGGCCGACCGCCTGGCGCGCACCACGGCGAAGCTCTGGGCCGGCGGCGATCCGACGGTCGCGCTCGCGAACGCGACCGCTTACCTCGATGCCGCCGGCCATTTGGTGATCGCCTGGCTATGGCTATCGCAAATTTCCGTTATTTCCGACAAATCGGGCGACTTCTACGAGGGGAAGCGGCTCGCCGCCCGCTACTTCATCACCCACGAGCTGCCCCGGACCGGGCCGCTGTTCGATCTGCTGGACTCCCGGGACACCCTGTTGGTCGATCTCCAGGACGCCTGGCTGGGTTAAGTTGAGCCCATGGCGGCTTCTCCGGCGACCGAGGTCGAGGTCGGCGATTACCAGGTCCGCGTCTCCAACCCGGCGCGGGTCTACTTCCCCGACCTCGGCCTGACCAAGCTCGACCTGGTCAACTACTACCTCGCGGTGGGCGACGGCATCGTCCGGGCGCTGCGCGAGCGGCCGTGCATGCTGCACCGCTTCCCGGACGGCCTGGCCGGCGAGAAGGTGCACCAGAAACGGGTGCCGAACGGCGCGCCGCCCTGGCTGGAGACGGTCCGGGTGAAGTTCCCGCGGTACAACCGGCACGCCGACGAGCTGTGCGTCACCAAGCTCGCCGACGTGATCTGGGCGGTGCAGATGTCGACCGTCGAGTTCCACCCCTGGAACTCCCGGCGGGCGAACACCGAGCAACCCGACGAATGGCGGATCGACCTCGACCCGATGCCGGACTGCCCGTTCGACCGGGTGCGGCGGGTCGCCGGGGTGGCGCACGAGGTCCTCTCCTCGCTGGGCATCACCGGATACCCGAAGACCTCCGGCGGCCATGGCCTGCACATCTACGTGCGGATCCGGCCGGACTGGCCGTTCGGCGAGGTACGGCGGGCGGCGCTGGCCTTCGCCCGCGAGGTCGAGCGGCGCGCGCCGGACGACGTGACCACGACCTGGTGGCGCAAGGACCGCGACCCGGCGAAGCTGTTCGTCGACTACAACCAGAACGCCCGCGACCACACGATCGCCAGCGCCTACTCGGTGCGCGGCGTGCCGGCGGCGACCGTCTCCACCCCGATCGACTGGTCCGAGATCCCGGAGGTCGACCCGCGCGACTTCACCATCAAGACGGTGCCCGACCGGTTCGCCAAGCTCGGCGACCTGCACGCCACGATCGACGACGAGGCGTTCTCGCTGGAGACACTGCTCGAGTGGGCCGACCGGGACGGCCTCGACGTCACGGAGGACGAGGCATGAGGCTCACCCTGGAACTGCAGCGCAGCGGCGGCAACGCCACCGGCTTCCAGATCCCCGACGAGGCGGTGACCGAGCTGGGCGGCGGCGGCCGGCCCAAGGTCGCGGTCACCCTGAACGGCTTCACCTTCCGCTCGTCGATCGCCAGGATGGGCGGCTCGTACTGGCTGGGGGTCAGCGCCGAGCGCCGGGCGGCGGCCGGGGTCGAGGGCGGTCAGGTGTACGACCTGGACGTCGAGCTGGACACCGCCTCGCGGGTGGTGGAGACGCCGGCGGACCTGACGGCCGCGCTGGCGGAAGAGCCGGCGTTGCTGGCGAAATGGCAGAAGCTGGCGTACACCCACCAGCGCGAGCACGTCGAGGCGATCAACTCGGCGAAGGCGCCGGAGACCCGCGCCCGCCGGGTCGCCAAGGCGATCGAGATGCTGCGCCGTTAGCTCGCGTACCTCATCGCGTTCGGCGGGGGTCGGCAGGTCGTGCCACGGCAGCCCGTCGGGGGCGCCGGTCAGCAGGTCGAGCGGCGGGTCGGCCGCGGCGGTGGAGCTGTGCTCCCGGTCATTGCCGAACAGGACGGCCCGGGCGCCGTCGACCAGGGCCAAGCGCGCCCACGAGCCGCACGGTCCTGCAGGTGCGCCGCGACCCGGCCACGACCGCCATCGCGGCGGAGGCGTCCCGCTGGCGCGACTCGGTGACCACCCGCACCCTGGCGATGGCCGGCGTCTGACCAGCCCCGCTGAGCGCGACCACCGATCTCGGCCCGGCGGTCGCCTCGCGGGCGTGACCAACGCCTGGCTCGCGTGCGCCAGCCGCCGGAGGCGGGGTTCACGGTCCGTGCGGTTGTCGGGTCGTCCGGCGTACGTCCAAGTGATTTTGGGGTTGAAGGTGAACTTTTGCGGGTGGGTCTCGACCGGCCGCACAACGACCCCTAGCCTTTACGACTCGGAAAGTTTCGGGTAACGGAAGGTGAACCGATGGCCGCCGAGCGGGTCGATGTCACTTCCCGGCCGGATGGCAGTGTCGTCATCCGGCCGCACGGGCACGTCAACGCCGACGTCACCGGAGAGTTGCGGCACGCGCTGGTGGAGGTCATCCGGCATACCCGGCCGGCGCGGCTGGTCCTGGACCTGGCCGATGTCGAGGAACTCGATCCGCTGAACCTGGGCGTGCTGGCCGCGGCCTGCCTGCTCGGTGACGATCAGCAGGTGCTGGTGTTCGTCGATCACTGCTCGACCAGGCTGGCCGACGAACTGGTCGCGGCGGGGGTGTCGCGGGGACGGCTGCGGCACGTGCACGGGCCGTCGCTGGTGCGGGACGCGCGGCGGCTGGCGCAGACGTTGCTTGCCGGGCTGCCGGAGCGGTGGCGGCACACGGCCGGCGTGGCCGCGCGGGCCGACGAGGTCGCGCTGCCGGGGGAGGCGGACGCCGCGGCGCTGGTGGCGGCGGCCTGGCTGCACGACATCGGGTACGCCGACCGGGTGCGGGAGACCGGCTTCCACCCGCTGGACGGGGCGTTGCACCTGCGTGCGCTGGGCTGGCCGGACCGGGTCGCGTGCCTGGTCGCCCATCACTCCGAGGCGGTGTGCGTCGCGGAGGTGCGGGGGCTGGCCGGGCGGCTGGCGGAGTTCCCGCGGGAGGACTCCGCCGTCGCCGACGCGTTGACCTACGCCGATCAGACCGTCGGGCCGAACGGGCTGGTGCTGGAGTTCGACGAGCGGCTGGCCGACATGCTGCGGCGGCACGGGCCGGACTCGCCGAACGCCCGGGCGAATCCGCGCCGCGCGCCGCTGTTGCGGGCGGCCGTGGGCCGGGTCGAGTCCCGCCGGCACGCGGCCGCCTGAATCGGTGGTCGGATCGATGACTAGGTGGTGTGCCGGAACCCGCCATCGGTGGGTTTCCAGTCGGCGCTGTCGAGCGTGTCGGCGACCTTGCCGGCGATCGATGCGAGGGTGATGAGCAGGAAGAAGACCAGATATCCGATAGCCATGACGCAGAGTCTTCTCGCCATCGCCCATGGTCGACAGTGGCAGAGATGCCATACACCTTCAAAATCCTGCCAACCCGCAGTAGGCTGCGTCACATGCTGCGCAACGTGGCCGTGATCGCCCTTCCCGAGGTGGCCGTCTTCGAGCTGGGCGTGCTCTGTGAGCTGTTCGGATACGACCGCACGCCGGAGGGCCTGCCCGGCTACGACTTCGCCGTCTGCTCGGTCGACGGCGGCCCGGTGCCCACCCACGCCGGCTTCGACATCACGGTCAAGGACGACCTGTCCCGGGTCGAGGCGGCCGACCTGGTCGCCGTCGCGCCGTATTACCACACCGGCTATGCGGTGGAGCCGGCCGTGATCGGCGCGCTGCGCCGGGCGCACGAGCGGGGCGCCTGGGTGATGAGCGTCTGCACCGGCGCGTTCGCGCTGGGCGAGGCCGGCCTGCTCGACGGGCGCCGCTGCACCACGCACTGGCGGCACACCGGCGACCTGTCCCGGCGCTATCCGGACGCCAAGGTTGATCCGGATGTGCTCTACGTGCAGGACGGGAAGATCCTGACCAGCGCGGGCACGGCGGCGAGCGTGGATGCCGGGCTTCATCTCGTACGCCAGGAGCACGGCACCGCGGTCGCCACGATGCTCGCCCGGCGGATGGTGGTGCCGCCGCATCGGGACGGGGGCCAGGCGCAGTTCATCGAGACCCCGCTGCAGCCGGTGCAGTGCGAGACGCTGCAGCCGGTGCTGACCCACGTCATCGCGACCCTGGACCACGCGCACAGCGTCGAGACCATGGCCGAGCTGGCGCACATGGCGCCGCGCACGTTCGCCCGCAAGTTCCGGAACGAGACCGGCGCGACCCCGCACGACTGGCTCACCAACCAGCGGCTGCTGCTCGCCCGCCGCCTGCTGGAGGATTCCGACCTCGGGGTGGACACGATCGCCGAGCGGGCCGGCTTCGGCAGCGCGGCCACCCTGCGGCACCACTTCACCCAGCGGCTGAGCACCACCCCGCAGGCGTATCGCGGGACGTTCCGGTCACACCCGGTGTGAGCCGCTCCCGGCGAGGGAAACTGGCGGGCATGACCGTGTTCGTGCTCTTCGGCGCCACCGGCGATCTGGCCGCCAGGATGGTGCTGCCGGCGTTCTGGACCCTCGCGGGCGAGGGCCTGCTCCCCAAGGACTGGATCCTGGTCGGTAACGGCCGCGGCGACGTCTCGCATGAAAACTTCCGGGCGCACGTACGGAAGGTCGTCGGCTCGCCATCGGCGGGGTGGGACGACTTCGCGAAGCGGCTGCGGTTCGCCGGCGGCGGGTTCGACTCCGACTCGCCCGGCAGCCTGCTCGACGTGATCGAGGAGGCGCGCACGGCGGTCGGCCGGGACGCGCAACTGGTGCACTACCTGGCGATCCCACCGGTGGCGTTCCCGGAGATCACCAAGGCGCTCGGCGTGCACGGGCTGGCCAAGGGCGCCCGGGTGGTCTACGAGAAGCCGTTCGGCCTCTCGCCGGCCGGCTTCCGGACGCTCAACCGGCAGGTGCACGCGGTGCTGGACGAGTCGCAGGTCTACCGGATCGACCACTTCCTGGGCAAGGAGGCGACCCAGCAGCTGCACGCGATGCGCTTCGCCAACCAGGCGCTCGCCGCGATCTGGAGCCGGGAGCACGTGGAGAGCGTGCAGATCGACGTGCCGGAGACGCTCGACGTGGCGAACCGCGCGGTGTTCTACGACGCCACCGGCGCGGTGCTCGACATGCTGGTCACCCACCTCTTCCAGGTGGCGGCCGAGGTGGCGATGGAGCCGCCGCCGTCGCTCGGGGCGGCCGACCTGCAGGCGGCGCGGGAGACGGTGATCCGCCGGTTCCGCCCGATCGACCCGGCCGAGGTGGTGCTCGGCCAGTTCGCCGGCTACCGGGACATCAAGGGCGTGGCCAAGGGCTCGCGCACCGACACGTTCGTGGCGGCCAAGCTCTGGATCGACTCGCCGCGCTGGCGGGGTGTGCCCTTCCTGCTGCGTACGGGCAAGCGGCTGGCCGCCAGCGAGCAGCAGGTCAGCCTCGTCCTGCGGACGCCGTCGGCGCCCTTCAAGAGGCTGCCGCCGCAGGCCAACGTGCTCTCGTTCTCGCTGGCCGGGGACGGCGAGGTGGACCTGGCGCTGCTCGCGAAGAAGCCCGGCATCGCGGAGAACCTGGAGCGCGCCTCGGTGGGGCTGCCGCTGGCGCAACTCCCGGAGGCGGATCCGCTGCCGGCGTACGCCCGCTTGATCCACGACGTGCTGGAAGGGGACCGCGCGCTCTTCACCCGCCCGGACGGCTTGTCGGCGGCCTGGAAGGCGGTCACGCCGCTGCTGGAGTCGCCGCCCCGGCCGATCACCTATGAGCCCGGCTCGTGGGGGCCGGCGAAGGCCCGGAAGCTCGCCGCGCCGCACCGCTGGCTGCTGGGGCAGTGACCGCCGGCGTACCCACCAAGGTCCTCGACCGCCCGCCGATCGTCCCGCTGGTCCTCGGCGCCATCCTGAACCCGGTCAACTCGTCGATGCTGGCCGTTGCGCTGGTGCCGATCGGGGTCACCTTCCACGCCGTGCCGGCCCGCACGGCGTGGCTGGTCTCGGCGCTCTACCTGGCCACCGCCACCGGCCAGCCGGTCGTCGGGCGGCTGATCGACCGGTACGGTGCCCGCCGGCTCTACCTGGCCGGCGCCGCCCTGGTCGGGGTGGCCGGGGTGATCGGCACACTGGCCCCCTCGCTCGGGTTCCTGATCCTGGCGCGGGTGCTGCTCGGCTTCGGCACCTGCGCCGGCTACCCGGCGGCGATGTACCTGATCCGCCGCTCCGGCATCGAGAAGCCGGGCGGCCTGCTCACCGCGCTGTCGGTCTCGGCGCAGACCATCGTGGTGATCGGCCCGACCGTCGGCGGCCTGCTGATCGGCGCGGCCGGCTGGCGGGCGCTGTTCGCGGTGAACATCCCGCTCGCCCTGGTCTGCCTGGTGCTCGGGGCGATCCTGCTGCCCCGGGCCGACGACCTGGCCGAGTTCGAGCACCGGCTCGACCACCTGGGCATCGGCCTGTTCGCCGGGGCCCTGACCAGCCTGATGCTGTTCCTGATGAGCCCGTCGCCGGGCCACCTGTGGCTGCCGGTGGTCACCGCCGTGCTCGGGGCCGGCTTCGTCCGCCGCGAACTGCGCTACCCCGACCCCTTTCTGGACGTACGGGTGTTCGCCGGCAACGCACCGCTGATCGCCACGTACCTCCGCTCCCTGTTCGCGCAGACCGTCGCCTACGCGTACCTCTACGGCTTCACGCAGTGGCTCGAGGCGGGCCGCGGCCTGAGCGCCCGGAACGCCGGCCTGATCCTGCTGCCGATGTCGCTGGTCTCGATCGGGGTCGCCACCATCACCGGCCGGCGCGCCGAGTTCCGCGGCAAGCTGCTGGTCGGCGCGGTCAGCCAGGTCGTCGCCTGCGCGCTGATGCTGCTGCTCACCGCGGGGAGCCCACTCTGGATCCCGGTGCTCATCTCGGTCATCTGCGGCCTGCCGCAGGGCCTGAACAGCCTGGCCAACCAGAACGCGGTCTACTTCCAGGCCGACCCGGAGCGGATGGGTGCCTCGGCCGGCCTGCTGCGGACGTTCTCCTACCTGGGCGCGATGGTCTCGGCCGCGGCGACGGGCGTGTTCTTCCGGCACGGCGCGGACACCGCCGGCCTGCACGGGCTGGCCGTCTTCCTGATCGTGGTCGCCGGCCTGCTGCTCGTGGTGGTGCTGGGCGACCGGTCGCTGCGCCGGCTCGGCGGCGCACCCGCCTCCTGACCAACCTCAGGTGGTTACCCCGCAGGGCTCGGCCGGCTGCCAGATCTCGTAGCCGAGCAGCTGCCAGTGGCTCTGCCACCGGCAGGTCGAGCGGGCCAGGGTCTCGTTCCGCGGATCGCCGGAGCGGAACACATAGGCCGCCTTGGGGTCGGCCGCGACCTCGGCCCGATACGGCAGATAGCGGTCGAATCCGGGAGTGAGGCTGTCTCTCGGTCCCTCGAACAGGACGGCGCACGTGATCTGTTCGCGGCTGATGAAGGTCAACCGGTCGCAGTCCATGTAGCCGCCATAGATGTGGCTGATCCCGTTACGCTGCAGGGCTCGGATCAACTGCCGGCTGGCGGCCTCGCCCGGGCTGTGGCTCGCGTCTCGAAACGCCTGGACGGTGCCGAAGGCGAGCGTGATGATGACCAGTCCGAGGGTGACCGCGCGCACGGGAGGGGGGAAGAGCGACCGTAGCGGCGCGATCAGGGCCGGCGTGGCGACCAGGACGCCGACCAGGTAGCGGACGTTGTTCGCGGGCGCGACGCCCGCCGTCGGGCTCGCCGCGAAGGCGACCGTGGCGAGGCCGGCGCTGACCAGCATCGCGAGCCGGCCGTACGACTGCGGCCGCCACGCCTGTGGTCGCCGGTCACGCAGCGTCCGCAGCGTGCCGATCAGCCCGGCGGCCCAGAGCAGGACGACGGCCAGGCCCCACACCGTGGTGATGGCGTTGGCGGCGGGCGGCAGCCAGCCCCCGTCGAAGGCGAGCGGCCACGCCGGCGCCGATCGGGGGTGCGCGATCGCCGACCCGCCGGTGATGTAGGCCAGGCTGATGGTCAGCGTGTTGGTCACCTGACTCACCAACCCGGTGGACTGGCCGCTGCCGAGGCCGGTGCCGCCGTGGACGTACAGATCGGCCAGCGTGGCCAGCGAGCTGTCGCCGAACGGCCGGGTCAGGTCATGCGCCAGCCACGGCAGCGCGCCGACCAGCAGCCCGGCCGTCAGGGCCCACCCGCCGCCCCGGGGCGCGCGGCCCTCGAGCCTCCGGTGGGCCAGCCAGACCAGGACTCCCGAGGTGAGCACGAACGGCGCGACCAGCATGGTGCTCCACAACCCGAGGGTGGCCGTCAGGCCCCAGCCGGCCAGCAGCCACCGCCGGGCGGAGTCCGCGCCGCGGTCGGCCGTTTCCAGCAGCCGGTGGCCGAGCAGCAACAGAATGGTGCCGGCCAGCAGCGTCTCCGGAATCGCGCCCTCGGTCACCGACTCGTAGCCGTAGACCTCCCGCGAGCCCAGCGCCAGCAGGCCGACGGAGACCAGCGCCACCCCGGTGCCGTGCAGCCGGCGCGCCAGGACGTACATCGTCAGCAGGAAGACCAGGAACAGCAGCACCATCGGAACCCGCAACGCGACCAGCGACGGGCCGGACACCCGGAACACCGCCGCGGCCAGATAGGACTC
Source organism: Actinoplanes subtropicus (assembly GCF_000721705.1). Lineage (GTDB taxonomy): Bacteria > Actinomycetota > Actinomycetes > Mycobacteriales > Micromonosporaceae > Actinoplanes > Actinoplanes subtropicus. The sequence continues at coordinate 199,430 of NZ_JOJL01000001.1, forward strand.
CGCCGAGCCCATGTACGACTGGCCGTACATGAAGTCCGGAAAGTCGCGGCCCTCGGCGATGTGCATCGCCATCAGGCCCATGGTGCCCTCGTCGCTGTTGCTCGCCGGCCACTCGTGGGCGAGCAGAACGAACCGGATGACGGCCGCGGCACCTATCAGAATTGTCAGCAGTACGGCGCGGCGAGTGGCGCGCTTGTCCCCGTGAATGGCTGTCAGCTCGCGTTTCTCTATGTGCCCCCGATTTGGCTGATCATGCTAATGCATGACTCGACCGAGTTGACCATCGTCGCGGCGGGCGGGCGTGGTGGGCGGTCGATCAGCACGACCGGGATGCCCTGCCGGCGGGCGGCGGTCAGTTTGGCGTCGGCGCCGCCGCTGTCCTTGCTGACCAGGACGTCGATGCGGTGGTCGCGGAGCAGGCGGAGTTCGCCGTCGACGGTGAACGGGCCGCGATCCAGCAGGACCTCGAGGTGCGGCGGCAGGGGCGGGGCCGGCGGCTCGACCGAGCGGGCCAGGAACCAGCACTCGCCGGTGCCGGCGAAGGCGGCCAGGCCCTGGCGGCCGGTGGTCAGGAAGACCCGCCGGCCCAGGTGGGGGAGGAGCGCGGCGGCGGCTTCCAGGCTGGGCACCCGGCGCCAGTCGTCGCCGGGCCGCTCGGTCCAGCCGGGCCGGCGCAGGACCAGCAGCGGCACGCCGGTGGCGGCGGTGGCGGCGGCCGCGTTGGCGCTGATCCGCTCGGCGAACGGGTGGGTGGCGTCGACCAGGATGTCCACCCGCTCGGCCCGCAGGTAGTCGGCCAGGCCGTCGACCCCGCCGAAGCCGCCGATCCGCACCTCGCCCGCCGGAAGCAGCGGTTCCCGGGTGCGGCCGGCCAGCGAGCTGATCACCCGGTACGTGCGGAGCGCGGCCGCCAGCGCGCGCCCCTCGGTGGTGCCGCCGAGGATCAGAACGGTCAGGGGCGGCATCGGGTCGTGGAGTACAGGTGGCTGTCGGGGAACTGGGCCGCGGTCAGGGCCGGGCCGACCACGATCACCGCGGTGCGGCGGATGTCGGCCTCCTTCACCCGGGCGGCGATGTCCGCCAGCGTCCCCCGCAGGACCACCTCGTCGGGGCGGGACGCGAACGCGACCACCGCCGCCGGGCAGTCCGGGCCGTACGCCGGGATCAGGTCGGCGACCACCGCCTCGATGCGCTGGACGGCCAGGTGCAGCACCATCGTCGACCGGCTGGCCGACAGCGTCGCCAGGTCCTCGCCCGGGGGCATCGCCGTCGCCCGCTCCGCCGTGCGGGTGAGGATCACCGTCTGGGCGACCTCGGGGACGGTCAGCTCCCGGCCCAGGGCCGCGGCCGCGGCCGCGAACGCCGGCACGCCCGGCACCACCTCGTACGGAATGTGCAGGGAGGTCAGGCGGCGCATCTGCTCGGCGACCGCGCTGAAGACCGAGGGGTCGCCGGAGTGCAGGCGGGCCACGTGCAGGCCCTCGGCGTGCGCCTCGGCCAGCAGGGCGATGATCTCGTCGAGGTTCAGGCCGGCGGTGTCGACCTTGCGGCAGCCGGGCGGGCATGCGTCGAGCAGCTCGACCGGGACGAGGCTGCCCGCGTACAGGCAGACCGGGGAGGAGGCGATCAGGCGCTGGCCGCGCACGGTGATCAGATCGGCGGCGCCCGGGCCGGCCCCGATGAAGTGGACCGTCACGTAGTCACCGACCAGATCGTCACCGGCATCATCGTCCTCCACCCCGTGAAGCCGCCGACCGGCGACCCGCGACTGACGGTGAGGCGGGTCAGCTCCCCGCCGAGCTTCGCGTACGCCGCCGCCACCACCGCCTCGGACTCGACGGTCACCGCGTTCGCGACCAGCCGGCCGCCCGGGCGCAGGGCCGCCAGGCAGGCGTCGAGCACGCCCTCGGCGGTCAGCCCGCCGCCGATGAAGACCGCGTCGGGGATGGGCAGGCCGGTCAGGGCGCCGGGCGCTCGGCCCTCGACGACGGACAGACCGGGCACGCCGAGCAGTGCGGCGTTCGTCCGGATGGTCGCGCAGCGGGCGGGGGAGGACTCGATCGTGTACGCGCGGCAGGCGGGATGGCTGCGCATCCACTCGATCCCGATGCTGCCCGAGCCGCCGCCGACGTCCCACAGCAGGGCGCCGGGGGTCGGCGCGAGGGCGGCCAGGGTCACCGCGCGGACCTCGCGCTTGGTGAGTTGACCATCCGTTTCGTACGCCGAGTCGGGCAGGCCGGGGACGACGGCCGTGGCGGGGCCGTCCCCGCACTCGACCGCGACCACGTTGAGCGGGTCGGCGGCCGCCAGGTCGGTGGTGACGCACTCGTCCGGGCCACCCAGTTGGGACAAAACGGTGATTTTACCCAGGTCGTAGCCGGCCCCGATCAGCACGCCGGCCACCAGCGCGGGCGTCGACGCGTCCCGGGAGAGCACCAGGAACCGCCGGCCCGGATTGATCAGCCGCCGGACCGCGTCGACCGGGGCGGTGACCAGGCTGACGACCTCGGTGTCGGCCAGCGGCCAGCCCATCCGGGCGGCGGCGAGCGAGGCGGCGGAGGGGTGCGGTTCCACCCGTACGCGATCGGCTCCCAACACCCGCACGAGCGTCGCGCCGATCCCGTGGAACATCGGATCGCCGCTGGCCAGCACGCAGATCCGGCGCCCCCGATGGGCGTCGAGCAGGCCGGGCAGCGCCGGCAGCAGCGGTGTCGGCCAGGTCACCCGCTCGGCCGCCACCGAGGCCGGGACCAGCGCCAACTGCCGGGCGCTGCCGAACAGGACGTCGGCGGCTTCGACGGTGCCCCGGCCCGTACGGGAAAGGCCCGACCACCCGCCGGCGCCCACGCCGACCACCGTGACCAGGTCTGGCCATATTGGGGCGACATTTTCGGCGCGCATCGCGCGACGGTATCGCGGCGGCCGCGGCCGAGAAATTCCGGATCCGGTTGAGCGATGCTCGCGTCCGCTGCGTATCTCATCCAGACGGCTCCCCGAGACCGGGTCGTCACGCCGGCCGCAGGGGGTGGCCGACGCCGTGAGACGACTGCTGGACGGGTGAAGGACGATGGCGCAAGGACCGCCGATGTTCCAGACCTCTCGTGAACAGCGCTTCGCGCCGGACGAGGACGACGACGCCTCGTTCTTCGCGGCGCTCCGGCCGGACAAATCGGCCACCTCCCGGTACGAGGACGCGCCCCGGTACGACGACCGGTACGACGACTCGCCGATCGAACAGCACGCCCAGTACGAGGAGTCGCGGCACTCGCGGTTGTCGGAGCCGCAGATGCCCGCCCCGGCCGACCCCTGGACGGACGACTACGACGATCGCGCCTCGGACGTACGCGAGGTTCCCGAGATCGACGACCGCCGGTCGCCGACCTGGGACACCTACATCGACGACGACGAGCCCTACCGGCAGGCGGAGGACCCCTACCGGCGCCAGGCGGAGGACCCCTACCGGCGCAGCGACATCCTGGTCGAATCGCAGACCGACCCGAGTGGCTGGAAGGCCACCGGCCCGGCCCAGCCGCCGATCCCGGACGACCGGCCGCCGGCCGAGGCGGTCAGCGGCAACCGCCTGCTCACCATCCTGCTGTTCTTCTCCGGGCTGGCCACCAGCGTCTCGCTCTGGCTCTTCGACACCCAGGCCGGCGCGATCAACGACACCGCCACCGCGATGCTCGCGGCCGGGCGGATCACCGGCCTGATCTCCGGCTACATCCTGTTCATCCAGTTGCTGATGATGAGCCGGGTCTCCTGGCTCGAGGAGTGGGTGGGCGCGCGCGACCTGCTGCGCTGGCACCGCTGGCTGGGCACCACCCTGGTGGTCGGGGTGCTCGCGCACATCGTCTTCATCACGTACGGCTACGCGCTGACCGCCAAGGCGAAGGTGGTCGACCAGGCCTGGACGATCGTGACCACGTTCCCGGACATGCTCAAGGCGGTCGCCGCGACGATCATCCTGGTCGTGATCAGCCTGATCTCGATCCGGGCCGCGCGGAACAAGCTGCCGTACGAACTCTGGCACCTGATCCACCTCACCGGCTACCTGGTCCTGCTGCTCGGCTACGGCCACCAGGTCGCCACCGGCGCGGACCTGAGCGGCAAGTTCGCCTCGGTGTTCTGGCCGGCGCTCACCGCGCTGGTCATCTCGGCGCTGGTCTGGGGCCGGCTGGTCGAGCCGCTCTGGCTGAACGCCCGGCACCGCTTCGAGGTCGCCGAGGTCGTCGCCGAGGGCGCCGCCAACACGTTCTCCATCTACATCGACGGCAAGAAGCTGCAGAAGCTCCCGGCCCAGGCCGGCCAGTTCATGCGGTGGCGCTTCCTGACCCGCAACGGCTGGTGGCAGTCGCACCCGTTCTCGCTCTCCGCGGCGCCGAACTCGGAGTGGCTGCGGCTGACCGTGACCGCGGTCGGCGGCCACACCCAGCGGCTGGCCCAGATGAAGCCGGGCACGCCGGTGTGGGCCGCGGGCCCGTTCGGCACGTTCACGGCCCAGCGGCGGACCCGCCGCCGCGCCCTGCTGATCGCCGGCGGCAGCGGCATCGCGCCGGTCCGCGCGCTGCTCGAGGACATGCCGCCGGACACCATCGTGATCTACCGGGCGTCCCGGCCGGACGAGCTGGTCTTCCGCGGCGAACTGGAGGAGCTGGCCGAGCGGCGGGACGCGTGGGTCCGCTACATCGTCGGGTCGCGCAACGATCCCGGGCCGCGCCGGCTCTTCACCCCCAACGGCCTGCTCGGGCTGGTGCCGGACGTGTCCCGCCGGGACGTCTACCTCTGCGGGCCGCCCGGGCTGGTGGAGGCCGCCGTCGGCACGCTGCGTGAGCTCGACGTCCCCGACAGCCAGCTTCACCTCGACCCGTTCGAGTTCTGATCTTTCTTCGGAGGAGAGATGCGACGTAGTACCGCAGCGGCAGTCGGCACGCTGACCGGCGCCGCCCTGATCGTGGGCGTGCGCCTGAGCGTCCAGCCGCCGTCGGCGCCCGCCGCCGCGCCGCCCTCGACCAGCCTGGTGGACAACCCGGCCCCCGAGGCCACCGCCAAGAAGCCGGCCGGTACCGCCGGCGGCGCCGGGAAGAAGACGACCGAACCCGAGAAGAACAAGAGCGGCCTGAAGGACGGCACGTTCAAGGGCAAGGGCGCGACCAATCCGTACGGGACGGTCCAGGTCACCCTGAAGATCGCGAACGGGAAGATCACCGCGGTCGACGCGACCTACCCGACCACCGGCAACAGCGCCACGATCAACCCGGTCGCGGTCCCGAAGCTCAAGCAGGAGACGCTGCAGGCGCAGAGCGCGAAGGTCGCGGCCGTCTCCGGGGCCACCTACACCAGCCAGTCGTACCAGGAGAGCTTGCAAGCGGCGTTGGATTCGGCCAAGGCGTAGGGTTCCTGCTTGTGCGCCACGTCGAGCAGGTCATGGGTACGGCCGTCAGCATCGAGCTGGCCGACGACCTCCCCGCGGCCCGGCTGGGTGAGTTGATCGCCGACGTGTGCCGCTGGCTGCACGAGGTCGACGCCCGCTTCTCCACGTACCAGCCGGAGAGCGAGGTCATGCGCCTGCGCCGCGGCGAGCTCACGGCGGCTGACGCGTCGGAGGACCTGCGCCACGTCCTCAACGCGTGCGCCGACCTCTGGCGGGCCACCGACGGCTACTTCGACGCGTACGCCGGGGGCCCGCTCGACCCCTCCGGCTACGTGAAGGGCTGGTCGGTCGAGGTGGCCTCGGCCCGCCTGGCCGCCGCCGGTTCGACCAACCACTACATCAACGCCGGCGGCGACATCCGCATGCGCGGCCACCACCCCGACGGCGGCCCGTGGCGGGTCGGCATCCGCCACCCGTGGGAGGCCGACAAGCTGAGCTGGGTGCTGGCCCTGACCGACGGGGCGATCGCCACCTCCGGCACGTACGAGCGCGGCGACCACGTCATCAACCCGCGCACCGGCAAGCCGGCCCAGGGCCTGCGCTCGGTCACCGTGGTCGGCCCGGATCTGTCGCTGGCCGACGCCTACGCCACGGCGGCCCTGGCCATGGGCGAGCCCGGCCTGAAATGGCTCGCCAAGATAGCCACCGACGGCTACGAGTCGGCGGTGGTCACCGACGACGGCCGCGCCTTCAGCTCGGCCAACCTCCCGGCCGCGGTCTAGCCATCTTTCGCGCTCTCGGCGACCTGCGTGCTGCTGAACCGACGATTACCCGGCCGTCTGAGTCGGGGAGGGTGGGACCGCGGCCAGGAGGCGGCCGCTGAACTCCTGCGCGGCGCGGATGCCGTCGAGGGCTAGGACATAGCGTGCGCCCGGCCGGGTGGTCGCGCGCATCCGCATCTCGGCACGCAGGCGCTGCATGGCGTCGATGTGCTCGTCGAGCAGCTTCACGACGTACGCGGAAAGGTCTGTCTCGGGCGTCATGCGTGCCTCTCCCCTCGGCTGGAACGGCGCCGGTCAACTCAGGATGACGTCACCAGGAGCGACTTGACCGATGCGTCTCGTTAACGGTCTGTTTCGCTCTCGTGCATGCCGTCGGCTCGGGCCGGCGATGCTCGGTGACACGGCCGGTAGGGTGCTGCGCGTGACTCGTGCACTGTGGCCGAACGACCCCCGGCGGCTCGGCGACTACGAGCTGGTCGGGCGGCTGGGGGAGGGCGGCATGGGCGCCGTCTTCCTGGGTCGCGCGCCCGACGGCCGGCTCGTCGCGGTGAAGGTGATCCGGGCCGAGCTCGCGTGGGACCAGGAGTTTCGCGGCCGGTTCCGCAGCGAGGTCAACCGGGCCCGGGAGGTGCCCGGGTTCTGCACCGCCGCGGTGCTCGACGCCGATCTCGACCACGAGACGCCCTACCTCGTCGTCGAGTACGTCGACGGGCCGAGCCTGCAAGAGGTGATCAAGGAGCAGGGCCGGCTGTCCGGCGGCACCCTGCACAGCGTCGCGGTCGGCGTGGCCACCGCGCTGGCGGCCATCCACGGCGCCGGGGTGATCCACCGCGACCTCAAGCCGCAGAACGTGCTCTTCTCGCTCGGTACGCCCAAGGTGATCGACTTCGGTATCGCCCGCGCGCTGGAGGCGACCAGCCGGCACACCCGTACCGACCAGATGGTGGGCACGGTCGCGTACATGGCGCCGGAGCGGTTCGACGGCGAGACCGACCGGCTGGCCGGGCCGGCCGCCGACATCTTCGCCTGGGGCGTGGTGGTGGCCTACGCGGCCACCGGGCGTACGCCGTTCCGGGCCGACTCGCCGGCCGCCACCGCGGCCCGCATCCTGACCCAGCCGCCCGACCTGGCCGGCCTCGACGGGCCGCTGCGCGATCTGGTCGGCCGGGCCCTGGCCAAGGACCCGGATGCCCGGCCGACCGCGCACGACCTGCTGGACCAGTTGCTGGCCACGGAGTCCGGCGGGGCGCTGGCCCAGCGGCCCGAGCTGCTTCAGGCGGCGGAGGCGGCCGCGCACACCGGACGGCTGCGGCCCGAGCGCGTACGCACCGATGTCGTGCCCCGCCGCCGGGCCGGTCGCCTCGCGGCCGCCCTCGCCGGCGTCGTGGCGCTGGCGGTCGGCGGCCTGCTGTTCGCCCACGGACCCGGCCACCGGCTGCTGGCCAGTTCGCCGGCGCCGGCCGCGAGCCCGTCCGGCGCCCTGCCCACCACCGCGGTCAAGGCACGCGTCCAGGGCCCGTCTTTGATCGACCGGCTGGATCGCCGCGCCCAATGGAAGGACAGCCGGCCCAGCGACAACGCCGCCGGCTGGTGCGCCTTCGACGGCGGGCGCCTGGTGGCGACCACCCATCTGTCGAGCGTCTACAGCTGCACCGGCCCCACCGCCACGTTCGCCGGCGACCAGACGATCGCGGTCGACGCCACCGTGGTCACCCCGGGCGCCTGCGCGGTGATCTGGTTCCGGGTCGTCGACCAGAGCGGCTACCGGGCGTCCTTCTGCCCGGCGGAGATCCGGCTCGGGCTGGACGACCAGGACGACGTCACCGGGGAGCAGAAGGTCGCCTCGACGGCGTTCGCGCCCGGGCAGACCCACCGGGCGGGCATCGTCGTCCACGACGGCACGGCCCGGGTGACCGTCGACGGCGCGGCCGTGCTGAGCCTGCCGCTCACCGACCCGCTGCTGGCCGGCGGGCAGGTGCGGCTCGGCGCGATCAACGACGCGCACAGCGGGGACGCCGGCGCCGCCTTCGCCAACGCCGAGCTCCGGTCGCCGGCCGTGGACACGCCGGCCCGCTTTCCCGATCTGCTGGGCAGCGGCCGGGCCTCGTCGGTGGTCAAGCTCCAGTCGTACGATCCGATCGCGCATGTCGTGGTGGCCCAGCCGGTGCTGCTGCTGTCCGGTCCCGACTACTGCAAGCTTTTCAAGATCAAGCAGACCGACGGGCGGTGCGAGCAGGAATACACCATCGTCGAGAGCCACCTGACGGTCACCGTGCCGGCGGTGAACCGGCCGGCCCTGACCACGTACGACGACCCGAAGGGCGAAGGCACCTGCATCGGCTCGATGACCGGCGGCGGGACCTGCCCGATCAAGCCGGCCGCGTTCGCCCAGTGGTTGAAGACCAACCCGCAGGGCCTGGCCACGGTCACCGCCGACGGCGGCGTGGCGACCAAGCTGGCCGAGGTGTACACCCCCTGAGCGTCAGCGCGCGGCGATGTCGGCCCGCAGCGCCTTCTTGTCCACCTTGCCGACCTTGGTGCTCGGCAGCTCGTCGACGACGACCAGCCGCTCGGGCAGCTTGAAGCGGGCGATCTCCATCCGCTCCAGGCCGGCCCGGATCTGGTCGAGGGTCACGCGGTGGCCGGGCTGCGGCACCACGTACACGCACACCCGCTCGCCCAGCTTGGGGTCCGGCATCGCCACCGCGGCCACCTGGCTGATGCCGGGCAGCTGGTAGACCAGGTTCTCGACCTCCTCGGCCGAGATCTTCTCGCCGGCCCGATTGATCATGTCCTTGTCGCGGCCTTCGACGATCAAATTCCCATCGGCCGTACGCCGGCAGATGTCACCACTGCGGTACCAGCCGTCCGCGGTGAACGCCCGCGCGTTCTGCTCGGGCGCCCGGTAGTAGCCGCGCGGCGTGTACGGCCCCCGGGTCAGCAGCGAGCCGGGCTCGCCCGGCGGCATGTCCCGATCGAACTCGTCGACGAGGCGTACCTCGTCGTCCGGACACATCGGACGGCCCTGCGTGGTGCAGACGACCTCGTCGGGGTCGTCGAGCCGGGTGTAGTTGAGCAGCCCCTCCGCCATCCCGAAGACCTGCTGCAGCCGCGCGCCCAGCACCGGGCCGACCCGGCGGGCCAGCTCGTCGGCGAGGCGCGCCCCGCCCACCTGCAGCACGCGCAGGGTGCTCAGCTCGCTCGCGCCGTGCTCGGCGGCGTGTTCCAGCCAGCGCCCGGCGACCGCCGGCACCACGGCGGTGTGCGTCACCCGCTCCGCGGCGATGGTGGCGAACGCCCGCGCCGGCTCGGGCGAGGGCAGCATGACGACCGTCCCGCCGGCCAGCAGCATGCCGAGGATCCCCGGGCAGGCGAGCGGGAAGTTGTGCCCGGCCGGCAGGGTGACCAGGTAGACCGTCCCGGCGTCGACGCCGCTGACCTCGGCGCTGGCCCGCGCGTTGTACGCGTAGTCGTCATGGGTACGGGCGATCAGCTTCGGGAGACCGGTGGTGCCGCCGGAAAGCAGGAACACGGCCACGTCGCGGCTGCCCGGCCGGGCCGCGTCCAGGCGAGCCCGGGCCGCCGCCGGGTCGTCGGCGGGCGCACAGACCGCCCGCAGGTCGACGCTGCCCGGCGCGACGTCGTCGCCGGCGACCAGCACGGTCCACGGCCCCGGCACGACCTCGGCCAGCTCGTGCCCGAGCCGCTGATGGTCGAAGTCCCGCAGCCGGTCGGGCACGGCGATCGCGGCCGCCTCGGCATGGGCGGCCAGGTAGGCCAGCTCGGTACGGCGGTGCCCGGGCAGGGCCATCACCGGCACGATGCCGGCCCGCAGGCAGGCGCCGGTGAGGACCACGAACTCCCACCCGTTGGCCAGCTGGACCACGATCCGGTCGCCGCCGGACAGGCCGAGGTCGAGCAGGCGGCCGGCGGCGGCGTCGATCCGGTCGAGCAGGTCGGCGTACGTGAACCGCAGCCCGCCGTCGACCAGGGCGAGCGCCTCCGGGGTCCGGTCGGCGGCGGCGCGCAGCAGGTCGCCGAGCGGCTGCCCGGCCCAGTACCCGGCCGCCACGTAGCGGGCGACCTCCGGGCCGGGCCAGGGAACGATGCCGTCACTGATCGGCGTGGCCAACGGGCACCTCCGGGTCGTTCGCGATGGAGACGGCGACGGCGTCCAGGGCGAACAGCCCCCGGCCGGTCAGTCGCAGCGGGTTGATCTCGATCTCGGTGAGCTGGGGGTTGGCGTGCAGCAGGTCGCCGAGCGCGACCAGCACGGCGGCGAACGATTCCGGGTCGAGGATCGGGCCGCCCCGCCAGCCGTCGAGCAGCGCCCGGGCGGCCAGCTCGCGGGGCATGGCGGCGGCCTCCGCGAGGGTCAGCGGTGCGAGCCGCAGCGCCACGTCGGCGAGCGCCTCGGCGGCGGTGCCGCCCAGGCCGCAGAGCACCACGGGGCCGAAGACCGGGTCGTGGCGGGCGCCGACGACGAGGTCGACGCCGGGCGGGGCCATGGATTCGACCAGGAAACGGCGAGCGCCGGCGGCCTCGAGGGCGTCGAGGGCTTCGTCCAGTTGGTCCGGCGTGGATACGTTGAGGCGTACGCCGCCGATTTCGGTTTTGTGCAGGACGGCCGCGTCGAGGAGTTTGACCGCCACGGGGGTGGGCAGGTCGGCCAGGGCCTGGTGGGCGTCGGCGCGGGTGGTGCAGGCGCGCCGGGGCATCGTGGGGATGCCGCGCTGGTCGAGGAGGGTCTTGGCCTGGTCCTCGTCCCACGGGCCGGGGCCGATCGGGTCGCCTGTGGACGACGGCGGAAAACTGTCAGACCCGGCTGCTTCACTGGGCCCCACCCAACCGGGCGGGGGCGGTTCGTGGCGGGCCGGCGCGGGCGATTTTTGGCCGGCCGGCGCGGGCAATTGGCCCGCTCGCAGGGACTGCTCGCGGCGGGCCGGCAGATCACGATGCAACGCCCGGAACCGGGACCGAGCATCGCCGACCAGCGCCCCGATCATGGCCGCCACCCCCGAGGGATCCCCCGCGACCGGCACCCCAAGATCGAGCAGCCCCCTCCGGACAGCGGCAACCTCAGCCCCCACCCCGCTGGTCCCGACCACCAGCGGCAAACCGCCCCCCGCCTCGACCGCCGCGACGAGATCGAACGCGTCCGGCTCGGCAATGGCAAACGCCGCCGTCACATCGACCCCCGGATCCGCCCCGACCGCCGCCAACACCCGGTCGAACCCCGCCCCCGGCCGCCCGGTGTCGACCGGATTCCGCTGATACGTGAGCGGCGGCAACAACCGACCGAGCTCCTCCCGTGTCCCCTCGGTGAGCTCCGGCACCCGCGCCTCCCGCCCGCGCAGCTCGTCCAGCAGCAACAGCCCCGGCCCGGCTTGCGCGGTCACCACCCCCACGCCCGGATCCGCCGCCGGCCGCAGCCGCGTCAGCGACAGCGCCGTCACCGCGTCCACCAGCTCCCGCTCGTCGCCGACCAGCACCGCCCCCGCCTGCGCCAGCGCCGCCCGGGTGGTCCGCCACGAGGTCGCGAGGGCCCCGGTGTGCGAGGCCGCAAACGCGCCCACCTCGTTGCGCCCGACCACGAGCGCCACGACCGGCACGGCGGGCACCAGCCGGGCCACCGCCTCGACCAGCCGCCGCCCATCGGGAACCGACTCGACGTGCAGCGCCACCGCACGGGTGTCCGGCCGGCCGCCGAGGTGGTCGAGCACGTCCGCGGCTGTGACATCGACGCCGTTGCCCAGCCCCACCGCGAGACTGACCCCGTGCCCCGCCTCGGTCAGCAGGAACGCGAGCGTGTGGTTGACGCCCCCGCTGGCGGCGACCACGGCGACCCGGCCGGCGGGCACCGCGCCGGCGCCGGGGACGAAGCTGGCGGTGAGCCCGTGGTGCGGGGCGAGGAAGCCGGACGTGTTCGGCCCGAGCAGCCGGATGCCGGTCTCGGCCGCGACGGCGGCGAGTTCGCGCTGGTGGCGTACGCCGTCGGGGCCGGCCTCGGCGAACCCGCCGCCGTAGACGATCGCCGCGCGGGCGCCGGCCGCGGCGGCCTCGGCGAGCGCGGTCGCGCAGGCCGCGGCGGGCAGGCAGATCATCGCGAGGTCGATCGGGCCCTGCCCGGCGGCGTCCCGGACCGAGGTGTGCATCCCGGGGCCGGCGTCGCGGGCGTTGACCAGCGCGACGTAGCCGGGAAATCCGCGCAGCGAGCGGGCCAGCGCCGCGCCGAGCTTCGCCGGGCTCCGGGACGCCCCGATCACCGCCACCCCGCGCGGCGCGAAGAGCGAGTCGAGCGAACAGGTGGTGGACAGCACGGCGGTCATGCGGACACCCTCGAGGACGCGACGAGGTCGGTCCGGCCGGACAGCACCGCGGTGATCGCCCGGTCGCGGTCCAGGTCGTCGTCGACCAGCAGCGCGGGCAGCCGGTGCCGCAACCGGACCTGCTCGGTGAGCAGCGATCGCGTGATCGGGGTGCCGCCGTGCACCGCCACCAGGGCCGGGCCGGAGGCGACCAGCCGGGCCAGCGTCTCCTCGGCGTCGGCGAGCCCGGACTCGTCGCCCGGCGCCTCCAGCCACGCGCCCCAATAGGCCCGTCCGGCCGGCGGCTCCGGCAGCAGCGCCAACTCGGCGCCGGGCAGTTCGGCCTCCGCGTACGCGCCCTGCCGGGTGACCGCCACGGTGCGGCCGCGCACCTGCCAGCCGGCCACCGTCACCGGGCTGGCGAGCGGCTCGGCCCCGTGGACCGCGCGCCACCGCTCGTGCGTGGCGCGGACGAAGCCGGGCGCCCGCCGGGCCAGCCGGGCGTCGGTGATGCTGCGGGACAGGAAGTGGTACGCGAACTGCCACGGCTCGAACGCGTCGTGGTACTGGCCGAACCGCTCCCACCAGCAGAGGCTGGGCCGGGCCGCGTCCTGGATGGCGTCGACCGAGGGCTGGGCGGCCGCCTCGTACGCCCGCAGCGCCGCCGGCAGGTCGTACCCGTGCTCGACGAGCGCCGCACTGAGCGCGATCGCGTCCTCCATCGCCATCTTCGTGCCGGACCCGACCGAGAAGTGCGCGGTGTGCACCGCGTCGCCCAGCAGCGCGACCGGCATCGGCTCGAAGGCGTGCCAGCGCTGCGTACGCCGGGTGCGGAAGCTGCCCCAGCGCGAGTTGTTCACCAGCAGCTGGTGCCCGTCGATGTGGTCGGCGAAGAGCTTTTCCAGGTACGCCTTGCTGGCCAGGTCGCTCGGCCCGGGCGGCTGCGTGACGTCGAAGGCGTCCAGCCCGGCCGCCCGCCACGACGGCTCGTCGCACTCCACGATGAACGTGCTGGTGTCGGGGCTGATCGGATATCCGTGCACCGCGAAGACCCCATCCGGGCCGCGCTCGTGCAGGAAGGTGAGCCCGTCGAAGAGGTAGTCGGTGCCGAACCAGATGAACTTGGCGGAGGCCGTCCGCACGGTCGAGCCCAGCCCGGCGGCGAGCCGCTCCCGGATCCGTGAGCCGGCGCCGTCGGCGGCCACCACGAGGTCGTAGCCGGCCAGGTCGTCGAGGCCGACCTCGGTGCGGAAGCGCAGCTCGGCGCCCATCTCGCCGGCCCGGGCCTGCATCAGCCGCAGCAGCGTGCGCCGGGCGATCGCGGCCATCCCGTTGCCGCCGCAGCGGATCCGCTCGCCCTTGAGCCGGACCTCGATGTCGTCCCAACGCCGGCCGTACGTGGACAGCGCCTCGCGCAGAACCGGGTCGGCCTCGTGGATGCCGGCCAGCGTGCGGTCGGAGAAGACCACCCCGAAGCCGAACGCGTCGTCGGCCCGGTTGCGTTCGAACACGGTCACCTCGACCGACGGGTCCGCTTGCCGAATGAGCGTGGCGAAGAACAGGCCGCCCGGCCCGCCGCCTGCTACCGCGATGCGCATGCCCTCAACGTATAACACTCATACTACGACCGTCCAGAATCTGAAACATCTAAGTCAAGACCTCGTCCACGTACGCCTCCGCCGGAGCCCGCAGCAGCCCATGCACCTGCAGGAACATCTCGTGCGCGGCCCGGCCCGACCAGCCGTCCGGCAGCAGTTCCGGGGGCAGGTCGGGATCGCGGAACGGGAACAGGCGGTAGTCGTGGATCAGCCCGATCCGCTCCACCAGCGCCCGCCGCCCGGTCGGCTCGCCCGCGCGGTACCCGGCGAGCCGCGGCTCGTACCGCCGGAGCAGTTCGGCGTAGTCCTTGTCGAGGGTGGCCAGGTCCCAGGCCCGTGCGGCCATGTCGCGGTCCGCGGCGAGCCCCTCCGAGCGGGCGTTGAACGTGTCGATCCGGACGGCCGGCCGGTCGGCGAAGCTCGCCCGCACCTCGCCGGCCCGGTCGTGCGGGCTGAGCCACACCCCCGACGCCAGCGGCCCGAAGCCGAGCCAGGTCAGCCGCTTGCGCAGCTGCTCGCGCAGGGCGCGCTCGGTCTCCGGCACCGAGTAGACGACCATCCGCCACTGCCCGTCCCACGGCCCGGTGGCCCGGGCGAAGATGCGGGTGCGCCCCTCGTCGAGCAGCTTCCACGCCTGGTCGGTGAGGGCGTACACGGTCTCCCGGCCGTCCCGCCGGGCCTCGAGCCAGCCCTCCTTGCGCAGCCGGGTGGCGACCACCCGGACCGTCGCCTCGGGCACGTCGAAGCTCTCCATCAGGGTGGTCAGCGTGCGTAGCCGCACCTCGCCGCCGCGATAGCGCAGATAGTCGCCGAACAGGTCGAAAACCAGCGACCGTGCCTTCATCAAAACCTCAACGTTTCATATCCTTGACGACCGTCATCCAATAGTCTCATCATGAGGATCCTCGGACAAGGAGGAGTCATGCCGGAAACCTTCGTACTCATCACCGGTGCCTGCCACGGCGGCTGGAGCTGGCGGCCGGTCGCCGAGCAGCTGCGGGCCGCCGGTCACCAGGTGCTCACCCCCACCCTGCCCGGTCTCGCCGACGGCGACGACCCCCGGCGGCACAGTCTGGACGATGTCGCCGACTACATCGTCGCCCTGGTCGAGCGGCACGACCTGGCCGACGTCACGATGGTGGCGCACAGCTGGGGCGGCTACCCGATGACCGGCGCGGCGCACCGGCTCGCCCCGCGGCTGCGCAAGCTGGTCTACTGGAGCGCCTTCGTCCCGGCCGAGGGGGTCCCGCTGATGGGCGAGGTCCCGCCGCACTACGCCGAGATGTTCACCCAGGTCGCCGCGGCTTCGGGCAACAACAGCGTGCTCTTCCCGTACGAGGTGTTCACCGCGGCCTTCATGCAGGACGCGGAGGAGGGCCTGCAGCGCCTCGTGCACGGCCTGCTGACCCGCAGCCGATGCAGTACTTCACCGAGACCGTCAAGCCGATCGACCCGGCGGCGCTCGGCGTGCCGGCCAGCTACGTGGTCGGCGCCGAGGACATCTCGCTGCCGCCCGGCGAGTACGGCTGGACGCCGCGCTTCCCCGAGCGCCTGGGCGACGTGCCGGTCATCGAGGCGCCCGGCAGCCACGAGGCCCAGTTCACCCGGCCGGCCGAGCTGGCCGCCGCGCTCGTCAAGGCTTGACCGCCGGCCGAAGCGCTCTAGGCTCGCCTGATGGGCGTTCTGTCGGAACTGGTGTCCGGAATCAGCGCCGGGACGATCGAGGTCGTCGATCTCACCGCCCCGCTCTCCAGCGAGACCCCGATCCTCAAGCTGCCCCCGCCGTTCGCCGACACGATCACCTTCGGGCTCGAGGAGATCAGCCGGTACGACGACCGGGGGCCGGCCTGGTACTGGAACAACATCCACACCGGCGAGCACACCGGCACCCACCTGGACGCGCCGATCCACTGGGTGACCGCGAAGGACGGCGACGACGTCTCGCAGATCCGACCCCAGCGGCTGGTCGCGCCGGCCGTCGTGGTGGACGTGTCGGATCGGGTGGCGTCCGATCACGACTACCTGCTCACGGTCGACGACCTCCGCGATTGGGAGCGGTCGCACGGGCCGCTTCCGGCGGGCGGTTGGCTGTTGCTGCGTACGGGATGGGACGCCCGCTCCGCCGACCAGCAGGCCTTCCTCAACGCCGACGAGACCGGCCCGCACACCCCGGGCATCTCGGTCGAGGCCGCCAGGTGGCTGGCCGAGGAGGCGCCGGTGATCGGCGTGGGCGTCGAGACGGTCGGCACCGACGCGGGCGCCGCCCACTCGTTCGACCCGCCCTTCCCGTGCCACTCCTTCGTGCTGGGCGCCGGCAAGTACGGCCTGACCCAGCTGCAGAACCTGCGCCTGCTCCCGCCGACCGGCGCGGTCGTGATCGCCGCCCCGCTGCCGATCGTCGGCGGCTCGGGCAGCCCCACCCGAGTGCTGGCCCTGGTCGAACGATGAACAAGAGCGTCGAACGATGAACGTCGCCGAGGTGGTCGGCACAACGCTGGCCGGTCTCGGCGCCGACCGGGTGTTCGGCGTGGTCGGCAGCGGCAACTTCCACGTGACCAACGCACTCGTGGCGGCCGGCGCCCGCTTCGTCGCCACCCGGCACGAGGCGGGTGCGGCCGTCGCCGCCGACGCGTACGCCCGGGTCAGCGGCCGCCCCGGCATAGTCACCGTCCACCAGGGCTGCGGCCTGACCAACGCGATGACCGGGATAGCCGAGGCCGCCAAGAGCCGTACCCCCATGATCGTTCTGGCCGCCGAGGCCACCGCCCCGCGCTCGAACTTCCGCGTGGACCAGGAGGCGCTGGCCATCGCCGTGGGCGCGACCAGCCGCCGGGTCCGCGGCGCCGATACCGCCGTCGAGGACACCGCCGGCGCCTGGCAGGTGGCGGTAGCGGAACGGCGTACGGTCGTCCTGAATTTGCCTTTGGAGGTGCAGGCCGCGCCGGCCTTACTCAGCGCGCCCCCGACGTTCGATCGCATTCTGCCCGACAAAACGGATTTGTCCGAAGTGGTCGAGCTGCTTGCCGAGGCCGAGCGCCCGGTCTTCATCGCCGGCCGCGGCGCGCTGCACGCCCGCGCCGAGCTCACCGACCTGGCCGCCGAGTGCGGCGCCCTGCTCGCCACCTCGGCCGTGGCCAAGGGCCTGTTCGCCGGCGACCCGTGGAGCCTGGACGTCTCCGGCGGCTTCGCCACCCCGGTCGCGGCCGAGCTGATCACCGCGGCCGACGCCGTGGTCGCGTGGGGTTCCTCGCTGAACATGTGGACCACCCGGCACGGCGGCCTGATCTCCTCGGCCGCCACCGTGGTACAGGTGGACCTGGACCCCGACGCGCTCGGCGCCCACCACCGGGTCGACCTGGGCATCGTCGGCGACGTGGCCGAGTGCGCCCGCGCGCTGCTCAGCGGCGCGACCCGGACCGGTTATCGCGTGCCGCCGATCCGGGCGCGGCTGGCCGCCGAGGGGCGCTGGCGCGACGTCCCGTACGCGGACGACGGTGACGACGAGCACATCGATCCGCGCACGTTCACGATCGCGCTGGACGGGATCCTCCCGGCCGAGCGGGTGATCGCCGTGGATTCCGGCAACTTCATGGGCTACCCGTCGATGTTCCTGTCCGTCCCCGACCATCGCGGCTTCTGCTTCACCCAGGCGTTCCAGTCGATCGGCCTCGGCCTGGCCACCGCGCTCGGCGCCGCGCTCGCCTCGCCCGGCCGGCTCCCGATCGCGGCCTGCGGCGACGGCGGCTTCCTGATGGCGATCGCCGAGCTGGAGACGATCCGCCGGCTCGGCCTCGGCATGCTGATCGTGGTCTACAACGACAACGCGTACGGCGCGGAGGTCCACCACTTCGGCCCGGCCGGCCACCCGCTCGACACCGTCGTCTTCCCGGAGACCGACCTCGCCGCGATCGCCCGCGGCTACGGCTGCGAGGCGGTGACCGTCCGCGACCCGGCCGACCTGGCCCCGGTGCGCAAGTGGTCGGCCGGGCCTCGCTCGGTCCCGATGGTGGTCGACGCCAAGGTCTCCGCGACCCGCCCCTCCTGGTGGCTGGAGGAGGCGTTCCGCGGCCACTGAAAGGCATCAGGCGACGACGCGATGAGCGACGATCGCGTCGGCTGTGCCCGTCAGCGTCACGCAGGCCGGCGTTGCCGCGCCGACCTGCTCGGCGACCCGGCCGAACGCCATCGGCCCGAGCTGCAACTCGCCGGCCGCGGCCAGGTCGCAGAGCCGTTTGCCGATGTTGACGACCCGGCCCCACACCGCGAACCGGCCCGGCTCCCAGGAGGGCGTCACCAGCACCTCGCCGCATTCGACGCCGGCGTGCACCGGCATGTCGGCCGAGACCTGGAGCGTGGCGAGCGCCGCCCGCACCGCGCTGCCCACCTCGTCGCCGGCGGTACGCAGGCCGAAGACGGCCATGAAGCCGTCACCGAGAACCTGCTGGATCTCGCCGCCGTGCCGCTGGACGACCCGGCTGAGCTCGTCCAGCACCGGGCGTACGGTCCGGTAGACCTCCTCCGGCGGCACGGACTCGACGAGCCGGGTGAATCCGGTGATGTCGACGAACAGCACGGCGACGTGCCGCCGGAAGGAACCGTCCTCGGCCATGGCGAGCATCGGACAGTCAGACCGACACCACGACGGTGCCGCTGCGGGCCGACGAGTAGTCGGTGAAGACCCCGGCGGTGACCTTGTACGTCGCGATCGCCTCGAGGACGTCGCCCTCGTTCGCCGCCCAGCCGCCGCTCACCTTGATCCGCAGTTCCTGGTTCAGCGGGTCGGGGTTGTCGACCGGGATGAGCACGTTCTCCAGCGACTGCTGCTGGAGCACGGTGGACCGGCTGAGGTTGACGACCGAGACGAAGAGGTTCTCCTTGGAGACGACCTCCATCAGGTCCTTGCCGATCTCGACGTTGGCGATCACGTCGAACGCGGCGCCGGCGGTCACCGTGTCGGCCGTGAAGAAGGAGTTCTCGTCGACGACGTACAGCAGCTTGATGTTGGCGTCCTGGTTGCCCGGCATGGCAACTCCCTTCGAGTGCGGTAAGTGCCTCTCACTCTCCGGCCGGTGCCGCCACCAGGGCTTCCGGGCTTTCCCTAACGCTTGTTCCGGGGAATCCCTTGCGGAATGCCGACAGTCGTGTTGTCCGGATCCGGTCGAGTTGCGAGAGTCGATGTGCCATGACGATCCAGCTGGCGCTGACCCTTCCCGGTGGCGTGGCGTTGGGCGCCTTCGAGGCAGGCGCCCTGGCCGCGCTCGTCGTTGCGGTCGGCGACCTGTGCGAGGGCGACGAGCCGCAGGTCTGCGTCGACCTGATCGGCGCCTCCTCGGCCGGCGCGCTGACCAGCGTGCTCGTCGTCCGGGCGCTGCTCGAGGGGCTCGACCCGGTGGATCTGCTCCGGCGCGCCTGGGTCGAGGAGGCGTCGCTGCCCGCGCTCCTGCGGGCCGGGCCCGGCCGGGCGCCGCTCTCCGGCGCGGCCCTGCAACGCCTGGCCGAGACGTTCCTGCACGCCCCGGGCCGGCCGACCGGTCACCGGCAGTCGGTGCCGATCGAGGTCTCGGTGGCGCTGACCAACCTGCGCGGGCTCGCCTACCGCACCGCGGCCGGCGACGAGCCGATCGTCACGTACCTGGACTGGGGTGACTTCACCGCGGAACCGGGGCCCGGCGGCGTCCGGTTCGACACCCCCTCGGGCGTGCCGATGATCGAGCTGGTCCTGGCGTCGGCCGCCAATCCGGTCGGCTTCCTGCCCCGGCTGCTCACCCGCTCCCCGGACGGGGCGGTCGAAAACTTCCCCGGGACCAAGGCTTTCTGGTACGCCGATGGCAGCCTCCTCAAGCGCAAGCCGCTCGGCCGCACCATGCACCTGGCGAGGGCCCGGCCCGCGGATCGTCGGGTCCACGTCGTCCTCGATCCACTCCCGGTCGCGGTCTCCGCCGGGCGCGACTGGGCCGACCCGGCCACCCCGCCGACCTGGCTCGCGACGCTGCGCCGGAGCGTGCAGATCATGGATGCCCAGTCCGTCCTCGACGACGTCCGGGAGTCCCAGGAGGTCAACGAGCGCTGCCGAGCCGTGGAGGTGCTCGCCCGCCACCTCGAAGGGCTGGACGAGCACAGCCGCGAACAGGTCCGGGCCGCGCTCGGGCGGGCGGTCTCCGAACTGGGCGGCGCCCCCACCGGCGACATCGGCGGCGCGCTGGCCCGGGCGGCCGGCGTGGTGTCGCGCCGCGAGGTGCCGATCGAGCTGATCTCGCCCGATCTGGTGGGCGGGGCCGTCGCCGGGAACTTCCTGTTCCGCTTCGGCGGGCTGCTCGACCGTGACCTGCGGCAGAGCGACTTCGACCTCGGTTACTCATCGGTGCTCGCCTGGCTCGACCAGCGCCCGCTGGAGCGGTACGGCCTGCCCTCCGACGCCGCCGACAAGGCCACCCGGGCCGCCTACGAGGCGTACGAGCCGGGCGACTCGCGGCGAGTAGGTGATCGCCCGCTGCCGTGGCGGGCCCGGTTCGCGGTCGCCCGGCTGCTCGGCCGGATGGGTTACGTCGCCACCCGAGACGCGCTGGCCCGGCGATGACCACCTCGGGGCTCGTCGGGCGGGCCATCGAGTGCCGAGCCGTCCTGCGCCTGCTGGAGACGGTCCGGGAGGAGCGCCGCAGCCAGGTGCTGGTGATCCGGGGCGAGCCCGGGATCGGCAAGACCTCGCTGACCCAGTTCGCCCGCCGGCAGGCCACCGGCATGCTGGTCCTCTCGGTCACCGGCACGCCGACCGAGACCGACCTGCCGTTCGCCGGGCTGCACGCGCTGCTCCAGCCGCTGCTGGAGTTACTGCCGGGCATGCCCGAGGGCCAGCAGGCAGCGCTCAAGGCCGCGCTGGCGCTCGCGCCCGGTGCGCCGGAGAACCGCTTCGCCACGTACGCGGCGACGTTCGGCCTGATCACCACCGCGTCCGCCCGGCAGCCGATGCTGATCTGCGTCGACGACCTGCACTGGCTGGACGTGCCCACGGTCGAGGCGCTGTCGTTCACCGCGCGCCGGCTGCAGGCGGACCCGGTCGGCCTGATCATGGCCGAGCGCTCCGAGGCCCGCACGTCTTTGGACGTACGCCCGTTCCAGGTCATCAACCTCGGCGGGCTGATCGTCGGCGACGTCGCCCGGTTGCTCGACGAGGCCGGCACCCCGGCGATCGCGCCGGTGGTCGAGCAGCTGGCCCGGCAGACCGGCGGCAACCCGCTCGCGCTGCGCGAGGTCGCGGCCCAGCTCAGCGCCGCCCAGCGGGCCGGCACGGTGCCGGTGCCCGAGCCGCTGCCGGCCGGCCTGGCGGCGGAGGAGCTGTTCGCCGAGCGGGTCCGGGCGCTGGGCGACGCGGCCCGGGTCGGCCTGCTGGTGGCCGCCGCCGAACCGGCCGCCGACCTGCGGGTCCTGCTGCGCGCGGCGGCCGAGCTCGGCGAGCGGGACGACGTGTTCGACCAGGCGGAGAAGGCCGGCCTGATCCGGGTGGACGACGCCCGCGTGCAGTTCCGGCACCCGCTGATCCCGTCCACCGTGTTCGCGCTGACCACCGACGCCGAGCGCCGGGCGGCCCATCGCGCGATCGCCGGCGCGCTGGACGGTCCCGAGGACGCCGACCGGCGGGCCTGGCACCTGGCGCACGCCGCGACCGGCCGGGACGAGGAGGCGGCGCACGCGCTGGAGGCCGCGGCCGCGAACGCCCGGCGCCGCGGCGGATACGCGGCCGCCGCGGCCGCGCTCGCCCGGGCGGCCGCGCTCACCGAGGGGGCCGAGGCACGGGCCGGCCGGCTGCGCGGCGCGGCCGAGAACGCCCGGGTCGCCGGGCAGGCCGAGGCGGCCATGCAGCATCTGGAGGTCGCCCTCGGCATCGCCACCGATACCCAACTGCGCGCCGAACTGTTCCACACGCTCGGCCGCATCCATCTGTTCCACGGCCAGGTCCGCCAGGCGGTGACCATGCTCGCCCAGGGCTCCGAGCTGCTCGACCGGCTCGACCCGGTCGAGGCGACCTCCCTGCTCGCCGAGGCGGCCTTCGCCGCGTTGATGGCCGGCCGCGTGCTGGAGTCGCTGGACATGGCACGCCGGGCCTGTGACCGGGTGCCGCCACCGGGCAGCTCGGCCGACCTCATCTCGCAGTTGATCCTCGGCATGGCCCTCTTCCACCTGACCCCCACCTCGGAGAGCAGCCGGGTGCTGGACAACGCGGCCGCCATCGCGGAGTCCAACCTCGCCACGGTCGACCCCGAGTACGCCGTCTTCGCCGCGCTCGCCCTGCTCTGGACCGGGCAGGTCGAGCGGGCCGAGGCGCTGCTGCGGCACGTCGAGGACGAGGCCCGGCGCAGCGTCGCGCTCGGCCTGCTGCCGTGCGTGCTCTACGGCTGGTCGTACGTGCGCGCCCGCACCGGCCGGTTCAGCGTGGCGAGCGCCCAGGCCGCGGAGGCGGTGGAGATCGCCGACGAGACCGGCGAGCACCTGTGGCGGTACTTAAACGGCGGCTGCCTGGCCTACGTCGCGGCCATGCGCGGCCGGGAGGAGGAGTGCCTCGACCTGCTGGCCCGGGTGACCGAGACCGCCCGGCGGCTGGAGATCGAGTACCCGGCCACCATCCAGGACTCGCTCGGGCTGCTGGCCCTGAGCCTGGGCCGCTACCAGGAGGCGATCGACCAGCTGGAGCCGGTCAACCGGGCCGGTCTGCGCGAGACCGGGCCGATCATGCTGGGCCGGCCGACCGCGTTCGACCTGGTCGAGGCGTATCTGCGGGCCGGGCGGCCGCTCGCGCCCGAGCTGGCCGAGCAGGTCGGCACGCTGAGCCGGCAGGACGAGTTCCCGGCCGTGGCGGCGCTGGCGATGCGCTGCCGGGGGCTCGACGCGGCCGAGGAGTACGACGAGCTGTTCGCGGCGGCGTACCGGATGCACGACGCGGCCCCGAACGCGCTGGCCCGGGCCCGCACCGCGCTCTGCTACGGCGAACGGCTGCGCCGCTCCGGCCGCCGGGTCGAGGCGCGCCGGCATCTGCGGGCCGCGTTCGACGCCTTCACCCGGATGGACGCCGGTGTCTGGACCAGCCGCGCCAAGCAGGAGCTGCGCGCCGCCGGCGAGCGGGTGGTGCCCACGGCCGAGGGGCTGGTCGCCCAGCTGACCCCGCAGGAGCTGCAGATCGCGATGTCGGTGGCCGGCGGGCTGAGCAACCGGGAGACGGCCCGCAAGCTCTTCCTCAGCGAGAAGACCGTCGAGTTCCACCTGAGCCGGATCTACCGGAAGATCGGGGTCCGGTCACGGACCGAGCTCGCCCGGCAGATCCTCACCCAGTGACTCGTCAGCGCCGCGTTTCCCCGGCGATGATCGCCTCCGCCGACCAGTCGGCGAACGCGGCGATGGTCAGGCTCGGATTCGGCCCGACCGCGCCCGGCATCGCCGAGCCGTCCACCACGAACAGCCCGTCCCGCCCGAAGGCCTGGCCGAACCGGTCGACCACGCCGTGCTCCGGGTCCCGGCCCATCGGCACGCCGCCGAGCGGGTGCACCGTGGTGATCCGCCGCAGGTACCGCCACTGTGGGGTGTCCCGATAGGTCGCGCCGAGCCGGTCGCTGATCTGCCGCAGCGCGTCCCGCATGCCCCGGTGGTAGTCGCGGGACGACCGCCGGTTCCAGTTGACGCCGAGGTATTCGTTGTTCCGCCCGCGCAGGTACATCGTGCCGTCCGGCACGTCGCGCCCCATCCCGAGCAGCGGCAGCGAACTGGAGGTCAGCGTGCCCGGCCCGATCAGGTCGGCGAAGTCGGCGCCGATCCGCGCGTCCGGGTTGCCGAGCGCCCACGCCAAAAACCTTTTGAAAGCAAACTTGACCGTACGCCCGGGGAGGCCTATTCCGGCGCTCTCGGTGAGCCAGTCGACGAACGCCGGATAGCCGCCGTCCTCGATGTAGTAGCCGCGCGCCCGCGGATCCCGAGGGTCGAGCGGAACCTCGGCCGCGCCCGTGACGACGGGCCCGCGGTCGGCGTCCAGCGCCAGCGGCTTGCCGTCCGCCCCCTTGGCCCGCAGCGCGAGCGCCAGGAAGTCCCCGTTCCCGGAGAACCGGGTGCCCAGCGGCCCGTCCGGCTGGGGCCGGACCAGACCCGGCAGGTTCCCGGCGTTGCGCAGCAGGAGGTAGGTCGAGCCGAGCGCGCCGGCGGCGAGCACCACCCGCCGGGCCCGGACCTCCCGCGGCGTCGGCGCGGCGTCGCCCTCGAGGTGGTGCTGCACGTACCGCACGACGTACTCGCCGTCCTCGTACACGATGTCCCGGACCTCGGAGAGCACCCGGATGTCGGCCTTGTCCCGGGCCAGCGACAGGTACGTGTGATCCAGCGAGTTCTTGCTGCCGTAGTTGCAGCCGATGTCGCACTCCCCGCACAACCGGCAGGTGAGCCGCACGGTCGGCGGCCGCCCCGGCCGATCGTGGACGTTGCCGAAGCTGGGCGCCGTGATCGGCGCACCCGGGTGCGCGGTCGTGTACCCGTTGGCGAAGCTGACCGCCAGCCGCGCCGGCACCCAGTGCAGCTCCGACTCGTTGACGGCCTGCCGGAACGCGGTCACCTTCGGAATCGCGTAGTCCGGCTCGTTGTGCGGGTACGCGGTGACCCCCATGATCCGCTCGACGCTCTGGTAATGCGGCAGCAGCTCGCGGTAGCTGATCGGCCAGTCCTCCCCGCCGTTCGAGCTGTGCACGAACCAGTCGGGCGGCTTGCGGAGCAGCACGTTCGCGTAGATCAGCGAGCCCCCGCCGAGTCCGCTGGAGACCACGGCGTCGACCCCGCGGAAGGTCCAGATGTCGAAGAGCCCGTGCCGGTGCTCGTCCGGACTCCAGACGGCCCGCCCGAGCCCCGCCGGACTGCGCTCGAACGACCCCGGCGGGTAGGCCTTGCCGCGCTCCAGCAGGCACACCGCCTCCCCGGCGTGGCTGAGCCGGTACGTCATCACCGACCCCCCGAACCCGGAGCCGATGACGATCGTGTCGAATTTGACCTGGCTGTTCATGACTCTGTTACCCCCACGGTTCCCGTGTCCGTCGCTGTCAAGGAACCTCGGCGCAAACCGGGGTGGCAAGGCATGCTCCAGGGAACGAGGGATTCCCATTAAGCAGTGCGTCCGCCCCCGCCGAGTCCCTAGGGGTCTGACGGATGCGAGCCGCGCGACCAGCAAAGTTTACTGAGGAGCCCGGCCCAGGTCGCCGATTCGTCCGGGAGGTGACAGGTCTTCGCCCCAGCGGGCGAACTGGGCCCGGGCCTGGCGTTCCGCGCGGGCGAGCAGCATCGAGCGGCCGCCGGGCAGCCGGCCGAGCCCCTGGCTGATCACGAGATTCGCCGCCACCCGGGCGAGGCCGTACCACGGCGGACGGTACGGCAAGCCCAGATCGCTCATCGCCCCCGGGCCGAGCAGCCAGGAGCCGACCGACAGGGCCCGCTCCCGTTCGTAGCGGGCGCGCCAGCCGGGCACGTCGTCGTACATGTGGATCAGCGCGTACGCCAGCCCCACGCTGTTCCGGTCGGGCGGTGGGTCGTAGGCCAGGAAGTGGTACAGCAACCGGCGCCCGCGGCGTTCGTCGTGCGGCAGCCAGTCGTCGTCCACGCCCAGCAGCCAGCCCACATAGGACCAGAGGTGCATCACCGCGCGGGCGTCGGCCCTGCTCACGCGTACCCCCAGAAGGCGCAGGTGGAGCAGGAAGCTGGTGCTGAACACGCCCAGGGTGGAAGCCTGGTCGTACTGGTTGACCGGCACGCCGCGCTCGGCCCACTCCCAGGACGGGTCCGCCTCCAACTGGGCGTTGACCATCGCGTGCATGAACCGTACGTGCAGGGTCAGCCGGAAGCCCTCGCCGCCGGGCGCCAGGCCGCCGGGCGCGGTCACCGCCCGCCACCAGGTCGTCGTCTCCTGGATCCGGCGCAGCGTCTCGCCGCCGGTGAGCCGCGCGGTGCGCACCAGCGGCTCGAGCGCCGCGGCCGTGCGATACCCGCCGAGCAGCGAACCGTAGGCCAGCACCAGGCCGGCGTCCATGCCGTACGACCGGCAGGCCCGCGCGCCACGTTCGAGCAGCCGATCGTCCACCCACGCCGGCCGATCGTGCAGGCTCTCGACGAAGGCCCGCACCTCCGGCGCCTCGCCCCGGCGCAGCTCCTTGATCCCGACCGCCCTCAGCAGCGCGGCGACCGGTTCGTCCCGCCGCATGAGCCCGGCCCGCAGCGCCGCCAGCTCGTCCTCGGTCGGTTCCGCGCCCCGCCCCGCGACCAGCCGCAACATCCGGGCGGCACGCTCACCCCACTCCCGGTCGGCGCCGAATCGGCTTGGCATGAGCCCACCATAATCAGCCACCCTCGTCGACGACTTCCCGCAGCATCCGGGCCAGCTCACCCTGGAACCGCGCGGCCGCGTCTAGAACCAGACCATGCCCTGGCCGTGTGGGCGGCACCAGGCGAGCGGCCGGCCGTCCAGGGCCAGCACGTTGTGCAGGGTCTCGTCCGGCGGGTTCGGCAGGTCGTCGTACGGCAGAATGTCGGGTTTCTCCACGGCGACCCAATGACCGGGCAGACTGCGTACGAGATCGACGAAGGTCTTACGAGGCCGATCCGGCACCTGGTAGAGCACCGAGGTGTGGAAGACGACGAGCGTGGCGTGCCCGGGTGCCTGCGCGGCCAGCGCGGGCAGGTCGTCGACCAGGTCGCCGGCGAGCAGCAGCGGGGGGTCGGCGGCGGCGACCCGCGCGGCGGCGGTGAGGCGTTCGCGGCGGTGGTCGTGCTCGGGCCAGATCAGCGACTCGAGCCAGCGGCGGTCGGCCGGGTCGGTGACGTCGCGCGGGTGCAGGTCGAGGCCGGCCCGCCAGACCACCTCGGGCCGCCGGGTGGGCGCCTCGCGGCCGGTCAGCGTGCACTCCAGCAGCGGTTCGCCGGTCCCCAGGCGTTCGTCCGAATATTGGTAGGAATAACGATCGAGGAAGAGATTGAGGCCGGCCGAGGCGCCGACCTCGAGCAGCGCGAGCGGTTGCGGCAGCTCGGCGAGCACCGGCAGCAGCAGCGCGCAGCGGCCGACCTCGTTGGTCTGGGTGGCCCGCACCAGCATCTCGGCGGCGACCTCCGGCCAGCGCTCGGTGGCGAAGCCGAGGAATGCGCCCGGGTCGGTGACCGGGCCGTCGAGGAACCGCACGGCCGCGAACAGCAGGTTCGGCTGACGCTTCGCGGGCGGCAGGGTCTCCAGGCGGGCGATCATCTCGCGGTCGCGAGCAACGGCGATCGAGAGGCTTTCGTACGCGGGGGAGACGTCATGACACTCGCGGGCCGCGAACTCGGCGTAGATCGTGGCGGTCGACATGGCTCCATGATGCCGGGCGGGTGTGACGTTTTCGGCCTCCGCGGCGCTGACGTTCTGGGGAGCCTCTTTTTCCGGACATTGGCGTCGTCCGGGCATGAACCGGGATGGATATAGTAGTCACTATTCAGCGAGACGTTAAACGTCTTGAGCGCGGCCGAGGTTGCCGCGATCGTCGTTGGGTCGAGCCGGCCACCGGGCGTGCACGCCGCCGTGGCGGTTGAAACGACGGGGGATCGTCCCAGCGGGGCGCGTGCGGCGGCGGCTCGGCGCCTGTTAATACGTTTTCAGCCCGCTTTGTCGGAGTGGGTGGCCGTGTCATGCCCGGATATGCTTGCCCTACTGCAAGGTAATCCGGAGGGGCCGACGTGCTGCGCGTCATCTTCACGCCGGACGACATCGGCCGCGTCCGCATGGCCGGCGATCCGGACCCGATGTGGGAGACCGTCTTCAGCGTGGTCCGGCTGATGCGAACCGGCCAGACGCCGATCTCCGGTTCGTGGCGCGAGCAGGTCATCCGCAACACCCGCCGGGCCGACCTGGACATCCTGTTGCCGCTGGTCCGCGGGGCGTACTACCCCGACTTCCGCACCCCGGCGGAGGGCCGGCAAGATCCGTCCTACGCGATCCTCTCCACGTCGGCCACCCGGCTCCGGCAGGAGATGACCGAGCCGGCCCGTCCGGGGGAGCCCGCACCGTGGTGGATGCGCCGCCCGGTCGAGGGCGACGAGGCGGTGCTCGATCGGGTCGCCGCGGCGATGCGGTCGCACTACGAGGTCGCGGTGGCGCCGTTCTGGCCGGAGGCCCAGGCCAACGTCGAGGCGGACCGGGCCCGCCGAGCCCGGGCCCTGCTGGAGCACGGCGTCGAGGGTCTGCTGGAGAGTTTCCGCCCGATGATGCGCTGGAGCTCGCCGGTGCTGGAGGCGGATACCCCGTTCGAGCAGACGATCGAGCTGGACGGCCGAGGCCTGGTGCTGGTCCCGTCCTACTTCTCGTGGGGCTCGCCCGACGTGCTGCGCGACCCCACGCTCCCGCCGGTGCTGGTCTACCCGGTCGAACGCGATCCGGCCGTCTTCTGGGCCGCCGGGCCCGGTGTGAACGGCGGGTCGGTGGCCGCGTTGATCGGCCAGACCCGAACGTCGGTCCTGGAGTCGATCCGCGACGGGAGTACCACGTCGGAGCTGGCCCGCAGGGTCGGGGTGAGCCCAGCCTCGGTCAGCCAGCACACGGCGGTGCTGCGGGAGGCCCGGCTGATCCAGACGAGTCGCGTGGGCAAGGCGGTGCTGCACACGCTCACGCCCTTGGGTTCAGCTCTGCTCGGCGACCGCCCGGCGCCTGCTCCGGCCCCAGCTCCCGCCCCGCACCCAGCTCCCGCCCTGCACTCAGCTCCCGCCCCGCACTCAGCTCCCGCCCCGCACTCAGCTCCCGCCGAGGCACCAGCTCCCGCCTCAGCCTCCGCGTCGACTCCCCGCTCGGCCCGCGCGGCCAAGGTCAGCCGCCCGTCGGCCTGACTCTCAGCAGCGGCCGTGCGTGACGCGGGCATTTCGCCCGCCCGCGCTTGCCGTGCCCGTGCCCGCGCTTGCCGTGCTCGTGCCCGCGCTTCCTGTGCTCGTGCCCGCGCTTCCTGTGCTCGTGCTCGCGCTTGCCGTGCTCGTGCCCGCGCTTCCTGTGCTCGTGCCCGCGCTTGCCGTGCTCGTGCCCGCGCTTCCTGTGCTCGTGCTCGTGCTCGCGCTTGCCGTGCCCGTGCTCGCGCTTGCCGTGCCCGTGCTCGCGCTTGCCGTGCCTGTGCCCGCGCTTGCCGTGCCCGCGCTTGCCGTGCCCGCGCTTGCCGTGCCCGCGCTTGCCGTGCCCGCGCTTGCCGTGCCCGCCTTTGCGGCGCCCGTGCCCGCGCTTGCCGTGCCGCGTCTGCCTGCCCGCGTCCGTTTTGCAGGCGGCCGCCGTACCGGGCGGGTTGGCGGCGGCTGGTTAGGCTCGCGGCATCATGAGGCTCGTCCGGCGGCGCCGCCGCGTACTCCTGGTCGCCGCGGCCGCGATCGCCGCGCTCCTCGTCGTCAGTGCACCCTGGGCCTGGACCGTGCTCGCCGCCCGCGGCCACATCCACACCGAGGCCGACGCACCCACGGCCGACGTGGCGATCGTCCTCGGCACCGAGGTGACCGTCGGCGGCCGGCCGTCCCCGCGCCTGGCCGGCCGCCTGGAAACCGCGGCCGCCCTGGTCAAGGCCGGCAAGGCCCGGGTGATCCTGGTCTCCGGCGACAGCAACGGCGGCTCCGGCGACGAACCCGCCGCCATGGCCGCCTACCTGACCACGCTCGGCGTGGACGCCCGCCGCATCGTCACCGACCCCTACGGCCTCGACACCTACGACACCTGCATCCGCGCCCGCGACGTCTACGGCGTCACCCGCGCTCTGGTCGTCACCCAGTCCTTCCACGTCAACCGCGCCGTGACCCTGTGCCGGTACGTGGGCATCCACGCCGAGGGCGTGATCGCCCGCTGCCACTGCCCGGCCACGCTGCTGGTCGAGAAATCCGTCCGCGACTACTTCGCCAGCGGCAAGGCCGTCTGGGACGCCATCCGCAACCGGCCGCCCGCGATCCCGTCTCCCCGGGACCCGGCCGTGCAGCAAGCACTACAGGGCTGACTCGTCATCACCTCCGGTCAGAAGTCGGCCACGAGATAGGGCATCTCGCGGGGAAACATCGTGGACAAAGTGGGGATCGCCGCCGCCGGGACCGAGCCCAGCCCGCGGGCGACGACCTCCACCGGGTCGAGCACCCCGTACACAAGCGCGCTGAAGCCCGCCGCGCTCAGGGTGACCGACGGTGCACTGCCCTTGGCGACCGTCAGGGCGCCGCCGGCCGATTCCAGCTGCCAGACCCCGCCGATCAGCTCGTCGGGGATCTCGATCGTGATCGCGCCCGGCCCCACCGGCGTGCCGGCCAGCGCCTCGACGTCGAGCACGCGCACCATCGGCGCATTCTCCGTCGGATTGGCGACGCTGCCCTCGGTCGACACCTGCATGTCGGTGCCCCAGAGCTCGGGCACCTCGTCGGTGCTGAGCCGCACGACGATCTGGGCCACCTGGTCGACGTGCCGGGCGAAGAACTGCAGGAGCAGCGCCCGCCCGAGCGACCCGGCGCAGAGCAGGTGGGAGGCGATCAGGTCGCCGCCGTGACGATCCACCTGGTAGCGCACCGCGCCCACCACCTCGCCGCCGGACCGGGCCACGGCGACCCAATACTCGTCCTCCCGGAACTCGGCGGACCGCACGTCGTCGAAGACCGCGAACCCGTGCCGCCGGGTGAGAAGCTGCTGCTGCAGCCCCTGCCACGCGGCGAAGCCGTCGCTCATCGACAGCCGCTCGACCTCGCCCGGCAAATCGGCCCGCAGCAGATGGGCCAGCCCCTCCGGGGTGAAGGTCGCCGTGCGATGCCGTGGCACGCCGACGAACCCGAACCGCGCGTAGAAGCTCGGGCGGAAGGGGTAGAGCGCGCTCACGGCACAACCCTCCTCCCGGGTCTGCCGCAGCAGCCGTTCCAGCAGCTCACGCACCAGCCCGCGGCGCCGCGCCATCGGATGCGACGAGACCGACGCCACGCCCGCCATGTCGTGCACCAGGCCGCGAACGTTCTGCCGCATCCGGAGCGCGGCGACGCCGGCCAGGGCCTGGCCGTCCTCCTCGGCGATGAGCGTCAGGGTCGTCTCGAAGAACCGCATCCGCCCGCGGTAGGCCTCCTCGTCCTCCGCCGTCCACGGTGACGGCATGAACGCATACGCCTGCAGCGGGAACATCGTCGCGGTGCGCTCCGCCGCCGTGATCTGCCGGAAGTTCATGGAGCCATCCAACACCGCCGGACTCCCGGCCCGCTCGGGAGTTTCTCGGCCTGTGGATAACCTCCGGCGCGACTCGCCGAGGGACCCCGGTTTGGCAAGCCGCCCGGCGACAGGCTAAGGTTTCATCCGTCGCCGGGGAGTGCAACGCCCTCCGGGAGACAAGCGGACGTAGCGCAGCTGGTAGCGCATCACCTTGCCAAGGTGAGGGTCGCGGGTTCGAATCCCGTCGTCCGCTCGGAGAGGCCTTCACAGGTTAGTGCGGGGCCGCCTCGGTGGAGTGGCCGAGAGGCGAGGCAACGGCCTGCAAAGCCGTGTACACGGGTTCAAATCCCGTCTCCACCTCGGCGAAAGCCAAGGGCGATTGGCGCAGCGGGAGCGCGCTTCCTTGACACGGAAGAGGTCACTGGTTCGATCCCAGTATCGCCCACCAGGCAAAACACCCCGGCAGAGATCATCTCCGGGGTGTTTGTGTGTTCGGTATGAGTTACGGCTTGCTCATGGCCGGTCGGTCTACAAGGCCACTTCAATGTCGAACTACGTGGCTTCGCCGTCTCCAGAGGCGCCTGAGACCGGTAGTTCGTGCCACGATCCAGTCACGACGCCTGGGTGAGACCCGCGGTGTCTGCCGACAACCGGCGGCGGCCAGTTCGACGCCGACGTGCGCGTTGTAGACATCTGGGGCAACGGTGACCTCTTCGGTGACCAAGCTAGGCAGGACGGGGAGCCGGCGTTACGCTGACCTCCGGCAGCGGCACCTGCCCGCCTCCAAGCCGGCCTCGCCCACGACGAACCGGCGCGAAGGACAAGGGTCTCCGACTCGTGCAGTTGGACTTCCGTCGTGCCTTCGAGCATGCGACTGGAGTCGTGGGATCCAGTCCGCTTGGAGACAGGCATGACCGCGAACCGACGGGCAAAAAGGGACGCACGAGACCGGATGGCACTTACCGGTGAGTCGTACACCGCAGCTCGCCGTCACACATCAGACACGGCCCCACGACACCTCCTTCCCGATCACTGTGCGAACTGCCTTCGGCCGTTGCCGGAGCAGATCGAACGATTGTTCTGCTCCGAACTGTGCCGGCAGACCGCCGAGACGATCCGGTACTGGCGCGGCATCGTTCGCGACGGTCGCATTGACCGACCCGACGTCCGCTATGCGTTGCGGACCAGACTTGCGCACCTTCTTGCCGGCGGCTACGCCACGCGGGCGCGCCAGCTCTCCAGCCGAACTCGTCAGCTGGTGTGGGACCGGGATCAGGGGCGGTGTCGCAGCTGCGGCGGCCCGGGTGAGGAGATCGACCATATCGAGGGCGACTCTCCGGATCCGGTCAACCTGCAGCTGCTGTGCGCGCCCTGCCATCGCAAGAAGACCGAACTCCGCATGATGCCGGCAAGCCCGGAACAGCAACAGGTGCTCAAAGACCTCAAAAAGCGTCGGGTGGATCCGGATGAACCGGTACTGATGTGCGACGACCATGAGCATTGGGCCGGGAATGAAAGGACACTCCGCAAGGAGCGCAAAGAGCGGCTACTGGAGGAACTCGCCGACTACGGCTACAGCCGGAGCGACTTTCCCGGGTACTCCTGGGCGGAGATGTGGGACGAAGTTTTCGAGAGGGACGAGGACGACGACTACGAAGCGCGCGGGATCGACGACGACAGCGGGTTTGGGCCGGACAGCTACTTCGCGCATGCAATGGCGAAGGGCGACTGACCAGACCTGGGTGACATCGATTGCCCGTGACGGGGGTCGCCGTTCGGCCAGGCGTGCCCGTTCGCGATGAGCTGGTCCTCGACGGCTTGAGGCCAACTCATAGCGATCCACGACGGCGGCCCTGGCCGCCGTCGTGACGGCCTGTCCAGTAGCGGCATCTGCGGGGTGTCACTCAATCGCGGTAATAGCCTTCGGTGGTATCCGGATTTCGTCAGACCCTGCCCGTACGGTGCCCGGTATGAACGAGGGCACCACAACGGCGGCCGGAGCGACGCGCACGCCTATGGCGATCGCGCGGTTGAAGAAACGGCAGGTTGCACGTCACCCGAGACGGCATCAAGACGGTGTGCGGTGCGTTGATCCCCGCTACGGCCACCGTGACCAGGGCGACGCTCAACTGGCACATGCACACCAACTGCTACAACTGCGCATACCGGCTCTGGCCAGCCGAAGGCCCCGCCGAATACCTACGCCCGGACAACAGCTCGGACCTCCCGCCGGCGCGGTGCTGTCCTCACGGCCAGCACCCGCGCGGATGCGGGCGGTGCACGCCTCGGCCGACGCGGACCACGGTGTATCCGCCGCAGAAGCCAGCCGGCCCGGACGGGCGCTGCCATGACGGCTGTGAGTCGAGGGAGAAAGCAATTCACCAGGCCAATCCCGGCAGAGTCTTGGACCTCGCCGACAGCGCCTCGATGACCTGTTACCACTGCGGTGGCCATGTCTGCGTGATCTGCCAGCGAACGCCTGTCACGGACTTCTCGACGATCTGCGACCGTTGCGGCGCCGAATGGTAAGCCCATCGGAGCGGATCGATGGTCGTCGGGGGCGTAGTTCGTGTTTCAGCTTGGCGGAAGGATCTGATCGACCGCCCGCGGGAGGTATGCCGCTGCCGCTGTTCCGTACTTCATGCGCATCGATTTTCGTAACGGCATTCCCGCCATCGTCCTGCACAAACCTCGTCGACGGAGAGTGTCGCCCGATCGTCGCCGCGGCGGCGGGCGGGACGTTCGCCATGACAGAACCGGTCCCGTTCACGGTCAATCCGGCTGACTTGCTGGACCAGGAGTGAGGCGGGCGGTCAGGCTCCATATCGCGGCGTAACCGGCCAGCAGGACCACGTGCAGCAGGTAGAGCCACAGGCCGACCGCGACCATGCCGCCGATCTCGGTGAAGCCGCCGAACGGGGCGCCCAGGTCGAGCGGCAGCGAGCAGAACAGCACGAAGCCGTGCAGGAAACCGGACAGGTTGGCGGCCGTGAACGAGCCGACCAGCACCGTGGCCGGCCAGTGCGGGCGGCCCGGGGCGACGTAGCGGTACACCCAGATCACCACCGGCGTCAGCACCAGCCAGCAGGCCAGGAACGAGAGCACCACGGCCAGCACGGCGGACCACCCGCCGCGTACCCAGTAGGAACTTGTCCCTGGAAGCGCGAGAAACATCGCAAGCAGCAGCGCCGGCGCGGCCGCCAGCGGCGGCAGCCAGAGCAACCGGCCCTTCCAGCCCACTGCGACGTCCTTGGCGTCCGGCTCGCGCAGCGAGACGAAGGCGCGGCGCAGTCCCTCGCCGTAAAGCGTCGCCGGTAGCAGACTGGCCAGCGCGAAGGTCGGTGTCAGATGCAGCCCCGCCTCGATCAGCTCGGCCAGCGCCCGCGGCGCGCCGATGGCGGAGGGCAGCGCCGCGATGGTGTGCCCGGTCAGCCGCCGCACCCGGTCGGCGCCGGCGAGCCGGCCGGTCGCCCAGATCGCCAGCAGCGCGATTGGCACCACCGCGATGCCGCCGTAGAAGGTGACCGCCGCTGCCCGCAGCGCCACGTCGCGTCCCTGTAGCGGTCCGAACACCGCTCGCCAAAGCCGACCCACCGCCTCCCTATACCCCGGTCGCGTCCGGGAAGACAGGCGCAAGCGTGACCTCGTTCTGCTCGGATCGACCGGTTCCATCGGCACTCAGGCGATCGACATCGTGCGGCGGGGTCTGTTCCTACCGGGAAGTGCTGGCCGCCGGCTGCGACTCGGCCCGGCCGACCGGCGACTGTCCGCGGCTGCTCGACGCCATGGGCGCCGCGACCGGCGGCCTCAGCGCGGCCGACGCCGCGCTGCTGGTGCTGCCCGTGCTGCTCGGCGTCTTCGTCGGTGCCCCGCTGCTCGCCCGGGAGCTGGAGTCCGGCACGTTCCGCTTCGCCTGGACCCAGGGGGTGGGGCGTCGCCGTTGGCTGCTCGGCAAGCTTGCCGTCCTCGGCGGTACGGCGGTGCTGCTCAGCGCCGGGCTCGGCGGCCTCGCCGCCTGGTATGCGCAGCCGCTGGAGGCCGTCGGGCTCAGCAGCCGGTGGCAGAGCGGGCCGTTCAACGACTCGGCCGTCACGCTGCCCGCCTGGACGCTGTGCGCCGTGGCGGCCGGCACGCTGATCGGCCTGCTCGTCGGGCGTACCGTCGAGGCGATGGGGCTCGCCGCCGCGGTGCTGGGCGCCGTCGCGGCGGTCGACCTGTGGTGGCTGCACAGCGCGCTGCTCGGCGTCGGCGCGAGGTCGATGTCGTCCGCCCCCAGCGGTACCGGCCTGGGCACGCTGAACACCGCGGCCGACCGGGCGGCAGGTCCGCGACTGGCCGGTGCGTGGCTGTTGCGTGGTTGGTACGTCGGCCCGGATGGCGGGCGGCTGAACGGATCGGAGGTCAGCTCGCTGTGGGACGACATCGCGCGGGCCGGGGCCGGCAAGGACCCGGGGCCGTGGCTCGCCGAGCACCGGTACACCTACTGGGTCAGCTATCAGGCCGCCGGCCGGTACTGGCAGCTCCAGCTCGCGCAGGCCGCGATCGCGCTCGGCGTCGGCGCGGTGCTGGTCCTGGCGACCGTCCGGCTGGCGCGCCGGCGATGACCGGCGAACCGGACGCGGCGGAGCAGGTCGTGGCGAGCCTGCTGCACCAGTCGCAGGAAGGTGGCGTGCGCTGGCAGGCCGACCGGACGGGCACCTCGTTCACCGCGGTCCGTCGAGAGGCTTCGGCGGTGCTCGAGCGACGTGGCGTGGACGCACCCGTGCGGTTGGTCTTCCGGGCGGAGCCGCCGGTCCGGCCGGTGATCATCGAGCAGTCGCCGGCGGGTCAGCGGCGGCTCGACACACTGCTGACGAAGCTTTGGACGGTGGTGTCCTCCGCGGCGACCCCGCCGGCGCCGACCGCGGCGGAGCTGTTCCTTCGCGATGGTGCGGGCCCCCAGGCACCGGGCGGTCGCCTGGACGGTGCCGATGAGCCCGGTTAGCTTGCGACTGTGATGGCAGCAACCTGCCGGGCGCCGACCGGGTGTCGCCGGTCGTGCTGCGGCTCGACCAGCGCTCCGGCGTTCCGACCTACCTGCAGCTCGTCCAGCAGGTCGAGCAGGCGCTACGACTGGGCTACCTCAAGCACGGCGACCAGCTGCCGCGCGTCAAGGATCTCGTCGCCGACCTGGCGATCAATCCCAACACCGTGCTGAAGGCATACCGGGAGCTGGAGCGCCGTGGCCTCGCCGCGGGCCGGCCGGGGGTCGGCACGTTCGTCGCCGGCACGGTGGCGCCGATCGCGGCCCCGGAACGCTCGGCCCTGCGCCGGTCGCTGGACCGCTGGCTGCGCAGCGCCGAGCAGGCCGGGCTGGACGACGTCGGCATCCTCGCGTTGGTCGACGACGCGCTGCACGAGCGCGGTTCCGCGGCACCGCCCAACGGCCGGCGAGGCGTGGCATGAACGCGATCGAGTCATTCCGCCTCGGCAAGCGCTACGGCCGCCAGTGGGCGCTGCGGGAGTGCACGCTGGCGGTACCCGCCGGCCGGTGACCGCGCTGATCGGGCGGAACGCCGCGGGCAAGACGACGCTGCTGCACCTGGCCGTGGGGTTGACCGCGGCCAGCAGCGGGCGGGTGGAGGTGCTCGGCCGGCCGCCGGCCGCCGTGCTGCCCGAGGTGGGTTTCGTCGCGCAGGACGCTCCGCTGTACACCGGCCTGCGGGTCGCCGAGATCGTCCGGCTGACCGGCAGGCTGAACCGCCGGTGGGATGCCGCCGCCGCGTACCGCCGACTGCGCGAACGGGAGATCCCCCTGGACCGGCGAGTCGGCCGCCTCTCCGGCGGCCAGCAGGCGCAGCTGGCGCTGGCGCTCGCCCTCGCCAAGCGGCCTCGGTTGCTGGTCCTCGACGAACCGCTCGCCCGGTTGGACCCGCTGGCTCGCCACGACTTTCTCGGCATGCTGATGAGCGCCGTGGCGGAGGAGGGCATGTCGGTCATCTTCTCGTCGCACGTCGTCGCCGAGATCGAACGGGTCTGCGACGACCTCGTCGTGCTCAGCGCGGGCCACGTCCAGGTCGCCGGTGCCGTCGACGACCTGCTCGCCGAGCACCAGCTGCTGAGCGGACCGACCGGCGAGGCGGTCGAGGTCGCCGACCGGCTGCAGGTGGTCGCCCGCTATGCCGCGCCGGCGCAGACCCGTCTGCTGGTGCGACGGCGCGGGCGGGAGGTGGCACCGCCGCGAGGATGGCAGGCGCAGCCCGTCGGTCTGGAGGAGCTCGTGCTGACCTACCTTCGCGCACCGGCGGCCGCCGCGCTGCCCGGCCCGCACCGGCTCGGTGCCGGCGCGTCGGCAGCTTCGCGTTGACATCCCCGCCGCGCTGACGACCACGGCCGGCCCATGCTCGAGCGAAAGGCGGAAGCCGGCCTCGAGCATGGGCCGGCCGGCGGTCAGCCGATCTTGATGACCTGGGTGCCGCCGGCGAACTTGTCGAACCAATGCTGGCGCTGGGGGTCGCTGTTGATGTTGATGGCGATCAGGATGACCGCCGCCAGCTCGGCCAGGCCGCCGAGCAGGCTGCCGACGATCGGAATGACGCCGGCGATGCCGAACGCCGTCCAGACGTTCCGGCGGATGGCCTGCTCCATCGTCGGGTTGCTGACGTGGTCGGGGCCGAACACCTTGAGCTTCATCACCATCTTGCCGACCGTCTGGCCGCGGCTGGACTCGAAGTAGGCGAAGTAGCCGAGATAGATGGCCGCCGTCAACACCGCGGAGACGAAGCCGGTGAGGAGCCAGGAGTTCGAGATGATCGCGAGCACGGTGTTGATGACGACGCTGACGACGCCGACGATGACGCCGTCGATGAAACGCGCCACGAACCGGTCGAGCAGGCTGCCCGGCTGCCCCACCGCATTCGGCGGCATTCCCGGCGCGCCACCCGGCGGCGGGTAACCCTGCCCCGGCGGTGGATAACCGGGCCCCGGCGGCGGGTAACCCTGCCCGGGCGGCGGGTAACCCTGCCCGGGCGGCGGGTAACCCTGCCCCGGCGGCGGGTAGCCGGCACCCGGCGGCGGAGCACCATAGGGAGGCGGCGGAGGAACCGGCTCGTCGCCGGGCGGCCGGCCGTAAGGATCTTGGCTGCTCATATTTTGTCCATTTCGGGCAGGTGCGGCATGGTCTGGTGCCCACCCGGTTGGGCGACACGCTCATCAGAAGCTGAAGCAGTCTAGACACTTCCGACCTCGTACAGCTTCATCAGACTTTTAAAATTCCTGGGCTCCGCGAAGTGACGCCGGGGGAGCGACCGGGGGAGAGACAAGCCTCGAGGCTCGCGCTTGAGCGGTGGAAACGCCTACTCTC
This sequence comes from Actinoplanes subtropicus, assembly GCF_000721705.1. Taxonomy (GTDB): domain Bacteria; phylum Actinomycetota; class Actinomycetes; order Mycobacteriales; family Micromonosporaceae; genus Actinoplanes; species Actinoplanes subtropicus. The sequence goes on from NZ_JOJL01000001.1 coordinate 237,998, forward strand.
CATTCGCCAACGCGAGTGGAAGGCCGTGCCGAGTGACCTACGTCGAGACCCGGATCAGTGTCTGGGAGGCCCTGGCCGGGCGTGCGCCGGGTGAGCCTCTCGGCCCGGCCGACCCCGGCCTGTGGGGCGCGGTCGTCGACCGGCTCAACCCGGCCCGCGCCCGGCCGGCGCTGCGTGCCGGCATCGAGCAGGCGGAGCTGACCAGCGTGCGCGGCTCCACGTACGTCATGCTCCGCTCGCCGGACGACGGCGGCCGCGCCTGCTATCTGCGGCTCACTCCGCAGGAGTGGCAGCTCGCCCTGATGATGGACGGCACGCAGACGGTGGCCCGGCTGGTCGCCGAGTTCGCCCGGCTCTCCGGCCGGCTCGCCCCCGACCAGGTCCGCCGGGTCGTGGCCGATCTGGCCGGCAACCGGATGCTCGACGAGTTGCCGGTCGACGCCTTCCGGCCGCTGCAGCAGTTGCAGCGCAAGGCTTTGCCCGAGCGGGTCGGCAGCGGGCTGCTCGCGGCCGTCCGCGGGCGCCGGATGATGGTCGTCGACATCGACGGCTTCGTCTCGGTCCTCTATCGGACAGTCGGCCGGATCTTCTTCGCCAAGGCCGTCGCCATCGTGCTGTCGGTCGTCGCGGTGCTCGGCTTCGGCATCTTCGTGGCCACCTGGTGGCGGGGCAGCCAGGCGGTCTTCCTGACCCACGGCTCGTACCTGCTCGGCGCGGTCGTGCTGTTGCTGCTCAACGTCTTCGCGCTGGCCTGCCACGAGCTCGGGCACGCGCTGGCCACCAAGCACGCGGGCCGCGAGGTGCCCTCCGCCGGCCTTCTGGTCTACTTCGGCATCCCGTCGGTCTTCGTGGACACCACCGACGTCTGGATGGCCGGCCGGCGGGCCCGGATCCTGGTCACCGCCGCCGGCCCGCTGACCGGCGCGGTGCTGGCCGGCCTGATGCAGCTGGCCGGCCTGGCGTTCCCGGCGATCGGCCCGCTGGCCTTCAAACTCTCCTTCGCCTGGTATCTGAACGGGCTGTTCAACCTGAACCCGTTCCTCGCGCTCGACGGCTACTACCTGCTGATGGACTGGCTGGAGATCCCGAATCTCCGGGCCCGCGGAATCTCCTGGGTGACCAGCCGGCTGCGTCGCCGGCCGCCGGCTTGGTCGGGCCTCGATGTCGAGGGCAAAATCGTTGCGCTGTACGGGGTATTGGCCGTGCTGTGGCTGGCCATCGCCGCGAACCTCGCCTACCGGATCTGGGCCGACCGCGTCCAAGGATTGATCACCGGCCTCTGGCACAACGGTGTCGGCGGTCAGGCGCTGCTCCTGGTCATCCTGGCCGGGCTCGGCGCACCTCTCCTCTACCTGCTCGCGGGCCGGCTGGCGCGGTGGTGGCGGCGCTTCCGTGAGCGCTCCGCCGAACGCGCCCGCGAGGCCGACGCCCCGCGCCGGCTGGCCGCATTGCGCGCCTCCGACCTGGGCGGCCTGCCCGAGCCGGCGCTGGCCGGCCTTGCCGCCCAGGCCCACTGGCTGCGCCCGCCGAGCGGCCGCCAGCTGGTCATCGCGGGCGGACCCCAGCAGACCGTGTACGTCGTCGTCGACGGCGCCATGCAGGCCCGCCGGGCGGGCGATCCCGGCGGCCTCATCCGGCACCACGTCGGTCCCGGCGGCGTGGTCGGCCTGGCGAACGCGCTGACCGGCCGCCCCACCCGGCTGAACTGGCACACCGCCGGCACCACGCTGCTGACCGTGCCGGCCGCGACGGCGGCGACCGTGATCGGGCCGCTGCCCGGGCCGCCGCCGACCGACCGCGGCGAGGCCGAGGCGCTGTTCGCCGACACGCCCGCGCTGGCCGAGCTGGAGCAGGACGAGCTGCTGGCGCTGATCGGCGGGGCGCACCCCGTCGACCTGGAGCCGGGCGCGCCGGTCATCCTGCCCGGGCCCACCCACGCGGTCGTCGTCGAGTCGGGAGTCGTCGCCATGCCGGACGGCGTCGAGCTGCGCCGCGGCACCCTGATCGGCCCGGTCGGCGACGGCGACCCCGGCGAGGTGGCCGAGGCCCGTACGCCGGTCCGGCTCTGGGTGATTCCCGACGCGTCCGACCTGCCGCCGCTGGTCGGGGCGACGAGCCTGGTCAAGGCCGGCCCACCGCGGCCGGCCGGTCGGGCCGTCACGGCCTCCGGCGTGCACGGCGCCGGCGTCTATCCGCCGCTCGCCGTGCCGCCCGGGCCGCCCGACGGCACCGAGGACCCGGACGTGGACCGCTGGTTCGAGCGCCGCATGTGGTGGCTCGTCCTGCTCCTGCTGCTGCTCGCGTTGCTGCTCACCGTGGCCAACTTCGCGCCCGGCCCGGTCTGGGCCGAGATGGCCACCGACCGGGTGCTGGTCACGGCCGACCGGGGCCCGCTCACCATCGTCGGCGGCGGCGCCACGACCAGGCTCGCCGAGGGCGGCCGGCGCTACGTCGGCGAGGGCGCGTCGATCGAGGTGCCGGCCCGGTCCACCGGGCGGCTGACGTTCTCGGGCGGGTCCACGATCGTGCTCTGCGCCGATTCCCGGACCAACGTGGGCGCGCTCTGGACCGGCACGGGCCGCGAACGCGCCCCGCACGGCACCCTCGGCATCGACTCCGGCCGCCTGCTGGCCGACACCACCAGCACCAGCGGGGCGTACCGGCCGTTGTCGCTGGACGTGCGCCGCCCCACCGGCGATGCCGGCGATGTCAAGAACACCGGCGAGGCCTGGTACGCCATCGACCCGGGCGCGGTGATCGTGTCCACCGGATCCGTAGCCGTGGCCGGCGTGCCGGTCAATGCCACGTCCCGCGGCCTGACCTGCGGCGACGGTGTCGTGGTCACACCGCCGGCGGCCGGGCCGAGCGAGTCGGCGAGCCAGCAGCCGTCGTCGGTTCCGTCGACCGAGGGCACCCCGTCGGTGAGTGTTCCGCCCGCCACGGTGCCGACTACGATTCCTCAGCCGCGCCGAACCACTCAGCCGAACCCGGTGACCACGACGGCGCCGCCGACCACCACCCGCCCGCCGACCACCACGCCGACGCCCACGACCGTTCCACCGACGACCTCGAGCTCGCCCTCGCCTTCACCGTCGGCGTCCCCGTCGACCTCGCCGTCGACGTCGCCCTCGCCGTCATCGTCGCCGTCCCGCTCGACCTCACCGACCGTCTCGCCGTCGCCGACGATCATCACCTGATCTTCAAAGGAGAAAAGTGCTCTGCTGGTTTTGCGCCAAGGCGGCGCGGGCGTCCTGTCGCTTCTGCGGCCGCGGGGTCTGCGAGGATCACGCGCGCTTCGGGCCGTACCTGCTGCAGGTGATCCGGTCGGAGGCGCGCGGCCGGGCGGAGGCCCTGGTCGTGGAGGACGCCGTGCAGTGCGGTAGCTGCCGGCCGCGGCCCCAGCCGGTGGCGATGCCGGAACTCGACTGACGGTCGGATACCCGGATTCGACGCGGCCTTCTAGCCTGGCCGTCATGAGCGACTTCGATACGGTGCTGGAGCGCCTGCTCAACGAGCCCTCGTTCGCGGCCGTGCTGGCGGCCGATCCGGCGGCGGCGTTGTCCGGCTACCGGCTGGCCGCCGACGAGGTCGAGCTGCTGCGCAGCCAGGCCTCGCCCGACTCCGGCGGCGGCCTGGCGACGGTGGAGACCCGGACGAACAAATCGAGCACCATGGGTTTGTTCTCGGCGTTCGCCGACCTCGGGCACACCCTGTCGGGCGGCTCGTCCGGCGGCGCCGGCGGCGGCTCGGTGAGCCAGCCGTGGCAGCCGGTCGAGCACAGCGGGCTGGGCGACGCGCCCAAGAGCGGGCTCGGCGACGCCCCCGGGGGCAGCAGCGGGCTCGGCGACGCGCCCGCCCCGCGCGGGCTCGCCGAGGCGATCAAGGGCGCCGAGGAACTCGCGCCGCCGAAGGGCTACCACCCGCACATCGACGCCGACGGCGACGGGCACTGGGACAAGGCGACCTTCATCGGTACGAAGGGGCACGGCGTCGAGATCCTCGTCGACGTGAACCACGACGGGCACGCCGATTTCGTCGGGCACGACACCAACGGCGACGGGCTCGTCGACTACGCCGACTACGACAAGGACGACAACGGCGTCTTCGAGAAGCGGATGTACGACGACAACGGCGACGGCTGGCTCGACCGTACGGTGTGGCACCAGGACCGCTAGAAAAATTTCTCGGCGGAACTGTCGATATCGCCGAGCCCGATCGTCGTCAGTCTGGAAGCGGCCGATCGGCGGCCACCCGACGTGAGGGAGACCAACATGCGTTACCTGTTGCTGATCTACAGCGAGGAGCCCACCGCCGCGCCCGACCCGGCCGAGGCCGAGCAGGTGATGAACGAGTACTGGGCGTACACCAACGCGCTCACCCAGGCCGGCGCCAGCACCGGCGGCGACGCCCTGCAGGACAGCAGGACCGCGACGACCGTACGGGTCAAGGACGGCGAGCGCGTGGTCACCGACGGGCCGTTCGCCGAGACCCGGGAGGTCCTCGGCGGCTACTACGTGGTCGACGTGCCCGACCTGGACGCGGCGATCGACTGGGCGGCGAAGTGCCCGGGCGCGAAGTACGGGTCGGTCGAGGTGCGGCCGATCATGGAGTTCAACACCGAGTCCTGAGGCCGGGGGTCACCGATGGGTACGGCGGCCGACTCGGTCGAGGCGGTCTTCCGCGAGGAGTGGGGGCGCCTGCTGGCCACGCTCGTCCGTACCCTCGGGGATCTCGACCTGGCCGAGGAGGTCGCCGCGGACGCCGTGGCCGCCGCGTTGCAACGGTGGCCGCGGGACGGGGTGCCCGATCGCCCGGCGGCGTGGCTGCTCACCACGGCCCGCCACCGGGCGGTCGACCTGTTACGCCGGGACCGGGTGCTGGCCGCGAAGCTGGCCCTGCTGCAGGTGGAGGCGGACCGGTACGAGCCACCGGCGCCCGCCCTCGACCCGGACGAGTTGCCGGACGAGCGATTGCACCTCTTCTTCACCTGCTGCCACCCGGCGCTGGCGCTCGAGGCGCAGACCGCGCTGACCCTGAACTGCCTCGGCGGCCTCAGCACGCCGGAGGTCGCCCGCGCCTTCCTCACCCCGAACGCCACGATGGCCCAGCGGCTGGTGCGGGCGAAGCGCAAGATCCGCGAGGCGCGGATCCCGTTCCGCGTCCCCCGGGCGCACGAACTGCCCGAGCGGCTCCCGGCGGTGCTCCGCGTGATTTATCTGATCTTCACCGAGGGGTACGCCGCGACCGCCGGCCTCGCCTTGATGCGGCCCGAACTGGTCGACGAGGCGGTGCGGCTGGCCCGGATCCTGCACCGCCTCATGCCCCGGGAGCGCGAGGTGGCCGGGCTCCTGGCGCTCATGCTGCTCGTCGACGCCCGCCGGGCCGCCCGGGTGGACGTCCGCGGCGACCTGGTGCTGCTCGACGACCAGGACCGGGCGCGGTGGGACGCCGGCAAGATCGAGGAGGGGCGCCGGCTCGTGGTCGAGGCGCTGACCGGCGGCCGGCCCGGCCCGTACGCGCTGCAGGCGGCCATCGCGGCCGTGCACGACGAGGCGGCGACCGTCGCGACCACCGACTGGCCGCAGATCGTCGCCCTGTACGACGTCCTCCGCACGGTCGCGCCCTCGCCGCTGGTCGAGCTCAACCGGGCGGTGGCGGTCGCCATGGTCGACGGCCCCGAGACCGGGCTCGCGCTGCTGGACGCCCTGGCGGCGGACCGGCGCCTGGCCGGCTACCACCTGCTGCCCGCCGCCCGCGGCGACCTGCTGCGCCGGCTGGGCCGCACGGCGGAGGCGGCGGACGCGTACCGGCAGGCGCTGGAACTCGCCGGCAACGGCCCGGAACAGGCGTTCCTGCGACGGCGCTTGCGCGAGGGCTAGTCCCGCCGATTCACAAGTCGTACAGTGATGCGCCCTAACCTGCCGCCATGGCCACAGCCGACGATGGTGTCCTCACCGAGGAGCAGTTCCAGTGCCTCGCGCAGTAAGCGAATGACCGTCGAGCGGGACGACGCGCGACCGGAGGCGTTCGCGGCGGAGATCCGCGCGGCCTTCCGCAGCGGCGACGAATCGGCAGCGACCCGCATGGCGCGAACCGAGATCGAGCGGGCCCGGGCGGCCGGCGAACCCGCCGGCGAGGTCGAAAGCCTGTACGCCCTGGCGCGCGTAGCCCTGCGCGCCGGCGACCTGGCGCAGGCGGAGGAGCTCGCCTCCGCGGCCCTGGAGGTCGCGGTGCGGTCGGGCGACCGGCGGCTGGAGGAGCGCCCGCGGCACGTGCTGGCCGCGGTGGCCCGGCTGTCCGGCGACCACGCCGAGGCACGTACCCGCTACCTGGCCAGCATTGCGCTGAACGATCAGCTCGGGCAGCCCGAGCTGGGGAACGCGGAGTACCACAACCTGGCCTTCACCGAGCTGCGCCTCGGCCATCTCGACCGGGCCCGGCAGCTTTTCGCCGAGGGCCGGGACCGGGTGTTCCGCAACTGCTACCGCGACTTCGTGCCGTACCTCGGGGTCGCGGCGGCAGCCCTGGCGACGGCCGAGGGTGACCACCGCACGGCTGCTCGCATGATCGGCTTCACCGATCGCGCCTATGCCGCGATCGGGCAGGTGCCCGACCCGGACGACGCGGCGGAGCTGGCGGCCGCGCGTACCGCCGCCGTGGCCGCCCTGGGCGAGGCGGACTTCGCGCATGCGTACGCGTCGGGCGCGGTCCTGGACGAGACCGGGGCGTTCGGGCTCGAGTGGGACGTTCACTGCTCGTCAACTGCGTCCGCCTAGCTTCATGCGGGACAGCGGCATTTCCTTCGTCGAGGGGTGAAGGCGGACATGGCTACGATCACGACCACGGACGGCACGGAGATCTTCTACAAGGACTGGGGGACCGGCCGGCCGATCGTCTTCAGTCACGGGTGGCCGTTGACGGCCGACGACTGGGACGCCCAGATGATGTTCTTCCTCGGCCACGGGTACCGGGTCATCGCGCACGATCGGCGCGGGCACGGCCGCTCCGCGCAGGTGGATGGCGGGCACGACATGGACCACTACGCCGACGACCTGGCCGCACTGACCGCGCACCTCGACCTGCGCGACGCCGTGCACGTCGGGCACTCGGCCGGCGGCGGTGAGGTGGCCCGCTACGTCGCCCGGCACGGCGAGAGCCGGGTGGCCAAGGTGGTACTGATCAGCGCGGTGCCGCCGTACGTGATGGCGGCCGAGGGCCGGCCCGACGGCGCGCCCAAGAGCGTCTTCGACGGCTGGCGGGCCCAGGTCGCCGGCCACCGGGCCGACTTCTACCGGGGCATAGCGTCCGGCCCGTTCTACGGCTTCAACCGGCCGGATGCCACCGTCTCCGAGGCGGTGATCGACAACTGGTGGCGCCAGGCCATGTCCGGCGCGGCGATCGCCCAGCACGACGAGATCGCCGCCTTCTGCGAGGACTTCACCGAGGACCTCAAGAAGATCAGCGTCCCGGTGCTGGTCCTGCACGGCGAGGACGACCAGATCGTCAATCCCGAGACCACCGCGCCGCGGTCGGCCGAGCTGGTCGCCAACGGCACGCTCAAGACCTACCCGGGCTTCCCGCACGGGATGCCGACCACGCACGCCGACGTGATCAACGCCGACCTGCTGGCCTTCATCCGGTCCTGACCGGCCGGAACCAGCGGGCCCCTTCAGCGGGGCCCGCTGGAGGGGAACTCCGCAGGCCGTGACGTAGCTCGGCGGCGACCGCGGCCAGCGACAGCCGCGGCCGGGCGCTCAGCCGGGCGGCCAGGATGGCCAGTGCCAGGGGGAACCGCCCGCACAACTCGACGATCTCGTCGACGACCTCGGCCTCCGCCGCGAGGTCGGCGGTGGACCGGTTCGGCGACCGTTCGAGCCGCCGGCGGAACAGCGCCCGGGCCGAGGCCGCGTCCGGCAGCTCGATGTGCATCAGGTCGGCCCCGTCCAGCGCGGCCAGGCCGATCAGCGGTGACCGGCTGGACACGAGCACCATCGACCGCGCCGAGCTCGGCAGCAGCGGGCGTACCTGGGCGACGTCCCGCGCGTCGTCGAGCAGCAGCAGGATCCGCCGGCCCGCGATCAGGCTCCGATACGCGCCGATGCGACCCTCGACCGTCGCCGGGACCCGGGATTCGGGCATGCCGAGCGAGGTGAGCAGCGCGCGCAGTGCCTCTTCGACCGGGAGGCTGCCCTCGCCGGCCGCCCGTCCGCGGAGGTCGAGGTGGAGCTGCCCGTCGGCGAACTCGTCGGCGACGAGGTGGGCGAAATGGGTGGCGAGCGCCGACTTCCCGACACCGCCCATGCCGTCCAGGCCGACGATGAGCGGGCTCGCCCGCACCTCGGCGAGCAGACCGGTGAGCGTGGCGAGCTCGTTCGCGCGGCCGGCGAAGGTCGGCAGGTCAGGCGGAAGCTGGGCCGGCCGGGTCACCAGCGCCGGCGGCACGGCGACCGGGCGGCCGGCCCGGTCGTCCTCGCCGGGGACGGGTTGCATCCCGTACGCGGGATCGAGAACACGCCGATGCGCCTCCCGGAGCGCCTGGCCGGGGTCGATGCCGAGATCGTCGGCAAGCCGGTCCCGGACCACCCGGAACGCCGCGAGTGCCTCCGCCTGCTGCCCGTCCGCGGCCAGGGTGGTGATGAGACTGGCCTGCACCTGCTCGTGCAACGGCGCCATCCCGCCGGCCAGCCGCAGTGCGGGCAGCACCCGGTCCGGCTGGCGCAGCGCGGCGGCGAGGCCGGCCGCCGAACCGCACGCGGCGTAGAACTCGCCGTCCAGCGCGGCGGCGATCGACATCGCGGCCGATCCCCGCATGAGCGCGTCCGCGGTGGAACCGTTCCACAGCCGGAGCGCGTCGACGTACTGGTCGAGCGCGTCGTGCGGGCGCCCCGCGGCCCGGCTGGTATGCGCGGCCCGGACCAGCATGCGGAAGCGCGCCAGGTCCAGTTCGTCCGGCCCGACGGCGATCTGATAGCCGTTGCCGCGCCGGATGAGGTACGAGCCCGTCTCGCGGGGAGAGAGGGCCGGCTCGAGCAGCCGCCGCAGCGTGCCGACGTACTTGTGCAGGATGTTGAGCGCGCTGTACGGCGCGTCCTCGCCCCACACCAGGTCGATCAGGTCATCGGTGGTCACCGGCCGGCCGGCGCGGGCGAGCAGGAGCGCCAGCACGTACGCCTGCTGCGGCGGACCGATCTCCTGCTCGACCCCGTCCTGCCAGAGCCGCAGAGAACCGAGGATCTGCAACCGCGGGCCCTGGCCGGAAGCCGGTTGGGGCGGCCGCGGGGGATGAAGTGCTACTACCGAGGCGGGCACGTTCGACTCCCATCCTGGGTCGATGCTGTGCCGAGTCTGTCCGACTCCACTGAACGATCACTGCAATCGCACTGACTTCGTCACTTGCACTGTCTTCGACTCCAGCGGACGCTGGAGGCCACGGCTTGGTCGGCTCCGGAGGTGGTTGCGCGATGGCGGCGTCGGTCGTTGCGCCGTCGCTGCGGATCCTCGGACCGCTGCAAGTCCGGCGCGGCGGTGTCGAGCTCGATCCCGGCCCGCGCCAGCAGGCTCTCCTGCTTGCCGTTCTGCTGGCGCGGACGGGTCAGCCGGTCAGCGTGGATGAGTTGATCGATGTGCTCTGGCCGCAGGACGCACCGTCGAGCGCGGTCAACATCATCCAGAAGCATGTCGGCGCCTTGCGGCGGCTCCTCGAGCCCGATCTCCTCCACCGGGACGGCGGCTCGTACCTGCGACTCCACGGCAACGGATACCTTTTGGCGGCCGGCGCCGACGTGGTGGATCTCGTCGCGTTCCGGAATCTCACCGGTTCGGCCCGGGCCGCCCTTGCCGGACAGGACCGCGAAGAGTCGCTCGATTGCTATGCGGATGCCCTGGCGCTGTGGCGAGGTCCCGCGGGCGACCCGCTCAACCACGGCTCGTCCGCGAAGCATGTCTTCGCCGCGCTCGACGACGAGTTCTTCACCGCCTGTGTGGCGGCGGCCGATCTTTCGGTGTCGCTCGGCCGGCCGCAACGCGTCCTGCGCCAGTTGCGCCTGGCCGCTTCGATGGCTCCGCTGCACGAGCCCGTCCAGGCCGCCCTGGTCTCGGCCCTGAGCGCGGCCGGTAACCAGGCCGAAGCCCGATCGCTGTTGGATGTCGTCGGCGTGCGGCTGGCCGAGGGATTCGGTGTCGACCCCGGTCCGGCGCTGCGAGCCGCGCACCGGTGGACCCTCGGCAGGACCCTCCTGCCGGCGGGCGCCATTGTGGGCCGGACCGAGGAACTGACGGTACTGCGCCGTGGGGTGGCGAGGGCTCTCGCCGGCGGGACCGGGCTGATCCTGGTGGAGGGAGAGCCCGGGGTGGGCAAGACTCGCCTGCTCGAGGAGACCGCGGCGGAGGCGGAAGAGCGCGGTGCGCTGGTGGTCTGGGGTCAATGTCTGGAGGGTGACGGCACCCCCGCGATGTGGCCGTGGGTGCAAGCGGTCGGCTCGCTCCTCGACCGTCTGCCCGCCGACGCTCGGAGCGAGTGGCTCGCCGGCGAACTCGGCCGGCTGGTCACCGGCAACGACGCCGACCTGGACACGCCGGTGCAACCGGACAGCGGAACTCAGTTCCAACTGTTCGAGCGGGTGGCCGACATCGTTGCGGACGCGGCTTCCCATGGCCGCCTGCTGCTGGTCCTGGACGACCTCCAATGGGCGGATCATGCCTCGCTGGATCTGTTCGGCCACCTCGGCGGCCGGCTGGCCGCCGGTGTGGCGCTGGTCGGCGCGTTCCGCACCCACGCTCCGGTTCCCGGGTCGGAGCTCACCCGGATGCTGGCCCGGGTGAGCAGGGTAGCCGGCCATCGTCGCATCCGCCTCGGACCTCTCGGCCAGGACGAGGTCACGCAGCTCGTGCACCGAGTGACCGGACGGATGCCGACTTCCGTCGTCTCGCACGACATCCGGGCCCGGACCGGGGGTAACCCGTTCTTCGTACGCGAGCTGTCGCGCCTGCTCACGGCCGGCGACACTGCCTTCGACGGTGAAGAGGCGGTACGGACGGGCCTGCCGTCCGCCGTCCGCGACGTCGTCCAGGACCGGATGGCGGAGCTCGACCGCAACACCCGCCGGCTGCTGCAGATCGCGGCGCTGATCGGCCGGGAGGTGGATGTCGGCCTGCTGGCGCGGGTCGCCGGGCTGGAGGCCCGGGCCTGCCTGCGCGGACTGGAACCGGTCGAGGAACTCGGACTGATCGGGCCGATGCCCGGCAACCCCTTCTCGGTACGGTTCGCTCACGACCTGGTGCGCGAGTCGGTCGTGCGGACCACACCGCCGCAGAACACCCCGGCGATCCACCTACGGATCGCGGACGCCATGGGGAACAACCAACCGTTCGGTGAGCCCGTCGCCGAGCGACTCGCCCATCACCTGTGGGAAGCGGGGCCGCTCGCCGACCCCGCCCGTACCGCGGCTGCCCTCGTACGTGCGGGCCGGAGCGCAGCGGTCAAGTTCGCGTTCGATGCCGGCGAGCGGCACCTGCGAGCGGCGGTCTCGGTGGCGCGATCGGCCGGCCTGGCCGAGGGTGAGCTCGCCGCGCTGTCGCAACTCACCATGGTGCTCGGGATGCAGACGGGGTATCTCGGCGCCCCGCCCGACATCCTGGAACGGTCCGAAGAACTCGCCCGCAGCCTCGGCCGGGAACTGGAGGCGACGAGTTTCCTGTTCACCCGCTGGACCGGGTACTCACAGGGCGTCCAGATCCAGGCGAGCGGGCGGCTGGCGGGCCGGTTGCGCGAGCGGGGCGAGGCGTCGGCCAACGCCGTCGTACGCGGGTACGGCTGGCTCGCGTGGGGCGTACACCAATGGGAGATCGGCGACATCGGCGAGGCCCTGCGATACCTGAGGATGTCCACAGAGGCGACGTCGGACGGTTCCGTCCGGCTGGAGCACGCGCCGCTGCTGCGCGACCTGAAATTGCTCTCGGCCGGGATGCTCGGGTTGATGACGACCCTTCATGGCGACGTGCCGGAGGCCAGGGCACTGTTCGCGGAGATGGAAGCGGACGCCGGGAACGACCCGTACGCGGTCACCTTCTGGGCTACCTTCGTGTCCCTTTCGGCCACCCTGGCCGGTGATCCGGAATGGGCGCTGACCGCGGCCGAACGGGGCATCGCCGCCGACCCCGATCTCCACTTCGAGTTCCTCGGCACCTACCAGAGACTGGCCCGCTGCTGGGCGCGGGCCCTGCTCGGCCGGGATCCGGAGAGCGCGGCCGCCGAGATCGAAGGCCGCATCACGGAAAGCCTGCTCGACCCGCCGCGCTCTTGCATGGTGACCTGGTACGGGGCGTTGGCCGAGATGCGCCTGACGGCCGGCGCGCTGGATGAGGCGGAGGAGGCCCTCGATCGGGCCGAGTGGGCGCTGAACCGTTACGGGCAGCGCTACGCCGAGGGCCTCATCCTCCTGCTACGCACGCGGTTGCTGACGGCTCGCGGCCGGCCGGCCGAGCTCGTACGGGCCGCCGCCGAGCGGACGCGAATCCTGTCCGTACAGCGCGAGGCCCTGTTGTTCAGCCAGCGCGCCGAAAACGAGACAGGTCGTGGATCGTAGACTCGCGGCAACGGTGACAGTGGTGCGTTCGGGGGTCGTAGGAGTGGGCACGCCGGCCGACGATCGTTCGTTGCGTATGCAGATCCTCGGTCCGCTACGGCTCTGGCGAGGCGCGGTCGAGCTCGACCAGGGCCCCCGCCAGCAGGCCTACCTCCTCGCCCTCCTCCTGGCCCACGAAGGCCGGCCGATCAGCACCACCGAGCTGACCGAGCTCATCTGGGACGACGAGCCCCCCGCCACCGCTCTCAACATCATCCAGAAGCACGTCGGAGCCCTGCGCCGACTGTTCGAACCCCAGCTGACGTCCCGCGACGCCGGCTCCTACCTGCATCGCCGGGGCAACAGCTACGTGTTCACCGCCCACCCCGGCATGCTCGATCTGCTCGCCTTCCGGAACGGCATCGCGGCGGCCAAGGTCAACCACGCCCGCGGTCACCACGGCGAAGCACTCGATCATTACCTGCGAGCGCTGAACCTCTGGGTCGGACCGGCGGCCGCCGGGCTGCACCATGGACCGGCGGCGATGGCTGTCTTCGCCGCCCTCGACGCGGAGTTCTACGACGCGTGTGCCGATGCCGCGGAGCTCGCCGGGTCGGAACACCGGCCCGGGGAAGTACTGCCGGCGTTGCAACTCGCCGCGTCGATGGCGCCCGTGCACGAGCCTGTCCAGGCCGCCCTCATCAGAGTGCTCGGCGCCGCGGGACGCCAGGCGGAAGCCCTCTCCATGGTGCGGAAAGTCCGCGACCGGCTCGCGGCGGAGCTCGGCGTGGGCCCCAGCCCGGCATTGGCGGCCGCACACCGGCAGGTGCTGACGCAGGCTCCGGCGGGCGTCGAGCCGCCGCGGACAGCGGAGCGGCTGATCGGCCGCGTCGAGGAACTCGCGGAACTCCGCCACACCATGCAAGCCGGGCTCACCGGTGGAATGGCGCTCGGCATCGTCGAGGGTGAACCCGGCGTCGGCAAGACCCGCCTGCTCGAGGAGGCAGCCGCCGAGGCCGGCCGGCGCGGCGCAAACGTCGTCTGGGGCCGGTGCCTGGACGGCGCCGGAACGCCCTCGATGTGGCCGTGGGTACAGATGATCCGCTCGATCCTCGACCTGCTGCCCACGCGCGCCCGGGAGAAGTGGCTGGCCGGCGAGCTCGGCCGGCTGTTCGAACCGCGCGGCGACGTCCTCGCCGCGCCGGTGCTGCCCGACAACGGTCTCCGCTTCCGCCTCTTCGAAAGAGTTGTCGCCGTCATCGGCGAGGGCTCCGAACTGCGGCCGCTGCTATTGATCATCGACGACCTGCAGTGGGCCGACGCCACCTCGCTGGAACTGTTCGGACATCTGGCGGGCCGGTTGCCCCAGGCCACCGTGATCATGGGAGCGTTCCGGGACCGCGCCCCCACGCCCGGCTCGGGACTTTCCCGTACGCTTGCCGCCGCCAGCCGGGCACCCGGCCATCGCCGCATCCGCCTCGGCCCGCTCGCTCCCCACCAGGTGGCCGAGCTGGTCCGACGGGAAACCGGCCAGGAGCCCGGTCCCGACGCCACTCGCCGTATCCACGCCCGTACCGCCGGCAATCCCTTCTTCGTGCAGGAACTGTCCCGCCTGTTGACGGGTGGCCCCGCGAACATCGACGACGCCGTGACCCACACCGGGGTGCCGGCAACCGTGCGCGACGTCGTCCGCGACCGCATGGCCGGCCTGGACGACAACGCCGTACGCCTGCTTCGGATCGCCGCGCTCATCGGCCGGACCGTCGAGCTGAGCATGCTCATCCGCGTCACCGGCCTCGACCTGGCGAGCTGCCTCGGCCGCCTCCAGCCCGTGAAGGACCTGGGTTTGCTGGAGCCCGTGCCGGAGTCTCCGTTCTCCGTACGCTTCGCGCACGACCTGGTCCGTGAGTCGGTCTCCGAGGCCACGCCGCCCACCCTGGCGAGCCAGCTGCATCTGCGCATCGCCGACGCGATCGAGGAAACCGGCTCCCAGGACGAGTCCGTCCCCGAGCGTCTGGCCTACCACCTGTGGTCGTCCGGCCCACTCGCCGACCCCGCCCGGACAGCCGCCGTGCTCGTCCGAGCCGGGCGCCACGCGGCGACCAAGTCCGCGCTCGAGGCGGCCGAGCGCCACCTGCGCTCGGCCGCGCAAGTGGCACGAACGGCGGGGCTGAACGAGCTGGAGCTGACGGCCCTGGCTCAGCTGACCGCGGTGGTGGGCATGCGGTCCATGTACGGCTTCTCGTCGCTGGAACTGCTCGAACGTGCCGAGCACCTGGCCCGCCTCCTGGGCCGCGAGGTGGAGGCGGCCGGCTTCCTCTACTCACGCTGGGCGGCCCACGCCCAGGCAATCGAGCTGGACCGTAGCGGCCCGCTGGCGCGCCGGCTGCTCGAGCTGGCGGAGGCTTCCGCCGACCCGTTCGTACGGGCCTGCGGGCTGCAGGCCTGGGGCATCCACCAGTGGGACATAGGAAACATCGGGGAATCGTTCCGCTACCTGAGCCGATCCAAGGCCATGGTCCTCGATTTCGGCCGGCGCGAGGCGGACCCGGTGCGGCACGACCTGCAGTTGCTGATGACCGGGATGGTTGCCGAGCTCACCGCGTTGCACGGCGACCTCGACGGGGCACAGGTTCTCCTGGACGTACTCGAAAACCGGGCCGGCGAGGACCCGTACATGATCACGGTGTGGGCCACCTTCGGGGCGAGGATCGCGTCGATCGCCGGGGACCCGATGCGAGCCCTGCGCGCGGCGCAGCGGGGCATCGCGGCCGATCCCGACTTCTCCTTCGTCTTCCTCGGCACCTACCAACGGCTGGCCCGATGCTGGGCGTCCGCGATGACCGGCGACGACCCGGAGGACGCCGCGGCCGAGGCCGAACGGATCATCACGACGAACCTCCTGGATCCGCCACGTTCGTGCGTTGCCACGTGGTACGGCCTGCTCGGCGAGATGCGGCTGGCGTCCGGGGCGACGGAGGAAGCCGCCACCGCCCTCGATCGGGCGGACTATTTCCTCGAGACTTGCGGTCAGCGGTACCCGGAGGGTCTGCTCCTTCTCTTGCGGGCGCGGCTGCGGCACGCCCGCGGGGAGCCGGTTGCCGGCGTACGGGCCGTCGCCGAGCGAGCCAGAGCGTTGTCCACCGACCGTGAGGCGCACCTCTTCGCGCGGCGAGCCGAGCTGTTCCTGGCCGAGCTGGATCGGCGGTGACGCGGACCGCCGGCGGTTTGGCTGAGGATCGTTCGCTGATACCGGTCGGGGTGTTTGCGGGCGGTCCAGCAGATGCCGTGGCACGGACGCGTTCGGGCCGATCCGGCAAGGTCAGCCCGCTAGACCGGTCCCGACGCGTACGGCCGGCTGCCCGGCGCCCGCCGGAAGGCGCTGGTCGGGCGCACCGTGACCAGGTTCGCCATCCGGTCCCGCCGGTCGGCGAAGACCGAGTCGCCGTTGCCCGGGTACAGCTTGGTCAGGAACTCCCGGGCCTGCTCGTCGGTGACCCGGCCGGCGGCCATGGCCCGGTAGAGCACCAGCTCCGAGAAGTCGTTCCCGGTCATCCCGTCGTAGCCGCCGGCCTCGTCGACCCGATAGCACGACGTGTATTCCCAGGTCACCGCGCCGGAGGAGAGGATCCACGGCAGATGCGCGGCGGCCTTCTCGGCGGTGGCCTCACCGTCCCAGGCCAGCATCGTGTCGACCGACACCGGGCTGACCTGGTAGTCGTCCAGCGCCAGCCAGTTCTCGTCGTTCGGCTCGCGCCGGCGCAGGCCCACGTTGGCGTCGTAGAAGACGCGGTGCAGCAACTCCGCCCAGTCGGGCGCCGCCAGGTCGAAGAACCACGTCTTGCTCTGCGTGCCGGCGCTGCGCCCGGCCAGGCTCGCCAGCCGGTACGCCAGATCGACCCGGTACTGCTCGGGCTCGGGCATGGACCGACCCTATCCGAGCCTGGATAGGGTCGGGGGATGCGAGACCTCCTGCGTCCGGTGATCGTCGCGCCGATGGCCGGCGGTCCTTCGACGTCGTCGCTGGTCACTGCGTCCGCGCGGGCCGGCGCGCTGGGCTTCCTCGCGGCCGGTTACCAGACGCCGGCGGCGGTCGAGGAGGAGCTGCGGGCGCTCGGGGGAGTGCCGCACGGGCTCAACATCTTCGTCCCCCGGCCGGCCCCCGCCGACCTGGAGCCGCTCGAGCGCTACCGGCGGCTGCTTCAGCCCGAGGCGGATCGCTACGAGGTCGACCTGCCACCGCTGCGCCTCGACGACGACGACCATTTCGAAGACAAGATCCAAATCGCTGTTGCGTACGGGATTCCGCTGGTCAGCTTCACCTTCGGGGTGCCCGGCCCGCGGTCGGTGCGGGCCCTGCGCGCGGCCGGCTCCGCGGTGCTGATCACCGTGACCTCCGCCGAGGAGGCCCGCCAGGCGCTGGCCGCCGGCCCCGACGCGCTGATCGCCCAGGGCGGCACCGCCGGCGCGCACTCCTCCACCTTCGACCCGCTCGGCTATCGCGGCACGTCCACGGCGGCCGGGGTGCTGGCCGCGGTGCGCGCCGTCACCGATCTGCCGATCGTCGCGGCCGGCGGCGTCACCTCGGCCGCCGACGTGCGCGACCTGCTCGACGCGGGCGCGGCGGCGGTGCAGTGCGGCACCTCCTTCCTGCTCGCGGACGAGGCCGGCACCCGGGCGCCGCACCGGGCCGCGCTGCTCTCCGGCGACTATCGGGAGACGGTGGTGACCAGGGCCTTCACCGGGCAGCCGGCGCGCGGGCTGCGGAACCGGTTCATCGACGAGTATTCGGCGGTGGCGCCGGTCGGCTATCCGG
The DNA here is from genome assembly GCF_000721705.1 of Actinoplanes subtropicus. Classification (GTDB taxonomy): domain Bacteria; phylum Actinomycetota; class Actinomycetes; order Mycobacteriales; family Micromonosporaceae; genus Actinoplanes; species Actinoplanes subtropicus. The sequence goes on from NZ_JOJL01000001.1 coordinate 255,377, forward strand.
CGATCCACCATCTGACCGCGCCGATCCGGGCCGCGGCGGCCGCGCGGCGACCAGAGCGCGCTACACCTGTGGGCGGGCACGGGCTTCGCCTCGGCTCGTCCCGGGCCGGTCGCCACCCTGGTTGAAGATCTTCTGCCGTAGCTGACAACCGGACCGCCGCCCGACCCCGTCTCAGGGGTGGACAAACCCAACGGAGGGACGGGCGATGCCGGACGGTTCGGAAGAGGATTACGTCGACTACGTCTCGGCGCGGATTCCCGCGCTGCGGCGCCTGGCGTATCTCCTCACCAGCGACGCACATCGCGCCGACGATCTGGTGCAGCAGACCATCACGACGCTGTACGTGAAGTGGCGGCGGGCGAGAGCCGCCGACAACCTCGACGCGTATGTGCGCACGATGCTGGTCCGGACGTTCCTGGACGAGAAACGGCTGGCCTGGGCCCGGGTCCGCCTGTTTCGCGAGATGCCCGAGCCGCCGCCGTTCTTCGACGGCGGCAGCGAGGACCGTCAGGTGGTGCGCGCGGCCCTGCGCCGCGTGCCCCGCCGTCAGCAGGCCGTTCTGGTGCTGCGGTTCTACTACGACCTGTCGGTGGAGGAGGTCGCGGCCATGCTCGGCTGCACCGCCGGCACGGTCAAGAGCCAGACCTCTCGCGGGCTTGCCACGCTGCGCCGCCTGCTCGGCGAGCACGACTTCGCGGATTTCACCGCGGATGCCGTGCCCGGCCGGCGGGGGTCGTGAGCACAGATATCGAGAGCACAGATATCGAGTCCGCGGCCCGGTGGTGAGACCGGGCCGTGAGACAGGGCCGAGGATGAGGAGACGACAATGCCAACCGAGATCGACCTGCTCCGGTCGCTCGACCCCGAGCCGCCGACGCCGTCGACCGTGGACATAACGCGGGCCATCACCGCCGGGCGGAAGCGGCGGGTGCGCCGGGGGGTGGGCTATGCGGGCGTGGCGGCGGTGACCACGCTCGTGGTGGCGGGGGTGGCCGTGGCGGTGGGGCAGCACGGCGCGGGCCCGAAGCGGACCACGGCCGTGGCCGCCTCGCCGTCCCATTCAGGTGCCCCGGCCAAGGGCGACTACACGATCCCGGGCACCAAGGACTGGGTTCCCCCGGCGGCGATCCCGCCGAGCAGCTGCACGATCGAGAAACTCCCGGTGCCCGACGGCGTGGCCATGGCGATCGTCGTCGGCGGCGACCCGACCGGCAGCTGGTTCGTCGGCCGCTCCTACCCGAAGGGCGGCTACCAGGCGGTCATCTGGCACGCCGGCGCCGCGACGAAGGTGATGCTCCCCGGCGACCTCGAAGAGGACCTGGTGGATGTCAACGCCAAGGGCGAGGCGGTCGGCTGGAGCTACCTGCCGACCAAGACCGGCGACAGCGTCTCGGTCCCGTTCGCGTACACCGGCGGCAAGATTGTGCAACTGAAGGGCGTGACCAGCGGCTCGGCGAACGCGATCAACGGAGCCGGCGCGATCGTCGGCGTGGCCGGCGACCACGCGGTGGCCTGGCCGTCGGCGCACGCCGCGCCGATCCTGCTGCCGGTGCCGGCGGGCACCAAGAGTTCCGCGGCCAGCGACATCGACGAGGACGGGACCGTGGTGGGCAGCCTCGACCTCAAGGTGCCGTATGTCTGGTTCGCCGACGGCACCCACCGCGCCCTGCCGCTGCCCATGATCAACGGGAAGCCCGCGGCGAGCGCGCGGGTCATGAGCATCCGCAACGGCTGGGCGACGGGGGTGGCCGATGCCACCGCCGCCTCCCTGCAGTCCCGAGCCGGCGGCGGAAAGGTGTCGCCGGTCCGGTGGAACGTCCGCACCGGCGAGGTGCAGTCCGACACCCGCGGCTGGGACGACATGGTCGACGCCGTGAACGCGCAGGGCTGGGCGACCGGCATCATCAACGGCCGGGCCACGTACGTCGCGGGCGGCAACAAGATCGTGCTGCCCGAGGTGGCCAACCATCAGGCGGGCACCCTCTCCACGATCGCCAACACGATCAGTGACGACGGCAAGGTGATCGCCGGCCAGTCCGACGACGCCTCGGACACCATCCGCGCGGTCGTCTGGCACTGCCAATAGGGCCGCACAGGGCGTGCTCAGCGATTCCACAGAAATCCGACGCACAGTAGTAGCAGCTACCCCGTTCGGTAACTGGAGGAATGATGCTCGCCCTCGTCAGCCTGGTCCTGCTCCTGCTGCAACTGTTGCTGGTCGCTCGCGCGGTGCTCGACTGGTCCGTCGTGCTGGCCGGCCCGTCCACGGCCGGGTCGGTGCGATATCGGCTGACCCGGGGCGTCACCGCGGTCACCGAGCCGATCCTCGCGCCGGTCCGGCGGGTCATCCCGCCGCTGCGGGTCGGCGGCGCCTCCTTCGACCTGGCCTTCATCGTCGTGTTCTTCGCGATCGTCCTGCTCCGCTCCTTTATCTGACGCGGGCCCTTCAACAGGCTCTGTCGGCACGCGCCGCGCCTCATCCCCCTCGGCGGATGAGGCGCGTTCGCGTCTCCGGCCGGGATACTGGCTACATGTCCGCACCGTTCACCACCGACGACTACGCGGCCCGGATGCGTCGGGCGGTCGACGCTGCCACGGCCGCCGGCCTCTCCGGCATCCTCGTCGGTATCGGGCCCGACCTGTCCTGGCTCACCGCGTACCGGCCGACCGCCGTGACCGAGCGCCTCACCCTGCTGGTGCTCACCCCCGACCGGCCGCCGACCCTGGTGGTGCCCGCGCTCGAACGGCCCGACGCCGCGGCCGCCGTGGGCGCGCCGGCCCTGACCCTTGTCGACTGGGCCGACGGCAGCGACCCCTACCAGGCGGTCGCGCCTCTGCTGCGCCCCGACGGACGGTACGGGATCTCCGACTCCACCTGGGCGATGCACCTGCTCGGGCTGCAGAAGGCGCTGCCCGGCACGGCGTACGAGGCGCTCTCGGTCTGCCAGCCGATGCTCCGCGCGATCAAGGACGAGCACGAACTCGCCCGCCTGGCCGCCGCCGGTGCCGCGGCCGACGCCGCCTACGGCGAGATCCTCGGCGCGCGCTTCGCCGGCCGCCGGGAGACCGAGGTGGCCGCCGACTTGGCCGCGCTGCTCCGCAAGTTCGGCCACGAACAGGTCGACTTCACCGTCGTCGGCTCCGGCCCGAACGGCGCCAACCCGCACCACGAGGCCGGCCGCCGCGTGATCGAGGAGGGCGACGCGGTGGTCCTCGACTTCGGCGGCCTGCTCGACGGCTACGGCTCCGACACCACCCGCACGGTCACCGTCGGCGAGCCCTCCGACGAGGTCCGCGAGATCCACGCCATCGTCCGCGAGGCCCAGCAGGCCGCGTTCGAGGCGGTCCGCCCCGGCATCGCCTGCCAGGAGATCGACTGGGTGGCCCGCCAGATGATCCGCGAGGCCGGCTACGGCGAGTACTTCATCCACCGCACCGGCCACGGCATCGGCGTGACCACCCACGAGCCGCCCTACCTGGTCGCCGGCGAGCATCAGCAGCTCGTGCCCGGCATGTGCTTCTCGATCGAGCCCGGCATCTACCTACCCGGCAAATTCGGCGTCCGCATCGAGGACATCGTCACGGTGACGGCTGATGGCGGCCGCCGTCTCAACAACACCGACCATGGCCTCGGAATGGTCGCTTAACTACCAAATGCAGAAGACCATATGATACGGGATTTACGCCAAGTCCCCGATCGAGTGCCCAACGCCGTCGTGGCTTACGCCCCGACTGCGGCCGCCGGGCTGTAACCGGCCCAAGACCTCCCTCCAAGAACCGGACCCGCCGCGCGAAAACGGCCGCCGGTCACGTGGATCGGCGGCCGTTCCGGACCGTGCGTCAGCCGGTGGTCTTCGGCTTGGTCAGGTCGTAGATCGTGCTGCCGCCGACCGTGGTCGCGGTGAAGTTCTGCTCGACCCACGAGCTGATCGATCCGCCGCCGCGGCCGAAGCCGCCGCCTCCACCACCGCCACCGATGTAGTAGTGGACCTCGCCGGCCTTCACGTACGCCTGGAACTCGGCGAGCGTGGGGGACGGGTCGCTACCGGTGAAGCCGCCGATCGCCATGACCGGGCGGCCACTCGACAGCTGCAGCGGCGCCGCCTGCATCGAGCCGTTCGTGGCCGCCGCCCAGCGGCCGGTGGTCGCCTTCAGCAGCGCCACCACCTCGGAGTTGGCCTGGCCGCCCCCGAAACCGCCGCCGCCACCCATCCGGCCGCCGGGGAAGCCCCCGCCGCCGTTCTGCCCAGTCCCGCCGCCCTGACTGGTCCCGCTGTTCGGCCCGTTCTGCCCGGTCTGGCCCGTGCCGCCGTTCGGCTCGGCCGGTCCGGTCTGGCCCGTGCCGCCGTTCTGTCCGGTCCCGCCGTTCTGGCTTCCGGTGGTGCCGCCCGGGAGGTTGCCGCCGCCCGGGAAGCCGCCGCCGGGGAACCCGCCCCCGTTGTTGCCGCGATCGCGGAAGCCCCCGCCGGGGAATCCGCCCGGGCCGCCGCCGAACCCGCCGGTCGACACCCCGGCCGGTCCGGACGTCGGGATGGATCCGTTGTGCGGCGTCCCCGCCGTCCCGACGCCCCACGCCGCGCCGGCCGCCCCGGTGGTCACCACCGCGAGCGCTGCCACCGCCACCACGCCGGCCCGGCGCAGCAGCGACCCCGGCACCAGCAGCGCCGCCGCCGCGATCAGGCCGCCGACCAGCACGAACCACCGCAGCGCCGGCGCCCACGACACCCGGCCGAGCAGCTCGTGGTCCCACCACGCGGTGACCGCGACCATCGCCGCCAGCCCCACCCGGGCCAGGAGGTGCGACCGCCATCTCCACAGCACCGTCGCCCCGATCCCGACCAGCGCGGCGATCCCCGGCGCCAGCGCGACCGAGTAGTACGGGTGCGCGATCCCGCTCATGTAGCTGAAGGTCAACGCGGTGACCACGGTCCAGGCACCCCAGAGGATGGCCGCGGCCCGCGTGCGGTCGGTGCGCGGCGCCCGCGCCGTACCCACGAGAAGGGCGACCAGGGCGACCAGCGCGGCCGGCAGCAGCCAGGAGATCTCGAGCCCGAACGAGTCGCCGAACATCCGGGTGATGCCGGTCGTGCCGCCGAACATGCCGCCACCGCCACCACCCCCGCCACCGCCGCCGGGGCCGCCGCCGTTGCCGCCCGGGTTGCCGCTGCCGCCGAAGATCCGGCCGAGACCGTTGTAGCCGATCGCCAGCTCCCAGAGCGTGTTGTTCGTCGAGCCCGCGATGTACGGCCGCGACGACGCCGGCCACAGCGACACGAGCAGCACGAACCAGCCGCCCGACACGACCAGCGCGGCCCCCGCGATCAGCAGGTCACGCATCCGCCGCCAGAGCCCGATCGGCGCCGCCACCAGGTAGACCAGCGCGAACCCGGGCAGCACCAGGAACGCCTGCATCATCTTGGTGAGGAAGCCGAAGCCCAGCAGCACGCCACAGAGCGCGAGCCACTTCCACGAGCCCTTCTCGACCGCCCGGACCGTCGCGTACGCCGCCGCCGTCATCAACAGCACCAGCAGCGCGTCCGGGTTGTCGAACCGGAACATCAGCACCGCCACCGGCGTGACCGCCAGGGTGGCCCCGGCGAGCAGCCCGGCCACCGGCCCGAACCACCGGCGCACGGCCGCATACAGCAGCGCGACGCTGGCCACGCCCATCAGCGCCTGCGGAGCCAGCAGCGCCCAGCTGTTCACCCCGAACAGCCGCATGGACAAGCCCATCACCCACATCGCCGCGGGCGGCTTGTCGACCGTGATGGCGTTGCCGGCGTCGAGCGAGGCGAACAGCAACGCCTTCCACGACTGGGAGCCGGCCTGCGCCGAGGCGGCATAGAACTCGTTGGCCCACCCGGAGGCGGACAGGTTCCACAGGTAGAGCACCGCGGTCGCGGCCAGCAGCACCCAGTACGCGGGGCGGGCCCACGCCGGATCGCCGAGCCAGGAGCGACGCCGGGGCGCGGCGGAGGGTGAGTCCAGCGCCGAGGCAGGGTCGAGCGTCAACGTCATGCGGCAACTGTGGCGAAAAGTGCTACGCGGACTCTAAGGAGAACCTGTGCGCAGGCTGTAGATCTTTCTTGAGGTTACGCGGGGATTACACCCGATTTGAGGATCCGTAACGCGGCCGTCACGGTCTCCGCCATCGCCGTCCGGGCCGACGCCAGATACCGCCGTGGATCGACCAGATCGGGCTGGTCGCCGAGCGCCGAGCGGACCGTCCCGGTGAACGCCGTGTTCAGGGCCGTGCCAATGTTGATCTTCGCCATCCCGCCGCGTACCGCCTCGCTCAGCTCCTCGTCCGGCACCCCCGACGACCCGTGCAACACCAGCGGCACCGGCACCGCGGCGGCGAGCCGGGCGATCAGGTCGTGGTCGAGCCGCGCGCTGCGGGTGGTCATCGCGTGCGCCGAGCCGACCGCGACGGCCAGCGCGTCCACCCCGGTCGCGGCCACGTAGGCGGCCGCCTCGTCCGGATCGGTGCGCGTCCCCTTCGCGTGCGCCCCGCCCTTGCCGCCGATCTCGCCCAGCTCGCTCTCCACCCACAGCCCCGCCGCCCGGCACCGGCGCACGGCGGCGGCGGTGGCGGCCACGTTCTCGGCATACGGCAGGCGGGACGCGTCATACATGACCGACCCGAACCCGTTCGCCGCCGCCTGGCCCAGCAACTCGTCCGACTCCACGTGGTCGAGATGTAGCCCGACCGGCACCGCCGCCCCCTCCGCGAGGCTGCGCGCGGCGGCCGCGATCGGCGCGAGCCGACCGTGGTGGAAACGCACCGCGTTCTCGCTGACCTGCAGGATCACCGGCAGCCCGGCCTCCTCGGCCCCGGCCACGATCGCCTCGGCGTGCTCGATCGTGATGACGTTGAAGGCGCCGACCGCGCCCCGCGCGGCATGCGCGGCGCAGACCAGATCACCGGTGGGCGCGAGCATGGTTTCCTCCTGCGGGGGTGACGGTGGGCCGGGTCTGCCGGTAGATGCCGGGGTCGAAGGCGCCTGCCTCGGGCGCGGCCACCGCTGCCGCCGAGAGCGCGACGGCGTCGGGCAGAAGGTCGGGCCAGGGCGTGCGGTCGCGCAGGCCCCGGGCCAGGGCGGCGACGCAGGCATCGCCGGCGCCGGTCGGGTTCCCCTCGATGGGCACCGGCGGCGCGCACTCCCACACCTCGTCGCCGGCGATGGCGATGAGCCCGGCCGGCCCCCGGGAGACGACGACCGGCCCGGCGGCGACGGCGCGGACCGCGTCGGCCAGCCCCTGCGGGCCGGGTTGCCGGGAGAGCACGCCGGTCAGCTCGTCGATGTTCGGCTTGGCCAGTGACGGGGTGGCGCGCAGGCCGGCGAGCAGGGCCGGGCCGCTGGTGTCGAGCAGGGTCGGGACGTTCGCCGCGGAGGCGAGGGCGATCAATGACGCGTACGCGTCAATCGGGACGCCTGGCGGAAGGGAACCGCTCAGGGTGACCACCGTGGCCGGGCCCAGCAGCTCGCGGAACTCGGCGACGAAGAGCGACCACTCGCCCGGCGTCACCGTCGGCCCGGGCTCCCAGAAGCCGGTGGCATCGGCTCCGTCGACCACCGCAACCGTGCGCCGGGTCTCGCCCACCATCCGCACGAAGCTGGAGCGCACCCCCTCGGCGGTGAGCAGAGACGCGACGCGATCGCCGGTGGGGCCGCCGAGCAGGCCGGTGGCGAGGACCGGCTCGCCCAGGGCGTGCAGGACGCGCGCGACGTTGAGGCCCTTGCCGCCGGGGCGTTCGGCGACCGCGGCGACCCGGTGCGTGCCGTGCGGCACCAGGGCGTCGACGGCGTAGGTGAGGTCGAGGGCCGGATTCAGGGTGACGGTGACGATCATGCCGGGGCTCCGAAAGGGATCTGCCCCGCCTCGGGCCGGCCTCCGGCCCTGGCGAACCGGACTGCCGGGCTGGATACCGGCTGGGCTCGATCGCGTCGATGTCGATTGGATCTGATCGAACGCGCACGTGTCAATAGCCGATCATGCGCGTATGGTGCTCTCGGATTGTTCATATGGACAGTGGAGGCGGCGGTGGCCGAGTTCGACGTTCTGGTGATCGGGGACGCCAATCCCGACCTACTGCTGCGCGGCGACGTGCGCCCGCGGTTCGGGCAGGCCGAGCAGCTGCTGACCGCGGCCGAGCTGGTGCTGGGCGGCTCGGCGGGGATCACGGCGGCTGGGTGCGCGCGGCTCGGGCTGCGGACGGCGCTGTTCGCGGCGGTGGGCGACGACGTGTTCGGCCGGGTCGTACGGGACGAACTGAAGCGGCGGGAGGTCACGCTGCTGGCCGCCGACGGCCGGGGCGCGCCGACCGGGATAAGCGTCATTTTGTCCGAAAAGGACGACCGGGGGATCCTGACGCTGCCCGGCACGATCCCGGCGCTGCGGCCGGACGACGTCACCGACGTGTTGCTGCGGCGCGCCGGGCACCTACACGTCTCGTCGCTGTATCTCCAGCCGGCCCTGGCCGCCGGACTTGCCGGAATTTTCGCCCGAGCCCGCGAAATCGGGCTGACCACCTCGCTCGACACGAACTGGGATCCGGCCGAGAAGTGGGAGTCGATCGACGAGATCCTGGCGCACACCGACGTCTTCCTCCCCAACGCGAACGAGCTACGAGCGATTACCGAGAGGGACAAAACGGACGAGGCCGCGGCCGAACTGGTCAAACAGGGCACGACGGTCGTGATGAAGAACGGCGCGGAGGGCGCGCGGGCCTGGTGGCCGGGCGGCACCTGCGCGGCGCCCGGCCGGACGGTGGAGGTCGTGGACACCACCGGCGCCGGGGACAGCTTCAACGCCGGCTTCCTCGCCGCCCGGCTCGGCGGCCGCCCGATGGCGGAGGCGATCCGCTGGGCCGCGATCGCCGGCTCGCTGAGCACCCGGGCCGCCGGCGGCACGGCGGCTCAGGCCACGCTGGACGACATCAGCCTTTGACGCCCGGTCACCCTTTGCTCCCGATCAGCCTTTGATGCCCGTGAAGGTCATCGTCGCGATGAACTTCTTCTGGGCGAACAGGAACGCGAGGATCAGCGGCATGGTGGCCAGCACGTTGCCGGCCATCAGCTGCGACCACTCGGTCCGCCGCATGCCCTGGAAGTTCGCCAGCCCCACCTGCAGCGTGAACTTCGTGTCGTCCGAGATCGCCACCAGCGGCCACAGCAGGTCGTTCCAGCTCCACAGCAGCGTGATGATGGCGAGCGTGGTCAGCGCCGGCTTGGCCAGCGGCAGGACGATGCTGCGGAACGTACGCCACCGCCCGCACCCGTCGATCAGCGCCGCCTCCTCGAGCTCGACCGGCAGCCCGAGGAAGAACTGCCGCATCAGGAAGATGCCGAACGCCGACGCCAGCCACGGCACGAACGCCGCCGCGAGCGTGTCCACTATCCCGATCCGGGCGAACATCAGGTAGGTCGGGATCATCAGCAGCTGGATCGGGATCATCACGGTCGCCAGGATCAGCACGAACGCGAGCCCGCGGCCGGCGAACTTGAGCCGGGCGAACCCGTACCCGGCCATCGAGCAGAGCACGAGGTGCGCGACGACCGCGATGCCCGAGACGATCACCGTGTTGAGGAACCAGCGCAGCGCCTTGGTCTCGGCGAACAGGTGCCGGTAGCCCTCCAGGTGGAGGCTGGTCGGGATCAGCCGGGGCGGGAACTGGTTGATCTCGGCGCTGCTCATGAACGAGGTGAGCACCATCTGCACGAGCGGCAGCACGAAGATCAGCGCCAGCGGCATGAGGAGCAGGTGCCAGGGGCTGAACGGGAGCCGCCAGGAACGACGCATCAGAACACCTCCGAGCCGCGCCGGCGCCCGTACAGGATCACGCCGAGGCTGAGGATCATCGTGGCGATGAACAGGAAGTAGGCGGCCGCCGCCCCGTACCCCAATCTCTGGGTCTGGAAGGCCAGCTCGTAGATGTAGTAGACGATCGTCTGCGTGCTGTTCAGCGGCCCGCCGCGGGTGGTCGTGTAGACCAGGTCGAACAGCTGCATCGCGGTGATCGTCTGCCAGACCGCCACGAAGACCGTGACCGGCCGCAGCTCGGGCAGCGTGACGTGGCGGAACACCTTCCACTTCGAGGCGCCGTCCATGGTCGCCGCCTCGACCAACTCGCGCGGGATGTCCTGCAGCGCGGCCAGGTAGATCACCGTGGTGAAGCCGACCTCGCCCCAGAGCAGGATCAGGCAGATGATGTAGAGCGCCTGGTGCCGGCTCTCCAGGAACTGCTGCTGCGGCAGGCCGAGGTGGCGCAGGATGTCGTTGGCCGCGCCGAACTGCGGGTTGAAGACGAAGCCGGCCAGGATGCCGGTGGCCGCGGCCGACGCCACGTAGGGCACGAAGATGCACGTGCGGTAGAAGCCGATCAGCCGGATCCGCTGGTTGAGCGCGACCGCGATGAGAATGCCGAGGGCGATCGAGCCGGGCACGAAGATCGCCGTGAGGATCAGCGTGTGCTGGGTCGCCGCGATCATGTCCGGGTCCTGGACCAGCTGCTGGTAGTTGCGCCAGCCCACCGGCACGCCCGGGGAGATGCCGTTCCACTTGGCCCGGGAGATGAAGAACGCCCAGACCGCCGGGAAGATCGACAGCCCGACCACGATCACGGTGGCCGGTCCGACGAAGGCCCAGCCGGTGAGGCTCCGCCGCACAGCGCGGCCGCGGGGGCCGCGCTGTGCGGAGACGGGCTTCGCGTGGGTACGCGGGGTGACCGCGAACGTGGTCGCCATCAGTTGCCCACGGCGGTGGCCGACTTCTTCGCCGCCTCGTCCAGCGCGGCCTTGGGCTGCGCCTGCCCCTGCAGCACCTTGGCGATTGCGTCGCCGACGTTGTGCGACAGCTCGTCGTAGCCGGGCAGCGTGGGCCGGGCCTGCTTGGCGTTGGCCAGGTTGTCGAAGAACTTCTGGCCGCCCGGGTACTCCTTGACGTAGGTGGCGAACTCGGGCGTGTCCTTCTCACTCGTACGCAGGGGAAGGTTGCCCACCGCGAGGTTCCACTTCGGATCGATCTCGGTGCTGGTCAGCCACTTCACGAAGTCGCGGGAGGCGCCGGCCCGGTTCACGTCGTCGTGGTTGAACAGCACCCACAGGTCCGGCCCGGAGACGGTCTGGTGGTCGCCGTTGTAGCCGGGCAGGTCGACCACGCCGTAGTCCAGCTTGGCGGCCTTGATGTCCAGCAGGGACCACGGCCCGGAGAGCATCATCGCGATGTGCCCGCTGTTGAAGAGCGGGCCGTACTTCTCGTCGGTCTGGTCGAGGTACATCGACTTGTCGTCGACCGCCATCTGGCGCAGCGTCTCGAGCGCGGCCACCCCGGCGTCCGAGTTGAAGGCCGGCTTCGTGCCGTCCAGGATCTTGCCGCCGTGCTGCCAGAGCATCGGCCACAGGTGCCAGGTGGTGTCCTCGCTGCCGGATACCGAGTAGGCCGTCCCGTACGTCTTGGTCGCGGTGTTGGTCAGTTTCTTGGCGGCGGCCCGGAAGTCGTCCCAGGACCAACTATCCGTCGGATAGGCCTGCCCGGCCTGGTCGAAGAGCTTCTTGTTGTAGATCAGCGCGAGGTTGTCGACCAGCGCCGGGATCCCGATGACCTTGCCGTTCGCCGTCGCCACCTCGCGAGCGGCGGCCGGGATCTCGGTCCATTTGAAGGACGGATCATTGACGTACGAGGTGAGGTCCTGCGTCTTGCCACTGGCGCCGAGATCACCGGCCCAGTTGCCGTAGGCGTACGAGATGTCGGGGTAGCTGCCGCCGGTGAAGCCCGCCGACAGCTTGGTGATCAGGTCGTCGGTGGTCGGCGCCCCGGACGAGACCTTGATGGTCACGTTCGGGTGTGCGGTGTGGTACTCGGCGGCCAACTGCTCGGCCACCTTCTCCTGCTCGTCGGGCTGGCCGGTCCACCAGGTGATCTCGACGTTCGCCTTCGGGTCGTAGCCCGCGGCGGCGTCCTTGCCGCTTTCGGTCGTCCCGCCCATGCAGGCGGAGAGCGTGAGTGCGGCGCCGAGGCCGCCCGCTATCAGCCGGAACACCCGGCGTCGCCGAAGGTTGTCAGTCATCAGGGGCACCTCGATGTTCGTCTGGGTGGGCTCAGGAGGCGAGGACGACGGATCGGGTGAGCAGTCGGGGCTGGTCGGGGTCGAGACCGCGGTGGGCGGCCGACGCCAGCGCGAAACGTTGGGCGAGCACTAGCTGAGCAAGCGGATCCAGTTCATCGCGGTACGCCGTGGCGCCGGCCGACCGGGCCACGTCGTCCAGGTCCGGGTCGGTGTCGCCGAGCGACCAGACCAGCGAGCGCGGCCCGCAGACCGCGACCGGGCCGTGCCGGAAGTCCTTGGCCGGGTACGACTCGGAGTAGGCCTGGGCCGCTTCGCGCACCTTCAGCGCGGCCTCGTTGGCCAGTCCGTAGGTCCAGCCGGTGCCGAGGTAGACGAGGTGGTCGATGTCGGCCGGGTCGGCCGGCAGGTCCGCTTCCAACGCCCGCCGGCCGTCCTTGACCACGGCCGCGATGTCGTGTCCGAAGGCGTGCCGGGCCAGCGCCAGCACCGTCGTCGGGAAACGGGTCTGCACCACGCTGCGCTCGTCGGCGAAGTCCAGCACGAGCCGCGTGTCGGTCAGGTCGTCGACCGGCTCGCCGCGCACCGCGGTGATCGCGACCGTGCGGGTCGCGGCCGGGACCCGCCGCAGCGCCTCGAGCACCTCGGTGGAGGTGCCCGAGCGGGTGACCGCGACGATCCGGTCGTAATGCCGGCGGGGGCGGAACTCCGAGGCGCAGACCGCGTCGGTCTCCCCGAAGCCGGCCTCCTCCCGGAGCTCGGCGATGGCCTGCGCGACGAACCAGCTGGTGCCGCAGCCGAGCACGAGCATCCGCTCGCCGGGAGCGATCAGCTCGTGCTGCGCCTGGTCGGTCAGGGCCAGGCTCTGCAGCCAGACGTCCGGCTGGCTGGCAATCTCGGCCGCGGTGTCATTCATGTCCGAGGATTATGCTCGTTTGTGATCGATCCACAAGATGTGCGCATCAAACGAACAATCCAGAGTGTGCGTTCTATCTTGTCTACCTGAGGCTGTCGGGCATCAAGTCCCCGTGCGCGGCGGTGAGTTCGTCGCACAGCTCCCAGATCTGGTCCACGGTCAGCGTCGCGGCCGTGTTCGGGTCGACCATCGCGGCCTGCCGGACCATCCGCTTGTCCCCGGTGAGCGCCGCCTGCACGGTCAACTGGCCGACGCTGACGAAGCTCCGGTTCAGCGCCGCACACTGGGTGGGCAGCGCACCGACCCGCTCCGGGCGGACGCCGAGCCGGTCGACGACGGCCGGCACCTCGACGGCGTAGCCCTCGGGGAGGTTGCTGATCAGGCCGTGGTTGGGGACGTTCGCGTGGATCCGCCGCATCGTGCCGGTGACGATGCTGTGGATGACCTGCGGCGCGTACTCGGTGGCCGCTCGGGTCAGATCGAGGGGCTCGCCCCGTTGGAGGGAAGCGCGCGTTTTCTCGTATTCCGCCACATTGTCGGCGCTGATCTGGAGGTAGTCCCCGACCGGGATGCGCAGCCGGGCGATCTCCTCGTCGTGGTGCAGGTACCAGGGGAGGTACTCGGAGGAGTGCTCGCTGGTCTCGGTGGGGAAGTAGCCCAGCCGCCGGTACATGTCCATCCGGACGCGCCGGCGCAGCTCGGGGTCCTTCTCCAGCAGCGCGTCCAGCCGGGGGTAGAGCGACTCGCCGTGGTGCTCGAAGCGGAGCAGCCAGGCCTGATGGTTGACGCCCGCGCCGAGATAGTCGATCTCGCCCAGCGGTACGTCCAGCAGCTCGGCGAGGTCGTGCACGGTCCAGAATACGGAATGGCAGAGGCCGACGGCCTTGAGGCTTGGCGCCCTTTTTGCCAGGTATGCGATGTTCATGGCCATGGGGTTCGTGTAGTTGAGAAGCCAAGCCTCCGGGCAGACCTCCTGCATATCTCGCGCTATGCCATCCAATACCGGAAATGTCCGAAGAGCGCGGAAGACGCCACCGACGCCGAGTGTGTCGGCGATCGTCTGACGCAGGCCGTACTTGGCCGGGATCTCGAAGTCGCGCACGGTCGCCGGATACATCCCGACCTGGATCGAGTTGATCACGAAGTCGGCGCCCTCGAGCGAGGTCCGCCGGTCGAGGCTGGTCCTTATCGCCGGCTTGCACCCGAGCTGGTCGGCGGTGCGACGGGCGATCGCCGACGCCGTCTCCAGCCGCTCGGGGTCGATGTCGTGCAGGGACAGGGTGACGTCGCGCAACTCGTCGAAGGAGAGGATGTCGGCCAGCAGTTCGCGGGTGAACACCACGCTGCCGGCGCCCAGGAAGGCGATCACGGTCATGGGCGGATTCTTGGCGTGCTCGCCAACAACGCGCAATACCAACTGGTGTATCGCTTGAAAACGAACTACATTGACTGCTCGTTTGATCATTGCCGGAAGAGGGGCCCATGAGCTCACTGCGCCGGGCCGACCGGGTGTCGGCCATCCTCGAGCGGGTCGCCAGCCACGGCTCGGTCGACGCCGGCCACCTCGCCGACGAGTTCGCCGTCTCGCCCGCCACCATCCGCCGCGACCTGCAGGTACTCGAAGATCAACGGCTGCTTTCCCGTACGCATGGGGGCGCGGTCGCCGTCGACGTCGCCTACGAGCTGCCGGTCCGCTACCGGGTCGGCCAGCACCGCGAGGAGAAGGCGCTGGTCGCCAAGACCGTCTTCGACCTGCTGCCCAAGGGCCCGCTCACCCTGGGCCTGACCGGCGGCACCACCACACACCTGCTGGCCCGGCTGCTCGCCGAGCGGGTCGACCTGACCGTGGTCACCAACGCGCTGAACATCGCGGCCGAGCTGGCCCTGCGCCCCCGCCTCAAGCTGATCATGACCGGCGGCGTCTCCCGCACCCAGTCGTACGAGCTGGTCGGCCCGATCGCCGACCAGGCGCTGCAGGGCCTCAACATGGCGGTCGCGGTGGTCGGCGTCGACGGCATCAGCGCCCGCGGCGGCCTCACCACGCACGACGAGATCGAGGCGAACACCAACGCCACCATGATCCGCCGCGCCGACCGGGTGATCGTGGTGGCCGACGGCTCCAAGCTGGGCAAGGTCTGCCTCGCCGGGATCTGCCCGGTCACCGACGTGTCGGCGCTGGTCACCGACGCGAGCGCCGACCCGGCCGCGGTCGAGGCGATCCGCCGCACCGGCACCGAGGTGATCGTGGCCGGGGTGCGCGCCGGGTAGCGTGAGCCGTCATGGGGGACGGCTACTCGGCTCGCCTGCCGGCGCGATGGCGCGTGCTGCTCGTCCTCGGCTCGGTCGCGGCGTCGGCGCCGATCGTCGTCTACGGCTCGGCGGCGTCCGCGCCGGTCGCGGTCCGCGGTTCGGCGCCGATCCTGGCGGCCGGGCTGATCCTGGCGCAGGGCGTGGTCCTGTGGTGGCTCGGCGACCGGCCGGCCCCGGTGACGGTCGCGGTCTTGTTGATCAGCGCCGGGTTGCAGGCGCTCCATCCGGGCTTCGGGCCGGGGATCGCCTTCGTGGTGCTGTGCACGTATGCCTGGTTGCGCCCGGCCGGCGAGACGCTCTGGGTGGTGGGGTTCGCCGTGCTCACCGCGTGCCTCCCGGCGGCGGCCCGGGGCCGCTGGGATCTCGCCGGGCTCTGGCTGGGCGCGGTGCTGCTGGCCTGGAGCTGGGGCGCGCTGGCCCGGGCGCGCGGCGCGCGGCGGGTGGCCGAGCGGCGGCAGGCGGTGCTCGAGGAGCGCGCCCGGATCGCCCGCGACCTGCACGACGTCCTCTCGCACACGGTCTCGGTGATGGTGGTGCAGGCGGCCGCCGCCGACGACGTCTGGGAGTCGAACCCGGCCCAGGCCCGGGCGGCCGTGCGGCGCACCGAGGAGGCGGGCCGGCAGGCGCTCGCCGAGCTCCGCGGGTTTCTGCGGACCGTGCGCGAGGAGGCGGAGGACGACGCGGCGCCACAGCCGACCCTGGACGACGTGCCACGGCTCGCCGGCACGATGGGCGACTCCGGGCTGCGGGTGACGCTGCGGCGGGAGGGCACCGGCGAGGTGCCGCTGGGCGTGCAGGCCGGGGCGTACCGGATAGTCCAGGAGGCGCTGACCAACACGCTGCGGCACGCCCGTGCCTCGGCAGCCGAGGTGTTGCTGCGGATCGACGAGTCGGAGTTGTGTGTGCGGGTGCGCGACGACGGGACGGGCGGCGGGTCCGTTCGCGAGGGCGGGCACGGGCTGCTCGGCATGCGCGAGCGCGCCGGGCTGCTCGGCGGCACGCTGGCGGCCGGGCCGCGCGCGGGTGGCGGGTTCGAGGTGGAGGCCCGCCTTCCCCTACGGGAGCGGCCGTGACCATCAAGGTGCTGATCGCCGACGACCAGGCGCTCGTCCGGTCCGGGTTCCGGATGATTCTCGAGTCCCGGGACGACCTGGCGGTGGTCGGCGAGGCGGGCGACGGCGAGCAGGCGATCCGGCTGGCCGAGCAGACCCGGCCGGACGTGGTGCTGATGGACGTGCGGATGCCCGGCGTGGACGGGGTGGCCGCGACCGCCCGGCTCACCGCCGCGCCGGACGCCCCGAAGGTGATCATCCTGACCACGTACGACCTGGAGGAGCCGCTCTATGCGGCGCTGCGGGCCGGGGCGAGCGGCTTCCTGCTCAAGGACGTGCGCCCGGCCGACCTGGTCGAGGCGATCCGGGTGGTGGCCGGCGGGGACGCGCTGCTCGGCCCGACCGCGACCCGCCGGCTGCTCGACCGGTTCCTGGTCACCGACGTGACGCCGGCCGCGCCCGCGGGCAGCCTCGACCGGCTCACCGAGCGGGAGCGCGAGGTGCTGACGCTGATGGCCCGGGGCGCGTCGAACGCCGAGATCGCCGGCCGGCTGGTGGTCTCCGAGACGACGGTGAAGACGCACGTGTCGGCGATCCTGCGCAAGCTCGAGGTGCGCGACCGGGTGCAGGCCGTCGTCCTCGCGTACGACCTCGGGGTGGTCCGGCCCCGGCCCTCCTCCTGAGCCCGACGCTCCTCCTCAGGTAGGAGGCCGAATATCGGACCGTGGTCCGACGTAATGATCTTGCCCGATCCCTAACGTCTTCGGCATGACCACGTCACTGCCGCAGCAGAGGGCGATTCGCCTGGTCGTCGGCCTGCTCGTCGCGAGCGTCGTCGCCGGCGTCTCGTTCGCGGTCCTCACGCTCGTCACGCACGCCGCCACCCTGGGGCCCAACCAGATCCTGGTCTTCCTGGTCGCGATTCTGTATGTCTGGGTGATCCGTCGGCTGCGGGCCGGCTCGTCCACGGCGTATCGCCGGGTGCGGTTCGTCTCGGCGGCCGGGTTCGTGGTGGTGGCCTGGCAGCTGGCGGCCGGGGCGTATCCGGTGTGGCTGCGCCCGCTCGAGGCCGGTCAGCTGGCGCTGCTCGCCGCGCTGGTCGTCGCGGTCAACCGGCCGGTCATGCGGGCCGCCTTTCCACGGGTGCCCGACCCGCGGCCGCGCAACCGGCGGGCCGCGCTGACGCTGGCCGTGCTGGCGCCGGTGGTCGCCGAGGCGACGCTGGGCACGGTGCCACTGCGGATGTTCTGGGCGCTGCTGGTCTTCGCGCCGGTCTACGCCGGCGGCGCGCTGTTCCTGCGCGAGGCGTGGCGGCGCACCGGCGGCGGGCATCTCAACCTGCTGCTGCTCGGCGTCGCCTACGGCCTGGTCGAGGAGGGCCTGGCCCTGCAGAGCCTGACCAGCCCCCACCTGTACGGCGCGGCCGGCTGGGCGCCCCGGCTCCTCGGCGTGAACACGGATTACACGGAGCTCAACCTGGTCTACCACGCGGTCTTCAGCATCACGATCCCAGTCGTCCTGGTCGAGCTGCTCTTCCGCCGGCACGGCCCACGGCCCTACCTGCGCCGCGGCGGCCTGATCGCGAGCGGGGTGCTCGCCCTGCTCGGCGCGGCCCTGATCCGGGTCGCCGTCCCGCCCTCGGAAGACCCCGGCTACACCATGCCGCCACTGGCCATAGCGATCGTCGCGGCGCTGGCCATCGCCTTCCTGGTGCTCGGCCTGCGCCTCCGACTGCGCCCGACGCCCCGCTCGGCTGGCGCCCGCTCGGCTGGCGCCCGCTGGGTTGCGGCTCGCCGGGCTGCGGCTCGCCCGGCCGCAGCCCGCTCCGCCCCCACCCGGCCGGCGATCCTCGCGGTCGGCGCGGCCGTCGCCACGTTGGGTTTCCTTGCCCTGCTTTGGCCGTTCGACGACACCGAGCGGCACGGTTGGTGGCCGTTGTTCCGGATGGCCGCCGCCGCGCTGATCGCCGTGAGCGCGCTGCTGCTACTGCGCGGCCGGCAGCTGACCCCGCGCCACCTCGTCGCTCTCTGCTGCGGCGCGCTCGTTGCGCACAGCGCCTTCGGGCTGGTCAGCAACGCCGACAGCACGGCCGACCGGCTGTTCCTCGGCGCCGTCATGGTGCTTACCGCCGCGCTGGGCCAGCAGGCGGCCAAGGCGCTGCCCCGGCACCTCGATGAAGCGGTGGGCGAACCAGGAAAGCCCGAGGAGCAGGCCCAGGAACCCGGCCACCGCGAGCAGTTCGACCGGTCCGTGCAAGCGTTCGCCGAGCGTCGTCAGTAAGGGCGCCAGCAGCCCGATCAGCGGCACGTGGATCAGGTAGATCGAGTAGCTGACCAGTCCGAGCCAGGCCAGGAAGCGGGGCACCCGGCGGTTCCGGCAGGCCAGCCCGATCGCGAAGGCGCCGCCGATCACGGTCAGCGTGATCACCGAGCGGGCCAGGTATCGGGGGATCAAGGCATGCAGCGCGACCAGCTCGGCGAACCAGTTGGTGAGCAGGGCCGCGGCCACCACGGCGATCGTCAGGGCGGCATGCCACCTGGGGATCTGGCCGTGCTGGGCTCGGTAGATCGTGGTGCCGGTGAACATCACGGCCGGGATGAGCAGGCCGTCCCAGACGTGCGACGCGTCCTGGTCGGCCAGCAGCAGGGTGAGCGCCAGCGCCAGCAGCAGGATCGCGCCGGTCAGGACCGCCGGGCGGCGGCGGGCAGTCAGCGCGGCCAGGCCGAGCGCCAGCACCGCCGCCACCAGGAAGGGCAGGGCCGGGCCGGCCAGGCGGCTCGGCGACAGGGGAGCGGTGGCCACCCCGGCCACCGCGAAGGCGATCGCCGCCGCCGCGCTCGCCTTGTGCACGCGCAGGGCGAAGAGGGCCGCCACGATCAGGTAGAACGCCATCTCGAAGCTGAGCGTCCAGACCACCGGCGTGAGCAGCGGCGCGCCCAGCAACTGCGGCAGCATCGTCAGGTGGGCGACCGCGCCGGCCACGGTCAGCGGCACGCTCACCGCCATCAGCGCGCAGACCACCAGGTAGAGCGGGTAGAGCCGGGCCAGCCGGCCGATCCAGAATCGGCGCAGGTCGCCGTGCCGTTCCAGGGACGCCGGAATGATGTAGCCGCTGACCAGGAAGAACAGCATCACCCCGGCGGGCCCGGCGTGCAGCCACTCGGCCGACACGTCCCGGGCGCCGCGCAGCAGGTAGTGGCTCAGGTGCGCGTAGACGACGAGCAGGGCCGCGACGGCCCGCAACGCGTCGAGCCAGGCCATCCTCCGCTGCGGCATCCGGGAAGGGTACCCGCGATCAAGGGATCGGGAGCGGCGCTTCCATCTCCGCGTGGTAGCGCTTCCACGTGCCCTTGCCCGCCGACTTGGCCGCGTACATCGCCACGTCCGCCCGCCGGATCAGCGCGCCCGCGCCCTCGCCCGGCTCGGCCGCGGCGGCGCCGATGCTCGCGTTCGCCCGCACCGCCGACCCGTCGATCTCCACCGGTACCGCGAGGGCCTCGAGGATCCGGCGCGCGGTGTCCTCCGCCTCCGGGCCGGCGCAGTCGCGCAGCAGCACCGCGAACTCGTCGCCGCCCAGCCGCGCCGCCACGTCGCCGGCCCGCAGCGCCGCCCGCATCTTGTCGGCCACCGAGATCAGCAGCGTGTCGCCGGCCGCGTGGCCGAGCGTGTCGTTCACCGCCTTGAAGCCGTCAAGATCCACAAGCAACACCGACACCCCGGACGTACGCTCCAGCGCGGCCTCCAGCTGCTCGTAGAAGTGCGTGCGGTTGGCCAGCGCGGTCAGCCCGTCGGTGTGCGCCTGGTAGGACATCTCCGCCAGGGTCGAATCGAGCCGGCTGATCAGGTCCTTGTTGTCGTGGAACGCCGCCAACTGCCGCCCGGCCACCAGCAGGCAGATCGCGCCGAGCCCGGCCACCACGCCCCACAGCCGGGCGTCCACGCCGCCGGGCATGACCACGATCAGGGCGATGAAGGCGATCACCATCGAGCCGTACGGCAGCAGGCTGTAGGGCTTGCGGCGGCGCTCGCCGAACGGCTCCGGGTCGAAGCGGGCGATCAGCTCCTGGATCCGCGGCCCGAGCGCGATCAGCAGCGACGGCATGAGCCGGATCAGGTAGACCGCGGCCGGCAGGCGACCGACCGTGGGTGGCGCCACGAACTGGCCGATCGCGGTGAACGCGGCCGCCGTGATCATCGGGATCGCGGCGGACTTCCGCATCGGCGCGTTCCCGCTGAGGATCATCTTGACCGCGGCGAACCCGGCGGTCATCGCCACCCCGGCGGCGGCCAGCGTCCCGAGCACGGCGGCCCGGTCCGACTGCCCCGGCTGCACCGCGAAGCACCAGGCGATCACCGCCCCGCCGACCAGCACGGTCGCGGAGTCCAGCCAGAACGCGAGCCGTTCCCGCCCGGACCGGCCCGGATGGGGATGGACCAGCATCGCCACCACGATCACCAGCAGGCCGGAGCCGAAGCACGCGGTCTGCACCATCCCGCCGTTCGTCGACCAGGTGCCGGGCGGGGACAAAAAGGTCAGGAAGGTCTGGGTCGTGTCGCCGGTCAGGAACAGGAAGCCCACCCCGGCGAGGATCCGCCAGAATCGCCGGGTCGCGCCGGTGGCGACCGGCAGGACCCGCCACGACGAGTACGCGAGCAGCGCGTCCAGCGGCAGCTGGGCGACCCAGAAGGTACGGACCTGCCAGAGCGTGCTGGTCTCCGAGGGGCCGGCCAGCGCGACGAAGAGGACCGCCGCCACCAGGGTCAGGGCCGACGAAGCGAGCAGCAACGGGTCACGGCCCAGCGAAGGCCATTGCCGCAGGCGCCCGGGTGAGTCCACGAGCCTTCGTATCGACCGCCCGCCGCCGGTCCTGAGGAAGCGGCGGTAAGAAACCGGGCCCCCCGCGCACTACCTCGTGACGGCGTACCTTCCAGGACCAAGGAGCAGGAGCACGTGACCGAATCCGACCCGGAACGAAGGTTCACCGCGATCTACGACGAGCACCGGGCCCAGGTGTACGCGTACGCGGTGAGCCGGGCCGGCCGCCAGTTCGCGGACGACATCGTCGGCGACACGTTCCTCGTGGCGTGGCGCCGGCTCGACGTGGTGCCGCCGCGGCCGCTGCCGTGGCTGCTCGGCGTCGCCCGCAATGTCATCCGCGAGCGGTATCGCGACGAGGCCCGGCAGGCGAGCCTGGCCGCCGAGCTGCGCGCCTGGGTGACCGAGGCGGGCGACGACCCGGCCGACGGGGTGGCCGAGCGGGTGGCGGTGCTCGCCGCCCTCGGCGCCCTCACCGAGCACGACCGTGAGCTGATCACGCTGGTCGCCTGGCAGGGGTTGCGGCCCCGGCAGGCCGCCCAGGTGGTCGGCTGCTCGGTGGCCACCTATTTCGTCCGGCTGCATCGGGCCCGCAAGCGATTGCGCGAGGCCCTGGACGCCCGTCAAGTCGAGATCACCCTTCCCCTCCAGGAGCACACCCGATGAACGACCTGATCCGCATGGTGGCGTCCAGCCGCCCGGCCCGCCTCGACGAGAACGAGGACACCCGCCCCGACCCCGCCTCGATCATGGCCCACCCGCAACGGCCGGTCGCCCGGCCGGCGTCGCGTCGCCGGCTCGTGGCGGCGACCGCGCTCGCCGTCGCCGGTGCGGTGATCGTCGGGGGCGTCGCTGCGCGGACGAACGAGCCGGGCTCGACCCCGTCCGCGACCGGGACGACTACCGGCACGAGGACCGGCACGCCCGCGCCGGCCACCGCCCGCGCTCTGCTCCTCGCCGCGGCCGAGCAAACCACGCAGGACAGCTCGAACGGCCGATACTGGCGTATCGTCATCGAACAGGGCGAACGCCTCGAAGTGGGCCCGGCCTCCCGTCCGTACGCCATCCTGCGAAAGATCTCCGAGGAGCGCTGGCTGCCCACCGGCCAGCAGGCCGCCGCGGGGGCCGTCGTCGCCCGGATGCTCGGCGCGCGACCGGTCGGCGCCGCCGACGAGGAGGCCTGGAAGGCCGACGGGTCGCCCCGGCAGTGGCGGCAGGGCGACGTCGTGATCACGATGGCCGGCGGCCCGCGCGGGGTCAAGATGGCGCCGGCCGGCGCCGTCGGGCTGTGGCTGGCCGGTGCCCCGGTCACGATGAAGCAGTTGGCCGCGCTGCCGAGCGACCCGGCGGCGTTGCGGAAGTGGCTGCTCGCCCGGCTCGACACCGCCGCCGAGGGGCCGGCCGACTATCTGCTGTTCGTCGCCGGGCAGGCCCTGGTCACCGAACTCCCGGTGCGCCCGGCGGTGCGGGCGGCGACCTATCGGATGCTCGCGGACCTGCCCGAGGTCCGGCTGTTCGGCGCGGTGCTGGATCAGCACGGCCGGGCCGGCACGGCGGTCGGCTATCTCCGCAACGGCAGCGAGACCCGGCTGATCGTGGACGGTGCCGACGGGCAGGCGCTGGCCCAGGAGTCCTGGCACGGCGACACGCTGCTGAGCTACCAGGTGTTCGAGTCGACCGGCTACACGAACGAGGCGCCGCCCATGCGGTGATCTTTGCAAGCTCCTTCCAGGGGTATCCACCAGGACGGTTCCACAGGGGACGTACAGGCTCTGCAAGATCTTTCAGAAACTTATTGACGCATTTGAAACAATCGAGCATCCTCGTCGTAACCGTCCTCCCCTCAGCAGGGTCCCCAAGGGAGCGCCATGAAACGAAGCCTCCGCGCGGCCGGCGCCGCGGTCGTGCTGGCGGCGAGCGCGCTGTTCGCGTTCACCGCGCAGACCATGACCGCGAGCGCCGCCGTCACCCTCAACAACTCCGATGTGACCGCCAACCTGTGGGAGTGGAACTGGAACTCGGTCGCCACCGCCTGCGCCACGCAGCTCGGCCCGGCCGGATACGGCGCCGTCCAGGTCGCCCCGCCGGCCGAGTCGGTCAGCCTCGCCACCAGCGACAGCGGAGCGCACCCGTGGTGGGAGGTCTACCAGCCGGTCTCCTACAACCTGACCAGCCGCTTCGGCACCCGGGCGCAGTTCTCCGCGATGGTCACCGCCTGCCACAACGCCGGCGTCCGGGTCTATGTGGACGCCGTGGTCAACCACACGGCCGGCTCCAACAACACCCTGACCACCACGTACGGCGGCTCGACCTTCAACCCGACCGGCTACACATACCCGGCGGTGCCTTATACCTATGACGACTTCCACCACCCGGGCGACGGCTACTGCAACGACTCCGACGGCGTCATCGACGACTACAACGACGTCTCCGAAGTGCAGAACTGCATGCTCCTCTCGCTCTCCGACCTGAAGACGCAGAGCACCACGGTCCGCGCCAAGATCGCCGCGTACCTGAACGATCTGATCGGGCTCGGCGTCGACGGCTTCCGGGTGGACGCCGCCAAGCACATCGCGCAGGCCGACTTCGCCGCGATCAAGGCGCTGCTCAACACCACCACGGCCGAGGGCAGGACGCCGTACATCGCGCAGGAGATCTTCACCGGGTCGACCAACAGCCAGCTGCAGCCGGCCGCCTTCACCGCGAACGGCGACGTGCTTGGTTTCTCGTACGCGTACGGCCTCAAGACGCAGTTCGCCAACGGCACGCTGAACAACCTGTCGGGCATCCCGTCCTGGAGCCTGGACGCGACCAGCGCCCAGACCGCGGCCATGGTCACCAACCACGACCTCGAGCGGGACGGCACCACCCTGCGGTACCAGGACGGCACGAAGTACACGCTGGCCAACTACTTCCTGCTCGCCTACCCGTACGGCAAGCCGTTCATCTACGACGGCTTCACCTTCTCCACCTCGAGCACCGGGCAGTCCCCGCCGGCCGACTCCAACGGCTTCGTCACCGACACCAGCTGCACCAGCGGCGCGTGGCAGTGCCAGACCCAGTCGACCGGGATCAAGGGCATGGTCGCCTGGCACAACGCGACCCAGTCGGTCACCACGGTCGCCGACTTCACCGCGACCGCCGCGAACATCATCGGGTTCCACCGCGGGTCGCTCGGCTGGATCGGGATCAACGCCTCCGGCAGCGCGTCGACCGCCACGTACACCACCGGCCTGGCCAACGGCACCTACTGCGACGTGATCACCGGCGGCGCGACTTCGACCGGCTGCGCCGGCACCGCGGTGACGGTCTCCGGCGGCACCGCCTCGGTGACCATCCCGGCGAACAGCGCGGTCGGCCTCGACGTCAACGCGATCTCCGGCGGCGGCTCGACGACGACGGCCCCGACGACCACGCCGACCACGGCCCCCACGACCACCCCCGCCACCGTGGCGGCCACCTTCAACGAGTACGCGACGACCACCTCCGGCACCAACGTCTACGTCGTCGGAAACGTCTCCGCCCTCGGCAGCTGGGACACCGGAAACGCGGTGGCCCTCTCCTCGGCCGGCTACCCGATCTGGTCCGGCTCGGTGAACCTGCCCGCCAACACCGCGATCGAGTACAAGTACATAAAGAAGGACTCGTCCGGCAACGTCACCTGGGAGAGCAACGCCAACCGCACCACCACGACCGGCACCGCGGCGGTGACCTGCAACAACAGCTGGAACGTCGCCAACGCGTCGGCCACCTCGGTCACCTTCGACGAGACCGCCACCACCACGACCGGCACCAACGTCTACGTGGTCGGCTCGATCGCCGCCCTCGGCAGCTGGGACACCTCGGCGGCGATCCCGCTCTCGTCGGCCGCCTACCCGACCTGGAGCCGGCTCGTGATCGTTCCGCAGAGCACCAGCTTCGAGTACAAGTACATCAAGAAGGACGCGTCCGGGAACGTCACCTGGGAGTCCGGGAGCAACCGGACATATTCCACCGGCACCTCCTCCGCGTACAGCACCAGCGACACCTGGAAGTAGGAGCGCGACACGCCGGTCGTGGCATCTGTGGCCACGACCGGCGTGGCCTGCGGCTCAGCCGAGCGCATCGGCATAGGCGAAGGGTTATTGTGACCGCATGCGTGCACGCCTCTCGGATATCGCCCGGCAGGCGGGCGTCAGCGAGGCGACGGTTTCGCGCGTCCTCAACGACCGCCCCGGGGTCTCGGCCGACACCCGCCAGGCCGTTCTCACCGCGCTCGACGTGCTCGGCTACGAGCGTCCCGAGCGCCTGCACAAGCGCAGCGCCGGCCTGGTCGGCCTGATCGTCCCCGAGCTGGAAAATCCGATCTTCCCGGCCTTCGCGCAGATCATCGAGAGCGCTCTCGCCCAGACCGGTTACACGCCCGTGCTGTGCACCCAGACCCCCGGCGGCGTCACCGAGGACGAGTACCTCGAGATGCTTCTCGACCGCCAGGTCAGCGGCATCGTCTTCGTGGCCGGCCTGCACGCCGACACCACCGCCGACCACGAGCGCTACCAGCGGCTGATCGACCGCCCGATGCCGATCGTCTTCGTCAACGGCTTCGCCGAGGGCATCGCGGCCCCGTTCATCTCCTGCGACGACAAACAGTCCGCCGAGTCCGCGGTCGCGCATCTGGCCGCGCTGGGCCACGAGCGGATCGGTTTCGTCTCCGGCCCCGAGCGTTTCCGGGCCGTCCAGCGCAAGCTCGAGGGCTACCACAACGCGATGCGCCGGCACGTCCCCGGCTACGATCACCGTTCCCCCGAGGAGTTCGTCGCGCTGACCCTGTTCGGCGTCGAGGGCGGCGAGGTGGCCGCCGGCCAGCTGCTCGACCGCCAGGTGACGGGCCTGGTCTGCGGCTCCGACCTGATGGCCCTCGGCGCGATCCGGGCCGCCCACCGCCGCGGCCTCACCGTCCCCCGCGACCTCTCGGTGGTCGGCTTCGACGACTCCCCCTTGATCGCCTTCACCGACCCGCCCCTCACGACCTTGCGTCAGCCGGTGGCCGCCATGGGCAACGCCGCGGTCCGAGCCCTGGTAGACGAGATCAACGGCCACGCCGCCCCCCGCTCCGAGTACATCTTCCCGGCCGAGCTCGTGGTCCGCGGCTCAACCGCAGCCGCCCCCAGCCGGCGCTTGACCAAGCCCACCCACATCCCGGCCGCCTAAAACCTTCTGGGCGTACGCGTCACGGCTCCCACGCGGAACAGCGGCCGCCCCCGCCTCTCCCCGCGATCGCCTGCAAAACAAGGCCGTGACGCGACTTTCGCGTGAGGTCTTGGGGAACGCAGACACGCGAGACGCGCGCTACGGCCTGGGATGCAGGTGGTCGCGTTGAAGAGGCGGGGCGGCCGCTGTTCCGCGTGGGACTCGCCACGCGTACGTGCGGGTGGTGGTGAATTCAGAAACGACCCGCCAGCCAGGTAGCGACCGTATCCGCCGAATCGATCACGGCTGAGTCGTGGGTTGCGCCGTCGATCTCCTGGTAGGTGACCGGCTGGGAATAGGCGTGCAGCTCGTCGACCAGCATCTCGGTGAGGAAGGCCGGGACCGATTCGTCGGCCGTGCCCTGGATCAGCAGGATGGGCGCGGTCGGCGTGGTCTGGGCGGGGCTGTCCCAGTGGTCCAGCTTGGCGATCACCGAGTCGGGGAGCGCGCCGCCGACCAGCAGCTGCGATGCGGTGAGGTTCTGGTAGGCGGCCAGGATCTCGTTGAGGCAGCCGGTGTTGAGGACCGAGGTCTTCGTCTTCGCCGTGGGGGCCAGCGCCGAGTTGGCGCTGAACGACGAGTCCACCGTCTGCAGCCCGTAGAGGCCCATGACCAGGTAACCCTGGTTCGGCGTGCCGGGGATCAGCGGGGCGAGCGTGGCGGCGTTGGAGACCGGGGCGATGCTCGCGGAGCCCTTGAGGACCAGGTTGCCGTCGTACGCGGTGGCCATCTGGTTGGCGAACAGCGAGCCCTGGCCGCCCTGCGAGTGGCCGTCGATCACGTAGCTGGTGGAGAGGTAGCCGTCGAGGTTGCGGGCGGCCTTGACGGCGTCGATGATCGAGCGCGCCTCGCTGGGACCGATCAGGTACGGGTGCGACTGCGACGTGCCCAGCCCGGGATAGTCGGGCGCGGCGACCGTGAAGCCTTTGCCGAGCAGCGCGGCGATCGCGGTGCGCGCCTCGGGCCAGAAGACGTTCTGGTTGGTCGAGGGCGTGCACTGGTCGGCCAGGCCGGTCGTGCCGTGCGCCCAGGCCGCCACCCGGCTCGCCTTGTTGGTCTTCGGGGTCATGATCAGGCCGGTCGCCGTGATCAGGTTTCCGTTGACGTCGGTGGTCACGTAGGTGATGCGCTTGCCGGTGGCCAGCGGGGTGAGTTCCGGCGGCAGGGTCGCCGTCGCCGAGGTCAGCACCATGCCGGGAATCGACGCGGCGGAGGCCGGGCCGGCCGGGGCGACCAGGGCCGCGCCGACCGCGAGCAGGGCGGCCACCAGGGCGGCCACCAGTAAGCGTGGACGAGTTTGCATGCGTACTCCCTTCGTTCGTCCAACGACGCGGGACAGCGTATGGCGATAACTGTCACCGAATTAAGTACGCAGATGCGTAGTCCTTCGAGTACTGGACTCGCGGTGCAGTTCACGAAGCGCGGCCGAAAATGCGATTCCGGGGCGCAGCACAAACGCGGGTCGATGCCCGGTCGTGTCCGATTCGGACCGTGCGTGATCAGCTTGGCACACCACGGTCTAGCAGGGACGGAGCGATACCGGTAGATTCGCGGGCGGCACGGTGCCGCCGGCCACCATCGGCGGCCGGCGGCGCACATTTGATCATTCGAATTCCCCCGGGGTCGCGCAAGTTGCACAGATACCGGGCATTCGACGGTCGTTCGATGACATTGGCACATTAATTTTGGTGAACACGCATTGTGTTTGCACCGTCACTGTTCGTACTCTGTCACCAGTAGATCATTGATCTGTATGAGTGTGGACAAGCGGGTCTTGCCAGCCCGCGGGGGAGCAGAACATGCTTATCAAGGTTGTCGACCAGATCATCGACGAAGATCTGCACAGCGCTGCATGGCAGCTCTACCAGGACTGCTTCGAAGAGCTGAACACTCTCGCGGTCCAGCGCCACATGATGTACAAGTCGGAGTTCGACGAGGTGATGCGTGACCCGCGCGTCGACAAGTACCTCGCGCTCACCGACGACGGCACGCTTGCCGGTATCACCACGTACACCAACGACCTGGACGCGGTGCCGCTGATCTCGCCGCAGTACTTCCAGCGGCACTGGCCCGAGCACTACGCGGCTCGCAAGATCTGGTACATCGGGTTCATTGCCGTGAGCCCGGAACACCAGGGGCGCGAGGCGTTCGCGCAGATGGTGGAGCAGATGTACCTGGTCGTCTCCATCCAGAACGGGCTGGTCGGACTGGACATCTGCTCCTACAACGACGATGTCCGCCACATGTCCCGGGTCTTCCGGATGATGATCAGCCGGAACTCGGAGAGCATGCGGTTCAACCGGATCGACCAGCAGTCCTACTGGCTGTACGAGTTCCCGTCCGCCGCGTAAGTAGGTCTCAGTCCATCGGCGGCCTCCACATGCACCAGAGGGGTGGCCCGTCGGGTAGGTCGATCACGGACCGGACCTGGTATCCGTGCCGGAGGTAGAGGTCGCGGTTACGAGGGTCGTTCGCCTCCAGGTAGGCCGGCAGTCCCGCCGCATCGAGGCGGCGGTGATGCCGGCGCAGCAGTGTGCTGCCGAGCCCGCGTCCCTGCCGATCGGGGCGCACGGCCAGGTATGCCAGGTAGTGGTGGCCGCCGGCCGGGTGCTCAGCGTCGAGCGCCGCGTCCAGCAGGCACGCCCGGTCGTAGGCGTCGCCGGCCACCTCCTTGAGCCGGCGGTCGTAGTCGAGCGGTGCCGGCACCGCGGTCGTCGTCGGTAGCCAGAGGGCGGCACCGGTCAGCCGGCCGGTGTCGCCCTCCGCCGTGGTGTACACGTCTCCGAAGCGGAGGGCGTGCTCCACGAAGATCGCGAAGTAGTCGTAGCTGCCGCGGTGCCGAGCCGTCGCGTCCGGCTGCATCCACCGCGCCACCCGGCCGTCGTGCATGGCCACGGCGATCAAGCCGGCGATGTCGGGCGCGCCCACCGGCGCCAGGTCCCGGATCACCTGATCTCTCACGGCGTACGACATCGCTGGGGCCGTCCTTGTCAATAGGGGTAGCTCCGAGCACCGACCGGGTCGGCGTGCAGCGGCTTGGGGAAGTCGTTGTCGGTCAGCAGGCTGACTCGGCCGTCGGCACCGCGGCCGATCTGCGCGTAGACCTCGGGCCGCCCGGCTCGCATGATCCCGGCCCAGCAGAAGCCGATCAGCGCGACGCCGCAGTAGAGCACCGGGATCAGCCACTGGAACGGCGAGCTGCCGTCGACCTGGAGCAGTTCGCCGAAGCCGATCACGGTAGCGGTGAGGACCACCGAGAGCAGGAGGAAGGAGAGGAAGGGCGCGATGAAGGCCCGCCACACGTTCTCCCGGCGCCGGCCGCGGGCGAAGAACCCGATCACGGCGGCGGAGGTCGCCCACATCAGGATCAGCACGCCGAGGCCGCCGATCGTGCTCATCCAGGCGAACAGGTAGACGAGTGGGTCGAGGCCGGAGACGGCGTAGAGGCTCAGCGCGATGATCGCGATGATGCTCTGGGTGATCGAGCCGGCCAGCGGCGCGCCGGTGCGCGGGTGGGTGCGGCCGAATCCGGAGGGCAGCACGCCCTCGCGGCCGAGCGCGAACTGGTAGCGGGCGACCGCCGCCTGGAAGGCGAGCAGCGCCGCGAAGACGCTGGTGAGGAAGAGCAGGTAGCCGAGGTCGATCAGCGGTGTCGGCAGGTGCTTGCCGACCAGGAAGAAGACCAGGTCGGTCTGGTGCTCGCCGGCGGTCGCCGCGATGTTCTCCGGGCCGGTGGTGACGGCCATCGCCCAGGCGGAGATGCTGCACATGAAGGCGGCGATGATGACGGCCCAGTGGGTGGCGCGGGCGATCGTGCGCTTCGGGTCCTTCGCCTCCTCGGAGAGGACCACGGTGGCCTCGAAGCCGACGAAGCCGGCGATCGCGATCACGAGGAGGGAGCCGGCGACCGGGGTGAGAAGCGGTGCCGGGCTGAACGAGGAGAAGGTGATGTGCCCGTTGTGCGGGTGGCTGACCATGGTCAGGTCGTAGATGAGCACGATGCTGATCTCCAGGACCAGCAGCACGGCCAGTACCTTGCCGGAGAGGTCGACCCAGAGCAGGCCGAGCACGGTGACGATCAGCCAGGCCGCGATCGCGCACACCCACCACGGGGTGACCACGCCGAACGCGGCGAGGATGTTGGCCGCCGCCGCGCCGAACAGGCCGTAGAGGCCGATCTGCATCACCGAGTACGCCGGGAGGGCCACGAACGCGGCGCCGACGCCGACGATGCGGCCCAACCCGTGACTGATATAGGAGTAGAAGGCTCCCGAGTTCACGATGTGCCGGCTCATCGCCACGAAGCCGACCGTGAACAGGGAGAGGATCGCGGCCACCGCCACATAGGCGATCGGGACGGCGGTGCTCCCGATGATCGCGTACGTGGCCGAGATCGCTCCGATGATCACGGTCAGCGGCGCGGCGCCGGCCACACCGAAGAACACCACGGACGGGACGCCGAGCCTGTTCTTGGCCAGCGCCCGTGCCACGATGTCTGGTTCGAAGGGGTCCTTCTGCGTCATCAACATCCTCCCGGCCCATTGGTCGAAGTTGTTTCGCCGGAGGTGGTGACGCCCGTTGGCACTCACCGCCGACCGACGGTCAGCACCGAGCCCACGGAGGCTTCGGTGTACTCGATGAGGTCCCGTAGGTCGCCGGGCAGCGCGTCGACGGCGCTCGGCAGGGACTGGAATGCTTGCCGGTGCATCTCGAAGTCGTAGAGCACATGCCTGGTCAGGCCGGTGGCGGCCACGAGGCCGACCAGCACCCGGTCGGTGAGGCTGAGCTCGATGCCCCGGACGAGAAGATTGGCCAACCGGGCCGGCGCCCAGGCCGCGGCGTTCCGCTGCTCGGGGCTGTTCGGCATGTAGACCACCTCGGTGGAGAGCATCCGCCGGCGGGTGATCAGGTCGACCGCACCGAGGCGCACGAGGCGCTCGCCGACCCGGATCTCGGCATCCTGCGAGAGGAAGGCGAGCCAGGTACGGACCTCACGGTGCCGTTGCTGGGCTATCAGCAGGTCTAGAATGTCGTGCGCCAACGCGTCCGCCGGTGGGTGCCGGTCGAGGATGATGAGGTCGCCGTCGGCGATCCCGATCCGTCCCTCGAGGATCAGTTCCCCCAGCAGCGCCGCGGCCAGCCCGAGACCGGTCGCCCGTGGGTGGAGCCGAGAACGGCCGGTGCGGTCCTGGTGTGCGATCAGGAAGTACTGGTCAGCCAACACGCCTGCCACGCCCCTTAGTACCCAAGTAGACCCAAGTTGTGATTGATCACTGTCTGTGCATCACGTGATAACTCGATGTCCGGCGCATCATGTACCCAACCGCAAGGTCAATACAAGAAGTACTAGACTTCTTGTTCAGCCCTTCCGGGCCTCGGTCCACGTTGGATCATGAGCACACCGGTCGTAAGATCGGTGACCTGAGGAAACCTGTAGGGCCAAGGGGAGTCCAGGTGTCCGTTGATGAGGGCCCGACGCTGCGACGGCGCCGACTAGGCGCGGAGCTGAAGCGGTGCCGAGAAGCCGCAGGATTGACGCAGGAGAATGTCTCCCGCCATTTCGAGTGGCACGCTGCCAAGGTCACGAGGATCGAGACCGCCCGGGTCGCGGTGACCGCCCGGGACGTGCGCGACCTCCTCGACCTCTACCACGTCCGGGACGACGCCTACCGGGACGCGCTGGTCGAGCTCGCGCGCATGTCGCGCGAGCGCACGTGGTGGAGTGACTACCGCGACGTCATCCGGCCGGGCAACTTCGTCGGCCTCGAGGCGGGCGCGTCGTCGATGCTCACCTGGGAACCCGTGATCGTGCCGGGTCTGCTGCAGACCGAGCGGTACATCCGGGCGCTGATGAACACCGGCCGCTCGTACGATCCGCCGCACGAGATCGACCGCCGGGTGCGGCTGCGGATCACCCGTCAGGGCCGGCTCACCGAGCGCCGCCCGCTGGAGTTCACCGCGGTGATGGACGAATCGGTCGTTCGCCGTATTGTCGGCGGCCCGGAAGTGATGGCGGAACAGCTTCGGCATCTAATAGAAATGGCTCAATTACCGAATGTGAGCCTACAGATACTTCCGTTCGGTTCGGGCGAACACGGGTTCCTCGGTGGACCGGTGGCGTTATTGGAGTTCCAAGGGGTGGACGCGCAGATGAACCATGGGATTTCCAGGCCCGAAACCACCCATCTGGATGTTGTATATCTTGAAGGTCTTGCGGGAGACTCTTACGAGGAGCAACCGGCCGAGGTTGCTCGTTACCGGAGTGAGTTCGAGCGATTGAGCGCGAAGGCGCTCGACCATCGCCAGACAATCAAGATGATCGAGAGCCTTCTGGTCGCGTAGGGCTCCGAGACAAGCGAATAGGTGAAGGGGGGTGCTTGAGCATGCTCGCGCACCATCTCAACGGCGCTGTCTGGAAGAAGGGCAGCCGCAGCAACGGTAGTGGCGGCAACAACTGCGTCGAGGTCGCGTTCCTCGACGACGCCGTCGCCGTCCGTGACAGCAAGGACCGGCAGGGCCCGGCTCTCATGTTCACGCAGGCGGAGTGGACCGCCTTCGTGGGCTCGGCCAAGGATGGCGAGTTTGACCTTTCCTGATCGGAGAGCCTACCGATAGGCACGCTCGGATGGGAAGTGCTCACACAAAGTCAACTTCGCATCCGGTGTCTAACGGAAGCTGCAACGCCCCTCACGGGGCGTTGCAGCCCGGGCACCGAACGTCGTTCGCCCATTCGCGGGCTCAGATGGCCGAAATTAACCTGTAAAGACTTTCGGAGTGGCCGGTGGCGACTCTAGGTTCCGTATGTGGAGCTGGAGTTGCGGCACTTACGAATCGTGCTCGCCATCGCCGAGGCCGGCAGCGTGACAAAGGCTGCCGCCGCGCTCGGCCTTGCCCAGCCCGCGCTCACCACACAACTGCAGCGCATCGAGCGCATTCTCGGTGGTGCGCTGTTCACCCGGGACCGCCGGGGCGTTCTTCCGACGCCGCTCGGCGATCTCGTGCTGGCCCGCGCCCGGGTGCTGATCCCGGCGGTCACCGGGCTGCGCGACGAGGCCAGCGAGCTGATCACCGCGGGCGGCCCGGCCCGCTACCGGGTCGGCGCCACCAACGGGCCGATCGTGGCCGGCCTGGTGCGCCGGCTCAACGACGCGCACCCGGGCGGCCCGGTGTCGATCCACTCGACCTGGTCGGAGAACGAGGTCGCCCGGATGGCCGTCGAGGGCCGCCTCGACTACGTCGTGCTCGGCGCGTGCGCCACCCCGCCGGGCGGGCTGCCGCCCGGGCTGACCTGGCAGGTCGTCTCCGTCGACGCGGTCTGGGTGCTGCTCAACGAGCGACATCCGCTGGCCGGGCGGGACGAGGTCGGGCTGGGCGAGCTGGCCGGGGAGCAGTGGATCACGGCGCCCGGCGACGGGTGCTTCAGCGAGTGCTTCGCGGCCGCCTGCGCCCGGGAGGGCTTCGCGCCGCGCACGCCGACCGAGATCGACGCCAGCAGCGCCTTCGACCTGGTCGCCGCGGGCGGGGCGATCGCGTTGTGCCAGGGCACCGTGCGGTCCGCGCCCGGCGTGGTCGCCGTTGCGCTGCGCGGGGTGCCGCTGCGCTGGCGGCATCTGCTGGGCTGGGATCCGGAGGGGCCGGCGGCCGGGCCGGCGGCGGAGGTGTTCGGCTTCGCGACGGAGGCGTATCTGGAGATCGTGGCGCACCGGCCGCGCTACTCCCGCTGGCTGGAAAGTCATCCCCACCTCGGTGTGCAGAAGGCCGTTACGTTGCTGCACCGCCCGAGCCGGCCCGGCTTTCTCGGCCGGAACGACCCGATGATCGCGTAGGAATCTCGGCGGGTGCCCAGCATGCCGGTCGGAGGTGAGATCCGGCTAATGTCAAAACATCCATAGATGTACGGCTATGGAAAGTTTCCATAGACTGGAGTGCGTGCAGGCCGGGGTGGTGCTGATCAGCCTCGCCGCGCTGGCGGTCTCGCTCTACGGCATCCTCGAGCGGCGCGGCGCGGCGCGCCGGGCTGAGCGGCTACGCTTCGCCACCCTGGTCGATGATCTCAACAATCTGCGCCTCGCCTACCGCCATCCGACCACCGCCCTCGAGTTCGGGGACGAGGCGGCCTTCGTGAACGCCCGGGCCGAGCTGCTCGCCGTGCAGGCCTTCCTGCTGCGGAACCGGCTGCACGACATCACCAGCCCGGAGTACCGGACGCTGGCGTTCGCGCTCAGCCGCTCCGGCTATCCGGCCGAGGCCGATCAGAGCTGGCGGGAGGCGCTGCTCGCGGCCGGCGAGGAGGGGCCGACCCAGCAGCTGTTCGCCCACCGCGGCTATGCGTTCTTCCTGTTCGCCGCCGGCCGGCCGGGGGAGGCGCGGGACCAGATGCGGCTCGGGCTCCAGGCAATCGGGTCGGCCGACGACAACGCCCGGATCCACCAGATCAAGACCTATGTGTACTGGGCGATCGAGGAGCGGACGGCCGGCGGGGAGGAGGCCGAGCTCCGGGAGCGGGCCGAGCAGGAGATCGGGCTGCTGGACAACGAGCACGCCCGGCGCCGGATGCGGGCCTTCCTGGAGAGCCCGGACTAGCGCTCGGTTGCCGAGGGCAGCAGGATCGTGAAGGTCGCGCCCTCGCCGGGGACGCTGGCGACGGCGACCGTGCCCCCGTGCGCCTCGGCGAGCTTGCGCACGATCGCCAGGCCCAGCCCGCTGCCGCCGGTCTGCCGGCTGCGCGACTTCTCCGGCCGCCAGAAGCGTTCGAAGACCAGGGCCTGCTGGCCGGCCGGGATTCCCGGGCCGGTGTCGGCCACGTCGATGGCCAGGCTTTCGCCGGCCGTACGGAGGGAAAGCGTCACCCGGCCGCCCGCCGGGGTGTGCCGCACGGCGTTGGCCACCAGGTTGCCGACGGCCTGCCGCAGCCGGATCGGGTCGGCCGTCAGGGGGTGCGACCTCGCGGCGACGGCCAGCGCGACACCGCTTCGCTCGGCGGCCGGCGCGAAGGCGTCCGCCACGGCGTGCAGGAGTTCGGCCGCGTCGATCGGCTGCGGGTGCAGCCGCAGCTCGCCCGCGTCGGCGGCGGAGAGGTCCTGCAGGTCGTCGATCACGTGCTGGAGCAGCAGCGCCTCCTCCAGCAGCGAGCTGACCAGCTCCCGGTCGAGCGGCACCACCCCGTCGTCGGCGGCCTCCAGCCAGCCGCGGATGTTGGTGACGGGGGTGCGCATCTCGTGCGCGATGTCGCCGACCATCGCGCGGCGCAGCGCCTCGGTCTGCCGGCGGTGCTCGGCCATGTCGTTGAAGGCCGCGCCGAGGGCGGCGATCTCGTCCCGCCCGGTCACCCGGACCCGGGCGCCGTCGTCGCCGCCGCGCATCCGGACGGCCGCGGCGGTCAGCGCCCGCAGCGGCCCGACCAGGCGCATGCCGACCAGCACGGTCACGCCGATCGCGACGAGCAGCACGATCCCGGTGACGGCGACGATGCGGACCCGGCCGGCGGCCGACAGGTCGAGGCCGGCGGCGGGGAGCCGGGCGCCGGGGGCGGTGACGAACAGCAGGGCCGGCGGGGCGACGTACGCGGCCAGTTGCTCGCGGCGGGAACTGGCCAGGCACGTTTCGACGGCCCGCCGGTAGTCGTCCGAGACCTGTATGGCGGACCGGCTCGTCCAGGTGCCGTTCAGCCCGGTCCGTACGGCGGGAAAGCCCTGCCGGCGCAGGCAGGTCCCGGAGAGGTCGTCGAGCCGGCGCAGCGCGGCCTGCTCGGTGGCGGTGTGCTGGGCCAGCCGATCGAGCAGGGGCGTGCAGTCGTTCGCGCCGTCCAGCTCGCCGGCCTGGGCCTCGATCCGCGGGCGGCCGCTCGGCTGGTCGACCACCTTGGCGTCGTCGGCCACCGGCGCGCCGGCCGGCCGAGCGGTTGTCTGCCGGCTTTTCTCGGCGGGTACCGGCACGATTTCCGCCGTGGGCCGGCGCAGGCAGGCAACCGCCTCGTCGGCGATCGCGCGCAGGCCGGCACGTTCGGCGGCGGTGAGCGCGTACGGCCCGACCGCGCGCGGGTCGATCCGGTCGGCGGCGGCGTTCTCACCGGCGTCCTCGCCGGCGTTCTCGCCGGCGTTCTCGCCGGCGTCGAGCGGGTCGACGGTGGCCGACGGCCGCTCCGGCAGCGTGCCGCCCGCGGTCTGGGCCAGCGGGAGCCGGTCGGGGTCGGTGACCACGATGCGGCGGCCGGTGGCGCCGGCCAGCGACCGCATCAGCGGCGCGGCGCCGGCCCAGTCGTGGTGGGTGGCGGCGTAGCCGAGCAGCGCGTCGTAGATCCTGGCGTCGTCGCTGAGGGCCTGCCCCTGCTCCTGCTGGATGGCGCGGGTCGTGGTGCGGACGGCGAGCCAGGCCGTGCCGGCCACGGAGAGCACCGACACCAGCACGGAGACGGCGAGCAGCCGCACCAGGAGGCCGCCGCGCAGCCGCCGGTCAGCCATCGGCCAGCTTGTAGCCCACGCCGTACACGGTGAGCAGCCGCACCGGGTGGCCCGGATCCGGCTCGATCTTCCGGCGGAGGTTCATGACGTGCACGTCGACGGTGCGGGCGGTCACGTACGAGTCGAACCCGTGCAGGTGGCGCAGCAGCTGGTCGCGGGTGAACACCCGGCCGGGCTCGGCGGCGAGCACCCGGAGCAGCTGGAACTCGCCCGGCGTGCAGGCCACCGGCTCGGTGCCGGCGCGCACCTCGTGGCGTACCGGATCGACCTGCAGCGTCCCCACCCGCAGGATCGGATCGACCGGGCGGGCCGCCGGCCGGGTGCGGCGCAGCAGGGTGCGCACCCGGGCGGCGAGCTCGCGCGGGCTGTACGGCTTGGTCAGGTAGTCGTCGGCGCCGAGATCGAGGCCGAGCAGCAGGTCGTCCTCGGTGCTGCGGGCGGTCAGCACGAGCACCGGCAGGTCGCTGTCGCGGCGCAGCACCCGGCACACGTCGAGGCCGTCGACGCGTGGCATCATCACGTCGAGCACGAGCAGGTCGGGCGGGTTGCGACGGACCTCCTCGAGGGCGGCCCGGCCGTCGCCGACCACGGCCACGGCGTGCCCCTCGTGCTCGAGGTAGCGCCGGACCAGCTCGGCCTGTTTCGGATCGTCCTCGGCGACCAGCACATAGGCACCCACGGCGGCGAGTCTAGGTCGGCCCGGGAGCGGCACACAGGCCGGGAACGGGAGGACTACCGGATCACAACAGGTTCCTGACAAGTGATCGACACAGTTCCCGGCATGCCTCGATACCGAATTCTCCGGCTGGTGGCGGCCGTCGCGCTGCTCGGCGCGTGCGGCTCGGCGCCCCAGCCGGCCTCGAAGATCGCGACCCTGACCAGCGGCGCGCCGACCACCGCCGCCTCGGGCGGTGCCGCGTCGGGCGGCCCCGCGGGGCCGGAGCAGGGCACCCGGTGGCGGCTGGACTCAACCGACGAGGAGCAGATCCAGCTCGTCGAGCAGTATCAGGAATGCCTGTTCCAGCACGGCGTCAAGGAGAAGCCGCGGGACAGGAACGCCATGACGGTGGCCGGGAAGACGAAGCACAACCTGGACGAGAGCGGCGAGCCCAAGGCCGCGTACGCGGCGTGTGCCCCGAAGAAGCCGCTGCCGCCGGTGGAGCTCGACCCGAACGCCAACCCGAACTTCGCCGCGCAGTGGGCGGACAACGTCCGCTGCCTGCGCGCCCACGGCCTCAATGTGCACGCGACCGAGCCGGGCAGCTGGACCTATGACACCGCCGACACCAAGGTGCCCGACAACGAGCCGCAACTGGAGCACGACTGCCTGCTGGAAGTCTT
The DNA here is from genome assembly GCF_000721705.1 of Actinoplanes subtropicus. Taxonomy (GTDB): domain Bacteria; phylum Actinomycetota; class Actinomycetes; order Mycobacteriales; family Micromonosporaceae; genus Actinoplanes; species Actinoplanes subtropicus. The sequence continues at coordinate 293,568 of NZ_JOJL01000001.1, forward strand.
CGGTGGCAAGAAGAAGTAGCCTGCTGGCCGGCGTCGCCGTGGTGGCCGCCCTCGCCGCCGGCGGCTGGGCCGTCGCCGAGCGGCCGGGCCGGGCGCCGGCCGTCGCGGCCGACGTCACCCCGTCCCTGACCACCACCTCCGTGAAGCGCGCCGACCTCGCCGACGAGCGGCTGTTCTCCGGCACGCTCGGCTTCGGCGCGGACCGCAAGGTGCAGGGCACCGGCGCCGGCGTGGTCACCCGCCTGCCCGCGGTCGGCACGCCGGTCACCCGCGGCACCCGGCTCTACCGGGTCGACGACCAGCCGGTCGTCGTGTTCTACGGCGACACCCCGCCGTTCCGGGCCATCGACCGGCCCGGCCTGGTCGGCAGCGACGTGCTCCAACTGCGCCGCAACCTCGCCGCGCTCGGCTTCCCGACCTGGTCGGTGCACGCCGACGCGGCCGACCAGTCGCTGCTCGCCGCGCTCAGGTCCTGGCAGGCGAAGCTCGGCGTCGCCGCCCCCGGAACGCTGAAACCGGGCCAGATCGTGGTGGTCGGCGGGCCCGGCCGGGTCAGCGCCCTCGACGCCGACCCCGGGTCGCCGGCCGCCGGGCCGATCCTGCGGCTGTCCTCGACCAGCCGGGTGGTGACGGTGCCGATGAGCGCCGTCGACGCCGGCACGGTGACCCGTGGCGCCCGGGTGACGATCACGCTGCCGGACGCTCGCGAGACACCCGGCACGGTCACCGCGATCAGCCGCACGATCACCCAGACGCCCGACTCGGACGAGCCGCCGAAGGTCACCGTCACCATCACCCCCGGCACGACGAAGGACGTCGCCTCGCTCGACGCGGCGCCGGTCCAGGTCCGCTTCACGACCGCGGCCCGCCGGAACGTCCTCACCGTCCCGGTCGGCGCGCTGGTCGCGCTGCGCGAGGGCGGGTACGCCGTGCAGCGCCCCGACGGGTCCCTGATCGCCGCCGCCACCGGGGTCTTCGCGGGCGGCCTGGTCGAGGTCAGCGGGCCGGGCATCGCCGAGGGCCTGACGGTGGTGACGAGCCCGTGACGACCGTGCTGGCCGTCGAGGACGTCACCCGCGAGTACCCGGGCGGCGTCACCGCCCTCGACCGGGTCTCGCTGCGGATCGCCGCCGGCGAACTGCTGGCCGTCGTGGGCCCGTCCGGCTCCGGCAAGTCGACCCTGCTCAACATCATGGGCACGCTCGACCTGCCCAGCCGCGGCACGGTCCGGGTCGGCGGCGAGGACGTCACCCGGCTCTCCGACCGCCGGCTGTCCGACCTGCGCGGCCGCCGCCTCGGCTTCGTCTTCCAGCAGTTCCACCTGATCGAAGGGCTCAACGCCGTGGAGAACGTGGCCACCGGCCTGGTGTACGCGGGGGTGCCGGCCCGCCGGCGCGGCCCGCTCGCCGCGGCCGCCCTCGAGCGGGTCGGGCTCGCGCACCGGCTCGGCCACCGGCCGCACCAGCTCTCCGGCGGCGAGAAGCAGCGGGTGGCGATCGCCCGGGCGCTGGTCATCGACCCGGCGCTGATCCTGGCCGACGAGCCGACCGGCGCGCTGGACACGGCGAACGGTGAGGCGGTGCTGGCCCTGCTGGCGGACCTCAACCGGGACGGCGCGACCATCGCCGTGATCACCCATGACCGGGAGATCGCGGCCCGCCTGCCGCGCCGGATCACCGTCCGCGACGGCCGAGTGGTCGCCGACGAGGCCGGTGTCCCGTGCGGTTGAGCCCGGCGGACGTCGTACGGCTGGGGCTGCTCGGACCCCGTACCCGCAAGGCCCGCGCCGCCCTCTCCGCGCTGGGCATCGCGATCGGGATCGCCACGATGATCGTGGTGACCGGCATCCCCGCGTCGAGCGGCCGCGCCCTCGACGCCCGGCTGGCCGCGCTCGGCACCAACCTGCTGCGCGTGCAGCCGGTCGCCGAGGGTGACAAGCCGGCGCCGCTGCCCACCGAGGCGGTCGGCATGGTGACCCGGATCGGCCCGGTCACCCGGGTCAGCGCGGTGGCCAACGTGCACGCGATCGTCCGCCGCTCCGACCTCGTCGACGAGCACGACGGCTCCGGGCTCACCGTGCTGGCGGGCCGCACCGACCTGCTGCCGGCGGTCGGGGGCCGGCTGCTCGCCGGCCGGTTCCTCACCGACGCCACCGAGCGTTTCCCGGTGGCGGTCCTCGGCGCGGCCGCGGCGGCCCGCCTCGGCTACGACCGGCTGCCCGCCGGGGCGCCCGCGCCGCTGGTCAGCATCGGGAACCGCTGGTTCAGCGTGACCGGCATCCTCGCGCCCGTGCCGCTCGCCGCCGACCTCGACCAGTCCGTCATCGTCGGCTGGGACGCCGCCCGCCGCCTGCTCGGCTTCGACGGCCACCCGACAGTCCTCTATGTACGGTCGGCGGAGAGCGCCGTGGAGGACGTGCGAGCGGTCCTGCCCGCCACGGTCAACCCGCGGCTGCCCGGTCTCGTCCAAGTGAGCCGCCCGTCGGACGCGCTGGCCGCCAAGCGCGCCGCGGCCAACGCCTTCGGCGCGCTCGTGCTCGGCCTGGCCGGCGTGTCCCTGCTGGTCGGCGGCGTGGGGGTGGCCAACACGATGGTCATCTCGGTGCTCGAACGCCGCCGCGAGATCGGCCTGCGCCGCGGTCTGGGCGCCCACCGCGGCCAGATCCGGTTGCAGTTCCTCGCCGAGTCGGTGGCGCTGTCCACTTTGGGCGGCGTCGCGGGCACGGCGCTGGGCGTCACCGCCGTATTCGCGTACGCCACCGGGCAGTCCTGGCCGGTGGCGATCCCGCCATGGTCCGCCGCCGGGGGCCTGGGCGGCGCCGTGCTGGTCGGCGCGGTGGCCGGCGTCTACCCGGCCATCCGGGCCGCCCGGCTGACGCCGGTGGAGGCGTTGGCGGCTCAGTGACTCACGAGGCCGATCAGGGTGCCCTGGGCGGCGGTGGACTTGGCGATCGCCGCGAAGGCGTCGTCGAGGGACGAAGCGTCGATCGTCTTGGTCAGGGCGTACACGGTGAAGTGGTAGTGGTGGGTGCCGGAGGGCGGGCAGGGCGGCGTCCAGCCCGCCGTGCCGCCGGTGTTCTTCAGCTCGTGGGCGCTCGCGGGCAGCGTGTCGCCGACCGAGGTGGTGCCGGCCGGCAGGTCGAGGACCACCCAGTGGTAGAAGTTCCCGCTCGGGGCGTCCGGATCAACCACGACGATGGCGTACGCCGCGGCGCCGCCCCCGCCGGTCCAGGCCAGTGGCGGGCGGTGCCCCGCGCCGGAACAGGTGAACTCGGCCGGGATCGTGCCGCCCTCCCGGAACGCCGTGCTGGTGACGGTGATCGTCGCGGAGGCGGCCGGGGCGGGCGGGGCCGGTGCGTCACCGCCGCAGCCGGTCAGGGCCAGGGGCAGGGCGAGGGCGGCGAGCCATCCGCGTCGGGTCACGGAAGGACATTCTAGGGCGATTACCCGGCGCCCTGGGCCCACCACTCGGCGGCCACCAACTCGGCGACGAGGGTTTCGGTCCATCGGCGTACGCGCAGATCGTCGTCATGCCGGAAGCGGACCACCTGGGCCGCGCCCGGCACCTCGCCGCCCACCGAGACGATCGTCGAGCCGCGGCCGTGCAGCCACTCCAGGGCCGGGCCGTCGTAGCGGGAACCGGGGAAGAGCAGCGCCCGGTAGCGCAGGGTCTTGGTGAGGTAGACATCCACATGCGACCAGTCGCCGGTCTCGCAGCCGTCCGCGGGGACGCGCGGGCCCTCGCGGAACATCAGCGCCGACTGCAGGGCCGAGGAGATCCGCTCGACCGGGGCGATCGGGAAGACGCCGTCGCCCTTGAGCAGGTCGCCGCAGCGGGCCAGCCACTCCGGGCGGCGGGTCAGCAGGTCGTCGGTGGCCTCGGCGGCCGCGACGATCGGGGTGAGACCGCCGCCGGTCAGCTGGTCGACCAGGGCGTCCAGCAGGATCTGGGTGTGCTGGAAGGAGCGGCAGGCCACGCCGCCCCGCTCGGCGCCGGCGTGCATCACGACGGTGTGGGCGGCGGCTTGCGCAAGTGGGGAGTCGGGCTCGTTGGTCAGGGCCACATAGGACGGGAGAGCCGCGACGGCGTCGAGGGTTTCCTGGCTGGTGCCGGAGGCGGAGATCGCTACTACCAGGGAGTCGTCGCTCGGGGGCGGGGTGCCCTCGGCCGAGGCGTACTCGGCGGACGCGTCGAGGCCGGCCACCCGGAGGCGGCGGGCGGCGACCTGGGCGGCGTACCGGGAACTGCCCATGCCCAGGAAGATCACCCGGCGGGCCCGGCGGACGAACTCCCACGGGCGGTGGGTGGCCAGGTGGGCGGCGAGGGCGCGCAGGGTGGCCGGCTTGGCCTCCAGGTCGGCTCGGAACAGTGCCGGATCCACGGCGATCACCCGTACCAGGAGCGGAGGACGCCCAGCGGCGCGTATCGCCAGCGGGGGAGGAAGCGGGCCGCGTAGATCAGTTCGCGGCACTCCTGCTCGACCTCGAAGGGGCGCAGGAGTTTCTCGTCGAGCAGGTGCGGGACGCCGTGGTCGTCGAGGCCGGCGCGGTAGGCGGCGAGGAGATCGTCGGCGGCCCGGCGACCCCAGCCGAGGAGGGTTTGCCGGTGGCGGCCCTCGGTGCGGCGGTTGGCGATCTCGGCCACGTGCAGGACGCTCGTGCGGAGCTGGGCCAGGTCGCGGGCCGCCGGCTCGGGGTGGGCGGTCCTGGTGGGGTTGCCGTCGAAGTCGGTCACCGCCAGGTGGCCGCCGCGGTAGCGCAGGATCTGACCGACATGCAGGTCGCCGTGCAGGTGAAGGGACGGCGACGGTGAGCGGTAATCCGACAGAAGCGAAATGTCGGTTTCGATGAGCGGGGCTATCGACCGGATCCAAGGGTCGTCATCGTGGGCGAGTGCCTCCGCGAGCGTGTCGGCGGCGGTCGGTGCGGCGATCGTCGATGTGGGGTCGTAGGTGGCGAGCGCGGCGTGCAACTCGGCGGCGAGCGTGCCGAGAGCCGGGGCGAAGTCGGCGGGTGGGCCGCCGTCCAGCCAGGACAGGAGGTCGCCGGTGCACCAGTCCCAGCCGTCCTCGGCCGCCGGGAGGAACGCGGTGACCAGGGCGACCAGCTCCCCGTTGCGGAGGGCGGCGGCGTGCGGGGTGGGCATCCGGGCGAAGCCGGCGGCGGCCAGGTGGGCGAGCAGGCGCGGGGCGCGGGCGTCGCCGGGGGACCGCATCCACTTCACCACCACGCGCTCGCCGACGACCACCGAGATGTTGGTCTGGTCGACGGTGATCGGGCGCTCGGTGCGGTCGCCGGGCGCGAGCGGGACATAGACGCGCAGGTCGAGATCGTCGGGGGAGCGGCCGGTGACGACCGCGTCCACCAGGGCGGCGGACGATCCGGGCGGGACGTTCATGCGACCTCGAGGGGATTGCCGGTGACCTGGCGGGCGTACGAGAGGATCAGCTCGGCGGCCTCGGCGGCGGTCAGTGTCGGATGGCGGGCGACGATCCGGTAGCCGTACGCATCCTCCAACGCCACCAGATTGCGGCCGATGGTCAGCGAATCGGCGGCCAGCGCGAAGGCGCCCCGCGCCGAGCCGGTCTCCAGGATGGTCTGGTACATCGACACCTGGCGGTCGTAGAGCGAGGTCAGCAGCGCCGCGTAGACCCGGTTGCGCCCGGCCGAGCCGCCCAGCTCGCAGAGCAGGCGGACATCGACGTCGTCGGCGTCGACCGGCAGGCCCGAGCGGATCGTCACCACCAGTTTCGTCACCGGGTCGGTCAGCCCGGCGACCTGCCGCATCCTCGCCGCGTAGAACCGCTCCATACCGGCCTGGTTGGCCTCCAGCAGCAGGTCGGAGAGGTCGGGGTAGTGGTAGAGCACCGCGCCCGAGGTGAGCCCGGCCTGCTCGGCGACCTGGTTGAGCAGCACGCCGTCGGCGCCGTGCCGGAGCATGGCCCGCCGCGCCGCCTCGATCAGGTCGGCCCGCCGCTCGGTCCGCGACTTCCGCGTTGCCATGTTCACCTCCCCGTCAACTCACGGGGAACACCATAGGCTCTGCGTATTGACTGTGCGCAAGGGCCCTTGTTGAATCTCTCTTCAACAAAGGAGTGCGGATGGCCCTGACGGTTCTGTTCATGCCCGAGAGCGCGTACGGGCCGACCAACAACTGCATCGGCATCGGCGACGTGCTGCGCAAGCGCGGGCATCGGGTGGTGTTCGCGGCCGAGGCGTCCTGGGCCGGCAAGCTGACCGCGCTCGGCTTCGAGGAGGAGTTGGTCAGCCTCGCCCCGGCGCCGGACGAGCCGCAGGACGCGGGGCAGTTCTGGAAGGACTTCATCCGGGACACCGCGCCGGAGTTCCGCAAGCCGACCATCGATCAGCTGGAGACCTGGGTGAAGCCGGTCTGGCAGGAGCTGATCGACGGCGCCAAGTTCTGCCAGCCGCAGCTGCTGGAGATCATCGCGCGGGTCCGGCCGGACGTGATCGTCGAGGACAACGTGGTCGCGTTCCCGGCCCTGAACACCGCCGGCGTGCCGTTCGTCCGGATCGTCTCGTGCAACCCGCTCGAGGTGAAGGGCCCGGACATCGCGCCGGTCTTCTCCGGCTACCCGGCCTCCTCGCGGGAGGGCTGGGCGGACTTCCTGGCCGAGTACGACCGGACGCACCGCCCGATGTGGGAGCAGTTCAACGACTGGGTGGTGGAGCAGGGCGCGCCGGCGCTGCCCGACCTCGAGTTCATCCCGGAGGGCGCGCTCAACCTGTACGTCTACCCGCGCGTGCTCGACTACACCGACCGGCGCCGCCTCGCCCCGACCTGGAAGCGCCTGGAGTCGTCGGTGCGCGAGACCGACGCCTTGTTCGAGCTGCCTCCCGGGTTCGCCGACGGACACAAGCTGATCTACTTCAGCCTCGGCTCGCTCGGCTCGGCCGACGTCGAGCTGATGCGGCGGGTGATCGCGGCGCTCGCGAAGACCGACCACCGGTACATCGTCTCGAAGGGGCCGCTGCACGAGGAGATCGAGCTGGCCGACAACATGATCGGGGCGGAGTTCCTGCCGCAGACCACGATCATGCCGCTGGTCGACCTGGTGATCACGCACGGCGGGAACAACACCACCACCGAGGCGATGCACTTCGGCAAGCCGATGATCGTGCTGCCGCTGTTCTGGGACCAGTACGACAACGCGCAGCGAGTGCACGAGCGCGGCTACGGGGTGCGGCTCGACACCTACGGGTTCACCGACGAGCAGCTGCACGGCGCGATCGATCGGCTGCTCGGCGACGCGGAGTTGCGCGACCGGCTGGCCAAGGACGCGGCCGAGATCCGGGCGGCCGACGGTTTGCGGGTCGCGGCGGACGCCATCGAGCGGATCGGGACGGCCGGCAAATGACCGTGTTGGTGAACCCGGCTTCCGGCGTACGGCTGGAGGAAATCGCGGACAGTGAGGTCGCGGACGTGGCGAAAGCCGTCGCCCGAGCTCGCGAGGCTTTTGAGCAGTGGCGGGAGGCGACCCCGGGGGAGCGCGCCCGGGTGCTGCTCAGGGTGGCCGATCTGGTCGAGCGGGACGCTTCTTCGCTCGTCCGGCTGGAGGTGGAGGAGACCGGGAAGCCGCTGCCGGTGATGCGCGACGGGGAGTTGCCGTTCAGCGTGGACAACCTGCGGTTCTTCGCGGGGGCGGCGCGGTCGCTCGACGGGACCGGGGCGGGAGTGCTGTCGTCCGGGTACACCTCGATGCTGATCCGGCGGCCGGTCGGGGTGGTCGGTTCGATCGCGCCGTGGAACTTTCCGCTGGTCATGGCGGTCTGGAAGATCGGGCCGGCGGTCGCGGCCGGGAACGCCGTGGTGATCAAGCCGGCGCCGCGGACGCCGCGGAGCACGCTGGCGCTGGCGCGCCTCTTCGAGGAGGCGGGGGCGCCGGCCGGGCTGGTCGGCGTGGTGACGGGTGGTGCATCGCCAGGTTCCGCGCTCGTCCGGGATCCCGGGGTGGACATGGTCAGCGTCACGGGGTCGACCGGTACTGGGCGGGAGGTCATGCGGGGGGCGGTCGAGGGGCTCAAGCGGGTTCACCTGGAGTTGGGTGGCAAGGCGCCGGCAATAGTCTTCGCTGATGCCGATTTGTCGGAAATGTCGGGCGGGATCGCCCTGGGGGCGACGTACAACTCGGGGCAGGACTGCACCGCCGCTACCCGGGTCTACGTGGAACGCTCCGTCTACCCCACTGCTGTTTCTGCCCTTGAGGATGCTCTCGCGCGGGTGCGGGTCGGCGATCCCATGTCGGATTCAACCGATATCGGGCCCTTGATATCTGATGAGCACCGTTTGCGCGTTGCCGGATTTGTCGCCCGGGCCGTGGACGCCGGGGCGCGGGTCGTGGTGGGCGGGAAGGCGCTCGACGGGCCGGGCTTCTACTTCCCGCCGACGCTCGTGATCGACGCCGACCAGCGCAGCGAGATCGTCCAGGACGAGATCTTCGGCCCGGTCGTGGTGGTCATCCCGTTCGACGACGAGGACGACGCGGTCCGGCTCGCCAACGACACCCGCTACGGGCTGGCCTCGTCGATCTGGACCCGCGACGTGTCCCGGGCGCTGCGTGTGGCCCACCGGCTCGACGTCGGCGTGACCTGGATCAACGACCACCTGCCGATCGCCTCCGAGGCCCCGCACGGCGGGGTGAAGGGCTCCGGCTTCGGCAAGGACATGAGCCAGGAGGCGCTGGCCGACTACTCGGTGACCCGCCACCTGATGATCAAGCACACCACCCCGGCGGCGCGCGACTCGTTCCGCCCCGCCTGAGCTACTTGTCGACGGTCGGGCCCGTCGGGCAGCCGTTCTTCGCCTTCCACGCCTTGACCGCGGCGACCGGGGACTTCGCGCCGCCGGCCTTCCACGAGTCGAGGTACGGCCACGGGAAGAGGACGCCGCGCTGGTTCCACCAGTCGCTGCCCCGGGCGCACGGCGGCGAGATGCCGAAGTGCAGGTGGCAGGCGCTCGCGTCGCCGGTCTTGCCGGTCTTGCCCAGGGTCTGGCCGACCTTGACCCGGACGCCGGGCTTGATGCCGCTCGCGATCGACGAGAGGTGTGAGCCGTAGTACCGGACGCCGTCGTCGCCGAGGATCGCCACCGAGAGGCCGCCCCGGGTCGCGCCGAGGTTCGCCTTCGCCGTCCAGGTGTCCGTCGTCTTGGTGTACAGCACCACGCCGCTGGTCACCGCGACGAAGGTATGGCCGCAGGCGGTCATCACGTCGGTGGCCGGGTAGTCGTGGTGGGTGTGCCCATACGAGCTGTTGCCGATCACCGGGAACGCGTACTTCACGTTCGTGGCGGTCGTGGTGGCCTCGGCCGTGGTGCCGGACTTGGCGGACGCCGAGGGCGACCCGGACGGCTTGACCACGGGCGCGGCGGCCGCGGCGCCGCCGGTCGCCTCGGGGGTGGCGGCCGCGCTGCTGTCCAGGCCCTGCGTCGAACCGGCCCAGACCGGATCGGCCTTCGGCGAGGAGGAACAGGCCGCGACGGCGGCGACGCTCAGACCGACGAGGACGACTTTCCGGATGGAGGTCAGCAAAAGCTCGATCTTCCTGCTTGGGGCTCGGGGACCGACGGCCCAATATAACGGCCGGGCCGCGATCACGCGGCCCGGCCTAGTGCCACCAATCGTCAGGCCACGGATTTCGGGACGATCGGGGCGACGGAGCTGCCGGGTTGGGCGACCGGCTCCGTGTGCATGCCCCTACGCAGCGTCTCGAGCATCGTCATGCCCTGCGCGGCCAGCGACGCGACCACGCTGTTCAGCCCCTCGGCGCCGTCCAGCACCGTCACGTTCGCACCCTGCAGGCCCTCGGCGGCCGCCCGCAGCATGTCCGGCAGCTTCTCGATGATGGCCTGGTCGAGGGCGATGCGGTTCTGCGCGGCGGCCGCCTCGGCGGAGAGCTTGGTGGCATCCGCCTGGGCCTTGGCCAGCGCCCGGATCCGCTCGGCCTCGGCCTCGGCCGGCCGGATCACCTCGGCGATCAGCTCGGCCTCGCGCAGCGAAGCGTTCTTCGCCGCGACCAGCGCCCGCTCGCTCAGGACGTCCTGCGCGGCGCGGGCGGCGGCGAGCGGGCCGGCCTGGGCGGCGGTCTGCTGCGCCTGGTCGATCTCCGCCTGGTACTGGGCCTGGGCGATCGCCGTCTGCCGGGCGTACTCGGCCTGGTGCCGGATGCTCTCCTGCTGGGCCATCGCGCTTTCCCGGTCGGCGGCGGCCTGGGCGACCTTCGCGTCCTGGTTGACCTTGGCCTGGTGCGGCGCGGCCAGCGCCCGGATGTAGCCGACCCCCTTGTCGTCGATGCTGCTGATCTGCAGCGAGTCGACGGCGAGGCCGATCCGGGCCATCTCGGTCTTGCTGGCGTCGACGATCGCGTCGGCGAGGGTCTGCTGCTCGCGGATGATCGACTCGACGGTCATGCTGCCGATGATGCTGCGCAGGTGACCCGAGAAGATCCGGCCGACGAGGGTGGGCATCTGACCCTGGTCGCCCTGGAAGCGCCGGGCGGCCGCGGCGATCGACTCGTGGTCGTCGCCGACCTTGAACGCGATGATGGCCTGGACCGAGAGGGTGAGGCCCTGCTTGGTGTAGCAGTCCTCGATGACCTCGGCCTCCTGCATGGCCAGCGTGAGCCGGGTGGCCTTGGAGAAGACGGGCATGACGAAGACGCCGTGCCCAGTGACGATCTTGAACGGTAACGCGTCCGCACCCCGCTGCTTCCGGCCGCTGATCAACAGAGCCTCGTTGGGGGCGGGCACCCGATAACCGAACACTTTTACAGCCCTTCTTCGACGCCGCGGGCGTTCTCGTCCGCGGGCACAGTGGGCCATGGCTCGACGTCGATCTGGCGCGCGCCACGGTTGTTGATGACGAGTACTTCCCTACCGGCGGGAACAGGCTCGATCGCGTACGCCAGGTAGTAGTGCGCTATGCCCTCCACCAGCAGACGCACCTCCCCCGCGCGCTCGCCGCCGCGGATCGCGGTGATCACCGTGCCCACCTTGCCGATCAGCTGCCGACTCGCCACGACTGCATTGTGCTCCTGCCTGGCGAGCCCCGTGTCCCCCGGGCGATCGGGTAGCCGACACCACGCCCGAACCGATGGATCTAGGCTCGGCCGGTGGGGGATCGCGTCCGCGCGGCGGAGGAGAAAACCGAGGAGAAGCCGGCCGCGCCGGTGATCGTCCGGCCGCAGCCGGCGACCGGCAACCGGGCGACGGCGGACCTGTTGAGCGGCCCGAACGCGGACCCCGCCCGCCGCGCCGACGTCGCGGACCTGGGCGCCCCGGCCGGGAACCGCGCGGTGACCCAATTGCTGACCGCCGCGCCGCCGGACCCGGCGATCGACTGGATCGAGAGCCTGCCCGCGGAGATCAAGCAGCAGATCGACAACTTCACCGCGAAGCAGGAGAAGGCGGCCGACACCGGGAACGAGAAGCTCGCGGACGCGCGGACCCGCAACCGGCACACGTTCATGGCGACCATGCGCTGGGCCATGGGCGACGACGACGCGCTGATCCAGCAGCATTTCCAGGCCATCGCGCCGATCGACGTGGGCGACGGCGAACAGCTGTGGGCGCACTCGTCGACCCGGGAGCGGCTGGCCGCGGTGAAGGCGGAACTGGAGGCGCAGGGCATCCCGATGCCGCAGACCACGGTCGGCCTGGGCATGCGCGGCGACCACCTGAACCGGGGCAACAAGGGGCGCACCTGGTTCACGCACGCGGTCGGCTTCGCGGTGGACTGGCGGGCGTACCAGACGCCGCGGATCACCGACGACAAGCTGATCACGCTGTTCGACATGGTGACCGGCGGCCGGCCGGACATGAAGACCAGCGTCGAGGGCGACACCCGGATCGACCTCGAGATCAAGATGGGCCAGGGCAAGGCCGACCCGGCCGCGGCGAAGAAGCTGCTGGACTCGGTCGACGCCGAGTACACCCGGCTCACCCAGGCCTCCGAGACGTTCAAGACCGATCTGCCCAAGGAGACCCTGGACCGGCTGGGCGAAGTGGAGCAGGCCCGGTTCGCGGTGGGCACCGCCCGTAAGGCGCTGGCCAAGCTGAAGGCCCGGAAGAAGCCGACGGCGGCCACGACCGAGGAGATCGAGGCCGGGCAGAAGGCGATCACCGACGCGCAGGAGCACTACGACAAGCTGGTCGCGGCGATCGTGCCGGACCTGCCGAAGCTCTTCGAGCCGTGGACCAAGAAGATCGACGAGCGGATCGCCGTGATCGACCGGGAGTTCGCCGGCGCGGACGTCGACGAGGAGCTGCTCACCAGCGACTACGGCCTGAAGGACCGGGAGGCGAAGGCCCGGCAGGTGCGCAAGGACGAGGCGGCGCTGGCCAAGGCGAAGATCAAGGACGAGGCGAAGCTGGCCCAGCTGCACCAGCGCGCGCAGGAGCTGGAGGAGGACGTCGCGAAGCGCCGGAAGTACAGGGCCGACACCACCACGGCCCTCGGCGCCAAGAAGACCCAGGCGCTGATCGACGAGAAGTTCCGGCTGATCACGCTGCGCGGGCTGAAGGAGGGCCTGATCACCAACGCCAACGGCTTCGTCTTCCGCACCAAGCTGGCCACCGACGATCCGGCGATCGACCAGTTGCTCGGGCTGATGCCGGAGAACCGCGGCGGCTTCTTCACCCCGGACGTGGCGGGCGGCGAGGCGCAGGCCAAGGCCGGGCAGTTCAGCGGGGCGCACGGCTACGGGCTGACCTTCATCAAGAGCATGGTGAGCCACGGCTTCGAGGCCGGGATGGCCTGGCGCGGCGGCTCCGACCCGATGCACTTCGAGCTGGCCGAGGGCCGCAAGTTCCTCAAGACGGCGGGGGCGAGCCCGCTCGGCTCGTAGAATGCTCGTAGAAAGAGGGCCGGCGCCCGGCGCCGGCCCTCTTGTGGTGCTACGACCTCAGCTCACGTTGAGGGCGGTGTTGTCGACCTGGAAGGAGGTCTGCAGCGAGGAGTCCTCCACGCCGCTGAAGGAGATGGTCACGGTCTGGCCCTTGAGGCTGGACACGTCGAACGACTTCAGCGCGTAGCCGGCGGCGTTCAGGTTGGAGTAGGTGGCCAGGGTCGTCGAGCCGGCCTTGACCGTCAGCTTGTCGTACGCGGTCGAGCCGGTGGTCTCCGCCGTGGTGATCTTCAGGTAGAAGCTCAGCGTGGCCTTGCTGCAGGTGGACGGGATCGTCACCGATTGCGTGAGCGTGTCGGTGTGGGTGGAGCCGTACCCGTCGAGCCAGGCGAAGTAGCTACCCGCGTACGGCACGTTGGTGCCGGACGCCGTGGAGATCACGCCTGAGGTCTGCGACCAGGTGGTCGCGCCGCTCTCGAAGCCGGCGTTCCCGAGCAGCTGCGCCGAGGTGCAGGTGCCGCCGGTCGGGGGCGTGGTGGGCGTGGTGGTCGGCGGCGTGGTGGGCGGAGTGGTGGGCGTGGTGGTCGGCGGCGTCGTGGTGCCCGAGCAGGTCGGGTCGCCGGACTGCGCGGGAACGCTGACCGCGTCCCAGGCCGCCTTGACCGTGTTGAACGCGGTGCAGTCGCCCGGGTACAGGTTCTTCGCCGCGGTGAGCGTCCAGGTCCGGTACTTCAGGTACGACGAGCTCGAGGTCTTGAGCAGCATCGCGTTGTACATGATGGTGATGGCCTTCTGGATGCCCAGGCCGGTCACCGTCGAGTTGTTGCAGGTCGGGCTGGCGGGCTGGCCGTTGCCGCTGGTGCCCTGCGCGACCAGGTAGAACCAGTGGTTACCGGGGCCGGCCGCGGCGTGCACCTCCTCGGACGGGATGCTCGAGGAGTAGCAGTTGTCGTCGCCCAGCGCCGACGGGTTGTACATGTTGCGGATCGGGCCGCTGCCGACCAGGTTGATCTCCTCGCCGACCAGGTAGTCCGGCGGGTCGTTCGGGCTGTTGATGAACGCCTCGGTCGCCGCGCCGAAGGTGTCGGCCACGAACTCCTGAGTGTTGCCGCCCGAGATCGCGCCCGGGGTGTGGTCGTCGATGCCGTGGCCGAGCTCGTGGCCCACCACGTCCGCCGACGAGATCCACTGACCGGCCGAGTTGTAGCCGATCTGCACCTGGGTGCCGTCGTAGTACGCGTTCTCCTCCTGGTCGCCGACCCGCAGCGGCCATGCGCCGCCGGAGCCGTCCTGGCCGTTGCGGCCCAGCCACTGCGACAGCATCTGGGTCTGCTTCTCGGCCACGAAGAGGGCATCGACGCAGCCGGTCTCCCGGTTGGTACCGGTGCCGTTGCCCCAGGTGTTCGTCGATTTGGTGAACGTCGTGTTGTTCGCCGCGTCCTGGCACTTGAGCGTCGGCTCGGTGGAGGACTGCATCGAGTACGTCGAGCCGGACAGGGTGGTGTCGAGCGAGACCCCGCCGTAGATCCAGCCGGTGCCGGAGCCGGTCGCCTCGGTGACGTGCTCCTTGGTGCTGAGCACCTTGCCGGTGAGCGCGTCGACGTCCACGGTGAGCCGGCTCGGACCCTCGGCGCCGCGCCCGTCGACCGTCGTCTGCCAGGCCAGCTTCGCCGCGGCGCCCTCGGCGGCGACCACGATGAGCTTGGTGCCCTCGGTCCGGGCCACCGACTTCAGCTGCTTCCGGGCGGTCGCCGCGGCCGCGGTGTCGGCCACCTTCGGCGTGGTGGCCAGGTCGCCGATCGGGCTGGACTGCGCGACCGAGGTGTACTTCGTCGCCCCGCTGGCGTCGGACATGACGACCAGGTCGCCGCCGTCGACCGGAAGGCCCTTGTACGTACGGGTGAAGGGGGTGTAGTTGAGGCCGTGCGACGTGAGCACCTGGTGTCGCTGGAAGGTGTCGTACTTGCTGGCCTTCAGCAGCGCGGGCTGGCTCGCGACGAGCGCGTCGGCGTTGGCGGCGGCCAGCTTGGCGGCGGCCGCCGGGTCGGGCGGTGTCGCGGTGGCCGGCTGGGCCACCGCGACCAACGCCGTCGCGGCCGCGGTGCCGGCCGCGATCGCGAGGATCAGGGGGGTTCGACGTTTCACGCGGGTACTCCTTCCCTGCCCGGGGGTTTGGGCAGGCTCAAGGTCCGGTGTGACGATGGGTCACGCCTGGACGCCTTGAGGTGTGACGCTAGGCATTGACGAGTGTCTTTGGAAATAGGGAAAACCCTTGCTCGCCGCCCGCCGGGCATACGACTTAGGTCGTACGAGCGACGTAAGACCGTGGTCGGATGTGCTCTTGGCCCCGCCCGAGCAGGATGTCCGGCATGACTGAGCGAGAGTTCCGCTTCGGTGTCGTCGCCGGTAAGGCGCCCTCGGGCGCGGAGTGGGCCGCCACCGCGCGGCGGGCCGAGGAGCTGGGCTATGACACCCTCCTGATCCCCGACACGGTACACACCTATGCGCCGTTCGCCGCGCTGGCGGCCGCCGCCGCGGTGACCTCAGCCCTGCGCCTGGGGACGTATGTGCTGAGCGCGCCGAACCGCCCGCCCGGCCTGGTCGCGTGGGAGTCCGAGACCCTCCAGCAGCTCAGCGACGGCCGCTTCGAGCTGGGCGTGGGCGGCGGCCGGCCGGGCGCCGAGCACGACGCCGAGGCGCTGGGCGGCAGTTTCGGCACGCCCGCCGAGCGGCTCGAGCGGGTGGCCGAGACGGTCGCCGCGGTGCGCAAGCTGGAGCATCCGCCGCCCGTCCTGATCGCCGCGAGCCGGCCGCGCATGCTCCGCTTGGCCGCCGCGCAGGCCGACATCGTGGCACTGGGCCTGCCCCCACAGTCCACTGAGGACGAGTTGGGCCGGGTGATCGCCGAGCTGCGCGAGTCGGCCGCCGACCGCTTCGACCAGCTCGAGCTGCATCTGAATTCGGCGGCGGTGGCCCCGAGGGTCGACGACCTGCCGCCGTGGCTCTCCCACATGGTCGGCGGCGACCCCCGCGCGATGGCAGCGGCCGGCGGCATAGCCTTCCTCGTCGGCTCCCCGCCCGAAATCGCCGACCGCCTCCACCAGCGCCGAGCCGACCTGGGCATCTCCTACATCGGCGTAAACGCCCTCTTCATGGAAGAGTTCGCCCCGGTCCTAGCCCTCCTGAGGCAGGCGTCAAAACCTTGAGTCGAAACCATATGCCCGTACGCGTCGGCGGTCCCCGCCGGTTTGAGCCGCTCTCGCCTCTCCCCGCGACCGCCTGCAACGAGAGGCCGCAACGCGCCTCTCGCGTGTAGCGGTTGGCCACCACGGCCCCGTTTGCCGCTGCCTGTGGCCGCTGCCTGTGGCCGCTGCCTGTGGTCGCTGCCTGTGGCCGCCGTCGACGCCGATGCCGGCCGCCGCGGACAGCGCGCCACCCGCGGTCGGCTGGCTGCGTCCGCGTTCCCGCGGTGCGGCGCCGATCCCGGTCGGCCGCTCGCGCCCGGGCGGTGTCGTGGGGCGTGCGTCGACGGCGGTCGGCGGCTTGCGCCTGGGCGGTGCATGCGGGGCGTCGGTGGCGGTTGGCTGCTTGGGCGGCCGGGGTTGGCCGGGCTTCTAGCGTGGGGCTGTGCCGCGGGCCGCCCAGGCTCGTGCGGTTAGCGGGATGGAGCCGTCGGCCTCGCGGGGGAGCCGTGCGGCGAGCAGTGCGCGGACGGCCTCGCGCTGGTCGGGCGGCATGGCGGCGACCAGGGCCGGGGCGGGGCCCTGGCCGCCGAGGAACGGCCGCCAGTAGTCGTCGAAGTCGGCGAACACCGTGGGGACCTCGATCGCCCGGGTCTCCACATCGGTCAGACCCGCGGCGGTCCAGGCCTCGCGCAGCGCCTCCGGGTGGCAGATCGGGAAGCGGGGGCCCTCGTCGTGTGTCGCGGCGGCGGGATCCACCTCGACGGCGGCGTCCCAGAAGTACCGCATCATCCGCATGCCGTCGGCGTAGTCCCAGACATACGCGGCGACCGTCGCGCCGGACGCCGCGACTCGGGCGAACTCGGCCACCGCGCGTTCCGGCCGCGGCACGAAGTTCAGCGCGAGGCCGCTCACGACCGCGTCGAAGCGGCCGCCCGCGAGCGGCAACGCCCCTGCATCGCCGGCGACGAAGCCGCCCGCCGCCGCATCGCCGGCGACGAAGCCGCCCGCCGCCGCATCGCCGGCGACGAAGCCGCCTGCCGCCGCGTGGCCGGCCGCGAAGCCGCCTGCCGCCGCGTGGTCGGCGGCGTGGCCGCCTGCCGCCGCGTGGTCGGCCGCGAAGCCGCCCGTCGCTGCATTGCCGGCCGCGACGCTGCCGGGCGCCGCGTTGTCGGCCGCGAAGCTGCCAGCCGCGGGCCGCTGTTCGGGCTCGCTGTTCGGGTCGCTGGTGTGGGGGTGGCCGGCTGCCTGGCGTCCGGGGGCGGCGGTCGTGTCGCCGGCGTGGGGGTCGTTCGTTGCCTGGTGTTCGGGGGCGGCGGTGACGGCGCCGGCGGCCGCTCGGGGTGCGGGGTTGTCGGTGGGGGAGCCGAGCGGCAGCCGGTTTCGGGCCTCGGTCAGGAAGCCGCGGGACATGTCGACGCCGATCAGCAGCGCCGGGGCCGCGGCGTCGAGCACCGTCCCGGTCAGCGCGCCCGTTCCGCAGCCCGCGTCCAGCCAGCGCCGGCCGGTCGGTAGCGCGAGCCAGCGCACGAATTCCGTGGCGACCCGGCGGCTCCATCGACCTACATACGCTTCGTAAGCACCCGCCACCGCCCACACGTCTCCCATGTGAGGAAGGTACCGGGGGCTTCGTGGCGATTTGAGCGCACGGTTTCCCTACATCTTGTAGGCGACTCTTGACCTTGCCGGGGACATCGACGAGCATGCGCGCGTGCGCGTGGTGAACAGCCCAAATGCGCAGCGTAGGCAAGGAGAAGCAATGCAGCTTCGTCTCATGGCCGTGGCCGCCACGGCATTGACCCTGGTCATCACCCCCGTTGCCGCGGCGGCCGCCGGTCCCGACGGATCCGGCCGGCCGATGCCGTACCGCCATCTCAAACAGCTGGCCGCCGAGCGCTCGGCGCACGCCAAGTCCTTCACCGCCAAGGCGGCCGACGACAGCGACGAGGGCGGCGAGGACCCCGAGGAGATAGCCGAACAGGCCGAGCAGTGGGCCGAGGCGCGGTCGGCGCCCGGCATCGTCGCGCCGGGCGCGTACTCCGCGGCCTGGCAGCAACAGCAGAGCCTGCCGCGCACCGGCGGCAGCTGGACCCACGTCACGAACCGGCCGTACAACTCGGACGACCCGCGCTACCGCGACATCGAGAGCAACTCCTCCGGCGGCGCCGGCCTGGTCACCGGGCGCGTCACCGGCCTGGCCGCGGACAACCACGGCAACGTGTACGCGGGCGCGGCCAACGGCGGCGTCTGGCGCTCGACCAGCGGCGGCGGCCACTGGACGCCGATCTCCGAGAAGCTGCCCTCGCCGTCCACCGGTGACCTGCGGCTCGACTCGCGGGGCCGGCTCTGGTACGCGACCGGCGAGGCCAACACCAGCGCCACCTCGTTCGTCGGCACCGGCGTCTACGTGCTCAGCAACCCGAGCGGCGGCTCCTTCACCCCGGCCGATCGGGTCGGCGGGACCGAGCTGGAGAGCACGATCATCCGCAAGCTCCGGTTCATCGGCAACTCCGTGTGGGCGGCGACCAGCAGCGGCGCCTGGACGCACTCGCTGACCAACCTGCACGGGCCGTGGACCCGGGTGTTCGCGCCGAACCCGAGCTACCTGGCCGGCGGGGCGAACGCGGCGGACCCGAACGCGCCGTACAAGAACATCGTCAACGACTTCGCGGTCGACCCGAAGAACCCGGGCAACGTCATCATCGCGGCCGGTTGGCGCAGCGGTGACACGTACAACGGCTTCTACACCCGTACGGCAAATGGCAGCTGGCAGCAGACGACGCTGGCCGGACTTCCCTCGACGTCGGGAGACGTCGGCCTGGTCACCTTCGCGGCGGCGGCCGACGGCTCCCGCTACTACGCGATCGAGCAGTCGCCGACCCAGCTCGCCACGAACCCGGACAGCGCGCTCGGCGGCTTCTACGTCTCGAAGAGCGGCTCGCCGTTCGGGCCGTGGACGCTCGCGGCCGACTACAAGAAGCTGGCCGCCTCCGGCTCGGCGCTGACCTCGGCCGGCTACATGCCGGGCATCCAGGCCTGGTACAACCAGTTCCTGCAGGTCGACCCGAACGACGCGACGCACGTGTGGGCCGGTCTCGAGGAGGTCTTCGAGTCGACCAACAGCGGCGACACGTGGACCACGCCCGGGCCGTACTGGAACTTCGGTTTCCCCTGCTGGAGCATCGACCCGTCGAAGCAGACCGGTGACTGCCAGCAGACCGTGCACGCCGACCAGCACTCGATCGCGGTCGGCAGCAACCACGGCAAGTCGTACGTGGTGGTCGGCGACGACGGCGGCATGTACCGCCGGCCGGTTCGCGGACACCTCGACCAGTACGGGCACGCCACCGACTGGAACTCGCTCAACGACGGCAGCATGGACGTGCTGCAGTACTACTCGGTCGACGCCGGGCGCGACCGCGGCGGCCTGGCCATCTCCGGCGGCCTGCAGGACAACGGCCAGTCGGTGCTGCGGCCCGGCGACTGGGTGATGGGCTCCGACTTCGGCGGCGACGGCGGCGACACGATCGTCGACCCGGCGAACGGCTGCAACATCGCCGAGGAGTACGTCTACCTGCAGGTCTGGGTGACCAACAACTGCGCGGTCAACGACGGCGCGTGGACCACCGACCCGACCAAGGCCACCAGCTACCAGGTCGCTCCGCCGGACTCGGCCGCCGGGCTCGCCCGGTTCATCGCCCCGATCACCCAGGACCCGCGCAACAGCAACACCTGGATCGCCGGCGGCCAGCACATCTGGCTCAACAAGGTCGGCTACGCGATCCGCAGCGGCCAGCAGTGGACCAGCCTCTACGACCTCGGCGCCGGGCATGTCGCGACGGCCGTGACCACGTCGGGCGGCCTCGTCTACGCCGCCTGGTGCGGGCCGTGCAACAACGCGGGCTACGCGCGCGGCATCGCGGTCGGCCGTACCGACGGGACCGGCTGGCACCAGCTGAACCTGCCGGTCGACGGCACGGTGCCGAACCGGTACATCGGCGGCATGGACGTCGACAAGAACAACCCGCAGCACGTGATCATCGCGGTCAACGGGTTCTCCCGGAAGTGGACCGAGGGCCCGGGCGCCGGCGTCGGTCACGTCTTCGAGTCCTGGAACGCCGGCACGAGCTGGACCGACATCTCGGCGAACCTGCCGGACGTGCCGGCCAACTCGGTCAAGATGGTCCCCGGCGGCGGGCTGGTGCTCGGCACCGACACCGGTGTGTTCTACCGGGCGCCGCGGTGCGCCGGCTGGTCGATCCTCGGCCACGGCTTGCCGACGACGGTGACCATGCAGGTCAAGGTCGGGCCGGACGGAAAGGTGTACGTGGCCACGCACGGCCGCGGGCAGTGGTCTTTCCGCCTCTGACGCCCGGCGGATATGTGGGTTGAACACACTGTCTCGGTCGGGTCGGTGGTGGGACGCTTCGGCGATGGAAGAGGTTACGGTCGCGGCTCGCGGCACTTCGCTGAACGTCCTGGTCACCGGCCCGGCCGACGGCACCCCGGTGCTGCTCGTGCACGGCAACTGCTCGTCCGCCGACTTCTGGCGGCCGTTGCTGCGGCACCTGCCGCCCGGTTTGCGGATCGTCGCGCCCGACCTGCGCGGGTACGGGCGCTCCGCGGCGGCCCCGGTCGACGCCACCCGGGGCCTGCGCGACTTCGCCGACGACGTGGCGGCGGTGCTGGACGCCCTGTTCCCGGCCGGCCGTGCGGTCACGGTCGTCGCCCACTCGATGGGCGGCGGAGTCGCCATGCAGTTGCTGGTCGACCACCCGTCGCGGGTCGCGGCGCTGCTGCTGGAGGCGCCGGTCAGCCCGTACGGCTTCGGCGGAACCCGCGACCTGGACGGCACCCCGACGACGCCCGATTTCGCGGGCACGGGCGGCGGCACGGCGAACCCGGACTTCGTGCGGCGGCTCGCCGAGGGCGACCGCAACGACGACGGCCCGACGAGTCCGCTGTCGGTGCTACGGACCGCGTACGTGGCGGACCCGGCGTCGCTGGGTCCGGATGAACAACTGCTGCTCGACACCGTGCTGTCCACCGCCACCGGCGACGACAACTACCCCGGCGACAGCAAGCCCAGCGCGAACTGGCCCGGCGTGGCACCGGGCGATCGGGGCGTGCTGAACACGATGGCCCCCAACCACTTCAACATCGCGGCGGACCTGGTCGCGGTCGCCGCCAAGCCCCCGATCGCGTGGGTACGCGGCGACAAGGACGCGATCGTCTCCGACACCTCGTTCTTCGACCTGGCCTACTTGGGATCTCTCGGCGTAGTCCCTGGTTGGCCGGGCGCTGACGCGTGCCCGCCGCAACCGATGGTCGGCCAGACCCGGGCAGTGCTCGACCGCTATGCGGCGGCCGACGGCGCATACACCGAGATCGTGTACGAAAACTGCGGGCACTCGCCGCACATCGAGCGCCCAGCCGATTTCGCTGCCGAGCTGCTGAAGCTGCTCTGAGCGCCGCCCCAAACCATCCAATAAACTGACAACAGTATCAGCTTACTGAATACTGGGTCAGACCTGGCGGTTGCGCCCGGCGGCCACGCCCGCGATGGCCTGGGGGATCATCAGGGCGATCATCAGGGCCAGGGGGACGCGCCAGCCGTTGGTGTGGTCGTGCAGGAGGCCGACCAGGATCGGGCCGGGGATGGCGAGGAGGTAGCCGACGCCCTGGGCGAACGCGGAGAGGCGTACCACCGTGGCGGGGCTGCTGCCGCGTAGGCCGATCATGGTGAGGACCAGGGGGAAGGCCGTGTTGACCACGCCCAGCAGGATCGCCCACAGCCACGGCGCGGCGGCCGGATCCCACCACAGGCCCAGGTAGCCGGCGACCCCGAAGGCGGCCAGCACCGCGGCGATCAGGCTCTGACTGCGCAGCTTGCCGGCGATCGCGGAGAGCGCGAAACCCAGCGGCACCCCGAGCAGCGAGGTGGCGGCGAACAGCAGGCCGGCCTCGTCGGCGGAGAGGCCCGCGTCCCGGTAGATCTGGGGAAGCCAACCGATGATCACGTACGCCGAGGTCGACTGCAGGCCGA
Source organism: Actinoplanes subtropicus (assembly GCF_000721705.1). GTDB lineage: Bacteria > Actinomycetota > Actinomycetes > Mycobacteriales > Micromonosporaceae > Actinoplanes > Actinoplanes subtropicus. The sequence goes on from NZ_JOJL01000001.1 coordinate 315,659, forward strand.
AGTAGACCGCCAGCGCCCAGGCCACCGGGTGCCGGCTCACCCGCACCTGGGTGTGCGCCGGCGGCTGGGCGGCCCGGTCGTGCTTCTCGCGGGCCAGCGGGACCCAGGCCGGCAGCGCCACCGCCGCCAGCACCGCCCAGCAGGCCAGGCCGAGGCGCCAGTTGCCGCCGAAGGCGCCGGTCAGCGGGACGGTCGCGGCGGCGGCCAGGGTCGCGCCGAGGTTCAGGGCCACCGTGTAGAGGCCGGTCATCGTGCCGACCTGGGTGGGGAACTCCTGTTTCACCACCATCGGCAGCAGCACGTTGACCACCGCGATGCCGGCCAGCGCCAGGACGGTGAGCAGCAGGAACAGGACCGAACCGGGTGCGTACGCGCGGAGCGCCAAGCCGCCCGCCAGCACCGCCAGGCCGACGATGATGACCCGGGCCGGGCCGAAGCGGCGCGCCAGCCGGGGAGCGGCCAGGCCGAGCAGGGCGAAGCAGAACGCCGGGATCGAGGTGAGCAGCCCGGCGACCGTGGAGCTCATGCCCAGCCCGGAGCGGATCTCGCTGAGCACCGGGCCGATGCTGGTCACCGCCAGGCGCAGGTTCACCGCGGCTAGCAGGAGCGCGGCCACGGCCACCAGCGCCGCCCGGGTTCGGGGCGGGCGCGGTTTGGTCAGCTGCTCTTCGGCGGTCACCACTTACACATCATCGGCGTCACCGGCCGGAAACGAGCGGGATGGTGCCCGCCCTCACATTCCTCAGCCGGCCTCTTGCTCCCGTTCGACCTGCTGGTTCCACTCGCGTTTCGAGGACTGCCACCCGTCCTCGTTCAGGCCGAGCCGCCAGTAGCCGGAGATCGAGAGCTGGCTCAGCGGGATCGAGCAGTCCTTGCGGAGGAAGGCGCGCAGGTCCTTCACGAAGTTCGCCTCGCCGTGCACGAAGGCGTGCACCTGGCCGGGCGGGAACTGGCTCGCTCGTACGGTCTCGGCAAGCAATTCGCCCACCCGGCGGTCGCCTCGATGCAGCCAGACGATCTCGGCGTCCGCGGGGGTTTCCAGTTTCTGCTCCTCGTCGGGCCCGGTGACCTCGAGGTACGCCCGCACGACCGCGCCCTCGGGCATGGCCGCCAGGGCCGCGCCGATCGCCGGCAGCGCGCTCTCGTCGCCGGCCAGCAGATGCCAGTCGGCGTCGGGGTCCGGCCGGTACGCTCCGCCGGGGCCCATGAAGGTGATCTGGTCGCCGGGGCGGGCGGTGGCCGCCCACGGGCCCGCGATGCCCTCGTCGCCGTGCACCACGAAGTCGAGCCACATCTCCGGGATCTCCGGCAGCCACTTGCGCACCGTGTACGTCCGGACCACCGGCCACGACTCGGGCGGCATGGTCTCGCGGATCACGCCCAGGTCGAACGGCTCGGGGTAGACCACGCCCGGCCTCGGGAACTGCACCTTGACGTAGTGGTCGGTGAACTCGCCCGCGGTGATCGCGCGGAGTCCCTCGCCGCCCAGGACCACGCGCACCATGTGCGGGGTGAGCTGCTCGGCTCGGGTGACGGTCGCCCGGTGGGCCGGCCGCGCCGGTCTGTTCGGCATGCTGATCCTCTTCCCTCGGCTGATCGCCCGCCTACCGCCGGTAAGGCTACCCTCACTCATCCGGATCATTCACGCCGCAGGCAACGGGCCGGCCCGCTGCGGCAGCGGACCGGCCCTCGGTTGCCTACGTACCGTTACTCCCAGGTGGTGCCGGGGCGGCGCCGGCGGGTGAAGGCCATCACCGCGAGGCCGGCCAGCATCAGCACCACCGCGCCGCCGAGGAAGGCGACCGTGTTGTTGCCGGTGAGCGCGAGGACGCCGCCGCTCTTCTGCGGGGTGGTGGTCTTCGCCTCGATCTGGTCCTTGGTCGGCGGCTGCTCGCCGGAGTTCACCACGCCGTCGTCCTTGGAGTAGGTGTAGTCGCCGCCGGCGGCCTCGGTGCTCTTGCTCGGCTTCGGCTCCGCGGCCGGCTGGTCATCACTCTGCGTGGTGTCGGTCGAGGTCGTGTCGGATTCCTTCGTACCGGTGGAAGAAGGCTTCTCGGTCTTCTCCGGTGCGGTCGTGGTGGTCTTCCGCGGCGGCGCGAGCTGGGACGTCGTGGGCTTGGTGGTGGTCGGGGTCGCCTTCGGGGTGAAGTCGTCCTTCGTGGTCGGCTGGTTGGAGCCGCTCGTCGTGCCCTTGGTCGGCTTGGTCGTCGGGGGCGTCGTCGCCGGAGCGGTGGTCGGGGCCGTGGTGGGCGGAGTGGTCGCCCCGCCGCCGTTGTTGGTCCCGCCGCCGCCGTTGTTGCCACCACCGGTGTTGTTGCCACCACCGTTGTTGTTGCCACCACCGGTGTTGCCACCACCGGTGTTGCCGCCACCGGTGTTGTTGCCGCCACCGGTGTTGTTGCCGCCACCGCCGGTGTCGCCGCCGCCGTTGTTGCCGCCCGCCCGCACGGTGATCCGCACCGCGTCGATGGCCGGGGTCTCCTGGGCGCGCTCCATCATCGGCACCCGGTGCGAGCCGTCACCGGCCCAGGAGGCGCACTGAGCGGTACCCGTCGTGGGCATGCCCGGCACCTCGATGGTGACCACGTCCGGAGCCGTGCCGCCCTTCTTGTCCTCGGTGGCCGCGAAGAACGCCGGCACCGGCGAGGGGTCGGGGGCTTCCTTGGTGCTCGGCAGCATCCGGCAGGCGGTGTGGAAGTGGCCGCGCTGGATGCCGTTCTGCAGGACCGAGCTCTCCACGTAGTAGCCGCCCGCGCCGGCCCCGAGGAAGCGGTCGCGGATCAGGTTGCGGGTGCTGACCTTGAGGGTGAACGGCGTGTTCACGGTCACCGACTTCGGCGCCGAGGTGATCAGCAGCGACGGGTTGTTCGCCGCCGCGCCGACCTCGCCGAACTCGGTGCTGACGCAGCGGTCGCCCTTCTGGAAGCCGTCGTGGGCCGGGAGGTTGCTGTCCACGCAGTTGTCGGTGAGGATCACCTGGCCGTTGACCACCTTGCCGGCGTCACTGCCCGGGCGCTTGTCGTTGGTGGCGGCGTTGGAGATCGTGGTGAACGCGACGACCGCGCCCAGGGCGGCGATGACCGCACCGACCGCGAGGAGCCGCCGGTGGCCGCCGGATGGTGCGGCAGCGCGGCGATAAGCCGACCTACGCATGAGCGATACCTCTTCTTCGAAGTCTTTCCGGCCCCCACAACCGGCCCTCGAACGGTAAGAGTCGCTCCGCGAAATAGCAATCCAGTCTATGAATTTGATGAATTCTTGTCCCGAACTTAAAGAAAAGATATGCGGGTCGCCGCGAACCCCGAGCATCCTCCGAACGGCCGATGCCCGGGGTTCAACAAGATCGCAAGAAAATTTGCTGACCTGCGTACTTGCATGACGATCTATCTACTGCCCGTGGGGGGACCGGCACGCGTCGTCGCCGCGACAAACGGTAGACCATCATCGCGCGGGAGGACCTGAGAATCGGCTATGAGTGCGATTCGCGCGTCATTTCAGGGCCAGTCGCCGCGCGATTCGTAAACGGCGCGCAGGGCGGGCAGGTCGTCGGTCATCAGGCCGTCCACGCCCAGGTCGAGCAGGCGCCCCATCTCGGCCGGGTCGTCGATCGTCCAGACGTGCACCTGCAGGCCGAGCCGGTGGCAGTGCGCGACGAACCGGCGGTCGACCACGGTGACCCCGGCGTGGCTCACCGGGACCTGGGCGGCCACCACCGAGGGCGGCAGCCGCAGCGGCACGCGGGCCAGCGAGGACAGCCGGAGCAGCGTCACCCAGCGCATGCCGAGCGAGGTGGCGACGTCGGGGCCGGCCAGCGTACGCAGCCGGGCCAGCCGGCCGTCGCTGAACGAGGCGAGCAGCACCCGGTCGGCCGCGCCGGCCCGGCGGATCGTCTCGACGGCCGGGGCCGCGCCGTTGTCCGCCTTGACGTCGATGTTGAAGCGGATCTCGGGCCAGGCGGCCAGGGTCTCGTCGAGCCGGGGGATCGCGGCCGCGCCGCCGACCCGGACCGTGGCGAGGTCGGCCCAGCGCAGGTCGGCGATCCGGCCGGGCCGCCCGGTCAGCCGGGTCAGCGTGTCGTCGTGGAAGACCACCGGCACGCCGTCGGCGGTGGCGTGCACGTCCGTCTCCACGTACCGGAAGCCGAGTTTGACCGCTCGTTCGAAGGCCTCGGCGGTGTTCTCGTCGCCGGTGGCGGCGCCGCCGCGATGGGCGAAGGCCAGCGGCGTGCGCGCGTCGAGATAGCGGAACACGCGGAGATCGTACGGCGCGGAAGATCCGGCGATCTCCGCCCTGAAGTCCAATTTGAGGTAAATAAACGCGACTCGCTAACGCGGCTCAGCGCGCTGTCCTACCTTGAGGCACGTCCAAGTGGGGCAAATCATCCGAAATGGAGCGCAGAACCGTGTTCTCTTCACGTTCCTCGCGTCTGGCGCGCGGCGGCCTGGTCGCTGCCCTCGCCTGCGCGATAACCGCGGGCGTCGCGCCGACCAGAACGTACGCGGCGGGTACCGACAATCTGGTCTACTTCCCGACCTTCGCCGGGGCCTCGACGATGCTCGACCGCAACGGCTCCGCCGACATCATCACCTCTTCCGGCCGCGTCCACCAGCGCATCCTGCGGCTGACGGCGGGCGGGTTCCGGCAGGCCGGCTCGGCCTGGGCCAAGCCCAAGCTGAACCTGACCGGGTCGTTCGAGTCGCAGTTCAAGGTCTACCTGCACCACACCACGCCCGGCGCCGACGGCATCGCTTTCCTGGTGCAGAACGACGGGCCGCGGGCCCTCGGCGGCTGGGGCGGCGGCATCGGCTACCGCGGCATCCGGGACAGCGTGGCGGTCGAGTTCGACACCTTCCAGAACTCCACCGACCCGAGCAGCAACCACCTGGCCGTCGTGCTGCACGGCAACCCGGACGTGCACGCGGCCGTCGGCGAGCCGTCGATCCCGCTGTACGGACGGCCGTTCTGGGCCCGGGTGACCTACGACGCGCCGACCCACGACCTGCGGGTCTACGTCCAGTCGCTGCGGGCCGGCGCCGAGGAGGAACTGGCCCTCGAGACCAAGGTCGACCTGGCCGCCGGGGTCGGCGCGAGCTCGGCCTGGGTGGGCTTCACCGCCGGGACCGGCAATCTCTACTCGAAGCAGGACATCTACTCCTGGATGGTCCAGACGCCCGGCGCCTGACCGCCCTGTTCGCGGCCGGCGCCGCATCTCGGCGGCCCGGCCGCGCTTCCGCCCGCAGCACCACCGAGCCTTGGAGAACATTCATGTCCACGGTCCCCTACGTGAGCCGATCTGCCGGAACGGAGAACCGGTCGGCCGGCCCGGAGACCGAATTGCCGCCGGTGGTCGTCCCATCGGGCGAACCCCTGGTGAGCGTCATCGTCCCCGCCCTCAACGAGGCGCGGAACCTACCGTACGTGCTGGCCCGGCTCCCCGAGGTCGACGAGGTGATCCTGGTCGACGGCGGCTCGACCGACGACACGGTCGGCGTGGCCCGCCGCCTGATGCCCGGCATCCGCGTGGTCACGCAGAACCGCCGGGGCAAGGGCAACGCGCTGGCCTGCGGGTTCGCCGCGGCCACCGGCGACATCCTGGTGATGATCGACGCCGACGGGTCGACCGACCCGAAGGAGATCCCCAGCTTCATCGCGGCGCTGCGCGGCGGCGCCGACTTCGCCAAGGGCTCCCGGTTCCGCGGGTCCGGCGGCAGCGCCGACATCACCCGCCTGCGCCGGGCCGGCAACAAGTGCCTCAGCCTGCTGGTCAACGCGCTCTTCCGCACCCGGTACAGCGACCTCTGCTACGGCTACAACGCCTTCTGGGCCCGGCACCTCGACGTGTTCGGGCTGGACAGCACCACGCCGGTGCCGCCCCGCGGCGACGGGCGGCTGTGGGGCGACGGCTTCGAGATCGAGACCCTGCTCAACCTGCGGGCGGCCCGGGCCGGGCTGCGGATCGTCGAGGTGGCGAGCTTCGAGCAGGCCCGGATCCATGGCGAGAGCAACCTGAACGCGATGACCGACGGCGTACGCGTGCTGCGGACCATCGCCCGGGAATGGCCGCGCCGCAACCGGGCGCGCCGGCGCGTGGCGGAGCGCACCCGGTGAGGATCGGGGTCGTCACCAGCGCGTACCACCCGGACGTCGGCGGGGTGGAGACCCACTGCCGGCGGCTGTGCGCGGCCCTGGTCGCGGCCGGCGACCGGGTCGAGGTGCTCACCCAGCACGCCACCGCGGCCGAGGAGACGGTGGACGGGGTGCTGGTCCGGCGTTTCCCGCTCACCGTCTCGGCCTCGAACTACCGCTTCTCCGCCGCGCTCTGGCCCTGGCTGCGCGCCCACGCCGGCCGGTACGACCTGCTGCACGCCCACAGCTACCACGCGCTCGCGGCGTTGCCGGCCGCGCTCACCAACGAAACCCCGCTGGTGTTCACGCCGCACTACCACGGCACCGGGCACAGCCTGCTGCGCTCGGCCCTGCACCCGATCTACCGCCCGGTGGGCCGCCGGATCGTCGCCCGTGCCAGCCGGCTCATCTGCGTCACCCGAGCGGAGCGTGAGCTGCTGGTCCGGCACTTCCCGGAGGCCGCCGAGCGCACGATCGTCATTCCGAACGGGACCGACCCGATCCGGGTGGTCGAGCCGGTCGCCGAGCCGGGACGCAGCATCCTCTGCGTCGGCCGGCTCGAGCGGTACAAGCGGGTCGACCGGGTCATCCGGGCCATGGTCCACCTGCCCGCCGACCACCGGCTCGACGTGGTCGGCGCCGGCCCGGCCCGGGAGGAGCTGGAGCAGCTGGCCGCCCGGCTCGGCCTGGCCGGGCGGCGGGTGGTGTTCCACGGCCGGCTCGCCGAGGACGCGTTCGCGACCCGGATGGCGGTCGCCGCGGCGGCCGTCTCCGCCTCCGGGCACGAGGCGTTCGGGATGGCGGTGGCCGACGCGCTGACCGCCGGCATCCCGGCCGTGGCGTCGTTCATCCCGGCGCACCGCGAGCTGGCCGTGATGGCCGGCGACGGGGTGCCGCTGTGGCTGGTCAACCCCGACGACGAGGTGGCGCTGGCGGACGCGCTGCGGGTGGCCGCCGCGACCCGGCGGGTCGCCCACGGCAGCAACGCGCTGCCCACCTGGAGCGATGTGGTGCTGTCCACCCGGGAGGTGTACGCGAGCGTCGCGCCCCGGACGAATCTCACCCAGGGAGCCGCCGACCGATGACGTGGACAGCCCCCACGGTCACCCTCACCCTCACCGGCGCGGCCGGCGCGACCGCCCTGGTCGCCGCCGACCGCGCCGCCGAGTGGCAGCGCCCCGGCGCGTTCGCCCTGTTCTGGCTCGGCATGCTGGTCTTCACGCTGCCGGCCGCCTACTGGGCCGTCCGCAGACAGCCCGGCCCCGCGCCGCGTACGGCGGTCCTGGTCGCGTACGGCTGCTTCACCTATCTCCCCAAGCTCCTGCGCAATCCCGCCGGCCCGCTCTACCACGACGAGTACGCGCACTGGCGGCAGAGCCACGAGATCCTCCTCGACGGCCGGCTCTTCGAGGCCAACCCGATCGTCCGGGTGGTCGGCGACTTCCCCGGCCTGCACGCCACGGTCGCCGCCCTCGCGGCGCTCACCGGCGTCTCGGTCTGGCACGCCGCGCTGGCCGTGCTGATCGCCGCGCACGTCCTGGTCGTGCTCGGCGTGGCGGCGCTCGCCGAGCAGCTCTGGCGGGACGGCCGCACGGCGGCGGTGGCGGCCCTGGCGTACGGCCTGAACAGCTCTTTCCTGTTCTTCGACACCCAGTTCGGGTACGAGTCGCTGGCCATCCCGCTGATGATCTGGACGCTGGTCGCGCTGCACCGGGCGATCCGCGGTCCGCAACGGACCGGTTGGATCGCCGGCACGCTGCTGCTGGCCGCCGCGACCGTGGTCACCCATCACCTGACCGCGCTCGGCCTGGTCGCCATCATGCTGATCTTCGCGGCCGCGCTGACCGGCCGGCGCGGCTGCCGGCCGGCCGCCTGGACCGCCTGGCTGCTCACCCTGGCCGTGGCCGGTCTGGTCGCCGGCTGGCTGTGCTGGGTGGCGCCGAAGACGGCCGGCTACCTCGACCCGTACCTCGGCAAGGCGTTGAACCAGATCGCCGGGATTCTCAACGACAGCGGCTCCGGCGGGCGCACGCTCTTCAAGCAGTCGGTCGCGCCCTGGTACGAGCAGAAGGCCGCGTTCGCCGCGCCGGTGCTCGCCCTCGCCGCGACCGCCGCGGCGGCCTGGCGGCTGCGCCGGCACCGCGACCCCGACCCGGTCGACCGCGGCGGCGCCGTCGCCGCGCTGCTGATCGGCCTCTGCTACTTCCCGGCCGCGCTGCTGATCCTCACCCCGTCCGGGGCCGAGGGCGCCCGCCGGACCTGGGCGTTCAGCTACCTCGGCCTGGCCCTGCTGGTGGCGCCGACCGCGGTGGCCCTGCTCGACCGGAAGGCCCGCGCGGCCGGCCCGGCGCTGGCCGCGCTGTTCACGGTGCTGCTGGTCGGCAACACGGCGGCCGGGATGAACCCGTCCTACCGGTTCCCCGGCCCGGCCACCTACGGCTCGGACACCCGCTCGATCACTCCCGAGGTGCGGGCCGCCGCGGACTGGCTGCGCGCCACCCAGGGCCGCGACCTGCGGATCGTCGCCGACCGCTACTCCGGGCTGGTCTTCGGCTCGTACGGCGACCAGTTCCCGGTCACCGGCTCGGTCACCTTCCCCACCTACGACCTGTACCTGACCCAGCCTGGGCGCCCGGTCCCGCCGCCGCTGCTGCACCAGCTCAGCGAGTGGGACTTCGGCTACCTGATCGTGGACCGGCGGATGGCCGAGCAGGCGCCCGAGATCGGCATCTACTTCGAGACCAACGAGCCGATCCCGCACGACGGCCGGCCCGCGTTCACGCTCGGCCAGCTCACCAAGTTCGACCACACGCCGTGGACCATCAAGATCTACGACAGCGGGGACATCGCGATCTATCGCTTCGACTTCTCCACCCTGGGCGGCCCGCAGTGACCACGATCCGGCTGCTCGCCGCCGCCCTCGCCGCGTCCGCCCTGCTCGCCGTCGGCCCGCCCCGGGTGCCCCCGCCCGTCGCCGTGCTCGCGCTGCTCGCCGCCGTGCTCGCCGTCGGCGAGTTGTGGCTGCGGGCACCGGCCCTGAGCCTGGAACCGCCGGCCGGCCGGATCGGGCTCGGCCTGGTCTGCGGGCTGATCAGCCTCCCGCTGATCGCGCTCGCGCTCTACCTCGCCAGGGTGCCGATCCGGGCGCACTCGCTCGCCGCCGGGCTCGCCGCGCTGACGCTGCTGCTCGGCGGGGCGGTGCTGCTGCGGGAGCGGGCCGGCGGGCGCGAGGCCGACCCGCGGTTGCCGTGGACGTTCGGCGCGATCGCCCTTCCCGTACTGGTCGCGCTGGTCGTCGGGGGCACCGCGGTGTGGGCGTACGCCCGGCTGCCGCACCCACCACAGCCGGGCTACACCAGCGTGGCCCTGGACGGCTGGGCGGCCGGCATCGCCGGCCCGGTCGCCATCCCGCGCGGCGGCCTGGACGTGCCGATCCGGGTCAGCAGCGCCGGCGAGCCGGCCATCGTCGCGCCGCTGTCGGTCATCGTCGACACCCTCCGGATCGCGCCGCCGCACCCGGTCCCGATCGCCGCCGACACCGCCGGCTCGATCCACGTGCATGTGCCGACGCCACCGAACGGCTGCCTGCACCGCATCGAGATCAGCCTGGGCGCCGCGAGCACCGTCTTCTACGGCCGCGGGCCGGCGCCGTGCTAGCCCGGGTCGGCCGCGACTCGCTGGCCCGCAACAGCGTCCTGATCATGGCGAGCACGGTCGGCACCAGCGGGCTCGGCTATCTCTACTGGATGGTCGCGGCCCGCGAGCTGCCCCGCCCGGCGATCGGCACCGCGACCGCGCTGATCTCCGCGGCCACCGTGGTCAGCATGGTCGCCAACCTCGGCCTCGGCCACATGTTCATCCAGCGGCTGCCCGGCGCGCCGGCCCGCGACTGGTCCCGGATCGTCAGCGCCGGGCTGCTGCTCGGCTGCGCGGCCACCGCGGCGGCCGCGCTCGCGGCGGTGCTGGTGCTGCCCCGGGCGGCCGCCAACTTCGACTTCCTCGGCCGTCCGGCCGGCGCGCTCGCGCTGGTCGCCACCGCGGTCGCGCTGACCGCGTCGATGCTGCTCGACTACGTCTTCGTCGCGCACCGGGCCAGCCAGGGCATGCTCTGGCGCAACCTGACTCTGGCCGGCGGCAAGGTGCTGACGCTGGCCGGGCTGACCACGGCCGGCCTGGGCTCGGCGGGGGCGGTGGTGCTGGCCTGGACGCTGCCCTCGCTCGTGGTCACCGGGTACACGCTGCGGCGCAGCCTGCCCCGGCTGCGCCCGGGCTGCCGGCTGGCCGGGGCCGGACTCGGCGCCGAGCTGCCGTACGTGCGCGGCTCGCTCACCGGCCACCACCTGGTCAACCTGGCCCAGGCCGGCCCGAGCGCCCTGTTGCCGGTGCTGGTCACCGCCCGGCTCGGGGCGGCCGCGAACGCGCACTTCTACATGGCCTGGATGACCGCCTCGGTGCTGTTCATGGTCTCGCCCGCGGTCGCCTCCGCGTTCTACGCCGAGCGCACCTCGGGCAAGTCGGCGTCGCTGCCGCGGGCCGCGCTGGTGGTGCTCGCCGTGATCGGCGCCCCGGCCACCGGCCTGTTCCTGGCCGGCGGCTGGATCCTCGCCCTGTTCAGCCCGGCCTACGCGGCCGGCGGGGCGGTGCTGCTGAAGACCCTGGTGCTGGCCGCCGTCCCGGACGCGATCACCAACCTGGCCGTCGCGCACTGGCGGTCGCAGGGCGCGCTGCGCCGCTGCCTGCGGCTGAACCTGCTGATGGCGGCCGGCTGCCTGACCCTGACCTGGCTGTGGCTGCCGTCCCTGGGCATCGAGGCCGCCGGGTACGCCTGGCTGGCCGGCCAGGGCGTGGGCGCGCTGGCGGTGGCCGGCCACGCGCTGGTCCGCCGGCTGCGCCCGGGCCGGGTCCCGGCCCGGCCGGCCCCGCTTCCCCGCCAGCCGAAGGCCGCGCGGCCGCTGCTGCACCCGGCCGTCCGGGGCCGGCCGGCCGCGCAGTTCCGCACCCGGACCCGCCGCCCCGCCCCGCACTCCCGCCCCCGTACGCGATCTTGGAGAGCCCCGTGAGGATTCTGCAGCTGGCCAATCTCTACGCGCCCGTCATCGGCGGGCTGGAACGCAGCGTCGCCACCAGCAGCGAGGAGCTGGTGCGCCGCGGGCACGAGGTCACCGTGCTCACCCTGGCCACCCCGCGGGCGCCGGGCGCGGAGACCCGCAACGGGGTGCGCGTGGTCCGGGTTCGCAGCATCGCCAACACCCTGCTGCCCCGGATGAACCAGGACCCGGCCAAGCCCTTCCACCCCACCGCGGCCGACCCGCTGACCACCGTGGACATCCGGACCGAGCTGCGCGCCGGCCGGTACGACGTGGTGCACAGTCACGACTGGCTGATGTACTCGTACCTGCCGCTGCGGCACGGCCGGGACGGGGTGCCGCACGTGCACACCGCGCACGACTTCGGCCTGATGTGCGTCAAGAAGACCTTCTCCTCGGACGGGCGGCACTGCCCGACCGGCCCCCGGCTGAGCCGCTGCCTGCCCTGCGCGACCGGGCAGTACGGCCGCCCGCGCTCGCTCGCCCTGGCCGCGGCGCTGCGCGCGCACCGGCACCGGGGGATCGACGCGCTCACCGCGATCTCGCCGTCGGTGGCCCGGGCGCTCGACGCCGCGCGGTTGCCGGCCGGCCTGCCGGTCCGGGTGGTGTCCAGCCTCGTGCCGGACGGGCTGGACGACCTGGCCCGGGACACGCCCCGGCCGGGGTGGCTGCCGGACCGGCCGTACCTGCTGTTCGTCGGCGCGCTCGGCCCGCACAAGGGAGTGGACGTGCTGTTCACCGCGTACCGCAAGCTCCTGGAAAGCTGGCGTGGCAGCGAGCCGCCGCCGGACCTGGTCTGCATCGGCACGCCCCGGCCCGACACCCCGCCGATCCCGCCCGGCGTGCACGTGCGGCACGACGTGCCGCACCCCGAGGTGATGGCCGCCTGGCACGGCGCGGCGGCCGGCGTGGTGCCGTCCATCATGGAGGCGATGGGCCAGGTGGCGGTCGAGGCGCTGCTCGCCCGCACGCCGCTGATCGCCTCGCGCACCGGCGGCCTGGCCGACATGATCAGCGACGGCGAGAGCGGCCTGCTGGTGCCGCCGGGCGACGCCGCCGCCCTGCACGCCGCCCTCGAACGCCTGCTCACCGAACCAGGGCTGGCCGACCGCCTACGCGCGGCCGGGTATCGGCGCGGGCTCGACTACACCGCGGCTCGCGTGGTCCCGCAGATGGAGGAGATCTACCGTGCCTGCCGCTGACCGCAAACGCGTCCTGGTCGTCGGCTCCGGCTGGCGGTTCACCTCCGGGATCAGCTACTACACCTGCCGGCTCGCCAACGCGCTGACCAGCCGATACGACGTCGGCGTGATCCTCATGCGGCAGCTGCTGCCGACCCGCCTCTACCCCGGGCGGGAGCGGGTCGGCCGCCCGCTCAACAACCTTCGCTACGCCGACGGGGTCGAGGTCTTCGACGGCATCGACTGGTGGGGCCTGCCGAGCCTGACCCGGGCGGTCCGCTTCCTGCGCCGCTTCCGCCCGGACGTGCTGGTGCTGCAGTGGTGGACCGGCGCGGTGCTGCACTCGTACCTGATCCTCTGCGCCGCCGCGCGGATCGCCGGTGTCCCGGTCGTGATCGAGTTCCACGAGGTGCAGGACACCGGCGAGGCCAGGCTGCGGTGGGCCGCCCGCTATGTGCGCGCCTGCATCAAACCTCTGCTGGGCGCCGCGTCCGGCATCGTGGTCCACTCGCGCTTCGATCAAGAGCAACTGCAGCTTGCGTACGGGCTGGGCACCGTCCCGCAGGTCGTGGCCCGGCACGGCCCGTACGACCATCACCAGGACGCCTCCGCGCCGACCGCCCGGGCCGACTCCCGCGAGGTCCTGTTCTTCGGAACGATCCGCCCCTACAAGGGCCTCGAGGACCTGATCGAGGCGTTCGGGCAACTCCCCGAGGACTGGCGCCTGACCGTGGTCGGCGAGACCTGGGAGGGCTGGACACTCCCGGCCGAGCTGATCGCCGCCGCGCCGGCCCGCGACCGCATCACGTTCGTCAACCGCTACGTGACCGACGCCGAGGTGAACGACTTCTTCGCCGCCGCCGACCTGGTCGTGCTGCCGTACCGGCGCAGCTCGGCAAGCGGCCCCCTGCACGTCGCGATGAGCCACGGCCTACCCGTGGTGGTCACCGCGGTGGGCGGCCTGATCGAGGCGGCCGGCGACTACCCCGGGGTACGTTTCGCCCCACCCGCCGACCCGGCCGCCCTGGCCCAGGCGATCCGCCAGGCGACCCCGCTGATCGGCCGCCGCCACCACGACCCATCCTCCTGGGAGCGAACCGTCCTCGCCTACGACGACCTGCTCACCCAGATCGGCATCCACCCGCCGGCGGTCCCTTCGCAGGCCGCGTCGCCAGCTGTGGACAAGCGCGAAAAACTGTCAGACCCCGCTGCTTCACTGGGCCCCACCCAACCGGGCGGGGGCGGTTCGCGGGGCGCCCACTGATCCCGCGGTCTATCCCCGAAAACCCAGAGCCCCACGCGAAACGCCGCCGCCCCCGATCGGAGGAGGCGGCGGCGTCGCCCGATCAAGACCCGATGATCACCACGTCATCGAACCAGACTGTGCCGGTATTGGCGCCCGACTTCAGATGGATCTGCATGCTGGCCGACCCCGCCGGCGCCACCCCATCCACCGTGAGCTTGATCCAGCTCGTCGTACCGGCCGGGAGCGACTTCGAGTTCGTCCCCCCGAGCCACTTGTCGTTGATGTCGAACCAGCTCACCGCGATCTGGGTGGTCCCGGTAGCCGCGTCCCCCTTCGCCCACACCTCGCCGTGCCACTTCTGCCCGGAGTACACCGGCTCGATCGGGGCGACCCGGTACGACGGCGTACCAGCCGAGGTCTTGCCGGTGTTGGAGAGGCTGACCGACCACTTCCCGGAGTGCGCGGCCGAGGTGGTCTTCACGGCCGCCCCCAACTCCGGCATGAACGGGCGCCATGGCGTGAGCCCGACCGCGTTCTCGAAGCCGTTGTCGGTCACCGAGGCCGGCAGCGCCGTACCGGTGAATTCCGCCTTGACCACGGCGGCGGCCGCCTTCGCGACGCCGTTCGTGCGGTACAGGCCGTAGTTGTACTGGGCCGGGAGCTTCGCCACGGCCGAGTCCGGGATGGCGCCGGTGGTGAAGTCGGTCAGCGTCCACGGGGAGACCGACTGGACGCCGGCCAGCTTGGCGGCCTCGAAGACCCGGGCCAGGAACGCGGCCTGGTCGCCCTCGGTGTTCTGCAGCGTGTTCAGGCCGGTCTCGCCGATCACGACCGGGGCCGGGGCGACCGCGGCCTGCGCCTGGCGGATGGTCGCGAGGGCCCGCTCGGAGTTGGTGTAGAAGTGGAAGTCGTAGTAGTCGATCGGCGTCGCGGCGAGCGCCGCCTTGATCTGCGCCATCCCGGTCGCGCCGGCCTCGCCGTCGACCGAGAAGGTCAGCGGCATCGTCGGGAAGGCGGCCCGCATGGCCGGGACGATCTTCTTCGCCCAGGCGACGGCGGCGGTGTCGGTCGGGTCGAACTCGTTCTGCAACTCGACCGAGATCAGCCGCGGGTCGTCCTTGTACGGCTTGAGGAGCGCGGTCGCCCAGGCGGTGCTGCCGGCCACGTCCGAGTAGCCGGACCACCAGTCGAAGAGGGTGAACTTGACGGTCATCCCGTGCGCGTCGGCCAGGTTCACGAAGGTGGCGAGCTTGGCGGCGTAGGTCGCGCTCGGCGTCGGGTAGCCGAAGGTCGTCGGGAAGATGATCGCCCGGACGGTGGTGGCGCCGAGCGCCTGCGCCTTCGCGAAGTCTGCGTCGACCTTGGTGGCGTCGAAGCTGCTCCACATCTTCGACCAGGCGGCCGCCGACGGGTAGTAGTTGATCGCCTTGGCCGTCCTGACCGCGGCCAGGCGGTTGGCCAGGGTCGGGGCCGCGGTGCTCTTCACGGCCGTCTTCGTGGTGGTCTTCGTCGCGGTCTTGGTCGCGGTCTTCGTCGCCGTCTTCGTGGCGGTGACCGTCTTCGTGGTCGCGGCCGCGGGGGTCGCCGGGAGGACGAGGCCGACCATGACCGTCGAGGCGAGGAGTGCGGCGCGGCGGCGGGAAAGCTTCACGGGGGGTCGTGCCTTTCGTCAAGTATCAGTTCGGGAGCGGCCCTCTCATCGGCGGGTGACATCTGGGGTGTTGGAGATTGCTGATTGCATCGACGGTGCCGTTCGGTGGCACGACGGTTGCCCGCCCCGCAGACCACACGGGACGGTCGATGAAAAAGGTGATTTGAGCTGCGCCGGCAGTCTCAGCGGACGGTCATTTCCGGGCCCGCCGAAAAGTTGCGGCCCGGTAGCATCGATTCCGGCCCGGCCGGCCGGACCGGGGAGTCCGGCCCGGCGGGACCCGTTGTGGACGGCTCTCGGTGGCGAGCCGGTCGGCGGCCTACGGTTGCGGGTAGGTTCGCGGCGTGAAGACCCGGGTGGTGCCGTCGCCGGCGACCACCGCGCGGGTCTGGGTCGAGCCGATCAGCAGCAGGCAGCGCATGTCGACGGTGGCCGGGTCGAGCTCGGCGAGGGTGGTGACCCGCATCGACTCGGTGGGCCCGCCGACGTCCCGGCCGATCACCACGACCGTCCCCGGGTCGCGGTGCTCGAGCAGCAGCGCGCGGGCGCGGACCAGTTGCTCGGTCCGCGACTTCGACGCCGGGTTGTAGATCGCGATGACCAGGTCGGCCGCGGCCGCCGCGGCGAGCCGCCCCTCGATCACCGACCACGGCTTGAGCCGGTCGGAGAGGGAGAGCACGCAGAAGTCGTGACCGAGCGGCGCGCCGGCCCGGGCGGCGACCGCCTGCGCGGCGGTGAGCCCCGGGACGATCCGTACCGGTACGTCCTTCCAGGCCGGGTCCTCGGCGACCGCCAGCACGGCGGCGGCCATCGCGAACACGCCCGGGTCGCCGGCCGAGATCACCGCGACCCGCCGGCCGCGCTTGGCCAGGTCCAGGGCGAACGCGGCGCGCTCGGCCTCCACCCGGTTGTCCGAGGGGTGCCGGCGTTGGCCCGGCCGGGCCGCGACCCGGTCCAGGTAGGGGCCGTAGCCGACCAGGTCGTCCGCCTCGGCGATCGCGGCGCGCGCCTCCGGGGTGAGCCAGCGCGGGTCGCCCGGGCCGAGCCCGACCACGCTGACCGCGCCGGCGGCCGCGGGCCGGGGCTCCGCGCCGAAGGCGGCCGCCGCCGGGCTCGGGAGCAGCGCGAGCGAGAAGTACGGGACGGTCTCCGGGTCGACGTCGGCGAGCGGGGCGGTGCGCTCGCCGGCCATGGTGGCGCGCTCGACGTACCAGGCGTCGCCGAGCCGGCCGGACCGCTCCAGCGCCTCCCGGACGTGCGGGAACGTCCGGCCCAGCTTCATGATCGCGGCGGACTCGGTGCCGGTCAGGTGCGCGGTCAGGTCGGCCGCGGGCAGGGTGCCGGGCAGGATGGTCAGCACCTCGTCGCGCTCCATGAGCGGCCGGCCGAGCGCGGCCGAGGCGGCGCTCACCGAGGTGACGCCCGGGACGACCGTGGTCTCGTAGCGGTCGGCGAGGCGCTTGTGCATGTGCATGTACGACCCGTAGAAGAACGGGTCGCCCTCGGCCAGCACGACCACGTCCCGGCCGGCGTCGAGGTGCGCGGCGAGCCGGGCGGCGGACTCGGCGTAGAACTCGTCGATCGCGCCCTGGTAGCCGCCGGGGTGGTCGGTGGTCTCGGTGGTGACCGGATAGATCAGCGCCTCCTCGATCTGCCCCGGCCGCAGGTAGGCCTCGGCGATCGCCCGCGCGTTGCTCCGCCCGTGCCGCGCCGAGTGGTAGACGACCACGTCGGCATCCCCGATGAGCCGGGCAGCCTTGACCGTCACCAGTTCCGGATCGCCCGGACCCACGCCAACACCGAAGAGCCGTCCAGCCACGCGTGTCACTCCGCTTCCGAGGCGAGGGCGTTCACCGCGGCGGCCGTGATGGCGCTGCCGCCCCGCCGCCCCCGCACGATCAGGTGGTCCAGGTCGGAGGCCGCGAGCGCCTCCTTGGACTCGGCCGCCCCGATGAAGCCGACCGGGATGCCGAGCACGGCGGCCGGCCGGGGCGCTCCCGCCGCCACCAGTTCCAGCAGCCGGAAGAGCGCGGTCGGCGCGTTCCCGATCGCCACCACGGCGCCGTCCAGCCGGTCGAGCCACAGGTCGAGGGCGGCGGCGCTGCGGGTGGTCGCCAGCTTCTCGGCCAGCGCGGGCACGCCCGGGTCGCGCAGCGTGCAGATCACCTCGTTGTTCGCCGGCAGCCGCTTGCGCGTGACCCCCGACGCGACCATCTCGGCGTCGCAGAGGATCGGCGCGCCGTCGAGCAGGGCCTTGCGCGCCACGGTCGCCACCGACGGGCTGAACCCGACATCCTGCGCCAAATCCACCATTCCGCAAGCGTGGATCATCCGAACCACCACCCGCGACAGATCGTCCGGCAGCCCGGAGAGATCCGCCTCGGCCCGAATGGTCGCGAACGACCGCCGATAGATCTCCGCCCCGTCGCGCTCGTAGTCCATCAGCCCCTCCTAGCCGCCGAAACGGCATCGCCAAGATCCCCGCCCACGCCCACGCCGTCGACGAGGTAGCCCTCGGGAGTCGCCTCGACCCGCACATGCGCCCCGGACGGCGAGCCACACCCCCGCCCACACCCGACCCAGTGCACCGGCAGCCCATCGCTGTGCCGGGTGGCTTCGAGCGCGTCCGCCCGCACGTCAGCGAGCGACTTGGCACACCCGGGCCGCCCAGCGCAGGCAGTCACCCCCGACCAGCGCGAATCCGCCTCGACCGGCAGGCCCGCCTCGCTCAGAGCGGCGAGCCACCCCGCCGCCGCCTCCGGCGCCAGATCGGGCACCACGACCCCGCGCGCCGTCGTCAGCACCAGCCTCGGTGCATCCAGCAAAACCTTTGCCTGTACGCCGGTGAGCCGCCCCAAAGGCACGATCGCCCCCACGGCCATGCGCCCGTCTTCCTGCTCGATGACCCCGACGAGTGAGTCGGCCGCACCATCGGATATTTCGGATCTGCCCGACGACGGGGTCATGCTCAAACTCGCGCTGATGCGGGCGGCGATACGGGAAGGGCCGTCGGGGATCTCGGCCAGCCGCCACGCCCCGTCCCGTTCGGCGAGGAAGGCGTGGGCTCCCGTCAGAAGGGCCTCGACGACCCGGTCGGCCGGCACGCGCAGGCCTTCGTCATGGCCGGTCAAGAGGACCGCGAACCCGTCGGACGCGGGGACGGCGGCCAGGTCGGCGGTGAGCGGCACTCGGCCCAGGGCGAACAGGAAGCGGCCCGGGAGGACGGCCAGGGCCGGGTCGGCGCAGAGAGCCTCGTCCAGCGAACGCACCAGGGTTCGGAGGGGTTCGGGCGCCAGCGGCGGGGCGGCGATGTTGCGTACGACCTCGTGGGTTTGTGACGGCAGTAAGCCGGCGGCGTGCAAGCGGGCCGCGAGGAACGCGGGGTTTGCCCTGGTCAGGGCGCGTAGCTGGAGGTTCGCGCGGGAGGTCAGCTCCAGGCCGCCGTCGCCCCACTCCGTGGCGATCGCGATCAGCTCGGCCAGCTGGGCGCCGGTGAGCATGCCGCCGGGCAGGCGGACCCGGGCCAGCGGTCCGTCGGCCGCCGCGTGCAACCGCAGCGCGCCGGGGCACGCGTCGGTCTCGGACTGCCGAATCGGGTGGGGCACGGCCCGGATACTACGGAGGCGGACCGGTCGCTCCGCATCCTCGGGTCGGGATCGTCACACCCGTTACCCCGGCTATCCTGTGCCGGAAGGCCGAAAAGGCCATGTGCGGCGACGCCGCGGAGGAAGCCGGTGCGAGTCCGGCGCGGTCCCGCCACTGTCACCGGGGTTGACCCGGGAGCCAGGAACTCCGGTCGCCGCTTTTCCGGCTATCCAGGGCGCGGACCCTGGTGGGGAGTGCGCGTGTTCCTGCTTCTGTCGACCTCCGACACCGACCTGCTCAGCGCCCGCGCCGGTGGTCGCGCCTGGCGCCTGGCCAACCCGGCCCGCACGGCCGTCGCCGACCTGCCCGCCCTGCTCGACGGGGTCGACCTGGTGGTGGTCCGCATCCTCGGCGGGCGCCGCGCCTGGGAAGAGGGGCTCGACGCGCTGCTGGCCGGCCAGGTGCCGGTCGTGGTGCTCGGCGGCGAGCAGGCGCCGGATGCCGACCTGATGAAGCTCTCCAGTGTGCCGGCCGGCGTGGCCGCCGACGCGCATCAGTACCTGGCGTACGGCGGGTCGGCGAACCTGTCCGCGCTGCACGACTTCCTCTCCGACACCGTGCTGCTGACCGGGCACGGCTTCGCGGCGCCGGTGGTCTCGCCGGACTGGGGGCCGCTGCCCCGCACGGCGGCGAACACCGGCGGGCCGGTGGTCGGGGTGCTCTACTACCGGGCGCACCACATGGCCGGGAACACCGCGTTCGTCGAGGCGCTGTGCCGGCAGATCGAGGCGAAGGGCGCTCGCCCGCTGCCGTTGTTCACCGCCTCCTTGCGTACGGCATCGGCGGAGCTCCTCGCCGAATTGCGCAAGGCGGACGCCCTGGTCGTGACCGTGCTCGCGGCCGGCGGCACCAAGCCGGCCACGGCCGGCGCCGGCGGCGACGACGAGGCGTGGGACGTGGGCGTGCTCGCCGAGCTGGACGTGCCGATCCTGCAGGGGCTGTGCCTGACCAGCGGGCGCGCCCAGTGGGAGGCCAGCGACGACGGGCTGTCCCCGCTGGACGCGGCGACCCAGGTGGCGATCCCCGAGTTCGACGGCCGGATCATCACGGTGCCGTTCTCGTTCAAGGAGTTCGACGAGGACGGGCTGTCGGTCTACGTCGCCGACGACGAGCGGGCGGCCCGCGTGGCCGGCATCGCGGTCGCGCACGCCCGGCTGCGGCACATCCCGCCGGCCGAGCGGCGCGTCGTGCTGATGCTCTCGGCGTACCCGACCAAGCACTCCCGGATCGGCAACGCGGTCGGGCTGGACACGCCGGCGTCCACGGTGGCGCTGCTCGCGGCCTTGACGGATGCCGGATACCAGACCGGGAACTTCGGGGCGTACGACGGGGACGGGCTGATCCACGCGCTGATCGCGGCGGGCGGCCAGGACCCGGACTGGCTGACCGAGCAGCAGCTGAGCGGCAACCCGGTGCGGATCCCGGGCGCCGCCTACACCGCGTGGTTCTCGGGGTTGCCCGCCGGCCTGCGGGAGAGCGTGACCGCGCACTGGGGGCCGCCGCCCGGCGAGCTCTACGTGGACGGCGGCGACATCGTGCTGGCCGCCCTGCGCGACGAGAACGTGGTGGTGATGGTGCAGCCGCCGCGCGGGTTCGGGGCCAACCCGGTCGCCATCTACCACGACCCCGACCTGCCGCCGTCGCATCACTACCTGGCCGCGTACCGGTGGGTGGCCGACTCGTTCCGGGCCGACGCGGTGGTGCATGTCGGCAAGCACGGCAACCTGGAATGGCTGCCGGGCAAGAACGTCGGGATGTCGGCGAGCGACGGGGTGGACGCGGCGCTGGGTGACCTGCCGCTGATCTACCCGTTCCTGGTGAACGACCCGGGCGAGGGCACCCAGGCCAAGCGGCGGGCGCACGCGACGCTGGTCGACCACCTGATCCCGCCGATGGCGCGGGCCGAGTCGTACGGGGACATCGCCCGGCTGGAGCAGCTGCTGGACGAGCACGCGTCGATCGCGACGCTGGACCCGGCGAAGCTGCCGGCGATCCGGGCGCAGATCTGGACGCTGATCCAGGCCGCCAAGATGGACCACGACCTCGGGCTGGCCGCGCGGCCGGGCGACGAGGAGTTCGACGAGTTCGTCCTGCACATCGACGGGTGGCTGTGCGAGGTCAAGGACGCGCAGATCCGGGACGGGCTGCACGTGCTGGGCGCCGCGCCGGTCGGCGAGACCCGGATCAACCTGGTGTTGTCGATGCTGCGGGCCCGGCAGATGTGGGCGGGTAAGGTGGCCGCTCTGCCTGGTTTGCGGGAAGCGCTAGGTTTGTCCGAGGATGCCCCGCTGGCCTCCGTGGACGCGATCGAGGCCCGGGCGAGGGCACTGGTCACCCAGATGGAGGACGCCGGTTGGCCGGCCACCCCGCCTGACATTTCGGAAATGTCAGATAAGGTGCGCGAGGTGCTGGCGTTCGCCGCGACCGAGATCGTGCCGCGGCTGGCGAGGACCACCGACGAGATCGGGAACGTGCTGCACGCTCTGGACGGCGGCTACGTACCGGCCGGGCCGAGCGGCTCCCCGCTGCGCGGCCTGATCAACGTGCTGCCGACCGGCCGCAACTTCTACTCGGTCGACCCCAAGGCCATCCCCAGCGCCCTGGCCTGGGAGACCGGCCAGGCGATGGCCGACTCGCTGCTCGAGCGCTACCGGGCCGACCACGGCGGCTGGCCGCGCTCGGTCGGCCTCTCCGCCTGGGGGACCAGCGCGATGCGGACGGCCGGCGACGACATCGCCGAGATCCTCGCGCTGATCGGCGTGCGCCCGCTCTGGGACCCCGCCTCCCGCCGGGTCACCGGCCTCGAGCCGATCCCGCGCGAGGAGCTGGCCCGACCCCGGATCGACGTCACGGTCCGCATCTCGGGCTTCTTCCGGGACGCGTTCCCGCACGTGGTGGCCCTGCTCGACGACGCCTTCAGCATGATCGCCGAGCTGGACGAGCCGGACAACTACGTCCGCGAGCACGCCCTGCGCGACCGGGAGCAGCACGGCGACTGGCGGCGGGCGACCATGCGGATCTTCGGGTCGCGGCCCGGGGCGTACGGCGCCGGCATCCTCCCGCTGATCGACAGCCGGAACTGGCGCGACGACGCTGACCTGGCCGAGGTGTACGCGGTCTGGGGCGGCTTCGCGTACGGCCGGGGCCTGGACGGCGTGCCCGCCCGGCCGGACATGGAGAACGCGTACCGCCGGATCGACGTGGCCGCCAAGAACATCGACACCCGCGAGCACGACATCGCCGACTCGGACGACTACTTCCAGTACCACGGCGGCATGATCGCCACGGTGCGGGCGCTGACCGGCAAGGCCCCCGCCGCGTACGTCGGCGACTCCACCAACCCGGACGCCGCCCGCACCCGCAGCCTCACCGAGGAGACCGCGCGGATCTTCCGGGCCCGGGTGGTGAACCCGCGCTGGATCGCCGCCATGCGCCGGCACGGCTACAAGGGCGCGTTCGAGCTGGCCGCCACGGTCGACTACCTGTTCGGCTACGACGCGACCGCCGGCGTGGTCACCGACTGGATGTACGAGCAGCTGGCCGGCGCGTACGTGCTGGACCCGGAGAACCAGAAGTTCTTCCAGCAGTCCAACCCGTGGGCGCTGCACGGCATCGCCGAACGGCTGCTGGAGGCGGCCGAGCGCAAGCTGTGGGCGTCCCCGGCCCCGGAGACGCTCACCGCCCTGCAGGAGCTCTACCTCACGACCGAGGGCGACCTCGAGGAGGGTTAGGCCTCGTCCCGCCGGAGCAGGTACGTGTCCATGATCCAGCCGTGCCGCTCGCGCGCCTCCGCCCGGGTCGCCGCGATGTCGTCGGCGACCTCGGCGACCCGGCCGGAGCGCAGGATCTCGTCCGGCGTGCCGAGGTAGGCGCCCCAATAGACGTACGCGTCGGGGTGGGCGGCGAACGCCTGCTGCGCGTCGAGCATCACGACCACGTCGTCCACCCCGTCCGGCCAGCCCTCGGCCAGCCGCCGCCCGGTCGTGACCTCGAACGGGCGGCCGACCCGGTTCAGCCCGATCCGGTGCTTGGCGGCCAGCGCCGAGACGCTGCTGATGCCGGGGATCACCTCGTACTCGAACAGGGTCTGGCCTCTGGCCAGGATCTCCTCGAGGATCGCGATGGTCGAGTCGTAGAGCGAGGGGTCGCCCCAGACCAGGAAGGATCCGGTCTCGCCGTCGAGCAGGTGCTCGCTGATCAGCGCCTCGGTCACCGCCGAGCGGCGGCTGCGCCAGTCGGCGATCGTGCCCTGGTAGTCGGCGGGCGTCCGGTCGCGGTCCGGGTCGCGGCCCTCGGCGATGCGCCGGCTCGGCCGTCCGTAGGCCTTCATCAGCCGCCGGCGCAGCTCGATCATGCTCTCCTTCGCCTCGCCCTTGTCGAGGAGGAAGAACACGTCGGTCCGGCCGATCGCCTTCGCGGCCTGCAGGGTCAGGTGGTCCGGGTCGCCCGCGCCGATCCCGATCACGTAGATCTTTCGCACGATTGAGCAGGTTAGCCCGCGCCGGTCCAGGACCCGGCTGTCCACCGTTCGTCGGATGTCCGACGGATTGATTCTTGTCAGTTTCGCCCGGCAGTACGTTGGCCGCAGACAGCTGGTCACAGGGGGCGGCCTTGACCGAGCACGATGACTCGTCTCCCTCCCATCACCCGGTGATCGGGATCGACCTCGGCACGACCACGTGCACGATGTCGGTCTGGGACGGCCACCAGCCGGTTGTCCTCCCCGGCCCGCTGCCCTCGGTGGTCACGCAGAACCCCGCCGGGCAGATCGTGGTCGGCCGTCCGCCCGACGACGACAGCCAGCCGGTGATCGCCGGCATCAAGCGCGATCTGGGCTCCGAGGAGCGGCTGCGGCTGCGCGGCCGGCAGTACCGCCCGCCGGAGATCTGCGCGTTCCTGCTGATCGAGCTCAAGCGCCGGGCCGAGGCGTACGTCGGCGGCCCGGTGCACGACGCGGTGATCACTGTCTCCGGCTCGGCCGGCGAGCCGCAGCGGCGGGCGATCCGGGAGGCGGCCGGCCTGGCCCAGCTCAACCTGCGCCGGCTGCTCGACGACCCGGTGGCGGCCGCGGTGGCGCTGGGGGAGGACGACCGGGAGCGCATCTACGCGATCTACGACCTCGGCGGTGGCACCTTCGACACCGCGATCGTACGGATCGGGCCGGACGGGGTGGCGGTCCTCGGCGCGGCCGGCGATCCCCAGCTGGGCGGCGACGACTTCGACGAGCACATCGTGGGCTACGCGCTGCGCCAGATCCGCGAGCGGCACCACGTCGACCTGAGCCGGGACGAGCACGTGCGGGCCCGGATCCGGCGGGAGGCCGAGCGCCGCAAGCGGGAGCTGTCCACCGCCGAGACCACGGTGCTGGAGTTGCCGCTGCTCACCGCGACGGTGAGCGCGACCGTGCCGCTGTCCCGCCGGGCGTTCGAGGCGATGATCGAGCCGGACGTGACCACCTCGCTCGGCCTGCTGACCGCGGCGCTGGCCGCCGCCCGGGCCGAGCACGGCATCGGCCGCCGCGGGGTCGACCAGGTGGTGCTGGCCGGCGTCGCGACCCGGATCCCGGCGGTGCGGGCCCGGCTGGCCGGGTATTTCGGGCTCGGGCCGGGCGACATCCGGGCCGACCTCGACCCGGGCGAGCTGAACGCGCGCGGGGCCGGCCTGATCGCCCGCGAGTTCGAGCCGGCGATGACCTTCGAGGGCGCGCGGCCCGGCCTGCTCGGGGCCAACCTGCGGCTGCGCGCCGAGATGGCCGACCCGAGCCCGGCGCCGCCCGCGGTCGACGGCGGGCCGCCGGACCTGCTGCCCGGGGTGCCGGCCGAGACCCCGGCCGACTTCCGGGCGGTGGCCGACGCGGCGCACCGGGTGCTGGGCGCGGCGATGGACGGTGCCCGGCCCGGGCTGCGCGCGGCGTACCTCTCCTTCGTCGCGGCCATCCAGGCCGCCGCGCCCGACCCCCGCCTCGCCGAGCTCGGGGAGGCGCTGCGCGCCGAATACGGGCATCTCGATGGGCTTGTCTGACGCGTCACATTCGTGATGGGCGGTCCCGGTGGTAACCAAAAGGTAACTCTTCGCGTTGGCGGGCCACCGTCCCCAGCGGCGCATATATTGTCCGTACTTAATGGGGTTTACGGGCGGCGATCACGCGGGTTGGAGGATCACTCCGATATCGGGTTGATAACACGCCTTTTTTGTGCCCACCCGCGGGTGTCACAGTGTGCGGGAATCCAGACCAAGCTGGGCACGATCCGCTGAGGACTGTGCCGAGTTGCCGCGTGGTCCGGCGAGCTGTGCGGAAACTCCGTCTGCGATGACCGGCCCGTGGCAGATACGGGCCCACACGATAGCCCGGCAGAGGTATATGAGGAGGCCTTGGAAATGAGAGTCTCGAGGCGCGCGGGGGCGGTCGCGATCACCGCGACCGTTGCGCTCGTCGCGGCAGGGTGTTCGAGCAAGAGCGACGGCGGTAGCACCAACACGTCGACGGCGAGCACCTCGAATGCGTCGATCACCATCTATGGCGGACAGCCCGAGAACGGACTGCTCCCGGCCAACACCACCGAGACCAACGGTGGCAAGGTGATCGACTACTTGTGGACCGGCCTGGTCAGCTACCCGGACGACGGTGGCGCGCCGGTCAACGCGCTGGCGGACTCGATCAACACGACCGACTCCAAGGTCTACACGATCAAGATCAAGCCGAACACCAAGTTCCACGACGGGACGATCGTCAAGGCGGAGAACTTCGTCAAGGCCTGGAACTGGGACGCGCTCGCCACCAACAACCAGTCCAACGCCTCCTTCTTCAGCGACATCCAGGGCTTCAGCGACGTCAACCCGTCGCCGCCGGCGGGCAGCACCAAGGCGCCGGCGCCGAAGGCCAAGGAGATGTCCGGCCTCAAGGTCATCGACGACACCACGTTCCAGGTCACCCTGAACGCGCCGTTCTCGATCTTCCCGACCAAGCTCGGCTACAGCGCCTTCATGCCGCTGCCGGACGCGTTCTTCACCACCACGCCGGACGCCTTCGGCAAGCACCCGATCGGCAACGGCCCGGTCAAGTTCGTCTCGTGGGTCGACAACCAGGACATCAAGCTGACCCGGTTCGACGACTACACGCTCTCGGACAAGGTGAAGATCAAGGACGTCGACATCAAGCTGTACGACCAGGACAGCGCGGCGTACGACGACCTGGTCTCGGGCTCGCTCGACTTCATGCCGCAGATCCCCACGGCGGCGCTGGCCGGCGACAAGTACAAGACCGACCTCGGCGATCGGGCGCACACGGCGCCGACGCCCACCACGGGCATCATCTCCTTCCCGATGTACGACAAGCGGTTCCAGAACGTGCACCTGCGCAAGGCGGTGTCGCTCGCGATCGACCGGCAGTCGATCACTGACAAGATCTTCTTCGGCACCCGCAAGCCGGCGACGAGCTGGTCCAACCCGCTCACCCCGGGTGGCAACCCGACCGACTGCACGGTCTGCAAGTTCGACCCGACCACGGCCAAGTCCGAGCTGGCGGCGGCCGGCGGCTTCAAGGGCGACATGGTCTTCTACTACAACGCCGACTCCAGCCACAAGGAGTGGATGGAGGCGGTGGCCAACAGCGTGAAGAACACGCTCGGGATCAACGCGCGTGCCGAGGGCGTCCCGACGTTCGCGGTGTTCCGCCAGCAGATCCAGGCGCACTCGATGAAGGGCCCGTACCGCGCTGCCTGGCAGCAGGACTACCCCAGCGTCGAGGACTGGATCGGCCCGCTGTACGTGACCAACGGCTCGTCCAACGACGGCCAGTTCAGCAACCCGCAGGTCGACCAGTTCTACAAGGAGGGCACCTCCGCTGCCTCGCTGGACGCGGCGAACGCCGCCTTCGCCAAGGCGACGCAGGTCATCGACCAGCAGGTCCCGGCCATCCCGGTCTACTTCTACGAAGAGCAGTGGGGCACCTCCCAGAAGCTCACCAAGGCAGTGGTGACCAACGTCGGCGAACTCGACCTTTCCTCGGTCGAAGTTTCCAGCTGACCGCGTAACCTCATCCTCAGGTCCGGTCCACGACGTGGGCCGGGCCTGAGGCGCATAGCACGAGCTTCGCGCGGGCCCGGCCGCCCGCGCCCTGGGAGGACTTCATGGGCCGTTACGTGGTGCGGCGTCTGCTTCAACTCATCCCGGTGTTCTTCGGAACCACCTTCCTCATCTACTATCTCGTCTACAAAGTCCCCGGTGACCCATTCGCCGGAAAGTGCGGCCAGCGGGCCTGCCCGCCGCAGTACGTGGCTTACCTGACCCACAAGTACAACCTCGACAAGCCGTTGCTCGTTCAGTACTTCACGTACATCAAGAACGTTCTGCAGGGTGACTTCGGGACGACGTACAACAACCGATCGATCAACGAGATCATCGCGGTGGCCTACCCGAACACGGTCAAGCTGGCGCTGGTCGCCCTCGGCTTCGAGATCGTCATCGGCATCACCGCCGGCGTGCTCACCGGCCTGCGCCGCAACGGCTTCCTGGACAACCTGGTGCTGGTCAGCTCGCTGTTCCTGCTGGCGCTGCCGACCTTCGTGACCGGTTTCGTGCTCAAGTGGCTCTTCGGCTTCAAGCTCGGCTGGGTCACCCCGACGGTCACCGCGGCCAGCCCGTCGTTCCTCGATCTGCTGCTGCCGGGGTTCGTGCTCGGCAGCATCTCGCTGGCCTACGTGGCCCGGCTGGCGCGGACCAGCATCGCCGAGAACCGGCGCGCCGACTACGTCCGGACGGCGATCGCCAAGGGCCTGCCCTACCGCCGCGTGATCGGCGTGCACCTGTTGCGCAACTCGCTGATCCCGGTGATCACCCTGATCGGTACCGACCTCGGCGCGCTGATGGGTGGCGCGATCGTGACCGAGGGTATCTTCAATATTCACGGTATCGGCAACGAGGTCTACCGCGCCATCACCCGCAAGGAGGGTGCCACGGTCGTCTCGATCGTCGTCATCCTGGTGCTGGTCTATCTGGTCATGAACCTGATCGTCGACCTGCTGTACGCCGCCCTCGACCCGAGGATCCGCTATGAGTGACCCCGCTGCCATCGGACTGGCCATCGATTCCACCACCGCCGAGGAGCTCTCGGCCGGCCAAGCCACCCCGACCGGCACCGGCGGCGGCGGTTCGACCGACAAGCCCCGCGGCCTGCTCGGCGACGCCTGGCACGACCTGCGGCGCAAGCCGATGTTCTGGATCGCCGGGGCCTTCATCCTGCTGTTCATCGTGATGGCCGCGTTCCCGAGCCTGTTCACCTCCAAGGACCCGGGGTATGCGGTGCTCGAGCGCAGCCGGCAGGGCCCGTCCAGCAGCGCCTGGTTCGGCTATGACGTGCAGGGCGCCGACCTCTACGCCCGGGTGATCTACGGGACCCGGGCCTCGCTCCTGGTGGCGGTGCTCAGCACGGTGGGCACGGTGGTCTTCGGCTCGCTGATCGGCATCATCGCCGGTTTTCGTGGCGGCTGGCCCGACTCGTTGCTGTCCCGGATCGCCGACATCTTCTTCGGCATCCCGTTCCTGCTGGGCGCGATCGTCATCCTCTTCACGCTCAACCCGCCGGGCGCCAACCGCAGCGAGTTCACGGTTCTGATGATCGTGGTGACGTCGCTGGTGGTGCTGAGCTGGCCGGTCTCGATGCGGGTCATGCGGGCGTCGGTCCTCGCCACCAGAAACGCCGACTACATCGTCGCGGCCCGGGCGCTCGGCGCCAGCACCTCCCGCATCGTCATGCGGCACCTGCTGCCCAACTGCCTGGCCCCGGCGCTGGTCTACTCGACGATCCTGCTCGGCTCGTTCATCGGCGCGGAGGCGACGTTGTCCTACCTCGGCGTCGGGCTGAAGGCGCCGACGCAGTCCTGGGGCATCATGGTCGCCGAGTCGCAGGACTACCTCCGGGTGTCCCCGCAGCTGCTGCTGTTCCCGGCCGCGTTCCTGGTGGTGGCGGTGCTGAGTTTCGTGACGATGGGTGAGGCCGTACGCGAGGCCCTCGACCCCAAGCTGCGGTAGGAGAAACCTCCGTTGTCCAATGTGACCGTATCCGACCCGCAGTATTCGGCGGACGGCAAACCCGCCGGCCGCCTGCTCGAGGTCGATGACCTGTACGTCGAGTTCCGTACCCGGGACGGCGTAGCCAAGGTGATCAACGGCGTCAGCTACCACGTCAACGCCGGCGAGACGCTCGCCGTGCTCGGCGAGTCCGGCTCCGGCAAGAGCGTCACCGCGCAGACCATCATGGGCATCCTCGACATGCCGCCCGGGTACGTCACCGGCGGCGAGATCCGGTTCCACGGCGATGACATGCTCAAGATGAACGCCGAGCAGCGGCGGAAGATCCGGGGCAAGGGCATCGCGATGGTGTTCCAGGACGCGCTGTCCGCGCTCAACCCGGTCTTCACCGTCGGCTTCCAGATCGGCGAACAGTTCCGGATCCGGCAGGGCATGAGCCGGCGCGATGCCAAGCGCCGCGCGATCGAGATGCTCGACCAGGTCAAGATCCCGCATGCCAAGCAGCGGGTGAGCGAGTTCCCGCACCAGTTCTCCGGCGGTATGCGGCAGCGCGTGATGATCGCGATGTCGCTGGCCCTCGACCCCGAGGTGCTGATCGCCGACGAGCCCACCACCGCGCTCGACGTGACCGTTCAGGCCCAGATCATGGACCTGCTCGCCGAGCTCCAGCGCGAGCGCCAGATGGGCATGATCCTGATCACGCACGACCTGGGCGTCGTCGCCGACGTCGCGGACCGGATCGCGGTGATGTACGCGGGCCGGATCGTGGAGGAGGCCAGCGTCCACGACCTGTACGCGCGGCCGGTCATCCGTACACCGAAGGATTGCTGAAGTCGATCCCGCGGATCGACGAGAAGGGCCAGGAGCTGCGCTCGATCAAGGGCCTGCCGCCGAGCCTGTTGCGTATCCCGTCCGGATGCGCCTTCCATCCGCGCTGTCCGCGGGCGAAGGAGATCTGCACCCAGGAACGGCCGCTGTTGCGTCCGGTCGGACCGAGCCGGCAGAGCGCCTGCCACTTCGCCGAGGAGGTGATGGCTCGTGACTGAGCCGATTCTGCAGGTCACTGACCTCGTCAAGCACTACCCGGTCACCCGGGGCGTCGTGTTCCAGCGGACCATCGGGCACGTGCGCGCGGTGGACGGCGTGACGATCGAGCTCAAGGCGGGCGAGACGCTCGGCGTCGTCGGGGAGTCCGGCTGTGGCAAGTCGACGCTGTCCCGGGTCCTGATGAACCTGGAGAAGCCGACCAGTGGCTCGGTCAAGTACCGGGGCAAGGAGATCTTCGGGCTGCGCGGCGCCGAGCTGAAGAAGATGCGCCGGCAGATCCAGTTGGTCATGCAGGATCCGTACACCTCGCTGAACCCGCGGATGACGGTCGGCGACCTGATCGGCGAGCCGTTCGAGATCCACCCCGACGTGGCACCGAAGCGCGATCGCCGGGGCAAGGTGCAGGAACTGCTGGAGGTGGTCGGGCTCAACCCGGAGCACATCAACCGCTACCCGCACCAGTTCTCCGGCGGTCAGCGGCAGCGAATCGGGATCGCCCGGGCGCTGGCGCTGCGACCGGAGATCATCGTTTGCGACGAACCGGTCAGCGCGCTCGACGTGTCGATCCAGGCGCAGGTGATGAACCTGCTGGGCCGGCTCCAGAAGGACTTCGGGCTGGCCTACATCTTCATCGCACACGACCTGTCCGTGGTGCGGCACCTGTCCGACCGGGTCGCGGTCATGTATCTCGGGAAGATCGTCGAGACGGGCACCGAGGATCAGATCTACGAGCGGCCCACCCATCCGTACACCCAGGCGCTGCTGTCCGCGGTGCCGGTGCCGGACCCGATGAGCCGGCAGACCAAGAAGATCATCCGGCTGGTCGGGGACGTGCCCAGCCCGGTGAACCCGCCATCCGGTTGCCGCTTCCGGACGAGGTGCTGGAAGGCCCAGGAGATCTGCGCGACGCAGGAGCCGGAGCTGATCGATCGGGCCGAAGACCGGCACCCGAGCGCATGCCACTTCGCCGAGGCGCGCGAGATCGTGGTGTCGCACGAGGCCGGCACCTCGTGACCGACCGCTGAGTGGTGGACGTGTCCTCGCCGCCCAGTCCGTCCGTCTACCGCACCCGGGCCTACCGCACCCGCCAGCGCGTCCTGTACGCGCTGGCGGGTGTCGGCCTGGTGCTGGTCGGTTACCTGATCGGGCGGTGGCAGGACACGCCGGCCACGCCCGCGGCCGCCCACCCGCCGGCGGCGTCGGCCTCCGCGGCGCCGTCACCGTCGCCGTCGGCCTCGCCGCCGCCCTCTCCGACGGTCTACCGCAAGCTGCAGGCCGAGGCGGCCGACGCGCTGAACGGCATCCAGACCCAGGACACCGACGACGAGGGCGGCGGGCAGAACGTCGGCTGGATCGCCAACGGCGACTCGCTGCGCTTCGACGACATCGACTTCGGCCCGGTGCCGGCGACCAAAGTGGACGTACGGGTGGCCTCGGACGCCGACGACGGCGGCCGGATGGACATCCGCCTGGACTCCGCGGACGCGACCCCGATCGGCTTCCTGCGGGTGACCCGCACCGGCGGATGGCAGAACTGGCGTACGGACGAGGTCACGCTGCAGCCGGTCACCGGCCTGCACACGGTGTTCCTGACCTTCGCCCGGAACGACGACAAGGAGTTCCTGAACATCAACTGGCTGCTGTTCGCCCACTGACCCGGTCACTCTCCGTCGCCTCGACCGCCTCCGTCAGCTGACGGCGGTGACGGTCAGCGTGTCACCGCGCGGGCAGAGCAGGTAGCCGGGCGTACCCCGGCAGTCCTGGTCGGCGATCCGCTCGACGGTGCCGAGCGGGGTCTGCCGGCCGGTGGCCAGATCGAGCCGGCTCACCACGGTCCGGCCGGGCGGCGTCCGGCTCTCCCGGAGCAGCAGC
Source organism: Actinoplanes subtropicus (assembly GCF_000721705.1). Lineage (GTDB taxonomy): Bacteria > Actinomycetota > Actinomycetes > Mycobacteriales > Micromonosporaceae > Actinoplanes > Actinoplanes subtropicus. The sequence continues at coordinate 347,543 of NZ_JOJL01000001.1, forward strand.
AGCGACCCGGCCACGCCCGCCGAGAACGCCTGCTGCCCACCGACCGGACGGCCGATCGTCCGGCCGGTGGCGGCGTCCACCAGCACCGTCGTGGCCGAGGCCAGGTTCGCGGCGGCCGAGAGCAGCAGACGGTCCCCGCCGAGATTCCACACGTAGTTCAGGTCGTCCCGCCGCCAGACCTCACGGCCGGTGGCGGCATCCCGCCCGGCCACGCCCCGGACATCCGCCGTGCAGATCAGCGCGCCGCAGCCGGTCACGTAGCCGATCAGCTCCCGGGTCCGCCACAACGGCCGCAGGTCGCTGGTGCGATAGACGGTGCCGACACTCTGCGCGGACGCGGTTCGGACCACGACGACGTACGGGTCGGCCGCGAAGAGGGCCGCCGAGTACACCCCGTTCCAGGGGATGCGGGCGTGGGCTCGTACGGCGCCGTCGGCATATCCGTAGACGGTGGCGTCACCGGTCCTGGTCACCGCGACGATCGCGGTGGGCAGGCCGCCCTCGGCGAGCGTGATCCACTGCTCGGCCGGCGCGATCGCGCGTCGCCACCTTTCGCGCCCGTCACGCAGCCCGACCAGCCGCAACTCGGTGGTCAGGCCGGACTGATCGGCGCCGGCGACCAGGGCGTCACCGCGCACCACCGACGGCACGGCCTCGCCGGCCGACCGCCAGAGCCGCTCGCCGGTCGCCGCGTCGAGCGCCGTCGTGCCGCCACCGGTCGGCACCAGCAGGACGTCGCCGGCCGGGAGCACGCCGTAGTCGGTCACCTCCGCGCCGCTCGGCGTGCTCCACCGAGCCTTGCCGGTGGCCAGATCGTAGGCGGTCACCGTCGGTGGCCCCGCCGGACCGCTCCGGTTCAGGTAGACGGTCCGGCCGTCCAGCGCCATGGTGTCGCTCGGCTGGTACGCGGCACTCCAGAGCGGCCGCACCAGCGCCGGCGCCGGTGGCGCGGAGGCGGCCTGGGCGAGCAGCCCACCCACGGCGACCATGGCCAGCGCGACCCGGCCCAGCCTGGGCACGTCGACGGGGGCGGCCACCGGCTCGGCGGCCGCCCCGGCGACGTCACCGAGGTCGATCAGGGCCATCGGTGGGCACCATAGCTCGGCCACCCGACCGGTCGCCGACAGCGACGGGGCGCCATCGATCGGTCTGGATGGTTGGCATCGCGGGCATGCGTACCTCCAGGATTGTCCGCGCCGCCGCGGCCGCCGCCGGGGTGACCGTGCTGCTCGTCTCGCCCGTTGCCGCGCAGGCCGCCGCCGCGCGGCCGATCGCGCTGGTCGACGTGGCCCCGGACGGAACGCCCGGCAACGGCGGCATCGGCGGCTCGGACGTCTCCGACGACGGCCGGTACGTCGCCTTCGCCTCCACCTCGGACAACCTCGTTCCGGGCGACGTCAACGGTGTCACCGACGTCTTCCTGCGGGACACCCGGGCCGGAACCACGAGGCTGGTCAGTGGGGGCCTGGGCGGGCAGCCGGCCAACGACGGGACCGAGTTCGGTGCGACGATCTCCGGGAACGGCCGGTACGTGGTCTTCACCTCGTACGCCTCGAATCTGGTTGCCGACGACACCAACGCCGAGCGGGACGTCTTCGTGTACGACAGCCAGACCGGCGTCACGACCCGGGCCAGCGTCTTCGCCGGCAACCGCCAGATCCCCGGCACCAGCGGCGGCGGCACGATCTCCGACCATGGCCGCTACGTGGCCTTCCTGGTCACCGCGTTCAACGGGACGGACGACCAGGGCCTCCCGCTGTACGGCCAGGCGGCGTTCGTGCACGACATGCGGACCGGCCAGACCACCCGGGTCAGCGGGCAGGCCGGCGGCGGCACCGACCTCCCGGTGTTCCAGACGGCGATCTCCGGCAACGGCAAGCGGGTGGTGTTCAGCGGGTTCGGCGACTGGATCGGCGACGGCGGGGCCGCCACCGGCATCTTCGTGCACGACCTGGCGTCCGGCGCGACGGTCCGGGCCAACCTGCCCGGCAGCGGGGACGCGTTGCCGGACGGGACGAACCCGAGCATCAGCCGGGACGGAACCAGGGTGTCATGGCAGTCGTACGACCCGTACGTGCCGGCCGACACCAACGAGACCGGCGACGTCTACGTCCGGGATCTGATCGCCGGCACCACCACCCTGGTCACCGCGAACCAAACGGCCACGAACGCGGGCAACGGCTACAGCAGCGCCGGACGGCTCGCGGCGGGCGGCCGCTACGTGGCGTTCTCCTCGTCGGCCTCGGACCTGGTGGCCGGCGACGGCAACGGTCTCGAGGACGTCTTCGTGCGGGACCTCACCACCGGGCGGACGACGGCGGTCAGCACCACCGCCACCGGCGCGACCGGCAACGGCGACAGCTTCGACGCGACCGCCTCGGCGAACGGCAGCCGGGTGGTCTTCGTGTCCGCGGCGACGGATCTCGGCGCCGACCCGGGCGACGGCCTCCGCCACCTGTACCTCCGCTGCCTGCGCGACTGCTGACCGACAGGAAACAGGGGAAGCCGCGCGGCTTTCCCTGTTTCGGTCGTCTCCGGCATCAGGGGCGGTGTGGGCCGACGTGGTCGTCGAGCCACGCGCGGAGCGGGCGGCTCGCACGCAGGAAGTCGACCAGCCTGGTCTGCGCCTTCGCGGTGCCGAGCCAGGCCGCGGGCGCCCACTCCTGCCAGGTGGTGAGTCCCTTGTGCCGTAGGAGGTCCACCCGCGGGTGATCCTTCGGATAGCCCCGGGGTGCGGTCTTCAAACTGCCATGCCCGTGTACGCCGATCCCGGCCGCCTCGATCGTGGCGATCACGTCGGTGAGCTGCTTGCCGGTGCGGTCCCCGGCGACCGCCTTGCGGTAGCGGTCCAGCTGGTCGGGCTCCATCTGATACATGCCGCAGCCGGCCGCCAGCCCCTCCGCCGACAGCTGGACATAGCCGCCGGCCTCGAGCCAGGCCCCGAGATGCGTCTTGTACGGCGACTTGTCATTGCTGAACCGCACATCACGGTACGGCCGGAAAATCTTCCCCGGCCCGAACTCCGGCTCCAGCGCCGCGAGCAACTCTCGCATGGGCTCGCGCACCCGCTCCTCGTAGAAGGCCTGATGCGCGGTCCAATACGTCTTCGAGTTGTCGGCGGCGAGCCCCTCGTAGAACTCGAGTGCCTCGCTCGGCCAGCCACGGAACGTCACCCCGCCACGTTAGCGCCCCCGGCCGGCCGTGTGGTCCGGGGACGCGGACGCTACGCGCGGCGGTGTACCCGAGCCGGGAGGCGAGCCCTTCGTCCATGACCCGGGAAAAGGGCCGCCACCATTTCTCTTCGTTCAGGCGCCCGTTCAGTGTGCGCATATCTCGCCGCTCGCCTTCGGACACGCGATAGAGGGCCAACAGCTGGTCCAGCTCATCAGCCTTCACCCGGACACGTCCCCGTTCGATACGGGCGATCTGGGACGCCGACCGCTGAACAGCCCGAGCCACGACGTCGACTGCCAGCCCATGGGATTGCCGCAGCCGGCGCAGCCAGCCACCGAGGATCTCGTGCGCGACCGTCGGGCGAGCAGTGGCACCCGAGTCCGGAAGATGGGCGTGCCGCCCGGACGGGCTGACCCCCAGGGTGTGAAGCTGCGCCGACGACAAACCAAAGACATGGTCGGACAACGCCGCGAGCAGATCGTGGGGTGGCTGCGGCGGGCTGCTGGGACGCCCGCGCACGAGCCAATCATGCCAACCGAACAACCAGTCGGCCGCGGCCGGCTCGGCGAACAGAGCGGCCCTGCGAAGCAGGCCGCTGAGGACCGCCCGCGCGTCATCGGGGACATCGACGATCCGGTCGGCTCGAAGGATCAGGACTTGACCGGAGGACGCCACGACGTCGCTGCCCACTTCGATGGCGGCACGCAGCTGCCGCCAGGAGCACTGCAACGTAACCGCACCGTCCGTCGCGGCGGGATCCTCGGCGGTCACGACGAGCGCAGTCGGCCCTTTAGCGGAAATGGCGATCCCGGCGGCCGGACGCGAGCCACCAGTGTCGTGGCCCGATCCCAGTGCCAGCCCGAAGGTCGAGGCATTGCCGAGCGGAACCACGAGGCGCAGTCCGCTGACCGTGGGGTGGGCCGCCCTTACCGGCAATGGGCAGCCGCCGCCGCGTGCCCGGCCCCGCGCGCCGAGCAGCAGGCAATGCATGACGGCCGCCTCTATCCAGCGTTGCCCAGCGGTGCGCGCATCCGGAATCTGCGGTTCGCCCCGGACCAGCTTCGCGATTTCGTCGTAGGCGAGTTGGTGCGGCTCGCCGGTGAACTGGATCCGCCGCCGCACATCGCTTTTGCGATTCGACCTGCTCACCGTAGCGGATTCCCGCCGGCGGCCTGAACCACGTCACGACTCCAGGTCCGGAGCTCCCGGACCAGCCGGAACGCCGCTTCACCGTGGACGGCGGGGCGGAGAAGGAAGACCAGCCAAAGCGGCATGGCGCAGCAGGCGATGATCAGGATCGGCACGTGAGCGATCGCCACTATCAGAGGGCGCGCCAAGACACTCGGCAATGCCGCAAGATCGATGGAGGGCATGGACATCTCCCGTTCCGCTGCCCGGCCAACGGCATCGAGAAGAGTGGGACTCTACCGAACGAATATGATCAAGGCGGGAGTTGCAAACCCCTTCAACCGCTCTGTTTGGAACTGCGCCGGGAGTTCCAAAACGGTAAGGCCACCGCGTACGACCGTCGTAACGCTATCCGGTCTGTCAAGCCGGGGCTCCCCGGCCGGGTGAAGCAGTCCCGTTCGCCCGGGAACTTGTACGCTGACCGAAACTCGATGGATGGTGGTCATGACGTCACAGGTCGTCACGTACTCGGTGGATGATGTCGCGGTCTCGTTCGAGATCCAGCCGGTCGACGGGTTCGTGCCCGCCACCTCCGCCGACGAGGTGATCGGCCGGGTGCGGGTCGCGCTGGGACCGGCCGTGGCGGCCGCGCGGGCGGTGCTCGACCAGGTGAAGGAGATGGCGCCGGACCGGGTCGAGGTGAAGTTCGGGGTGAAGGTCACCGGCACGATGAACTGGCTGGTGGCGAAGGCCGCGACCGAGGGCAACTTCGAGGTGACCCTGGCCTGGGACCCGAAGCCGCCGGCGGCCGGCTGACCGGGCCGGTGCCTGATGGCGGCCGAGCGGCATCTCGAGTGGGCGGGCTGCTACAACGTCCGGGATCTGGGCGGGCTGCCGATCCGTGGCGGCGGGGCGACCCGGCCGGCGGCCGTCGTCCGGGCCGACAGCCTGGACCGGTTGACGTCGGAGGGGTGGGCGGCGCTGCACGCGTACGGCATCCGGACCGTGGTTGACCTGCGCGAGGACGAGGAGCGATCGACGACGGTGACCCGGCCGGACGGGATCACGGTGGTGCACGTCCCGCTCGACGACAACGCCGACACCGCGTTCTGGTCCTGGTGCCTCGACGACGACGCGGACGGGACACCGCTCTACTATCGCCCGTTCCTCGAACACAAGGCGGAACGGTGCGTGGCGGCGATCGCCGCGGTGGCGACGGCCGAGCCGGGCGGCGTGGTCGTGCACTGCGGCATCGGCCGGGACCGGACCGGGCTGGTCGCGCTGATCCTGCTGGCGCTCGCCGGGGTCGAACCGGACGCCATCGTGGCCGACTACGCGGTGAGCGGCGAGCGCCTGAAAAGGTATTTCAACCACCCGCGACAAGACGATCCGATCGCCGAGCGGCTGGCCGAGCGCGGGACGACGATCGCCGAGGTGCTGACCGAGTTGGTCACCGAGGTCGACATCGAGGCGTGCCTGGCGGCGGCGGGCCTCGGGGCGGCGGAGCTGTACGCGCTTCGCACCCGGATGACCGTTTAGCTCAGCCGGATCAGGCCCGCCCGGGTGGCGCGGAAGCCGCATCTGTCGAGATAAAAGCGTTCGAGGTGCGGCTCGAAGTCGACATGCAGCCACTCGCATCCGGCATCGCGGGCCTCTTCGGCCGCGGCGTCGACCAGCGCCGCCGCGATGCCCTCCTGGCGCCGGTCGGGATCGACCGCGGTGTCCAGCAGGAAGGCGTGACTGCCGCCGTCCCAGCAGACCTGGACGAAGCCGACCAGCCGGTGCGCTTCGAAGGCGCCGATCCAGGTGAGCGCGTGCCGTGCCAGCCGCGCCGACCACGGCCGGACGGCGGCGGGGTCGCCGCCGAAGGCGCGCGCGTGCAGGGCGCTGAGCCGGCGGTCGTCGACCTCGAAGCGGGACACGAGCGCGATCGCCATCCGGTGGAGCATAGTGTCGGGCGATGACCGTTCTGGAGTGGTTGCTCGAGTCGGACCCGGCCGTTCGGTGGCAGGTGCTGCGGGATCTCGCCGGCGCCTCGGACGACGTGGTGGCCGCCGAGCGGGCGCGGGTCGCCGCCGAGGGCTGGGGCGCGCGGCTCCTGGAGCTGCAGGACGCGGACGGGCAGTGGGCCGGCGGGTCGCTCTTCCCGGCCGGGAGCGGCGGCCCGGGCCCCGACGGCCAGCCCTGGACGGCGACCGAGCCGACCCTGACGCTGCTTTCCCTGCTCGGGGCGGACCCGGCCGACGAGCGCGTTCGCGCGGCGGTGGCGCGGGCCGCCGCGGGGAGCCGGTGGGACTACAACGGCGAGCCGATCTTCCACGGCGAGGCCGAGCCGTGCATCAATGGCCGTACGGTCAGCCTTGGGGTTTATTTCGGACATGACGTGGGCGGGATCGTCGAGCGGTTGCTGGCCGGGCAGTTGGCCGACGGCGGGTGGAACTGCGAGGCCGAGTTCGGGTCGGTGCGCTCGTCGTTCGACTCGACGATCAACGTGCTGGAAGGGCTGCTGGCGTACGAGCGGGCGATCCCCTCGCCGGCGGTGACCGCGGCCCGGCGGCACGGCGAGGAATACCTGCTCGAGCGGAGCCTCTTCCGGCGCCGGAGCACGGGTGAGCCGGCCAAGGAGGGCTACCTCCAGCTCTCCTTCCCGCCGCGCTGGCACTACGACGTGCTGCGCGGGCTGGAGCATTTCCGGGCGGCGGGCGACGCGCCGGACCCGCGGCTGAAGGAGGCGGTCGAGGTGGTCCGCTCGAAGCGGCGGCCCGACGGCAGCTGGCCGCTGGAGAACACGCACCGCGGCCAGGTGCACTTCCCGCTGGAGGACGGCGACGGCCGGCCCAGCCGGTGGAACACCCTGCGGGCCATGCGGGTCCTCGCCTGGCACGACAATCACCTCTGATCCGGCATCTCTAATCCGGCAGGATCGGGACCGACGGGTTGAGGTCGCGGCCCAGGGTGGCGGCGCGGGTCAGCAGCTTCGAGCCGAAGCGGTCGCGCACCGCGTCCATCGCCACATCCAGGCTGTCGTCGGTCAGCTCGTCGAAGAGCGACGGCTGGACGTTGCCGTCGGAATCCAGGTTGCTGACCGCCACGCCGACCAGGGTCAGGCCGCGGGACTCGATCAGCGGGCGGGCCTCCAGCAGCAGGGCGCGCGCCGTCTCCAGGACGGCTCGGGTCTGCATCGTCGCCTTGAGCATGCTGCGGGAGCGGGTGGCGCGCCCGAAGTCGTCGAAGCGCAGCCGCAGGGTGACCGTGCGGCCGGCCCGGTGGGCCGCCCGCATCCGGCGGGTCACCCGGTCGACCAGGGCGGCCAGGGTGGCGTCGATCTCGGCGAACGGGCGGGGGCGGCGGCCGAGGGCGCATTGCGAGCCGATCGAGCCGCGGCGGTGGCCGACCCGTACGCGCCGGGGGTCTCGATTGTGCGCGAGCGCGTGCAGATGCCGGCCGTGGTGCGCGCCGAGGAGGCTGACCAGGGCCGCCTCGCCGACCCGGGCCACGTGGCCGACCGTGGTGATCTGGTGTTTGCGCAGCTTGCCCGAGGTCACCGGGCCGACGCCCCAGAGCCGCTCGACCGGCAGCGGGTGCAGGAACTCCAGCTCCTTGCCGGGCGGCACCTCCAGCAGGCCGTCCGGCTTGCCGACGCCGCTGGCGACTTTCGCCAGGAACTTGGTGCCGGCGATGCCGACCGTGATGGGCAGACCAACCTTTTCCCGTACGTCGTGACGCAGGCCGGCCGCTATCTCCCGGGCGGGTCCCCGGATCTTGTACAGGCCGGTCACGTCGAGGAACGCTTCGTCGATCGAGATGCCCTCGACGATCGGGGTGGTGTCGCGGAAGATCTCGAACACCGCTTTGCTGGCCTCCGCATACGCCCGCATGCGGGGTGGAACCACGACGGCGCGCGGGCAGAGCGCCCGGGCCTGGGTCAATCCCATCGGCGTGCGGACGCCGCACGCCTTGGCCTCGTAGCTCGCGGCCAGCACGACGCCCATGCCGACCAGCACCGGACGCCCGCGCAACGCCGGGTCGTCGCGCTGCTCGACGGACGCGTAGAACGCATCCAGATCGGCGTGCAGGATGGCCACGCGGGGCAGTTTAGAACATCTGTTCGAGCACCGCCATCCACCTGCGGAGACATCCATCTAGGCAACTAAATAAGATCGAGAAAGTTACCCGCTGGGCATTGACCAGTGAACATGTCGCGCGGTTATCTGGGGCGTTCATCCACTTCACTGGCCACTCAATGTGGAGGCAAAGTGACCAAAACGACCATGAGGTCGCGGCTCGCCTTGGTTGTCGCGCTCGGCACCGCAGCGGCCTCGGTCCTCGGGGCCGGCCCGGCTACCGCCGCGGCCCGTCCCGGACGGCACGCCCTGGCCGGCAGCCAGCCACGCTGGCTCGGCAAGGCACGGGCCACCGGCGGCGCACCGGCCGCCGCCGACCAGATTCAGTTCGGTGTTCTGCTCAAGCTGCGCGACTCCGCGTCGGCCGAGGCCAAGCTGGCCTCGATCGCCGACCCGGCCAGCGCGAACTACGGCAAGTGGCTCACCACGAGCCAGTTCAAATCGCAGTACGCGCCGGCCTCGGCCGACGTCGCCGCGGTCCGCACCTGGCTGCAGGGCTCGGGCTTCGCGCTGCGGAACACGCTCGGCGGCATGTACGTCGAGGCGTCCGGCACCACCGCCCAGATCGACAAGGTCTTCGGCACCACGCTGAAGAACTACTCGTACCAGGGCCAGACGGTGCACGCGAACAGCACCGCGCTCTCGCTGCCGGAGGGCACCCCGTCCGCGGTGATCGGCGTCGTCTCCGGCATCCTCGGTCTCGACCAGGGACAGGCGATCAAGACCCCGGCCGACACGCTGCCCGGCCCGGACACCGGCTTCCGCCCGGGCCAGCCGTGCTCGAAGTACTACGGCGAGAAGACCGCGGTGGGCCAGCCGGCCGCGAACGGCAAGAAGCAGCCGTACGCGGTCTGCGGCTACGAGCCGAAGCAGTACCAGGCGGCGTACGGGGCCACCGACCAGATCAAGCGCGGCATCGACGGCCGTGGCGTGACGGTGGCGGTGACCGACGCGTTCGCCTCGCCGACCATCGCGCAGGACGTGCAGACCTACAGCCGCAAGCACGGGCTGCCGGCCTTCGGGCGTGGCCAGTTCATGCAGATCACCCCCGGCCCGAACGGCTACGACAACGTCGACGCGTGTGGCGGTGCCGGCTGGTACGGCGAGGAGACACTGGACATCGAGGCTGTGCACTCGATTGCCCCGGGCGCTCGGGTCGTCTACGTGGGCGCCGCGGACTGCAACAGCAGCCTCGACGAGGCCTGGGCTGCGACGATCGACAACCACGTCGCCGACATCGTGACCAACTCGTGGGGCAGCGGCGTCGACACCGTGGCCGACCTGGGCCAGGACGCGATCGACTTCTACACCCAGTTCTCCCTGGAGGCGGCGCTCACCGGCATCACCGTCGACTTCTCGAGCGGTGACGACGGCGACCAGACCGCTGGCGGCACCACGCCGGCGACCAAGTCGGTCAGCTTCCCGGCCGACCTGCCGTACGTTACCGGCGTCGGCGGCACCAGCGTCGGCATCGACAAGAACAACAAGCGGGTCTGGGAGTACGGCTGGCAGAACGCGTACTCCGCGCTCTCCGCCGACGGCAAGTCCTGGGGCGCGCCGAAGTACTCGTCCGGTGGCGGCGGCGGCACGAGCAAGCTGTTCGCGCAGCCGTTCTACCAGCGCGGCATCGTGCCGGACTCGATCTCGAAGTACTTCGGGACGACCCGGATGCGGACCGTGCCGGACATCTCGATGCCGGGCGACCCGAACACGGGCTTCCGCGTCGGGCAGACCCAGACGTTCCCGGACGGGACGTACTACGACGAGTACCGCATCGGCGGCACTAGCCTGTCGTCCCCGCTGCTGGCCGGCATGCAGGCCGTGCAGAGCCAGAAGCAGCACCACCCGGTCGGGTTCGCCAACCCGGCGTACTACCGGTCGATCTACTCCAGCAAGATCAACGACATCGCGGCCCCGAAGTCGCCGGTGCTGCAGGTCCGCACCAACTTCGTGAACACGGTGGACGCCAAGGACGGCCTGTCCTACCAGCTGCAGACGATCGACACGCAGACGACGACCATCCACAGCACGCGGGGCTATGACGCCGAGACCGGCGTCGGCGTCCCGGGTCCGGCCTTCTTCAAGTAAGCACTCTGTTTCCCACTGTGGGGCGGGCCACGATGGCCCGCCCCACAGTCATGTCCGGGGAATTCCACAGCGAGAATCTCGGTTGAGAGCAGAGGTTGAGCCACCCACGCTCAACTTTGAAAGCTGGAGGAACCACCCATGTTGCTTCACCGCGCGACAGTCCGTGACCTGGACCGGCTCACGGCCCGCGTGTTCGATTCCGCCACCCGTACGTCCGGCGCCCGCCTCGACGCCTACCGGATCGACGACACCTTCCACATCGACATCGACCTGCCCGGCGTCGACCCGGCCGGCATCGACATCACCGTGGACAACAAGGTCCTGACCGTCCGTGCCGAGCGCAAGCGCGTCGAGGGCGACAACGTCCGGTATCTGGTGGCCGAGCGGCCGGTCGGCTCGGTCGGCCGCCAGGTGTTCCTGTCCGACACCCTGGACACCGACCGGCTGGACGCCAGGTACGAGAACGGGGTGCTCACGCTGAGCATTCCGGTCCGGGAGAAGGCGCCGGCCCGCAAGATCGAGCTGGCCGCCTGACTACCGGAGTCACCCGGCGAACCACGAAGCCGCGCGGCGCGATTGCCGCGCGGCTTTCGCTGTCGGTCCGGACGAATCAGCGGCCCGTGCCGACGAAGATCGGGGTGGGCGGGGGGAAACCGTTGAACGAGGTCGCGTAGGGGAGGGTGTACGCCCCGGACGACCCGAAATAGATCACGTCGCCGACCGTCACGGTCGCCGGCAGCGAAACCTCGTACCCGAAGGTGTCGGAGCTGTCGCAGGTCGGACCGGTCAGGGTGAACGGCAGCTGGGGAAGGTCGGCGTGGTTCTCCAGCGACGTCCACGTCGGATAGTTCCAGCCGCCCGCCGCCTGGGCCGGTTCGACCATCCCGTGGTAGGCGCCGACCTCGAGGTAGAGCCAGTTCTCCGTGCCGCGCAGCTCGCGCCCGATGACCGTCGCCGCGAGCACCGACGACTCGGCCACGAAGTGCCGGCCCGGCTCGGCGGCGATCAGGCCCGGCCGGTACGGCAGCAGGTCGATCGCCGCGCCGATCGCCTCGCCGATCTGCTCGATCGTCGGCTCGCCGGCGCGGTACCGGGCCGGGAAGCCGCCGCCGAGGTCGAGCATCTCCAGTTCGATGCCCTCCGGTCGCAGCCGCTCCATCAGCTCACCCGCGGTGCGGACCGCGTCGCGCCACGCCCCGGTGCTCTCGCACTGCGAGCCCACGTGGAAGGTCACCCCGTACGGCCGCAGCCCCAGCCGGCGGGCCAGCAGCATCAGGTCGTACGCGTCCTCGACGTCCGTGCCGAACTTGCCGGAGAGCGGGAACACGCTGGTGCTGTCGTCCACCCGCAGCCGCACGTAGACGGCCGCGCCCGGCGCCCGCTCGGAGATCTTGGCCAGCTCGCCGGGGGAGTCGACGGCGAACCGCCACAGGCCCAGGCCGGCCGCGGCCTCGATGTGGTCCGGCGGCTTGATCGGGTTGCTGTAGAGCACGGTCGCCGGGTCGACGCCGAGCGTCTTCAGCGTCCGCAGCTCGCCGATCGACGCGACCTCGAAGTTCGAGCCGTGTGCCGCCAGGGTCCGCAGGATCTCCGCCGACGAGTTGCACTTCATCGCGTAGAACGCGGTGACCCACGGCATCGCCGCGGTGAAGGCCCGGTACCGGGCGGCGACCGTGTCGAGATCGGTCGCCAGGTACGGGGTCGGCGCGCCGACCAGTCGCAGCAGGTCCGGCGCGAGGGAGTCCGGCCACGCGGTGGGGGAGGCGAAGGTGCCCGTGCTCAATGAAGCTCCTTCTGCAAATCGGCGCCGTCGAGGAACAGGCGGCCCGCCTCGTCGGCCGGGACCGGGCGGGAGAAGTAGTAGCCCTGCGCGAAGTGGCAGCCCATCTCGCGCAGCGCGGCCAGCTGGCCGAACTCCTCGATGCCCTCGGCCACGGTCGCCATGCCGAGGCTCTTGCCCAGCTGGATGATCGTGTCGGCCAGGGCGGTGTCGTCGGTGAACGCGCCGAGCCGCTCCACGAACGAGCGGTCGATCTTCAGCGTGTCCACCGGGAACCGGCGCAGGTAGGCCAGCGACGAGTAGCCGGTGCCGAAGTCGTCGATCGCCAGCGTCAGGCCGAGCGCCTTGAGCCGCAGCAGCTGCTCGAGGTTGTCGTCGGTGTCGGTCATCAGCACGCTCTCGGTCATCTCGAGGCAGAGCTGGTCGGCCGGCATGCCGGTCTCGGCGAGGATCCCGGCGACCACCTCGACGAGGTCGGCCCGGTCGAACTGGCGGACCGAGACGTTGACCGCCATCTTCGGCGCGCGGCCCGACGCGCGGCCCCACGCGACGGCCTGGCGGCACGCCTCGCGCAGCACCCAGCGGCCGAGCGGCACGATCAGGCCGGTCGCCTCGGCGATCGGGATGAACTCGGCCGGCGGGATCAGCCCGCGCCGCGGGTGCGCCCAGCGGGCGAGCGCCTCGAAGCCGATCACCTCGCTGCTCGCCAGGTCGATGGTGGGCTGGTAGTGCAGCTGCAGCTGGCCGCGTTCGAGGGCGAGCCGCAGGTCGGCCTCCAATTCGAGGCGGGCGACCAGACCGGCGAGCATGTCCGGGTGGTACGCGGCGAAGCAGCCCCCGCCGGCCGACTTCGCCTTGTACATCGCCAGGTCGGCGTTGCGCATCAGCTGCTCGGCGCCGTCGCCCTCGGGCTCGCCCAGCCGGCTCGCCGCGGCGAGCCCGATGCTGGCCTGCACGTGGATGTCCCGGGTGTCGCTGGCGAACGGCCGCTCGAGCACGTCGATGATCCGGCGGGCCACCCGCTCGGCCTCGTCGCCGGCGTCCCCGGAAAGGCCGTCCCTGGCGAGAATCAGCACCGCGAACTCGTCGCCGCCGAAGCGGGCCACCACGTCGCCGTCGCGTACCGAGCCGCGCAGCCGGTCGGCGACCTGCACGAGCAGCTGGTCGCCGGCCAGGTGGCCGAGGCTGTCGTTGACCTCCTTGAACCCGTCGAGGTCCAGGAAGAGCACGGTGACGTCGTCCTCCGGGCCGCGCTTGCGCAGCGCCTCGGCGACCCGCTCGCGGAACAGCGCCCGGTTGGCGAGCTGGGTGAGCGCGTCGTGGTACGCCTCGTGCACCAGCTGCTCCTCGAGCTCCTTGCGCTCGCTGATGTCCCGGGCGTTCAGCACCAGGCCGGCCACGCTCGGGTCGGAGAGCAGGTTCGTGATGGTGATCTCGGCCTGGCGGATCCGCCCGTCCCGGTGCCGGACCGGCAGTTCGAGCACGATCGTCGCGTACGGCCGGCCGGCGACCTGGCGCAGCGCCTGGGCCAGTCGGATGCCCGACTCGGGATCGAGCATCTTGGTGAGCCGGCGCCCGGTCAGCAGGTGCGCCGGGTACCCGAAGACGCGCTGCACCGACTCACTCTGGTAGAGCACGTCGGCCTCGGGGGAGACCACGGTGACCACGTCGGAGCTGTGCTGGACGAGCGCGTGGAAGCGCTGCTCGCTGGCGAACAGCTCGGCGGTGCGGTCCGCGACGCGCACCTCGAGCGTACGGGTGAGGTGCCGGTTCTCCTTGAGGGTGAGCAACTGCCGCCCCACGATGAGCAGGATCAGCGTCGATCGGGCGTACGCCACGAACAGGTTGCTGTGCCCGGTCCGGGCGTACCAGACGACGGTGGTCAGCAGCGCGGCGAGCACCGCGACGTAGGGGAGCAGGATGCCGACCGGCTGGCCGCGCCCGGCCGGCCCGGACTTCTCCTCGCCGACGGTGATCGGTTTGGTGGCGGCGAGCAGGATCAGCGAGAAGCCGGCGAACCAGCCGATGTCGGTGACCCCGCCGGACGAGTACGCGCCGGTGAGGTTCAGGTACGCGTAGCCGATGTCGGAGACCGCGAACCCGACGATGCCGACGCCGACCAGCGCGAGGTGGTCCAGGGTACGGCCGCCGCGCCGCTGCTGGGCGAGCATGTAGAGCACGATGGTCACGATGACCACGTCGCCGAGCGGGTAGGTGAGGCTCACGTAGAGCCCGAGCGTCGAGTCGTGGCCGCCGTCGAGCAGCGGCGCGACCACGAAGATCCAGGCGATCAGCACCAGCGAGGTGGCGACCATCAGGCCGTCGAGCACGCTGCGCACCCGGTTCGCCAGCTCCTGCGCGGCGCTCGGCAGGACCAGCAGGCCGATCGGGGTGAGCAGCACCATGCCGAGGTAGCCGGCGTCGGCGGCCGACGGAAACGGCACCTCCTGGTGGCGGAAGGTCTCCAGGTAGACCCAGCTGCACTGGCCGAGTCCCCAGCTGAGCACGCCCAGCCCGATCAGCGACCAGCCCCAGCGCGGCCGGCCGGCGAGCTGGTGGCCGCGCAGCAGGCAGGCCACGGCCGCGGTGATCGCGGCGTAGCAGAGGCCGAAGTTGGAGATCGTCTGAGCGCCCCGCGGGCCGCCGAGCCCGAGGCTGAGCACCGTCGCGAACAGCAGGACGGCGGCGGCCACCACGAGGCACAGCCGCGCCCAGCGGCTCAGTGCGACCCTGCCTGGCATCAAGAACTCCGCCTCCGTGCGCCCGTCCCGGGGTGAACTGGACGTATCGGAGATCGGGTAGGCCGCGGCGCCCTTGAGGGTTTCGCCGGGCAGACTCCGTGCCCGGGGGTGCAAAACGGGTGCGCCCGCATTGACTCCCGTCGCTGCCTATGACAACGTTGTCAGCCATGATGAGAGTCGTCTTGCTGGTCGCCACTCTCGCGGTTGCGCCGGTGCATGCGGCCGCCGACCCGGTTGACCTGGTCAGGCCATTCGTCGGCACCGAGAACTTCGGCAACACCTTTCCGGGCGCGAGCGCTCCGTTCGGCATGGTGCAGGTCAGCCCGGACACCGGTGGCCAGGGCGGGTACGACTACAAGCAGTCGACCATCTACGGCTTCAGCCAGACGCACCTGTCCGGCGTCGGCTGCGGGGTGGCCGGCGAGCTCCCGATCATGCCCACCACCGGGGCCGTCACCAGCGTGGATCCGGCCGCGTACCGGTCGGCGTTCGCGCACGACGACGAGCAGGCGTCGCCGGGGTACTACCGGGTCGGCCTGTCGAAGTACCAGATCTCGGCCGAGCTCACCGCTACCCCGCGCACCGGCTGGCAGCGCTACACGTTCCCGTCCACCGGCGCCGCGAACGTCCTGTTCAACACCGGGAAGGCGAATCAGTCCGTCTTCGACTCCGCGATCAGCGTGGTCGGCGACCGGACGGTCGAGGGCCGGGTGCACGCGGGCAACTTCTGCGCCGGCAAGGACGACCACACCGTCTACTTCACCGCCCAGTTCGACCGCCCGTTCGCGTCGTTCGGCACCTGGCGCGGCTCGACCATCGCGACCGGTTCGCGCGACGCGTCCGGAACCGGCGGCAACGGCGCGTTCGTCACCTTCGACGCCACGGCCGACTCGTCGGTCACCGTCAAGGTCGGCCTGTCCTACACCGGTGTCGCGGGCGCGCGGGCCAACCTCGCCGCCGAAACCGGCGACAGCTTCGACTTCGACCAGGTCCGTGCCTCGCTGCGGGCTTCGTGGGTGGCCGCGCTAGACAAGATCAAAATTGCCGGGGGTACGCCGGACCGGCGGGCCGCCTTCTATACCGCGCTGTATCACGCCTCGCTGCACCCCAACCTGGCCGGCGACGTCGACGGTTCGTATGCCGGGTTCGACCGGGCGGTGCACAGGGCGAACGGGTACACGCCGTACCAGAACTTCTCGCTGTGGGACACGTACCGGCCGCAGAACCAACTGCTCGAACTGCTCACCCCCGCGGTGGCCCGCGATGTCGCGCTCTCCGTCGTGGCGATCGGGCGGGACGGCGGGTGGCTGCCGCGGTGGGCGCTGGTGAACAGCGAGACCAACATCATGACCGGCGATCCGGTGACCCCGTTCCTGGTCGAGGCCTGGTCGAAGGGGCTGTTGAAAGGACACGAGCAGGAGGCGTACGCATTACTGCGCGCCAACGCGACCAGCCGGCCACCGGCGACGTCGCCGTACAACGGGCGCACCGGCGTGGACTACTACTCGGCCCGCGGCTACCTCCCGTCCGGGCTGCGGCTGGGCACCGACTGCGCAGCCAAGGGCGGCGACAACGACTGCGAGCATCCGGCCTCGGCGACCCTGGAGTACTCGGCGGCCGACGCGGCGCTCTCGCTGATGGCGGCCGGGCTGGGCAGGAAGGCGGACGCGGCGATGTTCGCCCGGCGCGGCCAGTGGTACCGCAACCTGTGGGATACCTCGACCGGGCAGTTCCGGCCGCGGACCGTGGCTGGGACCTGGCTCACGCCGTACGACCCGGTCGGCGCGGACCAGCAGTTCCACGAGGGCGGGGCGTACCAGTACCAGTGGCTGGTGCCGCAGGATCCGGCCGGTCTGGTGCGGCTGATGGGCGGGCGGCCGGCCACCGAGAAGCGGCTGGACTCGTTCTTCGTGTACGGCAAATTGCTCTCGGACCCGGCCGGAACCGCCCGGAACGACTGGATCGCCAGCCCCTACGACTACTACGCGAAGCCGACCTACAACCCGAACAACGAACCCGACCTGCTCGCGCCGTACCTGTACCACTGGGCGGGCGCGCCGGCCAAGACCGCGACCGTGGTGCGAGCGGCGATGACGCTGTTCACCACCGGGCCGGACGGGATGACCGGCAACGACGACCTCGGCACGATGAGCGCCTGGTACGTCTTCTCCTCGCTCGGGCTCTACCCGACGATGAGCGGCGCGAACTTCCTGGCCGTCTCCAGCCCGCAGTTCCCGTCGGCGGTCGTCTCGGTCGGCGGGCACCCGCTGACGATCACCGCGCCGGGCGCGTCCGACGACAACCGCTACATCCAGCGGGTCAAGGTCGACGGGCGCGGGCAGACCCGGAACTGGATCCCGTGGTCGGCGATCGGGTCGGGCGGGACGATCGCGCACACGCTCGGCCCGGTGCCGTCGTCCTGGGGGACCGCGGTCGCCGACCAGCCGCCCTCGGTCGACCAGGCGCCGGCCGACGGGCGGACGCACCTCGACGCGTCGATCCGGCCGGCGTCGGCCGCGCTCGCGCCGGGCGGCAGCGTGACGCTGACCGTGGACCTGGTCGGGCAGGCGCCGGGCGTGCTGCACCCGCGGGTGGCGGCGACCGCGCCGGCCGGATGGACGGTCTCGGTACGCCAGCCTCGGCCGATCGTCTCGCACCGGCTGCCGACGGCCGGGACGGCGACCCTGACCGTCACCGCGCCGGCGGGGGCGGCGCTCGGCTCGTACGCGATCTCGGTGCAGGTGAGCGGCGCCCAGCCGGTCGAAACGACGGCGAGCTTGGTCGTCAGGAAGCCTTTGACCTGCGCTTTCGAGGCCTCCGGGCAGTGCGCTCTGGATCTTGGGAGCGAGTTCACCCGAGACGGGACGGCGACCGTCGACTCGCCGTCGGAGGGCGACTTCGACGGGGTCGGCTGGAGTTACGACGCCGCGCTGCTGCCCGCGGCCGGCCCGGTGACCTGGGGCGGAGTGGCCTACAACGCGCCGTCGGCGGCGGGCGGCGCGCTCAACTTCGTGCAGGCGAACGGGCAGGCGTTGCTGCTGCCGCCGATGAGCTCGGCCGGCTCGCTGCACCTGATCGTGACCTCGCACAACGGGCCGGTGAGCGGCGGGCTGACGATCGGCCACACCGACGGGACCAGCATCGACGTGCCGCTCACCGTGGCCGACTGGTGTGGCAGCGCGACGCCGGGCACCTCGGTCGCGCTGGCCATGGACCACCGGATCAAGGCCGGGCAGGGCGTCGACGGGCCGCCGGTCAGCCTCTTCCAGGTGACCGTCCCGGTGGGCGCCGACGTGCGCTCGCTGACGCTCCCGCCGGCGCCGAACCTCTTCGTGTACGCCGCGACCTTAAGGCCTGTTTCATGACTGAGGCGGGGCTGCGGAGGGGGCCCAGATCCCGTCTGGCGGCGTCCCGCGAAAGCCCGGTTCCAACACCGGGAGCCGGGCTTCCACGGGCCACCACCAGACGAAATCTGGACCCCGCCTCGCTCCCACCCCAGTCATGAAACAGGCCTTAGTTCACCCAGCCGTATAGGTGATCGACCCGGAAACGGACGATGAGCCGGCCGTCGGCGACCATGGCGCGCCGGTAGTCGTCCCAATCCGGGTGCTCCTCGCCCCGGATCGTCCGGTAGATCTCGATCAGCTCCTCGACCACCGCGTCGTCGAGCGCCCAGGCGACCGGGCTGAGCTCGGCCTTGCCCTCGGCGACCGCGTAGCCGTAGCCGTCCGGGGCGGTGACCTTCATGCTCACCCGGGCGTCGCGGCGCAGGTTGTGCACCTTGGCGAGGGTGGTCCGGGTGGAGAAGCGGACGAGCCGCCCGGCCGCGTGGTAGCTGACGTCCGACAGCTGCGGCCGCCCATCCTTCTTGATCGTGGCAACGGTGCCGAGGTTGCCGGCCGCGATGACACTCCAGAGGAGCTCTTCAGACATGCCCCGAACCTACCGGTTTACGGGCGAGGATCAGGCCCCACCGCGCGTCGCCGAGCGACTTGACCGTCACCTCGAAGCCGGCCGCCGTCAGGTCGGCCCGGACCGCCCCCAGCGGCATGGTCCGGTAGTACATCACGAACGGCGGCCGCCACACCGCGTTGCGCACCCGCATGACCAGATCGAAGCCGGCCTCGACCCAATAGGCCGGCGACGTCAGCGACAGCGGCGCCGCGATCGCGAAGGCGAACAGCCCACCCGGCCGCAGCGCCCGGTGGATTCCCTCGAACACGGCCGGCCGCTCGCGGGGCAGGAAATGCCCGAACGCCCCGAAGCTGACCGCGAGATCGAAACCCGCGGCGAACGGCAGCGCCCGGGCATCGGCCCGCACCCAGGCGGCATCCGGGTGGGCCGCCCGGGCCTGCGCCAGCATCCCGGCGCTGAAGTCGACCCCGGTGATCCGCCCGTCGCAGACCGGCCGGAGCGCGAGCATCCCCGCGCCCGTCCCGCAGCAGACGTCCAGCCCGTCCTCGAACGGCCCCCACTCGCCGAGCGCCGCGGCGGTGGCATCGAGGATGCTCCGCGGCGTCCGGAACGGGGTGTGGTCGAACTTGGGCGCCAGCAGGTCGTAGCCGCGCTCGACCGAGGAGAGCGCCTGCACGCAGAGCTCGCCGAAGGTCGGTCCCTGAGCCGTGAACACGGAGCCTTGTCTACCACGAGAAGCGGCGTGGCAGGTCGCCTCCCGGCCGCCACCACCGCCACCGTCGACAGGACGATGAGGAGGGTCGTCTGCTTCCCGCGGCGCCTTTCCAGGGCTGCTATCTTGCGCTCCATGATGCTCGACGTCGTCGTCAGCGTCGCCGGCGTGGGGCTGTGGCTCATCGCGTACGGTGCGTGCCGGGCCGCCACCCGCATCGTGCCGCCGCCCGCCGGACCGGCCACCATGGAGCTGGGGCCGGAGCCACCCGCCATCGTGAGCATGCTGGTCAACGGCTGGTCGACGAGCGTGGACACGGCCGAGTCGACGGTGCTCGACCTGGCCGTGGCCGGTCACTACGAGCTGCGCCAGCCCGATGCCGACCCGTACCGGACGACCATTCACCTCGCCCCCAACCCGCCGGACGCCGGCGGTCTGCGGCCGTACGAGCGGCAGGTCCTCGACCGGATCCGCGGGCTCGCGGTCGGCGGGGTGGTGCCGCTGACCGCGCTGAGCTTCCGCGACGAGAACGAGTCCAAGGCCTGGAACCGGCGGCTGCGCGTCGCGGTGGTCGCCGACGCCCGCGCGGCCGGGCTGTCCCGGCGCCGGTTCGGCCGGACGACGATGACGGCGCTGTACGTCGGTGCGCTCGCGGTCGGCGTGGTGTGCGGGTCGGCGGCCGTGCACCACACCCACGTCGGCTGGCTGTTCCTCAGTTTCCTCACGGTGGGCGGGGCGCTGGCCGGTCTGGTGCAGCACATCGGCGAGCGGGACACCCCGGCGGGACGGGAGGCCGCCGCCCGCTGGCTCGGCGTGCAGGCGTGGCTGCGGAACCACGAGCAGTTCGCCGAGTTGCCGCCCTCGGCGGTGGCGATCTGGGACCGCTACCTCGCGTACGGCGCCGCCCTGGGCGTGACCCGGCGGGCCAGCGACGTGCTCGACCTCGAGCTCGGCAACCGGCGGCGGCTCTGGTCGTCGTACGGCGGCGGCTGGCGCCGGATCCGGGTGCGCTACCCGCGGGCGCCCTGGTACGGCCACCCCACCCGCACCCTGCTGGTCCAGGTGCTGTTGGTGCTGATGGCGGGCACGTTCGTGGTGAGCGTCGCCGGCCGGTACGCGCTGCCCGGGTACGTGTTGCTCGCCGCCGGCGGCTACCTGCTGATCCGCGCCGTCGCCGATCTGACGCGGTCGCGGGAGGTCACCGGCGAGGTGCTCGCCCGTACCACCTGCCGGTCGCGCGACGGCCACCCACGGCTGGACCACCTCGTGCTCGACGACGGCACCGCCGACCGGACCACGGCCTGGGGCCTGCCCAGCGAGTGGGGCCGCCGCTGCGAGGACGGCGACGTCGTGACGATCACCGTCCGGCCCTGGACCCGGCGGGTCGTCGCCGTCACGCAGCAGTCCCGTGGGCCGCGCCGGAGAGCGGCCGCGCCCGCCCCGCCGGTCACGGACTTCTTCGGGGAGGTCCGCGACGAGCCGGCCGGGCCGCTCCCGGTGTCCGTCGACGACGTCGCCCAGGTCGTCGGGCAGCCCGTACGCGCCGAACGCCAGCCGCAGCGCGTCACCTTCCGCTCCGAAGCCGACAACGCGGTCGTGCTGCGCGCCGAGTGGGCGGGCGGCGTGGCCGGCCGGATCGCGTGGCGCGCCAACGCCCGGGGCATCGTGACGCCGCTGCCGGGCATCGGCGACGAGGCGTACGCGAGCGGCCATCACGTCGTCATGCGGGCCGACGGCGTCATCCTGGTGCTCGCCGCGGTGGGCACCGGGCGGATCGGCACACCGCACCTGCCCTGGCTGCTCAGCCGCTGCGAGCGCGTCGGCCTCACCCAGGACCGGCGATGACGACGTTCGCGCTGGTCGGGTTCGGTTTCCGGGCGGCTGCTCTCTGGCGGGTCGCGGCCGGCCTGCCCGATCTGACCTGCCTCGGCGCCGTGGTCCGGTCGCCGCGCGAGCTGCCGGTGCCGCGGTTCGCCTCGATCGGCGACTCCCGGCCCGACTTCCTGGTCACCGCGGTACCCCGGGCGGCCAACCCGGCGGTCATCGCCGAGGCGGTGGAGCGCGGCATCCCGGTGCTGGCCGAGACCCCGCCCGCGCCGACCGTCCCCGACCTGCGGCGCCTCTGGCAGACGGCCGGCGCCGGCGGGCTGGTCCAGGTGGCCGAGCAGTACCTGCTGATGCCCTCGCACGCCGCCCGCCTGGCCGCCGTCCGCGGCGGCACCATCGGCACGCCCACACAGGTGCACGTGTCGTCGACCCAGCAGTACCACGCGGTCGCGCTGATCCGCGGCCTGCTGGGCGTCGGCTACACCCCCGCGACCGTACGAGCAAGCCGCACCACCGCTCCGCTGGTCAACCCGCTCGACCGCGGCGGCTGGACCGACGACCCGGCGCCCAAACCGGCCACTACGACCATCGCCACGGTCGACTTCGGCGACGGGCGCAGCGGCCTCTACGACTTCACCGACAACCAGACGCGCAACCTGCTGCGGTTCCGCCGCCTCCTGGTCCGCGGCACGCACGGCGAACTGCGCGACGACGAGATCGTGCACCTCGCCGGCCCGCGGGCGATCACGACGACACCGCTGGTGCGCCGGCAGACCGGGCACGATCTCGACCTCGACGGCTTCGACACGCAGACCATCACGCTCGGCGGCGATGTCCTCTACCGCAACCCGTTCCCCGGCCGGCGGTGGAACGACGACGAGATCGCGACCGCGACGCTGCTCACCGCCATGGCCGCCTGGGTGCGCGGCGCCGGTCCGCCGCCGTACCCGCTGGCCGAGGCCGCCCAGGACCAGCTCGTCGCGCTGGCCATCGAGGAGGCGGCCGGCCTCGACCGCCCGGTCACCACGACGGTCGAGGCGTGGGCCGGATGACGGCGGCCCTGTGGTTCATCGGAGTGTCCACCGGCGGGTCGCTGGTCAACGCGGCCTTCCCGGTCTGGATGGGGGATCTCGGCCGGGACCTCCGCCTGGTCGGCCATGATCTGCCGCCCGGATCGCCGCGGGCGAGTTGCCGCGCGCTGGTGGCCGCCCTGCGGGCCGACCAGGACGCTGTCGGCGCGGTGATCACGACGCACAAGGTGGCGGTGGCGCGGGCGGCCGGCGACCTGATCGACGAGCTGGATCCGCTCGCCGCCGAGTGTGGCGAGGTCAATTCCCTGTTGCGTACGCCGAACGGGCTGGCCGGTTTCGCCCGCGACCCGTTGTCGGTCGGCCGCGTGGTCGACGAGATCTGGCCGCGCGGCGACGAGGTGGCCTGCCTGGGCGCCGGGGGCAGCGCGATCGCCCTCGGCCGGCACCTGATGTCCCGCCCCGAGCCGCCGGCCCGGCTGGTGTTCGCCGATCGGGACGAGTCCGCCGCCGGGCACCTCCGCGCGGTGCTCTCCCGCTGGTCGGAGCGGATCACCGTGCGGGTGGGCCCGGGCCCGTGGGACGACCTCGTCGCCGCCGCGCCGCCCGGGAGTCTCGTCGTCAACGCGACCGGCCTGGGCAAGGACCGGCCGGGCAGCCCGCTCACCGCCGGCGCCGGGTTCCCGCCGGGCGCCGTGGTCTGGGAGCTGAACTACCGCGGCGACCTGGCGCTGCTGCGGCAGGCCCGGGAGCGCGGCGTCGAGGCGTACGACGGCTGGAAGTTGTTCTGTCATGGCTGGGCGGCGGCGCTCGGCCCGATCCTGGGCCTGCCCGACGAGGCCGCCACGGCGAGGCGCTTCGCTGAGCTGGCCGGCCCGCTGCGGCCCTGAAGGCGCGGAACGCGAAAGCGATCCGGAATCCGTCGCTTACCAGACATCACGCATCGCACAGATGGGGGAACCGACGGTGGCCGACCATCGATAATCTTGCGGCATGGTGTGCCCCGTCTGTGCACTCGACAACGACCCGTCGGCGGTCCTCTGTGCGCGCTGCAACACATCGCTGGCGCTCGGGAACCCGCCACCGGAGAACTATCCGGCCCAGCACCCGGCGACCTACCCGCCGGGCCAGGCGTCGCCCTACCCGCCGGGGCACCCGACCGGGCAGCCGCCCACGGTCCCGCAGATGGGCGTGCCGTCGAGCCCGAACCCGGCGCCGGTCCCGTGGCGGCTCATCCTCATCGCGGCCGTCCTGGTCCTGCTGGTCGGCATCGCCGGCTCGGTCGTGATCGTCGTGCTGACCGGGAAGCCGAAGACGACGCCGGTCGCCCACCAGGGCACGAGCCCGACCGGTACCACCGCGGCGGCGGCGCCCGACCCGGTGAAATCCTCCGCGCAGCCCGACCCGACCACCAAGGTGGCGGCGAGCTCGCCGAAGGAGCAGGCCTCGGTGATCGACAAGCTGCTCGACCGGAGCGTCGCGAGCCGCACCAGGCTGAACAAGGCGATCGAGAAGGTGAACAGCTGCACCGACCTGTCCCGCGCGGTTGCCGACATGCAGCAGGTGGGCGCCGAGCGGACGAAGGAGATCGCCGACGCCGACGCGGCGGACGTCTCGGGTCTCGCCAACGGCGACAAGATCCGCTCCACCCTGAAGTCCGCGCTGGGCTTCGCGCTCGCGGCCGACCAGCACTTCGTGGCCTGGGCGCAGCCCACGGTCGCCGGCGGCTGCGCCGACACCGCCGCCCGTCAGTCCGCGTGGGCGGCCGGGCTGGCCTCGTCGCAGCAGGCCCAGGCGGCGAAGCAGCAGCTGGTCGACGTGTGGAACCCGGTGGCCGGGCAGCTCGGCTTCAAGTCGCGCAGCACCCAGTTCATCTAGGACGGTCAGAACGGCCAGTGCTTGCCGACCAGGGCGACGATGGCGGCGATCGCCTCGGCCGCCTTGCTCGCGTTGCCGGCGTTGGCGGAGAGGCGCTCGAGGGCCCGGTCCAGCCCCTTACGGCTCTCCGGCGTCGGCTGGCGGATGGCCTGCTCGATGGCGGGACGCTCCTGATCGAGCAGGGCCGGATCGGGGTAGGTGTCGCGCAGCACCGCCAGCTGGGCTTCGATCTTCTTGAGCTGCTTCGCCGGCCATTCGCCGTACACAATCGTGGTTTGCCGGTTTTTGTTCTTTCCGCCGAAGTTCTGGATGCCGCCCTGGAAGTTCAGGTCGCCGAAGGTCGTGCTCCGCTCCTGACGGTGTTCCGTTGCCGCACGGTGTTGGTGCCGCCGAAGTTCTGCACGCCGCCGTGGAAGGTCAGATTGCTGTACGTGTTGTTGATGACCTGGTTCTCGAACTCGGACGTGTCCACGCCGGAGTCCCGCAGGAAGCCCAGGACGGCCTCGGTGACGGTCTTGTCGACGAGCTTGATGTACTTCGCGCCGTCCAGCTTCTGCATGAACTTCCTCGTCTCCCGGCCGGCCCGGTCGCGCACGCTGAACCGGGCGCCGTAGTCGTAGAAGCGCAGCTGCTGGGCCTCACGGGTGGAGCGGGACATCCGCCCGGTCAGCCGCAGCGTGTCCCAGCCGATCCGGATCAGCCATCACGGCGCGTACAGGTTGTCCCGCACGTACAGCCGCACCGTGTCGGCCCACGCCCGGCCGAGCACCCGGTCGGCGCGTCACTCGGCCGCGCGGCCGGAGTCCGACGAGTCCAGTGGAAAGGGCCGTGACAACGCGGCGATCGCGGCGTCCTCCCGGGCGCTGGAGCACGTGGTCGGCCCACGGCTCCCGACCGGGCAGCTCGACCGATCCGCGAAGCCGGCCGGGTTCCTCGTGGGGCCCGGTCGGCCATACTGGGGGAGTGACGGGCCCCGATGAGACGTGAGGTGTCGGCCCGGCAGGTCAACATCGCCGGCGACGCCGCGACGCTGCTCGCCGTCCAGAATGGTGACCTGCATGTGCACCAGCGGATCGGCACGCATTTCATCGACGAGCTGTCGTTCGGCGCGGTCGCGGTGCCCTCCGGCGAGCAGCCGAGCCGGCTGCTCAACGCGGGCAACCGGGTCGTCCGCTTCATCGGCCGGGAGCAGGAGCTGGCCGAGCTGACCGGGTGGCGGGAGAGCGGCGCCGCGATGGCCGTCCGGCTGGTCCACGGTGGCGCGGGGCAGGGCAAGACCCGGCTGGCGCACCGATTCGCCGAGCTCGCGCACGCGGCCGGGTGGATCACCGTACGGGCCCGGCACAGCCGCGACGCCGTGGTGCAGCCGGTGGCGGTGGCCGCCGGGAACGCCCTGGTGGAGGTGAAGCCGCTGCTCGTGCTGGTCGACTACGCCGAGCGCTGGCCGCTGTCCGACCTGCTGGCGCTGCTGCTCGACCGGCGCCTGCACGCCGGCCGGGCGCTCCGGGTGCTCCTGCTGGCCCGGCCGCTCGGCGCCTGGTGGGACGCGCTGACGTACCGCCTCTCCGAGGCGCTCGGGGTGCGCGCCGACAGCACCGAACTGGCCGCGTTCGACACCGCCCGGATCGGCCCGCGGGAGGTGTTCGAGGTCGCCCGCGCGTGCTTCGCGACGGCTCTGGGCATCGCCGAGCCCGGTCATCCGGCGCCCGAGCTCGAAGGCTCCTTCCTGACCGTGCACATGGCGGCCCTGGCCCAGGTCCTGGCCGTCCGGCACGGCGAGACACCGCCGACGGATCCGGCTCAGCTCTCGGCGTACCTGTTGTCCCGGGAGCGCAGCCACTGGCAGTCGATGTACGACAACGACCGGCGCGTCGAGTCCACCCCGCAGGTGCTGGGCCGGGCGGTGTACGTGGCCGCGCTGACCCGCTCGCTCGACTACGCGTCCGCCGTCCCGGTGCTGAAGGCGGTGACCGTCGCCGACGGTGCCGAGGACGCCAGTCGAGTGCTCGGCGACCACGCCATGTGCTACCCGCCGCACGATCCCGGGACGGTGCTGGAACCGCTCTACCCGGACCGGCTGGCCGAGGACTTCATCGCGCTGCAGACCCCGGGTCACGCGATCGGCGAGTTCCGGCCCGACCCCTGGGCCGGCGGCGCGCTCGCCGCGTTGCTCGCCCACGACGCCCGCAGCGCCGGCACCGCGCTGCCGCTGCTGATCGAGTCCGCGCGCCGGTGGCCCCACCTTGCGGCGAACCAACTGCTGCCGGTCCTGCGGGAGCGGCCCGAGCTCGCCGTCCGGGCCGGGGCGGCGGCGCTGTCGGCGATCGCCTCCGCCCCGACGATGCCGCTGGACGTGCTGGTGGCGATCGAGTCCGCGTTTCCCGCCGAGCCACCGGCCGATCTGCACGCGGGCGTCGCCGCGATCACCGAGCGGCTCGCGACCGAGCTGGCCGGCCACACCGACGATCCGGGGCGCGCGGCCGCCCTCGCGCTGAAGCTCGGCTGGCGCCTGCTCGACTCCGGCCGCGTCAAGGACGGCATCGCCCTGCTCACCGAGGCGGCGGCGATCGCGCGGCGGCTGGCGGCCGGCGATCAAGCCGCGCACGTCGCCCAGTTGGAGCTCGCCCTGCGCAGCCTCGGCCGCGCCCACGCCCGCGCGAAGGACTGGGCGCCGGCCGCCGAGGCGCTCGGCGAGGCGGTCGGGCTGTGGGCCGACAACGGGGGCCGGTGCACGCCGCCGTCGGAGGACGTCGCCAGTTGCCTGGCCGATCTCAGCCTCGCGCTGTGGCACCAGGGCCGCGGCGCGTCCTCGCTGTCCACCCGGCATCGGGCGATCGCCCAGCTGCGCCGCCTGGTGGCGGTCGACGGCCGGCACCGGACGACGCTGATCCGCGTGCTGGTGCAGCAGGCGGACCAGCTACGCCGCGGCGACCGCAACGAGGACGCCCTCGACGCGCTCGACGAGGCCCTGGAGCTGCTGAAGGCGGTCGCCGGAAGCGCCGGCTCGGGGCTCGAGCTGGACTTCGCCGCGACCCTGCTCGGGCGGGCGAAGACGCTGCAGTCACTCGACCGGCTCGAGGAGGCCGAGTTCGCCGCCTCGGGCGCGGTGACGGTGTTCCGGCGGCTGGCCGAGGTGAACGTCCGCTACGACCACGACCTGGCGCAGGCCCGCCAGGTGCAGGCGGACGTGCTGGCCGGGCGGTCGCGGTGGCGGGAGGCGCTCGACGCGCAGGCCGAGACCGTCGCCATCCACCGCCGCCTGGCCCGGATCAGCGCGGAGTGGCACGGGCTCGGCCTCATCCGCGCGCTGATCCGGTTCGCCGGCATCTGCCGCGACGCGGGAACCCGGACCGAGGCGGCCCTCGGCGCCCTGGACGAGGCGATCGAGATGGCCCGGGCGCCCCGGTACCAAAGCGTTCGGGACCGGCTGATCCTGACCGCGCGGGCGATCGGCGCCGACCTCCTCGCCGCGGCCGGCCGCCACCAGGAAGCGGACGCGATGCGCCGGACGGCCCAGCAATCGCCGCAGCCCGATCAGCCGACGCCGGGCGATCTGGCCCAGGTGGCGCGCTCGATCGGCAAGCTCCACCCGCAGATAGCCCGAGCCCGGCTGGAGAACCACTTCCGCTCGAAGGAGATCGCCGCCCTGATACTCGCGATGAGGCCGCAGGGCTACTGGCTCCATGTCGTGTTGGACGGGTTCGAGCGGACCCGGCGAGCGGCGGTCGTGAAGTGGCTCGTGCAGGACGTCGCCCTCCTGGACGACCCGGTGGTCACGCGGTACGTGGTCCAGCTGCTGCGGGGTCACGACACCCTGAGTATCGCCCGGTTCCTCGGCTGGGCGGCTCCGGTGGTCGCGGCCGTCGTCCTGGAGAACGTGAGTAGCTACACCGCTTGCCAGGTCATGCCATTCGTCGAGCCGGCGCGCATCGCGGCGATCATCCGCGAGCTCGGCTACGACCCGCGGGTGGAAATCCTCCGCGAGGATGGCTAGCCCTTTTCGGCGCCTTCGTTGGCGTCGCGCACGCCCGGCACGGCCATCAGCCCGATCACGAGGGGAACTCCATGAACCGGCTACAGCCGCTGCTGCACGACCTCGTCGCCACCATCGCCGCGCCCACCACCGTGCTGGCCGGCCCCGACGGGCAGATCCGCGCGGCCGGAGTGCAGGGTGCCTACCACGGCGACGCCCGCGTGCTCTCCGCGGCGGTGCTGCGCCTCGATGGCCGCGAGACCGAGCCGATCGGCCACGCGAGCGCCGGCGCCGGCACCACCCACTTCGTCTCGCTGGCCCGCTGGCTCGGCGACCCCGGCCCCGACCCCACCCTGCGCGTCGAGCGCACCCGCACGGTCACCCCGGGCCGAATCGACGAGCGCATCACCCTCACCTCGACCGCGTCGGCGCAGGTCAGCACCACCGTCACGGTCGAGCTGGCGGCCGACCTCGCCCCGATCGAGGTGGTCAAGAGCGGCGGCCGGGCGGCACCCCTGCCCGCGTCCACGGCCGACGGCGTCCTCATCTGGAAGCGCGACGACATCACCGTCACGGCCACCGCCGAGCTGAACTGGCCGGTCACCCTCGCCCCGGGCACTTCCCAAACCTTGACCTTCACCGTACGGGCGGACGACCCGGCCGCCGTGGTGCATCCGCCCGTCCGGGCCCGCGACTGGAGCGCCGCGCGGGTCAGCTCCGGCGACCAGCGTCTGGGCCGGTTGGTCGCCCGTTCCCTCGACGACCTCCAGGCGCTGCGGCTCACCGACGGCGAGGACACCTTCCTCGGCGCCGGGGTGCCCTGGTTCCTCACCCTGTTCGGTCGGGACAGCATCTGGGCGGCCCGCATGCTGCTGCCCCTGGGTACCGACCTGGCCGCCGGGACGCTGCGGGTCCTCGCCCGCCGCCAGGGCACCAAGGTGGACCCGGCCTCCGGCGAGGCGCCCGGCAAGATCCTGCACGAGCTGCGCCGGCAGGAGTTCGTCCTCGCCGGCGGCCCGCACCTGCCGGCGACGTACTACGGGACCATCGACGCCACCCCGCTCTGGATCAGCCTGCTGCACGACGCCTGGCGCTGGGGACTCGCGGAGGCGCAGGTCGCCGCGCTGCTGCCGCATCTGCAAGCCGCACTCGACTGGCTCGCCGGCGACGCCGACCCCGACGGCGACGGCTTCCTGGAATACCTCGACACCAGCGGACACGGCCTGGCCAACCAGGGCTGGAAAGACTCCGGCGACGCCGTACGCCACCACGACGGCCGGCTCGCCGAACCGCCCATCGCGCTGGCCGAGGTCCAGGGATACGCCCACCGCGCCGCCCTGGACGGCGCCGCCCTGCTCGACGCGTTCGGCCGGCCCGGCGCCGACCGGTGGCGCGATTACGCCGCCGTCCTTGCCGACCGCTTCCGCGCGAAATTCTGGGTCGACGGCGGCTACCCGGCCCTGGCCCTCGACCGCGACAAACGCCCCGTCGACTCGCTCACCAGCAACATCGGCCACCTGCTCGGTACCGGCCTCCTCGACCCCGCGGAGGAACGAGCCGTCGCCACCGTCCTCGGCGGCGACGCCATGTCCGGCGCCTACGGGCTGCGCACCATGTCCACCGGTGACGCGGGCTTCGCGCCGCTGTCCTACCACTGCGGCTCGGTCTGGACCCACGACACCGCGATCGTCGCCGCCGGGCTCGCCCGGGCCGGCTTCCCCACCGAGGCCACCACCCTGATCGACGGGCTCCTGACCGCCGCCGAGGCCTTCGACTACCGCATGCCCGAACTGCACGCCGGAGATGCGCGCGCCGCGTACGCCCGGCCCATGCCCTACCCCGCCGCCTGCCGGCCGCAAGCCTGGTCGGCCGCCGCCGTCGTCCTCCTGCTGCAGACCATCCTCGGCCTGGAACCCGACGTACCCAACGGCCGAGTCCGGCTGAACCCGCTACCCGGCTCGCCGTTCGGCCCGGTCACCGCGCGCGGCCTGCAGATCGCCGGCCACGCGATCGACGTCACCCACGGCACCGACACCACGATCACCGGCCTCCCGGCCGCGCTGTCGGTCCACCGGTAGTTTCTCCGGCATGGTCCCTGAGTGGCTGGTGTCGTGGTGTCGTACCCACCTGGGCGCGGTCCCGGCCGACGTGCTGCACGAGTCGGCGCACATGTCCGAGGTCTACGGCGTACGCCTGACCGACGGGCGCGAGGTGGCCGTGAAGGCCCGGCCCGATCGGAGCGGTCGCGAGGCCACCTGCGTCGAGGTGCAGCGCTTCGCCGTGCTCAACGGCTATCCGGCGGCCGCGCCGCTGACCGGGGTGACGCTGCACGGCGGCAAGGCGGTGCACGCCGAGGAGTGGCGGCCCGGCGGGGACACGCGGCGGGGCGACGATCCGGCGACCGCCCAGGCGTTCGCGGCGCCGCTGGCCCGGCTGGTCGACCTGGCCGCCGACATCGAGGTGGGTGGGACGGAGCCGGGCGCGGTTGAGCCGCCGCTGCCCAACCCGGAGTGGACCCGCTGGGACCACGACGAGCCGGGCGTCTGGCCGCGTATCCCGTACCTGGACGGGTACGACCACTCCCGGGTGCCGGGGTTCGTGGTCGAGGCCGGCGAGCGGCTGCGCGACCGGCTCGCCGGGATCTACCTGCCGCGGGTGCTCGGCCACGCCGACTGGGAGTCGCAGAACCTCCGCTGGCACGGCGACACGCTCTGGGCGGTGCACGACTGGGACAGCCTGGCCTGGCTGCCCGAGGCCGCGATCGCCGGGGCCGCCTCCGGCGCGTTCGCCAGCCATGCCGAGCCGACGCTCGCGCCGGTCGCGTCGTCGGCGGCGTTCCTGGAGGCGTACCAGCGGGCGCGGCGGCCGTTCACCGCCGAGGAGATCGAGGTGGCCTGGGCGGCGAGCCTGTGGCCGGCGCTGCACAACGCGCGGGCCGAGGCGCTGCGTGGGAGCACGCCGATCGCCCTGGACGCGGTGGCCTCCCAGGCCGTCGATCGGCTACGGCTGGCCGGGGCCTGAGGGGCGACCGTACGATTTTCTCGTGCTCACCGTTGTCCACGCCTGCCTGCGGGACGGCCGCGGCGGTAGCCCGACCGCCGTGCTCGACGAATCGGCGATGTCCGATGAGGAGCGCCGGTCGGCGCCGGGGCGGGCCGGGGCGTCGCATGCGGTCTTCGTGGCGCCGGACGGGGGTGTCCGGTTCTTCACCGCCGAGGGCGAGTTGCCGGCGTGCGGGCACGGGACCGTGGCGGCGCTGGCGCTGCTCGCCCAGCGGACGGGCCGGTCGGAACACCTGCTGCGCGTTTCCGGCCGTACCTTCTGGGGTCGGGCGATTCCGATCGGGGACGGCCTGTTCGACGCCGCCTTCGACCCCGGGGCGATCACGATTCGCCCACCCGATAAATCAGAAATGTCGGAAATAGGCGCGATGATCAAGGCGACCGGAAACGCCTGCGTCGCCACGCTCGGGCGGCCCCGGATGCTCCTCCCGATCGCCGACCGGGAAAAGCTGGCGGCGCTGCGGCCCGACATCGACCGGTTACGAGCGGCGACGGATCGATTCGGCCTGCTCGGCTGCTATGTCTACACGGTTCCGGATGCCGAGGGCCGCGCCGCCGCCCGCATGTTCGCCCCGTCGATCGGCGTCCCCGAGGACATCGCCAACGCCAACAGCACCGCCTGCCTGGCTGCCCACCTCGGCACCGACCTGCGCGTCGACATGGGCGACAGCCTCGGCAGCCCGGCCACGGTCACCGCCTCGGCCCAGCCCGACGGCAGCGTCCTGGTCGGCGGGATCGCGGCGATCACCTGACCAGGCCGTCCTCGAAGGCGATGATGACCAGCTGGACCCGGTCGCGGACGCCGAGCTTCGCGATCGCCCGGGTGATGTGCGTCTTCGCGGTCAGCGGGCTGATCACCAGCTCGCGGGCGATCTCCTCGTTGGACAGGCCGGTCGCGACCAGCTGTACCACCTCCCGCTCGCGGTCGGTCAGTACCGCCAGGCGATCGCCCCCGGCGGCGGCCGCCGGCACCGGCCGGTGCGCGAACTGGCCCACCACCCGGCGGGTCACGCTCGGCGAGAGCAGCGCGTCCCCACCGGCCACCACCCGTACCGCCTCGCGCAGTCGATCCGGCCCGATCTCCTTGGTGAGGAAACCGCTGGCCCCGGCCGCGAGCGCCGCGAACACGTACTCATCGGTCTCGAAGGTCGTCAGGATGACGATCCTTGTCGCCGGCAGCTCGGTCAGGATCAGTTTCGTGGCGGTGATGCCGTCCATGCCGGGCATCCGGATGTCCATCAGGATCACATCCGGTCGCAGCTGCCGCGCGGTGCGGACCGCCTCGTCGCCGGTGGACGCCTCGCCGACGACCGCGATGTCCCGGTCGCGCCGCAGCAGGCTGCGGAACCCGGCGCGGACGAGGTGCTGGTCGTCGGCGAGGAGGACGGAGATCGTCATCGGGGTGCCCTTCGCGTTGCGGTCACGCTGTGATCGGGATGGTTGCCCGTACGGCGAAACCGGTCTTGCCCGGACCGGCCGTGAGCGCACCGCCCAGCGCGGCCACCCGCTCCCGCATGCCGGAGATGCCGTGGCCGTCGGCCATCGGGCCGGCGCCCGACCCGTCGTCCTGCACGTCGACGACCACACTGGCCGGCGCGTAGCGCACGGTCACCGTCACCCGGCTCGCCCGCGCGTGCCGCACGGTGTTGGTCAGCGACTCCTGCACGACGCGGTAGACCGCGGTCGCGACCGGCGCGGGCACGTCGGCCCGGTCGCCGAACTCGTTGAGCGACACCTCGATGCCCGCCGCCCGCACCTGCTCGGCGAGCCGCTCCAGGCCGTCCAGGTCGTCGATCGGCGCGCCCTCGCGCAGCACGCCGACCAGCGACTTCAGGTCGGTCATCGCGCGGCCGCGCACCTCCTGGGCGAGCCGCAGCGACTCGCGCGCCTCGTCCGGGTCGGAGTCGAACGCGTCGAGCGCCACGTTCAGGTGCACGCCCACCACGGCGAGGGTGTGCGAGACGACGTCGTGCAGGTCGCGGGCGATCTCCACCCGCTCCTCCGCCCGGCGGCGGCGGGCGTCGATCTCCCGCTCGTGCTCGTCCTGCGCGAGCCGGTGCGCCACCTCGTCGCGCCAGCGCGCCGTGTTCCGGTACGCCGTCGCGGCGGCCAGCAGCGCGGCCATCCACAGTGTCTCGCCGCCGACGTGCGCGAGCGCCCAGGTGCCGCCGGGGTGCCGCAAATCGACGAAGCCGTCCCACAGGAAGCCGTACAGCAAGGCCACGCCGACGGTGATCGTGGCAGCCCGCAGGCGCCCGCCGAGCGCGAGCACGACGGCCGCGACGCTGGCCGGCCAGACCCAGCCCGATCCGATCAGCAGGGCGCCACGCGCGACGACGACGGTCAATATCGACACGATCAACACGGTCAGCGGCCACCGCCGCACGAGGAGGACGAACACGGCCAGCAGAATGGCCAGCGCCATGGTGATCTCGGTGTGCAGGTTTCCGCCGGTGATCGCCAGTCCGGCCGGAACCCCGACGAGAGTGAGGGCAACAGCGATTTTCGTCATGCCCCGGACGCTAATTTCGGCCGGGGCGGGCCCGCGTCGTCCCGCGGTCGTCACTGTCATCGACGCCTCCCGACTACCCGCGTACACCTTTCGGTGTAGCCGACATCGATAAGGTAGCCGGGTGACCGCCGCGGAACTACTCGCCCTTTCCGGACGCTTTCCGCTCGCGCCCGGCCTCAGCGATGACGAATTGACGGCCATCGAGCGGGAGTTCGGTTTCTCGTTCGCCGCCGACCACCGGGCATTCCTCGCCGGCGGCGTCCCGTGCGGCCGCGGCTGGCCGGATTGGCGCACGCCTGATCGAGGCGCGCTGCGATCGCTGCTGGCGACGCCGATCGAGGGCGTGCTCTACGACGTCGGACAAAATTCCTTCTGGTACGAGGGGTGGGGCCCCCGCCCGCACTCGTCCGCCGACGCGGTCGTCGCCGCCCGCCGCCACCTGATGACCGTCCCCCGCGTGATCCCGGTCTACGCCCACCGCTACCTGCCGGCCGGCCTGGCCGGGCACCCGGTGCTGTCGATCTATCAGACCGACGTCATCACGTACGGCAATGACCTGCTCGACTGGCTGAACCGGGAATTCGGCCTGGGCTCGCCGGCCGCCTCAGCCGTCCGCCCCAGCGTCGCCTTCTGGCGCGACCTGCTCTGACGCGCGCTTGGCCCGGGCCCGGCGCTTGCCCTCGTGCATGGCGGCAACCCGGGCGACCGGGACGGTGTGTCCCTCCGCGACCAGCCCCGGGTCGAGCGGCTGCGGCCCCGGCATGCTCTCGGCCCAGGGGTCCCGGTCGCCGAGCAGGCCCGGCGCGGTGCGGATGGTGAAGTCCTCCGGCGTCACGTCGTCCAACTGGTCCCAGGCGAGCGGGAACGAGACCCGCAGATGCGGCCGGATCCGCGGGCTGTACGCGGCCACCACGGTCGCGCCGCCCGAGCGGGTCGCATCGAGGAACACCTTGCCGTGCCGGTCCTCGCGGATGAACGCGGTCGTCGCCAGCGCCGGGTCGAGCCGCTCGGCGCGGGCCGCCACCGCCCGGGTCGCCGCGGCCACGTCCTCCGGCGCGGACTTCCCGTCCAGCGGTACGAAGACGTGCACGCCCTTGGAGCCGCTGGTCTTCACCGCGCCGGCCATGCCGATGTCGTCGAGCACCTGCTTGATCAGCCGAGCCGCCGCGACGACGGCGCCGAAGCCGCCGCCCTCCGGCGGATCCAGGTCCATGATCAGGTGAGTCGGGTGGTGGTCGCCCGCGTGCGTCAGCGCCGGGTGGTACTCGATGGCCCGCTGGTTGCCGAACCAGATC
Source organism: Actinoplanes subtropicus (assembly GCF_000721705.1). Classification (GTDB taxonomy): domain Bacteria; phylum Actinomycetota; class Actinomycetes; order Mycobacteriales; family Micromonosporaceae; genus Actinoplanes; species Actinoplanes subtropicus. The sequence continues at coordinate 382,780 of NZ_JOJL01000001.1, forward strand.
AGCGTCCGCCGGTCGTTGCACAGCGCGTAGCTGACATTCCGGTGCGAGGCCTCGGCCCACACCTGGGCGCGCGGCACCCAGTCGGGGGTGTACTTCGGGAGGTTCTTCTGCATGAAGGCGTCCTGCCCGCGCAGCAGCCGGATCACCGACAGCGGCCGGTCGTGCAGCACCGGCAGGATGCGCCCGCTGACCGCGTCGAGGTAGTCGATGAGGTCGCGCTTGGTCGCCTCGGCGCCGTCGAACAGCTCCTGATCGAGGTTGCTCAGCGAGACGCCGTCCCGCTCCTCCTTGTCCGCCATGGCCCCATCCTCGCGGATATCGGGTGAAGGCGCGGCCCGACGCCCGCTACGGTCGGCGGATGACCGGGAGTCTTCGTGTGCGGTCGCACCAATTATCGATTCGCGCGGGCCGGCCGTGACGCTGCTGGGCGCCGCCGACCCGCTGCCGCTCGCCCCGCGCCGGGTGCTCGTGGCCGGCACCTCCGGATCCGGCAAGACGACGCTCGCCGCCCGGATCGCGGCCGTGCTCGACGCGCCGCACATCGAGATCGACAGTCTCTTCCACGGGCCGGGCTGGGTGAAGCGCCCCTCGTTCGAGGACGACGTCCACCGCTTCAGCGCCACCCCGGCCTGGGTGACCGAGTGGCAGTACGGCTCGGTGCGGGACCACCTCGCTGACCGGGCCGACCTGATGGTGTGGATCGACCCGCCGGTGGCCACGGTCATGCGGCAGGTCGCGTGGCGCACCCTCGTGCGCCGCCTGCGCCGGCAACAGCTGTGGAACGGCAACACCGAACCGCCGCTGTGGACCGTCCTGACCGACCGCGAGCACATCGTGCGCTGGGCGTGGCAGACCCGCGCCACGACCGCAACCCGCGTCGAGGAGCTGCGGATCCGCCGCCCGGATCTGCCCATCGTCCGCCTCCGCGGCCACGCCGCCGCCGACCGGTGGCTGAGCGGCGCCCTCCGAAAGGCCTCAGAGTGGAGCCTCTAGGCTCGTCCCGTGGAGTGGGCGGCGCTGGGGCTCGGGCGGGTGCGCGACTGCCGCCCCATCGCCACCGGCGTCATGAACCAGAGCTGGCGCCTCACCACCGACGCCGGGGTCTTCGCGGTCAAGCGCCTCCGCGACCGCACCCCCGACGAGGTCCGGGTGGTCAACGAGCTGCTGCCGAGGCTGGCCGGCGAAGGCTTCCCGGTGCCCACGCCGCGCGGCGATCCGGTGCGCATCGGCGGCGATTGGTACACCGCGACCGCCTGGCTCGACGGCGTACACCCGGAAAACGCGACCCTGCGTGAGGATCTCGGAGACCTGGTCGGACGCCTGCATGTCGCGTTGGCGACGCTCTGCCCGCCGGCGCCGAGGCGCCTGCCCGACGTCCCGGAAAATCCGTTCAAAAGCATAAAAAAGCTTGCGGTGTACGCCGGAAGGCCGCCGGCCGACGATTTCGATCGTTGCGCCGCCGAGGAGATCGAGTGGCGTCGCGAGATGTTGGCCGAGTTGGCCGATCAGCGGCCCGCCGACGCGGAGCTCGCGCCCTGCGGCTGGACCCACGGCGACCTGCAGCCGTTCAACCTGCTGGTGGACGCGGACGGGCGGGTCTCCGGCATTCTCGACTGGGATCGGCTCGGCGTGCGCCCGTACGGCCTCGAGGTGGTCCGGACCGCGACGATCATGTATGGCCATGCGCTGGATCGGATCGCCGCGTTCGTCGCCGGCTATCGCGCGCAGGTCCCGATCGGCGACGCCGAGCTGGCCGACGCCGCGGACCGTCGATGGTGGACGCTGCTCACCGAGACGTGGCAGCTCGAGCGGCACTACGAGCACGACGACCGGAGCGGCGACCACCTGCTCGCCCGGCGCGGCGACTATCTGCGCTGGTGGACCGCCCACCGCTCGGAGGTCACCGCGGCTCTCACAGCCGGCTGATCGCGGCGGCCGGCAGGACCATCAGCAGGGTCAGCACGATGTAGCCGCCGCCGAGGCCGAAGCGGCGGTTCTTGGTGGCGAGGACCGCGGCCGCGAACGGGCCGAGCAGCGTGCCGAAGGCGGCCAGGTCGAGCACGTCGTCGGTGCGGCCGGGGCCGGTCAGACCGTAGACGACCAGCAGCGGCACGGCCACCAGCCAGGCCAGCGTGATCGCGATCAGTTTCAGGTGCAGGTGGGTACGGCGCGGGGCCTCGAGCGGGTCTTTCCGCAGCGCGAAGTCCATCCGTGCGGCGAAGCCCTCGGCCGGCTGGTCTTCGGTGGTCACGAGTTCGACCCTATTGGTCCGGGCCGGTTCGCGCCTCCTTCGCTACGGGCAATTCACCCGTCCCGGCACGCCGTTACCGACGTGCCGGGCGAGTCTTTATCAGCTCTTGACCGAGCCCGCCATCAGGCCGCCGATGAACCAGCGGCCGAGCAGCACGTACACGATCAGGGTGGGCAGCGACGTGATCAGCGCGCCGGCCATCGAGGCGGCGTAGTCCGGGGACTGGGCGCCGGCCAGCGCGTTGAGCGCGATCGTGATCGGCCCGTTCCGGGTGTTGGAGAGGAAGATCGCGAACAGGTAGTCGTTCCACGCCGAGGTGAACTGCCAGATGATCGTCACGACGAAGCCGGGGATCGAGATCGGCAGGATGATCCAGCCGAACGTGCGCAGCAGCCCCGCACCGTCCACCCGGGCCGCCTCGACCAGTTCCTCCGGCACCGTGGTGGCGTAGTAGTTCCGGAAGATCAGCGTGCAGATCGGGATGCCGTAGATGCAGTGCACGAACACCAGGGTGGGGATGCCCGGCGCGATGCCGATGGTGGTGACGATCTCGCGCAGCGGGATCATCACGGCCTGGTACGGGATGAACATGCCGAACAGGATCAGCGTGAACACCACGTCGGCGCCGGGGAAGCGCCACCGGGACAGCACGAAGCCGTTGGCCGCGCCGATCACCGACGAGATCAGGGCGACCGGGATGGCCAGCTGGAAGGTGCGAAAGAACGAGTCCCGCAGCGACGACCACGCCTTGACCCAGGACGCCGTGGTCCAGTGGTCGGGCAGGTTCCACTGGCTGGTCACGCCGATGTCGCCGCCGGACTTGAAGCTGGTCACGATCAGCACGTACAGCGGCATCAGCACGATCAGCAGGAACAGGATCGCCAGCGCGTACTTGACGATCGAACCCGGTCCGAACGGGCGGCGGGTCTTGCGCCGCGGGGCGAGCGATTCGACCGCGGCGGGCGGAGCGGCAACCGTGGTCATGAGTTCTTCTCCGCCCGGTTCGTGTAGATCAGGTAGGGGACGATGACCAGCGCGACCAGCACGAGCAGCACGATCGAGATCGCCGCGGCCTTGGCGTAGTCGCTGGTCAGCAGCGTCTGCCAGACGTATACCGCGGGCACCTCGGTGAGCCACTGCGGGCCCGAGACGCTCATGATCAGGTCGAACATCTTCATCGACATGTGGCCGATGATGATCAGCGCGGACAGCGCCACCGGGGTGAGCTGCGGGAAGATCACGTTCCGGTACAGCCGGTAGGTGCTCGCCCCGTCGACCGCGGCGGCCTCCTTGAGTTCCGCGGGGATGCCGCGGAACCCGGCGAGGAACAGCGCCATCACGTACCCGGAGAGCTGCCAGATGGCCGGCATGGCCATCGCCGCCATGCCCCAGTTCGGGTTGGTCCACCACTTGTTCTGCAGGAAGTCGAGGTGCATCGCGGCGAAGAGCCCGTTGATGCCGCCCGCGCCGTCACCCTCGACCGGGTTCATCAGCCAGCGCCACACCACGCCGGAGGCGACGAAGCTGACCGCCATCGGGAACAGGTAGACCGTTCGGAAAAAGCCCTCGGCGCGTACCCCTCGTTCCAGCAGGAACGCCCAGAGCAGGCCGAAGAACATGGTCCCGACCAGGAAGACCACCGTGAAGATGAGCAGGTTCTTCAGCGAGTGGGTGAATCGGTCCTGGATGTCGTTGGTGAACAGGTTCTGGTAGTTCTTGAGCCCGACGAAGCCCTTCGACCCCAGCGCGTCGTGCTGGTCCGAGACGGACAGCTTCGTGGTCCACGCGATCAGGCCGTACACGAAGACGGCGAGCAGGATGAGCGAGGGGGAGAGCAGGAGCAAACCCGGTCCCCAGTGCCTCAGGCGGCGCATCAGGGCTCCTTCTTGAATGCACCCCGGGCGGGACGGCTGTTGGCCGCCCCGCCCGGGATCCGGATCAAAGAATTACGTGCTTACTTGCCGAACTGGGCAGCCGCCGCGGCCATCGCCGACTGCAGGGCGGCGATGTCCTGCTTGGTGGAGAAGGCGCCGAGCGCCGAGTTCGCCGCGCCCTGGAAGCCCTGCGAGCAGGCCGAGCCGTGGGCGCAGGACGGAACCTGCTTGAAGGTCTTCCAGTCGGCCATCGCGGCCTGCTGGTACTTCGGGTAGTCGGCCGGGCTCGCGTCGGTACGCGCCGGGATCGAGCCCTTCTTGGTGTTGAACGCCTTCTGGCCGTCGGCCGAGCCGACCGTCTTCAGCCAGCACTTGGTGCCGTCGACGTTCTTGGCGCCCTTCGGCAGCACGAACGAGTCGGCGAGCCACTGGTAGGTCTGGCCGTTGCCGGGGAAGGTGAACCAGCCGTAGTCGGCGAACTTCTTCGCGTCCATGTCGGCGGCTTCCCAGTCACCCATCAGCTGGTACGCGGCCTTGCCGTCCATGACCAGCTTCTCCGCGTCGGTCCAGTCCAGGGCGTCGCGGTCGGTGTTGGTGTAGGACAGCAGCGTCTTGAAGTCGGTGACGCCCTTCGTGACGTCCGCGCCCTTCCAGTCGGTCGAGCCGTTCCACAGGCCGATGAACTTGTCCGGGCCCAGGTCGGTGATCAGCACCGACTCGAGCAGCATCAGCATCGTCCAGTCCTTGCCGACGGCCAGCGGGGTCTTGATGCCCTTGGCCTTCAGCTTGTCCAGGTCGGCGATGAAGGTCGCCAGGTCCTTCGGGTCCTCGGTGATGCCGGCCGTGGCGAGGACCTTCTTGTTGGTCCACACGACGTTGGCCCGGTGGATGTTCGCCGGCACCGAGTAGATCTTGCCGTCGATCGTCAGGTTGTCGATCAGGCCCTGCGGGAACGCGGTCTTCAGGCCCCAGGTCGCGTAGTCGGCGCTGAGGTCCTCGATCTGACCGGCCTTGATGTAGTCCTTCAGCTCGGCGCCGGCGTGCGCCTGGAAGGTGTCCGGCGGGTCGTTCGTCTGCAGGCGGGAGGCGAGGACCTGCTTGGCGTTGGCGCCCGCGCCACCGGCGACGGCGCCGTTCACGAACTCCTGGCCGGCACAGTCCTTGCCGAACTGGGCGACGAGGCCGTCGAGACCGGCCTTCTCACCGCCGTCGGCCCACCACGTGAAGACTTCCACCTTCTTGGAGCCGGACCCGCCACTGCTGCTGTTGTCGCTCGACCCACAGGCCGTGGCCGTCAGCAGAGCGGCGACTCCGACAGCGGCCACAACGGCCCGTCGAGTGAAGCGCATAGGTATCTCCCATCGAGAGATTGACATCGTTGTCAAATACGTCGGGGAGTACCGTGCCGTCTGGACCGCGCACGTGTCAACGGCTGTTTCCGTGTCGTTACCAGCGGACCTATGTGGTCAGTGCGGTGAACGTTCACCCGAGCCGCGGGCAATGATCGACGTCGAGATGACGATCGTGCGAGCCGGGCCAGTATGCCCGCTGATCCGCTCGTACGCGAGCCGCGCGGCCTCCCGCCCGATGGCGGTCGAGTCGTGCGCGACCACTGTGGTGCCGAGGAGGTCGGCGAGATCGAAGTCGTCGAATCCCACCAGCGCCGGGAGGGTTTCCTGGTCACGCAGGGCGCGCAGGGCGCCGGTGGTCAGCCGGTTGTTGGTGGTGAAGATCGCGGTGGGTGGTGGGTCCAGCGCGAGAAGTTCTCGTACGGTTCGTTCCGCGTGGCGTACATCATGCACATCCGTCCGCAGATACGGCTCCCAGGCGTCGTTGCCGGCCGCCCGCATCGCGCCCACGAACCCGTCGATCCGGCCCTTCTGCGGGGCCATCCGCCGGAGGTCGGACACCAGGGCGATGCGCCGGTGCCCGCCGGCCAGCAGATGCTCGCCGGCCGAGCGGGCCCCGCCGGCGTTGTCGATCAGCACCGCGTCGGCGGCGAGACCGTCCGGCGGCCGGTCCAGGAACACGAACGGCACCCCGCGGTTGCCCTCGATCGCCAGGTACTCGTGGTCGTCGGCGCTCGGGATCACCAGCAGGGCCCGGACCCGCCGCTCCAGGAACGCGTCCACCAAGCTGCGCTCGAGCTCGCCGTCCTCGTCGTTGTTCGCGGTGATCAGCAGCAGGCCGTGCTGGCGCAGCTCGCGCTCTATCCCGCTGGCCACCGCCGAGTAGAACGGGTTGGCCAGGTCGCCGCTGACCAGCCCGACCAGCGAGCTGGTGGCCCCCCGGCGCAGCTCGCGGGCGATCCCGTTGAGGCGGTAGCCGAGCGAGTCGGCGGCGTCGCGCACCCGCCGGCCGGTGGAGGGTGCGACGTTCGGCTCGCGGTTGAGCGCCCGGGAGGCGGTCTTGAGGCTGACCCCGGCGAGCGCGGCCACCTCGGTCAACGTCGGCCGGCGGACGTTCGCATCGTCGGCGGGCATGGCGCTCCGAGGTCTAGGACGGTGGGAACCGCCCCCAGTATGACATCGATGTCGCCGTTGCCTACCAGGAGCGTTGTCAGACTTCCGCGGTCAATTCGTATACCTCGGTCGTCGGGTGGCCGGCGCGCTCGTGGACGCGCATGACCGCCTCCTTGCTCGGGGCCGTGCTGAGGCAGAAGACCTTGCCCGATTCCGGGTCGAGCCAGGCCCGCTCGAAATGTACGCCCTCCTCGCCCTCGATCTTCAGGTCGGCCTCGTGGGCGTCGGCGAGCTGCTCCGGGGTGACGCCGATGAACCCGTTGTGCACGTCCATGAATTTCGCCACGATCCTGCTCCTTCTCGTTCGCTTGCGGTCGGTCTCGTCGGTGTGAAGACTGCCGGGCCGCGGGCAGTCGGACATCGGTCATTGCACCTAGGGAGACCTGCTCCGATGACCTAAAGTCGCGGCGTGGACAGCGCGCTGAGCAGTCCGGTCCTGGTCGGGCGGGACGATCTGGTCGCGCTCGCCGACCGGCGGCTCGCGACCGCGGCGGAGGGGCGCGGCGAGCTGTTGTTCCTCGCCGGCGAGGCGGGGATCGGCAAGAGCCGGCTGCTCGCCGAGATCGTCCGGCGGGCCGCGGGCTTCACCGTGATCTCGGTGGCGGCGTCGCCCGGCGATGCCGAGGTGGCCGGCGGCCTGCTCGCCGATCTGGCGGCCGAGCTGCGGCACTGCGCGGCGATCGCCGAGGTGGGTGACCGGGTGTCCCGGCGGCTGCGGGAGTTCGCCGACGGTGACGCCGAGCGTCAGCGCCGCCTGCTGGTGTCCGACCTGACCGACATGATCGCCGTGGCCGCGTCCGGGCCACTCCTGGTAGCGATCGAGGACCTGCACTGGGCCGACGACGTCACCCTCGACGTGCTCGGGCGGCTCGGCCGGCGGGCGCCGTCGCTGCCGTTGCTGCTGGTCGGCACGTACCGCAGCGACGAGCTGTATCCGCGGGTGCCGATGCGGGCGTGGCGCGCCCGGCTGCTGACCCAGCGCTACGCCGAGGAGGTGCGGCTCGCCCGGCTCAGCCTCGCCGACACGAGCACGATGGCGGCCGCCATCACCGGGAGTGCGCTGCCGGGCGCGGTGACCGGGGCGGTGTTCGCGCGCAGTGACGGCATCCCGCTGCACGTCGAGGAGTTCCTGGCGGCCCGGGAGAGCGTGCCGGACACGCTGGCGGACGCGGTGCTGTCCCGCGCCGAACAGCTCTCCGCGGGCGCGCGGGCCTTGGCCGGAGTGGCGTCGGTGCTCGGCCGCTCGTTCGACCTGGACCTGCTGACCGCCATTACCGGCGACGGGCCGGCCGCCGTCGACGAAGGCCTGCGGGAATTGACCGAGCGTTTCTTCGTGCGGCCGCGTCCCGATCGGTCGACGTTCGACTTCCGGCACGCGCTGATCCGGGAGGCGCTGTACGGCGACCTGACCCCGCATCGGCGCCGGGAATTGCACGCCCGAGCCGCGGCGGCCGCCGTTTCCGCGTCGTTCCCGGCGGCGTTCGTGAGCGACCAGTACGAGCGGGCGGCGCAGCCCGATCCGGCGTACCGATACGCGATGACCGCGGCGATCGAGGCGGCCGGAATGTCGGCGCATCGCGAGGCGGTCGAGCTGTATCGCCGGGCCGAGCGAACCGCACCGGCGACCCTGCCGGCCGCGGATCGGGCCGCGCTGCACACCGCGCTGGCCGCGGAATTGGCGGCGGTCGACGACAACGAGGGCGCGGCCGCCCATTTCGAGTCGGCGTACCGGCTGCGGCTGCGACTCGACGATCCGCTCGCCGCCGCGGCGCTGGTGCCCAACTGGGTGGCCGCGCGGCACCTGCTCGGCGCCGGGCTGGACGAGCGGGCGGCGATGCTGCGCGGGGCCCTGCCGCTGATCGCGTTCCGCGCCGACGGCCCGGCGCAGGAGGTGCGCGCCGACATCCACGCGGCGCTGGCGGCGGCGTACATGCTGGACCGGCGCCTGGCCGAGGCGATCGAGGACGGCGAGACGGCCCGCTCGATCGCCGTCGAGGACTGCGACCGGGCGATGCGCTGCAACCTGGACGCGACGCTCGGCTCGGTGTTCCTCTTCGCGGGCCGGCTGGACGAGGGCGTGGCGCTGCTCGAGGGCTCGATCGCCCGGGCGCAGGACTGGCGGTTCGAGGGGCAGTCAGCACGCGGCTACCGGATGCTCGGGTCGAGCATGTCGATGCTGGTCGAGTACGAGCCGGCGTTGCGGTGGCTGACCGAGGGGATTGCGTACGCCGACCGGGCCGAGCAGTTCAACGACCGCAACTACCTGACCGCCCACCTCGGCCACGTCCTCTGGGCGACCGGCGACTGGGCGGGCGCGGAGGCGGCCGCCCGCCAGGCCCTCGCCGACGGCGGCGGCAGCATCACCACCCGGATCACCGCGCTGCACGTGCTCGGCTTCGTCGCGATGGGCCGGGGCGGGCTGGCCACCGCGGCCGAGCACCTGGGCGAGGCGGCCGCGCTGGGCGCCGGGATGCGCGAGCTGCAGCGGGTGTCGCCGGCCTGGTGGGGGCTGGCCGAGGTGGCGCTGCAGAGCGGAGATCTCGGCACGGCGATCGACCGGTGCGAGGAGGGGTTCGCGGCGTCGGAGCGGGTGCGCGATGCGGCTTATCTGTTTCCGTACGTGCTGACGGGGGTCAGAGCCCATCTCAACCGGTCGGGCAGTACGGCGGCGCGGGAGTGGCTCAAGCGCAGCGGCGAGCTGATCAGGGAGCGGGGGATTCCGGGGACGCTGGGTGCGCTGGTGCATGCCGAGGGCTTGGTGCACCTGCACGAGGGGCAGACCGGGAAGGCGCGCGACGAGCTCGGTCGGGCGGCCGAGTTCTGGCGCGGCCGGCGGCGCTTCTGGGAGGGCACGGCCGCGCTGGTCGACCAGGCCCGGTGCGCCGCCCGCAGCCGTCGGCCGACCGAGGCCGCGGCCTTCATGAAAAACGCCAAGGAGTCGTACGCTCGGGGCGGCGCGCCGATTCCCGCTCACCTGTTGTCCCCCGATGCTTCGGCATCGCCCGTCTCACCACCCATTTCTGATTTATCGGTTATGCATTCTTTGTCCGCTTTGTCAGCCCGGGAGTTGGAGGTGGCGCGGTTGGTCGCGGCCGGGATGACGAACCGGGAGATCGCCGCCGAACTCACCATCGCCCCGAAGACCGCGGCCGCGCACGTCGAGCACATCCGCACCAAGCTGGGCGTCTCCCGGCGCGCCCAGATCGCCGCCTGGGTGGCCGGGCTCGGCTGAACCGCGTTCCTTCGATCGGGGTACGTCAAACGGGCAATAGCTGTTTGTCGATCAATCTGCCCACAATCAGCCCCATGACGGCTCCCGGCAACTCAGCTCTGGTCATCAGCCTGATGGCCGTCTTCGTGGCCTGCGCGGCCTACGCCATCGGCCGCTTGCACCAGAGACGCCAGACGGACCGCGACCGGGAGGACGCGTACCAGGAGGGGTACGACAACGCCGCACGCCGCACGTTCAGCCTGGCAGCGCATTTGGTGGCCCGCCGCCGAGCGGCCCGCTCCGATGTGGATCCACTCGCCGGTGACCCTTCGCCGGTCGGTCCTTCACCCGCCTCCGTCCTGCCCACTTCCGACCTGCCTGCTTCTGTCCCGCCCACTTCCGCTCTGCCCACTTCCGCTCTGCCCACTTCTGCGCTGCCCGCTTCCGCTCTGCCCGCTTCCGCTCTGCCCACTTCTGCGCTGCCCGCTTCTGCGCTGCCCGCTTCTGCGCTGCCCGCTTCTGCCCTGCCCACTTCTGCCCTGCCCGCATCCGCTTCCTCGCCGCCTGGAACGGCATACCCGGACAGCGCCGCCCCACTCCGGCGACCGGCTGTGCCACGGCCGACCGCCCGCCATTCGCGGCCCCCCTCGGAGTACAACGCGACCTCGCTCGGCTTCCCGGTCCCGCCACCCGCGCCACCCCAGATCATCGGCGAGCCGGCCGCGTTCGGCGGGGTCGTCTACCGCCCGTTCCCCGACCCGCGCCTGATCGGCAACTCCGAGCCCCTACCCGCCGACCGAGGCCCCCGGCACGGCGTGCCGTACCCGCGTTCGCACCCCTCAGTTCCCGCAGCACCCAACTCGGCGACCCCCTCCACCGCGGCGACCCCCTCCACGGCGGCGGCATCCACTGCGGCGGCGCCCGCGCCCACGGCGGCGCCCGCGCCCACGGCGGCGCCCGCGCCCACGACATTCACCGCGACGCCCGCGTCCACGGGGTCCACTGCGGCGACCGCCTCCGCGACCGAACCGTCGACCGTGGCGGCGGAGGGCGAGCCGGCGTCGACCGGGCGGCACACCGTGCCCGACGAGTTGGTGCGCTCGGCCACCTATCGGCTGCCGGCCGACCGGGTGTTCCGGGCCAAGGTTCCGGAGTCGACCGACCGCCCCACCCTGCCCGAGGAACCAACCACTCGGATCTGGGTTCCCAAGCCCCGTCAGTCCTGATCAAGCGGCGAAAGGTTGTCGTACCCCCGGCGTACCTTTCCGGCATGGTCACCGTCGACGAGGTGCGCAAGGTCTGTCGCGACCTGCCGCGCAGTGAGGAACATCTGATCCGCGACCGCGTCAAGTTCCGCGTGGGAAAGATTGTCTACGTCGCCTTCTCCCGCGACGAGACAGTCATGGGCTTCGGCTTCCCCAAGGAGGAGCGCCTGGCCCTGGTCTCCGCCGACCCGGGCACCTTCCACCTGCCACGCCAGTCCGACCTCCGGTTCAACTGGGTCCAGGCCTGGATGTCCGAGCTGACCGAAGACCAGATGACCGAGTTGGTCCTAGACGCCTGGCGCATGGTAGTCCCGAAAAAGGTGTGGTCGGCCTACCTCCCACGCCTGGCATAACCGCCGCAGCGCCCTCCCGTCGCACCCTCAGGGGCTGGTGTTGCGCCCGTGGCCCCTCTCGCAGGGCGCGGGCCGCGGTTGGCATTCGCGGCCGGCGGCATCTCTCGGGGGCATAGTCTGCGGCGGCGTTGCGCCCGCGGCACTTCTCGCGCGGCACCGTCGGGCGGCTGGCGTTGCGGCCCGTGGCACCTGCCCACGCGGCGCGGCCTGCGGTTGGCGTTGCGGCCTGCGGTTGGCGTTGCGGCCCGTGGCACCTGCCCACGCGGCGCGGCCTGCGGTTGGCGTTGCGGCCTGCGGTTGGCGTTGCGGCCCGTGGCACCGCGGGACGTGGTTCGGGCTCGGCGGGTCACGCGATAGGCGGGAATGACCGGCGTAGCGGCTGATCGGGTGCGAACCGCGTGTACTGTGCCGTCGCCGGTGTCGCAGCCGGCGGCCGTCCCGAAGGCGGCCCGGCTCGGTGACCCCGGGAGGAACGGTGCGGGACGACGAGGACGTTTCCACGGCGCCGACGATTCCCGCGCCGCGACCAGCGGCCGGCGAGACGATTGCTCCGCTTGCTGGCGAGACCGTAACGCCGCTTGCTGGCGAGACCGTAACGCCGCTTGCTGGCGAGACCGTAACGCCGCTTGCTGGCGAGACCGTAACGCCGCCCTCATGCGAGACCACAACGCCGTCTGTTGGGCCGACCATCGCCACTGCCCTCCCAGCGCCGCCGTGGGTGAACGGCGTTGCCCCGATCGGGCAAGCCGCCTTGCCGGTGACATCGGCCTATGCCGTGCCGGGTGCGGGGGGCGCCGCAGGCTGGCTCCAGCCCGCAAGTAACAGATCGGCTGGCTGGCCGCCCGCCGGCAACGGATCGGCTGGCTGGCCGCCCGCCGGCAACGGATCAGTTGGCTGGCCGCCCGCCGGCAACGGATCGGCCCGCTGGCCGCCCACGGCCAGCGGGCCGGCTGGCTGGCGGCCTGCTGGTAACGGATCGGCGGACTGGATGCCCACAGCCAACGGGCCGGCTGGCTGGCGGCCCGCTGGTAACGGATCGGCGGACTGGACGCCCGCAGGCGACGGACACGTTGGCTGGCCCGCGGCCAACGGACCGGCCGGCTGGCCGCCCGCGAGCTACGGGCCACCCAGCTGGCCCGTCCCCGCCCGCGCGCCCGAAACGCGCCCCGCCCGCCAACTGGCCCGCGCGGTTGTGGCGGTCGTCGCGGTCCTCCTCGCCGCCTTCGCCGTCCTTCTCGTTGTGGTCGCCCAGCACGGCCAGGACGCCCGCCGCGGTTCCGGCAACGGCATTCAAGTGATGGGCACCCCGCACCCGGCCGTCGCCGAGCATCACGGCGGCACCGCCGTCCTCGCTCTCAAACCGCACGAAGGCGACGAGAGGGCCCGCGCCTAAGAACGAGAGGGCCGGAGCCTAAGAACGAGAGGGCCGGAGCCTAAGAACGAGAGGGCCGGAGCCTAAGAACGACAGCGCCTACGCCTCAGAACAAGAGGGCCGGAGCGTAAGAACACGCCGCTCATGGGCTTGGTGGGCCGGCCGCGATGCGGGACCGGATCTCGGCCAGCCGATCGCCGGTGTGGTCGGGCATCTCCCAGCGGGTCTCCATCCACCACGTGCAGCCCGCGTCGGCCCAGGGCTTGACCAGTGACGCGGCCTCGGCGGGGTCGTCGGCCGGCGTCTCGCCCTCGGAGAGGATGTCCAGGTCGGGGGACGCGCCCTGCGCATCCAGCCACGCACGCATCTCGACGACCGCCGACGTGCTCGGCTCGTGGCCCGGGATCACGCCGTCGCACCGGAGCACCCGGCGCATGGATTTCGGGCGCGGCCAGATGGCCACCACCCAGATGGGAATGCGCTCCTGCACCGGGTGGACGGCCGTGGCCGCGGCGTCGCTGTGGACCTCGTAGTGGTAGTGCTCGCCGTGGTAGGACCGGTCGCCCGACCACAGGCCGCGGATCAGGTCGATGCCCTCATCCATCATCGACGCCCGCAGCCGCAGGTCGGTCGGCTCGCCGGTGACCGGCAGGTCGTCGGTGACCGCGCCGACCCCGATCGCCAGCGTGGCCCGGCCGCCGGAGAGCTGGTCGAGCGTGGCCACCTGACTCGCCACCTTCCACGGGCGGCGCCACGGCAGCGGCGTCAGCATCGTGCCCAGGCGGACGCGGGTGGTGCGGACGGCCATCGCGGCGAGCAGCGACCAGGCATCAACGCCGTAGCCGGCCTCCCACACATACACCCCGTCCCACCCCGCCCGCTCGGCCTGGACGGCCAGCTCGAGCTGCTCGGGGGCGGTGCCGCCGGGGAGGATCACACCGAACCGAAGAGTCATGCGTCCTTGCTATCAGGACCCTCCGACAATTTTGCGCCCCAGCCGCAGCAGGATCTCGGTGAGCGGCTCGGCATCCGCGGGAACGGGCAGTGCGGGAGCAAACGCGGCGCCCGGCTCCAGGCGCAGCGGCCCGTCCGGCACGGCCCGCGCCAGCGGCAGCGTCGCCTCCACGACAGAAAGAGGCAGCTCGAGCGGCACCCCGAGGGCGGTCGCCACGTCCCACCCGTGCACCACGTAGTCGACCAGGTGGAACCCGATCGCGACCCGCCCGGGGAACGGTTGCGGGCTGATCTCGGGGAGCGACACCGGCCGGTCGAGCGCTCCCGGCACCGCGAAGGCGGCCATCACGAGCTCGGCGGATGCGGCGTACGTGCGTACGGAATCGGGAAAGCGACCACCCGGCGGCATCTCCCACGACCCGGACCCGGCAAATCCCTGGTTTTGCACCGTCATGTGCGCGAGCAGCGTCCCGAGATCCCACCCCTCGCACGGGGTCGGGCGGGAGAGGTCGGCAGCGGTCAGGCCCGCGACCAGCCGGACGGTCTCGCGGACGGCCACGGCGTCGGCGGCGATCAGATCAGTATGCATACGCTTATCATCTACATGCGCTTACGATTCCGCAAGGGTAGGAGGATGCCGGATGTGGCGGACAACGAACGGGCCGATCTCGGCGCGATGGTCATGCGGCTGGGGCGCCGGCTGGTGGCCATGGAGCAGCCGATCCTGGAGCGGCACGGCGTGACCATGTGGGCCTACGTCGTGCTGACCGCGCTGCGGGACGGGCCGGCCCGCGCCCAGGCGTCGCTGGCCGCCGCGATCAACGCGGACAAGACCCGCCTCATCCCGGTCCTCGACGACCTGCAGAAACGCGGTCTCATCGAGCGCGAACCGGACCCGGCCGACCGTCGCGTGCGCCTGCTTGGCCTCACCCCCGAGGGGCGCCGGCTGCAACAGGCGGTTCAGGCCGAGATCAGGGCGGCCGAGGAGGTCATGCTTTCCAAGATCAAAGACCAGGCCGCTTTCGTACGGGCGTTAGGCGAGCTGTCGGCCTAACGCCTCCTGCAGGCCCCGGGCGGCGAGGCGGTCGGCCCGCTCGTTCTCCGGGTGGCCGGCGTGGCCCTTGACCCAGTGCCACTGCACGTCGTGCCGCACCACCGCGGCCTCCAGCCGCTGCCACAGGTCCACATTCTTGACCGGCTGCCGCCCCGCGGTCATCCAGCCGTTCGCCTTCCACTTCGGCAGCCACTTCGTGATGCCGTTCCGCACGTAGGTGCTGTCGGTGTAGAGCTTGACCGTCATCGGCGCCCGGGTCAGCGCCTCGAGCGCGCTGATCGGCGCCAGCAGCTCCATCCGGTTGTTCGTGGTGGAGTCGGCGGTGCCGCCGCACATGTCCTTCTCCTTGCCGCCCCAGCGCAGCACGGCGCCCCAGCCGCCGGGGCCCGGGTTGGGCGCGCACGCCCCATCGGTGTAGATCTCCACCACGGTCATGCTGTGCCCTCCTCAGGCATGCCCTTCTGGCCCTCGCCGACGGCCTGGGCGCGTAACTTACCGAAGTGCCGCTCCGCGCAGGCGGTCACGCCGGCCACCCTACCGAGCGGGCAGAGTGAGGTCGGCCATCCCGGGGCCGCCCTCAGCGGGGTGCCAGAAACCGGCACGTAAGGTGGCCGGGTCGGAAGGGGTCTCCAGTGAGTGACGACGCGGTCGAGGTTCGGGAGGTCGTCGTGCGCTACGGCGCCACGACCGCCGTCGACGGGGTCTCGCTGACCGTGCCGCGCGGCCGGGTGCTGGCCCTGCTCGGGCACAACGGCGCCGGCAAGACCAGCCTGCTGCAGGTCTGCGAGGGCTTCCGGCCGGCCGATGGCGGCGAGTGCCGGGTGCTCGGCCTCGACCCGATCGGGGAGCACGACGCGCTGATGCCACGGCTGGGCATCATGCTGCAGTCCGGCGGCATGTACCCGTGGGCGACCGCCGGCGAGCTCCTGCAACTGTTCGCGTCCTTCTCGGCCAACCCGATAAATCCGGAGATGCTGATCGAGCGGCTCGGGCTGCAGAAATCGGCGAAGACGCGTTATCGCCGCCTGTCCGGCGGCGAGCAGCAGCGGCTCTCCCTGGCGGTGGCCCTGGTGGGGCGCCCCGAGCTGGTCTTCCTCGACGAGCCGACGGCCGGCATGGACACCGAGGCCCGGCACACCACCTGGCAGCTGATCGAGGAGTTGCGCGCCGACGGCGTGTCGGTCCTGCTCACCACCCACCTGCTCGACGAGGCCGAGCGCCTCGCCGACGACGTGGTGATCATGCGAGAGGGCCGGGTCGCGGCGACCGGCGCGCCCGCGGCGCTCACGGCCGCGGCGGGCATAGACCTTCTGGAGGTACGCGCCGACGCCGGCCTGAAACCCGACGTGCCGTTCAAGGTCACCGAGGCGACCCCGGGGGAGTATGCGATCGCCGGCGCGCTGGACGCGGCCGCGATCGCCGAGGTGCTGGCCTGTTTCGCCCGCGCGGGCGCCCAGGTCACGGCCGTGAACACCCGCCGGCGCACCCTCGAGGACGTGTATCTGGCATTGACCGTCAAGGCGGGAGCCCACCGATGACCACCTTCGCCCCCGCCCCGGCGCGCAACTCGACCAAGGCGATCCTGCGCAGCCAGGTCCGGATGGAACTGATCCTCACCGCCCGGCGCGGCGAGGCGATCGTGCTGGCCATGGGCGTGCCGCTGCTGGTGCTGCTCGGGGCCGGGCTCACCCACGTCACCAACGTCCCGGGCGGCGACCGCCTGGCGTATGTGGTGCCCGGCGTGCTCGCGCTGACCGTGATGTCGACGGCGTTCACCGGGCAGGCGATCACCACGGGGTACGAACGGAACTACGGCGTCCTCAAGCGACTGGGGGCCTCGCCGCTGTCCCGCCCGGGCCTGCTGTTCGCCAAGACCGCCGCGATCCTGGCGCTGATCGTGGTGCAGTTGCTGGCGCTCGCGGCGGTCGGCGTGGCGGTGGGCTGGCGTCCGCACGCGGGTCAGGTGCTGCCCGCCCTGGGCATCACGGTGCTCGCGACAACGGCGTACACCGGCCTGGCTTTGTTCTTGGCAAGCGTGCTCAAACCGGAGACGACGACCGGTTTGGCGACCCTGATCTACGTGTTGATGCTGGCCGCCGGCGGGATCATGTTCGCCGCGCCCACCCAGATCGCGGAGTTCCTGCCGCTGGCCGCGCACGCCGAGGCGCTGCGCGCGACGCTTTCGCACGGCCAGCCGGTGCCGCTCGGCTCCTGGGCGAGCCTCGCCGTCTGGGCGGCGGTCTGCGTGGTCGCGGCGGCCCGGAAGTTCCGCTGGGAGTGAGGCGTGCGGTTCCGCCGGGAATGAGGCGTGTCCACCGATCGGTGGACAACCGCTGACGGTCGCCCGGTCGTCCCGCCCGGCCCCGGCCGGCGAGCACGATCAGATCCATGGACGCCATTGAAGTCAGGGGACTTCGCAAGACCTACCGGGGGCAGGAAGCCGTCCGGGGGATCGATCTCACGGTGACGCGCGGCGAGGTGTTCGCGCTGCTCGGCCCGAACGGCGCCGGCAAGACCACGACCGTGGAGATCCTCGAGGGCCACCGTAAGCGCACCGGCGGGACGGTCACCGTTCTCGGCGACGACCCGGGCACGGCCGGCCGCACCTGGCGTGCTCGCATCGGCGTGGTGCTGCAGGACGCGGACGACGCCGCCGACCTGACCGTCACCGAGATGGTCAAGCACGTGGCCGGCCTCTACGCCGATCCGCGGCCGGTCGCCGAGGTGATCGACCTGGTCGGGCTCACCGAGAAGAAGGGCAGCAAGATCCGGGCGCTCTCCGGCGGGCAGCGCCGCCGGGTGGACGTGGCGCTCGGCATCGTCGGCCGCCCCGAACTGCTCTTCCTCGACGAGCCGACCACCGGCTTCGACCCGGCCGCGCGCCGCCAGTTCTGGGACCTGATCCGGGCGCTGGCCGCCGAGGGCACCACGATCCTGCTCACCACGCACTACCTGGAGGAGGCCGAGGCGCTCGCCGACCGCCTCGCGGTGCTGGCCGACGGCCGGATCGTCGCCGAGGGCACGCCGGCCACGCTCGGCGGCCGGGCGAGCGCCGGCGCGAAGGTGGCCTGGCGGGAAAACGGGACAAATCGCGTGGAGAACGTGGCCGATCCCACCGATTTGATCAAGCAGCTGGTGAAGGCTGAGATCGATTTGTCCACTTTGACCATCACCCGCCCCACCCTCGAGGACATCTACCTCAACCTGATCGGAGCCACCCGATGACCACGCTCGCGCTCCCGTCGACGGCGACCACCAGCCTGGCCCGCGGCTGGATCGAGTTGCTCCAGTTCCTCCGCGACCGCACCGCGATGATCTTCACGTTCGCGTTCCCGGCGATGCTGCTCCTGCTCTTCGGCACGATCTTCAAGGACTCGTACAACAACACCGGCGTCAGCGCGAGCCAGGTCTATTCGGCCAGCATGATCGCGTACGGGATCCTCACCACCGCCTTCGTGACCATGGGCGCCGGGGTGGCGCTCGACCGGGAGGACGGCACGCTGAAGCGCCTGCACGGCACGCCGATCACGCCCACGGCGTACGTCATGGGGAAGTTGATCCTGGTTTTGGCGTTGAGCGTGGCCGAGACGGCGACGCTGATCCTGGTCGGCCTGCTGGTCTTCGACATGCCGTCGCCGGACGCGGCGCACTGGCTGACCTTCGCCTGGCTGTTCCTGCTGTCCACGTTCGCCTGCACGGCCTGCGGCATCGCGGTCAGCTCGATCGTCAAGCACGCCCGCACGGCCGGCGCGATCCTCAACGTGCCGGTGGTGGCGCTGAACTTCCTCTCCGGCGTCTTCATCCACCCGATCACCCAGCTGCCCGGCTGGCTGATCACGGTCGCGTCGTTCTTCCCGGTCAAGTGGATGAGCCAGGGCTTCCGGTACGTGTTCCTGCCGGACAGCCTGAAGCAGTACGAGGCGGCCGGGCAGTGGGAGCTGGGCCGGACCGCCTTGGTGCTGGGCGCCTGGTGTGTGATCGGATTGGTGCTGTGCCTGGTGACGTTCCGCTGGACCGAGAGGGATCGGTGACTCCCGCCGCGACCGCTTCGACCGCCGCGGAGGCCCACCAGCGTTACTCACAGTGGTGGGACGTGTATTACGGAGTGGTCGCGGTGGCCGTCGCCGCCGCGATCCTCGTCGTCAACGACCACGCGCTGTGGCGCCGGCTGCTCGCGGCCGGCGCCATCGCCCTCATGGTCGTCGTGCACCTGGTGATCGGCCGGCGCGTGATCGAGCGCGACGTCTCGTCCGTGGTGCTGGCGTCGGCGCAGATCGCGCTTTTCGCGGCCGCGGTGACGTTCATCCCGTTCGCCTCGTGGCTGCTCTTCGCGATCATCCCGATGCTGTTCATGCTGGTGCCGATCCGCAGCGCGATCGTGCTGGTCATCGCGGTCAACCTGGTGGCGCCGCTCCGCGACGCCATCCTGTCGCCCGGGTACGTGCGATCCGACCTGGTCATCGCGCTCATCTCGGCGGCCACCGGCATCTGGCTGGGCTTCTGGGTCAGCCGGGTGATCCAGCAGAACAAAGAGCGCGGCCTCTTGATCGCCGAACTGGAGGCGAGCCGCGCCGAGGTGGCGCGCCTGTCGCACGAGACCGGCGTGGCGGCCGAGCGGGCCCGCCTGGCCGGCGAGATCCACGACACCCTCGCGCAGGGCTTCACCAGCATCATCACGCTGCTGCAGGCGGCCGACCCGGCGCTGAAGGACGAGCGGCTGGCGCTGGCCGTCCGCACGGCGAAGGAAAACCTGGCCGAGTCGCGGGCCCTGGTCGCCGCGCTGGCGCCGGCTGCGTTGTCCGAGGGCTCACTGCCCGATTCCGTACGCCGTCAAGCAGCCCGCTTCGCCGAGGAAACCGGCACGCCGGCCACCGTCCGGGTGACCGGGGAGGAACGGCCCCTGCCGACGAAGGTCGAGGTGGTCCTGCTGCGGGCCGCCCAGGAGGCGCTGACGAACGTCCGCCGCCACGCCGGCGCCCAGGAGGCAGCGGTCCTGCTGGCATACGCCCCGTCCTCGGTGCGCCTGGTGGTCCGCGACGACGGCAGAGGCTTCGACCAGGCCACGGCGGACGGGTTCGGCCTGAACGGCATGCGCGCCCGGGCAGACCAGGTACAGGGCCGGCTGACGGTCCACAGCGACCCCGAAACCGGCACAACCATCGAGCTGGAGGTGCCCGCATGATCCGCATCCTGCTGGTCGACGACCACCCCGTGGTCCGGCACGGCCTGCGCGGCATGCTCGACGCCGAGCCGGACTTGTCGGTGGTCGGCGAGGCCGGCTCAGGCGACGCCGGCGTCACCCTGGCCGCCGCCGAACGCCCCGACATCGTCCTGATGGACCTACGCATGCCCGACGGCGACGGCGTATCGGCCACCGAACGCATCCTGAAGACCGTCCCCGGCGTACGGGTGATGGTGCTGACCACCTACGAGTCGGACCGCGACATCCTCCGCGCCATCGAGGCCGGCGCCTGCGGTTACCTGCTCAAGGACGCCTCCCCCGCCGAACTGGCCGACGCCGTCCGAGCCGCGGCCCGTGGCGAGACAGTGCTGGCCCCGAGCGTCGCCTCGACCCTGGTGCGCCAGGTCCGCCAGCCCGCGCCACCGGCTTTGTCGGCCCGCGAATCGGAGGTCCTGCGACTGGTGGCGAGCGGCCTGACCAACGCCGAGATTGGCAAGCAACTCTTCATCTCCGAGGCAACGGTGAAGACCCATTTGCTGCGAGTCTTCAACAAACTGGACGTAGCCGACCGCACCGCCGCGGTAACCACAGCAATGCGACACGGCCTCCTCTAGCACCATTTCCCCGGCGGCAGGACAGGACTTTCCCACCTCACGGCGGACGCGACCGAGAACCTATTCGGGGGCGGCGGATGAAATGCGGGCGTGGTAGGGTTTCCGGGACGGCTCGAGAATGGTGCGAATTCCCGGAGACGCCCGAAATCCGCGTGACGCGGCGGCGCGGGAGACGCCAACCGAAACCGGCGCAGAAAACATGCTCGTGCCGGTGAGGAGCCGCGCGAGTGGTGTTCGAGTCGGCGTCGTCGAGCACAGCCGCTGCGGTGCTGGCGGTCGTTGCGGCGGTGGTGCTGGCGGCAGCTGTGGTGGT
This sequence comes from Actinoplanes subtropicus, assembly GCF_000721705.1. Taxonomy (GTDB): domain Bacteria; phylum Actinomycetota; class Actinomycetes; order Mycobacteriales; family Micromonosporaceae; genus Actinoplanes; species Actinoplanes subtropicus. The sequence continues at coordinate 403,745 of NZ_JOJL01000001.1, forward strand.
GCTGGCGGTCGTTGCGGCGGCGGTGCCGGCGGCAGTTGCGGTGGTGCTGGCGGTCGTTGCGGCGGCGGTGCCGGCGGCAGTTGCGGTGGTGCTGGCGGTCGTTGCGGCGGCGGTGCCGGCGGCAGCAGCCGCGGGGGCAGCGGCAGCGGTGACAACGCCGGCGGTGTCGGCGGCAGGGCGGGCCGCAATGGGAGCGGGCGTGCTGCCGGCGGCAGGGCTGGCCAAGCCGGAACCGGCGGTGCTGGCAGCTGCCGCGGCGGTGGTGGCTCTGGTGTTGGCGGGAGCGCTGGCGGCGGCAGCGGTCTTGGCAGCAGGGCTGGCCAAGCCGGAACCGGCGGTGCTGGTGGCAGCTGTCGGGCGGTGGTGGCTCTGGTGTTGGCGGGAGCGCTGGCGGCAGCGTGAACGGGCTTGCTCGCGGTGGCAGTGGTGCGGGCGGCGATGTTGGCTGCGACGGCAGTGGGGGCGTTGGCGGCAGCTGTGGCGCTGGCGACGGTGCTGACAGCGGCTGTTTCAGCGGCGGCGGCGATGTCGGCGGCTGCGCGCTCGCGGCGAAGGCGCCACAACTTTAGGGCGTGTCGTTGGGTGAGGCCCCATTCTCGGTGGCGGGCGTGCTCGCGACGGAATTGCTCGGCTTCTGGGGAATAGCGGCGTGACTTGGTGCGGTCGCGCATTTCGGCTAATTGGCCTTTAGGGAAGAGCTCCAGCTGTCGCACCTCAAAATTATCGCACCACCGAGAACGCGACGGTAAGCCCGAACAGGTGTTCGATCATGCCAATCTTCCCGGCCCCGAAAATGTCCTACGGGAATTAATTCGACCTTCTCGATGGGAATTCGCCCGCCTATTCGATCGAGGTAAGGGAACCAGAAGACGACGCGACCACGCACGGCGCGCGACGGGCGGCACCCTGGGTGACCAGCGGGCGCGGCGTCATGGCATGCCAGCCCGGCCACCATCGCGGCCGCGACGGGCGGCACCCTGGGTGACCAGCCGGCGCGGCGCCATGGCATGCCAGCCCGGCCACCAACGCAGCCGCGAGGGGCGGCGCAAAGGGCGACCAGGCAGGCCCGGAGCCATGGCAAGCCAGCCCCGTCGCAACCGGCGGCGCCCCGAGTGCCCACCCAGCCCAGCGCCACGGCAGCCCAACCCAGCAACGCGGCCGGAGCGACACCCACGGCATGCCGCCCCGACCAAAATCCAACCCCTACCGCTCCGCGAAGCGCTGGACGAACGCCAGAGCAGTATTCGCCACCTCGAGCCACCCGCTGTCGATCGTCAGCGAATGCCCCCGCCCCGGGATCGACGCGAACTCCGTCACCCCGGTGTTCTTCTGCTGCAGCTTGTACTGGTACTCCGAGATGGCCGGCGGCACCGTGTGGTCCTTCTCGCCGGAGATGATGAGCATGGGGCCTCGGTACGCGTTCTCGTGGTCGACCTTCACCTCGCTCCACGGGTTGAAGTTGGCCACCGCCGCCTGGAACAGGGGGGCGCCCGGTGCGGGCACCGCGTACTCCGCGTACAGCTGGTGGGCCTCCTCCTCGGAGACCTGGTTGGCGAAGGCGTACCGGAACTGCTCGTACGTCAGCGGAATCGCCTTCTTGTAGTTCGCCGGGTTGGACAGCACCGGTGACGCCGAGCGCAACGCCGAGATCGGGAGCGGCAGCACCCCCTGGTAGGGCGCCGCGTCGATGGACACGGTCACGTTGGAAAGTCCGCGGCCGGCCATGATCTGGGCGAGCAGGCCGCCGAACGAGTGGCCGATGACCGCCGGCTGCTTGTCGAGTTTGCCGATCACCTCGGCGTAGTGGTCGGCGACCTGGCCGACCGTCTTGCCCGCGAAGACCTCGGGATGTTCCGCGGCCTCGGCGACGGTGGCGGGGTCGTCCGGCCAGCCGGGGGAGATGGCCGCGTACCCGGCGGCGTCGAACACCTCGGCCCAGCGGTCCCAGCTGTTCGGCAGCAGCCACAGGCCGTGGATGAAGACGACGGGCGTGCGCCCGCTCGCGTTGACCCGATCGATGTCGTCCAGCGTGTGCTGCGGAATGTCGGACATGGGCGCAAGCTCCTTTGTCGAGTGTCGGCAAGGATCACGTTACGAAGAAAGTCGGCTCCGGCGATATAGCAAAAACCTTCACAGTCGACGAACAGGATCCGCACAGGCCCCAGCGAGACCCGCTGTGCACCCTTCGTTGTGTCGTCAACGAAAGGGGTGCGACGCACATGAAACGGGAGACCGGACTACGGCGGACGTCGCTGATCACCGGCGCGTTGGTCGCGGCGAGCGTGGCCGGCACGGTCGTGATCGGTGTCGCGGCGCACGCGACAACGAGCGGTACATCAACGTCAACATCATCATCAAGTACGACAAGTACGAAAAATCAGGCAAGTACCACGAACTCCGGCAGCTCCCCGACGCTGTCCAGCGGAAGCAGCAGCGACAACAGCAGCAGCCAAGCTACGTCGGGCGGGAGCTGACATGCCGCTCGTGGAGACCCTCCCGATCACCGCCGACACCGCGCAGTGGACCGTCTGGGGCACCGTGGCCCGGATCGTCGTCACCGACCCGGCCCGCGTCGAAGAGGCAACGAACCTGGTCAAGGCCGAGCTGGCCGCCGTGGACCGGGCCTGCAGCCGCTTCCGCGCCGACTCCGAACTGCGCGAGGCCTGCCGATCCGGCGGCCGCCCGGTGACCGTCAGCCCCCTGCTGGCCCACTTGATCAGGTCAGCCCTGACCGCGGCCCGGCAGACCGACGGCGCCGTCGATCCGACCGTCGGCGCCGCCCTCTGCGGCCTCGGCTACGACCGGGACTTCGCCGCGATCACCGGCCGGCAGGTCGCCCCCGCCGTGCGGGTCTTCGCGACCCCCGACTGGCGGGCCGTGCACCTGCACGACCTGGAACTGACCGTCCCCGACGGCGTCCTGCTTGATCTCGGCGCGACCGCGAAGGCGGTGGCCGCCGACCGTGCCGCCGCCCGGGTGGCCGAGCGGCTCGGCGTCGGCGTGCTGGTCGCGCTGGGCGGCGACATCACGACCGCCGGCCAGGGGCCGGCGGGTGGGTGGCAGATCCTGGTGCAGGACCGTCCGGGTGACCCCCAAGCTTGCGTACGCCTTCCGTCGGGCGCCGCACTGGCCACCTCGAGCACTGCCGGCCGCACCTGGGGCCGCCCCGGCGAACTCCTGCACCACATCGTCGATCCCCGCACCGGCCGCCCGGCCGCGCCCGTGTGGCGCACCGTCTCCGTGGCCGCACACTCCTGCCTGCGGGCCAACACCCTGAGCACCGCCGCCATCGTCCGGGGCCACGCCGCGCCGGACCTGCTCGGCACCGTGCCCAGCCGGCTGGTCACGCCGAGCCTCGACGTGCTGCGCCTGGGCGGGTGGCCGTCGTGACCGACGCGCTCTGGTATTTCGCCCGCGGCTCCGGGGTCGTCGCGCTGGTGCTGCTCACGATCGTGGTGGTGCTCGGCATCGGCTCCCGCTCGGGCCGATCGGTCTTCGGCCTCCCGCGGTTCGCCGTCTCCCTGCTGCACCGCAACGCGGCCCTGCTCGCGGTGGTCTTCCTGGCCGGGCACGTCATCGGCCTGCTCTTCGACTCGTACGCCCAATTGCGTCTTTTTGATCTTGTTGTGCCGTTCGTGGGGAAGTATCGGCCGCTCTGGGAGGGGCTCGGCACGGTCGGCTTCGACCTGCTGGTCGCGATCGTGGTGACCAGCCTGCTGCGGAACCGGCTGGGCGCCGGGGTCTGGCGGGCCGTGCACTGGCTGGCCTATCTCTGCTGGCCGGTCGCCCTGCTGCACGGGCTCGGCACCGGCACCGACCGCGGCACCTGGTGGCTCTGGACGATCTCGCTGACCTGCGCGGGCGCCGTGGTCGCCGCCGTCGGCTGGCGCGTCTCGCCGGCCTTCGCCCGCTTCCCCGCCCGCGCCGAGCGCCGCGTCGCGCCCCGACTCCTCGAGGAGGCTTCCCGATGAACAGCGTGCTCGCAGCACAGACGCTGCTGACCGCCGGCGACGGCGGTCTCGACGACCACCTTTCCCGGTACGGCCGACTGCCGTCGCTGGACGGCAGCCAGATCGTCGGGCTGGCCCGGGACGCGGAGCTGACCGGCCGGGGCGGCGGCGGCTTCCCGATGTGGCGCAAGCTCGCCGCGGTCGCCGCCGCCGGCACCCCGGCCGTGGTGATCGCGAACGGCGCCGAGGGGGAGCCGGTCAGCGGCAAGGACCGCCTGCTGCTCACCCGCAAGCCGCACCTGGTGCTCGACGGCCTGCACCTGGTCGCGCTCGCGACCGGCGCTCGCGCCGCCCACCTGTACGCGCCGGCCGCGCTGCTGCCCCGGCTGCGCGAGTCGCTGGCCGCCCGCGGGCGCGCCGGCCTCGACAAGCTGCCGGTCACCCTGACCGCAGCCCCGGACGCCTTCGTCTCCGGCGAGGAGTCGGCGGTGGCGTCCGCGATCGCCGGGCGCGGCGCGGTGCCGGCCGACAAGCGGGTCCGGCTGGTCGAGACCGGCACCCTGGTGCAGAACGTGGAGACGCTGGCCCACCTCGCGCTGATCGCCCGGTACGGCGCCGGCTGGTTCCTCTCGTCCGGCACGTTCCTGGCCACGGTCAGCGGCGCGGTGGCCCGGCCGAGCGTGGTCGAGGCCCGCTACGGCGTGCCGCTCGGCGACCTGATCGGGGCGGCCGGCGGCGCCACCGAGAACCTGCGGGCGGTGCTGGTCGGCGGCTACCACGGCGGCTGGGTGCCGGCCGATCCGGCGCTGCCGGTGACCCGGGAGGCGCTGGCCCCGTTCGGGGCGGCGCCCGGCGCCGGGGTGGTGGTCGCGCTGCCCGCGCACGCCTGCGGGCTGGTCGAGACCGCCAAGATCACCCAGTACCTGGCCGGTCAGGTGGCCGGGCAGTGCGGGCCGTGCGTGAACGGCCTGCCCCGGATCGCCGGCACGCTCGCCGACCTGGCCGCGGGCCGTCCTCGGCCGGGGCTGCCGGGGGAGGCCGCCCGGCTGGCGGCGCTGGTCACCGGGCGCGGCGCCTGCCGGCACCCGGACGGCACGGCCCGGCTGGTGCTCAGCGCGATGCGGGCCTTCGAAGCAGACGTCGCGGCTCACCTGAACGGGCGCTGCCTGGCCACGGGAGGGCGGCTGTGACCCGCTTGCACATCGACTGGACCGCCTGCGACGGGCGCGGCCTGTGCACCGAGCTGCTCGAGGAGATGCTGGTCGAGGACGAGTGGGGCTACCCGGTCTCGCGCGACGGCACCACCGAGCCGGTGGTGCCGCCGCCACTGGAGGACGCGGCGAAACGGGCGGTCGACCGTTGCCCGATGCTCGCCCTGAAACTGGTGCGTCGCTGAGCGGACGAAACTCGGCCGTTGTCTCTTTCGTCGTCCCTGTTGCGCCGGCATCTTGCCCGGATTTCAGCCGAAAAATGCGTTCCGCCGGTATCGCAGAAATATGCCGGTTAGATTACGGATGGCGCGGCCTCATGGCTGACCTCCGTCAGGCATCCGCCGCGCTGAAAAGCCGGACTTTTCCGGCACCCCGAACCGCCCTCAGGTGCGGTACCCGAACAGGCAAACCCGCGGCAACGCGGCGACGCAAAGCCAGGGGCCTCCCCGACGGAGGTAGCCCAGCCGCCGAAGGAGACAGAACAGACATGCGCTATCGAGAAGCCCATGCGGCCACGAGCGGCTCGGTTCCGTTCACGCCGCGTGGCAGGAAGCCGGCGCGAACGGTCCTGGCGACCGCCATAGCCGGCGCAATCGGCCTCGTGCCGGCGGTGATGGTCTCATCACCGGCCTTCGCCGCGACCTCCAGCTCCGACGTCACGCTCGCAGCCGGTGGTGGCGCAGGCATCACCCCGACCGAGGCTCAGTCCGCCACCTTGACGCTGACCTGGGTTCCGGCCACGGCGCCGGCCACGAACCTCACGTGGAGCACCGCGGATGCCACGGCGACGGCCGGATCCGACTACACCGCAGTCAAGGCGCAGCCCATCAGCTTCACCGGCGGTGGCGCCGGCGCCACGGCGACACTGAACGTGTCGACACTGGCCGACACCCTCTACGAGGGCGCGGAAACGTTCAAGGTCAACGTCTACGACCCGAACAACGCCACGCCCATCGCCACGCAGACCGTCACGATCACCGACAGCCAGTCGGCTCCGGACGTGGCCGTCACGCCGGCTTCGGTGACAGAGGGCAACAACGGTTGGCACTCGCAGACGTTCACGCTGACCATGACACCCGCCTCGCAGGCAGTTCAGGCGGTGCACTGGGCAGCGGTCGACACCGGATCGGCCGTTGACGGCACGGACTTCAAGGCCGCCAGCGGCGACGTCACCTTCGCCTCCGGCGAGACGACGAAGACCTTCACCGTCGACATCAACGGCGACAAGACCTACGACGGTGCGGACGAGACCTTCGACATCGGGATCACCGCGATCAACCGGCCCGGCACCTCGACGATGAGTGACGTCACGTCGACGAACCAGCCGTTCACGACCACGATCACGGACGACGACGCGAAGCCGACCTACAGCGTGCCGAACATCAACGCGACGGCCGGTGCCGCCGCGTCCGCGGCGCTCGTTGCGATCAAGCTGTCGAACCCGACCGATCTGCCCGTCGCCTTCGCTCTCACGAGCTCGCCCGGCACCGCGGCGAACAATACCGAATTCAGCCTGCCGGCCCAGACCGTCACCATCCCGGCGGGCAGCGACACCGGCTACGGCGTCTTGCTGATCAACGGGACCACGGTCTTCGGGCCCACCAAGAGCGCGACGATCATCGCCACGCCGGGAAGCAACAAGTCTGAACTGGCCGGCGCCGGCGCGACCGCGGCGAACGCCACGCTGACGATCGCCAACGGCGCCACGGCGCCGGTCATCACCATCAGCCCGGACAAGGTCGCCCCGGGCGACTCGGTCCACGTGATCGCGACCGTCACCGGCAGCTCGTCGGCCGACACTCCGGTCAACTTCACGTTCGCCGGTGGCTCGGTCAACGGCAGCAAGGCGGCCTCGCCGAGCGACTTCAGCGGGCCGACGACCACGTCGATCACCATTCCGGCCAACACGGCGAGTGGCACGACGTACGACCTCGGTGCCCTGACGACGACCAAGCCGACCACCTCGCAGCCCGACAAGACGATCCTCGTCTCCGGCGTGGCCTTCGGCGGCGGCGCGACCGTCAAGAACAGCGTCATCACCATCACGGCCGGCAGTGGCACGCCCACTCCGGGCTCGCTGACCATCAGCGCGCCGAGCAACGTGCAGGGTGCGGTGGCTGTGCCGGTCACCGGCATGGCGGCGGCGAGCACGGCGGTCGAGCTGTGGGGCGCCCCGGTCGGCGGCGGCGACATGGCGAAGCTGCAGACCACCACCAGCGACGCGAAGGGCAGCTACGCCTTCTCCCGCTGGATCGGCATGGGCTACAAGTTCAGCGTCCACTCGGGCAGCGACACGTCCAAGGTCGTCACCGTGACGGTCACCCAGGTTCCGGTCTTCGTGGCCTCCACCACGAAGGGCATGGCGAGCTTCGCCGTGCAGGGCAACCCGCGGGCGGCCGGCCAGACCGTCATCGTGCAGCGCTACCTGGGCGGGAAGTGGGCCAACGTCGCCCGCGGCCTGACCGGCAGCAACAACCAGTGGCGGGGCGCCGTGAAGATCGCTTCGGGCACCATGGTCGCGGTCCGGGCGTTCGTCGCCGGCGACACGACCTCGGGCATCATGGGCGGCTACTCGGACATCAAGCGATTCAAGATCAAGTAGTCACCATCTGACGGAACGAAGGCGGGGGCGGCCACTGGCCGCCCCCGCCGCACTTTGCTCAGCGAATCAGTCGACCTCGGCGACCGCCTGAGCGAACTGCGCCGAGTAGAGCCGGGCGTACGCGCCGTCGGCCGCGATCAGCTCGTGGTGCGTGCCCTGCTCGACGATCTGCCCGTGCTCCATCACCAGGATCACGTCGGCGTCCCGGATGGTGGAGAGCCGGTGCGCGATGACGAAGCTGGTCCGGCCCGCGCGCAGCGTGTTCATCGCCCGCTGGATCAGCACCTCGGTCCGGGTGTCGACCGAGCTGGTCGCCTCGTCCAGGATCAGGATGCTCGGCTCGGCCAGGAACGCCCGGGCGATGGTGATCAGCTGCTTCTGCCCGGCGCTGACGTTCGAGCCCTCCTCGTCGATCACCGTCTCGTAGCCGTCCGGCAGCGCCCGGACGAAGTGGTCGACATGCGCCGCCTCGGCCGCGGCCTGCACCTTCGCCATGTCGAAGGAGTCCGCACCGTACGCGATGTTCTCCGCGATGGTCCCGCCGAACAGCCAGGTGTCCTGCAGCACCATGCCGATCTGCTCGCGCAGTTCCTCCCGCGGCATCTCGTTGATGTCCACCCCGTCCAGCGTGATCCGGCCGGAGTCGACGTCGTAGAACCGCATGATCAGGTTGACCAGCGTGGTCTTGCCGGCGCCGGTCGGCCCGACGATCGCCACCGTCTGGCCGGGCTCGACCGCCAGCGACAGGTTGTCGATCAGCGGCTTGTCCGGCAGGTAGCGGAACGACACGTCCTCGAAGGCGACCCGGCCCTCGACGTGGTGCATGTCCCTCGACGGCGGCTCGGGCGACTGCTCGGGCGCGTCCAGCAGGGCGAACACCCGCTCGGCCGAGGCCACGCCGGACTGGATCAGGTTGGCCATCGAGGCGACCTGGGTCAGCGGCTGGCTGAACTGCCGGGAGTACTGGATGAACGCCTGCACCTCGCCGAGCGACAGGTTGCCGGAGGCCACCTGCAGGCCGCCGACGACCGCCACCAGCACGTAGTTCAGGTTGCTGATGAACATCATGGACGGCTGGATCAGGCCGGAGATGAACTGCGCCTTGAAGCTCGACGCGTACAGCTTGTTGTTGTGCTCCTCGAAGGTGGCCCGGGCCTCGTCCTGCCGGCCGAAGACCTTGACCAGCGAGTGGCCGGTGAACATCTCCTCGATGTGCCCGTTGAGCTTGCCGGTCGTCTTCCACTGGGCGACGAAGTTGGGCTGCGAGCGCTTGCCGATGAAGGTGGTCACGAAGATCGACACCGGCACCGTGATCAGCGCGATCAGGGCCAGCAGCCACGAGATCCAGAACATGAACCCGAGCACGCCGACGATCATCAGCAGCGCCGTGATCAGCTGGGCGAACGTCTGCTGCAGCGTCTGCGCGATGTTGTCGGTGTCGTTGGTGGCCCGGCTCAGCACCTCGCCGCGCGGCTGCTGGTCGAAGTACGACAGCGGCAGCCGGGACAGTTTCGCCTCGACGTCCTGCCGCAGCTTGAAGACCGCCTTCTGCACCACGGTCGCGGTGATCCGGCCCTGGAAGACGCCGAACAGCCAGGCACACAGGTAGACGACCGCTACCCAGCCGAGCAGGTGCAGCAGCTTGTCGAAGTCGATGCCCACGCCCGGCACGAAGTTGATCGAGGAGAGCAGGTCGGCCCGGGTGTTCTCGCCGTGCGCACGCAGCTGGTCGATGACCTGCTGCTTGGTGGTGCCGGCCGGCAACGACGACAGCGACTTGCCGATGAAGCCGGAGAAGATGATGTCGGTGGCGTGGCCGAGCAGGCGCGGGCCGGACACGGAGAGCGCGACGCTGCAGATGCCGAACAGCAGCACCAGGGCGACCAGGGCGCGCTGCGGCTTGAGCAGGCCGAGCAGGCGCTTGGTGGAGCCCTTGAAGTCGTTGAGCTTCTCCGGTGGCGCCCCACCCATCATCATCCGGGCGGCAGGCGGCCCCATCGGCCTGGGCCCGGCGGCGGCGCGATTGGGCGCGGTCATACTCTGCCTCCAAAAGACCAAGACACCTTTACGCGATCACGACACTCGCTTCGCTCGGTCATGCCGCGGCCTCCTGCTCGGTGAGCTGGGATAGGACGATTTCGCGGTACGTGGTGTTGGTGTCCATGAGTTCGGAATGTGTGCCGACGCCGACGACGCGGCCCTCGTCGAGCACGACGATCCGGTCGGCGTCGCGGATGGTGCTCACCCGCTGGGCCACCACGACCACGGTCGCGTCCGCCACGTGGGCGGTCAGCGCGGCCCGCAGCGCCGCGTCGGTGGCGTAGTCGAGCGCCGAGAACGAGTCGTCGAAGAGGTAGATCTCCGGCCGGGCCACGAGGAGCCGGGCGATCGCCAGCCGCTGCCGCTGGCCGCCCGAGACGTTCGTGCCGCCCTGGGCGATCTTCGCGTCCAGCCCGCCCTCCATCCGCTCGACGAAGTCGCGGGCCTGGGCGATCTCCAGGGCCTCCCACAGCTGCTCGTCGGTCGCCTCCGGGTTGCCGTAGCGCAGGTTGCTGGCCACGGTGCCGGTGAACAGATACGGCTTCTGCGGGACCAGGCCGACCGTACGGGAAAGAAGTTTTTCGTCCAGGTCCCGCACGTCGACGCCGTCGACCAGCACCTGGCCCTCGGTCGCGTCGAACAGCCGCGGTACCAGGTTGAGCAGCGTGGTCTTGCCGCTGCCGGTACTGCCGATGATCGCCGTGACCTCGCGCGGCCGGGCGGTGAGATCGATGTCGCAGACCACCGGCGCGTCGGCGCCGGGGTAGCGGAAGCCCACCCCGCGCATCTCCAGGACGCCGTGCCGACTCAGCGTGGTGACCGGGGCGAGCGGCGGCTCGACGCTCGACTCCGTGGTGAGCACCTCCTCGATCCGCTCGGCGCAGACCTCGGCCCGCGGGATCATCACGAACATGAAGGTCGCCATCATGATCGACATGAGGATCTGCATGAGGTAGCTGAGGAACGCGGTGAGCGCGCCGACCTGCATGTGGTTGCTGTCGATCCGGTGGCCGCCGAACCACAGCACCGCGACGCTGGACAGGTTCACGATCAGCATCACGGTCGGGAACATCAGCGCCATCAGCTTTCCGGCCCGCAGCGAGACGTCGGTGAGATCGTCGTTCGCGGTGGTGAAGCGGGCCTTCTCGCGGTCGTCGCGGACGAACGCGCGGATCACCCGGATGCCGGTGATCTGCTCGCGCATCACCTGGTTGACCCGGTCGATGCGCACCTGCATCTTGCGGAACAGCGGCCGCATGAAGGTGATGATCACGCCGACGGTGAGGATCAGGATCGGCACGATCACCAGCAGCATCGAGGAGAGCGGCACGTCCTGGCGCAGCGCCAGCACCACGCCGCCGACGCACATGATCGGCGCCGACACCATCAGCGTGAAGGTGAGCAGTACCAGCATCTGCACCTGCTGCACGTCATTGGTGGTGCGGGTGATCAGCGACGGTGCGCCGAACTGGCCCACCTCCCGGGCCGAGAAGTCCTGAACCCGGGAAAAGATCGAATTGCGTACGTCGCGGCCGACCGCCATCGCGGTGCGGGCGCCGAAATACACGGCCACGATCTGCGCCGCGATCTGCAACACGGTGATGCCCAGCATGCCCGCGCCGACCCGCATGACGTAGTTGGTGTCGCCCTTGATCACGCCGTTGTCGATGATGTCGGCGTTGAGCGTGGGCAGGTAAAGGGTGGCCAGGGTCTGAAGGAACTGGAAGAGCACGACCAGGACGATCGCGCCCTTGTACGGCCGGAGATGGCCGCGGAGCAGTTGGATGAGCACTACTGAGCCCCCCGCTTGTCCTTTTCGTCTCGAATGAGAAAACCGTCTAGTAGCAGCGAGACCAGGTCGGCCCCGCGGAAGCCCTCCGGATCACCGAAGGGGCCGTACGTGTTCGCCCCGCAGAACAGCAGCAGCATCTGGGCCACCGCCTCGGGCGAGCGCCGCAACCGCGCCGCGTCCGGCTCGATCACGCCGGTCAGCGCGTTCTTGAGCCGCTCGCGGTTGATCATCATGCGGCTCTGCGCATCCGGGTCGCCGTGGCCCGCCAGGATCAGCTTGCGCGCCGCGGTAAGCAGCTGGGCATGTTCCGCGAACCGGGTGTGCACCAGGTCGGCGGCGATCGCCAGCCGCTCGCGCAGCGGCAGCGCACGGTCGATCGCGTTCAGCCCGTCCAGGGTCACCTGCGGGTCGAGCGCCTTGATCACCGAGCACACGACCAGCGAGTTCTTGCTTTCGAAGACGCCGAAGATGGTCCCCTCGGCGACGCCGGCCGCGGCCGCGATCTGCCGCGTGCTGACCTCGAGCCCGTGCTCGTGCAGCAGCGGGATGGTCGCCGCGATCAGCGCCTCCCGGCGCTCCTCCGGCGCGAGCGCCGGCACCCGTCTACGCCTGTTCTCCACGAGAACCCACCCTAACTGAGCGAGCACTCACTCAGCCACTGACATTTGTCACGCCTTCCGGGAAGATTCAGCTCGCGGAGCCGCCGGCCGATAGGGCGCCCGTGCGGCGAATCGAGAGGGACGATCACACGGCGGCGGCAAGGCTGCCGCGGAACCGGCTGGCCCGCAACCCGATTTTCGGCCGCCGGCTCGGCAGCCGCCGGCGCATGGCGGAGAAGCTGCTTCAGGCGTCGGCCGACTCGGTGCTGGCGCTCGGCCGCCACGGCGAGATCAAGTACGTCAGCCCGTCGATCCGCGACCTGCTCGGCTGCGACCCGCGCGAGTTGACCGGCAGGCTGTTGTCCGACGTGCTGCCGGTCGAGCGGGCGGCCGAGGTGCACGACTTCGTCGAGCGGATGGTGTCGCTGCCGATCGGGCGCAGCGAGCGGGTCGAGTCCCGGCTGCGCACCGCCGCCGGCGAGTACGTCTACGTGGACGTCATCGGTACCAACCGGATCGACGACCCGGACCTGCGGGCCGTGGTGGTGAGCCTGCGCGACATCGGCGAGCGGCGCGAGCTCGAGCGCCAGCTGATCCGTCAGGCGTACACCGACTCGCTGACCGGGATGCCGAACCGGGTGATGTTCCGGCACCGGCTCGAGGAGGCGGTGACCTCGGCCGAGCCGCTCCCGATCACCGTGCTCCTGCTCGACCTCGACGACTTCAAGCTGGTCAACGACAACCTCGGGCACAGCGCCGGCGACGAGCTGCTCACCACGATCGCCGAGCGGCTGCGCGGTCAGGTACGTCCGGGCGACGTGCTGGCCCGGCTCGGGGGCGACGAGTTCGCGATCCTGCTGCGCGACCTCGACCCGGCCGACGCGTCCGGTCTGGCCGAGCGGCTGCTCGCCACCGTGCACGAGCCGATCCGGCTGGCCAGCCGGGACATCACCTGCTCGCTGAGCATCGGCATCGCCACCTCCGCCGGGGGCGAGCCGGGCGCGGCCGGCCTGGTCAGCGCCGACCAACTGCTCGCCAACGCCGACCTGGCGATGTACGCCGCCAAGCGGGGCGGGCGCAACGCGTACGCCGTCTTCGACCCGAGCATGACCATGTCGGTGCTGGAGGAGGCCCAGCAGCGCGCCGACCTCGAACACGCGCTGGAGCACGACGAGTTCCGCGTGCTCTACCAGCCGGTGGTCGACATGCACACCCAGCGGCTCACCGCGGTCGAGGCGCTGGTCCGCTGGCAGCACCCCCGCGACGGGCTGCTCGGCCCGTACCACTTCATCGCCCACGCCGAGGCGAACGGCCTGATCGTCCCGCTCGGCCGCTGGGTGCTGCGGCAGGCCTGCGCGCAGCTGGCCCGCTGGCGCGCCGAGACGCCGGCCGCCGCCGGGCTGCACGTCAACGTCAACCTGTCGGCCCGCCAGTTCCAGTACGCCGGGCTGGTCGACGACGTGTCCGAGGCGCTCGCCGACGCCGGCCTGGACGCGCCCTCGCTGACCCTGGAGATCACCGAGTCGATGCTGATGGCCGACATCGAGGCGGCCAAGGAGACGCTGCACGCGCTGCGCCGCCTCGGCGTACGGCTGGCGATCGACGACTTCGGCACCGGCTACTCCTCGCTGAGCTATCTCAAGCAGCTCCCGGTGGACGTCATCAAGATCGACAAGACGTTCGTCGACGAGGTGCACCTCGACGAGGACGACGTGGCGCTGGTGGACGCGGTGGCCGGGCTGGGCCAGGCGCTGAAGATGAAGACCGTGGCCGAGGGCATCGAGACCGACGAGCAGTGGGAGACGCTGCGCCGGATCGGCATCGACCACGGCCAGGGCTACCTCTTCGGCCGGCCCGCCGAGCCGTCCAGCATCACCGAGCTGCTGTCGGCCGCGCCCCGGTCGGATCGGCAGCACGTGTAAAACATTTTTGACACGGCCCGCTACCTTGGACGTCGATCCGCACATCGGCGTCGAGGGAGAAGATCGGTGAAGGCGATCGTGCAGGACCGGTACGGGCCGGTCGACGTGCTCGAGGAACGAGAGATCCCGACGCCCGGGATCGGCGAGGACGAGGTGCTGGTCCGGGTGCGGGCGGCCGGCGTCGATCCCGGCGTCTGGCACTACCTGACCGGTCTGCCCACGGCGGGCCGGCTGGCGCTGGGGCTTCGGCGCCCGCGGGTGCCGGTGCGGGGCAGCGATGTCGCCGGCGTCGTCGGCAGCGTCGGGCGAAATGTCGTAAATATCCGTCAGGGTGACGCCGTTTTCGGCGTGGCCGCGAGCGGCAGCTACGCCGAGTACGCGCGGTGCCGGGCGGATCGGCTGGTGCTCAAGCCGGACGGGATCGGTTTCGAGCAGGCCGGCGCGACCCCGGTCTCCGGGATGACCGCGCTGCAGGGGTTGCGGGATCTGGGCCGGGTGGAGAGCGGGCAGCGGGTGCTCGTCTTCGGCGCCGGCGGCGGGATCGGGCACATGGTCGTGCAGCTCGCCCGCGGCTACGGCGCGGAGGTGACCGGGGTCGCCCGGGAGGCCAAGCGGGACTTCGTCCGGTCGCTGGGCGCCGCCACCGAGATCACCGGGCAGTACGACCTGATCATGGACACCGCCGGGAACCGGCCGCTGGCCGAACTGCGCCCGCTCCTGAAACCGTCCGGCACGCTGGTGATCGTCGGCGGCGAGGGCGGCAAGGGCCGGGTTCTCGGCGGCTTCCAGCGCTCACTCTCGGCGTACGCCATCTCGCCTTTTGTCCGTCAGCGGCTGAAGCCGCTGCTCAGCCTGCCGAAGCTCGCCGACCTGGATGCTCTGGCGGGCTTTCTGGCCGACGGTACGCTGCGGCCGGCCATCGACCGCACGTTTGCGCTGGCCGACACGCCCGACGCGATCCGCTACCTCGGGACGGGGGAGGCGCGGGGCAAGGTGGTGGTGACCGTAGCCTCGGCTTGAACCGAATCCGGGTAGCCGCCGTGTACCTGGAGGCAGGTCTACACAGCGTTAGGAACCCGAGTTGTCCCAGATCAAGCCCCACCTGCGTCGTGTCGGCGGCGCTGTGGTCACCACGCTCGCCGCGCTCCTGGTCTTTCTGTCCCTGGTCATGCCCGACCAGATCACGAGGCTCCCGCCCGGCAACCCCTGGATCAATGCCCTGGTCCGCATCCCGATCGAGGCCATCGTCGCGATCGCGGTCCTGCTCGCCCTGCCGGAGCGCGCCCGGCAGGTGCTGGCCACGATCCTCGGCTTCACCCTCGGTCTGCTCACGATCGTGAAGATCGTGGACATCGGCTTCTTCGCCGTGCTCGCCCGCGAGTTCGACCCGGTTCTCGACTGGGTGCTGTTCAGCGACGGCTACCACTTCCTCGAGGACTCGATCGGCAAGGCGGGCGCGTTCGGCGTGGCGGTCGCGGCGCTCCTGCTGGCCGCGTCGCTGCTCACGTTCACTTCTTTGGCCGTACGCCGGATCTCCCGCCTGCTCGCCGCCCATGCCCGCCCGACCAGGCACGCGGTCTTCGCGTTCGCCAGCGCCTGGGTGATCCTCAGCGTCCTGGGCGTGGAGATCGTCGGCGGCGTACCCGTCGCCGCGCAGGCCGCCGCCGACCTGGCCCACGACACCGCGCTCAAGGTGCCGCAGGACATCGCCGATCAGAAGGCCTTCGAACGCGAGGTCCAGGTAGACGCGTTCAAGAACCTGCCCGACGACCAGCTGCTCACGGCCCTCCGCGGCAAGGACGTGGTGATCAGCTTCGTGGAGAGCTACGGCCGCTCCGCCGTGGAGAACCCCGAATTCGACGGCAAGGTGCTGGCCCAGCTCAAAGCGGACGACGCCAAACTGGCCTCGAAGGGCTTCGCCGCCCGCACGGGCTTCCTGACGTCGTCGACGGCGGGCGGCGGCAGCTGGCTGGCCCACTCCACGTTCCTGTCCGGCCTGTGGATCGACAACCAGCAGCGTTACCGCAGCCTGGTCAACTCCGACCGCCTCACCCTGACGAGGGTCTTCAAGCGCGCGGGCTACCGCACCGTAGGCGTCGAGCCCGGCGTCACCTACGCCTGGCCCGAGGGCCAGTTCTACGGCTACGACCAGGTCTACGACGTCCACTCCCTCGACTACCACGGCCCGATGCTGAGCTGGTCGACCATGCCCGACCAGTACGCGGTCCACCAGTTCCAGAACTTCGAATACGGCAAGCCCAACCGAGGCCCCCTCCTGGCCGAAATGACACTGACCTCAAGCCACACCCCATGGGCCCCGCTGCCGGTCTCCCTACCCTGGGACCAGCTGGGCGACGGCTCGGTCTACGGCCCGATCATCAAGTCGGCCGAGGGCGCCGGCACCGTCTGGCGAGACAACCACAAGGTCCGCGAGGCCTACGCCACGTCCATCGCCTACTCGGTGGACACCCTCATCTCGTACGTGCAGAAATACGCCAACGACAACCTGGTCCTCATCTTCCTGGGCGACCACCAGCCCGCCTCGGTAGTAGTAGGCCAGAACGCCAGCAAGGACGTCCCCATCTCGATCGTCGCCAAGGACCCGAAGGTGCTGGACCGGATCGCCAGCTGGGGCTGGACCGACGGCCTGACCCCGTCCCCGAACGCCCCGGTCTGGCCGATGAACCAGTTCCGCGACAAGTTCCTGACGGCCTTCGGCCCCGAGGGTGAAGCCCACTAAACGCGCGTTCCGGCGGGCGCTTTCCCCGCCCGCCGGAATAAGCATTCGACGCCGGAGGCCGGGCGGCCACAGAATGGCAGCGCCCATTGCGGATGGGGGCCGGGAAATTGCGCCGGCGTGGTGGGCGCGCTGCCCTCTTCTGCGGCGGGCGGGTGGCGCGATCGGCGGGGATTTGCTGGGCCGTTGCTTCCGTCGCGGGGCCGGTGGCTGGGGCGGTGCGGATCGGCTTCATCACAGTCACGGGCTGGGCAGCGGCGGCGGCCTCGGGAGTAGTGGCGGCCTCGGTTGCGATGGCGGCCCTGGGTGCGGCGGCGGCGCTGTCGATCGCGGCCTCGGGAGTGGCGGCGCCCTCATGAGCTGCGGCGGCGGCGCTGTCGATCGCGGCCTCGGTCTCGATGGCGATCGTGGCCTCGGCGCCCGCGGCACTCGCGATGGCCTTGGCAGCGTCGTCGACTTTGGCAGGGGCGGCGACCTCGGCGGGTGCGGCGGCCTCGGCGGCCTCGGCGGGTGCGGCGAGCTCGGCGGGTGCGGCGGCCTCGGCGGGGGCGGCGGCCTCAGCAGGGGCGGCGACCTTGGCGGGGCGCGCGGCTTTGACAGCGCTGGGGGTATTGGCAGAGGCGACGGCCGCGTCGACGGCAGCGGTTTCGGCTGCCTCGGCAGCGGCCGCGGCTGCCTCGATGGCGGCGGCTTCGGCGGCGGCGCGCTCGCGGCGGAGGCGCCACAGCTTCATGCCATGCCGTTGCGCGAGACCCCAGTCGCGGTGGCGCGCGTGCTCTCGACGGAACTCCTCGGCCTCCACCGAATAACGGCGCGACTTGGTGCGGTCACGCATTCCGGCTAATTGAGCCCTGGGGAACAACTCCAGCTGTCGCACCTAAGAATTATCGCACTCCCGAGAATGCGGCGGTAAGCCCGAACAGCCGTTCGATCATGCCAATCCTTCCCATCCCCTATTTCGGATCATGGAGTATTGTCGCCAATTCCCAGATGCTATTCAAGCTTTATTCACCCAGCGGATAACAGGCGCAGCAAGCAACTCGACCACCAAGCTGCCGCGACGGGCCGCACGCGCCGCAACCACGCACGCGACCCGGGCCATGGCGGGCGGCTTCGCCCACCAGCGAGCCGCAACGGGCGGCACGGGCGGTGACCGTGCAGGCGACCCGGGCCATGGCGGGCGGCTTGCAACCGGCCGCACGGGCGGTGACCATGCAGGCGACCCGGGCCATGGCGGGCGGCTTCGCCCACCAGCGAGCCGCAACGGGCGGCACGGGCGGTGACCGTGCAGGCGACCCGGGCCATGGCGGGCGGCTTCCCGCGTGTTCCGAATCGACCTAGGCGACGGCGCCACCCTCCGCCCCCTGGAGCCCTGGCAGGCCGAAGAGTTCCTGACCCACATGAACCGCGCCCGCGCCACCGTAGACCCCTGGATCCCGTGGGCCGCCCGCAGCGAAACCCTGGAGGGCGCACGACAATCCCTCCAGCGCTACGCCGAAATGCAGGCCAGGGACACCGGCCGTATCTACGGCATCTGGCTGGCGGAGACGCTGGTGGGAGGCTGCATGTTCGTCTCCTTCGACGTCGACTCGGGCGTGGCCGAGATCGGCTGCTGGCTGGAGCCGTCGGCAACCGGCCGCGGTCTGGTCACCGCGGCGTGCCGGCAGCTGATCGACTGGGCGTTCCGGGTGCGGGGCCTGCACCGCGTCGAGTGGCACTGCCGCACGGACAACACCGCCAGCTCGAACGTGGCCCGCCGGCTCGGCATGAAGCTGGAGGCGACGCTGCGGGAGAACTACCCGTGGAAGGGCGCCCGCCACGACACCGAGATCTGGGCGGTGCTGGCCCCCGACTGGCGGCAGGGCTAGGCAGGCCGTCCGGTGCCGGCCGACCCCACGCTGACCCATCGCCACGAGGATGGCCACGACATCCCGCTCCTGGTCTGGCGCCTCCCTACGCCGGCCAGGGCGATCTCCTCGGCCGTTCTCGGCGGCGGCCTGGGCGAATGCCACTGGGTCATCAATGCGACAGTGCCCATGTCGTACGCCCGGAACGACCCCGAGTCGCACCTGGCCGATCTGGGCAACGCTCTCGGCCTCGCCGGCCCCGGCATAGGCCTGCTGACCGGCGTGGACGTGGCCGACCTGGTAACCGAACTCGACGACGGCATCCGCCTCTGGGCGACGGTAGGCCTGAGCGCCCCGATCCAGGCCCACGACCCGGCCGCACGAGTCCCGGGCCGCGACCCGGCCGCGCAGGTCGCGAGCTCCGGCCCGGCCGCGTCGGCGAGTCCGGGCGGCAGCTCGGCCGCGTCGGTCGCGGGCTCCGACTCGGCCGAGTCGGTTGCGGGCCCCAGCTCGGCCGCGTCGGCGGCGAGCCCGGGCCCCAGCTCGGCCGTGTCGGCGGCGAGCCCGGGCCCCAGCTCGGCCGTGTCGGCGGCGGGCCCCCACTCGGCCGCGTCGGCGGCGGGCCCCCACTCGGCCGCGTCGGCGGCGGGCCCCCACTCGGCCGCCGCCACCGTAACCCCGCACCACCCCGGCACCATCAACATCGTCGGCTGGCTGCCGCGGCGACTCAGCGACGCCGCCCTGGTCAACGCCGTAGCCACCATCACCGAGGCGAAGACGCAGGCGATCCGCGACCTGGGCCTGCCCGCCACCGGCACCGCGACCGACGCCGTCTGTGTTCTTTGCCCGCCGACTGGCGATCCGGCCTCCTACGGCGGCCCGCGTTCCCGCTGGGGTGAGCCGCTGGCCCGAGCCGCCTACCGGGCCGTCCTGGCCGGCGGCCGCGCCAACCTGGCCGGTCCCCGGTCCTGGTCCGAGCGATCGGGCGGCTGACGGGCACTCACCGACGTCACCCCCAACCGGGGACCGATCACCGCCTTTCGACCGCTTTTTCGCGAAAAAATGAGAAAAAGCTAGTAATAGGACTGTTCATCGTACGGCGGACTCCCGAGCGTGATGGCCTGGCCTGGTCGAGTTCAAGTCGAACGCAGGAAAGGACGCGACATGCATACCATGGCAAAACTCTCGGCGATGATCGGCGCAGGCCTGCTGACCGGCCTCGTCGCGGCGGCGCCCGCACAGGCCGCCCCCGCCCCACGACCCACCGACCATTTGACCGCGGTCGCCTACTTCGTCAACCGCACGGACTGTGACTGGGTCGGCCGCGCCGGCGACCAGCTCAACCGCTGGAACGACGCCCACTGCCTGCTGGTCGGCCAGGGCCCGCACCGCGGCATGTGGCTGCTGACCGTGCAAAGCTACGGCAGCCTCGGCCACGGCTGGCCCGGCTGGCCCGGAGCCCCCGGCCACCCCGGAGCCCCCGGGCATCCCGGAGCGCCGGGCCACCCCGGAGCGCCCGGCCACCCCGGCCACCCCGGAGGCCCAGGTCACTAACTGAGCACCACCACGGCCGTCTCCCGGCCCCGCCGCCCGGCGAACGCGTCGATGTCGCCATATCCGGAATAGTCGTGCATCGCGGCCCACAGCCGCTCACGCTCGGCGCCGGTCGCCCGGGCGGCGGTCACCGGACGGCTCGCGCCGCCGGCCAGGTCGACCGTCGCCGCCGGCCGGGCCTGCAAATTTTTCCACCAGGCCGGGTCGGCCGGGTCCCAGCCGTTCATGGCCAGGGTGACCAGGCGCCCGTCGTCCTCGATGTAGCAGAGCACCACGGCCCGCGGCTCGCCCGAGCGCCGGCCGGTCGTGGTGAGCCGCATGATGCCGCAGCGGCCCGGCACGGGCGGGCGCAGCCCGCGGTCGTTGGTGGCGCGGAGCACCAGTTTGTGCGTCTTCCAGGCGCCGCGGACGAACCATCTCGGGGGAAGGAAGGGGCGTGCCATCGAATCCTCCTACGGTGTAGACCTACAGCGTAGAGTAAGCCCTACGCCGTAGGGCGGCAAGTAGGATGCGAGATGTGCCAAGACGTGCTTCCGACACCACCGCGACCCGCGCCACCACCCGCCTGAGCAAGGAGGGGATCATCGCGTCGGCCATCGAACTGGCCGACCGCGACGGGCTGGCCGCGCTGAGCATGCGGCGGTTGGCCCAGCACTTGGGCGTGGACGCGATGTCGATCTACTACCACGTACGCGACAAGGACACCCTGCTGGCCGAGATGGTCGACGCCGTCGTCGCGAAAATCGGGCAACCATCGCAAAATCACGAAAATTGGCAAGAAAAGCTGAAAAATCTCATCATGGCGGCGCGCATGACCATGTTGACCCACCCCTGGGCGGCGCGGGTCATCGAGGGCCGCGACCAACCCACCCCGTCGGTCCTGATCCACCTCGAACGGGTGCTGGCGATCATGCGCGACGGCGGCTGCAGCGTCGACCTCGGCCACCACGCGATCCACCTGCTCGGCAGCCGCATCCTCGGCTTCAGCCAGGACCTCTTCGACGACGACCCGGACACCAGCCCGCCGCCGGAGGTCCTCGCCGCCTGGGCACAGACCATGCCGCACATCGTCGAACTGGCCACCGCCGTCACCCACGACGGCGCGCTGGGCGGCTGCGACGACGACGGCGAGTTCGCCTTCGCCCTCGACCTGCTGCTCGAGGGACTGGAGCGTCGACGGGTCAGCGGTAGCTGAGCTCGCCCGCCTCGATCCGGGCCGCCACCCGGTTCTCCGGTGGGGCGAGCGGGCAGAGCCACGCATCGTCGTACGCGCAAGAGGGGTTGTAAAGGTAGTTGAAGTCGAGCCGCACCCGATCGCCCGGCAGCACCTCGAGGCCGCGCCCGTGGGTGCCCTTCACGGTGTCGGTCAGGTAGCGCCCGCCGCCGTAGGTCTCCTGCCCGCAGGTGCCGTCGCGCACCGGCAGGAACAATCCGCCGCCGTACGCCGAAATCCACCACAGCGACAGCTCGCCGAACGCCGTCTCCAGCACCCCGGCCCGTCGGTAGTGCACGATCCCGTCCGGGCCGCCCGTGTCGATGTCGATCTCACCGGGCGAAGGCCGCACCGGCGCCTCGACGATCGCCGACGGGTTCGGCTCGAAGTAACGCAGCCCGGTGAAGGACGCCCGCGAGGCGGCCGGGATCGGTGACTGCGGATGGGTGGCGAACAGCTCGTCCCGCCGCGACCGGAAGTCCTCGAGGTCGGCCGCCTCCAGGTACATCCGGGCCACCGCGGCGCGATAGTCGGTCAGCTCGAGTGCCTCCATGACCATGAACCTATCCTCAGGCCGGGTACGCGGTCGCCTCCGTGGCCTTCACCGTGGCCCAGACCGCACGCCCGGGAGCGAGTTCGAGCTGCACCGCCGCCGCCGGTGTGACGTCCGCCGCGACCGGGATCGGCCCGGACAGCTCGATCCGCAGCGCGTCGCCGTGCCGGGCCATCGCGGTCACCGTGGCCGGCCAGGTGTTCCGTGGGCTGCCCGCCGGCCTCGTGGGGAAAAGTGAGACCGCGGACGGCGGGAAGGCGACGAACGCGTCCCCCTCCAGCGGCACGGCGGTGACCAGCGTGAACCCGTCCGGCAGCCGCACCGAGGTGCCCGAGGCCTGCCCGCGGTACAGGTTGAGGCCGACCAGCCGGGCCACGTAGTCGGTGCGCGGCTGGGCGGTGATCGTGCCGGCGTCGCCGGACTGCACGATCGCGCCGTCCTCCACGATGATCAGCCGGTCGGCGAGCATCAGCGCGTCCAGCGGATCGTGCGTGACCAGCACGGTCGCCCCCGGGAACGACGCGAGGTGGCCCCGCAGCTGGGCCCGGGTGTCCAGCCGGGTGCGCGCGTCGAGGGCGGCGAGCGGCTCGTCCAGCAGCAGCAGCTTGGGCTCGGCGGCGAGGGCCCGGGCGAGGGCGACGCGCTGCGCCTGGCCCCCGGAGAGTTGGCGAGGCTTCTTGCGTACGTGCTCGGCCAGGCCCACCCGCAGCAGCCACTCCCGCGCCGTCTCCCGTGCCTCCCGGCGCGGTACCCGGCGGCAGCGCGGCCCGAACGCGACGTTGTCCAACGCGCTGAGGTGCGGGAACAGCAGGTAGTCCTGGAACACGACACCGATCCGCCGTCGCTCGGGCGGCTCCCGGTCGAGCCGCGCGCCGTCCAGCGTGACGTGCCCGTCGTCGAGCCCGTCGAGCCCGGCCAGGCACCGCAGCGCCGTCGTCTTCCCGGCGCCGTTCGGCCCGAGCAGCGCCACCACCTCGCCGGCCGCCACCGCCAGCTCGATGTCCAAAGTGAACCCCGCGCGCTTCACCACCAGCCGCGCGTCGAGCATCACGCTGTGCCTTCCTCAGGCATGCCCTTCTGGCCCTCGCCTGCGGCCTGGGCGGGCAACTCACGCACGTGCCGCTCGGTGCAGTCGGTCACGCCGCCACCCATTTGTCCCGCAACGCCGCCAGGATGCCGACCGACACGACCAGCAACAGGAGGCTGAGCACGATGGCCGAGTCGAGATCCTGTTCGAGGGCCAGATAAACCGCTAAAGGCATGGTTTGCGTACGCCCCGGGAAGTTCCCGGCAAACGTGATCGTCGCCCCGAACTCGCCGAGCGCCCGCGCCCAGCAGAGCACCGCCCCGGCCGCCACCCCGGGTGCGATCAGCGGCAGCGTGATCCGCCGGAACGCCGTCCACCGCCCCGCCCCGAGGGTTGCCGCCGCCTCCTCGTAGCGCGCGTCCGCCCCGCGCAGCGCCCCCTCCACGCTGATCACCAGGAACGGCATCGCCACGAACGCCTCGGCCACCACCACGCCCGCGGTGGTGAACGGCAGGCTGATCCCGAAGGTCGAGTCGAGCCAGCCGCCGATCAGCCCACGCCGGCCGAAGACCAGCAGCAACGCCACCCCGCCGACCACCGGCGGCAGCACCAGCGGCACGGTCACCAGCGCGCGCACCAGCCGCCGGCCGGGGAATTCGGCTCGGGCCAGCACCCAGGCCAGCGGCACCCCGACGACGAGGCAGACGGCGGTGGCCAGGGTCGCGGTCAGCAGGGAGAGTTTCAGGGCGGCGAGGATGCCCGGCTCCCGCAGCCGGGCCGGCAGGCTCGACCAGGGCGCCCGCCAGAGCAGCCCGAACAGGGGCAGAACGAGGAACGCCAGCCCCGCGATCGCCGGGATCGCGAGGGCCGGCGGAACCTTCGTACGAAACCTGCTCAGGGCTTTTGGAACCCTGCGTCGGTGAGCACCTTCATCTCGGGCCCGGTCTGCACGAACGCGACGAACGCGGTCGCCGCGACCGGGTTGGGAGCGCTCTTGAGGGTCACGATCGGGTACTCGTTGATCGCGCCGGACGACTCGGGGAACTCGATGCTGTCCACCTCCGGCGCGGCCGCCTTGGCGTCGGTGCGGTAGACCAGCGCCGCGTCCACCTCGCCCAGCTTCACCTTGGACAACGCCGACTTGACGTCCTGCTCCAGGGTCACCGGGGTGAGCTTCACGCCGGCCGCGCCGAGCGCCTTCTTGGCCGCCGCGCCGCAGGGCACCTGCTCGGCGCAGAGCGCCACCTTCATGCCCGCCCTGGTCAGGTCGGAGAGCCCCGTGATGCCCTTCGGGTTGCCCTTGGGCACGGCGATGACCAGCTGGTTCTTGACGAAGGTGGCCGGCGTGCCGGACGCGTCGCCGGCGTCGGTCACCGTCTTCATGGTGGCCGGGCTGGCCGAGGCGAACACGTCGGCGGGCGCGCCCGAGGTGATCTGCTGAGCGAGGCCGGAGCTTCCGCCGTACGAGAAAGTGACCTTGACCCCAGGGTTGGCCGCCTCGAAGTCCTTGCCGATCTGGTTGAAGGTCTCGGTCAGTGACGCCGCCGCGAGCACGGTGAGGTTGCCGGTGACCCCTCCGCCGGCGCTGGAGGTCGATGTCGACGGAGGAGAACCATCGGAGTTGTTGCCGCAGCCCGCCAGGAGCGCTGCCAGGGCCAGTGCCGTCAGTATTTTCTTCACTTGTCGTCTCCTCGCTCCACGACCACCGTGGTCGACTTGATCACGGCGACCGCCGTCGAGCCGACCTCCAGCCCCAGCTCGTCGACGGCCTCGCGGCTCATCAGCGAGACCACCCGGAACGGGCCGGCCTGGATGTCGACCTGCGCCATCACCGAGTCACGGGTGATCGCGGTGACGATTCCGGGCAGGCGGTTGCGAGCCGACGAGCGGCGCGCCCCGGCATCCGGCTCGTCGCCCAGCGACCGGGCGAAGCCGGCCAGGTCGACGCCCGCGATGCTGCGATGCCCGTGGTCGTCCCGGCCGGCCACCAGCCGGCCCGAGTCGACCCAGCGGCGGACCGTGTCCACGCTGACCCCGAGCAGCTCGGCCGCCTCCCCGATGCGGTAGGTCGTCACGCCATCACTCTAGGGCCGCAGATGCGAGGCCTTACAGCCCGGACGAGTCGCAGACGCGTAACCGTTGCGGAGCTCACACCGGCGGCGGCATGCTGGACGGCGTGCCGGAACGGATACGCGAGGTCACCGCCTTCCTGGCCGAGGTGCTGGCTCCCCGGGCCCCGCTCACCGTGATCGTCGACGGTGGCGACCAGGGCGCCGCCGCCGCGTTCGCGGCCCGCCTGGCCGCCGCGTTCCCGCCCTCGGCCCGGGCCTGGCGGGTCGACGCGGTGCTCGGCCTGAGCGGCCCGTCCGGCGGCCGCGGCGACTCGGCGCTCAACGTGCTCGAGCCGGCCGCCGACCGGGTGATCGTCTACTTGCGCGGCGGCCCGCGCGGCCGGCGCGGCAACGGCGAGGGCGAGCGCCGGGCCCAGGTGGTGATCGACCACCACGATCCCTCGTGGCCGGTGATCCGGCATGTGCACCCGCGGCTGGCCGACCCCGAGCGCTGGTATCTGGCCGAGAGCCGGGCCTTCTTCGGCGCCCGGGCCGCGGATTGGGACGCGAAGTTCGGTGACGACCTGCCGGCGTACGCGACGGCCGTGGCGACCGCCGAACCATGCCCGGGCGACCTGGCCCTCGACGTGGGCTGCGGCACCGGCCGGGCGCTGCCCGCCCTGGCCGCCGCGGTCGGCCCGGCCGGCCGGGTGCTCGGCCTGGACCTGACCCCGGCGATGCTCGACGCCGCCCGGGCCGCCGGCCGCCACGCCCGCGCCGGCCTGGTGCTGGCCGACGCCCGCCGGCTGCCGCTGCCGGACGGGGTGGCCGGCCTGGTCTTCGCCGCCGGCCTGGTGCAGCATCTGCCCGACCCGGCGGCCGGCCTGGCGGAACTGGCCCGGGTGACCCGCCCCGGCGGCCGCCTGATGATTTTCCACCCCACCGGCCGGGTGGCGCTGGCCGCCCGGCACGGCCGCACGCCGCGCCCCGACGAGCCGCTGAACGAGGCGAACCTGGGCCCGCTGCTGGCGGCGGCCGGGTGGGAGATGGTGCGCTACGAGGACCCGGAGGACCACTTCCTCGCCCTCGCCATCCGCCGCTAGGAGCCTTTCGCACTCGAGGTGAGCGTCGGAGAGCTGCGTACTGTTCTGGACCTGGCGGGGCCGGTCGGGCTTGGTGGGTGGTCGGGCCATGGCAAGCCAGCCGGGCCACCCAGCCCGGCCGGGGCAGTCCAGAGCAGAACGGCGCGCACCTGCCAACCGCCACATCCCACCCAAATCGTGAGCCCGAAGATGTCTGGTCAGCCGCTGACGTGGGCGGTTTGGTCAATGCGGTGCTGGGCGGGGCCGGCGTCGATGTCGGCCGGCCGGCCCGCCGCGTCGGCCGCGTGGCTGCTCAGGAGAGATCGGCCAACTCCTCGTTGAGCAGGCCGGTCAGGTGGTCGTGCCGGCCGTCGGCGATCGGAATGCCTCGGCTCGGGCCCTCGGCGATCATGATGGCGTACAGGTGGATGCGGTACAGGGCCAGCCGGATGCGGGCCGGCTCGTCGAACGGGCCGGGCCGGTAACCGGCCAGGAACGGGTGGTCCGGCAGGTCTTCGATGCGGCGCAGCAGGGCCGGCGACACGAAATCCAGCAGCGGGTCGCCGTACAGGTACCGCTCGCCGTCGACCAGCCCGGTCAGCGAGCCGTCCGGCCCGGCCAGCACGTTGCCGTCCCAGAGGTCGAAGTGCAGCAGCGCCGGCCGGTCGACCGCGGCCAGGACGTTCCGGTGGCGGGCCACCACGCCGTCCAGCGGCGGCAGCGGGACGTTCCAGTCGGCGGCGTCGGCCCGGATGTCGTCGATCATCGCGGCGAAGGCGGTGGGCCAGTCCGCGGCGGCCGGACGGTCGCCGGTGTAGCCGAACCGCGGGCCGGTGATCGCGTGCACTTCTCGGAGCGCCGCCCCCAACTGCTCGCGGGCTCGCGGCGAGTCTTTCTCGGTGAGCGGCGTGCCCGGCAGCATCGACGCGATGACCCAGGCGGGCTCGGCCGTGCCGCTACCGGCGCCTGGTCCTCCGGACGGCGCGGAGAACCCAGGCCCCTCCGGTGCCGAGACGGCCAGCACGTCGGGCACCGGCACGGTGGGCGCGTGCGCGCGGATCAGCCGGTAGTACTCCGCCTCGGCCGGGAGCACGCCCTTCTCGTACCGCAGCAGGCGAGCCGACGGCGGCGGTCCCACCTTGACCACCACCCGGCGGCCGTCCTCGAGATCGGCCCGCCAGACCACGGCGAAGGTGCCGCCGGACAGCCGCTCGGCGCCGGCGAGACCGGCGCCGAGCCCGTCCGACACGATCCGGGCGATGTCCCGCGCGGACACCTCCGGCTGGGTGGGGCTGACCGTCATGCTCAAACGGTAAGGGGTCGCAGGTTGAGCGTGTGCTCGGAGAACGTGCGATAGCGGGCGAGCTCGATGAACAGCCAGCCCAGCGAGATCACCCCGAGAACGACATAAACCCAGAGATTGTTGTACGTGTCCCACAGTGTGTGCAGAACGACCGCGCCGAGGAAGGTGAGCCCGAAGGTGAGCAGTCGCCTCGCGCTCGGCGCGGCGATCAGCGCCCAGAGCGCGCCGGCGGTCAGCCCGGTCCACGCGGTGTGCCCGGCCGGCGCGGTCAGGCCCCGGACGAACAGCGTCTCCTGGACGGCGCCGATGTTGCCGTCCGAGGCGAGCAGCGCGGTGAACGCGTACCCCATGGTCTCCAGCGCGGCGAAGCCCATGCCGGACGCCACTCCGATGATCAGCCCGTCGGACGGCAGCCGGCGCTCGCGCCGGGCCAGGATCAGGAACAGCAGGGCGATCGGGACGATCAGCTTCGCCGACTCCTCGATCAGCGCGACCAGCACCAGCGGCAGCATGCCGAGCCCGCGCAGCGTGTTGTACTCCAGCGTGCCGGCCACCACGATGCCGATCACGCCGCCGAAGAACGCGGCGGTGACCAGCGCCCAGGCCGGCACCTGCCAGCGACCGGTCCGGGCCTGGGCGAAGGTGAGGAAGGACAGCGGCACGACCGTCGCGCCGAGCAGGATGAGCGACGGCACGAAGTTGGGGTTCTGGGTGTGGACCAGGGTCCGCAACACCACGATGTAGAGAATCAGCCCGATGACGAGGACACCGAGCCACGCCCACCGGCGGGATCGATCGCGCATGACCCAGTCTGTCAGACGTGTTGATCGATGAGCATCTGGTTGCCGTCTGGATCGGGAGCCTAGGCCGTCCGAAATGGTTTGCGGTCTCGCGAACCGACCGGCCTGCGGCTGCAATAGGTAGGCGATGGACGACGACGAGTTGCTCTCGGCGGTCGCCGGCGGCGACGACACGGCGCTGCGGGCGCTGTTCGACCGGCACGCGCCCTGGCTGGCGGCGCGGCTGCGGGTGGCGCTGCCCGCGGCCGAGGTCGAGGACGTGCTGCAGGAGACGTTCCTCGCCGTGTGGCGCGGCGCCGCGGGATACCGCCCGGGCAACGCCGGCGGTTGGTTGTGGGGGATCGCGCGCCGGCAGGTCGCCCTGTGGCTGCGCCGGCGCGGGCCGGCGACGCTGCTGCTGTCGGTGCTCGACGAGGGTGGCCGGGTCGACGACGTCGCGCAGGCGGCCGCGGACCGGGCGGAACTCGACGCCGCGGTCCGGGCGCTCGGGCCGGAGGGCAGCCCGGAGCGCGAGGTGTGGCGGCTGTTGTGCGTGGAGGACCGCCCGGTCGCCGAGGTGGCCCGGCTGCTCGGCGTGCCGCAGGGGACGGTGAAGAGCCGGGCCGCGCGGATGCGGGGGATGTTGCGCCGGGCGTTGGTGGCGGGCCGGTTCGACCCGTACGGAATGGAGGGAGGTGGTGATGGTGCGGTATCCGGACGGTGAGGCGCCGTCGGACGTCGATCTGGGGCGGGTGTGGGTCGGGGTCGCGGGCGAGGTGTGGGCGCGCCGGCCGGGGCCGGTGGAGCGGGTCGCGGCGCGGTTGCTGCGCTCCCGTGGGCTGGCCCGGGCGCTGGTCACGACGCCGTCGCTGGTGGCCGGGTGGCTCGCCGCGACCGTGGCGGTCCTGGGCGTCGGGGTCGCCGTGACGCTGTCCACCGGCACGGTGCTGGTGCCGCTGCTGGCTCCGGCGCTGGCGGGTGCGGGCGTGGCTTACGCGTACGGGCCGGGCACCGATCCGGCGTACGAGCTGGTCCGGATCATGCCGGTCGGTGACCGGATGGTCCTGCTGGTCCGGGCGTTGTGCGTCTGCCTGGTGAACGCGGTCCTCGGCGTCGCGGCCTCGGCGATCAGCGGGGCGGCGACGGCCATCACGTTCGGCTGGCTCGTTCCGATGACCGCGGTGTGCGCCCTCGCCCTCGCCGCCGCCACCGTCATGCGCTCCGCCCCGGCCGGCGTCGCGGCCGGGCTCGCCGGATGGGCCATCGCGGTCCTGGGCGTGATGGCCGCCCGCGGCTCGGCCGCCGGCGCCGTCACCGCGGTCACCGACACCGCGCTGTACCTGCCTTACCTAGCCGTCGCCGCGCTCGGCGCCGTCACCGTCCGTCTCTCGAAGGGGACACCATGAACGTTGAGTTGTCCGGCTTGACCCGCCGATTCGGACGCAAGACCGCGGTCGCGGGCGTGGACCTGAGTCTCGGGCCCGGCGTCTTCGGGCTGCTCGGGCCCAACGGTGCCGGGAAGACCTCGCTGCTGCGGGTGGTCGCCACCGTGCTGCCGCCGACGACCGGCACCGTCCGCCTGCTCGGCCACGATCCCGCGCAGGCCCGCGAGCGCCGGGCCGTGCGCCGCCGGCTCGGGTACCTGCCCCAGTCGCTGGGCTACTACCCGAACTTCACGGTGGTGGAGTTCGTCGAGTACTTCGCGCTGCTCAAGGAGGTGCCGCCGGGCCGCCTGGCGCGGGCCGTCGCCACCGCCGTCGAGCGGGTCGGGCTGGGCGGTCAGGCGCGGGCCAAGCTGCGTACGCTCTCCGGCGGCATGCTGCGCCGGGCCGGCATCGCCCAGGCCATCGTCAACGACCCCGACCTGCTGCTGCTCGACGAGCCGACGGCCGGCCTGGACCCCGAGCAGCGGGTCGAGTTCCGGTCGCTGCTGCGCGAGTTCGGCGCACACGCCACGGTCGTGGTCAGCACCCACCTCGTCGAGGACGTGGGCGCCGCCTGCGCCGAGGTGGCGCTGATGCACGAGGGCCGCGTCGCGTTCCGCGGCACACCCGCCGAGCTGATCGGGCACGGCGAGGGCTCCGGCGCCGCGGGCGACGCGCCGCTCGAGCGTGGGTACAGCGCCGTGCTCGGTGCGGCGAGGGCCCGATGAGCGCCGCGGCCCGGCTGTTGCGCATCGAGCTGCGCCGCACCCCGGCCTGGGCGCTGCTGCCGCTGCTCGTCGCGCTGATCTGGCTGGCCTCGCCGTACGGCCGGGCACTGCGCGCGCCGGTGCCACTGTGGAGCGCCCGGAGCCTGGCCCTGCCCGGCGCCGTCCAGGTGATGGGCCCGTTCGCCGGGGGAGTCGCGGCCTGGACCGCCGCCCGCGAGGGCCGCCGCCGGATGACCGATCTGGTCGCCAGCACGCCCCGCCCACCGGCCGTACGCCGCCTGCTGACCTGGGCGGCCGGAACCGCGGCGGTCCTGGCGTTCTACGTCGTGGCGGCGGCGGCCGGGTTCGCCGTCACCGCCGGGCAGCACGCCTGGGGCGGGGTGCTGTGGTTGCCGGTCGCGACCGGCGCCGCCGGGCTCGTCGCCTGCGCCGCCGTGGGCTTCGCGGCCGGCACGGCGCTGCCCAGCCGCTTCACCGCGCCGCTCACCGCCGTGGGCCTGCTCTTCGGTTTCCAGCTCACGCTGGCCGCCCACTACGTGACGCACACCCACGCCGCGCTGGTTTCGCCGGTGGTCGACAGCGTCGGCCCGGAGCTGGTGCCGTTCTTCGGCGCGGGCACCGGCATCGCGATCGTGCAGCTGATCTTCGTCGCCGGCGTCACGCTGGCGACCCTGCCGGCACTCGGGATGCCGGCCCGACGCGGGGCCATCCTGGTCGCCGCCGGGGTGGCACTGGCGGGCACGATGATCGCGGTCGCCCGTACGGCGGTGGACGAGCCGGGCCGCGGCACCGTCATCCCCGCCCTGGCGGCGCCGGGCACCGCCATACCGTTCACCCCGGTCTGCGACCGCAGCGGCCCGCTGCCGGTGTGCGTACACCCGGCGTTCCGCTCGGCGCTGCCGACGGTCAGCACCGACCTGGTCCCGGTGACGGCTCAGTTCGCCGGCTTGCCCGGCGCCCCGGTGGCGATCGACCTGGGCACGCCGCCGGGCGCCGCCGCCGACCGCGACGCCCTGCGCCTGCCGATACTCAACACGCAGGGCCCGATGTCGGCGGCACAGATCCGCTCCGCCACCCGCCGCTGGACGGTCCTGGCGCTGCTCGGCGTCAACCCCGACAACCCGGTAAGCGCCGGGCCGGTCCGCGCGGTCGTCGCCGACGGCATGCTGCTCTCCGCCGGCGAGGACATCACCGGCCGCGGCACCACCACGACGCCGCAGGATCGCCAGGTGATCGCGGCGGCCGGCCGCTTCGCCGCCCTGCCCGCCGCCGAGCGCCGGCAGTGGCTGACCGAGAACCTGTCCCGCCTGCGAGCCGGGCGGCTGGCGATGGGAGACCTGCCGTGAGACTCGTCCGGCTTTTCGCGGCCAGCCGCCGGATGCCGGCCGCCGTGCTGACCCTCGCGGGCTGCGGCGTCGCGCTGAGCCTGGTGCTGCGCTGGACCGCCGGCGTCACGCCCGCGCTGGCGCTGGTGCTGGTCGGCGCCGCGGCCGCGGTCGTGGGCGCCGCCATGCAGAGCCCGTTCGACGAATCCGAGCGCGCGACCGGCCCGCGGCTGCCGCTGCTGCGCCTGGCCGGCGCGCTGGGGCTGACCGCCGCGGCCTACGCCGCTCTCGCCGCCGGTGCGACGGCCGGTCACCTGACCTCGGGCGCCGGCGGCCTCCTACGGGACACGGTGGGCCTGGTCGGGGTGGCCCTGTTCGCCGGCGGCCTGGCGGGCGCGAACCGGTCGTGGACGGGCGTCCTCGCGTACGTGTTCCTGGCGCTCGCCGCCGCTGACAACGGCTGGACGACCCCATGGCTGTGGCCGGCCCGCCCACCGTCCGACACGGCCGCGGCGCTCTGCGCGACGGCGGTGTTCCTGGTCGGCGCCGGGGTGGCGACGGTCGGCACCGTTCATCCACGCTGGATGAAACCGGTCGTTCTCCGTGCCGCGCCTCGGCTCGGCGGTTGAGACGCATGACGGGCCGGGCCGGTGAGCGGCGCCGGCCCGTCGTGGTGGGTCAGCCGCAGGTGGTGCCGTTGAGCTTGAAGCCGGTGGGTGCGGCGGCGTTGCCGGTGTGGGTGGCCTGGTAGCCGATGCTGGCCGAGCCGCCCGGGGGCAGGGCGCCGTTGTAGCTGACGTTGGTGGCGGTCACCGTGCCGCTGGCCGGGGCGTAGGTGGCGTTCCAGCCGGAGACGATCGTCTGTCCCGAGGGCAGGGTGAAGGTCAGGGCCCAGCCGTTGATCGCCGCGGTGCCGGTGTTGGTGATCGTGATGTTGTTGGTCAGCCCGGTGTTCCACGCGTTGACCGCGTTGCTGACCCGGCAGGTGCTGGTGCCGCCCGGGCTCGTCGTCGGCAGGGTGGTCGGCGGCGTGGTGGGCCCGGTGGTGGGTGCGGTGGTCGGCGGCGTGGTGGGCGGGGTGGTCGGCGGGCTGCTGCCGGCGGCGGTGATGATGGCGTTGATGATGCTCTGCTGGGTCACCGTGTCGGAGCCGCGGTTGAACAGGCCGAAGCCGTACTGGCCGTTGACGCCGTTGTCCCAGTAGGCGGTCGCCGCGCCGTACTTCTTGGCGGTGGCGACCAGGGCGCGCGCGAAGTTCGCCCGGTACGTGTTGTTGGCCGAGTCGAAGGACGTCTTGTCGATCGAGCCGTATTCGCCGACGAAGACCGGATAGCCGCGTACGACGAAAGCGTCGTACATCTTCTTCAGCGTGGAGTCCATATAGTCTTCCTGTCCCCAGGTCGACTTCTTCGCCGGATTGGTCGCGGCCGCTCCCCACTGCGTGATGTTGCCGTCCTCCTGGCCCGTGAAGTCCCACGGGTCGTAGTAGTGCACGGAGATCATGAGGCGCTGCTCGCCGCTGGGGATGGAGCTGGACCGGTACTGGTCGGTGGGCAGCACGAAGCCGTAGTTGCCCGCGGTGTACTCGATGTTGGTGTTCCAGCCCGGCACGAGCAGCCACCGCGAGGCGTTGGTGCCGCCAGTCTTCCGGACGGTGTCCACGAAGATCTGGTTGTACGCGTTGATGTTCGAGTAGCACGGCTGGGTCGGGTTGCCGTACTGGCCGTCGAACTCCTCGTTCATCGACTCGAAGATCAGGTGCTCGTTGTAGCTCTGGAACTTCGTCGCGATCTGTTGCCAGACCTTCTGGTACTTGTCCTTGATCGTCGTCTGGTCGGCGGCGTCGCAGATCAGCCAGGAGCCGGTGATGGACTTGTAGCCGTCGCCGTGCATGTTGATCAGCACGTAGAGGCCGTCGTTGTACGCGTAGTTGACGACCTCCGCGATCCGGCTCAGCCAGGCGGAACTGATCGTGTAGTTCGGGCCGGCGCCGATGTTCCCCAGGTAGGAGACCGGGATCCGGATCGTCTTGAAGCCGGACGCCTTCACCCGGTCGATGAGGGCCTGGGTGATGACCGGGTTGCCCCAGGCGGTCTCGCTGGGGATGCCGTTGGAGTTGGCCTCCAGCTGGTTGCCCAGATTCCAGCCGGCGCCCATGTCGGCGACCAGTTGCGGAGCGGTCAGCTGAGGAGCGGTCAGCTGGGTGGTGACGCCGGCCGATGCCGTTGTCACGCCGTACACGGT
Source organism: Actinoplanes subtropicus (assembly GCF_000721705.1). Lineage (GTDB taxonomy): Bacteria > Actinomycetota > Actinomycetes > Mycobacteriales > Micromonosporaceae > Actinoplanes > Actinoplanes subtropicus. The sequence continues at coordinate 437,728 of NZ_JOJL01000001.1, forward strand.
GCCGGCGAGGGCCAGGGTGGCGGCAGCGAATGCCAGCCCGGCCCTCCTTGCTCTCGAACCCATGGATCTTCCTCTCGTACGGTTCCGAGCGCGGGGGACCGGCGGTGACTCCGGCCCGCGCGCGAGGGCACCGTCATCGAAGCGTTTCGATGGCGGTGCGGTCAAGAGGAGGCGGTCCGGGCGTCAGCCCTTTTTCATCACGAAGCCCTTGAGGAGCTCGTACAGCTGACTGTCCTCGACCTCGCCGTACAGGCTGTCGCCCGGGGCCACGAAGACGACGCTCGGGCACTTCTGGTCCTGGCCGGTGACCGGCTTGTCGAGCAGCTTCCGGCCGGTGGCCGCCTCGTACAGCCGGAGCCGGTAGAAGCCCTGCTTCAAGTCGACGGTCTGCGGCTGGGGAGCCTGGTACTTGCAGCTCTTGACCTTGTTGCCGGCGCGGGTCAGATCGAGGCAGGCGACCAGCTGGGTCTTGCCCGGGTTGTCCGGGATCCAGGCCCGCCAGATCGACTCGCGCACGTCGGGCACGGTCACCGCGGCCATGATGTGCCGGCTCGGCGCCATGATCGAGTCGACGACGCCGACCGAGATCTGGTGCGGCGCCTTGCCGGTGAACTTGGGCGATTTCGGGTAGTACCAGCCGTCGCAGACCCGGGCCAGGTCGTTGCCGGTACGTATCGGGTAGGTGGCCGCCCGCGGGCCGGTCGGCGAGGGCGCGACGCTCGCTGACGGATCCGCGGTGCCGGAGGGCGTGGGCGCCTCGGCCCGGCCGCGGGCCTCGAGGGTGTCGAACCGGCTCTTGGCCTGCCGCAGGCCGACGACGGCTTCGTAGCCGCCGAACCCGACCGTGCTCAGCAGGGAGAGGACGACCGCGGTCACGATCGCCCAGCGGGGAAGCTTGGGCGGCGGCGAGGAGAACGGCGCCGGAGCTCCGGGCGGCGCCTCGCCGGGTTGCTGTGCGCTGCCGGGCTGCTGCGCGACGCCGGGCACGGCCGTGGGCGGCAAGGCCGCGGCGGGGTCGGCGGGCGCGGGTGACGGAGTGGGCAGGGCTGGGTCGGCGGGCGCGGGTGACGGGGTGAGCAGGGCTGGGTCGGCGGGCGCGGGTGACGGGGTGGGCACGGCTGGGTCGGCGGGCGCGGGCGACGGGGGAGGAGCGGCTGCGGGCGCAGTCGCCCCGGGCGGCGTCGCGGCGGCGGACGCTGCCGACTCGTCGGTGGGCGATGACGACCGTGCCGGTGGATCGGCCGGCGGCCCGGATTCTTCCATCGTGCGGTTCCCGTGGTCTGGCGGCGGTGCGGACCGGCACTCTATCGAATCGCGGCAATACCTGGTTACCGCCTTACGGCAGTCGTCGCATCACGGCGGCCGTCGCGGGCCGCGCGCGGCCCGCGTCCGTAGGCCGGCGGGTCAAGCGCCCGGACGACCTCAGCGTTTCGGGTCGGCGTTCACCGGGGAGGCGGCGCCGCGGGTCCGGTAGGCGGACGGCCGGGACGCGGCCAGCTTCTGCGCCGGGGTCGGGACGGCGGCCGGTGGTTCGTCGTCCGGGTCGACGCGGATGAGGCCGTCGACGATGGCGATGACCGGCATGCTGATCCAGTCGTACACCGGGACGGCGATCTTCTCGGCGCGCTCGTGCACGTTCGCGGCGGTGCAGGTCTCGTCGATGCTGGGAATGTCGGGGCGGGTCGCGCTCATGATTCCTCCCGGTGCCGGGCCCGATTCATTGCACACTGCAATCATTACTCCGGCCCGGGCGATATCGCTACCGCCCGGGCCGGATCTCCCCCAGAAAGGCCGCCGCCGCGGCCGCCACCGCGGCGACGACGGTCAGGAGCGGGAGTTCGTTGGGGATCCGGCCATCCTGGAAGCCGACGGCATGTCGTCAACAGGTCTTTAACGTTGCTTTAAGGTGCTTCTGCCCGTTTGTCGGGCGCCGGCTACCCGCGGTGCCACTTCTGGTTGGCGGTGCCGGCGCAGTCCCAGGTCTGCAGGGCGGCGCCCCAGTTGCCGTTCCAGTCCTTGATGTCGACGCACTTGTTGGCCTGCGGGTTCACCAGGTCGCCGGCCGCCGAGAGGACGAACTGCTGGGCCGGGTTGCCGCTGCAGTTGGCGATCTGGATGACCGCGCCGTTGGCGGTCGAGCCCCATGCGACGTCCATGCACTTGTTGTTCGACGTCTGCAGGGTGCCGTTCACGAAGGTCCACTTCTGCGCGCCGGTGTTGTTGCACTCCCACATCTGCAGCGGTACGCCGTCCGAGAAGTTGGAGTTCGGCACGTCGATGCAGAGCCCGTTCCAGTCGCTGACCAGCGAGCTGGTGCTGCCGCCGCTGGTGGTCAGCGACAGGCCGTAGGCGCCGAGGATCTCGTTCACCGGCTGGAACCACATCGTGCCACCCGACGTGCAGTTGCCGGTGCCGCCGGAGGTCACGCCCTGTGCCTGGTTGCCGGAGATCCAGGAGCCGCCGGAGTCGCCGGGCTCGGCGCAGGCATCGCTGCGGGACAGGCCGGAGACGGCGCCCTGGGCGTACACCACGGTCTCGTCCCGGCCGAGCAGGGTGCCGCAGCGCCAGCCGGTGGTGCGCCCGGACCGGCAGATCGAGCTGCCGATCGCGGCGTCGGCCGAGCCGGCCACCAGCACGTTCCCGCCCGCGTAGTTGTTCACCCAGGGCTGCGGGGTCCAGTTGCCGTTGGTCTGGATCCAGGAGTAGTCGTTGCCCGGGAACGACGAGCCGGCGAAGGTGCCCTGGCTGACGTTGTTGTAACCGAGCGTGGGGCTGCCGGCGCTGCCGCAGTGCCCGGCGCTGACGAAACCGCCGGCCACGGCGAAGCCGACCGAGCACAGCGTGTTGCCGTTGATCACGTACTGGTCGCCGCCGCGGATGTCGTACATCGGGCGCGGTTGCTCGGCCAGGGGCTCGACGGTGACCGGGCCGGCGCCGCCGGCCTGCGCGAACCGGCGGGCCTCGGCCTCGGCGCCGGGCTTCGCCAGGACCACCACGGGGTTGCCGGGTACGTCGACATACCAGCCCCGGACCTGGGCGGCCGCCGCCTTGGACGCCTGACGGTCCAGCTTCGTGCGGGTGGCGGAGAGGTCGGCGGCGCTCGAGTGTGCCCGTGCGGGTGTGGCCCCTTCCGTTCGTACGATCGCCTCGGCCTGGGAATTTGTCACCGCGACCGTGAGTTTCGACGCTCCCGCGGGAATCCAGGCGCCGGCGAAGGCGGAGCCGAGCCGGGCGCGCAACCTTTTCTCGATGACCGGCGCCGCCGCCTCGGTGCGGAGCCGCGCCGCGATCTGGGCGTCGTCGAGTTTCAGGTCGCGGCGCATCGCGGCGAGCATGCCCGGCGAGACGTCGAAATGGGGCGTGGCGGCCCGGCTCGGTTGTGCGGTCAGCGTAATCAGCGTGATCGTCGCGACGGCGATCGCCGGCATTCTTCGGCGCATGGGGAGTTCCTTCCGTACCGGAAAACGGGGATGAGCAGGAAGGAGAGCGCTCTCTGAATCGGAGTGTGTCGATGCCTGACAACGCTGTCAAGATACCTTTGGGAAACCTGCCCGAGTTCACCTGTGGCGGCGCACGTGGGAGGCTGGGTTTTTGACGCGATGAGCGATGGGTAGCGGGCCATGGGCATGATCAAGGTCGTCGGGCTGGTGCTGCACCCCCGCCGGGATTGCGGCTCGGCGATCGACGCCATAGTCGCCTGGGCCAACCGGCGGGAGGTCACCGTCCTCGGCCTGCACGACGAGATCAACCGGATCGACTGCGAGGCCGTCGCGGTCAGCACCGAGGAGATGGTCGAGCGGGCCAGCATGCTGGTCAGCCTGGGCGGCGACGGCACCATGCTGCGCACGATGCGGCTGGTCGAGGGCCGCAAGACGCCGGTGCTCGGGGTCAACGTCGGCCGGCTCGGCTTCCTCGCCGAGGTCGACCTGCCCGACCTGCCGGCCGCGCTCTCCGCGATCGACGAGCACCGGTTCACCGTCGAGTCGCGCACGGCGGTGCGCACCGTGCTGCCCGACGGCAAGGAGGTCTCGGCGTTCAACGACATCGCCCTGGTCCGGGTGCCCGGCGACGGCCTCGCCGCGGTCGGCATCGCGGTCGAGGGGCAGAACTTCGTGAATTACGCGGCCGACGCGGTGATCGTCTCCACGCCGACCGGCTCCACGGCGTATTCCTTCTCGGCCGGCGGCCCGATCGTCTCGCCGAACGTGGAGGGCCTGATCGTCAGCGCCTCGGCCGCGCACTCGTCGTTCAACCGCTCGCTGATGCTGGCGCTGAGCGAGCGGCTCGAGCTGGACGTGCTACCCACCAGCGGCCGCCTCGCCGTCGAGGTGGACGGGATCATCGAGGGCTACGTCGGCGGCGACGAGAAGCTCGAGATCGAGCCGGTCCCGGCCGCCGCTCAGGTGGTCCGCCTGGGCAACTCCTCGTTCTACGAGCGGGCCCGGCGCAAGCTGCGGGTCGAGGGCAGCGCCCAGGTCGGCGTGCGCGACCCGGCCGACTCCGCCGTCGTGGTCGACGCCTTCGAGCGGCAGCGCTACGAGATCCTGCTCGGCGGCGAGGTGGCCGGGGTGCTGCATTACCGTCGGCACGGCGACAAAGTGGAGCTGCAACACACCGAGATCGAGCAGTCCTTCTCCGGCCAGGGCCTGGCCAGCCGGCTGGCCGCGGCCGCGCTCGACGACGCCCGCGCCCGCGCCACCCCGGTCATCGTCACCTGCCCCTTCGTCACCGGCTACCTCGAACGTCACCCGGAATACTCCGACCTGCTATCAGATGGGGTTTGACACATGGGCCATCCCGCCATCCTGACCGTCGACGACGACCCCTCGGTCTCCCGCGCGATCGCCCGCGACCTGCGGCGCAAGTACGGCGAGGAGTACCGCATCCTGCGTGCCTCCTCCGCCGCCGAGGCGCTGGACGCGCTGCGCGAGCTCAAGCTGCGCGGCGGCCGGGTCGCCGTCATGCTGGCCGACTACCGGATGCCGCAGATGAACGGCATCGAATTCCTGGAGCAGGCGATGGACCTGTTCCCGAACGCCCGCCGGGCGCTGCTGACCGCGTATGCGGACACCGACGCGGCGATCCAGGCGATCAACGTGGTCGACGTCGACCACTACCTGCTCAAGCCGTGGGACCCGCCGGAGGAGAAGCTCTACCCGGTGCTCGACGCGCTGCTCGACGCGTGGCGGGCCACCGGCGACCGCGAGCTCGAGGACATCCGGGTGGTCGGGCACCGCTGGTCCGAGCCGTCCTACCAGATCCGCGACTTCCTGGCCCGCAACCTGGTCCCGTACCGGTGGCTCGGCGCCGACGAGCCGGAGGGCCGCCGACTGCTGGAGGCGGCCGGGATGGGTCCCGAGTCGGTGCCGCTGGTGGTCACCGCGGACGGGCGGGCGATGTCCCAGCCCAGCACCGGCGAGGTGGCCGAGGCGGCCGGGCTCAGCACCACGCCCGGGCGCGACTTCTACGACCTGATCATCGTGGGCGGCGGCCCGGCCGGGCTCGGCGCGGCCGTCTACGGCGCCTCCGAGGGGCTCAAGACGCTGCTGGTCGAGCGCTCGGCGGTGGGCGGCCAGGCGGGGCAGAGCTCCCGGATCGAGAACTATCTGGGCTTTCCGGACGGGATCTCCGGCGCGCAGCTGACCGACCGGGCCCGCCGGCAGGCCGGCAAGTTCGAGGCCGAGGTGCTCAACACCCGCGAGGTCACCGGCCTGCGGCAGGACGGCTCGGCCCGCACGCTGACCTTCGCCGACGGCGGCGAGATCTCGGCGCACTCGATCGTGCTGGCCACGGGGGTCGCGTACCGGCCGCTGGCGGCCGACGGGGTCGCCCGGCTCACCGGCTCGGGCGTCTACTACGGCTCCGCCTCGACCGAGGGGCCGGCGTGTGCGGGCGCCGACGTCTTCATCGTCGGCGGGGCCAACTCGGCCGGCCAAGCGGCGCTGTTCTTCGCCCGGTACGCCAAGAAGGTCACCCTGCTGGTCCGCGGCGATTCGCTCGAGTCGTCGATGTCGTACTACCTGATCCAGCAGATCGCCCGCACCGAGAACGTCGAGGTGCGCACGAACTGCGAGGTGATCGGCGCGCACGGCGACGGCCACCTGCAGGCCATCACGATCTGCGAGAACAAGGGCACGCTGGAGACCACGGTCGAGTGCGGCGCCCTGTTCATCTTCATCGGCGCCGAGCCGCGGACCGACTGGCTGGGCGGGACGGTCGCCCGCGACGACAAGGGCTTCGTCTTCACCGGCCCCGATCTGCTGGCGAACGGATCCCGTCCGAAGGGATGGGATCGGGACCGCGATCCGTTCTACCTGGAGTGCAGTGTTCCCGGCATCTTCGCCGCCGGCGACGTCCGGGCCAACTCCGTCAAGCGGGTGGCCTCGGCGGTCGGCGAGGGCGCGATGGCCGTCACGCTGGTCCATCGTTACCTGGAGGCGCAGTAATGGCCGATCTTGATGAAGTACGGCTCGTCCCCTGCGAGCCCGGCGTGCTCTCCCCGGAGGAGCTGCGCACGCTGTTCCTGTTCGAGAAGCTGACCGACGAGCAGCTGAGCTGGATCGCCGAGCACGGCTGCACCATGCACATGCCGGCCGGCGGCGTGGTGATCCGCGAGGGCGACCCGGCCGAGCAGTTCTTCGTGCTGCTCAGCGGCACCATCGCGCTGTCCCGCAAGGTCGGGCAGGACGACGTCCAGACCACCCGCACCGAGCAGCGCGGCGTCTACATGGGCGCGACCCAGGCCTACCTGCGCGACGACGGCGTCCCCCGGAAATACATGGCGACCATGCGGGCGCTCGACGACGCCGACTTCTTCGTGATGGCGGCGAGCGACTTCAGTCACATGATGCGCGAGTGGTTCCCGATGGCGATCCATCTCCTCGAGGGCCTCGCGCTGGGCATGCGCAGCACCGCCGCGGCGATCAGCGAGCGCCAGCGGCTCACCGCGCTCGGCGCGCTCTCGGCCGGCCTCATGCACGAGCTGAACAACCCGGCCGCGGCCGCCTCCCGGGCCGCCGAGTCGCTGCGTCAGCGGGTCGCCGGCATGCGGCACAAGCTGGCCATGCTCGCGGCCGGCAAGGTGCCGCCGGACCGGCTCGTGGCCCTCGCCGAACTGCAGGAGGACGTCATCGAGCGGGCCGCCAAGGCGCCCGCGCTCACCGCCATGCAGACCGCCGATCTCGAGGACGAGCTGGGCGAGTGGATGGAGGAGCGCAGCATCACCGGCGGCTGGGACCTGGCGGCGGTCTTCGCCCAGGGCGGCCTCGACCGCGACTGCCTCAATGAGATCGAGACCCGGGTCGGCGCGCCCGAGCTGCTCGACCAGGCGATTCACTGGATCGGGTACGCGCTGGAGACCGAGCAGCTGATGACCGACATCGAGGACGCCACCGGCCGGGTCTCCACGCTGGTCAACGCCGCGAAGCAGTACTCGCAGATGGACCGGGCCGCGCACCAGTGGATCGATGTGCACAGCGGCCTGAAGTCGACCCTGGTCATGCTCAACCACAAGATCGGCACCGGGATCAAGGTCGTGAAGGACTTCGACCGTACGCTGCCGCAGATCCCCGCCCACCCGGCCGAGCTGAACCAGGTGTGGACCAACCTGATCGACAACGCGGTCCAGGCGATGAACGGCGTCGGCACGCTGACGATCAAGACGTACCGCGAGGACGACAACGTGATCGTCTCGGTCGGCGACACCGGGCCGGGCGTGCCGGAGGACATCAAGAAGCGGGTCTTCGAGCCGTTCTTCACCACCAAGCCGGTCGGCCAGGGCACCGGCCTCGGGCTGGACATCTCGTACCGGATCGTGGTCAACGGCCACGGCGGCGACATCGTGCTCGAGTCGCAGCCGGGCGACACGAAGTTCAAGGTGCGGCTGCCGTTGGCGGAACCGTCGTCGGCCTGACAGCGATTGTGGCGTGGCCCGCATGGTTGAACCGGGCCACGCCCGGGTAGCCTTCGTCGGCGATGCCTGACCACCCGTCGCGTAGGCGACTCCTGCTCGTCCTCGGCGCCGTGCTCATCGTGCTGGCCGCCGTCAACGTCGCCGACAAGTACGGCCCGCCCCACACCGGCCTGATCGCCGGGCCGGTCGTCGCCCTGGCGCTGGTGCTGCTGGCCCGCCGGGCCGGCCTGACCTGGCACGACCTGGGCCTGTCGAAACGCACGCTGCTGCCCGGTCTCAAGTACGCGATCGGCGCGATCGCCGCGGTTGCGGTCGTCTACGCGATCGGGGTCGCCCTGCCGTGGACCCGTCCGGCGTTCCACGATGTGCGCTATCACCTGCACCTGAGTGCCGCCCTGATGACCGCCTTCATCGTCGTGCCGCTCGGCACGGTGCTGCTGGAGGAGGTGGCCTTCCGCGGCGTGCTCCTCGGCCTGGTCAACCGGCACCGCGGCGCGACGTGGGCGAGCATCACGTCGTCGGTCCTGTTCGGGCTGTGGCACATCCTGCCCTCGCTGCGGCTCAATCACGCGAATCAGGCGGTCGGGGCGGTGCTCGGCACGGGGATGGCCGGGCGGGTGCTCGCGGTGGCCGGGGTGGTCGCCTTCACCGCGCTGGCCGGGGTGCTGCTCTGCGAATTGCGCCGGCGCAGTGGCAGTCTGCTGGCCTCGGCCGCGCTGCACTGGGCCACCAACGGGCTGGGCCTGCTGGTCGCCGCCGCGCTCGCCGCGGTCCGCTTCGCCTGATCGGCGGGCCGTCAATGTTGACGGTCAATGTTGACTATGTTGACTGCATCAACATGGCAGTCAACATAGTCACCATGTCGTCGCGCCGTTCGTCAGCAGCGTGACCAGTTCGTCGATCTGCGCGTCGTCGATCGGGTCGCGGGTGGCCAGCACCCGATACCAGATCAGACCGAAGACCAGGTCGGCGATGGTCGCGGGCCGGGGGACCGGTGGCAGGTCGCCGCGGGTCCGGGCGCGTTCCACGAGTACGCCCAGGGCCTCCCGCCGGCGGACGAGGAAGCCGGCCCGGAAACGTACGCCGAAGTCGGGGTTGATCTGCGACTCGGCCATCAGCGCCCGCAGCACCTCGATCACCTGCGGCTTCCGTCCGAGCGCGAAGCTGGCCGTCAGGAACGCCCGCAGGTCGGCGGCGTAGCTGCCCTCGTCCGCGACCGGTATGTGCAGGTCGGCCGTCTCGGCCAGCGCCTCCAGCAGCACGTCCGCCTTGGACGGCCACCACCGGTAGATCGTCTGCTTCCCGGTGCCGGACCGCGCCGCGATGCCCTCGATGCTCAGCCCGGCGTAGCCCACCTCGGCCACCAGGCCGGCGGCGGCGGTCAGGATCGCCTGCCGGCTCTCCTCGCTTCTCTTGCGACCTGGGCGCGTCATGCGGGACATGCTAGCTTAGAAACGAACCGAGACGGACCGGTTCGAAATTAAGGAGCTCATCATGACCGAAAGCACCGCTCTCGTCGTCGGGGGAACCTCCGGCATCGGGCTGGCCACCGCCCGCCTGCTGCGGCGGCGCGGCGCCACCGTGCACGTCGTCGGCCGCACCGAGCGGCCGGTCGAGCCCGAGCTGATCGCGCACTGGGCCGACGGCGGCGACCCCGGCCAGATCGCCGCCGTGGTCGACAAGGTCGGCGCGATCGACTGGCTGGTCGTCGCGCTCAGCGGCGCCGAGGGTGCCGGCCCGATCGCCGACCTCGACGTGGCCACCCTGCGCCGCGCCTTCGACGGCAAGTTCTGGGCACACCTGACCACCGTCCGGGCGGCCCTGCCACGCCTCGCCCCGACCGGCTCGATCACGCTGATCGGCGCCATCTCGGCCCGGGCCGCGATGCCCGGCACCGCCGGCCTGGCCGCGATCAACGGCGCGATCGAGGCGATGGTCAAGCCGCTCGCCGCCGAGCTCGCCCCGATCCGGGTCAACGGCGTGTCCCCCGGCCTGGTCGACACGCCGTGGTGGAGCGCGATCCCCGAGGAGCAGCGCCGCTCCTACTTCGAGCGGATGGCCGAGCGGCTGCCGACCCGCCGGGTGGCGACCGCGGAGGACGTGGCCGAGGTGGTCGCCCTCGCCGCGACCAACCCCAACCTCACCGGCACCGTCCTCGAGGCCGACGGCGGCGCCCGGCTCGCCGCTCTCTAGGAGTCGTCGGGAAACAGGGTGATCGCCAGGATTCCGCTCGGCGTCGGGGTCAACACCGCCATCCCGTACGCCTGACCGTGCCACCGGGCCGCGACCGCCGACTGGCCGTTGACCACCATCGGGGTCATCTGCCAGTCGCCGGCCGCGCCCATCGCCGGCACCGCGAAGGCCAGGCACGCGTCCCGCCCGTCGGCCCAGGTGGCCGAGCCGGCCTGCTGGATCGAGGCGTCGGCCCGCAGCAGCTCCCGGAACGCCACCGGGTCGGCCGCCTCCCACGCCGCCATGTACCTCGCCAGCAGCTCCCGGGCCCGCGGATCGTCCGGCTCCAGCACCTGGTCGCGTCGCGGCGCCACCTCGTCGATCCGCCGCCGGGCCCGCTGCAACGCGCTCTTCACGGCCGGTACCGACAACTCCAGGATCTCCCCGGTCTCGGCCGCCGAGAACGCCAGCACCTCGCGGAGCAGCAGCACCGCGCGCTGCCGGGCCGGCAGGTACTGCAGCCCGGCCACGAACGCCAGCCGCACACTCTCCCGCTCGGTCACCGAGTCGGCCGGGTCCGCGGGGAACGGCCCGAGCCAGCCGTCGGCGCCCTCCGCGTCCGCCGGCAGCGCCCGCCGTCCCCGGCCGTCCAGCGCGGTGAGGCAGGCGTTCGTGGCGATCCGGTACAGCCAGGTGCGTACGGACGATTGGTGGTGGAAGCCGTTCCAGCCGCGCAGCGCGCGCAGATACGTCTCCTGCACCGCGTCCTCGGCCTCGTCCCGCTCGCCGAGCATCCGGTACGCGTGCGCGAGCAGCCCCCGCCGCTCCCGCTCGAAGGCCTCGGTCAGAGCCCCAGCCTGGGCCGTGTCCACGCCGCGAACCTCCCGATCGCCTCGTCGGCCTCCGCCGAGTATCCGGCCGCCATCTGGAACGTGTGCAACCGCCCGGGAAAGACGTCGAGCCGCGCCTCGACCCCGGCGTCCACGGCGAGCTTGGTCAACAGTTCGCTCTCGCCGAGCAGCGCCTCGGCGCCGCCCACCTGCGTGTAGATCGGCGGGAGTCCGCGCAGGTCGGCGTGCAGCACGTTCACCGCCGGGTCGGTGCCGCTCACCTCCGGCGGCAGGTACGCGTCGATCAACCCGCGCACCATCGGCCGGGTGAAGAACACGTCGGTGGCGGCGTTCGTGTCGTAGCTGCTCGTGGCCAGCGCCGGATCCAGGTCGAGCCCCGGCGAGATCAGCAGCAGCGCCTCGGCCCCCGGCACCCGCAGCGCCGCGTGCACGGCCAGCCCGGCGCCCACCGAGTCCCCGGCCAGGACCGTACGAAGTCCCTGGTCACGGACCCATCGATAGGCCGTCACCACGTCGTCGATCTGCGCCGGGTACCGGAAGGCGGGGGCGAGGCGATAGGTGGTGAGCAGCACCGGCACGCCGACCGCCTTGGCCAGGTGCCCGTACATCTTGCGGTGGGTGTAGAGCGACCCGCCGACGAACCCGCCGCCGTGCACGGCCACGATCGCCCGCCCTGGCGCGGCGTCGTGCGGCCGCAGCCACATGGCCGGCACCCCGCCGGCCGAGACCTCCAGGTAGTCGAGCCCGCGCGGCTCGGCGGTCACGTCACCCCAGTGGTCGCCGCCCGAGTTCCGGCCCGCGGCCCAGTTCGCGTACATCTCTTCGATGGCATCCATACCGGTGCAGACCGGCCGGGCCACCGAAAGGAATCGTCAGGGGCGGGTCACGCCTTCCAGACGTCCTGGTTCGCCTCGTACATCTCGCGCAGGATCGCCGGGACGTCGTACGTCAGCTTCCAGTCGGGGTAGTGCGCCTCGAACCGTTCGGTGCTGCTGATCCACCACTGGTGGTCGCCGACCCGGTTCTCCTCGACGTAGTCGGTCCGTGCCTCGAGGCCGGTGATCTCCGAGGCGATCTTGAAGGCCTCGAGGTGGCTGCAGTTCGAGAAGCGACCGCCGCCCATGTTGTAGACCTCGGCGACCCGTGGCGCGCGGTAGAACGCCTCGAACGCCGAGACCAGGTCATGCGAGTGGATGGCGTCGCGGACCATTTTCCCCTTGTAGCCGTAGATGTGGTAAATCCGCTGCTCCATCACGCAGCGCATCACGTACGCCAGGAAGCCGTGCAACTCGGCGGCCGAGTGCCCCGGGCCGGTGAGCGTGCCGCCGCGGAAGACCGCCGTGGGCATGTCGAAGTAGCGGCCGTACTCCTGGACCATCACGTCGGCGGCGACCTTGCTGGCGCCGAAGACCGAGTGCAGGCACTGGTCGATCGACATGGTCTCGTCGATGCCGCCGTACCACTTGTGGTCCTCGGGCAGCTCCCAGCGGGTCTCCTGCTCGATCAGCGGCAGCGAGTTGGGCAGGTCGCCGTACACCTTGTTGGTCGAGGTGAAGATGAACGGCGCCGACGGGCAGTGCTGCCGGACCGCCTCCAGCATGTTCAGGGTGCCGACCGCGTTCACGTCGAAGTCGGTGAACGGCTCGCGGGCGGCCCAGTCGTGCGACGGCTGGGCGGCGCAGTGGATGACCAGGCCGACGTTCCTGCCCAGGGCGGCGAAGAGCTTGAGCACCCCGTCGCGGTCGCGGATGTCGACGTCGTGGTGCGTGTACCGCTCGCCGACCTCCTTCCGCAGGCGGTCGAGGTTCCACTTGGTGGAGCCGTCCTTGCCGAAGAAGTAGCCGCGCATGTCGTTGTCGACACCGACGACATCCATGCCGAGCCCGGCGAAGTGCCGGACCGACTCGGAGCCGATCAGGCCGGCCGAACCGGTGACGACGACCACGTTGCTCATCAAGACCTCCGCGAAATCGGAACGGCCCGAGGTTACAGGGTGTGGGCGAAAACCTGGCCGCAAGGGGTCGTAGCGTGCCGGGCATGACGACGCTCAGCCGCCGCGCGCTCAACCGGGCCACGCTCGCCCGGCAGTACCTGCTCGACCGGTCGGACGCCGGGGCACTCGTCGCGATCGAGCACCTCGGCGGCATGCAGTCCCAGGCGCCGCTGGCCCCGTACGTCGGGCTCTGGACCCGGCTGCGCGGCTTCGTGCCGGACGAGTTGTCCAGGCTGACCGCGGAACGCCGGGTGCTCCGGGTGCACCTGATGCGGACGACCGTGCACCTGGTCAGCGCCCGCGACTGCCTCGACTGGCACGGGCACTTCCAGCGCCGGCACGCCGCCGCCTTCGCCCCGCACCACCGCGGCCTGACGGTCGACCCGGCCGAACTCCGCGCCGAGACCATCCGGCTGCTGGACGAGAAGCCCCGCACCCGCGCCGAGCTGGGGAAGCTGCTGGCCGAACGCTGGCCGGGCGCGGACCCGAGCGAGCTGACCTTCGCCGCCGCGCACGAGGTGCCGATGTGTCAGGTGCCGCCGCGTGGGCTGTGGGGCCGCGGCGGGCCGGCCGCGTGGGCGCCGGTGGAGAGCTGGCTGGGCGAGCCGTTGCGCACCACCCCGATCGACGGGCTGGTCCTGCGCGGGCTCGGCGCGTTCGGCCCGGCCACCGTCGCCGACCTGCAGACGTGGTCGGGCCTGACCCGGTTGGCCGAGGTGGTGAGCCGGCTGCCGTTGCGCACCTTCGAGTCCGAGACCGGGCAGACTCTCTACGACCTGCCGGACGCGCCCCGCCCCGACGAGGACGTGCCCGCGCCGCCCCGCTTCCTCCCCGAGTACGACAACCTGCTGCTCGCCCATCGCGACCGCGGCCGCTTCAACCCGTCGGGCCGGCCCGTTCCGCTGCCACCGGGCAACGGCGCGACCTCCGGCACGTTCCTGGTCGACGGCCTCTGGGAGGGCACGTGGCAGCTTCGCGATCGGCGGCTGGCTCTCCGCCCGTACCGGAAAATCGGTCTTGATCCGCTTTTGTCCGAAGCCGAAGCGCTCCGCTCGTTCCTCGCCCCCGACGCCGCGGTCGTGGTGGAAAACGAACTCTGAGCGTTTCTCTTCCGCGAGTTCGACCGTACGAGTCGGAAGAGTCCCCGATGTGCCAGGGCCGCCGGCTGCACCAGCAGCTCCGACCCCGGCCGCCGGGCGGGCCCGGCCCAAGACCATCCTTAAAGCAGACCGCGCAGGTAGGCGGCCTGGCCCACGTGCTGGGCGTCGTCGTCGGCGACGCTGACCAGGCGGACGCCCAGGGTCACCGGCGGGTCCCACGCGGCGTCGACGACCCGGTCGAGATCCTCGTCGGTGAGGCCGGCCAGGTAGGTCATCGTGCGGTCGTGGACGGCCCGGAAGTAGTCCTCCAGGGACTGTGGGCTCTCCGGCGCGACCGTGGCGACCTGGGCCGCCGAGTGGCCGTAGCCGGTCTCCGCGTCGTCCTTGAGGCCGAACCGGGCCGGCCAGTCGCCGGTGAGGTAGATCTGGTCCTCGCCCATGACCTCCGCTACGTGGTCGTCCTGCACCCGGGTGAGGTGCCAGATCAGCCAGCCGATCGAGTTCGCGCCCGGGGCGGGGGCCCAGCGCAGCTGTTCGGGGGTGAAGCCGTGCACGGCGCTGTGCACGTTGCCGGGAAGTCGCCCGAAGGCGTCGGTCAGGATGTCCTTGGCGTCCATGGTCCGAGTATTCCGCCTAGGATCGGGCGCTGCCGGTGACCCCGGCGGGCGCCTGCGTGGCCCCGCTAACGCCGTGTTGCGGTCAGGGCTGGGCGCTGCCGGTGACCCCGGTGGTGCCGCTCACGCCGCCGCCGGTGCCGCCGGTCCCGGTCCCGGTCCCGGTGTCGTTGTTGCCGGTGCCGCTTCCGCTGCCCGTGCCACTCCCGTTGCCGGTGCTGCCGGGGTTGCCCGTGCTGCCCGTGGTCGGCGCGACGGTGTCGCTGTTGCCGGTCGGCGCGGGCGAGGTGCCGCCGGTCGGCTCGTCGGTGGGCCGGTCGGTCGGTGACTCCGTCGTGGTGGGCTGGGTGCTTGGCGACTGGCTCGGCGTACTCACTCTGGATTTTTCGGATTTTCCGCTTTTGTCGCCGAAGAGGGAGGAAACCGTCGACCGGTCCCCGTTGCCGCCTCGGGTCGCGTCGGCGATCGAGCGGCCCGAGATCAACTCGGCGACCGTCAGCGTGCCCATGGCCAGCACGAACAGTGCTCCCGCCACCAGGGCGACCCGCTTCCAGCGCACCTTGCGAGGCGAGGCGTCCATCGCCGGCAACGCGATCGTGGTGGCCGCCGCCGACACTGGAGGCGTTCCGACCGCGGCCGGCGCTGCCGTGAAAGTGCCCTGGAGTTTCCGGTGACCCTTCTTGATCGACCGGGTGTAGACCTCGGTGCCGACCGACCCGATCAGGCTGGCGACCGCCGCCCCGGCGAGCGTGCCCGCTACGCCGAGATAAGAGCCGACGACGGCCGCGGAAAGTGCCGCCAGCACGCCGGCAAGAGTTTTCGGGATGTCGATGCCGGACCAGATCCGGTCCGGTTGGTGCTCAGTCATGTCCTCCTCGGTCCCTACTCGTGTCCGCCACTCCTGTCGCTCGTCAGCGTCTTGGCCTTTACCGCTCGGGCCGCGGCTAAACCCCGCCGCTCGGCCAGCACCTCGCGCAGCGGGCGGACCACCACCCCCTCGGCGGCCATCTGCCGCCGGGCCAACCTGCGGTTACGCAGAATCGCGACGAGCCCGACCGCGAAGATGAGGTATTGCACACTCATCGCGATCTTGAAATCGTCGATACCGTAGTCGTTCCGGCCGCCGGTCCGGGCGTCCAGGACCAGCCCGATGATCTCGATGGTCACCAGCGAGGCGACGAAGCCGCCGACGTTGACCACGCCGGTCGCGGCGCCCAGCCGGTCGGGCGGGTTGAACGTCCGCGCGTAGTCGAAACCGATCATCGAACCCGGCCCGCCGGTGCCCAGCGCCGTCACCAGTATCACCAGCACCGGCAGCGGCGCCCGCCCCGGCCAGGCCAGCACCAGCCCCCAGGCACCCGCGTTGACCGCGATGATCCCGAGCACCAGCCAGGACCGGCGCAGCGGGTGACGCTGCACCAGCACCCCGATCAGCGGCCCGGCCGCCATCCCGACCAGCACGAACAGCGTCAGCAACGAGCTGGCCGTCGCCCGGTCCAGGCCCTCGCCGGCGATCAGGAACGGGAAGCCCCACATCAAGGCGAAGACCGTGCCGGTGAACTGCGTGGTGAAGTGCGACCAGAGCCCGAGCCGGGTGCCCGGATGCCGCCACGCGCCCACCAGGTCGGCGCCCAGCCGGCCCATCGTGATCGGCGGGCCGCTGGAGATCTTCCGCTCCGGCGTGTCCCGCAGCGCGGCGAACGCCACCGCCGCGACCAGCACACCCGTCCCGGCGGCGCTGAGAAAGGCGGTGGTCCAGCCCGGCCCGGCCAGCAGCGCGGCCAGCGGCACGGCGGAGAGCACCTGCCCGGCCTGCCCGACGAGCCCGGTCAGCTGCGTCACGATCGGCACCCGCCGCCCCGGGAACCAGCGCGGAACCAGCCGCAGCACGCTGATGAACGTCATCGCGTCGCCCGCACCGACCAGGACCCGGGCCAGCACCGCGCCACCCACCCCGTCGGCGGTCGCCATCAGCACCTGCCCGGCCGCCATGACCAGGCCTCCACTGACCACCAACCGCAACGACCCGAACCGGTCGAGCAGCAACCCGACCGGCACCTGCAGCCCGGCGTAAACGAGAAGCTGCAGAACCGCGAACGAGGCAAGCGCACCCGCCCCCACCTGAAACCGGTCCTGCGCGTCGAGCCCAGCCACCCCGAGCGAGGTGCGATTCAGCACGGCAACGGTGTACGCGGCGAGGCCGACGGCCCACACCGCCCAGGCCCGCCGGCCGGGTCGCAGGGGCATGCCTCGCCTTCCGTTCGCTCCGCACAAGGTCCGCGAACAACCTTTCTACGAGCGGCGCCCCCTCACAACGCATCGCGGCCTAGCCCACACGTGCCGCTGGTCACCCCGCTTCCCCGCGCCGCCGGTCGCTCCTCGCGCCCGCCCGCGGTGGAAGCTCTGAGCGTTTCCCTTCCGCCGCCTTGACCGTACGAGTCAGCCGAGTCCCGGTGTGCCAGGGGCCGCTAGCTGCACCAACAGCCCCGACCTCGGCCCGCCGGGCGGGCCCGGCCCAAGACCTCCACCTCACCCCCCGGGGCACCATGACGCACCAGAACCCCTACCGGGCACCCCTCGCCGCCGTCCCCGGCAAATCTTGAAGGCCCGCCGTTCCCCGCGAACGAAAAATCCACACCGACGCGCTCGACGTGGCCGAGAGCGGAGCTTTCCCGTTAGCTGAGAACACCGCTCCTTCAAGGTCGCCCCGCCCCCGCGCCACCCCGTCCCGCGCGGCCCCGCCCCTGCGCCGCGCCGCCCCGCCCTGGCACCACCCCGCCCTGGCACCGCCCCGCCCGGCCGTGCCGGCCCCCCGCCCTCGCCGGCCCCCCCGCGTCGCGCTTGCCCTGCACCGCGCCGGCCCCGTGCCGCGTCGCCCCCGTGCCGCGTCGCCCCCGTGCCGCGTCGCCCCCGCGTCGCCCGGCCCCCGCCCCGGCCTCCGC
>NZ_JOJL01000002.1 GCF_000721705.1 Actinoplanes subtropicus
CGCCGCGACATCACCGAAGCCACCCGATGGGCCGGCCGGAACATGACCAGACCCTTCGCCATCCTCGGAATCACATCATGATCTTGAAACGGCCGTGGCACCCAGTTCGACCTTTCCACCGTCGAAAAGGCGGACGACGTCGCTGTACGGAAAACCGGCCAGCACCGAACTCTGAACGCCGTCCCCGTTCCCGATCGCCAGGTAGGCGGCGTAGGGGGCACCGGTGAGGACATACGCCGCGTCGGGTTCGGTCGCCATGATGACGCTGCGACCCTTCGGGCCGTCGAGGTTCTGGTGGTACGCGCCTTCCAGCGGCAGGACCGGGCCCAGCGGACAGCCGAGGGCGGCGGCTCCACCGTTTCTCTGGTATGCCTCGTAGAACGCTTGCTGGTACTCGTCGTTGCCGAAGCCGACGACGGCGCACGCACGCACGGCACTTTCTCGTACCCGGTCCTCAAACATATGGCCGGCGATCGATCCCAGGACCACGCTGATCGGAATCGCGAGGGCCAAGCCGATTATCGGGCCGCGCCGAGATCGCCGCGGTGCGGCCGTCGGACGATCCTTCAGCAAAAGGCGCATCAATCCGGTGGCGACGGCGGCGTCCACGGCGAAAATGACGGTCCAGATAACCTTTTCGGAGGTCGGCAGGCCCAGAATTCCGACGATCGCAACGGGCAGCGCGGCGATGGCTCCCCAGATGCCCAGCAGCAGGCCGATTGTCGGAAGATCCAAAGGTACGCCGGACCATTTTGGAATCTTCGGAAGTCGGAGTTTTCCGAGCGCGCGCTTCAACCGGCCGATTGCTGGGGCGAGCGGCGGAAAGGGGATACGCGGCAGCACCTTCATGGCTTCCTGCCTTACGATCTGACGTCTTTGTCGGGGTAAGCAAAAGGGTAGGGAGCCGGTGCCGGGGGAGTCAGTAGCAAATGTCATTGGAGAGGTGAGCATCTCTCGCCTTCATCGAGGACGGCCGCTATCTCCACAACGGCGGGCGTGCCGCGCGAGGACTGAGAAAGGCCGGCCGGAGCTGCCCGATCGGCTAAAGTGTGCCCATGACGGCGGAGGTTGCGGACGTGGTCGACCGGCTGGCCGGGGCGTCCCGGATCGGGCTCGGGCTGGCCGCCGTCGGTCGCCCGGCCTACATCAACCTGGGCCGCGCGGAAGACCTCCCGGCCGAGCGGACCGTCGAGGCGATGCGGTCGCGGGCGCACGAGCTGCTCGATACGGCGTACGCGAACGGGGTCCGGTATTTCGATGTCGCCCGGTCCTACGGCCGCGCCGAGGAGTTCCTCGCGCAGTGGCTGGAGGGAAAGAACGACGTCGTGGTCGGCAGCAAGTGGGGGTACACCTACACCGCCGATTGGCGGATGGACGCCGAGGTCAACGAGGTCAAGGACCACGGCGTCGCGACCTTCGAGCGGCAGCTCGGCGAGACCCGGGCGCTGCTCGGCGACCGCCTCGACCTCTACCAGATCCACTCGCTGACGCCGGACAGCAGCGCGCTGCACGACACCGAGCTCCACGAGAGACTCGCCGCTCAGGGCGTGGTGGTCGGGTTCTCGACGAGCGGGCCCCGGCAGGCCGAGACGATCCGGGCCGCGCTCGCGATCCGGGTCGGCGGGCGGCCGCTGTTCCGCAGCGTGCAGGCCACCTGGAACCTCCTCGAGCCCAGCGCGGGGCCGGCGCTCGCCGAGGCGCACGAGGCCGGTTGCCTGGTGATCGTGAAGGAGGCGCTGGCCAACGGCCGGCTCGCCGTGGAGGGGCCCGGCGACGCGGTGGCCCTCGCGGCGGCGCTTCGGCAGCCCTGGGCGACCATCGTGCTCTCCGGGGCGGCGACCGCCGATCAGCTCGCCTCGAACCTGAGGGCGGAGACGATGAACCCGCGGGCGGAGACGATGAACCCGCGGGCGGAGACGATGAACCCGCGGGCGGAGACGATCAGCGCCCGCTTCGACCCGGACCTGGCGATGCCGGCCGATCGTTACTGGCAGGAACGCTCCCGCCTGCCGTGGGCGTGAGCAGCTCCACGCCGCTCGCCGCGAGGGCGTCGCGCAGGTCGGGCGGCGGCGCGGTGTCGGTGATCAGGTAGTCGGCGGCGCCCAGCTCGGACACCTGGGCGAACAGGCGGCGGCCGAACTTCGAGGAGTCGGCCAGGATCGCCACCCGGGCGGCCCGGGAGATCATTTCCTGCATCATCGCGGCCTCGGCGAGGTTGCTCGTCGTGTAGCCGGCGTCGGCCGAGACGGCGCCGACGCCGATCAGCGCCAGGTCGCAGCTGATGTCCAGGTCGGCGCCGGTGGTGGCGCGGAAGCTCACCGGGCCGATGGTGGCCAGGGTGAGGGCGCGCACCGCGCCGCCGAAGACGTAGATGTCGCGGACGGCCGAGGGCGGCAGCGCGCCGGGCAGCAGCAGGTTGTTCGTCGCCACCGTGAGGTCGCGGTGCTGGCCGAGGTTGCGGGCCAGGGCGAGCGTGGTGGTCCCGCCATTGATCATGATGGTGGAGCCGTCCTCGACCAGGGCGGCGGCCAGCGCGGCGATCTTCTCCTTCTCCTGCTCCTGCACGGTGAGCCGCTGGTCGACGGCGCGGTCGGTGGTGCGGGAGACGGTGGAGAGGCTGACGGCGCCGCCGTACGTGCGGACCAGGCTGCCGTCGGCGGCCAGCTGATCGAGGTCGCGCCGCACCGTGTCGATCGAGACACCGAAGCGTTCGGCCAGCTCGCTCACCGTGACCTGGCCGGTCTCGGCCACATAGGCCGCCAGCTGAGCCTTGCGTCCGGCCGGTAGGTGGCGCTGCCGGTCGTCCTTGTCAACGCTCACGGATTCCCCCTCGTCAGTGCGGCAGTATGCCACAAACACGCAAGGCCTCGATTGGCTGCAGCCCCGTTCCGCAAGAGTATGCCGTACTTCGCTGTTTTCTGCTGTTCTTCTCTTGTCTCTGTACGTAACACGCTGCTAACGTGACGCCAACGTTGCAGAGAACAGGAAGATCTCGATATAGAAGGAGCCTGCCATGGCGGTTGGTGCAACCCGGCTGAAGCGAGTGATAGGGGCGGTGACGGCGGTCGCGACGGTCGCCTTCGCGGCGGCGTGCGGCTCGAGCGACTCGGGCGACGCGGCCTCCGGCGGAAACGTGACGCTCGAGTTCGCCCAGTGGTGGGGTGCCGAGCTCCCGGCCGGGGACCTCGACAAGATCGTCAGCGATTTCACGGCGCAGAATCCGAACATCAAGATCAAACTGCTGAGCGCGCCGTACGCTTCGACCAAGCAGCAGCTGATCACCGGCGCCGCCTCGAAGACGCTGCCCGACGTGGTCGGCCTGGACGGCGCCTGGGTCAACGACTTCGCCAAGCAGGGCGCCATCACCGACATGTCGAAGCTGATGACCGACTCCAACTACGACGCCAGCCAGCTGGCCAGCCAGATCCAGGTCAACGGCAAGACGTACATGATCCCGGTGGTCAACTTCGTCTATCCGCTGTTCGTCAACAAGGACCTGCTCGCCAAGGCCGGCGTCGCGAAGACGCCCACCACCCGCAGCGAGTTCCTCGACGCGGCCAAGAAGATCAGCGCCCTCGGCGGCGACGTGAAGGGCTGGGCGCTCCCGCTCGACACCGCCGTCCCCAACGGCATCCAGAACGACGTCATGTCCTGGCTCTGGGCCTCCGGCGGCAGCATGCTGCAGGACGGCAAGCCGGCCCTGCAGACCCCCGCGGTCAAGAGCACGGTCGAGTACGTGAAGAGCCTCAACGACGCGGGCGTCATCGCACCCGGCTCGCTCACCATGAAGGAGCAGGACAAGGTCGAGAAGTTCACCAACGGCCAGGTCGGCATGATGATCGACTCGCTGGCGCACATCAACCTGATCAAGAAGAACGCGCCGAGCCTCAAGTTCGAGGTGGCCGCCCTGCCGGCCGAGGACGGCTACACCGGCAAGCGCGGCATCCCGTACGCAAGCTGGGGAATTGGCATTTCGAACTCGACCAAGCACAAGGCCGAGGCGTTCAAGTTCGTGTCCTACCTGATGAGCAAGGACACCAACGCCAAGCTCAGCACGATCGCCAACGGCTTCCCGGGCAACAAGACCGCCCAGCCCGACTTCGGCGACAGCGACCCGCTGTTCAAGACCGCCTTCGACATCTACCAGCAGGGCTACCCGGCCAACGAGTTCGTCGGCCTGCCCAAGTCCGAGGACCTCATGCGCAGCTTCGACGAGCAGCTCCAGCTCGTGCTCACCGGCAAGTCCAGCGTCGACGACGCGCTCGCCAAGGCGCAGCAGTCCTGGTCCTCGGTGATCGGATAGTCATGTCCTCCCTGACGGCTTCCCCGGTGGCGCCGCCCGTCGAACAGGCGGCGCCACCGAAGAAGAAGACGATGGCCCGGCGCCTGATCCCGTACGGCTATCTGTCCCCGACGGTGATCCTGATCGTGGTCCTGATGGTCATCCCGATCGTCATGGTGATCAGCTACTCGTTCCGGGACAACGTGATCGTCCAGGACAACTCGGTGTTCGCCGGCTTCGCCAACTACACCAAGGTGCTCACCGACCCGGATTTCCTGACCGCCATCCAGAACACGGCCGTCTTCATCACGGTCAGCACGGTGGCCCATCTGGTGCTCGGACTGGCCTTCGCGATGATGCTCAACACCCCGCTGCTGGGCGGCGTCGCGAAGGCGGTCTTCCGGATCGTCTACATCCTGCCCTGGCTGTTCACGGTCGCGGTGATCGCCGTCATCTGGCGGCTGCTGCTCGACCCGTCCGGCGTGGTCAACTACGTGCTGCACACGCTGGGGGTCGTCCAGCAGGGGGTGAACTGGCTCGGCGACCCGGGCAAGGCGCTCTGGGTGGTCACCTTCATCAACATCTGGTCCGGCTACCCGTTCTTCATGATCAGTCTGCTGGCCGGGCTGCAGGGCATTCCCGGCGACCTGTACGAGGCGGCCGCCGTCGACGGGACGAACTGGTTCCAGCGGTTCCGCCACGTGACGCTGCCGCAGCTGCGCCCGGTGATCATCAGCATGGCGGTGCTCGACCTGATCTGGACGTCCCAGCAGTTCGCGCTGATCTGGATGACGACCGGCGGCGGGCCGCTGCACGCCACCGAGATGCTCAGCACCTACACCTACAAGCAGGCCTTCAGCGAGTACGAGTTCTCCACCGCCGCCGCGGCCGCCGTGATCGTGCTGCTGCTCACGATGGTGCTGGCCTTCTTCTACGTACGCCAGCAGAGGGAGCGCTGAGATGCCGACCGTCCGGACCAAGCGCACCCTGGCCAAGGCCGGCGTCATCACCGGGCTGGTGCTCGGCGGGCTGTTCGCCGGCTTGCCGGTGCTGTGGATGCTGTCCACCTCGTTCAAGAACAACGGGGAGGTCTTCCAGAACCCGCCGCGGCTGATCACCAAGGGCTTCACCCTCGGCGCGTACCGGGAGATCTTCGGCAACGGCGGCCAGCTGCGGTTCTTCGCGAACAGCTACCTGGTGGCGCTGTCGGTGACGGCGCTGACGCTGCTGGTGGCGCTGCTGGCCGCCTTCGCGTTCAGCCGCTTCACCTTCCCGTTCCAGAAGACCATCAACGCCGTGATCGTCAGCGTCCAGGCCGTGCCGCCGATCACGCTGGTCATCCCGTACTTCGGGCTCGTCGTCGCGCTCGGGCTGTACAACACCTATCCCGGCCTGATCCTCACGCACATGGTGTTCACCCTGCCGTACGCGATCATCATGCTCACCGCGTACCTGAACACGCTGCCGCGCGAGCTGGACGAGTCCGTCAAGGTGGACGGCGGCACCAGCTGGACCGCGCTGTGGCGGATCCTGGTGCCGATCTCGGTGCCCGGCCTGATCGCGGTCGGCGTCTACACGTTCATGATCTCGTGGAACGAGTACCTGTTCGCGCTCACGCTGACCCGTACCGACGACATGCGCACGGTGCCGATCGGCATCCAGCTGCTGATGGGCCAGCACTCGTACGAGTGGAACCAGATGATGGCGATGAGCATCCTCGGGTCGATCCCGGTTCTGGTGCTCTTCCTCCTCTTCCAGAAGCGGTTCATCGGCGGCCTCACCGCCGGCGCCGTCAAAGCCTAAGCCCCCGTTTTAAGGAGAAAGAACCGTAATGCTGACGACCGGCAAGGCGATCCTGGACGTCGCCAACGAACACAGCTTCGCCGTGCCCGCCTTCAACATCAGCGACTGGGCGATGTTCCAGGGGATCGTGGAGATCAGCGAGGAGACGGACGCACCGCTGATCGTCGCCATCCATCCCGACGAGGTGAAGCACATCGGCCCCGACATGATCACCGGCATCGTCGCGCGGGCGCACCGCTCGTCCGCGCCGATCGCGATCCACTGGGACCACGGCGCGACCTACGACGAGGTCCTGACCGCCATCCAGTACGGCTTCACGTCCGTGATGATCGACGGCTCGCTGAAGCCGTTCGAGGAGAACCTCGCGCTCACCAGGAAGGTCACCGACTCGGCGCACGTCGTCGGCGTGTCGGTGGAGGGCGAGCTCGGCACGATCGGCGGGAACGACAGCTACGCCGAGGCCGGCGCCGCCGAGATCATCTACACCGACCCGGACGACGCGGTCACCTTCGTCGAGCGGACCGGGGTGGACAGCCTCGCCATCGCGATCGGCACCTTCCACGGCTTCTACCCGGCGCACCTCAAGCCGGAGCTCAAGCTCGACCTGCTCAAGGAGATCAAGAGCCGGGTGCGGATCCCGCTGGTGCTGCACGGCGGCTCGGGCAACCCGGACGAGGAGATCCGCGAGGCCGCCCGGATCGGCATCAACAAGATCAATATCTCCACCGACATCAAGGT
Source organism: Actinoplanes subtropicus (assembly GCF_000721705.1). Lineage (GTDB taxonomy): Bacteria > Actinomycetota > Actinomycetes > Mycobacteriales > Micromonosporaceae > Actinoplanes > Actinoplanes subtropicus. Next base: position 6,824 of record NZ_JOJL01000002.1, read on the forward strand.
CGCCTACCACAACAGGATGCGCGAGGTCCTCGGCGACGACCCCAAGGTGCGCGAGCCCAACGCGATCCAACCCGCATGCATTCACGCCATGCAGATCGTCGCCGCCCAGAAGATCGAGCTGTTCGGCGCCGCCGGCAAGGGCTCGCTCTACTGACATGCCTCGGTTTGGTGGCGCTGTCGCGTCTCGAGTATTGCTAGGCCTCGGCGGCTGCGTCGACTACGAGCTGAAGCTCACCGCCGATGTCCTGGAAAAACTGATCATTGCGTACGGCGTGCGGGCCGCCGAGCTCACGTCGCCGGCCGCGGCGGTGGTCGACGAGCGGGACCTGGTCGTGTCCATTTTGCGCTATATGTCCCGGGGCGCGGGCGGCGAGCACTACGTCGCCTCCGCCCCGGCGCTCACCGCCTTCGCCGACCGGTTCCCGCGCCGGGAGACGCTGGGCGGCACCTCGGTGCGGGCCGGGATCCTGATGAGCCGCCTCGGCGTGCCCTCGACGCTGCACCTGGTCACGGTCAACGACACCTTCCGCCGCCTGCTGCCGGCCGGCACCGAGTACGTCACCAGCGGCGCGGCGGACACCTTCTATCCGCACCTGATCGTCCAGTACGACCGCGGGCTGCGCCTCGACGCCGGCGACATCGCCATGACCGCCCCGGCGCCGAACCGCCTGATCTACGTCAACGACCCGGCGAACGGCGACATGCTGCTCACCGCCGATCTCGGCGACCGGCTGGCGGCGGCGGACATCTTCCTGATCTCGGGGCTCAACGCCATGCGGGACCGGGCCGAGCTCGACGCGCGGCTCGCCCTGCTGCGCGACCACATGCGGCGCCTGCGGCCGGGGGCGGTGACCTACTTCGAGGACGCGGCCTACCACGAGCCCGCGTTCAGCCGCCGGGTCCGCGAGGCGCTGCTCGACCGGATCGACGTGTACGGGCTGAACGAGGACGAACTCCAGTCGTACCTGAACCGGACGGTCGACCTGCTCGACCCGGCCGACGTCGCGGAGGCGCTGACCGAGGTGCGCGCGCTCATCCCGGCGCCGACGCTCGTGCTGCACACCAAGTACTGGGCCCTGGCTCACGGCCGGGGCGAATACGCCGAAGCCCTCGACACCGGCACCGTCATGGCCGCGACCCGCTATGCCCACGGCGACGACTTCACCGACGAGGATGTCGAGCGCCTTCGCCGGCGGCCGCGGCGGCCCGAGTCGGTCGCCTTCGCGGCGGCGATGCGCTCGCGTGCGGTCGTCGACTGCGTGCCCGGCTTCGCGCTGGACGTCGAGAACCCGACTACCGTGGGGTTAGGCGACACCTTCGTCGGCGGCTTCCTGGCCGAAGTAGCTCGCAAAGGACCCAGATGACCGTCGAGGCACTGCCCGCCAACCAGCCGGAGACGTTCTACCGCGGCGCCGGCCGGATCGCCGAGTTCCGCAACGTGCCGGCGCTGCCGGACCGGCCCGAGGACTGGGTGGCGTCGACCACCAGCCGGTTCGGCCTGGCGCCGTCCGGGCTGTCCACCCTGCCGGACGGCCGGGTGCTGGCCGAGGCGATCGCGGTGGATCCGCGCCGGTGGCTCGGCCCCGACCGGACCGACACCGGCGTGCTGGTCAAGCTGCTCGACGCGGGCCAGCGGCTGCCGCTGCACGTCCATCCCGGCCGGCGCTTCGCGACCGAGCACCTGGCCTCGCCGTACGGGAAGACCGAAGCCTGGGTGATCGTCTCGGCCCGGCCCGGCGCGTACGTCCACCTCGGTTTTGATCGTGATGTTTCCCCGGAAGAGCTGGCCAAGTGGGTGGCCGAGCAGGACACGAAGGGCATGCTGGCGGCGACGAACCGGATCCCGGTGGCGGCCGGTGACGCGATCCTCTGCCCGGCCGGCCTGCCGCACGCGATCGGCGACGGCATCCTGCTGGTCGAGATCCAGGAGCCGACCGACTTCTCCGTGCTGCTGGAGTACGAGGAGTTCGGGCTGGCCGACGGGCATCTCGGGCTGGGCTACGACCTGGCGCTGTCGTGCGTGGACCGCGGCGCGTGGAGCCCGTCCCGGCTGGCCGGCCTGCGCGGCGGCGAGGGCCGGCTGCTTCCGGCGGCGGCCGACGAGTTCTTCCGGGCCGCGCGTCATCGCGGGGGAGACCGGCTGGCGCAGGGGTTCGCCGTGCTGGTCGCGGTGGCGGGGGAGGGCCGGCTGCGCGGCGAGCACGACGACGTGCCCGTCCGCCGGGGCGACACCCTGCTGATTCCGTACGCGGCTGGGCCGCTCCGGCTCGACGGCCCGGTCGAGGCGATCCGGCTCGCGGCGTCCGCCTGAACCGACGCTGCCGCGGACTGGCCAATCGGTGATCCGGCGACGGTCCCTGGGACGAAGAAGGCCGCGCTACCAGCGATGCTGAGCAGGTCCTGGACGGCGAAAGCATGGGCGGGGCCATCCCGCTGTCATGCTTACCGGCATGACCGGACGAGGGGCGAGAGTGTGGAACTGACCGTCGCGGGACTGCAGGCCGCCGGCGTTCCGGGCGACGTCGAGGCGAACCGCGCCCAGCTGCGCGTGGCCGCGGCGGAGGCGGCCGCGACCGGAGCCGGGCTGCTGATCACCCCCGAGCTGTACCTGACCGGCTACGACATTGGCGATCAGGTGCGCGAGCTCGCCCGGCTGGACCTGGCCGGCACGGTGCGGCAGATCGCCCGGGAAGCGGGCATCGCGATCCTCGCGGGCCTCCCGGAACCGGCCGGTGAGCGGCTCCACAACACCGCGATCCTGGTCGACGAGCGCGGCGAGGTGCTTCTCCGGTATCGCAAGACGCACCTGTTCGGCGACCTCGACCGGCGATATTTTGTCCCCGGCGACGACCTGGTCGTCATGGCCGAGCTGCACGGCGTCCGGATCGCCGTGCTGATCTGCTACGACGTCGAATTTCCCGAGACCGTACGGGCGGCCGCCGAGCGCGGTGCCGACCTGATCGCCGTCCCGACCGCGCAGATGACGCCCTTCGCGTTCGTGGCCGAGCAGGTGATCCGCGCGCGGGCCTGGGAGAACCAGGTCTTCGTCGCGTACATCAACCACGCCGGGCGGGAGCGGACCCTCGAGTACGTCGGTCGCAGCAGCATCGTCGCCCCGTCCGGGGACGTGCTGGCGAGCGCCGCCGACGGCGATCACCTCTTGCTGGCCACGGTCGACACCGACGTGGTCGCCCGGGCCCGCGCGGCGAACCCGTATCTGGCCGACCGGCGCACCGACCTCTACCGACGCGTCAGGCCGTGACCGTGGCGGTGATCGTCCAGGGGACCGGCGGGGACGGGCACGGCGTGGGCGCGTGATTGCAGGCGGTGTCGGTGTGCGTGGACACCTGGACGGTGCCCGCCGCCGAGGCGAGGTAGCGGGCCACGAGCGGCTGGCCGGTGGGGTAGCCGCCGGTGGTGTCGCGCGGCACCAGCACGCCGCTGGTGGAGAGGGCCGGCGGCACGTAGTCGAGGGGCAGGCTGACCACGAGCGTGTCGCCCACGTGCAGGCGTACGGTCGATTCGTTGCCGGCGGTGGAAACGGTGACGGTCTGCCCGGTGGGCGCGAGGACGGTGACGTGCAGCGTCCAGAGCCGGATCGGGATGGCGCACGGCGGCGTGGTGTGCAGGCACGCGTAGTCCGAGTGCGTGGTGACGTCGGCCTGCCCGGGCGACACCGCCCGGTAGAGGGCGGTGAGGGGTTGCCCGGTGGGATATCCGCCGCTCGCGGAGAGCCTCGTCAGGGCGGCCCCGGCGGTCGGCGTGAGGTATTCGGCGCCGAGGGACACGCCGAGCGTCTGCCCGGCCATCAGGGTGATCGTGCGCTGGTCGTCGGTCGCCCCGACGGCGACATCCGGGCCGGGCGGCGGTGGCGGAGCGTCGTTGTCGCAGGTGAGCATCGGGGCCGGTCCGGTGCCGGCCAGCTGCATCCCGAAGGTGGTGGACGCGCCCGGCGCGAGGGCCCCGTTGTACGGCGCGTTGACCGCGGTGGCCGTGCCGCCCGAGGTGCTCACGGTGGCGTTCCACGCGGAGACCACCTGCCGGCCAGTGCCCAGGGTCCAGGTCACCGTCCACTTCGTGGTGGGCGCCGCGGCGGCGTTGGCGACCGTGACGGAGACGATCTGCCCGGTGGCCCACTGCGAGTCGATGTGGGCGTTGGCGGTGCACCCGCTGGTGGCGAGAGCCGGGGTCGTGATGACGACGGCGGCCAGGGCGACCGTGCCGCCCAGCACCGCGCCCAGGGACCCGATCTTCCTCGGCAACGACATGACCCCAGACTGCCATAGACGTGCGTCGATTTAAACCGCCGAACAGTGCGGGAACGGCACGCTCAGCAGCCCGGCCCGGGTGGAGACCTGGTAGCGGGTTCGCCCCCGCTTGACCACGGTGCCGGTCAGGCCCGCGTAGCGGCCCGTGCCGGTCAGCCGGACCCGTTCGCCGACCTGGAGCGGCACCGGCGCGGGCGGCGGCGCGGACCGGCCGGACCGGATGCGGGCCAGCTCGGCCTCGTAGCGGGGGTCCATCGAGGCCGGCCCGTCCCGGTGCGACCAGGTGTAGATCGCGGCCGGGTCGAAGCCGGCGGAGCAGCCGCGGCAGGACTTGACCCGGATCGGGCGGCGGTGCGCCGTCGTCCGGTGCCCGGCCGGGCAGACACCGACCCAGGGCCCGTCGACGCTCGGCGCGTCCACCGGCAGGCAGCGCTCGCCCGAGCAGCCGATCCGCCGCGCGGCGGCCCGCCAGACCCGGTCGTGGCCGTGCCGCGGGCCGGCCAGGGCGTGCGCGATCTCGTGCAGCACCGTGTCGGTGACCTGCTCGATCTCGTAGATGGCGACCAGCGGGCGGGAGAGCCCGATCTCCTTGCGGTCGTAGCGGCACACCCCGGCCCGGGTCTTGGCGTTGTCGAACACCAGGCGCCACCCGGCCAGCCCGTGCCGCGCCATCAGGCCGGCGGCGAGCTGCCGCGCCTCCGTCAGATCCAACCCCGCCGCCCCCGTCGACTCACCGGCGCCCCAGTTTAGGTCAGGGCCGACTCCAGGGCTTTGGCGATCTTGCGGTGGCCCGCGGCGCTCGGGTGATCGCCGTCGGCGGCCAGCAGGGACGTGTCGTTCCTGGTGCCGGAGCTGCCCTTGAACGGGGTGAAGATGTCGACATACGTGGCGGCCCGGTCCTTGGCGGCCGCGGCGATCTGGGCGTTCTCCGCCTTGGTGAGCGCGACGCTGTTCGCCACGTAGCCGTCGCCGCGGGCGGCGGCCACGTCGCCGTCGAGGAAGACATTCCAGTAGCCGGTGATCTCGACGGTCGCGGTCCGCCCGTCGAGCAGCGTGTTGACCTTCTTCAGCACCTCGTCGAGCTGCGGGGCCTGCTGCCGGAGAGTGGACTGGAAGCAGCTCAGATCGGGAGCGCTGCACGAGCCGTCGGCGACCGAGCCGGTGTCGAAGTCGTTCGCCCCGATCGTGATGATCACCAGGTCGGCGGCGGCGATCTTCCGGCCTACGGAAGCCTGATTGAGCTGGTCGAGCAGGCCGGCGGTGGTCAGGCCGCCCTCGGCCAGGTTCGAGACCTCGGCGGTGGTGCCGAGGCGAGCGGCCTCGGCCCGGCCGGCCAGGGAGACGTACGAGGTGCAGTCGCAGGCGCTGGCGGCCGGAACCGAGTCGCCCAGCCCGACCACCCGGTACGGCCCGGAGTGTGTGGGGGAGGCCGACGGCGTCGGCGTCGTCGTCACGGAGGCCGAAACCGGCGACGGTGCGGCGGTGGGGGTGGTGGTGGTGGTGGTGCTGGAGGTGGTGGTCGACGAGCGGGACCGGCCCAGGGCACGTGCCGCCTGTGGGCCGGCGGTCAGCAGCAGCACGGCGGCGACTACGAGTCCGGCGAGCGTGTAGGTGGCGGCGCGGCGACCTCGGGCGGCGTGAGCAGGCATGGCAGCAAAGTTGCCCACTTTTTCTAAGGTTCTTCCATGCGCCTCCTGTGATCGTCCTGTGCGCCGGTTAGTCACCGGGCAGCACCCGAATGGTGGCATCGCGAAGACCAACGCCCGGTGGCCGATTACCGGTGCGGTTGGCCAAGGTATAACCTGTGGCCCCGATCGCATCTGGACGGCTCGGGGGCCGTTCAGGCGACCTCACGGGCGGTTTGGACGTCACGGCAACCCTGACCGCATACGATCAGGGCCGACGACTAGCCTGTCCTGATATGTGAATATTCTACCGGTAGGGATGCCTTGGACGAGACCGCGGCGTTAGAGACAGATCTCGCCGATTTACGTGGCATGACGTTGGATCAACTGTGTCAGCCGGCGCTCCGCGGCGCCCTGGCGCCGTTCCGCCGTGCCCTCCTGAGGCAGGTCGAAAAGCCGCGCCCGAACATCGGAACGGGGCCGCCCGGTCGCGCCGACTGACCGTCCGTTCCCGATGTGCGCCCAGGAGGATCCCGCTCGATGACCGCGGTTGTCCGGCACCGACTTTCCCCCGAATCCTTCGCCCTCCTGTCTCGGGGCGACGCTTCACCGGGGCTGGCCCACGACTTCTGGATCACCGAGGAGAGCAGGCGCCTGCTTCTGGTGAGCACCCTGATCGACGAGATCGGGAAGCAGCCGGGCGTGCTGGGGCCGCTGGCGCCCGTCGACGGCGTCCTGGAGGTTCTCGCGACGGCCCAGCGGACGGCGCCGGACGCGGTGCGCGGCCTGCTGATGAACCCGGGCGTCGGCAGCGGATGCGCCTATGCCCTGCGCCGGCTGCGCGGCGGCGCTAGCAGCACCGCACCACTCTTCCTGGACCTGGGCGTCGTGCACGCGCTCGCCCTGGCGGCCGCGGCCCGCGCCGGCCTGACCTGGTCGACCCGGCTCCCGCTGCGGGACGGGCACCTCATGCTGCACACCTACGGCCTGGTCCACTTCCCGGGATCGGCCGCCGGCGCGATGGTCCAGGCGAGCGCCGAGGCCGGCCGCCTCCGCTTCCACGACGGCGACCAGCACCTACTCGTTCCGGCCGACGGGTCCGATTCGGTCCACCGCGGCGGGGAGCCGCAATGGTGGGGGCTGCGCCGCGTCGAGGTGGGCGACGAGCCCCGGCTCTCGGTCTGGCTGGACGATCTCGACCCCCTGCGCGATCTCGGTGCTCCGATTCCGCCGGCCCGGCTGGACCCGGAATCGTTCGCCCGATGGCGGCGCCTCCTCGCCGACGCCTGGGCTCTGCTGTGCCGCGACTACCCGGCGGACGCTGAGGTCATGGCCGGTGGCATCACGGCCATCGTCCCGCTCGATCCCCTGCCGGGCTGGGACACCCGGAGCGCGTCCAACGGCGAGGCCTTCGGCGGCGTGATGGTCTCCGAGCCGCCGGACGCGGCCGTCATGGCCGTCTCACTTATTCATGAATTTCAACATATAAAGCTCGGGGCGCTGCTCCACCTGATCGGCCTCACCGAGCCCGACGACGGCACGCTCTACTATGCGCCGTGGCGGGATGACCCCAGGCCGCTCGCCGGGCTGCTCCAGGGCATCTACGCCTTCTTCGGCATAGCGCGATTCTGGCGGACCCGGCTCGAGAAGGTGCACGGCCGGGACCGGAAGATCGCCGCGTTCGAGTACGCGTACGCCCTGCGGCAGACCGCCGAGTCCGTCCAGATCGGGCTGGCCGCCACCGGGCTCACCCCGGCCGGGCGCGAACTGCTCGAGGGACTCCGGGATCAGGTCGACGAGTGGCAGGCGACGCCCACGGCGACCGTGGCGGCGGCGATCGACCGGCTCGCCCGGATCACCGCGGACAGCCATCGGATCGGCTGGCGCCTGCGGCATTTCCGTCCGCGCGCGGCGGAGGTCGCCGCCCTCGCCGCGTCCCTCGCGGACCGCGACCCGGCGGCTCCCGGCGAGCTGGAACCGGCCGTGCTGAGCCCGCACCCCGGGCTGCGCTGGCGGCAACGCATCCCGAACGCCGCCCGCCGCCGTGCGGTCGCCGACGGCGCCCCCCGGGCCGGCGACGCGGACCCGATAACCGTGGGCGAGAACGCCTTGCTGGCGAACGACCCGGCGGCGGCACGGGAGGCGTTCGCCGCGGTGCTGAGCCGGCCCGGCCCGCCCACACCGGCGCACGTGTCCGACGACGAGGCCCGGGCCTGGGCCGGCCTGGCCATGAGCCTCGACGCCGAGGGCGACCGACCGGCCGCCGAGGTGCTCAGCCGGCGCCCCGACCTGGTGCGTGCCCTCCACGCCGCGCGGCCGTCGCACCCACCGGCCGAACTGGCCCGCTGGCTCGCGCCGGCCCTGCGTTAGACACCCGTCAGAAGGGCATCGGGTCGACGTCGCAGTTGGCGCGCTGGCGCGCGTTCGCGGCGCGGATCGCCGGGTGTTCGTTGCCGAGCACCCGGCCGTAGGCGGCGACCGTCTCGGCGAACAACGCCGCGCCCTCGTCCGTCCGGCCGACCGCGGTGAGGTCGAAGGCGTAGTTCAGCGAGCACGCCAGTGTGGACGGATGGTCCCGGCCGATCAGCTCCCGGCAGAGGTCGAGCAGCCGGCTGTCCAGGTCGTATGCCTCCCGGTGCCGGCCCTGTGCGGACAGGTCGCTCGCCAGGTTGATGCCGCAGGTCAGGGTGAGAATGTGTTTCTCGCCGAGCTTGTCGTGCAGCCCCTCCCAGGCGGCCCGGTTGTGCTCCTCGGAACGCTCCGCCTGGCCCAGCAGACGCAGCACGATGCCCAGATTCGTCCGGGCGTACAGGGTGTAGGGATGGTCCTCGCCCAGCGTTTCCCGGTAGTCGTTCGAGGTCTGTTCCGCGAGTTCCCGCGCCCGCGGCAGGTCGTCCGACTCCCGCAGGTCGACCGCGAAGTTCAGCGCCGCCGCGATGGTGTGCGGGTGGGTCGCGCCGAACCGGTCGCGGAAGCGGTTCATCGTGTCCTCGGCCAACTTGTAGGCGCCTTCGTGGTCACCGGCACGGCGCCGGGCCACGGCCAGGTTCCGGGCGATCTGGATCGTCTCCTGATGCGCCTGGCCGAACAGCCGTACGTACCGGTTGTAGTTGTCCTCCACCATCCGGCGCGAGCGGATGTACTCGCCGCACTCGCGTTCGTCGATGGTCAGGTTGTTCAGCGTCCGGAGCGTCTCCGGGTGGTCGTGGCCGAGTACGGCGAGACGTCGCCGGTAGGTGTCCGCGTCGAGTTGGCGGGCGACCCGGAACTCACCGGTCAGTCGTAGGCTGACGCCGAGGTTGTGCGCCGCCACCAGCGTGTTCGGATCGTTCTCGCCGAGGCGGTTGCGGGCGGTGCGGAATGCTCCGAGATCGAGCTCGCGGGCGTCGACGAACTGTCCGGCGACCCGCCGGGCGTAGGCGACCATGCTCATCGCGTCGATGGTTCCCTCGTCCTCCGGTCCGAGCGTCCGGAGGTAGAGCTGGAGGGTCTGCTGCTGAATGGCCGCGGCCTCGTCGAACCTGCCCAGCAGGGACCAGTAGTAGCCGAGGAGCTTGGCCGCCGTGAGCGTCTGCGGATGGTCGGTGCCGAGCCGGACCCGCCAGTCGTCGACGACCTGCTGGGCCAGGTCGTGCCCGGTTCGGTAGTCGCCCCAGTAGTAGTAGAACTTGACCAGGTTGATCACCACGTCCCGGGCCCAGTCGTCCTCGCAGGCCCAGGCGCGGGAGGCGATCAGGTGGGACGCCAGCGCCTGGTATCGCAGCCACTGCTGGGAGTCCTCCGGGGCGCCGAGCTTGACGCCGGTGAGCAGAATGTGCGCGCCGTGCTCCATCAGGGACCGTCGGTCGTTGTCGATGCTGTCCTGCAGCACCTTCTGTACGAGCCGATGCAGCTGAAGGGTGTTGCCGCGATGGTCGACCCGGGCCAGCACGTAGTTCTGGATCTCGCGGATCGCCTGGTTGAGCCGGCTCGGGTTCTTCAACGCCTCGTCGAGTTCGGGCGCGCCCATGGCGCCCCGGACCCCCTCGAAGAGGTCGCGGCTGATCGGCTCGGGGGCGAAGAACGAGCAGACCTGGAGCAGTTGCAGCGCGGCCGGGCTCTCGCCGGCCAGCCGGTCCAGGGCGACGTTGGCCGCCGCCGCGACCGGCACCTCGTACCCGGGGGCCAGATCGAGTTCGGACAGCTGCTCCTGCTTCTCCCGGATCAATTCGAGATACTCGCCGACCGCCATGCCGGTCTCGTGCAGCCAGGCCGAGGCGTGTTCGATCGCCAGCGGCAGGTCGCCGAGCGCGGTGGCGAGGCGGTCGGCGTCGGCCTCCGGGAGGTCCCGATTCCGGCGCTTGAGCAGGCGTACGCTCTCCGCCCGGGAGAAGACGTCCACCTCCAGCGACTCCGCGATCTCGTTCCACCTCTGGTTCCGCGAGGTGATCAGGACCTTGCCGGTGCCCTCCTCCGGGAAGTAGTCGCGGACGGTCTCCGGATTCTCGGCGTTGTCGAAAACCAGAAGCCAGTTGCCCCAGGGCGTTCCGGCGCGTAGCGCATCCCGGACCTTCGGCACCGCGGAGATGACCTCGTTACCGACCTCCAGACCGAGACGGTTGCCGAGTTCGATCAGCGAGGCGAGAATTTGCGCCGGCCGTTCCGAGGGGACCCACCAGATCACGTCGTATTCGCCGCGGTGGCGATAGGCGTACTCGATAGCGATCTGCGACTTTCCCACGCCGCCCTCGCCGTGCAGGGCCTGGGGGAGCACGGCCGCGACGTTCTGCGTTCGCAGCCGGGTCTCGAGCTGTTCCAGCAGCGCCCGCCGCCCGGTGAACACGGGATTGCGCGGCGGGACGTTGCCCCAGACCTCCGGGGCCTGTTCCGGGCTCTGCCCGCCGACGATCTCCTGGAGGGTCAGTGGCCGTTCGTCCGGCAGCAGGGCGCTGGACAGGCCGAAGTCGTCGTGAATGGGGAACGAAGGTTCGTCGATCGCGCTTTCCCAGCGCTCCGGATCCGGCTGTGCGGGCACGGGATCACCGCCTTCCACGACGTCCGTGCTGGGGATGGCACGGTCCTCGGTTGCTGGGACTTCGGCAGGCTGACCGGTTCGCCTGTCGTAAGCGTCGATCGCCTCGCGCAGCCGCCGTGCGTGGATGACGTACGGTCCGGACAGGGCGTCGAGGACGACGAGTTCGATGCGATCCATCGCGATGGTGTCCGAGGTGACCCGCGGCTCGGGCGCGCTGTGCGGTGCCTCGATCACCTGGGTCAGCCGCGTGCCGGCCGGTACCGGCCGATGGGCGGCGATGGTCCGGAGCACCCGGGCCGAGTCGTCCCGGCTGGCACAGGAGAGCAACTCCTCCCGTACGCCCTTGGCGAACTCGAAGGCGGTGCCGCCGTCGTTCGCCGGCCGGACGAGGGGGCTGATCAGGACCTCGGCGAGGTGATGGGTCTCCGATTCGGGCAGCAGCAGCCGCTGGAGCCGATGCAGCAGCGGCAGTTCGAGCGGGGCGGCGGCCAACAGGGTGGCGAGCCGGAAGGCCTGCGACGACGCCGTACGCCGGAAGCCCTGCACCGCGGCCTCGGGCGCGGGCTCGTCCCCCGGATCGCCCCACTCCGGCGGGGTGCCCGGGTCGACCGTGTGCACGGTGGCGGCGGTCCAGACCGGCGGGCCGGTCACCAGCTGCGCCCACCAGCTCAGCCATCGCGGGCTGAGCTCGATCAGCGGCACCGCGAGCGACCCGGGCCGGACCGGCGGGTCGAAGACGCTGGTCATCCCCGAGTAGCGGACGAGGAGCTCGCCGGTGGCCGCACCCGGCCGGGGCCGGCGCAGTTGACAGCGCCGCGGGATGAGGTTGCCGCTCCGCCAGTGCCGCTGCGGGAGCGGGTTGACCAGGGCGAGCGGGCCGGAGCTTCCCCAGGTCCGGAGCAGCCCGTCGATCGACGGGTGCCGCCAGACCGCGCCGAGGCCATCCGTGATCACCAGGAAGATCTGCCGCCCCGACGGGTCGAGCAGCTCGGCCGGGCTGCGGACACCGCCGTGGGGAGCGTGGACGCGGGGCAGCCCCGCGTCGTCGGCGCACAGCTGGAAGGCGCGTACCGTCCGGAACGCGCTGTGCCGCTCCAGCAGGAGCCGGAACGCGGTCAGGGCCGGGCGCCACACCGCCATCGACGCGCCGCCGTCGACGAGAAGGGTGACGCCCAGCCATCGCTCCTGGGCCGAGCGGTACCGGGGCAGCCACACGCCAGTGTCCGCGGCCCATTCCGCGGTGGCGTCCTCGTCCAGCTCCGTCTCGGTGCTCGACCGGATCCGCCGTTTGAACGGATGCAGCGCGCGGGCGAGCCGGCGACCCGACGGCAACGAGCCGAACAGCGCGTTCTCGGCGAGGCCGGGCATCTCCGTGGCGTGGCGGACCAGGCCGCCGGCCACGCCGCCCCGGTCGTCCACCGGGACCGACGGTGGCGGGGCGCCGCCGGTGGGCGCCGCCGGCACGGTCGCCCGGTCGCCCGCCCGTTCCGGTCCGGTGGCCGCCGTCCCGCCGCGGGGTTCGGTGGTCGCGGCCGGTTCGCCGTCCTCCCGCGTCACCGCCGCGAGCCAGACCGCGTCGAGGATCTGAACGGCGTCCGGCTGCGAGCTCTCCGGCGGCTGGCCGGAGTGCTCCAGGTCGGCGCCGCTCATGGCCTATCTCTCCAGGGCCAGCGAATGCCAGATGCTGGTGACCAGCCGCTGCCAGGCCTCGCGGTCCTGGGCGTAGATCCCCGAGGCGGTCAGGAACACCGCGTTGAGCAACTGATCGCGGGCGAGCGAGTCGTCGGCCGGGCGGGCCAGGAAGTCGGTGATCAGCTGGTGCTGGCCGTCCTCGAGGAACGGCAACTGCGCCCGGATCATGGCGGCGAGGTCGTCGGCGCCCGGCAGCGGCAGGTTCAACAGCAGGCAGCGGCGCAGGAACGCCGGTGGGAAGTCCCGCTCGCCGTTGCTGGTGATCACCACGATCGGGAAGGCCCGGCAGTGCACCCGGCCGTCCCGGACCACGGCCCGCCGGTCCGGGTCGTCCGTGTACACCTCGGCCTGCGGTTCCCGGCTGCTCACCCGGACCAGCTCCGGCACGAGGTAGTGGCCGTTCTCCATGATGTGCAGCAGGTCGTTCGGCAGGTCGATGTCGCTCTTGTCCAGCTCGTCGATCAGGAGCACCCGCGGACGTTCGTACGCCAGGAGCGCGGTGCCCAGCGGTCCCAGCCGGACGAAGTCGCCGATGCTCGCCGGGGCGGCGGAGCCGGCCCGGCTGTCCTGGGCCCGGTTGTCCTGGGCCCGGCCGATCGCATCGTATTCGTAGAGGCCCGAACGCAGGGTGGTCCGGCTGGTGATCGACCATTCCAGGACCCGGCCCAGCCGCAGCTCCCGGGCGATCCGGAAGGCGATGGCCGACTTTCCGGTGCCCGGGCTCCCGGTGACCAGCAGCGGACGGCGCACCCAGAGCGCCGCGTTGACCATGTCGCCCTCGTCCGGCTCGGCGCGGCGCGCCGGCAACGTGTCGAAGCGGCCGAGCTTGCGGGTCATGTCCTCGTCCAGCTCCGGCGGTGGCGGCTGGATCGGCTCCCCGTCGAACGCCCGCCAGGTCGGCGGGTCGGGCAGGCGCAGGCGGTTCTCCTCCGTGGCCGGGATACCGTCGCCGCGGTAGAACCACCACGCGGGTGTCTGCTTTCCGGTTGTCATGGCTGCGCCCCCGAGTCGTAGACGTTCCGGTCCGGGTCGTCCCAGAGCACCGCGAGGTGCCGGCCGGGGTCATCGGCCTGTTCCTCCGGGGCGAGCAGGCACACCCGCCGCCGTTCCTGGTGGACGCGGTGGACGAGCGTCTCCGGCGGCTCCCCGGTGAGCCTTCGCAGCATGGCCTCCATCTCCGGGCCGGCGGTGCCGCGGCGGTGGTCCCACAGGATCACCGGGATGCCCGCGTCCAGCGCCGACCGGAGTTCCTGGCTGCCCGACTCGTCCTCCGGCGAGCTGCCCAGGACGACGGTGGTGAGATCGTGGTCCTCCCGCAGCCGGGCCGCCCAGGGGCCGAGACCGGCGGCATCCGGATCCGGCCGGCCCCAGTGCACGCGGTGCCGCGACGGTTCCCGCCAGAGCGAGTGCCAGCGCTGGTTCCACACGCGGTGGCGGTGGGATTGCCGCATCCGGTCGAGACTGCGGACCACGACCCGGTAGTCGAGGCAGAGCGGGAAGGACGCCGGCCCGTCCAACTCGGTGTGCCACCACTCGACGGCCAGGTGCAGCAGGTCGGCGGGGAGCAGCAACTCGATCTCCACCGGCTCGGTCCCGACGTCGCGCCAGGTCGACTCGGCGTGCCGGATCGCCGCCTCCAGCACCCGCTCCAGCTCGCGGAAGGTGGTCGGCCGCGGGTCGCTCGGTTCCGGGTCCCAGCGGCGTGCCCGGCGCTGGATCCAGTAGCGGACCTCGAGACTGTCGTCGCCGATGCCCTCGCGCTCGATCTGGATCAGCAGGCCCGGCCGGAGCGGCGGCCGGGCGGTCGCCTCGTCCTCGCGCTCCAGGCCCTCCTCGACGGCGCGCCGGTAGGCGTGCACCGGGCCGATGATCCCGATGCGCTGGGCCATCCGGTCGGCCCACTCCCGGAGCTGTTCGGCCACCCGCCGCGGCGACCGGGCGGCCACCTGCTCGACGAACGCCGCCAGGGGCGGAATGTGGTCCGGGCCGGCGTTGAAGGCGGCGAGCCGGACGGCCATCTCGTTCAGGGTCGCCGACTCGTCGGGTAGCGGGATCCGCCCGCCGGCCGCCAGCTGCCACATGCCCGGGCCGTCGATGTCGAAGGGCTGCTCCAGCAATTCGCGGAGGCGGTCCATGTCGTGGTCGGGCAAGAGACTGCGGGCGCCGTGCGGTTCCAGCCGCCACACCCGGAACGGCGGGCACTGCGCGAGGATCCCCCGGACACCCCCGGCGGCGACCAGGGAGCCGTACTGGTGCCAGTCGTTGTTCTTGTACTCGTCGCAGTAGTCGACAATTCCCCGGACGACGAACCAGTTGACCCCGCGGTTCGCCACCCCGGCCGCCACGCCCGCGGTTTCCATCTCGAAGGCGAGCACCTCGTATTGGCCGGCCAGTCGGTCCCGTGTCGCCTCACTCTTGAGCAGCACGTCGGCCGATCCCACGGCACCGAAATGCACCTTCGGCAGGCCGTCGGGATGGCCGGAGAGTCGCCTGTCCGGATGGGGGACGAGCCGGCCGTGGCGGTGCAATCGGTCCTTGCTGTCGGGCGGACGGGCGAACACCGCCATCGGATAGTCCTCCGGTGGGGTCAGCAGCCGCGTCCAGTCCAGCGTGGTGCCGAGGATCTGGTCCTCCTGAATGCGGTGGGCGATGCGCTTGAGATCCATGGAGATGCCGCCGATCGCCCGGCGCTGCACCGGGCCGCCCGGGACCTCCCGGACATGCCCATAGTCGACGATGCCGTCGAGGGCGACCACGAGATCCCCGAGCCGGAGGTGCCGCTGCGGATTCCGGGGTGCCGGCACGCCACCCGCGATACCCACGATGATCACGCATCGGATGTGCGGAAAACTGCGCAACATGTCGGTGCAGGTCGCGGCCGCGTTCCGGGTGTTGTCCTCGGCGAGGGTGACCAGCACGACGCGGTGCGGGCGGCCGTTTTCCGCGCTGTCCAGATGACCCAATCGGTATTCGTTCGGATCATCCCGCACGCGGACCGGCTGGGGCTTGGTCATCAGTGTGCGCATGGCCGCTCCCTCGATGGGGAGCGCGGCGATGATTCCGATCGTCACGTCGGGCCAGGTGTTGCCTTCCGCGGGGGCGTGATCAGGGGACGCCATTTCACGAACCAAGCGGATTGATGGCCGCAATCGATCGTTTCCACGTCAACTCACGACCCCAATCTGCATCCGAGGGTCATAGTGTCGCAGACGTCGGCGAATGATCGCATTCAATGGACCTTGAGAATGGTGAATCGACCGTCGTTTTCGTTCTCAGGTGGGTAGCTCGCCGGTCTCGGCCAGTTGCCGGGCGACGTCGGCGAGTTTGCGGTTCAGCCGCTGCGACACCCGGCGCAGCAGGTCGAAGGCGTCGCCGGCGGAGAGCCGCTGGCGCTCCATCAGCACACCCTTGGCCTGACCGATGACGTCGCGCGTGCTCAGCGCCCGGTGCAGGGCGGCCTCCCGGCGCTCGACCTCGCTCCGGCGCCGCGCCATGGCCACCGCGATGCCCACGTACGCGGCCAGGATCGAGCCGAATTCGTGGTCGTCGTCGCTGAACGCGTCCGGGGTCGCGCCGTAGAGGGTCAACGTGCCGAGCGCCGACCACTGGGCGGGCCGGTGCACGCACAGGCCGTAACACAGCGCGCTGGACACGCCCACCTCGGCCGCGGTCGCCGCCAGCACCGGCCAGCGCGGCACGGCGGTCAGGTCGGCCACGTAGACCGGCTGCTCGCCCTCCATCGCCTCCGGCGCCGGTCCGATGCCGGTCGCGAACTGGATCTCGTCGAGTTCGGCGGCGACCGCGTCGGTGGTCACCGTGCCGACGACCTGGCCGTGCTGGTGCAGCGTGACGCTCGCGCGGTCGCACCCGGCCACCGCGCCGACGGTGAACTTCAGCACCTGAGCGAGGACGTCCGGCAGGTTGTCGTCGGCGAACAACTGCCGGGCCAGCGGGGCGAAGGCGGCCAGCAGCATCGGCCCGTACGCCCGGGGACCCCACGCCGCGGCGGCGCGGGCCCGGTCCTCGGCCGCGGCCCGCCGGCCGGCCGCGGCCCGCTCCCGCTGGCGCTCGCCCTCGGCATGCGCCTCCGCGTCCGCCCGGTCCCGGCCGGCCCGGCGCCGCGCCGCGGGGCGCAGCCGGTTGAGCTGCTGCTCCCGGTCGAGCAACTCGCGCTCCCGCTCGTCGGCCAGCCGTTCGCGCCGGGCGGCGCTCTCCTCCCGGCGGTCGGCGAGGTCGTCGCGTTCGTCCGCCTGGTGGTCGCGCTCGGCCGCGACGAAATCGCGCCGGTCCGCCAGCCACGCGGACTCCTCGGCGTCCACGATCCGTGCGGCCTGCCGGGCGCTCGCGGCCCGCTCGCCACGGGCGACGCGCAGGGCGGCGCGGGCCCGCAACCGGGTGGCGGACGCGCGGGCCCGTTCGAGCTCGTTCTCCGCCCGCCGCACCGCGGCCTCGGCGCGGCGCACCGCCGCCTCGGTGGCGGCCGCCTCCGCCGCGTCCTCCGCCGCACCCGCCTCCAGGGCGGACGCCGCTCGAGCGGCCTCCCGCTCGTCCTGCGCGCGCTCCTCGCGATCGGCCAGCCGCTCCCGCTCGTTCGCCAGCGCCTCGCGCTCGTCGGCCAGCCGCTCCCGCTCGTCGGCGAGCCGTTCCCGCTCGTCCGCGCCGGCCTCCCACAGATCGGCCCGCCGGCCGCGTTCGTCCGCCTCGGTCACCCGGACCCTCCATCAACGACGCCCGGCCGAGCGGACGGATCGTCCCGCCGGCGGCGTTCGCCCGCGTCAGTTACCCAGATCCGCCATCAACGACGCCTGCCCCGGTCACCCGGATCCCTCCGCCAACGATGCCAGGCCGAGCAGCTCGAAGACCCGCTTCGGCGTGCCGTGCAGCCCGTCGACCCGCAGCACCTGGCCGCGGACGCGGGCCCGGGCCCAGGCGGACGCGATGATGCCGGCGCACTGGGCATCGAGGAAACTCACCCGCGACAGGTCCAGCGCGATCACGGGCGCCGTGCTCGTCGCCGCGGCACCCATCAACCGTGAGCGCAATGCGGGGGCCGTCACCATGTCCAGCTCGCCGACCAAGGAGATCACGTCAGCCCGCACGGGCTCGTCAAGAATTTTGGGCACCAGCCATCTCCTCGTAGAGACTCGGCTGGGTCATCAACCGCCTACGATCCTGGTCCGGCCGGACCGAAGACGCAACTCAGAGGCCGAAGATGGGCAGCGTGGGCAGCGCCGGGCGGTCCAGCCACGCGGTGAGCAGGTCGTCGACCGGCACCCGGGCAAAGCGCCGGGCATGCGCCCGGAACTGGTCGGTGGTCACCGTCCCGTGCTGATGCTCGGCGACCCACGAGCGCACCAGCGCGAAGAACGAGCGGTCGCCGATCTTCGTGCGCAGGGCGTGCAGGGTCAGCGCGCCCCGCTTGTAGACCGCCGGGTCGAACATGCGTTCCACCCCCGGGTTGCTGATCACGATGGTGGCCGGGCGCGCCGCCAGCCGCGCGCGCCATTCGGCGGCGTGGGCGTCCGCCGACGGGCCGCCGGAGGCCGCCGACCAGAGCCATTCGGCGTACGTGGCGAAGCCCTCGTTGAGCCAGATGTGCCGCCAGTCGGCGACCGTGAGGCTGTTGCCGAACCACTGGTGGGCCAGCTCGTGGGCGGCCAGCCGCTCGTGGGTGCGCCGGCCGTCGAGGTGGTTGCGCCCGAACACGGCCATGCCCTGCGCCTCGATCGGGTCGTCCAGGTTGTCGTCGGCGACCACCACGACGTACTCCCGGAACGGGTACGGCCCGAACAGCCCCTCCAGGGTCGTCATGATCTCGCCCTGCCGCCCGAAGTCGTGGGCCAGCAGCCCGCGCAGCCGGGGCGGCACGGCGGCGCGCTGGCGTACCCCGCCGGCGGCCAGGTCCACCACGTCGTACCGGCCGATCTGCACGCTCATCAGGTACGGCGAGGTCGGCTCGTTCCGCTCGTACACCCAGGTACGGGTGGCCGCCCCGCGGCGCCGGGAGACCAGGTCGCCGGTGACCACCACCGTGTACGGCGTCGCGGTGGTCAGCGTGACCAGGAACGTCGCCTTGTCGTCCGGCCGGTCGTTGCACGGGAACCAGGACGACGCCCCGTTCGGCTGGCTGGCCACCAGCGCCCCGTCGGTCAGCTCGTCCCAGCCGATGTCGCCCCAGCGCCCCGAGATCGGCGCCGGCACCCCGGCGTACTTAATTTCGATCTTGAAAGTGCTGCCGTACGCGATCGCCCGCTCCGGTTTGATCCGCAGCTTGCCCGGCTGGCGGGTGAACCGGGCCGGCTGGCCGTCGACCCGGACCTCCTGGACCCGGAAACCGCCGAGGTCGAGGCTGAAGCGGGACAACGCCTGGCCGGCCCGGGCGGTGATGACCGCCTTGCCGGCCAGCCGGTTGGTCAGCACCCGGTAGTCGAGGTTCAGGTCGTAGTGCAGCACCCGGTACCCGCCGTTGCCGCTGGCGGGTAGATAGGAGTCGCTCGAGAACTCGGCGCCGGGCGTGGCGCCGGCCGGGGTCATGCCCAGTTGGCGATGGGGTTACCGCGCCACCGGCTGTCCGACGGCACGGCGTCGCCGCGGGTCACCAGCGAGCCGGGGCCTACGGTGGTGCGCGCGCCGATGCTCGCGCCGGGCAGCACGATCCCGTGCGGGCCGAGTGTCGCGCCCGCGTCCAGAGTCACCTCGTCCATGCTCATGATCCGATCATGGAACAGGTGGGTCTGTACAACACAACCGCGGTTGACCGTGGCGCCCGGGCCGAGCCGCACCAGGTCGTACTCCGGCAGCCAGAAGGTCTCCAGCCAGGCGCCCCGGCCGATCCGCGCGCCCAGCGTCCGCAGCCACATGTTCAGCAGGGGAGTGCCGCTGGCGAAGCGGAACAGCAACGGCGCGGCGAGCACCTCGACGAACGTGTCGGCCAGCTCGTTGCGCCACACGAACGACGTCCACAGCGCGTGCTCGGTCACCCGGAAGCGGCCCACCAGCAGCCACTTCGCGGCCGTCGCGAGCAGCGCGGCGACGATCGCCGCGACCAGCAGCACCGGCCCGGCGGCGAGCGCGGCGGCCCAGCCCCCGACGGCCTGCCAGACCCACGCGAGCGCGCCGAGGACGAGGACCGCCAGCGCGCCGGCCAGCATCACCGGGACGATCCGGCACAGCTCGATCGCGGCCCGGGCGAGCTTGAGGCGCAGCGGCGGGTCGTACGTGCGGCTCGCGTCGGCCGCCCCGACCGTCCGGCGCAGCGGCATCGGCGGCGCGCCCAGCCACGACGAGCCCTTCTTCGCCTTGCGCGGCGCCGACGAGAGCACCCCGACCAGCCCCCGCTTGGGCACCGAGCGGCCGGGCGCCGCCATCCCCGAGTTGCCGAGGAACGCCTGCTTGCCGATCCGCGCCGGGGCCACCCGCAGCCAGCCGTGGCTCAGCTCGTAGGTGGCGACCATCGTGTCGTCGGCCAGGAACGCCCCGTCGTCGACCGTGGTCATGACCGGCAGCGCGAGCACCGTCGACGCCTCGACGTTGCGGCCCACCTTGGCGCCGAGCAGCCGCAGCCAGACCGGCGTGAACAGGCTGGCGTACATCGGGAAGAGCGCGAACCGGGCCATCCCCATCAGGCGCTCGGTCGTCCACACCTGCCACGCGACCCGCCCGCGAACCGGGTGGAAGCCCTCGCGCACGCCGAGACCGAGCAGACGAACCAAAACCAAGACAATCAGCGCGTACGTCAGGAAGTAGGCGACCGCCGCGGCGGGCACCATCAGCAGGGAGGCGCCCAGCGTCGGCCGGGTCAGCAGCTCGAACGCCGGGACCAGCGCGGCCACCGGCAGGACCCCCAGCAACTGGGCGGTCAGGCTGTACCCGGCCACCCACAGCCGGGAGCGGTGCATCGGCCGCTCGGCCGGGAAATCGGCGCCGCCCTTGGCGGCGCGCACGGCCGGGGAACCGGCCCACCGCTGGTGCGCCGGCACCGCGCCGGTGACGGTCGAGCCGGGCGCGATGTCGGCGCCCTTGCCGATCCGGGCGCCCGGCATCAGCGTGCTCCGGGCGCCGACCCGGCTGCCCGCGCCGATCCGCACCTTGCCGATCCGGACGACGTCGCCGTCGATCCAATAGCCGGACAGGTCCACCTCGGGCTCGACCGCGGCGCCGCGGCCCAGCTTCAGCAGGCCGGTGACCGGCGGCGCAGAGTGCAGGTCGACGTCCTGGGCGATGGTCGCGCCGAGCGCCTTCGCGTACGTGATCATCCAGGCCGCGCCGGTCACGCCGGACGCGCCGGTCAGCTCGGCGAGCCGCTCGGCCGCCCACAACCGCAGGTGGACGCCGCCGCCCCGGGGATAGTTGCCCGGGCCCACGCCGCGCAGCAGCAGCCGCGCCCCGCCGGCCGCCACCGCGATCCTGCCGGGCGGGCTGAACAGCAGCACCCCGCCGGCCGCGATCCACCACCAGGAGACCCGCGGCGCCCAGGGCAGCAGCAGGTTACCCAGCGCGGCCAGCACGGTGACCCAGCGCAGCCCGACCAGCGCCAGCATCGGCAGCATCAGCAGCGCCTGGAACAGCCCGGCCCGCCGGGGAGTGGGCCGCACCTCGCGGCGGACGGTCGCCGTCGTGTCCAGCGCGTCGAGCACCGCCGCCATCTGCGAGAGCCGGGGGTTCTGGTAGACGCCGGCCACCGACACCTGCGGGTGCGTCCGGCGGATCCAGGCCACCAGCTGGGCGGCGCCCAGGCTGCTGCCGCCGTTGCTGAAGAAATCGGCGTCGGCGGCCTCCGGGCGTACGCCCAGAATTTGCTCCCAGCCGCCGGCGAGCCACTCCTCGGTCGCCGTCAGCTCGGCGGCATCGCCGCCGCCGGAAGTGAGCGGCCACGGCAGCGCGGCCCGGTCCACCTTCCCGGAGGTCCGGGTCGGCAGCGTCTCGACCTCGGCCAGCAGCGGGACGAGCGCGGCCGGCAGCTGCTCGCGAACGCGCAGCTTGGCCGCCGCAAGATCAAAATCTTCGGTGGGTACGACATAGCCCACCAGCAGCTGGTTGCCCGCGGCGGTCCGCTTCACCGCGGCGGCCGCCCCGGCGACCCCGGGCAGCGCCTGCAGCGCGGCATCCACCTCGCCCAGCTCGATCCGGCGCCCGCCGAGCTTCACCTGCTCGTCGCCGCGCCCCAGGAACAGCAGCCCCTCGGGCTCGGCGCGCACGATGTCGCCGCTGCGGTACGCCCGCTGCCAGCCCAGCGACTCCAGCGGCGCGAACTTCTCGGCGTCCTTCGCGGCATCCAGGTAACGGGCCAGGCCGACCCCGCCGATGACCAGCTCGCCGCTCTCGCCCATCGCCACCGGAACGCCGGCCGGGTCGACCACGGCCAGCTCCCAGCCGGCCAGCGGCAGCCCGATCCGCACCGGCCCCTCGCCGGTCATCCGGGCCGCGCAGGCGACCACGGTCGCCTCGGTGGGACCGTACGTGTTCCACACCTCGCGACCCTCGACGGCCAGCCGCTCGGCCAGCTCGGGCGGGCACGCCTCGCCGCCGAAGATCAGCAGGCGGACGTCGTCGAGCGCCTCCACCGGCCACAGCGCGGCCAGCGTCGGCACCGTCGACACGACCGTGATCCGCCGCTCGACCAGCCACGGACCCAGGTCGACGCCGCTGCGTACCAGCGCCCGCTCGGCCGGCACCAGGCAGGCGCCGTGCCGCCAGGCGAGCCACATCTCCTCGCAGGAGGCGTCGAAGGCCACCGACAGCCCGGCCAGGACGCGGTCGCGCGGGCCGAGCGGGTTCTCCTCGGCCAGGAACAGCTGCGCCTCGGCGTCGACGAAGGCGGCCGCGGCGCCGTGCGACACGGCCACGCCTTTCGGCGTACCGGTGGACCCGGAGGTGAAGATGATCCAGGCGTCGTCGTCCGGTCCGGGCCGTCCGGGGTTTCCCGCGGGCGTACGCCGGAGCGTCACGCTCAGCCCGTCGCCGATGACGGCGCAGACGTCCGCCTCGCCGAAGACCAGCTCGGCGCGCTCCTCGGGGTCGTCGGCGTCCACCGGGACATACGCCGCGCCGGCCGCCAGCACGCCGAGGATCGCCAGGTACAGGTCAGCCGTACCGGAGGAGACCCGGACGCCGACCCGGTCGCCGCGGCCGATCCCCTGCTCGGCCAGCAGCGCGCGCAGCGCCTCGACCTCGTCGGCCAGCTCGCGATAGGTCAACTGGGTGGCGCCGGTGTCGAGGGCGCGGGCGGCCGGATGGGCCCGCACGGTCGCGTCGAGGACGTCGGCCAGCGTGCGGCGGTCCGGCGCCGCTGTCGAACGGAAGAGCGCCGGAGCGGGCGGCGCGTCGGCAATCGCGGAAAAGTCGATCATTTGCAGATCGGTCGTCACGGTCACCGGGCGAGCACCATCCCTAACCTCACGGTCAACGTCGGCCAGGCGCGTGAGGGTCAGCCGCCCGGGGCAGCGTTCAAAGTTACGCGAGGAAAACGGCGGGTGACGGCCGTATGTCGAATTCGTGTCCACCGACACACGGGAGGTGCGTCACTACAGCCACTTCACGCGGCGCAGCACCCAGTAGAGGACGCCGGCGCTGACCAGCATGAACAGCAGGACGGCCGGGTAGCCGTACCGCCAGTGCAGCTCCGGCATGTCGACGAAGTTCATCCCGTAGATGCCGGCGATCGAGGTCACCAGCGCGGCGATGGCCGCCCAGGAGGCGATCTTGCGCATGTCGTCGTTCTGGTCGACCGACACCTGGGTGAGGCGGGCCTGCAGGAGGGCGTTGAGCACGTCGTCGAGGAGCATGACCTGCTCCACGGCGGTCGCGTGCTGGTCGGCGACGTCGCCGAAGTAGCGGCGGATCTCCCGGGGCAGGAACTGCCGGCCGGACAGGATCGCCAGCGGCCGCTGCAGCGGGAGCACGGCCGCCTTGAACTTCATCAGCTGACGCTTGAGCTGGTAGATCTGCTCGACCGTGACCGGCGTCCCGGCCGCGAAGACGGCGGCCTCCGCCTCGTCGACGTCGGTCTGCATCTCGGCCGCGATGTCGACATAGCCGTCGACGATGCGGTCCAGGATCGCGTGCACCACGGCCCACGGCCCCTGGGTCAGCGTCATCGGGTCGGAGCCCAGGTCGCTCCGCAGCGAGCCGAGCTCCATGACGGTGCCCTGGCTCATGGTGAGCACGAAACGCGGGCCGGCGAAGATGCGGACGAAGCCGGTGCTGACGATCTCGCTGGTGGTGGTCAGCTGCTCGTGCTCGACGTACTGGGCGGCGCGGACGACCAGGAACACGACCTCGTCGTACCGCTCGATCTTCACCCGCTGCTCGCGGTGCAGCACGTCCTCGATCGGCAGCGGGTGCAGGCCGAACACCTCGGCCACCCGGCTGAGCGCGGCCTGGGTCGGCTCGTGCAGGTCGAGCCACATGAAGGCGCCCTCCCGCTCCCGGGCCTGCGCGTAGAGCCCGGCCAGATCGGCGGCCGGCCCCGGGCTGTCCACCGCGACCCCGTCGACGAACAGGTCGCAATCCACGATCGCGGTGTGATCGGCGCGGCGCCGCCCGGCCGGCCGGGGCGGTTGCCAGTCGCGTCGGACGTCCAAGTCACCTCACCCCCCGATCGGGAGCCTACTTCCCGATCGATGGCAGCATTGTCGCGGTGATCGAGAGTTTGCTCCCGCCGGCCGCCGTCGGCGTCGAGGCGTTCGCCGACCTTCCCGGCGAGCCGGTGTTCCCGGGCGAGGAGGACCTGGTCGCCACCGCGGTGCCGGGCCGCCGCCGCGAGTTCGTCACCGGCCGGCGCTGCGCCCGCGAGGCACTCGAGCAACTGGGCGTGCCCCCGGCCCCGATCCGGCGCGGCGAGTCCCGGGACCCGCTGTGGCCGCCCGGCGTGATCGGCAGCATCACCCACTGCGCCGGCTACCGGGCCGCGGCCGTCGCCCGCCGCGCCGACATGGCCGCCCTCGGCATCGACGCCGAACCACACGAGCCCCTCCCCGACGGCGTCGAGGCGACGGTGACGGTCCCCGGCGAACTCGCCGGGCTGGCCGATCCCGCGGTGCACTGGGGCCGGCTGCTGTTCAGCGCCAAGGAGTCCATCTACAAGGCCTGGTATCCGCTGTGCGCCCGCTGGCTGGGCTTCGACGAGGTGCGGCTGGCCATCAACCCGGCCACCCGGACCTTCACCGGCCACCTGCTGGTGGACGGCACCCGCCTGGACGGCGAACCACCACTCACCGAGCTACGCGGCCGCTACCTGATCGCCCGCGGCCTGATCCTGACCACAGTCACCGTACCGATTGTCTAGTACTTACCGACGCCCTGCTGGGTGCCGGGTTCGCCATCTCGAGGCCGACCGCGTTCCCGGACGGTGGTCCGATCTCAACAGATCGAGAGGATTGACTGTCTACACTGGCCGGGTGGGCGGATATTCTCGCCGGTTGCTGGCCGCTGTGCCGGATGCCGGACTGCGCGACCTCCTGGTCGAGCGGCTCGGCTCGGCGGGTTACCTGGTCGAGCCGGTGCACACCGGCGCCGACGCAATGACCGTGCTGCGCGGTTCGCCGGTCGACCTGATCATCGTCGACGTCGACATTCCCGACCTGGAATACCTGGCCCGCAATCGGCCCAGCCTGGACCGCCGCCCGCCCATCCTCTGCGTGACCTCCTGCGACTCACTGGAGGCGCTCATCCCCGAGCTGGGTACCGAGGTCGAGGATTACGTCACCAAGCCGTGCCGGCTCGCTGAGCTGGTGGCCCGCGTGCGGGTATTGCTGCGCGGCGATGGCCGCGTGCTGCGGTACGCGGACCTGGCGCTCGACGAGGAATCCTGCCAGGCGTGGCGCGGTGACCAGCCGCTGGCGTTGACCGCGGCGGAATACCGGCTGCTGCGGCATCTGCTGCGCAACGCCGGGCGGGTGCTGTCCAAGGAACAACTCGCCTGGGAGGTCTGGGACGAGGCTCGCGAGGTCAACGCCGTCGAGCGGCTGATGTCCCGGTTGCGGCAGAAGCTCGGCGAGATCGGTCCGGCGCGGATCCAGACCCGGCGCGGCTTCGGTTATTCGCTCGCATCGTGACACAGGTCACGTCAGGGTCCGGTCAGGTTCGCGTCCGGGTCGCGTCAGGCGGCCCTGTTTGCATGGTTCCCATCGATGTCCGCTCTGCCGGAATACAAGGAGAACCGTGTCTGAGACCGTTCCCGACTACCCCATGAAACGCGAGGCGAGCTGCCCGTTCGCCCCTGCGCCCGCGGTACGCACGAGGACTCGCGCGGAATCGATCGGGCAGGTGCGGATCTGGGACGGCAGCACCCCGTGGTTCATCACCCGGCACGCCGACCAGCGCGCCTTGCTCAACGACCCGCGGCTGAGCATCGACGAGAAACGCCCTGGCTATCCGCACATGACCCGCGCCCGGGCGGCCGGCGCGCCGCATCACCCGCAACTGATCACCAACACCGATCCGCCGGAGCACACCAGGCTGCGGCGTACGGTCAACGCGCCTTTCATGGTCAAGCGGGTGGAGGCGTTGCGGCCGCGCATCCAGCAGGTCCTCGACGGGCTGATCGACGACATGCTCGCCGGCCCCCGCCCCGCCGATCTGATGCGGGCGATCGGGCTGCCGGTGCCGACCATGGTGATCACCGAGATCCTCGGCGCGCCGTACGAGGATCGCGAATTGTTCCAGACCACCAGCCACGTGCTGATCAGCCACGACTCCACGCCGGAGCAGGCCGCGGCGGCAGGCCGGCAGCTCGGCGGCTACCTGGCCGGCCTGTTCGCCGAGAAGATGGCCGCGCCCGGCGACGACGTCATGTCCGAGATGGCCGGCAAGGTCAAGGCCGGTGAGATGACCTCTGCCGAGGCGCTGAGCATGTCCAGCGCCATCCTGATCGCCGGGCACGAGACCAGCGCCAGCATGATCTCGCTGGGCACCCTCGCGCTGCTGCGGAACCCCGGCCAGCTCGCCCTGCTGCGCGAGCGCGGTGACGACCCCCGCTTCGTGGCGAACGCGGTCGAGGAACTGCTGCGCTACCTGACCATCGTGCACAGCGGCATCCGGCGCATCGCCGACGAGGACATCGAGCTGCACGGCAAGACCATCCGGGCCGGCGACGGGGTGATCTTCGAGCTCGCCGGGGCGAACTACGACGAGAGCGAGTTCCCCGAGCCGGACCGGCTCGACCTGACCCGGCCCGCCCGCCAGCACCACGCCTTCGGCTACGGCGCGCACCAGTGCCTCGGCCAGTCCCTCGCCCGCGTCGAACTCCAGGTCGTCTACGGCACCCTCTACCGCCGGATACCCACCCTCGCGCTGGCCGTGCCGTTCGAGGAGGTGCCGTTCGCGATGGAAGGCGTCGCCTACGGCCTCAAGTCGCTGCCGGTCACCTGGTAAGGAGCTGACATGCGGATCGAATTCGACGAACCCAAGTGCGTCGCGGCGGGCCAGTGCGCCATGGTTGCCCCGGACGTGTTCGACCAGCGGGACGAGGACGGCGTCGCGATCGTGCTGGAGCCGGCCCCCGGCCCCGAGCACCAGGACGCGGTGCGCGAGGCGGCGGCCGTCTGCCCCGCCGCGGCGATCCGGCTGGTCGGCGAGTGAACCGGATCGTCGTCGTAGGCGCCTCGGCCGCCGGCCTCGCCGCTGTCGAAACCCTGCGCCGCGAGGGCTTCGACGGCACACTCACGCTGGTCGGCGAGGAGACCCATGCGCCGTACGATCGGCCGCCCCTGTCCAAACAGATCCTGGCCGCCCAATGGGACCCGGTCCGGCTGGCGCTGCGTACGCCCGATCAGCTGGCCGCACTGCGCCTGGATCTCCGGCTCGGCGCGACGGCCGCCGGGCTGGACCCGGGCGCCCAGCGGGTGCGGCTGGCCGACGGCGAGGCGCTGGACTACGACGGGCTGATCATCGCGACCGGAGTGCGGCCCCGGCGGCTTTCCGGCCCGGGCGCGCACGTGCTTCGTACGGTCGGTCAGGCGCTCGCCCTGCGCGACCGGCTTCGTCCCGGCAAACGCCTGGCGGTCGTCGGCGCCGGGTTCCTGGGCGCCGAGGCCGCCGCCGTGGCCCGCGGGCTGGGCTGCGTCGTCGTCCTGCTCGAGCCGGCGCCGGTGCCGCTCGCCCACGCGGCCGGCGTCGATGTGGGCCAGATGATCTCGGACCTGCACCGGGCGCACGGCGTGGACGTACGCACCGGCGTCGCGGTCTCGGCGGTGGCCGACGGCGGCGTCCGGCTGGCCGGCGGCGAGCTGGTCGAGGCCGACGAGGTGCTGGTCGCCATCGGTTCCCGGCCCAACACCGAGTGGCTCGACGGCAGCGGCCTGACGCTCGACGACGGAGTGCGCTGCGACCAGTACTGCGCGGCCGCGCCCGGCGTGTACGCCGCCGGCGACGTTGCGCGCTGGTTCAACCCGCTGTTCGGCGAGTCCATGCGGATCGAGCACCGCACCAACGCCGCCGAGCAGGGCATGGCCGCCGCTCGCAACCTTCTCGGCGCCGCCCGGCCGTTCGCGCCGGTTCCGTACTTCTGGTCCGACCAGTACGACCTGAAGATCCACGCGTACGGCCACCTGCGTGGCCACGACACCGTCGCGATCGTCGAGGGCGACCTCGCCGAGCGCCGCTTCCTCGCCGCGTACCGCCGGGCCGGCCGGCTGGTCGGCGTGCTGGCCGCCGGTATGCCGCCCAAGACCCTCCGCGCCTGGCGTACGGCCATCGCCAATGGCGCCCCGTCCGCCGTCGGCGAAGGAGTGCCGTCATGACCGGCCCGGACGTGATCGTGGTGACCGGCGCGGGCGGGATGGGACTCGCCGTCGCGCGCCGGATCGGCAGCGGCCGGGCCGTCATCATCGCCGACGCCGTCCGCGATGCCCTCGACAGCGCCGTCGCCGCCCTTCATGCCGGCGGGTACGACGCCCGCGGGCACCTCACCGACGTCTCGGATCCTGTCGCCGTGACCGATCTGGCCAAGGCCGCCTCGGCACAAGGCCGCCTCGCTGCCGTCGTGCACACTGCCGGGGTCTCCGCGGGCCACCTCGACCGTCGAGCAGATCATGCGGGTCGACCTCGTCGGCACGGCACACGTCATCGACGCCTTCGAACCGGTCGCCACGCACGGCACTGCCCTGGTGTGCGTCGCCAGCGTGGCGGGGCACCACGCCATCCTCACCCCCGAGCAGGAGCGGCAACTCGCCACCGCGCCCACCCGCGACCTGCTCGCCCTCGACACGGTCAACGCGGTCACCGACCCGATCGCCGCCTACATCCTCGCCAAGCGCGTCAACCAGGTGCGCGTGCAGGCGGCGGCGCCGGCCTTCAACGGGCGCGGAGCCCGGATCAACACCGTCAGTCCGGGCGTCATCGCCACCGCGATGAGCCGGGCCGAGGCCGAATCGCCGGTCGGCGGGCACATGATGCGCACCCTGCGGGCGTGCGGCATCGGCCGTACCGGAACGCCTGGCGAGATCGCCGAGGCGGTCGCCTTCCTGACCGGCCCCGACTCGCTCTACATCACCGGCACCGACCTGCTCGTCGACGGCGGCCAGGCCGCCTGGCTGCGCTGGCACCGGCCGCAACTGTGAGGTTTGGAGGAACGATGACCGACGCCCCGAACTACCCGTTCGCCCAGCCGGCGGCTCTTGAGCCGCCACCCGAATGGGCGCAACTGCAGGGCGAGTGCCCCGTCTCCCGCATCCGGCTGGCCAGCGGAGACGAGGCCCTCCTACTCACCCGGTACGACGACGTCCGCGGCCTGCTCGCCGACCCACGCTTCACCCACCACCTGGACAAGCCCGATGCCGGGCGGATCGCCGATTCGGACAGCGGCGGCGTGTTCAACGACCCCGGCGCCTCCGTGTCGTTCACCAGCGGCGAGGGGCACCTGCGATGGCGGCGGATGATGAGCCGGTCGTTCACCGCCAAGCGGGTCAACGGCATGCGCCCGGAGATCGAGCGGATCGCGAACGAGCTGATCGACGCCATGGTGGCCGCCGGCCCGCCGGCCGACTTGACATCCGGGCTCGGCTTCCCGCTGCCCGTCTTCGTCATTTGCGATCTGCTAGGCGTCCCGGCCGGCTACCGCGACCGGTTCGCGCACTGGTCCGACGCCATGCTCAACCTCACCCGGTACCAGCAGGACGAGCTGGACGCCGCCGCCGGCGAGTTCGAGGAGTTCATGGTGGCCCACGTACGAGTCAAGCACGAGACGCCGGGCGACGACCTGCTCAGCGAGCTCGCGGCCGTGGTGGACAGCCAGGACGGCCGCCTGACCGAGGCCGAGCTGGTGGCGACCGCGCAGGGCCTGCTGGTGGCCGGCCACGAGACCACCGCCAACATGATCGGCAAGATGGTGGCAATGCTGCTGGCCGACCGCTCCCGCTGGGAACGCCTGCTCGCCGACCGGTCGATGATCCCGAGCGCGGTCGACGAAGCGCTCCGCTTCGACGCCAACCCGGGCTTCGGCGTCCCGCGCTATGTCTCCGAGGAGTTCCCGGTCGGCGACCGGGCGATCCCGGCGGGCAGCACCGTGATCACCAGCCTGGGCGCGGCGAACCGGGACCCGTGCGCGTTCGCCGACGCCGGCGAGATGGTCCTGGACCGCCGGCCCAATCCGCATCTGGCCTTCGGCGCCGGCCCGCACTCCTGCCTCGGCCAATCGCTCGCGAGAGTCGAGCTGCAAACCGTGCTCGGCGTGCTACTCGACCGGCTACCCGGCCTCGCGCTCACGGCTCGCCCGGACGAGCTGCGCCGCCGCGAGGGCCTCATCGTCGGCGGCCTCGAGGAGTTGCCGGTGCGCTGGTGACGGCCTCGGCCGAGCCTCGCTACCCGGCTTTGTACGGCCCTGGACTTCTTGCCCGGCTATGGCCGTGCTGGAAAACGAAGGGTTCCGGCAGCTCTTCCTCGGATTCTCGCACCGGTCAGCCGGCCGGACATCTGCCGGCAGGCGTTCCACCGCCTGGGCCGGTCGGCGGCGTCCATACATCGGCGGGATTGGCCACAAACATCCGCCGACTACGCCACGCAACCACACGCGGAGACAGCGGCACCGGATTTACCGAAAGTAGTGCGTCGGATCAAGGTCAGCCAATGACCGAAGTATCCGCCACGGCGGAATACCCGAGACTGGTTTCCGCGGCCCGATGCCGTGCAAACGAGTGGTCAACACGGTCCACCGCAGTCACCATGACGGCGTGGACACGAACGGTTTTATCCGCGACGGCTATGCCGTGCTCCGCGGCGCGTTCGACGCGGACACGGCCGCCGCGTGCCGACAGAGTATTTGGGATGCGTTGGCAACCCACGGAGTACGGCCCGATGACCGCAGCACTTGGACCCGGCCGTCGATCCGTATCGACACCCCGGACGGTGAACCCTTCCGCGCCGCCGCCGTGTGGCCGGCGCTGCATGCCGCCTACGACGAACTCATCGGTGCGGGCCGCTGGACCGCACGTTCCGGCGTCGGCGGCACTGTGCCGGTGCGCTTTCCGTCCGAGCAGTACCCCGGCGACGTGGGCTGGCACATCGAGGGCTCCTGGTGGGGCGGAACGGAGTACTGGGCCAACGTGTTCTCCAGGGCACGCGGTCTGCTCGCCCTGTTCCTCTTCTCCGACGTAGGCCCGGACGACGCGCCGACGAGACTCCTTCTCGGCTCTCATCGCTATGCCGCGGCGGTCCTGGCCACCCGGGGCGATGCCGGCATGCCCGGCGGTGACGTACCCGATCTGCTTCGACCGTCCACCTTCTGCCGGACCACCGCCGAGGCCACCGGAGCCGCCGGCGACGTCTATCTGTGTCATCCGTTCATCGTGCATACCGCCACCTGGCCACACCGCGGCACCCAACCGCGCATGATCGCGCAACCGGCCATCCACGTCGCCGATGGCTTCGCGCTCGACGGCACCGACCGGTCACCGGTCGCGCAAGCCATCGTCGAAGGAATCGCCGACACAAGTCAGCTCCGGCTCCGAACATGAACTGCCCACTCCGGCATACCCGGCGGCGCTGCACAGTTCTGCGGCAGAGAACGCTCGACGTGCTGCTCGCGGACGCGTCCAGCCCGTTCCGACGAGTCAGGCAGCTCGGATCTCGAGCGCATCCGGCGGTGGGAACTCGTCTGGGTCCGTCTCGTCAACGCCGACCCACTCGATACCGCCAAGGACCTCTCCGTGTCGAGGATCCTCGATCGTGTATAGGAATAGGCCGCTTTGCGAGGCACGAACGGGTGGTCGCGCGTCCATCTGGTGATCTTCCCATCGGAGAACGAAATTCAGCATCCGCATCTGTCGCTGCGGCGGGGGTCGATGGTGAGCGAACACAGCATGACGGTGGTACGGCTGGACGAGATTTCCGCTATCGAGCGTGAGCGGACGGCCAGCGCTGTGCAGAGCCTTCTGGTCACGCGCGGTGTGATCGTTCCCAACGATCGTCGTGACCAGCTGTGGCAGCCCAGTACTTGGAAGCCCGGCCCGGAGGCCGCAACGGTCGTCGAGCCCACGAGTTGGTTCGACGGCTTCCTGCAGACCGCTGACAACGGCGTCGACATCAGCGTCGACCGCGACGCCTACCACCCGGTCGAGAACGACGAAGCGCCACGCTGCCCGCGTTGCGACGCCGAGGCGCCGGCGGACTACACAGAGTCCTACGCCGAATGGTTGGAGGCGTGGATGGTCGAAGGGCACGAACCGTCGTTCTCCTGCGGCTCGTGCTATCGGTCGACTCCAGTAGGCGACTGGAACGGTCGGTTCAGCGTGCTCGTCGGCGCTCCAGCGGTGACCTTCCTCAACTGGCCACCGATATCGCACGGCCACCTAGCCGAGCTACGCGACGCACTCGGCGGCCGCACCGGAATTGTCTCCAGCCACTGGTAACGCATCCACCGCGTTATCGGACGGTCTTCCCGACGCTTGATGATGATCGAGGCCCCGCCCTAGCCGTTCCTCCTCACCCCGGGAGGGCGGCCGCGGTGACGCTGGAGAGGGAGGCAGCCCGTTCGAGCCGGGCCGGGGCGGGCTTACCAGCCCACACGAGCTGCGATGCGTGGTGCACGGGCTGGGTGGCTGCGTCCGTCCGGAATTGGCGCGATGCACCCGGTGGTGCTGGCCGGTGGACCCATCATCGCCTCACTACGGTGGTCGGGTGCTGGTTTGGGTGGCGTCGTTTCCTCGTTCGGGCAATACCTTCCTGCGTATCGTTCTTCGCCGCCGCTACGGCTTGTTGACCTCGGTCGTCTATGACCACGACGGCGTTGCCGAGCGGGTGGGCCGAGACCTGGTCGGTTACACCGACCGGCCCGGCACGCTCGCCGAGATGCGTGCGGGCTCCGACCTGCATTTCATCAAGACCCATCGGCCGTACGGCGGTGAGGTGCACCCGGCCGACGCGGCTGTCTGCCTCGTTCGGGACGGTCGCGATGCGCTGGTTTCGTGGGCTCGGATGCTCAGCGAGGACCAGCCCGCGCGTTTCCCGGCCGAACTGCGGCGGCGGATCGAGGCCGCCGACGGTCGTGGCAGCGGAAGCTGGGGTGCCAACGTCCTGAGCTGGGTGCGACGGCCGGCACCGCACCGAGTGGTGCTGCCCTACGCCGAGCTGATCGCCGATCCGGTCACCGCGGCCGACCGAGTCATGGCCGTGGTCGCGCCGGACCTCCGGCCGGACGGGGACGCCGCAATTCCCGGCTTCGCCGAACTGCGTACGGTCGATGCGGGTTTCTTCCGTCGCGGCAAGGCCGGGAGTCACGCCGACGAGTTCCCACCCGATCTGCTCGAGTTGTTCTGGTCGCGACCCGACAACCGGAAAGCGATGAGGCTGCTCGGCGCGATGTGACCAGCGAGACGATCTGTCCGCGGACTCGCTGAGTCATGCCTGGCTCAGGTCGATGACGTTCCCGTCGGGATCGCGAACACAAGAGGTACGGGGTTTCCAAGCGAAATCGGCCGGCGGATGCACCTCGACACCGCCGGCGTCGATGGCCCGGTCGTGGGCGGCGTTGAGATCCGCGACGAGCAACCCGAACCGCGTGCCGCCGTGCTCGGACCCCGCTTGATCACACTCCTCCAACGTGATCAGGAAAAACCCGTCGCTGCGGTACGTGCCGAACTGCAGCGAAGAGATCGACTCGTTGAACACGACGTCGAACGCGGCGGTGTAGAACCCGGCCGCCGCCCGCACCTCGGCGACCTTGATACGGATCTGCACGGGGCGCACGGTCAGCGGTGCGGGCATCGGGGTTCCCTTCTCGATGAATTCGTCGACGGCGGCGACCCGCTGTGACACCTCGCGGACCTGAGCGATCAGCCGATCGCGGTGCGCCTCCAACGCTGACCGCACCTGCCCTGCCGGCCGGCCCACCATCGCGCGCACCTCGTCGATCGGAACGCCCACCGCGCGAAGGCCGCAGATCAGGCGAGCGTCGTCGAGCTGGCCCCGGCGGTAGCGCCGGTAGCCGGTGCCGGGATCGACTCGAGCCGGTTTGAGCAGCCCGATCTCGTCGTAGTGGCGCAGCGCGGGGACGGTCAGGCCGGTCGCGGCAGCGAACGCACCGATGTTGAGCAGATCATCACCGTTCACCCGCCAAGCATCGAGCCTCAGGCCACAGGAGAGTCAACTTCACAGCGGGGGAAGCTCAACACAGCGGGCACTGGCTGCGGCGAGAGGGCTACGCGCCCCGGCAGTTCTGGCGCGGAGCGCAACCGACGAAGTAACGACCGGCGACGGGGATGACGGCAGGCGCCATGGCCTGCCGTCATCAAAGGGCCGTCAGCACGCGTTCGGGACCCAGGAGCACTCGACCTCTTCGCCGTTGCGGGTGACCACGTGGGGCCTGATCTCGACGCTGCTCAGTTTGCGCTGCATCAGGGTGGACGACTGGCCGGGGCCCGAGCTGGCCAGCGCGACGGCGGCGCGGTCCAGGATGTCGGCGACGCTTGCCGTGGCGGAGTTGGAGACCGAGGAGAAGACGAGCGTACGGCCGGATTTGTCCTTGACGTAGCCGGACAGGGCGTTGACGCCGCTCAGCGTGCCGGTCTTGCCGTGCAGGTTCTCGGCCGCGGGGGTGCCGGTCATCCGGTTGCGGAGCGTGCCGCCGATCATCGGGTTGGGGTCGCCGGCGATCGGCAGCGCCGCGTACCAGGTGGCGAACCACGGACGCTTCTGCGCGGCGTTGAGCAGGGCGGCGATCTGGCCGGGGGTCAGCCAGTCGCGGCGGCTCAGGCCGGAGCCGTCGCCCATGGTGATTTTGCTGGTGTCGACGCCTAGCTGCTTGAGCGCGGCGGTGGAAGCGGCGAGCCCGGTGGACCAGCTGCCCGCCGACCCGGGCGTGCGGGCCCGGCCCATCGCCTTGGTCAGCAGCTCGGCGTGCCCGTTGTTGGAGAGCTTGAGGAACGAGGGCAGCAGCTGGCCGAGCGTGATCGAGGCGTGGTCGGTGATCGTCGTGGCGGTCGCCGGCGTCGCCCCGGTCGTGGTCGCGCCGGTGACCGTGACGCCGTGCCGCTTGAGCGCGTCGCGGAACACGCCGATCGCCAGCTTGGTCGGGTCGGGCACCGCGACCAGGCTGGTGTGCGCGGTGGCGAGCTTGAGCGGGGTGGAGCCGGTCACCGTGATCGTGTTGCTGCCGTGCGCCCGGGTCGCGGTGACCGTGTCGGCCGAGCCCGCCGCGCCGGTGACGGTGTTGTTGACGATCGTGACGACCGAGTTGGCCGGCGTCACGGCCAGCACCCCGGCCTTGCCGGCCGCCGCGCCCGGCTTGTCGACGATCGCGAGGGAGCCGGTGTCGTTGTTGGTGTCGGCGGCCACGGTCAGCGCCGAGATCGGCGCGTTGTCGAAGTACGTCTCGTCCTGCCACGACCAGTCCAGCCCGAGCGGCACGTGGTCGAACCACGAGTCGTCGGCGACCAGGGCGCCGGTCACCTTCTTGACGCCCCCCTTGGCGACCGCGGCGGCCAGCGCGTCGAACTGCGCGTACGTCATCGTCGGGTCGCCCTGCCCGTGCAGGTAGAGGTTGCCGGTGACGGTCGAGCCGGTGCGCTTGCCCGAGTAGCGGGCCACGGTGTGGAACTGGTAGCCCGTGCCGAGCACCTCCAGCGCCGCCGCCGAGGTCATCAGCTTCTCGTTGGACGCCGGGATCACCCGCTGGTCGGCGTTGTGCGAGTAGATCACCGTGCCGGTGGCGCCGTCCCGCACCTGCATGCCGGTGGTCGACCCGGCCAGCCGCGGATCGCCGAACACCTGGTCGAGGGTGGCGACCAGGGCGGCATCCGAGGTGGTGTCGGCCGATGCGGCGTTCACCGCGGACAGCGCGAACGCGGTGCCCGCGGTGGCCACCGCGGCAACGGAAACGACGGCGAGGGTACGGCGCGATAGACGCATGAAGCTCCGCCAAGCGAGAAGATGGTCAATGGGCGGCGGCTATCCTCGCACAACACCTCGCGGCGTGGGGGGCGGCTTCTTACGGCCGGATCGCGGCGGCGTAGAGGACCTGGTGGTAGGTGCCTCCGCCGGGTGGCGCCGAGGAGACCGCCCAGGTGGCGTAGAACCGGCCGCGGGAGGCCGCCGTTCCGATGTAGTCACCCGGGAAGGCGCCGCCGGCCTGCGCGGCGTACTGCAGGTCGGAGACGGGACCCAGCCGCACCTGGCCGCGGAAGGACCGGCCGGCGTCGTAGGAGACGGCCGCCTGCTGCTGCACGTACCGGCCGTCGGCCACGGCGCTGTCGCGGACGCCGTAGGAGACCAGAACCTTTCCCAGGTACGCGGCGACGTCCGCGTTGACCACCTGCGTGGTGGCGGTGCGCTCGCGGTTGACGGTGACCGGCGGGCTCCAGTGCACGCCGTCGGCCGACGAGGAGGCCTGCAGCAGCGACAGGTCGGTGGACTGCCAGACCGCGTGCATCCGGCCGGTGACCGGGTCGATCACGGCGGAGGGGAGGCAGCAGCGTACGCCGGGCACGTCGCCGCCCACGTCGGTGGTCAGCGTGACCGCGGCCGACCAGGTACGGCCGCCGTCGTGCGAGGTCTGCGCCCGCAGCGGCACGCCCGGCTCGGCGGCCGGGGCGGCGGCCCGCGCCTCGGCGCCCTCGCGCTCCCGGTCCGGCTTGCGCCCGGTGCCGGTGAAGTCCAGGTAGACGTCGGTGATCGAGCCGTCCGGGTGCACGAGCGCCTGTGACCCCTGGCTGTCGGTGACGTCGGGGGTGACCACGGCCATGTCGCTCCAGGTCCGTCCCCGGTTGTCCGACCAGCGCACCACCTGCTGGGCGGTGTCGCCGACGAAGAGGCTCCAGAACTGGTAGACCCGGCCGCGGTACGGCGAGCGGGGGCTGTCGTCCACGGTCAGCCAGTTCTTGTCGTTGAAGATGTTGCAGTCGTTGGTGGCCTGCGCGGTCGAGGGCGGCCCGAAGGTGGCGCCGCCGTCGAACGAGCGGGAGACGAGCACCACG
Organism: Actinoplanes subtropicus; assembly: GCF_000721705.1. GTDB lineage: Bacteria > Actinomycetota > Actinomycetes > Mycobacteriales > Micromonosporaceae > Actinoplanes > Actinoplanes subtropicus. The sequence goes on from NZ_JOJL01000002.1 coordinate 43,827, forward strand.
CTGTGGCAGTCGGTGGCGCTGCTGTTGAGCGCGATCGTGGACAGGTAGAGGACGCCGCCGGGTCCGAAGGCGAGCACCGGGTCCGAGGCGCGGTCCCACGCGCCGCCGGCGGCCGTGGTGATGAAGGGGACCGGCGCGTGCCGCCAGCTGCGGCCGCCGTCGCGGGTCCAGGCGTGGGTGATGCCGACCGCGCCGCCGTCGGGGTATCGCCCGTCGTGGCCGACGACGACCGCGACGTCGGGATTCCGGGGGTCGGCGGCGACGTCCGGCTCGACCAGCGTGTCCGGTTCCGAGCCGGGTGCGGCCGGTATGTCCTGGCTCGCGGCCTGGCGCAGGGCCAGCACCGCGGGGGCTGGGCTCGCGGGGGCTGGGCTCGCGGGGTCCGGGCTCGCGGGGCCCGGCGGCGCGGCGCTCGCGGCCGGCGCGAGGGCCAGGGTCACGGAGATCGTCAGGGCGGCGGACAAGCCGCCAAGAATGGTCGCCCGGACCGGATACATCGGACCTCCCACAGACATCGACGTCCGTGAGCGTCACACTGGCACACTCGCCGGGCCGTCGCAAGGTTCGGCTCCGCGAACCGGGGGAACGAGCGAGCTCGTGGTGACCGGTCAGGCCCGTACCGGAAACCGGTGGCGGACGGCGGCGGTCCTGCTGCTGTGCCTGTCTCCTCAACACCGCCGCGCAGCTCGGCACGGCGCTGGGCATCGCCGCGATTTTCGCGCCGGCTCGGACGACCGCCGCGGCCGGCTGGGCCCTTTCCGGCTCCCATCCGGGGGGCTGCGCGCCGTGATCCGCTGGTGCTGCGGCGCGGTCCTCGCCGCCGCGGGCGCGATCGCCCTAGGGCGTGCGGGTTCGAGGCGGCCGGTGGGCGCGCTCGGCGCGTAGCGCGATCTCCAGCTCGAACCGTACGTCGCTGTCCCGGAGCTGGTCGCCGAAGAGGCGGTCCAGCTGGCGCAGGCGGCGGCGGACGGTCTGCGGGTGCAGGTGGAGGCTGGCCGCCACCGCGTTGGCGTTCATGTTGTGCTGCAGCCAGGCGAGCAGCGTGTCGGCGAGCGGTTCGCGCTGGTTCTCCCGGATCGCCGCCAGCGGGCGGAGGCGGCGTTCGACGACCGAGTCGAGCAGCGCCTCGTCCTGGAAGATGGTGAGTTCGGCCAGGTGGTTCTCGCACCAGATCAGCCCGTTGCCGGCGATGATGCCGCGGGCGGCGAGGTCGAGGGCCCGGCGGGCCCAGCGCAGCGAGTCGGGCGCCGCGGCCGGGGGCACGGCCGGGCCGACGGCGAGGCGGTAGCGGCGCAGCCCGTTGACGATCAGGCGGATCTGGGCGGGGCTCTGCGGGTCGGGGACGATCAGCGTGGGCTCGGCGCGGTCCAGGCCGGAGAGCACGTCGGGCGGGAGCATCGGCGGCGTCGCGGTCACGGCGGCCGGCTCGAACGCCACCGCGGCCAGCTGCCGGGGCATCGGCCAGCGGGCGGCCAGGGCCGCGGCCGTGACCGCCTCCTCGCCGGCCGGCGGGTCGGCCACCAGCAGGTCGAGCAGCCGCCGGCGGCGCCGGTCCAGCACGCCGACCTCGGCCGCGGCGGCCTCCGCGTACCCCGCGGCGGCGGCCTCGGCGAGGGCGTCGACGTGGCCCCAGATCGCGTCGGCGAACGAACCGGTGGCGGTGGGGCTCAGCGACTGGGCCTCGGCGAACTGCACGACGTGCCGCAGGCCGATTCGGCCGCCGACCCGGATGGCCGCCTGCAGCGCGTCGAGACTGCGGCCCTCGCGCATCTCGCCCGCGCCGATCGCCCGGTAGACGTCCCGCCACGGGGTGTCGTCGCGCTTCTCGAGGATGCCGAGGAAGCCGCGCAGGGCCTGCTCGACGCCCGCCCGGATGGTGCGCCGGTACGTCTCGTCGGCGGGCCTCGCGTACTCGGGAATGGTTTGCTCGATGGCGAGCATCGTGGCCTCGACCAACTCGTCGATGTCATGACGAAGGTTCGCCGCGGCCAGCCGCAGGATCCGGCCGATCGGCACCGGCGTCATCATCTCAGGCGTGCCCATGGCGCTCCTTCGCAGGAGAAGATCGCTGGTGGGAGACCGGTCGCGTCGCGGATTATATCCACGAACGTCATCACATTTAAACCGGCCGGTAACATTGTCACCCGGTTGACAACATCGCCGCCGAACAGGCTCAGCCGCGCGCGATCCACCACCCCCGCTCCCGTCATTACGGTCCCCTCAGCTCACCCTGGAGGGACCCATGACGCCGCTGCTCGACCGGATCGCCGACCACGCCCGGCTCCGACCCGGCTCGCCCGCGTACACCTTCGTCGACTTTCTCGGCGCCGACGGTGACCCGCGGGTGTGCACCTGGGGCGAGCTGTACGAGCGGTCAATCCGGCTGGCGCAGCGCCTGCGCCGGTTCGTCGTGCCGGGCGAGCGGGTCGCCGTCCTCGCGCCCTCCGGCCTCGAGTACGTGCTGGCCCTGGTCGCCTCCTGGTACGCCGGCGCGATCGCCGTGCCGCTGTTCGCGCCCGGCCTGCCGGGCCACGCCGAGCGGCTCGCCGCCTCCTTCGCCGACTGCGACCCGTCCGTCGTGGTCACCGTGGCGGCCTGCGCCGCCGAGGTGCGCGCCTTCGTCGGCGGCTCCACCAAGATCATCATCGCCGACGAGGCAGCCGCCGGGCCGGCCGACGCGGACACCGGCTGGCGGCCCGGCCCCACCGAACCGGACGACGTCGCCTACCTGCAGTACTCGTCCGGCTCGACTCGGCTGCCGGCCGGCGTCGAGATCACCCACCGCAATCTCACCGCCAACGTGGACCAGCTCGTCGGGACGCTCACCGGCGGCCGTCCGCGGATCACCGGGGTGAACTGGCTGCCGCTCTTCCACGACATGGGCCTGCTGGCCAGCGTCGCCGTGCCGCTGCGGGCCGGCACCGACGCCGTGCTGTTCGACCCCGTCGCCTTCCTCATGCAACCGGCGCGCTGGCTGCGGCTGCTCTCCGGGCGGGCGGACGCGTACACCGCGGCGCCGAACTTCGCGTACGACTACTGCCTGCGCCGCCTCGAGCCGGCCGACCTCGACGGCCTGGACCTGAGCGGGGTCTTCCTCTGGCTCAACGGAGCCGAGCCGGTCCGGGCCGCCACCCTGGACCGGTTCGCCGAGCGGTTGTCCGGCGCCGGCCTCGACCGGCGGGCGCTCTGCCCGGCGTACGGGCTGGCCGAGGCGACGGTCTACGTGGCCGGCCACGGCATCGACCGGCCGCCGCGCGCGCTCGCCGTCGACCGGGACCGCCTGGCGGCCGGCGAGGCGGTGCCCGCCGACGACCCGGCCGGGCAGTCCGTGCTGGTCTCCTGCGGCCCGCCGGCCGGCCAGGAGGTCGCGATCGTGGACCCGGCGACGGGTGAGCCGCTGCCGGACGGCCGGGTCGGCGAGATCCGGGTCCGCGGCGCGAATGTGGCCCGCCGCTACTGGCGGCGCGAGGAGATCGGCGGCTGGCTGCACACCGGCGACCTCGGCACCCTGCTCGACGGTGAGTTGTTCGTGACCGGCCGGCTCAAGGACCTGCTGATCGTGGCCGGCCGCAACCACTACCCGCAGGACGTCGAGGAGACCGTCGGCGAGGCCGCCCCGGAACTCGGCCGGGCGGCGGCGTTCACGATCACCGTCGACGACCAGGAGAAGGCGGTCGTGGTGGCGGAGCGGTCCCGCTCGGCCGGCGAGTGGCACCCCGACCAGATCACCCGCGCGGTGCGGCAGGCCGTCTGGCGGCGGCACGACCTCGCCCTGCACGACCTGGTCCTCGAGGAGCCGGGCGCGATACCCCGTACCACCAGCGGCAAGGTCTCCCGGACCGCCTGCCGGAACCGCTACCTCGAGGAAAAGACCATGGCGGCCCAGGATGCGTGACGAGCTGCCGATCGGCGACGCGATCGCCGACTGGGTGTTCCGCCGCTACCAGGTGGAGCCCGACCGGAACACCCCGCTGGTCGAGCTGGGCGTGTCCTCGGTGGACGCGGTCGAGCTCGCCGGCCGCCTCGAGGCCCGGCTCGGCCGGCCGGTGTCGCCCACCCTGCTGTGGGAGCACCCGACGATCAGCGCCATCGAGAAGGCCCTCACCGACCCGGACGAGGAGATCCTCGACGAGGAGCGGCCGGCGGCCGGCGGCCCGATCGCCGTGGTCGGGCTCGGCTGCCGTTTCCCCGGCGGCGCCGACGGCCCCGAGGAGCTGTGGCGCCTGCTGCGGGAGGGCCGGGACGCCGTGCGTACCGTCCCGGCCGGGCGCTGGCACCGCACCCCGCCCGGCGACGCCGCGACCGACGGCGGCTTCCTCGACGAGGTGGCCCGCTTCGACGCCGAGTTCTTCGGCATCGCGCCCGGCGAGGCCCGGCTGATGGACCCGCAGCAGCGGCTCCTGCTCGAGGTCGCGTGGGAGGCGCTGGCGCACGCCGCGCTCGACCCGGCCGCGCTGCGCGGCACCCGGTCTGGCGTCTACGTCGGCATCTCGGCCGGCGAGTACGCCCACCGCACCACCGCCGACCTGGCCGCGGTGGAGGGCTGGACCGCCACCGGCGCCGCGCTGAGCATCGCCGCGAACCGGCTCTCCTACCTGCTCGACCTGCGCGGCCCGAGCCTCGCGGTGGACACCGCCTGCTCGTCCTCGCTGGTCGCCATCCACCTGGCCGCCCGCGACCTGCGGGCCGGGGAGACCGACCTGGCCCTGGCCGGCGGCGTCAACCTGATGCTGGACCCGGCGCTCACGGTGGCGTTCGGCCGGGCCGGCGGCCTCGCGGCGGGCGGGCGCTGCCGGCCGTTCTCGGCCGAGGCCGACGGCATCGTCCGGGGTGAGGGCGGCGGCGTGGTGGTGCTCAAGCGCCTGGCCGATGCCGTACGCGACGACGACCGGGTCCTGGCCGTGCTCCTGGGCGGCGCGGTGAACTCGGACGGCCGCTCGAACGGCCTGGTCGCGCCCAACCCGCACGCGCAGGAGGCGCTGCTGCGGCGGGCGCTCGCGGACGCCGGGGTGGACCCCCGCGAGGTGGACTACGTGGAGGCGCACGGCACCGGCACCCCGCTCGGCGACCCGATCGAGGCCGGCGCGCTGGCCGCCGCGTACGGGAAGGACCGGCCCGAACCGCTGCTGATCGGCTCGGTGAAATCACGCCTCGGGCACCTGGAGGCCGCGGCCGGCGTGGCCGGCTTCATCACCGCCGTCCTGGCCCTGCACCACGGCGTCGTGCCCGCCACGCTGCACGCCGATCGGATCAATCCGCGGATCCCGCTGGACGACTGGCGGCTGCGCGTGGCCACCACGGCCCAGGCCTGGCCGGTCCGCACCCGGCCGGCCCGGGCCGGGGTCTCCGCCTTCGGCTTCGGCGGCACCAACGCCCACCTGGTCCTGGAGGCGGCACCCGCCCGTACGCACACCGCCGGCTCGGTCCGTCCGGCGGTGTGCGTGCTCACCGACCGCGACCCGGAACGGGTCCGCGCGCAGGCGGCCCGCCTCGCCACCGGCGCCGATCTCGACCCGGCCGCGCTGAGCCACACGCTGAACCGCCGGGGCGAGCGCGGCCCGGCCCGCGCCGCCGTGGTGTGCGGCGACCCGGAGACGCTCACCATGGCCCTGGCCGCCGCGGCCGACGGCCGGTCCCATCCGCTGCTCGCCACCGGCGCCGGCCACCGCGCGGCCGAACCGGGCGTCTGGGTCTTCGCCGGCTACGGTGCGCACTGGCCCGCCATGGGCCGTCACCTGCTCGACCACGAGCCCGCGTTCGCCGCCGCGATCGACGACCTGGCGCCCGCCTTCCACGCCGAGTGCGGGTTCGACCTGCGCACGGGCCTGTGCGACGCCGGCCCGCTGCCGGTCGCCCGGGCGCAGCCGGTCACGTTCGCCCTGCAGGTGGCGCTCGCCGCGCTCTGGCGGGAGCACGACGTGCGGCCGGCCGCGGTGATCGGCCATTCGATGGGCGAGGTGGCCGCCGCCGTCGTGGCCGGGGCGCTGTCGCCGGCCGACGGCATCCGGCTGATCAACCGGCGGGCCCGCCTGCTGTCCCGGGTCGGGCCGGGCGCGATGGCCGTCGCCGAACTGGCCGAGGAGGAGTTCGGCGAGCTCGCCGCCGACCTGCCCGAACTGTCGGTGGCCGTGGTGGCCGCGCCCGCGCAGCTCGTGGTGACCGGCGGGCCGGCCGCGGTGGCGGCGCTCGCCGACCGGGCGGCCGCGCGCGGCCGGGCCGTGCGCACGGTGACCACCGAGGGCGCCGGGCACTCGCCCGCGGTCGACCCGCTGCTGCCGGACCTCCGGGACGCGCTGCGTGACCTGCGGCCGCGCGCGCCGCGGGTGCCGTTCTACTCGACCGTCGCCGCCGCGCCGGCGACGCTCGACGCCGGGTACTGGGCGGCCAACCTGCGCTCTCCGGTGCGTTTTGCCGATGCCGTACGCCGGGCCGCCGCCGACGGCTTCGGGATGTTCGTCGAGATCTCGCCGCATCCGGTGCTGGTACGCCCGCTGCGCGCCACCCTGGCCGCGGCCGGGGTGACGGACGCGCTGGTGACCGGCACCCTGCGCCGCGACGACCCGGATGCCTTCCCGCGCGCGCTCGCGACGCTCTGCGCGCACGGCCACCGGCCGCCGCCGACGCTGCCGTCCCGGATTCTCGACCTGCCCGCGCCCCCGTGGCGGGGCGAGCGGCACTGGATCGAGCCGCCGGCCGTTCCCGAGCCCGAGGCCCGCCCGGCGCTGACGACCGCTCTGCTCGGCGTGTCGTGGGAGGAGACGGACGCCCCGCCGTCGGCCGTCGAACCGGACGCCACCGACCTGGTCCTGATCGCGCCCGAGGCCGGCGCGCTGCCCGATCCCGCCGCGGCCCGGCGGTTCGCGGCCGAGGTCTTCGCCGCGGCCGGCGATCGTCGGCTGTGGATCGTCACGCGCGGCGGGGCGGCGGTCACGCCGGGCGAGCCGGGCCAGCCCGACCTGGCCTGGGTTCGTGGCCTCGTCCGCACGCTCGCCTTCGAGCAGCCGCTCACCCGGGCCACCTGGCTCGACCTCGACCCGGCCGAACCGCCGGACATCCAGGCCGGGCGCATCGCGGCCGAACGCGCCGCCGACCCTGCGGACGACGAGATCGCCTGGCGGGACGGCCGCCGCTGGGTCGCCCGCCTGACCGCCCGCCCCACCCCGGAGCGGCGGTCCGGGCCGCCCGTCCGCCGCGGCGCGGCCTACCTGATCACCGGCGGCTACGGCGGGATCGGGCTGCGGGTGGCGCGCTGGCTGGCCGGGTCCGGCGCGGGCCGGCTCGTGCTGGCCGGCCGGTCGGGACCGTCCCCGCGCGCGGCCGCCGAGATCGACGCGCTGCGCCGCTCCGGTGTGGACGTCCGCGTCGTGCTCGGCGACCTGGCCGGGGGCGACACCGCCGCGCGCCTGGTCGAGGCGGCCGGCGACGACCTGGCCGGCGTGGTGCACGCGGCCGGTGTGCTGCACGACGGCCTCGCCGCCCAGGTGAGCCCGGCCGACCTGGCCCGGGTCTGGGCGCCGAAGGTCGAGGGCACCTGGCGCCTGCACACCGCCGTCGTCGACGCGGGCCCGGAGCTGGACTGGTGGCTGACCTTCTCCTCGGCGGCCGCGCTGCTCGGCTCGCCCGGCCAGGCCGCCTATGCCACCGCCAACGCCTGGCTGGACGCGTTCGCCGGCTGGCAGCGGGCGCACGGCGTCCCCGCTTCGGCGCTCGGCTGGGGAACCTGGGCGGAGGTCGGCGGAGCCACCGGCGTACGGCTGCCGGGTTTGACCCCGATCGGAGCGGAAGAGGGCATCGCGGCCCTGGCCACCCTCGCCGCCCGGCGGCCGGTCACCGCCGGAGTGCTGCACTTCGACCGGGCGGCCGCTCTTGCCGCCTTCCCCGAGGCCCGTCGCCTGCCGTTCTTCGGCGACGTGGCCGGCGTGGAGCAGCCAGCGGTTACGGTGGCCGGGACCCTGACCGAGCGGCTCGCCGGGCACGTCCGCACCGTGCTCGGCCTGGCCGAGGTGCCGGGGGACGTGCCGCTCACCGATCTGGGGCTCGACTCGCTGGCCGCGATCCGGATCAAGAGCCTGGTCGAGGCCGAACTCGGGCACGCCCTCCCGGCCTCCGTCCTGGTCCGCGGTGCCACGTTGGACGACATCACCGGGGTGGTGTCCAAGAAGACCCTGGGCGCCCGGGATGCTGCCGAGCGGGCCGCGATCCGGCTGTTCGGAACCGTCGACGACATCGAGCAACCGGCCCCCGAAGGCGAGATCGAGCGCATCGCCGAGGCGGCCCGCCGCGAGTTCGGCGTACGCGTGGATCTGCGGGACGATCCGACGCCGCGCGCGCTCGCGGTGCACCTCCGGGCCGCCGAGCAGGCGGCGGTCGACGCCGCCGGACCCACGCTGACCCTGCGCGCGACCGGCACCGGACCGCCGCTGTTCCTGCTGCACCCGGCGGGCGGCAGCACCTTCGTCTACCGCGGCCTGGTCGACCTGCTCGACGAGGGCTTCCCGGTGTACGGCCTGGAACGGCTCGCCGACGGCGGCCCGGTGGAGGAGCGGGCGGGCCGCCACGCCGCGCTGATCCGGCGGATCGCGCCGGCCGGGCCCTACCGGCTCGGCGGCTGGTCGTTCGGCGGCGTGCTCGCCTACGAGGTCGCCCGGCAGCTCGCCGCGGCCGGCGAGGAGGTCGCGGCCCTGGCGCTGATCGACGCGGGCCTCCCGGTGCCGATGCCGGCCGAGCGCGCGGCGGAACTGCTCACCGAGCGGTTCGCCGGGTTCCTGACCTACCTGCGCGAGACGTACGACGTGCCGCTCGGGATCGAGCCCGCCCGCCTGCGCGAGCACGACCCCGACGAGCAGACCCGCCTGGTGCTCGCCGAGCTGACCGGGCCGGGACTGGCCGACCGGCTGCCACCGGCCGTGCTGCGCCACCAGATCGACTCGCACTGGGACACCCGCGCGCTCGACGACTACCGGCCCGGCCCGTACGGCGGTCCGGTCACCCTCTACCGCTGCACCCGGCCCACGCCGTGGGCCGTCCGCGATCCCCGCTACGAGCACGACGACCTGGCCCGCGGCTGGGACCGGTGCTGCACCGGCCTGCGGATCGTGCCGGTCGACGGACACCACCTCAACCTGCTGGACCCGCCCGCGGTCGCGGCGATCGCGGCGGACCTGCGTCGGCTGCTGTGAAAGGAGTCATGCATGTCGGATCTCGCCGAAGCTGTCCTGGCCGGCGCGCCCGCGGCGGAGTTGCTCGCCTGCCCGGTGCCGGACCGGATGCGCGCCGCGCACCTGCGCCGCGAGGACGTCGACCTGTTCGGCAGCGAGGAGGACCGGGACGTCCGCCGGTCGCTGCGGGTGGGTGAGGTGCCGGTGCCCGAGCTGGCGCCGGACGAGGTGCTGGTGGCCGTGCTGGCCTCCGGCATCAACTTCAACACGGTCTGGTCGGCCACCTTCCAGCCGGTGCCCACCTTCGCCTTCCTCGAGCGGTTCGGGCGGCAGAACGCCTGGGGCGCCCGGCACGACCAGCCGTACCACGTGATCGGCTCGGACGCCGCCGGCGTGGTGGTGCGGGTCGGTTCGGGCGTACGCCGGTGGTCGGTGGGGGACCGGGTGGTGGTCGCGCCGGCCTACGTGGACAGCGAGGACCCGATCACCCATCAGGACGCGATGACCGGCGACCAGCGGGCCTGGGGCTTCGAGACCAACTTCGGCGGACTGGCCGACTTCGCGGTCGTGAAGGCCACCCAGCTGCTGCCCAAGTCGCCGCATCTGACCTGGGAGGAGGCGGCCTCCACGACGTTGTGCGCGTCCACCGCGTACCGGATGCTGGTGAGCCCGCGCGGCGCGGTGATGAAGCAGGGCGACGTGGTGTTGATCTGGGGCGCCGCGGGTGGGCTCGGCGGCTTCGCGGTGCAGCTGGTGCTGGCCGGCGGCGGCATCCCGGTGGCCGTGGTCGGCTCCGACGCCAAGGCCGGCCTGCTGCGCCGGCTCGGCTGCCGGCACGTGATCAACCGCGCCCAGCTCTCCGGCGGGCTGCGGGAACAGGCCACCTGGCGGGAGATCGGCAAACAGATCCGGCGGGCGGTCGGCGAGGACCCGCACATCGTCTTCGAGTACACCGGCGCGGAGACCTTCGGCGCGTCGGTCTACCTCGCCCGCACCGGCGGCACGATCGTGACCTGCGGTTCCAGCAGCGGGTACGAGCACACCTACGACAACCGCTACCTGTGGATGCGGCTCAAGCGGATCGTCGGCAGCCACGGCGCCAACTACCAGGAAGCCTGGGAGGTCAACCGGCTGATCGCGCTCGGCCGGATCACCCCGACCCTGTCCGGCGTCTACCCGCTCGACGAGGTCGGCGAGGCCACTCGCGCGGTGCAGCTCAACCAGCACATCGGCAAGGTCGGCGTGCTGTGCCTCGCCCCGAAACCGGGCCTGGGCATCGACGACCCGGCCCGCCGGGACGAGGACCGGCTCGCGTTGTTCCACAAAGCTGAGTGAAGCGCGGCCTGTACGCCGTCGTCGTCGCCACCGCGTTCCTCACCATGCTGGACAACACCGTGGTGACGGTGGCGGCGCCGTCGATCGCCCGCGATCTCGGCGCGGCCCTCCCGCGGCTGGAGTGGGTGGCGAACGGCTACATGCTCGCGTACGCGGGCCTGCTGCTCCCCGGCGGACGCCTGGCCGATCGGCTCGGCGACCGCCGGGTGCTGCTCGGCGGGCTGGCCCTGTTCACCGCCGCGTCGCTGGCGGCCGGCCTGTCCCGGCACCTGCCCGCGCTGATCGCCGCCCGGGCCGCGCAGGGCGCCGGGGCGGCCCTGCTGGTCCCGGCCACCCTCGCGGTGGTGGCCACCCGCGGCGAGGCGGAGCGGATGCGCCTCGCCGCGGTGTGGACCGCCGCCGGCGCCGCCGCCCTGGCCGCCGGTCCGGTGGTCGGCGGCGCGGTGAGCCAGCACCTGAGCTGGCCGTGGATCTTCCTGCTGAACGTGCCGGTCGGCCTGGCCGCGCTCGCGATCGGCGCCCGCTGTCTCGATCCGGCCAAGCGCTCGCCGGCCCGCCTCGGCCGGCCGCCCGGCGGCCGGGTCTTCCTCGGCGCGGTCGCCGTGCAGGTGCTCTGGGGGCTCGGCGTCACCGGCGTCTATTTCCACACCGCGGTCTTCCTGCAGGACGTCCGAGGGTTCCGGCCGGTCGCGGCCGGGCTCGTCTTCCTGCCGGTGGCCGTAGCGGTGGTCCTCGGCGCGCCGGCGGCCGGGCCGCTGGTCCGGGGCCGGGGAGCGGCCCGCACGATCGCCGCGGGCCTGCTGCTGGTGGGCGGCGGGATCGGGGTGGTCGGCCTGTTCAGCACCAGCACGCCGGTGCTGCTGGGCGCGCTCGCCGTGATCGGCTTCGGCTCGGCGCTGACCGTGCCGCTCGCCGCGGTGGCGGTCGCCGCCGCGCCGCCGGAGCGGGCCGGGATCGCGGCCGGCGTCTTCGCGGTGGCCCGGGAGGGCTCCGGGGTGCTCGGCGTGGCCGGGATAGGCGCGGTGGTCACGGCCGGCGGCGGCTACCCGCTGGGGCTGGCCGCCGCGGCCGCTTTGGTGCTCGCCGGCGCGGCCATCGCCGCGCGGACGCTACCCGGCCCCGAGCGACGCGGCCAGGGCCGGCCAGGAGGCGTGCAGCTCGCGCTGCCAGTACGGCCAGGAGTGGGTGCCGTTCAGGTAGAGGTGGACGGTGGCGGGGATGCCGGCCTGCGCTAGCCGGGACGACATCTGGGAAGTGGTCGCGCCGATCGAGGCCTCGCCGAGCTGCAACAGGCTCCACGATCCGTTCGGGTCGAGGTCGCCGGGCAGCCCGGTGGTGCCGCTGGAGAAGTAGAGACCCGTGCCGCGCAGCTTGGTGGCGAGGCTGAGCGGGTTGTGCTGCACCCAGTTGGCGAACTGGAAGATCGGCGAGCCCCAGACCGCGAACGGGTCGTCCCCGTTCTGCGCCGTGTTGTTCATCAGCACCGGCTGCATCACCGGGTCGAACAGGTTGAGCGGCGCGCTGTACGCCGCCGCGAACTTGAACATGCCGGGGTGGCGTTCCGCGTACGTGATCGCCCCGGTCCCGCCCGAGGAGATGCCGGCGATGCTCCGGTCGGCACCCGCCCGGTAGCCGTCCTGCAGCACCTGCCACAGCTCGGTGAGGTGGAACGTCTCCCACCGCCCCGCGTTGGGCCCGCCGCCCGTGTTGTACCAGTCGGCGTAGTTGGCGTCCAGGCCGGCGTCCGGCATCACGATCAGCATCGGGGCGTTCGCGCTCAGCGCCTCGATGTCGGTCTCCCGGGTCCAGGAGGTGTAGTTGTCGTTGCCGCCGTGCAGCAGGTAGAGGACCGGCCAGGTGCGGGCGGCGGTCCGGGACCACCCGGCCGGCACCAGCAGCCGGACCGGGTAGTCCTTGTCGTTGGCGGGGGAGTGGACGGTGAGATCCACCTCGCGCGAGTCGAGCCAGTGCTCGGCCACGACCGCGGGCGCGGCGGCGTGCGCGGGAGTGCCGCCCAGCACCACCGCGATCGCCGCGACGAGGATCGCGCCGAGGGCCCGGGCCCGCATCAGCAGTTGCCCGTCGTGGACCTGCCGGCGAACCGGTCGGTCAGCCAGGACACCACGTCGCCGATCGCCTGGTTGTCGGCGAGCAGATGGTCGGCCGCGTACAGGTTCTGCTGGGTGGTCACCCCGCCCTGGCAATAGGCGGCGTGCACGGCATCCTCCACCGAGGTCGGGATCACCTCGTCGAGCAGCCCGTGATACTGCAAAACCGGAAACCCGATGGGGTACGCGGTACCCAGCCCCACGCCGAGTTTCTGCGCGTCCACGGCGCCGCCCCAGATCTGCATGAGCTGGTCGAGGGTGAGCCCGCCGACGGTCATGTTCTCCGTCTTCGCCCCGGCCCCGGCCGCTATCGTGCCGGTCAGGCAGAGCGTCTTCAGGTTGGCCACCAGCTGCTTGCCGGAGTCGTTCAGCAGCGAGTCGAACGGCAGGCTCGGATAGGCGATGTGCAGCCCGATCGTGGCGTCCACCGTGAACCCGGCGAACGCGCCGCCGTTCGAGGCGGCGGCCACCGCGCGCAGGTCCCCGGGCACGCCACCGGCGGCGGCGCCGGCGATCGACAGCTCCGGGGCGTACGAGGCGGCCAGTTGCGCCGACCACAGCGTCGCCGCGCCGCCCTGCGAGTAGCCCCAGAGCCCCACCTTCGCGGTGCTGCTGAGCCCCGATCCGGGCAGCCGGAACGCCGCCCGCACCCCGTCCAGCATGGCGTGCGCCGCGTTCGCGCCGACCATGTACGTGTGCGTCTGGCCGGTCAGGTAGCCGACGTCGTCGGTGGCCACCACCGCCCAGCCGGCCTTCAGGATCGCGGCGACCTGGTCGCCCTCGTACTCGTCCTGGTACGCGCCGGCCAACTGCTTCGAGAATGCGCACTGCGGCCCGAGCCCGAGCGTGCCGAAGTGGAACGAGACCACCGGCCGGCGGCCGGCGCCGGTCCACGGCGCGGTGGGCACGGCGACCGTCCCGGACACGGCGACCGGCTGGCCGCGCAGATCCGTCGAGACGTATTGGACCTGCCACGCGCTCATCGCGATGCCGCCCGGCACCTGCGTCAGGCTCACCGGCCGGCAGGCCAGCACGGTGCCCGGCGTCCCGGTCACCGTGGCCGGCGGGGTGTAGATCGCGCTCTGTGCTGCCGTGCAGCCGGTGACCGCCCCGTCCGCGGTCGCGGCCGGGACGACCGCCCCGGCCGTGGCGAGCACGCCGAGCGCCACCGCCGTGAATATTCGGCTCATCAAGTCCTCCGTCCTCCGCGGCCCGGGAACGGACGGCGGTGACGAAAGACTGCGCACCGGCGGCGGCCGGATCTACCGCCCCGGCTGACAACCCGGCCGGGCCGAACGCGCACTCCGGTGACTACTCACCAGGGCCGGCCCGGTCGGGCCAGGTGCTCGGAGAGCCAGTCGAACGCCGGGCCCTCCATCTGCCGCCACACCGTGTGGCTGTGGCCGCCGCGCGGCACCGCGGCGGTCACCACGGTGATCGGGGGCTTCGCCAGCGCGACGATGGCCCGCGAGCCGTCGCGGGCGCCGGTGTCGTCGTCCGCCCAGCCGATCCACAGTGCCACCGGCGGCAGCGGCAGGTGGCTGAGCCGCCACGCGACGTTGTTGGTGGTCCGCTCGCTCCGGTCGCCCACCTTGATCCCCGGCCCGGGAAAGCCGGACAGGCTCGCCGCCGCCGCGTACTGGCCGGGGTGCTTGAGGACGAGGTTCAGCGCGCAGAACGCGCCGGCCGAGTAGCCGGTCAGCGCCCAGGACGCGCGGTCGGTGCGGACCCTCAGGTGGCCGCGGGCCCAGGCGGGCACGTCCACGGTCAGGTACGTCTCGGCCTGCGGCCCGCCGACCAGGTTGGTGCACTCGGTGTCGAGCAGCCGCTGGGGTGTCTGGTACGGCAGCAGGACCACCGTGGGCGCCATCCGCCCGGCCGCGATCTCCCGGTCGAGATGGCCGGCGACGTCCAGCCGCCGGACCCACGACTCCGGGGTGCCGGGGTAGCCGTGCAACGCCTCGATCACCGGGAAGTCGAGTCGCAGCCCCTCCGGCGTGAAGTACGCCGCCGGCAGGTAGACGGTCATCGGCATGGTCATCCCGCTGGCCGGTCCGGGCACGGTGTAGGTGACGAGCCGTCCCTGGGCCGGCGAATGATCGGCGACCAGGCGGGGCGTGGGGTCCGGCGCGGCCTTCTCCCCGGCCAGCGCGGCCCAGCTGGGGTAGGTCTCGGTCAGCCGGTTGACCTCGAGCGCCGCCGTGGCCGTCACGCCGAGGACGACCGCCACGATCAGCGCGCCGCGGCCGGGCCGGCGGAGGCGGTCCCAGAGCAGCGCCAGTGCGGCGGTGGCCGCCAGCACCAGGCACCCACCGGCGATCAGGGCGCCGACCCCGTCGATGCTCATGTCGGGAGCTGTTGCGGCGGGGCGAGAGGAGCCGGGAGCAGCCGGGCGGCCGAGTCGAAGGCGGTCGCGGTGTGCCCGGCGACCACCGGGGGACGGCCGGGCCAGCCGGCGGCCAGCGAGCTCCACTGCGGATCGGTGAGCAGCACCAGCCCGTCGCCGGTGCGGGCGTCCCGGCGGAGCAGGCCGGGCAGCTCCGCCAGCGACGCCGCGGTGGTCCCGCGGGTCGGCTGGAGGATGAGGGTCAGCAGGCCGGTGGCCGACGCGGCCCGCCGGCGGGTCTCGGCCAGGCCGGCCGGGGTGGTCAGCGCCAGGACGACCGGGAAGGCACGGTCCCGGTGCTTGCCGTACTCCGGGCCGGTGACCAGCAGCGGCGCCGCGGCCAGGCGCCAGGCCGCGGCCCCCGGCGGCGACCAGGCGATCGTGCCGCCGGCGTCGAGCTCGTCGTCGAGCCGGCCGGGCGGCGCCGGCGGGGCGGCGACGACGTCCTCCGAGCCGCCGAGCGCCGACCAGGACGGGTAGAAGTTCTGCTGCCGGTTCACCACCAGCCCGATCTCCGCCACCAGCAGCAGCTCGATCGCGACCAGCCCGGCGACGCGCAGCGGTATCCGCTTGCGGCCACCCCACCGCCAGACCCGTACGGTGGCCGCCGCGGCGACGAGCGCCAAACCGCCGGTCAGCAGGATCAGCGGCAGGCCGGTCAGGCTCACGCCCCGGTCTCCACGCCTCCGCGGGACCGCGAGGCCGGCAGGAAGGCCTCGGCGCTGAGCGCGGCGATCGCGATCCGCGGCAGGTCGCGGGCCGAGGGGAAGCAGAGGAACCGCGGCTGCCAGTTCGGCAGGTACTTCGCGTTCGCCCGGTAGAGCGACTCGATCTGCCACAGCCGGGACGCCGCCTTCAGGATGCGCGACCAGAGCCGGATCACCGGGCCCGCGCCCAGCTCCTCGGCACGGGCGAACACCGAGCGCAGCACGGCGAAGTTGAGCGAGATCCGCTCGACGCCGAGGGCCGGCGCCGCCTCGATCGCGGAGACCACCATCAGCTCGGTCAACCCGTTGGGCGCGGTGCGGTCGCCGCGCATCAGGTCGAGCGACAACCCGCGGCGGCCCCACGGCACGAACTGCAGCAGGCCGCGCAGCTTCCCCTCCTCGTCGTGGCAGAGGACCAGCAGGCAGTCGCCGTCGGCCGGGTCGCCCAGCCGGGACAGCGCCATCGAGAAGCCCCGCTCGACCTTGCCGTCGCGCAGCTCGTTCGCACAGGCCACGGTCCCGGCGAACTGCTCGGCGGGCAGGTCGCGCTGCCGGATGACCTGGCACGAGTAGCCGGAACGCCGCATCCGCCCGACCGCCTGGCGCACCCCGCGCATCGCCCGGCCCTCCAGCGCGAAGCCGCCGACCTCCACAATGGCCTCGTCGCCCAGCTCGATCACGTCGAGGCCGGCCTTCTGGTACGCGCGCCCGCCCGCGGTGCCGCAGGCCAGCACGGCCGGCGTCCACCCGTGCCGGGCGCAGTCGCTCAGCCACTGCCCGATCGCCCGCGGCCACTCCGAGGGCAGCCCCAGCGGGTCGCCCGAGGCCAGGCTGACCCCATTGACGATCTTGTACGCCACGGCGGCCTTGCCGGACGGCGACCAGACCACCTGCTTGTCGTCGCGCAGGGCGAAGTAGCCGAGCGAGTCGCCGTCGCCGTGCTTGTCGACCAGCGCCCGCAGCCGCTCCCGATCGTCGGCCTCCCGCGTGCTCAGGCCGCTGCTCGGGCGCAGCAGCAGAAGGCCGGCCGAGGCGAACGCGAGCATGCCGAACGCCCCGGTCGTGAGCGTCACCGTCAGGCCGCCCACCGGGTACTGGAACTGGACCGGCCCGGTGACGCCGATCAGGCCGAGGGCGGCATGCTCCGCCCAGCGCAGCACGCCGGGCCGGCCGTCGAGCCGGTTGGCCCGGATCGCGATCTCGACGAAGCCCAGGACGAAGCCGGCGCCCAGGAACAGCGCGCAGGCCCGCACGGCCCGCCACCGGTTGCCCGGGTCGGTCTCGACGGTGAACTGATCGCGCTTGAGCACCAGCAGGGCGATAAGCACGCCGGCAAACACCAACGGTGCCAGGCCGCCCTTGACCAGGTGCAGGCCGACGCTGACCAGGGAGAGCACCAGCGCGAGCTGCCAGGCGCGGCGCTTGCCGCGGCGCAACCCGGCGCCCAGGTAGATCAGCAGGACCCCGATGACCGCGGTGGCGGCGCGGGCGGTGACCATGCCCGCGGTGGGCACCATGTCGGCCAGCAGCGAGAACCGGTGTTGCCGCATGGGCAGCACGGCGAACACGGTGCCGACCAGACCGACGAACTGCACCAGCCGGGCCACCGCCCGGCGCGTCGACGGCGGCTGCGTCCACCGGCGTACGCCCGTCTCACCCTCGTCCTTCGCGCCGCCCGGCGTCCGCTCCAACACCGTTGACCTACCCGGCTCCATCGATCTCTCCCCGTTCCCCCGGAAACCCACCGGTAGCATGACGCCTGTGTGCAAGGGGCAATCTGCCCGATCGCCCGTTGCTCACGCATCGGCCGGAAGTCGGCAACCTTTTTCGGGCACTACGACTTTGGGCCGAGCCGACTGGTTCCGCATCGGTCGGATTCTTCGCGGAGGGGCCGTTCGGCGGGGCCCACTCTGCGCGAAGCGAGGTGCCGGCGGCCGGGAGTCCCGAGCGAGTGGCACGAATGAAGGAGCTGGTTCAGGCCGCGGTACGCCGGGCGGCCTTCACGTCGTACATCGAAAGATCTGCCTCTTGCAGCAGATGCTGGGCGGTGCTCCCGGGGACGCACGGGGCGCTGCCGATGCTCACCCCGATCCGGACCACCCGCTCGCCGAGGACGTACGGCGCGCAGATCGCGTCGTGGATCCGACTGACCGCCTCGTCCAGCTCCGGGCCGGGCGCGAGGTCGTCGAGGAGCACCAGGAACTCGTCGCCGCCGTACCGCGCGGCCACGTCGCCGGCGCGCAGGCAGTCGCGCAGCCGGTCCGCGACGCCGACCAGCAGGTGGTCGCCGGTGTGGTGGCCGAGCGTGTCGTTGACGTGCTTGAACCCGTCGAGGTCGAGGAAGAGCACGACCGCCGGACCGTCGTACGCCAGCCGGTTCTCCAGCGTGCTGAGGAAGGCCGACCGGTTGGGCAGCCCGGTGAGCCGGTCCGACCGGGCCTCGCGCCGCAGCCGCTCCTCCTGGTCGCGCAGGTCGAGGGCGACGGTCAGCAGCGCGGCGCACTGGTTGACCAGCTCGCGCCCGTCGTCGACCCGGTTCTCCACCACGTCGACCAGGGCGAGCCAGCCGCGGTCGCTGTCGCCGACCTTCGCGCGTACGACGAAGACGGTCTCCCCGGGCGCGGCGGCGTCGAGCAGCTCCACCGGCGGGAACGAGGCGATCGCGGTCGGCCCGGCGGGGATCGGCGGCCCGGGATGCCGGCGCCACCCGGGCGTGCGGACCAGCTCGCCGTCCGGCCCGCGCAGCGCGATCGAGCCGGCCGTCGCGGGGGTCAGCCCGAGCCACGAGGGGTCCCGGGGCTCGACGTCGCGGCGGTGCAGCATGGCCATGCTGAGCGTGTAGTTGATGCTGATCAGCGACCGCAGGTGCAGGTGGTCGGCGAGCTGGACGCGGCTGTGCGACCGCCCGAGGGCCAGCATGATCGCCTGGACGCCGTGGCCGAGCCGCGCGATCGCCGGGGCCTCGGCGGCGGGCAGGTCGTCCGCGTACTCCTGGACCGCCCGGGAGATCACCCGGAGCGTCTCCAGGGTCGGGCTGGCGGCCAGCAGGTTCTGCAGCTCGTTCGCCGCGTCCCCGATGCCGGCGGGGTCGCCGGCGGCCGCCGCCAGCAGGGCGTCGGCGGTGGCCGTGGCCGCGTGCTCGGCGGCCTGGACGCCCCGCTCGGCGGCGTCGGCCTCGGCGGCCGGCAACACCTCGGCCAGGCGCCGGCCGAGGCGCCGTACGCCGTCCGGCTCGACCAGGTCCGGCAGCCGCTCCGCGAACGTCGTGCACCCGCAGGAGCTGCGCGGCACGAACCGGGTGGGCAGCAGGTACCGGCCCGGCCGGTCGGTACCCTCGAGCCGGCCGATCAGCAGGTCGACCGCGCGATGGCTCATCGCCTCCAGCGGCTGGCGGACGGTGGCCAGCTCGGGGCGGTGCAGGCTGGCCTCGTCGATGTTGTCGAACCCGGTCACCAGGATGTCGTCCGGGCAGCGCAGGCCGGCCGCCGCGAGCACCCGCAGGGCGGTGAACGCGTTCCGGTCGGTCGCCGCCACGAGCGCGTCGGGCCGTCCGTAGCGCAGCAGCTCCCGGGCGTCCCAGGTGACGCCGCTCTCGACGTTGTTCACCGCCGGCAGGAAGACCCCGGGCTCCAGGCCGTGCGCCCGGAGCACCTCGGCGTACGCCTCGTAGCGCTCCCGGATGTCGGTGGCGGCGACGTGTCCGGTGAAGGCGATCCGGCGGCAGCCGTGATCGCGGATCAGGTGGGTGACCACGGCCCGCATGCCGGCGGTGTTGTCCGGCAGCACGGCCGGCAGCTCGAGCCGGTCGATGGTGTGGCCGACCAGGACCACCGGCTTGCCGGCCTGGGCCAGCCGGGCCAGGTACTCGGGGCGGACGGCGTCGGCGAGCGCGACGAACCCGGCGATGTGGTCCCAGGAGACGGCCGCGTCGAAGCCCGGGTCGCCGCCGTGCACGGTCAGCTCGGCCGCGGCGTCCAGGGTCTGGATCGCGATGAGCCGCCGCCCGTGCGACCGGGCGGCCGCACCGACGCCGGCCACGAGGCTCCCGTAATAGGTGCCGCCGACGAACGGCGAGAGCACCCCGATCGCCCCGGCATCACGCATGCCCGCTCTATCGGACGACACGTGCCGCACCTGAACGAGTTATGCCGGGCGTCACTCGGGGGCGCGGTGCCGGCCACCGGCGGTGGGCTGCTCGACCGCCGGGCCGGCCGGCCGGTCGCCGCCGGGCTCCTCGTCGACTTCGCCAGGTGCCGGGCGGCCACCGGCGAACTCGTCGGTGCGCAGGCCCGACAGCCAGTCCTCCAGCTCGTCGGCCGGCCCTTGCGCGTCGGCAGCGGCCGGGCCGGACGGTGCGGGATCGTTGTCAGCGCTCATCACCCGAGCGTAGCGAGGCGGTGCGAGGCGCCGCGATCAGCCGACGGTGGCGCGTTCCGCCCCGATGGTGGTGTCGTCGCCGTGACCGGTGTGCACGACGGTGCCGGCGGGGAGCATGAGCAGCCTCGCGCGGATCGAGGCGACGATCACGCCGGCGTCCGAGTACGAGCGGCCGGTCGCGCCCGGCCCGCCCTGGAACAGCGTGTCACCGGTGAAGACACAGCCCAGGCCGGCGGAGTAGAGGCAGACCGCCCCGGGCGCGTGGCCGGGGGTGTGCAGGACGGTCAGCGCCGTGCCGCCCACCTCGATCCGGTCGCCGTCGGCGAGGTCGGTGTCCCAGGCCACATCGCCGCCGTGGGTCAGCTCCCAGAGCGGGCGGTCGTCGGGGTGCAGCAGGATCGGCGCGCCGGTGCGTTCGCGCAGGGCAGGAGCCACCCGTACGTGGTCGTCGTGGGCGTGCGTGCAGACGATGGCCCGGACGGTCCGGTCGCCGACCACCGCCATGATCGCGTCGACGTCGTGCGGCGCGTCGATCACCACGCACTCGGTGTCGTCGCCGACCACCCAGATGTTGTTGTCGACGTCGTACGTCTGACCGTCGAGGCTGAAGGTTCCCGAGACCACACCATGGTCGACCCGTACGGCCGTGTCCGGTTGCATGGTGCGATCTTAGGCTCTCTGGCTTTCGAGCTCCCGGAGCTTGGCGGCGACCCGGCCGGCGTCCGCGTGGCCGAGGTCGCTGAGGATGGCCAGCGCCTCGCGCAGGCCGGCCCGGGCGGCGTCGAGGTCGCCGTCCTCGGCCTGGGCCTCGGCCAGGTTGGCCTGGGTGTAGGCCTGGTAGAGGCGGTCGCTGAGCCGGCGGTAGATGGCCAGGGCGGTCCGGTAGCACTCGACCGCCCGCGTACGGTCGCCGCGTCCGCGGTGGATGAAGCCGAGGCTGTCCGAGGTGGAGGCCTGCCCCGGCGCGTCGTCGATGGTGACGAAGACCGTGTTCGCGTGCTCGCAGTGCGCCAGGGCCGCGTCGAACTCGCCGAGGTGGGCGTGGTACCAGCCGACCGCGTTGAGGGCGTGCGCCTCCATCCGGGAGTCCGTGCCCTGGTGCAGGCCGAGGGCGATCCGGGCATGCTCGAGTGCCTCGCGGTAGAGGCCCTGCCGCTCCAGGATGTTCCCGTACTGGAGTTCGGCGCGGGCCCGCTCGATCGGGTCGCCGTTCCGGGCGGCCAGCTCCGCGGCCCGCCGGGCGTGCTCGCCCGCCACCGACAGGCGATCCAGCCGCAGGTGGAAACGGCCGATCGTGGTTTCGATCTGGGGCAGGAGCGTGCGGTCGCTGACCCGGGCAGCGGCGGAGAGGGCGGGCAGCAGTTCGGGCCAGCGTCCCCGGAAGTCCAGGAACTCGACCAGCGACCAGGCCAGCGGCCACGCGTCGGCGTGGTGGCCGGGCGTGGTGACGGTCCGCTGGACGGCGGCGAGCAGCACCGGATATTCGGCCGCCAGCCACTCGGTCGCCTCGCCGGAGTCGTGCAGCTCCGTCCGCACCGTTCCGGCCGGTGGGACGGGCAGGGCGAGCGGGTCCCGGCCCGCGTTGAGCAGCCGGGCCGCCCGGTGGGCGGTGTGCACGTAGTGGGCGAACATGCGGCCGGTGGCGGCGACGGCTTCCGGTTCGCCGTCGGCCTCGTTCGCCAATTCCCCGGCGTACGCCCGGAGAAGGTCATGAAACGCAAAGCGGCCGGCGGCGTGCTCGTGGATCAGATGCGTGCGCACCAACTCGGCCAGCAGCGTCCTGGTCCGGGTCGGCGGGAGGCCGGCGATGCTGGCCGCGGCCGGCAGCGCGAGATCGGGGCCGGGATGCAGGCCCAGCAGCCGGAACAGCCGGGCCGACTCCGGCGGCAGCGCCCGGTAGGACCAGGAGAAGACGGCGCGGATGTCGGTGACCGGATCGCCGGTCTGCAGCGCGTCCAGCGGCTGCGCGTCGTCGAGTTCGGCGGCGAGCGCGGCCAGCGGCAGGTGCGGCTGGTAGGCGGCCCGGGCCGCGACGATCACCAGGGCCAGCGGCAGCCCGGCGCACCGGTCGACGATCCGGGTGACGACCGCCGGCTCGCGGGCGGCCCGATCGCCGGCCAGGCGCCGGACCAGCAGATCCCGCGCGTCGGCCGGCGACAGCAGCCCGAGCAGGAGGCTCCGGGCCCGGTGCGTGACGGACAGTCCGGCCAGCTGGGTACGGCTGGTGACCACGGCGACGCAGCCGGGCGTGCCGGGCAGCAGCGGCCGGATCTGCTCGCTGTCCCGGGCGTTGTCCAGCACGATCAGGACCCGCTTGCCGGCGAGCAGGCTGCGGTAGAGGGCGGCCTGGGCGTCGAGGCTCAGCGGCACGCGGTCGTCGCTCACGCCCAGCGCATGGAGGAAGCCCCGCACCGCCGCGGCCGGGTCCATCGCGTCGCCGCCCGGGTCGAAGCCGCGGAGGTTCACGTAGAGCTGGCCGTCCGGGAAGGCCGCCGCGACCCGGTGCGCCCAGTGCACGGCCAGCGCGGTCTTGCCTACCCCGGCGGCGCCGGAGATGGCGACGACATCCACCTCCGCCGGCCGGGCGACCGCGTCGAGCTGGGCGAGCTGATCCTGCCGGCCGGTGAAGGACCGGGGCGGCGCCGGCAGCTGGCGGGGCGGGGGCGCGGCGCGCCGCGTTTGGCCGGGCGCGGCGAGGCCCAGCGCCGGCGAGGCCGCGAGGATCTGCCGGTGCAGGTCGCGCAGCGCCGGCCCGGGGTCGATGCCGAGCTCCTCGGCCAGCTGGGATCTGGTCCGCCGGTAGTGCTCCAGCGCGTCGGCCTGCCGGCCGGAGCGGTACAGGGCGAGCATGAGCTGGCCGGCGAGGCGTTCGTCCAGCGGGCGGGCGGCGGCCCGGGCGGACAGCTCCGGCACGAGGTCGCGGTGCCGGCCGCGGCGCAGCTCGAGGTCGTTGCGGTCGAGCTCGGCGGCGATCCGCCGGTCGGTCGCCGCGCTGCGCACGCCCTCCAGCCAGGGCAGGTCCAGGCCGGCGAAGGCCTCCCCGCGCCACAGCGCGAGAGCCTGGGTGAACAGGCCGGCCGCGACCTCCGCGTCGCCGGTGGCGCGGGCCCGGGCGGTCAGGTCGTCGAACAGGTCCAGGTCCACGGCCAGCGCCTCGACGGCGAGCAGATATCCGCCCGAGCGCCGGACGACCGTATTGTCCGGCCCGTCCGCCAGGACCCGGCGCAGCCGCGACACGTAGTTGTACAGGGCGCCGCGCGCTCCCTGCGGCGGCCGGTCCGCCCAGACGCGCTCGACCAGCCGGTCGACCGGGACCACGTGGTTGGCGTCGACCAGCAGCGCGAGCAGGACGTCTCGCTGCCGGGCGTGGCCGACGTCCACGCGACGGCCCCCGACGAGCACCTCGACGTCGCCGAGCACCCGGAACTCAACCCTCACGGCGGCCTCCCGGCACGGAGTCTTCTCGGCGCGTACGGGCGCCCGCCAGGCCTTTACAGATTCACGACAGGTTCCCGTGTGGTCGTCCCGGCACAGTCGCGTCCGTCGATACGCACAGGATGAGAGGCGACATGGCGATTTCCCGTCGGGGGTTCCTGGTAGCGGCCGGGGCCAGCGTGGCGGCAACGGTCCTGGACGTCGCGTGGGCGGAGGCCGAGCCGGCGGCCGCGGCCGGCTCCGCGCTGACCACACTGGACGGCACGGTCGTGCTGGGCGCGCCGGACCCGGCCAACGGCAACTACCGCAGGATCCAGACCGAGCTCGGCCCGGGCGAGCAGTTCGTCGTCCGCTCCGACCTGACCATCGTGACCAGCGCGCCGGTGACCAACGTGGTGGCGGCGTTCGCGCAGATGACCGACTTGCACATCGTGGACGACCAGTCGCCGCTGCGGGTGGAGTTCCTCGACGCGTACGCCAACCCGGGGCCGCCGCACTTCGCGACGTACCCGACCGCCGCGTCGTACCGCCCGCAGGAGTCGATGTCGACTCAGGTGGTCGACGCGATGTGCCGGGCCATCCGCAAGGCCGGCCACGGTCCGAAGACCCTGCTGCCGCTGGCTTTCACGATCGTCACCGGCGATGCGGTGGACAACTGCCAGTACAACGAGGTCCGCTGGTACATCAACCTGCTGGACGGGGTGAGTATCACCCCGAACTCCGGCCTGAGCCGGGCGTACGACACCAGCGTCACCAGCGACGGCTTCACCATGGACATCAACTACTGGCACCCCTCGATGAGGCAGTTCGAGCTCACCAACACCCGGGGACCGGGGCTGGATCTGTACTTCCAGGGCGGTTTCCCGGATGTGCTCAACCTGCCGTACCAGGCGCGCCGGACGTTCCAGGCCACCGGGTTGGGCATGCCGTGGTACGCGGCGTATGGCAACCACGACGCATTGGTCCAGGGCAACCTGCCGATCGGCTACGACCTGTTCGGGCTCAACGTCGAGGACCTCGCGACCGGAAACTTCAAGCCCAGCATGATTCTCGGTATCCCGGACACGCTCACCTCCAGTGCCGGCGACATCTACGACCTGGCCACCGCGGGCATCTTCCACGACATGAGCGGGCTGCAGGTGCCGGCGGACCCGGACCGTCGCCTGCTCGGCCGGGGCCAGTTCGTCCAGGAGCACTTCACCACCGCGGGCCTCCCGGTCGGGCACGGCTTCAGCCGCGGCACCGACCGGGCCTACTACGTGATCCCGGACGCGCAGTACGACCAGGTCCGCCACATCGTGCTGGACACCTCGTACACCGGCGGTGGCCCGAACGGCTGGCTGGATGACGGCCAGTTCGGCTGGCTGGAGTCGTTGCTGAAGGCGAACAGCTCGCGGTACCTCAATGTCGCCTCGGACGGCGAGCACACGCTCGTCACCCAGCCCGGCGTCGTGGACAAGCTGTTCGTCATCTACTCCCACCACACCTCCGGCACCATGGGCAACCCGCTCGCCATGCACCTGGAGAACAACGCGCACAGCGGCACCGACCTGACGAACCTGCTGCTGCGCTTCCCGAACGTGGTCCTGTGGGTGAACGGGCACAACCACAAGAACAAGATCGTCTCCCACCTGAGCGGGTTCGTCGCGCAGACCGGGTTCTGGGAGGTGACCACCGCCTCGCACATCGACTGGCCGTACCAGAGCCGGATCCTGGAGATCACCGAGGGCGACGGCACGCTGTCGGTGTTCACCACGATGGTGGACATCGACGCCCCGCTGGACTGGCGCGGCCTGGACCTCAACGCGCCGGCGACGCTGGCCGCGCTGTCCCGCGAGATCGCCGCGAACGACCTGCAACAGCGCGGCACCGGGGTGGTCGACCGGCCGGGGTCACCGCAGGACCGCAACACCCAACTGCTGGTGCCCGCACCGTTCGCGTTCGCGCCCGCGCTGCGCGCCCGGACCACCACGCCGATCACGGCGGTGGCCCGCAATGCCGACCGGATCGATGTGTTCGCCGCCCGGTACGACGGCGCGACGATGGCGAACTGGTGGAGCGCCGGCACGGGCGCCTGGGCCGGCTGGTCGCAGATCGGCGGCGGCTTCGCCAACGGCGGCGGTCCGGGTTCGCCGATCACCTCGGTGCACCGCGCCGGCGGTACCCGGGTCGAGGTGTTCACGGTCGGCGACGGCGACCGGGTCTACACCTCCGCGAACGAGGCGGGACAGGCCTGGACCGGGTGGTCCGAGGTCCCCGGCGGGCTGATCTGCCGGCCTGGGTCCACGGTCACCGCCATCTCCCGCTCGCCCGACAAGATCGACCTGTTCACCACCGCGGCGAACGGCGCCATCATGTCCACCTGGTGGAACACCGCCGGCGGCTGGCCCGGCTACTGGTTCCAGGTCTCCGGCGGCACCGCAGCCGCCGGCGCCACGGTGACCGCGATCGCCCGCTCCGCCAACCACATCGATGTCTTCGTGGTCGGGGACGGCAACGTCGTCTGGAGCAACTTCTGGGACGGAGCAACCGGCTGGTACGGCTGGTTCAAGGTCCCCGGGACCCCGGTCTGCCGGCCCGATTCGGCCGTCACGGTCATCGCCCGCGACCCCGACAAGCTGGACCTGTTCACCGTCGCCTCGAACGGCGCGATCATGTCCACCTGGTGGAACAGCAGCGGCGGCTGGCCGGGCTCGTGGTTCCAGGTGTCGGGCGGCTTCGCCGCGCCCGGCTCGCAGGTGAGCGCGGTCGCCCGCTCCGCCACCCACATCGACCTGTTCACGGTCGGCGCGAACGGCCAGGCGGAAAGCACGTTCTGGGACGTCTCGAGCGGCTGGTACGGCTGGTTCCCGCTGGGCCAGCGGTCGTTCCCGGGCAGCCAGGTCGCGGTCGTCTGCCGTACGCCCGGCACCATCGACGTGTTCTCGGTGAGCGCCGGCGGCGCCGACCCGCTGCCCAGCGGCGGCCGATCCGTCGCCGGGGTGGTCAACTCCCGGTGGCCGGTCAACGGGACGTGGCCGGTGGCCTGGTCCACGGTGAAGAACGGCGCCGACGCCTTCCCGCCGCCGGTGATCGTGCCGAACCTGGTCGGCAAGGACACCCAGACGGCGCTCAGCATGATCGGCGACCTCGGCCTGAACGCGCGCGTCGACGCGAACCTGACCAAGGACTGCAACGACCCGGCGGACGTGGTGATCAAGCAGAGCCCGACACCGGGCGCCTACAACCTGCCGCCCGGCTCGACGATCGCCATCACCGTCCCCAACCACCTCGGCTGCCCGCCGGACAACAAGTAAAGACATCTCTCCACACGGCGGCGGCACGCGAGGGGGCGTGCCGCCGCCTCCACGTCCACCGAGGCGACCCGTGCCACCATGCCGACCTCGCCGCGGCGAACGTCCTGGCCGTGCTCGACGGGCGGGACGCGCCGACCCCGATACCCGGGACGGCGCCGTGCGGCTTTCAAGGCGCGCGCCGCCAAGGAGGAGAGCAGTTCGGGACCATCGTCGGCGAGGCGGCCGTCGCCTGGATGTTGACCCGGCACGAGCCCGGGGTCACGCCGTGCTCGTAGAGGAAGAACGACCGCTTCGCCGAGTTCTCGATCGCGGTGACGGTGAGCAGGCACGGCCCGGCGTGCACGCCGGGGGTCGACGGCCATCGCGTGCGCTGGCCGAGCAGTTGGACGATCACCCGTAGCGACCCCGTGCCGGCCAGATCCATCGATTCATCGTCCTGCCGGCCGGCGAGTGGTACTCCAGCGGGAGTAAGAGGTCGCCTTCCTCCGGCGTACGCGGCACCGGCCGTCGACGCCGTAGGCTCGGCGGCATGAGCGGCGTGGCCGGGCCGGTAGCGGGGCCACCGAAGTGGTGGCCCTCCGGTCCGTTGTGGGACTGGCTCGGGGTCACCACGGCGACGCTGCTGATCCTGTTCGGTTCGCTGGGCGAGTCCTACCCCGGCAACCCGTCGCACGCCCTTCCGCCCGGTGCCCACCCACCGCCCTGGCCCGCCTACCTGCTGGTCACGGCGGCCGGGATAGCGCTGGCCTGGCGCCGGCGGTGGCCGCCGGCGGTGCTCGCGCTCACGGTCGCGCTGACCTCGGCGTACTCCATGCTGGGTTTTGTCTACGGCGCCGCGCTGATCGCGCCCACGATCGCCCTCTATTCGGTGGTCGTGGCGGGCGGCCTCCGCCGGGCGGTGCTGCCGGCCGTCGTCACGATCGTCGTGCTCACCCTGGCCGGCGGCATCCTGGGGCCGTACCGGTCGTTCGGCGGCGCGGCGACCGTCGCGCCGTTCGAGCTGCTCGTCGCGGTGGGGCTGGGGCTGGCGGCGGCGAACCGCAAGGCGTACCTGGCCGAGGCGCACGACCGGGCCCGGGAGGCCGAGCGCGGCCGCGAGGAGGAGGCCCGCCGCCGGGTCGACGCGGAGCGGCTGCGCATCGCCCGCGAGCTGCACGACGTGGTGGCCCACACGATGGCGACGATCAGCGTGCAGGCCGCGGCGGCCGCGCACGTGCTGACGGACCCGCCCAGGGAGGCCGCCGAGGCGATCGCCGCGATCCGGACCGCGAGCAAGGACGGGCTGCGCGAGCTGCGCACGATCCTCAACGTGCTGCGCCAGGCCGACGACCGGGACCCGGTCCACCCGACGCCCGGGCTCGACGACCTGGACGTGCTGGTCGGCACGGTCCGGCGGGCGGGCGTGCCGGTTACCCTCTCGGCGCCCGTGCCGGCGCCGCCCCGAGCCGCGGCGGTGGATGTGGCGGCGTACCGGATCATCCAGGAGTCCCTGACCAACGTGCTGCGCCACGCCGGGCCGGCCACGGCGGCCGTGACACTCGCGGTCGAGGACGGCCACCTGGTCATCGACGTGGTCGACACCGGCGTGGGGGTGGCCGGCCGGCCGACCGGGCACGGGCTGAACGGCATGCGGGAACGCGCCGGCTCGATCGGCGGCACCTTTCACGCCGGACCGGGCGCCCAGGGCGGCTTCGCCGTCCACGCGACCCTCCCGCTCGACGGGCCGGTTTCATGATCCGGGTGGTGCTCGCCGACGACCAGGCGCTGATCCGGGCCGGTTTCCGGGTGCTGCTGACCGGCGTCGACGGCATCGAGGTGGTCGGCGAGGCGGCCGACGGGGCGCAGGCCGTGCGGGTCGCCCGGGACAGCCGCGCCGACGTCGTGCTGATGGACATCCGGATGCCCGGCGTGGACGGCCTGGAGGCGACCCGGCGCATCGGCGCGGACGAGGATCTGGCCGGCGTGCGGGTGCTCGTGCTGACCACGTACGAGTCGGACGAGTACGTCTACCAGGCCCTGCAGTACGGCGCGAGCGGCTTCCTGGTGAAGGACATCGAGCCCGGCGACCTGGTGCACGCCATCCGGGTCGTCGCGCGCGGCGACGCGCTGCTCTCGCCCGGCATCACCCGCCGCCTGATCGCCGATCTGGTCCGGCGTCCCCGGCCGAACACCACCAAGCCGCAGGCGCTGGCCGCCCTCACCGAGCGGGAGCGCGACGTCCTGGCCCGGGTCGCCGGCGGCCTCTCCAACGACGAGATCGCCGCCCTGCTGCACCTCAGCCCGCTCACCGTGAAGACCCACGTCAGCCGGATGATGTCGAAGCTGGCGGTGCGTGACCGGGCGCAGTTGGTCGTGCTGGCGTACGAGAGCGGGCTGGTGATCCCCGGTACTCCCGCGGAGTGACATCCCCCGCGGTAGGCGCCGCCGCAAGTGCCTTCCGCAGCCGGACTCGGGTGGCGCACCCCGGGCGCGACGCTACCGCCATGAGACAGCTTGCCAGCTTCTGTCACCGACGGCGACGCCTCGTCGTCGTGCTCTGGATCGTCGGCGCCGCCCTGGTCATGACGATCGGATTCCGGTACGCGGCGCCCGCCGACAACGACTTCACCGGCGGCTCGAGCGATTCCGGGCAGGCCCAGCGGATCCTCGACCGGCACTTCCCCGACCAGCGCGGCGACTCCCTCGTCCTGGCGGTCCGGGCGGACGCCGGGGTCCGCGACGCCCCCGGCCTCGACGCGCTGCTCGCCCGCGTCGCCGCCACCCCCGGCCTGCACGTCTCCGGCCGGCTGCAGGCCTCGCCCGACGGGCGGACCGGCTTCGTCGGCATCAACTCGGACCAGTCGCGGATCTCCACGGCCACCGCCCAGGGACTGATCGACGCCGCGCACGCCGCGAGCGGCAACGGCGTCACGTTCGCGTTCGACGGCGGGTCGGTGCTCGCCGCCGAGGTCCCGTACGGCGGGCCGACCGAGGGCTTCGGCGTGCTCGCCGCGATGGTCGTCCTGCTGGTCAGCTTCGGGTCGTTGCTGGCCATGGGCCTGCCGCTGATCACCGGGCTGATCGGGATCGGCACCGGCCTCGCCCTCATCGACCTGCTCGGCCACCTGCTGCCGGCGCCGTCCTTCACGCCCATCGTCTCCGCCCTCATCGGGCTCGGGGTGGGCGTCGACTACGCGCTGTTCATCGTCACCCGGTACCGCGAGGCGCTGCACGACGGCGAGGACCCGCACGCGGCCACGGTCACCGCGCTCGCCACCGCCGGCCGGTCGGTGCTGTTCGCCGGCAGCACGGTCGTCATCGCGATGCTCGGCCTGCTCGTCATGCGGCAGCAACTGCTGAACGCGACCGCGGTCGCCGCCTCGGTCACCGTCCTGATGACCATGATCACGGCGATCACGCTGCTGCCCGCGCTGCTCGGCTTCGCCGGTCGTAACATCGACCGGCTGCGCGTGCCGTACCTGGGCCGCACCGCCACCCGCAGCCCACTCGCCGAACGCTGGGCCGGCGTCATGCAGCGCCGCCCGGTCGTCGCGCTGGTCGCCGGCGCCGCGGTGATGCTCACGCTGGCCGCGCCCGCGCTGTCGATGCGGCTGAGCTTCGAGGACTCCAGCACCGCACCGCACTCCACGATGGCCTACCGGGCCCACGAGATGCTGGCCGACGGCTTCGGCGCCGGCTACGACGCGCCACTGGTCTTCGTCTCCTCATCCGGTACGGCGAACCTGGCGCAGGTCGCCGACGCGGTACGGGCCACCCCCGGCGTGGCGACCGTGACCCCGCCGCGCACCAGCCCCGACGGCGCCGCGCAACTGTTCGTGGCCTACCCGGCGACCGGCACCCAGGACGCGGCCACCCCGGCCCTCGTCCACCATCTCCGGGACAGCGTGGTCCCGGCCGGCGTGTACATCGGCGGCCCCAACGCGGGCACCATCGACTTCGCCGACGCCGTCGCGAGCCGCCTGCCCTGGCTCGTCGCGGTGGTCGTCGGCCTGTCGCTGATCGTCCTGCTCGCGCTGGTCCGCTCGGTCGTGATCGCGGTCAAGGCGGCCGTGATGACCCTGCTCTCCACGCTCGCCGCGTACGGCGTGCTCACCGCCGTCGTCCAGTGGGGCTGGCTCGGCCACCTGCTCGGCTTCCCGGCGGCCATGCCGATCACCACCTGGGTGCCGCTGTTCATCTTCCCGATCCTCTTCGGCCTCTCCACCGACTACGAGGTCTTCCTCATCTCCCGCATCCGCGAGGAGTACGACGCCGGCGCCGACACCCGCGAGGCGGTGGCCCGCGGCCTGTCCCACACCGCCCGGGTCATCACCGCGGCGGCCGCCATCATGGTCCTGGTCTTCGCGACCGTCCTGCTCGCCGGCGACATCGCGGTCAAGCAGTTCGGCCTCGGCCTGGCCACCGCCGTCCTGCTGGACGCCACGGTGGTCCGCCTGGTCCTCGTCCCGTCCCTGATGGAGATCCTCGGGCCAGCCAACTGGTGGCTCCCCGGCTGGCTGGCCCGCCTGCTGCCCACCACCGAGCCCCACCCGGCCTCGGCCACCTCGCCGTCCGCCGCACTCGCCGGTGATCGACCATCCGCCGGATAGACCGTGCGGCTGGTGATCGACCATCGGCCGGACAGACCGTGCCGCTGGTGATCGACCATCCGCCGGACAGACCGTGCCGCTGGTGATCGACCATCCGCCGGACAGACCGTGCGCTGGTGGCGGCGTCCTCGTCAGTCGGCGAAACCCGCCACCACCCGGTCGCGGCCGGCTCGCTTCGCCGCGTACATGTTTTCGTCGGCGGCGGCCAGCAACTCGCCGGCCGACATCCGGCCGTCGGCGTCCGTCGCCACCCCGATGCTCGCCGTCACCCGGTGGGCGCCGGTCAGCTCGGCCCAATCCATCGCGCGGATCCGGCTCGACAGGTCGGCGCAGCGTACGGCCGCCGCCTCCGCCCCCGTCCCGGGCAGCAGCAGCACGAACTCCTCGCCGCCCAGGCGCGCCGCGCACTCGGCGCCGCTCACCGCGCCGGCCAGCGTGCTGCCCAGCTCGCGGAGCACCATGTCCCCGACGGCGTGCGAGAACGTGTCGTTGATCGTCTTGAAGTGGTCGAGGTCGACGATGGCCACGGACAGCGGCTCGCCGGTGCGCTGCGCGTCCGCCACCATCGCGGCCAGGCGCTCGTCGATGTGCCGGCGGTTGAACAGGCCGGTGAGCGCGTCCCGGTGGGCGATCTCGCGCAGGCCTGCCGACACCCGGCGCGCCTCGTCGGCCTCGTAGACCGCGTGCAGCGCGTACGCCCGGGCCTCCCGCTGCGCCGAGTGCAGCGCCTCGCTGTCCTCGTGGAAGGCCCGATACTCCTCGTACGCCTCCCGGAATCGGCCGCCCGCCGCATGCCACTCGGCCCGCGCCTGCCGGGCCCGGGCCGCCACCGCGGCCAGCCCCCGCTCGCCGCACAGGCGGCTGACCTCGCCGAGGGTGGCGCCCGCCTCGTCGACCCGGCCGGTGGCGGCCTGGATCTCGGCGAGCGTCAGCAGGCACTCCGGCAGGCTGTCCCCCTCGCTGACCAGGGGACCGTCGGGGTCGCGCAGGACCGGCTCGAGGATGCGCTCGGCCTCGGCGTGCCGGCCCTGCGCCAGGCAGATGCGCGCCAGCGTGTCGAGGTAGAGGCCGTCCAGCTGGAGGCCGGCCTCGCTCGCCGTCCGGCGCATCTGCTCGGCGAGCCGGTTGGCGTTCTCGAACTCCTCGTTCTCGTACGCCGTGAAGGCCATGTTGTTCAGGATCGTCAGGGTCAGGCCGGCGTGGCCGATCGCGACGGCGATGTCCAGCGCCTCGGCGAACCGCCGCTCGGCCTCGGCGAAGCGGCCGTTGAGGTCGAGCAGGAGCGCCAGGGTGATGATCTGGCTGCACCGCAGCGGCGGCGACATCACGTCGGCGTGCCGCACGCCGGCGACCGCGTGGCCGAGCGCCTCCGCGGCGTCGCCGATCCGGCGGAAGAAGATGGCCAGCAGCCGGTGACTGCGGGCGAGCAGGAAGGCGTCACCGTGCTCGGCGGCCCACTGGTTGATCCGCTTGGCGACCTGGCCCTGGGTGGCGACGTCGCCCCGGCGGCCGGCCACGTCGGCGCCGATCAGCTCGGCCCTGCGCACCAGATCCGGCCAGTCCCGCTCCCGCGCGTACAGCTCGATCAGCGCGGCCGGCGCCTCGACGGATTCGAAGTCGTCCGCGGTCCGCTGCTCCAGCTCCTCCAGCCGCGACCGGATGACCTCCCGGTCGTCGGAGGGTGACACGGCGGACTCCACGGACCTCACGTCGGCCAGCGACCCCGTTTCCTGAGCGTTCCGGACCTGCGGTTCAGACCCCTACAAGAGCCGAACCGTACTCTTCCAGGCCGGACGGGGCGATCACCTGTTCATGCCATGCGGGATCGGGTGTGCCGATGGCGCCCGTTCCCGGCGCTGGGTCGGAGCGCCGGGAACAGGCGGTGCGCGCGCCGCCGGAGATCGTCGGGAAGGTCGCCGTTCGCCGCCGCCACAGCGGTGTCGTCGCTTCCCTTCGCTCCGGCGTACACGTCGCATGGAAGAGAGCGTGCCGCCGCCGCATCCCGTTACACCCGGCGGCGACTTCCGGCCGAGAATCTTTCCAGCGCGGATTCACCCGGCATGAAGCGCCCCCGCGATCGCGTCGAGGTCCGGCAACGCGACGCCGCCGAGTTCGTCCTCGTCGCGCAGCTCGCTCACCCGGTCCCGGAAGTCGTCGAACCGCTCGGCCGCCTGGTCGGTGTTGCCGTTGTCGAGCTGCCGGGCGACGCCCTCGAGGTCGTGCAGCAGCGCCTTGGCGACCTTGGGCCGCAGGGTGCCGGCGTCGGCCTCGCGCTGGAGGATCGCGGCGAGGCCGGCGAGCCGGTCCATCGCGGTGCCGGGCCGCGGCGCCGGGCTCGCGGCGGTCGGCGCGGCACTCGAGCCGGTTCCCGCCGGATCGGACGCCGGGTCGGACGGCGGCTCGGTCGACGGCTCGGCCGGGGGCGCCGCGACGGCGATCCCGGCATCCGGGGGCGATGCCGCCGGCGCCGGCGTCCCGCGGCCCGTGACCAGGGTGAATACCAGGGCCGTCGCGAGTACGGCGGCGACGACGCCCCCGGCCACCAGCACGGTCGTCCGGTCGAGCGGCCACCGCCGGTGCCGGCCGGTCACCGCCGGAAGCGGCCTGGTCGGCGAGACCACGGCGGCTGTGCCGCTACCGGCGCCTGGTCCTCTGGACGGCGCGGAGAACGCCGTCGGGGCGCCGAGCGCTCGCAACCGGTCCCGGGCGGCCCAGGCCGACTCCGGCCGGTCGGCGGCGTGCTTCTCGAGCAGCTCGTCCACCAGCCGGTGCAGGTCGGGCGGCAGGTCGGCGCGGAAGGCCCGCAGCGGCACCGGCGGTTCGCTCAGGTGCAGCTCGAGCACGTCGATCGGGTGGCTCGCGACGAACGGCGGGGCGCCGGCCAGCATCGCGTACAGCACGCAGCCCACCGCGTACAGGTCGGCGCGGCCGTCGACCGGGTCGCCGGCCGCCTGCTCGGGCGCCATGTACTGGCAGGTCCCCACCACCAGGTCGGCGCCGGTCAGCGCCGTCTCGCCGGCGGCCCGGTCGAGCAGCGCGACGCCGAAGTCGCAGACCTTCACCACGCCCGCCGCGTCGACCAGGATGTTCGACGGCTTGATGTCCCGGTGCACGACGCCGGCCGCGTGCGCGGCGCCCAGCGCGTCACAGACCTGGGCGGCGATCGACACCGCCCGCTCGACCGGCAGCCGCCCCTGCCGGGCGATGATCTCGGCCAGGCTCCGGCCGTCCACCAGCTCCATGACCAGGTACGCGGCGTCGTCGGCGACGTCCACGTCGTACATCCCGACGATGTTGTCGTGGTCGAGCCGGGCCACCGACCGCGCCTCGCGCCGCAGCCGTTCCAGGGCCGCCGGGTCGGCCCGCGACCGGGCGTCGAGGATCTTCACCGCCGCGTTGCGTTCCAGCCGGGTGTCGCATGCCTCCCACACGGTCGCGGTGGCGCCGTGACCCAGCGGCCGCTGGAGGTGGTAGCGCCCGCCCAACACGTGATCCGACATGCCGTTGTCCCTTCTGTCCGGCCGGAGAAGCCGCACGGGAAGAGCGTGCCCCGCCCCCTCACCGTTACACCGGCGCTCACGAAGGGGTGATGAGGCGGGTCTCGTACGCGACGACGACGGCCTGCACGCGGTCGCGGAGCCCGAGCTTGGCCAGCACCCGGGCGACGTGCGTCTTGACCGTCGCCTCGGACAGGAAGAGGCGGCCGGCGATCTCGACGTTGCTCAGCCCCTGCGCCACCAGGGTCAGGACCTCACGCTCGCGCGGCGTCAGCGCGGCCAGGTCGCGGTGCAGCGGCGACGCCGGCGGCTCGGGCGTGGTGAAGCGCTCGACGAGGCGGCGGGTGATGCTCGGCGCCAGCAGCGCGTCGCCGTCGCGGACGATCCGGACCGCGGCGACCAGGTACTCGGGGGTGACGTCCTTGAGCAGGAAGCCGCTGGCGCCCAGGCCGAGGGCCGCGTACACGTAGTTGTCCAGGTCGAAGGTGGTCAGCATGATCACGCGCGGCGGTTCCTCGCCGGCCAGGATGCGGCGGGCCGCCTCGATCCCGTCCATGGCCGGCATGCGGATGTCCATCAGCACCACGTCGGGCCCGGTGCGCCGGACCGCCTCGACCGCCTCGGCGCCGGTCTCCGCCTCGGCGACCACGTCGATGCCGTCCGCCATGAGGATCATCCGGAATCCGGCCCGGACCAGCGCCTGGTCGTCGGCGATCACGACACGCAGCGGCTGGGTCATCGGCTCTCCAGGGGCAGCTGGGCCTGGACCCGGTAGCCGCCGGTGAGCCGGGCGGCGGCCTGCAGGGTGCCGCCGTAGACGGCGAGCCGCTCGCGCAGGCCGGCCAGTCCGCGTCCGGTGGAATTGGCCGCCTCCGGGGCCGGCCGGCCGCCCGAGTCGGTGACCGTGATGCGCAGTTCGTCCGGCGCGTACGTGACGTCGACCGTGGCGCGGGCGCCCGAGGCGTGCTTGACGGTGTTGGTGAGCGCCTCCTGCACGACCCGGTACGCGGCGAGCTCGAGGCCGGCCGGCAACGCGTACCGGTCGCCGCTGGTGGTGACGGTGACGTCGATGCCGGCGTCGCGAACCCGGTCGATCAGCGGCGGCAGCTGGGCCAGGCCGGGCTGCGGGGCGAGGGTGTCCTCGTCGTCCGCCGCCCCCAGCAGGCCCATGACGCCGCGCAGCTCGCCCAGGGCCGCACGGCCGCCCTGCTCGACGGCGAGCAGCGCGTCGCGGGCGGCCTCCGGCGCGCTCTGCAGCACCTTGCGGGCGGCACCGGCCTGGATGACCATCATCGACACGTTGTGCGTCACGATGTCGTGCAGGTCGCGGGCCATCCGGGCGCGTTCCTGCCGGGTGGCCTCGCGCAGCGCGTCGGCCCGCTCGCGGCGCAGCCGGTCGGCGTGCTGGCGCCAGGTGCGCATGCCGTTGACGGCCAGCCCGATCGGCAGCAGCACCAGGAACGGCACCGTGCCGACCGGGACGATCGGCACGGCCAGGTCGTGGAACGAGCTGTACAGCAGCGCCGCGAGCGGCAGCGCGGCCAGGGCGAGGACCCGGTAGGGACTGTACGCGGCGGCGGTGTAGCCGGCGATCACGCAGGCGTAGAACGAGACGCGCAGGATGTCGGTGCCCGGCGAGTTGCCGTGCAGCGACAACACGGTGATCCCGAGGATCACCATGAGGGTCGCCAAGGGGTACCGGCGGCGCGCCAGCAGCGGGAGGATCGCGGCGATGGCGACCCAGCCCGGGCCCTGCGAATCGTGCGGCTCGCCGTAATACGGCTCCGGGGCGGGGCGGGGCAGCGGCGGGATGTCGGGCCCGCCCACCTCGGGTACCGGCACCGCGTGCACCACCGTGCTGTCGCTGGTGGTGGTCTCGAAGAGGTGCCCGGCGAGGCCGGTGCCGCCGAGCGCCGCCACGACGAACACCGCGACGAGCAGCGCGTCGAAGGCCCAGTTGCGGCGGGTCGGCCGCGGCGGCGGGCCGGAGCGGCGCAGCGCCCACGCGACCGGCGGCAGCGCGCGGAAGCGGCGCCACCGGGAGGGCGGTGGATCGGCGGTCACCGGCCCATTGTGTCCGGGCGGCCGAAGCGTACGCATCCATCTCCCGACTACGCCGCAAGGATGACCCCGGCCCGGGAATGCGCTCTTCCGGCCGACGACCGAGGTGCCCGGGCGTCCCTAGCGTCCGCAACCATGATTGATGTCGTAGATGTGAGCCGTCGTTACGAGGGCGACCAGGCCGCCCTCGACCACCTGAGCCTGCACGTCGCCGAGGGGGAGTGCCTGGCGCTGCTCGGCCCGTCCGGCAGCGGCAAGTCGACGCTGCTCAACCTGATCGCCGGCCTGGACCGCCCGACCGAGGGCACCGTCACGGTCGGCGGCACCCGGGTGGACCGGCTGGGCGAGGCCGCCGCGGCCCGCTACCGCCGGGCCACGATCGGCCTGGTCTTCCAGTTCTTCAACCTGCTCGACGACCTGACCGTCGCCGACAACGTGCTGCTGCCCGCGCAGATCGCCGGCGCCCCCGCCGCCCGGTCCCGGCAGCGCGCCCGCGAACTGCTCGAGACGCTCGGCATCGACCGGCACGCCGACGCCTATCCCGGGCGGCTTTCCGGCGGCGAACGGCAGCGGGTCGCGGTCGCGCGGGCGCTGATGAACCGGCCGCCGCTGCTGCTGGCGGACGAGCCGACCGGCGCGCTCGACACCGCGTCCGGCGCGGAGGTCCGCAAGCTGCTGGTCGACCTGCACGCCGACGGCCAGACCATCGTCCTGGTCACCCACGACGAGGCCCTGGCAACCACCGTCGCGACCCGCACCGTACGCCTGGTGGACGGACAGGTGACGG
Organism: Actinoplanes subtropicus; assembly: GCF_000721705.1. Classification (GTDB taxonomy): domain Bacteria; phylum Actinomycetota; class Actinomycetes; order Mycobacteriales; family Micromonosporaceae; genus Actinoplanes; species Actinoplanes subtropicus. The sequence goes on from NZ_JOJL01000002.1 coordinate 81,563, forward strand.
CATGACCGCCTGCACCGAGCGACACTTCCGCGAGTTGCGCGGCCAGGCCGCAGGCGAGGGCCAGAAGGGCATGCCAAAGGAGGGCACAGCATGAGTGCCATCCGGACCGTGGTGCGCGGGGCGCAGCGGCGCCGCGTCTCGACGATCGTGATCGTCGCGGCGACCACGATGGCGGTGACCGCGACCGTGCTCGCCGGCCTGCTGCTGGCCGCCTCGTCGGCGCCGTTCGACAACGCCTTCGCCCGGCAGCACGGCGCCCACCTGACCGCGCTCTTCGACTCGGCGAAGACCACCAAGGCGCAGGCCGCGGCCACCGCGGCGCAGGCCAAGGAGTCCATTGGTCCGTTCCCGGTGGCCACCGCCACCCCGAAGCAGGACCCGGAGAACCCGCCCATCCCGCCGCTGACCGTGGTCGGCCGGGCGGACCCGGGCGCCGACCCGATCGACAAGGTCACCCTGCTGGCCGGCCGCTGGGCGCGGACCACCGGCGAGATCGTGGTGGCCCGCACCAACCTGATGATCCCGCCCGGAATCGTCCTGCACCTGACGAACGGCTCCACGCTCAAGGTCGTCGGCGAGGCCCGGTCGATCAGCCGCACCGCGCAGGGCTGGGTGACCCCCGACGAGGCCGCCGCGCTCGGCCAGACCGGCTGGCAGATGCTCTACCGGTACGCCGACGCGAGCAGCGCGACCGCGATGACCGCACACAGGACCGCGCTCGGCCCGGCCGCGCAGGCGCAGTCCTGGCTGGACGTCCGCAACGACGCCGCGCACCGCACCCAGCTGTACGTGCCGCTGCTGAGCTCGTTCGGGCTGCTCGGCCTCGCCCTGGCCGCCCTGGTCATCGGCAACGTCACGGCCGGCACGATCGCCTCGGCCACCCGCCGCATCGGCGTGCTGAAGGCGCTCGGGCTGACCCCGTCGCAGGTGGTCCGGGCGTGCCTGGCCCAGGCGCTGATCCCCGGCCTGATCGGCGCGGTCCTCGGCATCGTCGTCGGCGACCTGCTCGCGGTGCCGTTGACCGCCGACGTCGCCGACCTGTTCGGCACCGTCCCGCTGTCGGTCACGCCCTGGGTGGACGCCATCGCGATCGTCGCCGCGGTGCTGGTCATCGGCGCGACCGCGGCGCCGGCGGCGTACCGGGCGGCCAAGCTGCGCACGGTCGACGCGCTCGCCGTCGGCCGTACCCCGCACAACGGCCGGGGCCGGGTCGCCGCCCGCCTCGCCGCCCGCACCCGGCTGCCGAGGCCGCTCAGCCTCGGCCTGGCCCAGCCGTTCACCCGGCCGGCCCGGCTGCTGGCCATGCTGGTCACGATCGGGCTCGGCGCGGCGGCGGCGACCTTCGCCATCGGCCTGACCCTCTCGCTGCGCCAGGTGCAGGCCGCCCACGACGCGCCCGACACCTCCGCCGACGTGCTCGTCGCGCCCGACCGGCCCGGCGCCGACGACCCCCGGGCCGTCATCGCGGCCACGCCGGGAACCGGCCAGTTCTACGGCCGGGGACCCGCCGACATCACCGTCACCGGGCTGCGCGATGCCGCCCAGGGCACGGTCACCTCCGGGGACGCGCGCTGGGCCGGATACGCGATGCTCGCCGGCCGCTGGTACACCGCGCCGGGCGAGGCGGTCGTCTCGACCGGCTTCCTCACCGCGACCGGCATGCACCTCGGCGACACGGTCACCGGCGCCGGCCACCGGCCGCTCACCCTGGTCGGCGAGGTGTTCGACGGCAGCGCCAACAACCACCTCTACACCGACGTCGCGAGCCTCTCCGCCGCCGGGGCGCAACCGTTCCTCGAGTGGTACGTCAAGCTCCAGCCGGGGACCGACCGTACCGCCTACATCGAGGCGTTGCGAAGCAAGAATGTGTACGCCGAGGCCACCAGGACCGAGGGCGTGGACGGGACGCTGCTCGTGCTCGACTCGCTCACCGCCCTGCTCACCGGGTTGCTGGTGTCGGTGGCCGGGCTCGGCGTGCTGAACGCGGTCGTGCTCGAGTCGCGCGACCGGGTGCACGACATCGGCGTCCACAAATCGGTGGGGATGACGCCGAAGCAGACCGCGGCGATGGTCGTCGCGTCGGTCGGCCTGCCTGGCCTGATCGGCGGCGCGGTGGGCGTCCCGGCCGGATACCTGCTGCACCGCTGGGCCCTCCCCGCGATGGCCCACGGCGCCGGCATTCGCCTTCCGCAAACAACAATTGACGTGTACGCCCCGGCCCTGCTCGCCGTCCTCGCGCTGGCCGGCCTGGTCCTCGCGGCGGCCGGCGCCCTGCTTCCGGCCGGCTGGGCCGCCCGCACCAGAACCGCGGTGGCGCTACGCACCGAATGACGACCGCCGGCCGGCCGGGAGCGGCAGGACGCTCCCGGCCGGTGCGGTGGTCACGAGCCCGGGTTCAGGAACCCGGATTTACGAGCCCAGGCTCACGTGCAGGATGACGTTGTTGCTGTTGTGCGGGGTGCTGTCCTTGTCGCCGTCGTTGGAGGTGGCCAGCCACATGCCACCGTCCGGCGCCGGCTCGGGGGTGCGCAGCCGGCCGTACGTGCCGTCGAAGAAGGTCTGCACGTTGGTCAGGCTGCTGCCGCTGATCACCTCGCGGTAGAGCCGGGTGCCGCGCTGGCACGCGACGTAGAGGACGTCCCGGATGATCGCGATGCCGCTGCACGAGCCCTGCGCCACCGGGTAGGTGTGCTTGGGCGCGAGGAAGCCGCTGGTCCCGCAGGTCCCCGAGGTGCCCTCGCAGGACGGCCAGCCGTAGTTGCCGCCCTTCACGATCAGGTTGGTCTCGTCCATGATGCTGTTGCCGAACTCCTGCTCCCACAGCCGGCCCTGGGAGTCGAACGCCAGGCCCTGCACGTTGCGGTGCCCGTAGCTCCAGACCGCGTTGTGGAACGGGTTGTCCGACGGGATGCTGCCGTCCGGGTTGATCCGCAGCACCTTGCCGTTGAGGCTGGCGGTGTTCTGCGCGTTGTCGCCGTTCTGCGCGTCGCCCGTACCGGCGAAGAGGTACTTGCCGTCGGGGCTGAACCGCAGGCGGCCGCCGTTGTGGTACTTGTTGCGCGCGATCCCGGTCAGCAGCACCTGCTCGGTGCTGGTGGTGAGCTTGTCGGCGGCCGGGTCGTACTTGATCCGGACGATCCGGTTGTCGCTCGGCGAGGTGTGCATGATGTAGAGCCAGTGGTCGCTGGCGTAGCTCGCCGGGTTGATCTCCAGCCCGGTCAGGCCGCCCTCGCCGTCGGTGCTCTGCACGTTCGGCACCGTGCCGATCGTCTTCTTGGCCCCGGTCGCGGGGTCGAGGTGGACGATCGCGTGCGAGTCCCGCTCGTTGAACAGGATCGTGCCGTCGGGCAGCGTCACCAGGCCCCACACCACGTCGTCGTCCGTGCCCACCTGGGTGACCGTGCAGATCGGCTGGGTGCAGCCGCCGGTCGGGGTGGTCACGTCCAGTTCGGCGCTGGGGTCGCTCTCGTTCTTGTTGGCGTCCGAGGCGGTGACGACCAGCTTGTACTTGTGGCCGGGGGTGAGCGCGCCGAGCGATGCGGTGGGCGTGTTGCCACTGGACGCACCGATCTTGGTACGCGGCGAGGACGACACGTCGTAGACGGTGTACCCGGTGACGCCGGTGTCGTCGGTCGACGCGGTCCAGGCGAGCGCGATGCTGGTGCTGGTGACCTTGGTGGTGTGCAGGTCGGCCGGCACGCTGGGCGGCGTGTTGTCGGTGGAGCCCGGGGTGGTGACCGACAGCGTGCCGCTCGGCTGGGAGACGTTGCCCGCGGCGTCGCGGGCGTTGACGTAGAAGCCGTACGTCGTCTTGGGACTCAGGCCGCTGCAGGTGGCGGTGAGGGTGCTCGCGCCGACGCTCGCGCACAGCTGACCGTCGTGGTAGATGTCGTAGCCGGTCACGCCCACGTTGTCGGTGGCCGCGGTCCAGGCGATGGTGACGCTGGCCGAGGTGTCGCCGACGAGCGTCGGGGTGCCGGGCACGCCGGGCGGTGTGGTGTCCCCGCCGGTGCCGTAGACGGCGAATTCCTGCAGCGAGTAACCGTGCGACGAGTCCGAGCGGCACCTCTTCGTGCCGTTCATCCGCACGTACCGGCCGGTGCCGGAGAGACCGGTGAGGTTCTCCACGCCGCCCTTGCCCGTGGTCGTGCTCGAGATGGTGGTCCAGGTGACGTGGTCGGGCGAGGTCTGCACCTGGTAGGCGGTGGCGCAGGACGCGTCCCAGGTCAGCTGGACCCGGTGCACGGCGTAGGTCGCGCCCAGGTCGAGGTAGATCCAGGACGGGTCGATGTTCGCGGCGCTGGCCCACCGGGTCGAGGTGTCGCCGTCGTCCACGTTCGCGGCCGCGCAGCAGCCGCCCGACGAGGACGCGGTCGCCGGCTTGTTCAGCGACAGCAGCGTGTCGGCAGCCGCGGCCCGGGCGACGGCGCCGCCGAGCGCGACGACCACGAGCGCGGTGGCGCCGGCGAGCGCGGCTCTGAGCTTCAGGGCGCTCATCGGGCCACCGCCACACTCGAGCCGGACGGGTAGCTGGAGCCGAGCCACAATTCGTCGATGCGCAGCTGCTTCGACGACGCGTAGACGCTGTCCACCTCGAGCCGGATGTACCGCGTCGACTTGCCGATGTCGATGAACTGGGCGCCGCGCGCGTTGGGCAGCGTGCCCGACTTGACGGTGGTGTACGTGCTGTTGTCGCTGCTCGTCAGGATCTTGTAGTTGTGGATCCGGGCCGACGAGCCGCTGGTCTGGGTGATGGTGTCCTCGCGCTGGTTGATGGCGAGGTAGGCGGCGTTGCGCGCCGACCCCTGGTCGAGGGTGATCGACACCGGGGTGGTCTTCTTGCTGTCCCAGTAGTTCAGGTACGAGCCGTCGACCAGGTTGGCCGCCGCGTGCCCGCTCGCCGAGGCGGTGGCGCTCGCCTTCACGCCGGTGGTGATGCCGGTACGCCCGGACATGGTCACCTTGAAGACGGTGTCGTACTGGTCCCAGGCGGAGACGCCGCTGATCGTCAGGAACCCCTTGCTCTGGCTGAACGAGATCGCCGCGCCGGTGCGGAGGTCGGTCACCGAGGAGACGACGTAGCCGCTGTCGCGCAGCTTCACCGAGCTGCCGGACGTGGGCTTGGTGACGACATGCACGTACTGCAAATCGGGGTTGGTCTTGTTGATCGTGGTGTATCCGTAGGCGCCGTTGCCGAAGTTGCCGCCCGGCATGCCGCCGTACATGAACCCGCCGCCCTCGTCGCCGCCGATGGACTCCCAGATCGGCGGGAGGTACGACGCCATGAACGTGTTGAACTTGGTCTGGTTGCTCGGGAACTTGCCGTTGACCTGGGCGGTCTCGGCCATCAGCGATTTCACCGAGGAGCCGGCGTTGGCGATGTACCGGCCGATGTTCAGGGCGTAGTCGACGGACGAGTTGGACCCGTCGTACCACCACGCGCCGGACGAGGGCAGCTTGTAGTCGGCCTCGGTCAGCCGCGGCTGGGCCGTGTAGTAGGCCTGCGGCATGTCGTACGCCGGCGTCATCCCGGTCTTCTGCTCGTTGCTGATCATGTCCATGATCGGCGTGTCTTCGTTGTTGTTGCTGATCGTCATGTTCGGGTGCAGCTGGTAGATCTGCTGGTAGAGGTTGTGGTCGAGCCAGTACTGGTTGTCGTTGTCGATCCAGAACCCGTCGAGCGTGGGGTGGCTCTTCATCACGTCGAAGAAGTTGTCGTAGCTGTACTCGCCGAAGCCGTCCTGGCTGTCCAGGTCGACGGTGTGCCCCTTGTAGGACGAGTACGCCGACGAGTCCATCCACTCGTGGTTCTTGTAGTCGTGCCACTGGGCGTCGTTGGTCATGTAGAGGATCACCCGCAGCCCGGCCGCGTGCGCCGCGGTGATCAGCTCACCGAGGAAGTCGCGCTTGGTGCTGCACGTGCCGGGGATGCTCGACGGCCAGGCCCGGCCGTAGCCGAGCTTGCTGTGGAAGGTGGCCAGGGTGAGGTAGCTGGCGTGCAGCTTCTGCGCCTCGGTGACCCAGTAGTTCGCGCTCCAGCCGCCGTCGGTGATCGCCTTCTCCCAGGCCGAGCAGCTGGTGTAGCCGGGCGAGGTGAGCATGCCCCAGTGCAGGAACACGCCGGCCGTTGCGGCGCGCAGGAAGTCCTGCCGGGGATTGGTCAGGTCGGCGCGGGCCGGGCGGTCGGCGCCGAAAGCCACGAGCGTGGTCGCGACCAGGGCGAGGACCGCCGCCAGCGCGGCGGCGCGCCGCCTTCGGATGCGGGGGAGGAATTCGAGGAAGGACACGGTGGTACCCCTTTCGCAAAGATCAGGAAGCCGGCACGGCGCGGATCAGGCGGGTCTCGCCGGGCCGCAGGGTGGCGCTGTAGGAGTCGCTGATCGTGCCGCGGTCGGATCCGGACCACAGGTCGGTGACGTCGGCGGATCCGGTGAAGCCGACCTGCGACCAGGTCACCGAGACGGTGGCCGAGCCGCTGGTCGCGGTGTTGAAGAGCGCGACCACGTACGAGCCGTTCGCCTCGCGCTTGCTGAAGACCTGCTTGCTCCCGCTGTTGACGATCCGCTTGGCGGCCACGCCGTCCTGGTCCACGGCGATCAGCCGGTCGTTGGTCAGCATCGCCTTGTCGGTGCTGTTCAGGTGGGTCAGGTCGGTGCCGAGCAGCAGCGGTGAGGCGGCCATCGACCACAGCGTGAAGTGGCTGCGGCGCTGGTCGGCGGTCAGCCCGATCTGGTCGCCGTTGCCGATCTCCAGGGAGTCGAGATCGTTCCAGCCGCCCGGGCCGGCCCACTGCTGCCACGAGGCGGCCGTGCCGAACCGCGCGCTGACGTGCGACCAGTCGGTGATCGGGTAGCCGCTGCCGTTCGGCCCGGGTCCGCAGTAGCACTCGACGTCGCCCTGGGTGCGCCAACTGTTCGCGTACTGCTTCCAGGTGGCCGCGCCGGAGATGTTGAGGTTGTTGGAGAGCGCGAAGTTGATCGGCCGGCCGGTGGCGCGCAGCGCGCTCGCCCAGGCCTTGATGTCCGGGACGTCCTGGGTGCCGACGCCGTCGATCTTGAGGTAGTCGACGCCCCAGGAGGCGAACTGGGCGGCCCACGAGTTGACGAACTCCTGCGCGCCCGCCTTGCTGTAGTCGATCCCGTACATGTGCTTGCAGTTGTAGTTCTTCTCGGTCACCGAGGTGTCGGCGATGTCGGCGGCGTGGTGCGAGGTGCCCGCGATCGGCGTGTTCTTGGTGACCGCGTTCTTCGCGATGCCGGGCGTGACGTAGAAGCCGAACTTCAGGCCGTCGTTGTGCACGTAGTCGGCGAGCGCCTTGATGCCGCTGGGGAACTTGGCGGTGTCGACCACCCAGCGGCCGTTGCCGTCGACGACCGGGCCGTTGCTGTCGCACTTCATCCAGAAGTCGTCGAGGTTGACATACATGAAGCCGTGGCCGGCGAGACCGCTGTTCTTCAGCGCGTCGGCCTGCGCCTTGATGGCGGCCTCGGTGGGGGAGCGCCGGACGAAGCTCCAGCTGCTCCAGCCCATCGCCGGCCGGATCGACAGCCCGTTGTCGGAGGCGGTCGCGGGGCTCGGGGCGGCGGCGACCACCATGAGTGCCGCCGTCGCCGCGATGATCCATTGTGGACGTTTCATGGCCTTCTCCTTGCCGTGAACGCGTGTTCATGGGAGGCGATGGCGAACGTACTCCCGGGCTCGGAGCTGGGTCAATAGATTGGCAACTATCTTTTCTATTGGGACAAATTCGCTGCTTGACGCGCCGGTGGGCCGACCGCCATGATTCCTGTACGCGCGTTCACAACGAGAGGTCGGCAGGTGGCAACGAGCGCTGAGGTCGCACGCCTGGCCGGCGTCTCCCGCGCCACGGTGTCGCGCACCCTCTCCGGCAACGCGCGGGTCAGCGCGGAGACCCGGCGCCGGGTCGAGGCGGCGGCGGCCACCCTGGGCTACGTGCCCGACGTGGCCGCGCAGTCACTCTCCGGCGGCCCGTCGCGCACGATCGCGGTCGGCTTCTTCGCCGACGACACGTGGGCACTCTCCCAGCTGACCAAGCCGAAGCACTACTTCTACCTGAACGTGCTGCGCAGCATCGAGGCCGGCGCCGCCGCGGCGGGCTACGACCTGCTGTTGCCGGCCCGGCCGCCCGATCCGGAGACGAGCGGCAGCTATGTGCGCGGCCTGCGGGCGCGCCGGGTGGCCGGCACGATCATGGTCGCCTGCCCGCCCGGCGACCGGCGGATCCAGGCGTTGCTGGAGGCCGGGCTCCCGTCGGTGTTCGTCGACGCGGTCGCCACCGGGCCGTGCGCCACCTGGGTCGCCTCGGAGAACCGGGAGGGTGCCCAGGCGGTGACCCGGCACCTGATCGAGCTCGGGCACCGGCGGATCGCCCGGATCACCGGCACCGAGACCGACCCGTCCGGCGGCGAGCGGCTCCGCGGCATCCGCGCCGCGCTCGCCGCCGCCGCGATCCCCGAGGACCCGGGGCTGTACCGGCGGTCGGACTGGTCCACCGAGGGGGCGTACCACGCGGCCAACGAGCTGCTCGCCGCCCGGCCGGACCTCACCGCCGTCGTCGCGGAGAGCGACATGATGGCCATCGGCGTGCTCCGCGCGCTGCACGAGCACGGCCTGCGCGTCCCGGAGGACGTCTCGGTCACCGGGTTCGACGACATCGACCTGGCCGCCTACGCCCTGCCGTCGCTGACCACCGTCCGGCAGGACACCGAGGCGATGGGCGGCGGCGCGGTCAAGGCGCTGCTCGAGTGCCTCGACGGCGGCCACGCGCCGGCGCCCGTCCGCCTGCCCACCGAACTGGTCGTCCGGCGCTCGACCGCGCCGCCGGCAAGATAGGAGATTCGCCGATGCTCTCTCTGTCCGCCGCGGGAACCGCGCTGATCCTGGACACGGACGGCCCGGGACTGCCGCGCGTCGTGCACTGGGGCGCCGACCCGGGGCCGCTGACCGGCCTGGCCGAGGCGGTCGCCCCGTCGCTCGAGGCGCGCGCCCGGTGCACCGTCCTGCCGGCCCAGGCCGAGGGCTGGCACGGGCGGCCGGCGGTGCTCGGGCACCGCGCCGGCGCCTGGCCCTACCTGCGCCTGGAGACCGAGGAGGTGGCGCCGGCCGAGGGCGGCGTGCGGATCACGGCCCGCGACGCGGCGGCCGGGGTGGCGGTGATCCTGGAGATCGTGATGGAGCCGTCCGGCGTGGTCCGGATGGCCACGGAGGTCCGCAACGACGGCCCGGGCGCGTACACGCTGGAGGCCGTCTCCTGCCAGCTGCCGGTCGACGGCCCGGTCGCCGAGGTGCTCGATTTCACCGGCCGCTGGGCCGCCGAGCGCAGCCCGCAGCGCGGCCCGCTGCGCCACGGCCTGACGCTGCGCGAGTCCCGCCGCGGCAAGACCGGGCACGACGCGACCGGGCTGCTCATCGCCGGCAGCGCGGGGTTCGGCTTCCGGAGCGGCGAGGTGTGGGCGGTGCACACCGGCTGGAGCGGCGACCACGCGCACTGGCTGGAGAGCCTGCCCGAGGCGGCGCCGGTCCTGGCCGGTGGCGAGCTGCTCGGGCCGGGCGAGGTCGAGCTGGCGCCGGGTGCGGCGTACCGCAGCCCCTGGGTCTTTTTCGCCTGGTCGGGGGAGGGGCTCGACGGGCTGGCCGCGCGCCTGCACGAGCGGATGCGCGCCCGGGCCGGCCACCCGCGGACGCCGCGCCGGGTCATCCTGAACACCTGGGAGGCCGTCTACTTCGACCACGACCTCGCCAAGCTGAGCGGGCTCGCCGAGCGGGCCGCCGGGATCGGGGCCGAGCTGTTCGTCCTCGACGACGGCTGGTTCCGCGGCCGGCGGGACGACACCAGCGGCCTCGGCGACTGGACCGTCGACCGCGAGGTCTGGCCGGACGGCCTGCACCCGCTGGTCAAGCAGGTCCGTAGCCTCGGCATGGCGATGGGGCTGTGGGTCGAGCCGGAGATGGTGAACCCGGATTCCGACCTGGCCCGCGAGCACCCCGACTGGATCCTGGCCGCCCCGGGCCGGCTGCCCGCGCTGGAGCGGAACCAGCTGGTGCTGGACGTGGCCAACCCGGAGGCGTACGCGTATCTGCTGGCCCACCTGGACCGGCTGGTCGCCGAGTACGACCTGGACTACCTCAAGTGGGATCACAACCGGGACCTGCTGGAGCCGATCCACGACGGGCGCGCCGGCGTGCACGAGCAGACCCTGGCCACCTACCGGCTGCTGGACGAGCTGCGGGCGCGGCACCCGGGGCTGGAGATCGAGTCGTGTGCGGGCGGGGGCGGCCGGATCGACTACGGCATCCTGGAGCGCACCGACCGGGTCTGGGCCTCGGACACCAACGACCCGCTGCAGCGGCAGGCCATCCAGCGCTGGACCGGGCTGCTGCTGCCGCCCGAGCTGATCGGCAGCCACGTCGGGGCGGCCCGCGCGCACATCACCGGCCGCTCGGCCGACCTGCCGTTCCGGCTGGCCACCGCGCTGTTCGCGCACGCCGGGATCGAGTGGGACATCACCACCTGCTCCCCGGCCGAGCTGCGGGAGCTGGCCGCATGGATCGGGCTGTACAAGCGGCTCCGGCCGCTGCTGCACACCGGCCGCCGGGTGACCGCGGACCACCCCGATCCGCAGGCCTGGCTGCACGGGGTGGTGGCGCCCGACCGGCGGCAGGGTGTGTTCGCCCTCGCGCAGCTGGGCGTGAGTGTGGCCGGCGCGCCGCCGCGGCTGCGGTTGCCCGGTCTCGACCCGGCCGCCGTCTACACCGTCACGGCCTGCCCCGAGCTGGCGCTGCCCCGCCCGGGCCTGGACCGGCGCGCGCCGTGGCTGGCGCGGCCGGTCCAGGTCTCCGGTGCGGTGCTGGCGAGCGCCGGGCTCACCGCTCCGTTGCTGGACCCGGCGCAGGCGGTGGTGTTCGAGGTGCGGAGCTGAGCTGCTCGTTCATCAGGAGGAAGGCGCCGAGACCGTGGAAGTCGTTGGTCGCCCGGGTACGGCCCACGTAGTAGCTGTACGAGCCGACGTTCGTGCCGATCGAGATGTTCGCGAGGTTGGTCCGCCCGTCCGCGCCCGTCGACAGCTCGTCGAGGACGCCCCGGTACCCCCGGTCGGCGTTGGCCTGGTAGGTGCCGGCCACGTACCCCCGGGCGACCGCGACGTCGATGGTGTAGGTGAACATGCTCGAGCAGGACGTCTCGGTCCAGTTGTCCGAGCGGCTGCCCTTGTCGACCACCTGGAACCACCGGCCGGTGCGCGGGTCCTGGTACGCCGCCTCGCCCCGCACCAGGTTCTGGACGATCCCGATGACGGCGGCCCGGCGCGGGTGGTTGGCCGGGATGACGTCGAGCACCTGCTCGGCCGCCATGCCGAACCAGCCGATCGCCCGGCACCAGTACTCCGGCGCCAGCCCGGTGGTCGGGTCGGCCCAGCTCTGGGCGCGCTTCTCGTCGTACGCGTGCTTCATCAGCCCGTTCGGCTGCTGCAGGTGGCTGGCGTAGACGACCAGTTGCTTGGTCGCCTCGTCCCACGCGTACGTGCTGTCCCCGACGACCTTGCCGTACTCGGCGAGGAACGGCAGCGCCATGAACGTGCCGTCCGACCAGAGCTGCCACGCGCGGCTGTCGGAGGTGGAGTGCCAGAAACCGCCGTCGCTGGTCCGCGGGTAGGTGTTGAACCGGTTGCGGATCTTCGTGGCGGCCGTCTTGTACTTCGCCTGGCCGGTCTCGGCGTACATGACGAGCAGCAACCGCCCCGCGAGCATGCTGTCGAGGTTGTTGAAGCTCTGGCCGATGCTCCCGCTGCTGTCGACGAACCGATCGACCCAATTCTTGATGTACGTGAGGTAGGCGGCATTGCCGGTGCGCTTGTACAGCTGGTACTGCCCGAGCAGGTAGAGCCCGACCGGGTAGCTCCAGCCGCCGATGCTCGACGGCGTGAAGCGGGCCATCGTGGAGCGCACCATCTCGGTCGACCAGTCGGTCGGCGCGGCCACGGTCAGCGCGTCGAGGTTCGGCGGTCCGCCCGTGTTCGCGCTGGTGACCCGGATGTGGTGGGTGCCGGCGGCGAGCGTCACGTCGACGGCGGCGGTGCCCCAGGAGGTCCAGCCGCCGCTCGGCGCGAAGATCGGGGTGCCGGCGGCGGCGCCGTCGACGGTCACCGCGGCCGGCCGTTCGGCGGTGGTGCCGTTCGCGTACCGGAAGGCCAGCGTGACCGGCCCGGCGCTGGCCGTGCTGACGGTCCACTCGACGTAGCTGCCGGTCTCGTTGGCGCCGTCGACGAACCCCGACCCGGTGAAGCCGGCGTGGTCGTTGGCGACGGTGCCGTGGAAGATCGTGGCGTCCTCCGCCTGGTACGTCGAGCCGGCCGCCGCCGCGGCGTGCACCGGGACGGCCAGCCCGGACAGCAGCACTACCGCGGCGATCGCCGCTCGTCTCATGGCCGGCTCCCGGTTGCCGCCGGAACGGCCGTGAGGTCGTTCGTGATCAGGACCTGGTCCAGCTTGGCGCCGTCCTCGCGGTACGCGACGGTGATCGTGTGAGCCCCGGCGGTCAGGTCGGCCAGCACCGGCGCGTTGCTCTTGGTGTCGTCGGTGATGGTGGCCCAGTGCCAGGCGGCGCCCGGCGTGATGTCGTTCCAGTCGACCCAGGGGCCGCCGTCCACGCGGACCCAGAACGAGTCGTCCTTGTTGGTCGGTGCGATGACCCGGCCCCACAGCTTGTAGGTGCCGGCCGACGGAACCGTGAACGGGATCGCCGACGAGCCGTACGACGGCGCCGAGGCGTTGCTGTTGTTGCCGGACGCGACGGTGATGTACTGGCCGCCGGAGGCGGCGGTGTCGGCCTGGACCTGCATCGGAGCGGTGACCGTGCCGCTCTCCGCCTCGGCGGTGACGGTCACCGTGTCGGGCGGGGGAGTGGTGCCGCAGGACTGGGTGGAGCCGGTGGCGCTGATCCGCGGGCTGCCGCTGTTGGTCACGCAGTAGCCGCTGATCGACTGGAAGCCCAGGTCGAACGGGCTGTTGCTGCCGCGCTGGGCGGTGAAGTGGTCGAAGGTGATGTTGCTGCCGCTGTTGGCGATGACCGCCGGGCGGCCGTCGTTCGAGGCGAAGGCCACCGAGCTGTCGGTGAAGGTGACGTTGTTGGCGTTGTGCAGATACCAGCCGTACGCGGGCCGGGTCCCGATGCTGTTCGGGTTGTAGTCGGTCGCGGTGTTGCTGGGCACGCCGGTCGACATGGTCCCGTTGCCGCCGGGCACGGTCAGGTGGACGCCGGTGAAGTGCACGTCGCTGATCCGGTTGCCGCCGGACTCGCCCCACATGGTCGGGCTGAAGGACGGGCTCGCGCCGGTGGCGGTGACGTTGTCGTACGTGATGTTGCTGATGTGCCCGACGCCCGGACTGTTGCCGCAGCGTTTCCGGGTGCCGATCTTCTGCATGATCGGCGAGCGGACGCCGGTCATCGTGATGTCCCGGTAGTGCACGTCGGAGATGTTCGCGCCGTCCATCGACACCATGCCCAGGCCGGACTTGTTCGCCCCGGTGATGGTGATGCCCGAGAACTGGTAGTCGGTGAAGTCGCCGCAGGTCTCCGAGCCGAACATCAGCGCGTTGCAGCAGACCGCGGACAGGCGCGAGCCGGTGACGGTGACATGCCCGTTGGGCAGCTTCGCGCCCAGCGCGTAGTCGCTCTTGAAGACCAGCGCGTCGTCGTTGGCGGCGATGGTGGCGTTGGTGATCGTCACGTTCGACGCGCTGATCACGTTCCAGCCGTCGCGGTCGCTCGACGTGTCGATCCGCAGCCCGTCGGAGGTGATGTTGTTGCAGTTGTTGGTCAGGATCGCGAAGTGCCCGCCGCGGCGGAGCCGGATGCCGTCGAGCCGGAGCCCGGTGCACCGGGTCAGCGACAGGATCTTGTCGGCCTGGCCGGAGCCGGGGTTGCCGGTGATCAGGTGACCGCTGCCGTCGATCGTGCCAGAGCCGGTGAAGCCGATGTCGGTCAGCTTGTCGCCGTAGAACATCGCGTCGTGGAAGTGGCTGTGCCCGAAGTCCTGGTACTTGTCGTTCGGGTTGGACTCCGGCGCGTCGTAGCCGCTCCCGGAGGCGCCGGTGATCGTGGCGCCCGAGTCCAGCTGCACGGTGATGTGGCTCTTCAGGTGGATGGTGTTCGCGGACTTATACGTGCCGGACGGCACCCGCACCGTGCCGCCCCCGGCCGCCGACGCCGCGTCGATCGCCTTCTGGATCGCGCCGCTGTCGTTGCTGGAGCCGTTGCCGGTAGCGCCGTAGTCGCGGATGTTGAACGTGCCCGCCGCCGAGGCGCTCGCGGCCGCCACCCCGAGCGCGGCGCCGGTGGCCAGCGCCGCCAGGGCGGCCAGCCATCCGACTCTTGTCTTCCTGAGCATTGCTGACCTCTCTTTGCCGATAGATCGGATCTATTAAGAAGCCTTCTTGCCCAGGGAGCGTACACATCGGTCCGAATCGATGAAAGATGTTACGGATAGATCAGATGAATATTTCTAAGTTAACTTTATTGACTGATACCCGTCGATGGTGTGTCATGCCTGTCAGCGGCATCCCCCAGCCGCTGAGAAGGGAGACCATCATGTCCACCGATCCGCATCCCCACCGGCTCGGGCGCCGGGCCGTGCTCGGCACCGTGACCCTCGCCGCCGTGGGCGGAAGCCTCGCGGCCGCCACCCGCTGGGCGCTCGCCGGCGAGACCCCGACGGCGGTCGCGGCGGCCGCGCCGAAGCTGCTCTGGCACCCGAGCCCCGGCACCGACGGGCTCAAGGCCTTCGAGGGCGTCGAGGCCGACCGGGTGCACGCGCACCCGAACCGCAAGTACGTCTACGTCGAGGGCGACCACTACCGCTTCGACATCTACCGCGACGACCGGGACACCACCGGCGGCGGCGACCGCCAGCGCACCGAGGTCCGCGGCATGGTGTCCGGCGGCAGCAAGCTGAAGATGCACAACGGCGAGACCTGGCGGATCACGTACGAGATGTTCATGCCGGCCACGCTGCACGGGACCAGCAAGTTCACGCACATCTTCCAGCTGAAGACGCCGGCCACGAACGGCGGCCCGTGGATGACGGTCTCGCTGCACCGCAGCGGCAGCAAGGAGACGTTGCAGCTGCAGGCGGACAGCACCAGCGGCGTCCCCGTCGTCGGCGCCACCGACCTGTCCCCGCTGCGCGAAAAGTGGATCACCGTCGAGCTGACCTTCAAGATCGGGCCGAGCGGCACCGGCCGCTTCCTGGTCCGCAACGGCACCGGTTCCGGCGCCGCGGTCGTCGTCGACAAGACCAAGTCCGGCCTGAACATCCCCGACCAGGGCGACTACGTACGGCCCAAGTGGGGCATCTACCGCTCGATCGAGAGCGCCTCGTCCGACATCCTCGACACCCACCTGTTCATCCGGAACTACCAGGCCTACCGCGGCGCCTGAGCCGCGGTCAGGGGGAGCGTGCCTCTCCCGCCGGGAGAGGCACGCACCGGGTCCGGTCGGGCCGCGGTGCCGATGGGCTCAATCGCACGCCGTACGGTCGCCGTCGGCGTCGAGACCCTGGGTGTCCTTGCCGGCCACCATCAGGTGGGTGAAGCCGTGCGCCGCCAGCCAGGCGCATTTGCCCGCGACACCGGTGATGCCGTCGGGGAAGACCAGCGGCACGCACTGGGTGCGGGTCCCGTAGTTGTGGTCGCATCCGTCGACGAAGGCCGAGATCTTGAGCGGGGTCGTCGGGGACTGCTGCCTCGGCAGCGGGCTCGCGGTGGGCCCGTCGGCGAAGTGCTGGACGAAGGGCGCGGGCGAGGCGGCGGGCACGACGTCCGCCGTTTCCGCCCCCGGCGAGGCCCCCACCGGCGAGATCGGAGTCGAGACCGGAGTCGAGACCGGTGCCGAGATCGGAGTCGGCACCGATGCGGGCGGGGAAAGCGGCGAGGTCGCACGCGTGACGATCGGAAGGGCCGCCGGCGCCGGCGTGCCGCCCGACGCCAATCCGGCCCGGCCGAGCGTCACCAGGACCGCCGCGGCGGCCGCCACCAGGGCGGCCACCGCGGCCAGGGTCAATCCGCGCCGGACCGTCATCCGACGTGGACCCACTGCGCGACCGACGGGACCCCGTCCGTGCCGACCACGAAGAGCATGTACCAGCCGGTCGGCGCGATGTTCGGGTTGCTGGTCAGGTTGAGGCCGATCGTGTTGCCGTTCACCGACATCGGCAGGTCGACGTACCGCTGGTTCGGGTCGCTGGAGTGGGTGACGGCCTCGGGGCGGATCAGCTCGGCCTTGAGGATCGAGCCGTCGACCGTGATCGTGTTGGTGGATCCGTACGCCCATTGATTCGAAGCCACGCTCAGGACCTGCGGCCGGGCGCCCTGGAAGAGGTACGGCGGCGAGTAGATCGACAGGCGCATGTCGAAGGATCCGTCGCCCGGGTTGTTGCCGACCGCCATGACCCGGCCGTCGGGCAGCAGGAACGCCGACGAGTGGTACGTGCGCGGCACCGGGTCGGTGGCCATGCCCGCCGTGAACGTGTTGGTGGCGGGGTTGTACATGGACGCCTCGTACACCGGATCGGCGCGGTTGTGCAGTCCGCCGCCGGTCTCGAAGACCTTGCCGTCGGGCAGGAGGACCGCCGAGACGTACATCTTGCCCTGGGTGGTGGTTTCCGCGACGCCGCCGGTCAGCGTTCCGGTCGGCAGCAGCGGCCCGGCGGTGTAGGCCGGGGTGGCCTGCTTCAGGTCGATGAGGTCGGTGAGCCGGTTGGCGTCGGGGTTGCTCTCGATATTGCCGCCGCCGAGCGTGATGACCTTCTGGTCCTGTGCCGGCGGCAGCAGCACGCTCATCGACTGGTCCCGCTGGTCCTTGTTCTGCAGGCCGGCGACCGGCGTGATCGTGTTCGCGGTGTAGTTGTAGATCGACGACCCGGTGCCGGACAGGCCGTTGCCGAAGACATGGCTGCCCGTGTAGAACAACCGCCCGTCCTGCATGAGGATCATCGACGGGTACAGGCCCCAGAAGCTCCAACTCTGGTTCGCCTCGTTGAGGCCGAGCCACCGCGTCTGGCTGGTCTTGAAGTACTGGGTGGCCACCGTGCCGGAGGAGTCCTCGCCGAGGCCGCCCAGCGAGAGCACATCGCCGTTGCCGAGAGCCGTCGCCGACGGGTACCAGGCCCCGGCGGACATGTCGTTGACCCGGGAGTACGAGTTGGTGGCCGGGTCGAAGATGTATGAGCTCTTCAACCCCTCGTACCCGTGGCTGCCGTCGGCGGCCGGGTAGGCCTTGTTGCCACCCATGATCAGCACCCGGCCGTCGGGCAGCTGGACGTGGCCGGAGCAGAACAGGTCGGCGGGCGTCGGCACGTTGATGAACGTCCCGGTCGCCGGCTGGTACACGGCCGTGGTGAACGTCCCGGCCGCGAACGCGTTGGGGTCGTTGCCGGACCCGGCGACCAGCAGCACGTTGCCGTTCTTGAGCACGACCGTGTGGATCCCGCGGACCGGCGAGTTGAACGGCAGCACCTGCCAGACGCCCTTGGTGCAGGCGTCGCCGGCGCTGCACGACGCGTCGGGCGCCGGCGCCGTGACGTCGTTCATGGCGTAGTCGTCGGTCTGCAGGGTGCCGACGCCGTAGATGGTGACCCCCCAGACGATCTGGTCGGTGTTCGGTGGCACCTGCGGCGTACGGACGGTCTTCTGCGCCCAGGCCGAGGTGACCGGCAGCGTGGCGAGATCGGTCCAGTACACCCAGCCCTGCGCGACGTCGTGCCGGAACATGGTCATGACCGTGTTCGCGGTGGTCGTCTTGTACCAGGCCGACAGGTCGTACTGGTGGCCCGGCGTGACATTCGGCGCGCACGACGGGTTCTCCAGCATCATCGCCTTGCGGTCGCCGTTCGGCGAGGTCGCGAGCGTGATCTGCATGGCCTCGGCGCCGGTGTGGCCGGGGCTGGTCAGGCCGAAGGTGAAGCTCTGGTCACCCCAGCCGGACCTCTCCCAGCACACCGGGAACCCGGTCGAATCCAGCCCCTCGAGGCCCGGGTTGGCGACCAGGTTGGCGCTCGCCTGAGCCGCACCTGTCGGGACGGCCGCGGCGAGCACCGCGATCAGCGCGAGAATGAGGGCCTGGGCGAGGCGCTTGCGGTCCGTGCGACTCAACCAAGGTCTTGCGTACGGCGTGAGCGCCGAGCCGCCGCCCGTCACGCGGTCACCGGCCGCAGACCCCGGGCCCGGTAGATGACCTTGTCGGAGATGAGGAACCGGGCCACGAAGGAGACCACCAGCGTCAGCAGGTTCGCCCCGAGCACCCCGAGGTGCGCACTGCCGACGAGCAGCGCCAGCAGCGGGATGCGCAGCAGCAGGTCGGCGTTGCCGAGCAGGAAGAACCGGCTGATCCGGCCCCGGAAGCTCCGGCTCGACCGGCGCGAGCGGTAGAGCAGCGTGTCGGTGAGGGCGAAGTTCCACCCGACCGCCACCAGGTTCGCGAGCACGGCCGCCGGCAGGTAGTGCAGGCCGGCCAGCTGGTTCAGCGCCCAGAGGCTGGCCTGGTTGGGCAGCAGCCCGGAGACGCCGATGAGCCCGAACAGCAGCATCCGGGACCGCTGGTCGCCGAAGCGCAGCAGGCCGAGGTGCTTCAGGAAGCGGACGCCCTCGGCCATCGACGACTTCGACTCGCCGGCGTGCCGCGGGCGGAACGAGTACGGCACCTCGACGATCCGGCCCGGCCGGTTGCGTACCACCAGCTCCAGCAGGATCTTGTAGCCGAGCGGGCGCAGTTCCTCGACCTCGAGCGAGCTGGTGCGGATCGCGAACAGGCCGCTCATCGGGTCGCTCACCCGCACCAGCGAGTTCCGGAACAGCACCTTGGTGACCAGCGTCGAGCCGCCGGAGACCATCCGCCGGTATCCGCCGGACAGGCCGTCGCGGTTGCCGCCGCCCGCGTACCGGCTGCCGATGACCAGATCGGCGCCGTCGCGGGTGCCCACACCGATCAGGTCGGGCACGATCTCGGGCGGATGCTGCAGGTCCGCGTCCATGACGACGATCCACTCACCGCGGGCCAGCCGCATGCCCTCGACGACCGCCCCGCCCAGGCCGCCGGCGCCGTTCTCGCGGTGGTGCACGGTGACCGCGATCGGGCAGTTACCCGCCGCCTCCGCGATGACCTCGGGGGTGTCGTCGGTGCTGTCGTCCACGAAGACGATCTCGGTCTCGTCGGCGGGCAGGGCCGCGGCGAGCCGGTCGAGCAGGGTCACGATGTTGTCCCGCTCGTTGAAGGTCGGCACCACGACGGTCTGCCGCAGCGCGGTCCGCACGGGCAGTTCGCCGATGGTCCCGCGCATCGTCGCGCGTACCTTCGCTGGTTGGGTCTCCGGTTCGGTGGTGATGGTGGTCATTTCGTCTCCTTGTCCACCCGGCGGATCTCGATCTGGCCGCCTTGCGGGCCGAACGAGGCGATCACGGTCGAATTCGTGAGCAGCGTCCGCACGGTGGGGAGGCTGTTCGGGTCCTGGCGCATGGCCGGCGTCGACACGACGTAGTCGACGTCCCGCCAGCCGTCGGGCAGGCGCTTCGCGACCGCCGAGTCGAGGTCGATCTTGTAGAACCAGATGACCTTGTCGGGTGGGTAGCCGGCGTTCACGCAGTCGAGCCAGAGCACGTCGTCGACCACGACGGTGGCGCCCTCCCGCCCCGGCAGCTGCCCGCGGAGGTAGTCGGCGGCCCGCGCATACGGCGCGTTGTCGTCCGCGGTCAGCGCCCGGCGGTCACCCACGTACCAGCGCGGGGCCACCGCCCCGACGCACAGCAGGATCACCGTGCCGAGCACCGCCCGCCGCCACCAGACGCGCCCCGGGCGCAGGACGGTCACCGCCCAGGCGGCGATGCCGGCGATCGCCATCGCGAAGAACGGCAGGACCTGGACCACGTACATGGCCGGGAGGTAGCCGCCCGGTCGCAGCGCGACCACGACGAGGATGGCGCCCGCCAGGGCGACCGGCCGCACCCGGCGCAGCGCGAGACCGGCGAAGCAGGCCGCGGCCCCGGCGATCAGGATCACCGCGTCGTAGTAGAGCCACGAGTGCAGCAGCGACGACGCGCCCGAACCGGACGAGAACACGCTGCCCGAACCCGCGCGGGAGCCGAGCTGGAACTCCCAGGCGCCGATCAGCGAGACGTGCCCCGGGCCGGGGAACAACTCGCCGCGCAGCACCGCGTAGAGCGGGTAGAAGCAGCCGACCAGCACGAGGCCGCTGACGAAGGCGCCGAACGCCCACGGCCGGGTCGAGCTGCGGGCCGAGCTCTGCCACATGGCCACGAGCACGGCCGGCAGGATGACCGCGATCGTCTCCTTCGACAGGATCGCCACCGCGGTGGCCGCGCCGGCGGCCGCGAAGTGCCACAGGTGCTTGCGCGGCGACAGGGCCAGGGCGAGAGCCCCGAGGATCCAGACGACGGCGAACCAGTCGAGATAGATCTGCCGGCCCATGGTCAGGTAGAGCGGCGACAGGCCGTACGTGACCAGGGCGAGCGAGGCCGCCCAGCGCGGCAGGCCGATGCGCCGGCTCACCAGGTAGACCAGCAGCAGGCCGGCCGCCTGGACCGGCAGCATCGCGATCCGGCCGGCCGCCACCGCGATCAGCTTGGGGGCGAGCAGCGCCGGGAGCCAGGAGAGTCCGGCCAGCTGAATCCAGGCCAGCGGCGGGTGGTCGTACCAGTAGGTGTAGTGCGCCAGCCCGCGGCCGTGCTGCACCGCCCAGGCCTGCGCGAGGTAGGTGCCCTCGTCGTCGCTGGCCGACGGGAAACCGGCGATGTTCCAGGCCAGCAGCGCGACGATCACCGCGGTGAGACCCAGGGCGATCACCAGGTCGGCGTTTCTCGTCAGCTTCCTCGGGCGTACGTCGTCGACCGCGGCCGGGACGACGGAGACCGGCTCGGCGAGCTCGACCGCGGTCACGCCGGGCTCCCCTCGAGGTGCGCGCCCAGGTGCGCGGTCAGCTCCCAGTCGCGGCGGCCGGTGTACTCGCGCCACACCGCTCGCAGCGCCGCCACCGCCAGGACCACCGCGTACGGGAAGGCCCCGGCGACCAGGCGCACGTAGTGGTGCCACTTGATCCTCAGGTCGTACTCCTTGCCGAAGTCGCGCAGACCCACCACCTGGAACATGAGCGTGGCCGCCATCGGCAGCACCGGCAGGAAGGTGAGCAGGGCGACGAACACCGGCAGCCGCGCCCAGAGCGCGACCGCCACCCCGACCGGGATGACCACACCGGAGAACGCCTGCACGAACGGGCCGGTGAGCGTGTACCGGGCCAGCAGGCGCTGGCGCAGCGCGGGCAGCCGCCGCCACTCGCCCTTGCGCAGCACCTGGAGGAAGCCCTGGTTCCACCGGGTGCGCTGCTTGAGCAACGCGGCCAGCGAGCCCGGCGTCTCCTCCCGGGTGACGATCGTCGAGTCGTACGCCACGACCACCTTGGCCCCCCGGCTGGACAGGCGTACGCCCAGGTCGCAATCCTCGGCCAGGCAGGTGCCGTCCCAGCCGTTCGCCCGCCGCAACACGTCGGTACGGACGAAGACCGTGTTGCCGCCGAGCGGGATGAAGCCCTTCTTGGCGTGCAGATGCAGCCGGCTGCGGAACCAGAAGAAGTACTCCAGGCAGTTGTGCAGGCTGTACCAGCTCGAGTGGAAGTTGATCAGCTGGACGCCGCCCTGGACCACGTCGGCGCCGGTCGAGCGGAACGCGTGGTCCACGTGCTCCAGCAGCTCGGGGTGCACCTGGTCCTCGGCGTCGAACACGCCGACGACGGTGCCGCGCGCGTACGGCAGAGCGGTGTTGAGCGCCCGGGGCTTGTTCTTCACCTCGTTGTGGTCGGTGACGACCAGGATCCGCGCCGGCGCCGTGCGGGCCACCCGGCCGGCCACCTCGGCCGTCTCGGGGTCGTCGTGGCCCACGATGATGATGATCTCGAAGGCCTCGTGGGTGGACCGGAGCAGTCGCTGCACGGTGTGCTCCAGCACGGCCTGCTCGTGCCGGGCCGGCACCAGCAGCGAGAAGGTCAGGTGCTGTTCCCCGTCCGGCGGCGCGAACCTCGTGGCGGCCAGCGTCTCGGGCGTGCGCCACGCGTGCATGGTCCACCACAGCGTGACCGCGGCGAATGCCGAGAGAACCACCGAGACGAATATCATGACGGCGGCAGCCAATGTCGTATACCTCTTCCCCGGGGATCGGCCGTTCGCCAAAACTAACCACCGTTCGCCAAGCCCCCTCAAGCCCACAGTCGGCAATTTTGCAATGCACACGGAAACGTTCTCGAAGCCGAAACCCGCCCGCAACACCAAACCGGGACATGCCGGTACTTGAGCGGCAAACTCGCAGCTAGGCCACGGTCGAAAAGCCTTGCCACGAAACGAAATCCGCGTTGATCTCCGGCTATGGGCCGAACGGACGATCGACCGCCGACGCTTTAGCCGACCCCCGAAAAGCGCCATTCGAGAGGACTCGGGCACCTGTTTTCAGAAATGTTTCCGGCGATGACGCCACCTTTCCCGGCCGAAACCTGGGGCAGGGCCGGCGATCGCGGGATACCAACGATGGTCGGGCCGTGGCAGCTGCCCTGGGACGCGACCGACGCGGAAGGCGATATCCGGCTGGCCGGTGCCGTGGGCGACGTCGTCGGCTGCTGGCCGCTGAGGCTCCGCAGGCTCTTGGCGAGACCACCTCGCGGTCGGCCCGCTCTACGTGAGCAGGTATCCGACCAACCACAGAACACGCCGGCGAGGCCGATTGCGGCGTTGAGGTCATAGCGCAGCAGCGCACCGCCAGCGGTCTCAGCCGAGTCTTCCGGATCCCACCAGACGCCGCGGACCGAGCCCGGCGATCGCCGACGTGGTGGCTGCCATCAGCAGTCCGCCGCCGACGCCCACCGCCGTGATGGCCGTGGTCGCCTGACCGGGATGCGACAGTGGTCTCGAGAAGGCGAGGAAGGCGGCGAGACCCGGCTCGATGTCGTGGCTCGTGACTATCGCGTCTAGGTCCTGCGCACTTACCGGAACTCCGGTTCGACCGCGGCCAGGTACTTCCTCGGCGCGCTCGCACCGATGTATCCCCAGGTCAGCCCATCGATCGCGGTCTTGTTGACGATGCAGTTGGCGAACGCGCTGTTGATGCCATTCGTTGAGCACCACTTCTGCGGGAAGATGTGGCGGATGTCGATAGAGTCGGCCGTGTATGCCTTCGCGTCAATCGTCTCGCTAGTCCGGAAGTCGCGGCCGCCACGCTTCATCAAGAGCGCGTAGAGACCCTTGTAGGCCGCACTGTTTCGGGTGTGAAGCCCCAACAGCCCCGCCGGCCCGGCTCGGGCCGCCCCGTCTCCCCCTCCCGGCACCCGGGGCCGCCGCTGGCCTCGGTGCGCCGCGTGACGACCGCGTCCATCGCCGCCGCAGCGACACCCGTTACGGATCCAGCATCCCCAGCCGCCGGCCCCGGTCCTCGGTTCGGATCGCGGGCCGGACGAACACGGAGGACAAGAGCCGCCCGTCTGGCGTGCGCGGCGGTTGAAGGCTGAACCGGCGGGCCCGACAATAATCGGCTCGACCAGGCGTCATAATCGATGGTCCAGACACCGGCGTGCTCGACGTCCTCCGCCAGCCACTGAGGCCAGAACAATTGGTCGTCGCCGCCGGACCAGGACGTGCGTGCGTCGCCGTCCAGCCCGTGCAGGAACACCACGTCGATGATCGAATCCTCGGCGGACCGCACCGGAAAGATCTCCGTCATGACCACTCCCTACTCGGCGTCAACCGTCGCCCGGATCATCGATTCCACATCCGCCAGTTCGGGATGCCGCAGCTCGCGGAGGATCTCCGCGGCTTTCCGCAGGCAGTCCACCTGGTCGGAGAACATGAGCGCGGCCCGGTAGGCCTCGGACAGATGCGTGAGGACGCGCGCCTGGTAGTAGTGATCGCCACGGTCCCGATGGATCGACAACGCCCGCTGGTACCGCCGGATCGCACTCTCCAGCCGAGCACCGGCGGTCTCGGCGCCCGCCAGCGTGTCGAGGGCCAGGGCCTCGCCGTAGGAGTTGCCGAGCCCCAGATACCGCCGCAACGCAAGCTCCGCGTTCTCGGCCGCCGGTCCGACGGCCCCGGTCCGGAGCTGGTACCAGGCGAGATTGTTCAGCGCGTCGGCGCCGGCGGCCTCGACGCCGAGCTCTTCGTAGATCGCCAGCGCGGCCTGCCCCTCACGCATCGCCTCGCCGTACTCGCCGCTCTCGCTCAGGGACCAGCCTAGGACGTGCCTGCCGTGCCCCTCCGCGCGCCGGTCGGCGAGGGCAGTGCTGATGGAGACCGCCTGCCTGGCATGGCGGACGGCCGCTGCGAAATCGGCGATTGATAGATATGCCCAGGCCAACTGCCGGTGGATGCCGGCTTGCGCTGAAAGGTCACCGAGCTTCTCGGTAGCCGACAAGGCGGCCTCCTGCACGGAGACCCATTGCTGCGCATGGCCGGCGCGGTCCAGATAGTCCGCGAGCGACCAGGCGAGCTTCCACACGTGCTCGAGGCGGTTTCGATCGGCGGCCAAGGTGACGCAGGTCAGCACGCTGCTCCAATTCTCGTCGAACCACCGCGTCGCCTCGGCGGGGGAGGCCGGCAGGCCGGCGATCCACGAAGCCGCCGGGACGGCGACGTCGATCGGCTCCCGTTGCGGATCGAGCAGGCATGCGGCCCGGAACGCCATGAAGAGGTAGAAGTCGAGCATCCGGCCGGTGGCCGCGGCCCGTTCGGCCACCGATTCCTCATCGTCGGCCCGTTCGAGCGCGAAGATCTGGAGCAGGTCGTGGCACCGATACCGGCCGCTCTGCGGGCTGTCGACCAGACTGGCGTCGACCAGTTCGGCCAGCACCGGCCGCACGGCGTGCGGACTGAGCCCGGCCAGCGCGCCGGCCGCCCCGGCGCTGAACTCGGCACCGACATGGAGGCCGATGAGCCGGAACAGCCGCGCCGCCTCGGGCGTCAACCCCCGGTACGACGTCTGGAACACCACCCGGACGCTGAGGTCCGCCTCGCCGAGATCCAATGCCTGCAGCACGGCCGCGCGATCCGCGATCTCCGACGCCAGCCCGGGCAGGCCGAGCACCGGTTGCGTCCTGGCCCGGGCCCCGATGATTGCCACCGCCAACGGCAGGCCCGCGCAGTGCGTGATGATCGCCTGAGCCGCTTGCTCGTCCGCCGGCCGCAGCCGCTTGCCCACCGTCTTGGCCAGCAGCGATCGACTGCTCCGGCGGTCGAGTGGCGGCACGTCGACCCGCCGGATCGCGACCGCCGTGCCGAGCCCGACCAGCCCGTGCCGGCTGGTGAGCAACGTTCGGCAGCCCGGCCCGCTGGGCAGGAGCGACTGCACCTGGTCGGCTGCGCGAAGATTGTCCAGCACGATCAAGATCTCGCGATGCGACACGAGCGTCCGGAAAAGGCCGATGCGGCTCTCCAATGTCGGCGGTATCGAGTCGCCGTGCAGACCGAGGCCGTTGAGCAGCGTCAGCAGAGCGTCACTCGGCGTGAGCGGCCGGGCGTGCCGATCGAAGCCACGCAGATTCAGGTACAACTGACCGTCCGGGAACGCGTCCTGGCGCAGGGCCGCCCAGGCGATGGCGAGCGCGGTCTTCCCGACCCCGCCCGGCCCGGTGAGAAGGGCCACCCGGGCCGCGTCAGCCCGGAGAAGAGCGTCCAGCGAACGCCGCTCACGGCGCCGATCCACGAAGTTCGGCACTCCCGGTGGCACCTGCTGTGGCGTCACTGCCGGCAGCGTCCGAGGGGCGAGGACGAGGTCGCCGTAGATGTCTCGGGCCTGGATGAAGACCGAGGCCGACACGTGCGAAGCCTCGTTGTGGATGTCACCGGAGTTGGTGCCGCGCATGGACCGAGCACCTCTAGGAGTCGACGATCGACAAGGTCCTGTCCAGGATAGATCGGCGCGGCACCGCCGATCATCGAGCGCTCCGGCCCTCGCCGCCGCGAAGCCGGGCGACATCCGAGGACCGCGCGGCTATGACCGTGACAGCGGGTCCGCGCAGGTGCCGAGGGACGATCACGTGGGTTTCCCGGCGCCGGGGCAGGCCCGGACGAACGTGGCGCCTTCGCGGGGGGTGATCGCGTGTTCCTGCGCCTCGACGGCCTGTTCGAACGCCAGGGTCATGGGGGTGTGGCCGTCCGGCGTTTTGCGGGTGGTTTGGGGGACTATTCATTCAACGCTCGTCGATGTAGATGCGGCCCTGACCGGCGTTGCGGCTGGTCAGGGCCTCATCTGAATGGCGGGGCAGGACGGGAACCTGCCACCTCTGGTTATGAGCCCAGGGACACCCGGTCGAGGTCGGGCGCGGACTCCGTGTCGTTGTAGATGCGGATGGTGTTGGCGCCGTCGTGCAGGGGGACGCGTAGGGTCGCGGTCTGGACCGTGGCGTTGCCGGCGCCGCTGACCTTGACCTCGGCCGGTGGGCCGCCGTTGACGGACACGAAGTACGAGCGGTCGCCGTTGACCGTGTAGTCGATGTAGAGGGTGTAGTTGCCGGCCGCTGGGACGGTTACGTCCGGGAAGAGGACCTGGGCGTCCGGGCTGCCGCCGATGTTGCGGACCTTCTGGGCGCCCGAGCAGGCCGAGCAACTGGTGATGCCGGCGCTGCCGATCGCGTTCCGTGAGTCCTCGGCCTCCCGCATGAACACCCGGTCAGCCGGGCGCGTGCGTACCTCCAACTGCTTGGTGACCTGGACCGGTCGGCCGAGCAGCTGGCCGGAGGCCGTGATCGGGATCCGGACCGAGCCGGCGTCCTGGCCGGCCGGCGAGGTGATCGTCCAGGAACCGGTCAGTTCCTGGCCGAGGCGCATGGCGGACGCCTGTGCCGGCGGGCCCTCGATGGTCCAGCCGGCGGGTACGACCGGCGCCAGCGTGACGTGGTCGACCGGGTCGTCGGCGTCCAGGCGCAGCGTGGCCGACACGGCCAGGGACTGCTGGCCGGGGCCGACCCACTGCACGCCGCTGGGCGTCACCGTCATCGTGGTCGCGGGTACGTAGCCGGCCGGTGGCAACGGACCGACCGAGATGCGGTCCAGGCCGGGCCCGCGGGCCGAGGTGCTGAACACCGTGATCGTGTTGGCGCCGGCGGCCAGCGGCACGGCGAGCGACGCGGTGGCCGGCACGTCCGGGTTCCCGGCCGGGACGGGTATCTCGACGGCCGGGGCGCCGTTCACGCTCACCGACAGGGAGTCGTCCCGGGTGGCCGGGGTGTAGTCGATCCGCAGCCGGTAGTCACCGGCCTGCGGCACGGTGACGTCGTGGAAGGCGACCGCGTTGCGGATGCCGCCGCCGAGGCCGGCGATCCGCAGCCCGCCGGAGCAGGCCGGGCAGGGCGCGACGTAGGTGTGCCCGGTGCGGGCGTTCTGCCGGGACTCGGCCTCGCCGGGCATCGGCGTGCCGCCGCCGGGGTAGCCGTACCCGACGCCGATCTCGTCGATCTTGAGCTGGCGGTAGAAGGTCGGCGCCTGCGCGCCGGCCCAGGTGTTGAGGACCTGGAGTTTGATGTACCGGGCGCGCTGCTCGCCGAGGTCGATGAACTGGACGCCGCGGGCGCTGGGCAGGGCGGCGCTGCGTACCGGGGCGCCCCAGTGCACGCCGTCGTTGCTGACGTAGACGCGGTAGTCGCGGATGCGGGCCGAGTCCTCCGGGCGGCCGAACGATTCCCGGGCGTACGTCGGGGACCACTCCCGCTGATTCACCGCCAGGTAGGTCGCCGGGCGGCGCCGGCCCAGGTCGAGCGTGACCGAGGCGGGAAGCTGGCCGCCGTTGTCCCAGTAGGTCTGGAAGTCGCCGTCCACCAGGGAGCTGTCCGAGGCGCTCAGCACGCCGCGGTCGTACCGGAACAGCTGCCCGGTGGTGCGTACCCGGAACACCGTGTCGTACGTGTCCCAGGCGGTGATGCCGAGGATCGTCAACCGGCCGCCGGACTGGTTGAACCGCATCCGCTCGCCGGTGCGGGCGTCGGTCACCGAGGTGACCCGGTAGCCGTTGTCGCGCAGCCGGATCATGTCGTTGGTCGGCCGGGTGAGCACGTGGACGTACTGGGTCCGGGCGCCGGGCTCGACGGTGATCACCCCGTGGGCGCCGTCGTTCCAGAAGCCGGGTTGCATGCCGCCGTACATGTAGCCGCCGCCCTCGGTGCCCTGCAGCGTCGAGCGGATCGGCGGCAGCCACTGCGCCATGAAGTTGTTGAACTGCTCCTGGCTCGGCGGGAACTTGCCGTTGACCATCGCCGTCTCGGCCATCAGCGACTTCATCGACGAGCCGGCGTTGGCGACGTACCGGCCGGTGCTCAGCCGGTAGTCCACCGCGTGGTCGGCGCCGTCGTACCACCACTGGCCGGTGGTGGGCAGCTTGTAGTCGGCCTCGGTCAGCCGCGGCATCGGCGTCCAGGCGGCCTGCGGATAGTCGTACGCCGGGGTCATGCCGACCTTCTGCTCGTTGCTGACCGTGTCCATGATCGGCGTGTCCTCGTTGTTGTTGCTCAACAGCCAGGACGGCCGGATCTGGCGGATCTGCTCGTAGAGGTGGTGGCTCTCCCAGTACTCGTTGTCGTTGTCGATCCAGAACCCGGCCAGGTCGGGGTAGTTCTTCATCACCTCGAAGAACAGGTCGTAGCTGTACATCCCGAAGCCCTGCCGGGTGGTGAGGTCGACCGGCTGGCCCTTGTACGCCGAGTAGGCCGCCGAGTCGAGCATCTCCTTGCCCATCTCGTTGTGCCACTGCGGGTCGTCGGTCATGTAGAGCAGCACCCGTACGCCCTTGGCCTGCCCTGCCTTGATCAGTTCGCCCAGGAAGTCACGCTGGGTGGCGCAGCTGCCGGGGATCTTGGAGGGCCACGGCCGCGCATAGCCGAGCCGGCTGTGGAAGGTCGTCAGCACCACGTAGGACGCGCCGAGCTTGCGGGCCTCGTCGACCCAGTAGTCGGGGGTCCAGCCGCCGGCGGTGACGTCGTGCTCCCACTGGGCGCAGTCGAGGTGGGCGGGCGCGGTGAACATGCCCCAGTGCAGGAACAGCCCGGCCGTGGAGTCGCGCATCCACTGCTGCCGCGGGTTGAGGACCTCCGCGCGGGCGGGGGTGGCGGCGATGCTCGCCGCCATGGCGAGGGCGAGGACGGCGAGGGCGGTGCAGGCCAGGCGCCAGCGGGGCGTGCTCCGGCCGTACGGTCCAGGTGTCATGGTTGTCGCTCCCTCCGTACGGGAGATCAATCAACAAGGTTTCCTGATAGACATCAGATGATTACCGTGTACGGAGGTATCGGTCAAGCCCAAAGGCGCCGCAAACGGGCGCTGAGATCGGATGTCAGGCGCCCGCGGTGCCGATGGACCGGCGCAACCACTCCTCGACGCCGGCGATGTGCACGGTGGCCCACGCCCGGGCCACGTCCGGCTCGCGGGCGATCAGCGCCTGGTGGATCGCCTGGTGCTGCTCGATCGTGCGGGCGACGGCGTTCTCCTGGGTCAGCCCGCGCCAGACCCGGCTGCGCAGCGTCGGGGCGGAGAGGCTGTCGATCAGCGAGGCCAGGACCGGGTTGCCCGAGCCCAGCGCTATCCGCCGGTGGAACTCGAGGTCGGCGGCGAGCAGCTCGTTGAGGCCGTCGATGTCGCCGGAGGCGGACACGTCGCCGGTCACCGAGACCAGCGAGCCGAGCGACTCGATCTCCCGGTCGCTCATCATCCGGGCGGCCATCGCGGTGGCCGCCGGCTCCAGGATGCGGCGCACCTCGAGCACGTACAGCACGCTGTCGTCGCCGTGGAAATCGAGGACGAAGCCCACCGTGTCGAGCAGGGTCTCGGGCCGCAGGCTGGTCACGTACGTGCCGTCGCCCTGCCGCACGTCGAGCACCCGGATCAGCGACAACGCCCGCACCGCCTCGCGCAGCGAGCTGCGGGACAGGCCCAGCCGGTCGGCGAGGTCGGCCTCCTTGGGCAGACGGTCGCCCGGGCGCAGCTCGCCCGTGACGATCATGTCCTTGATGCGTTTGATCGCCTCGTCGGTCAGCGCCATGACGCCAAGGATAGAGGGCGGACGGCCCGGCCATACATCTGATGAATCATCGGACTTTCCGCCGCACCGAGGCCGGAACGGCATTGACAGCGGCCGAGACATCCTATTAATTTTCCTTCTAATTTCGGCAACGAAGGGTGCCGCCATGAGAAGGACGTTCGCGGTGCTCGGTGCGGCGGCGCTTGCCACGGCCGCCGCGCTCAGCGCCTGTACCGTTAAAGACGACTCCACCGGCTCGGCGTCGGGCAAGCAGATCACCTTCCTGACGTTCGAGACCCCCAACCTCACCCCGCAGTACTGGGATGCCGCGATCAAGCGGGTGACCGACCAGCACCCGGACATCTCGGTCAAGCGGCTGACCTCACCGACCCAGGATCGCACGGCGTACGCGAAGCAACTGCTCCAATCCGGCCAGTTCCCGGACGTGATGATCGCCGTGTCGCCGGCCGGCTTCGCGGAGGCCGGCGACCTCTACGCCTGGACCGACCAGGAGCTGGCGAGCTTCCAGTACCCGCACAACGGCGCGGTCAACGGCAAGGTCTACCAGCTGCCGGCCAACACCCAGACCATCCCGATCACGTACTACAACAAGGATCTGTTCACCAAGGCCGGGATCACCGCGCCCCCGGCCACGTACCAGCAGATGATGGACGACGCCGCGAAGCTCAAGGCGAAGAACATCACGCCGTTCGTGACCGGCGGCGTGCACGACTCGATCGGGCCGCTGGTGGCCGGGGTCTGGGGCACCGACGTCTACGCGAAGAACCCGGACTGGATGCACCAGCGCCGGGCCGGCACGGTCAAGTTCTGCGACCCCGACCCGAAGAAGGCGCTCGGCAAGATCGCCGACCTCGCGGCCAAGGGCTATCTCGACAAGGCCGGGGTCTCCCGCGACTACGCGGGCGCCCAGCAGGCCTTCCTGGACGGCAAGGGCGCGATGTACGCGATGGGCAACTGGCTGGCCGGCTCGCTCGACGGCGCCGACAAGCCGAAGTTCGCGGTCGGGCAGTTCAACTGGCCCGGCGACGCCGACAACCGCACCGTGCCGGCCTTCACCGGCGGCGGCCTGCTGGTCAACGCCAAGGCCAAGAACCTCGACGCGGCCCGTACGTTCGCCCTGGCGTTCCAGCTCGACAAGACCAACCTGGACAACTCGGCCGTCACCGACGGCCTGATCCCCGCGATCAAGGGCTACACCCCGCCCGCGACCGTGGGCCCGGCCTACAAGGCGGGCTACGACCTGTACGCCAAGGCGGCCCAGGACCAGACCGTCGTCCCGGCGTTCAACTTCGAGGCCGGCGACGACGCGCCCCTGCCCGGCATGGGCGCCAAGATCGACTCGTCGGTGGTCGACCTGATCACCGGCAAGAAGAACGCCGACGCCGTCTGCTCGTTCCTGGACAGCGAATGGGCGAAGGGCTGATCGGCACGGCGGTGGCCACCGGGCGGGCGCGCAGCTCGTCCCGGCGGCGCCGCCCGGCCTGGCCCCGGATCCGGCACTTCCTCGGGTTCGGCGGCCCCGGCCTCGCCGTCTACACCTGCTTCGTGCTCGCGCCGATCCTGATCAGCTTCGGCTACAGCCTGACCAACTACAACCCGTTCAACCCGCCCACCAAGTACGTCGGCCTGCACAACTACCGGATGCTGCTGACCGACCCGACGTTCCTGACCTCGCTCAAGGTCACCACGATCCTCACCGTGATCGTGGTGGTCACGCCGAACGTGCTGGGACTGGCCATCGCCGTCCTGCTCGACCGGCGCGGGTGGCTCTACAACGCGCTGCGCAGCGTCTTCTTCCTGCCGATGGTGCTCAGCTCGGTGGTGGTCAGCGTCATCTGGACCAGGCTGCTCGACAACGACGGCCCGATCAACCAGGCGCTGCGGGCGCTGGGCGTCGCCCATCCGCCGGGCTGGCTGTCCGATCCGGACTACGCGTTGTACTCGCTCGGCGCGATCCTGTCCTGGCAGATGCTCGGTTTCTGCGTGGTCGTCTGGCTGGCCGGCCTGCAGGGCGTACCGACCGAGCAGTTGGAGGCGGCCGAGATGGACGGCGCCGGGCCGGCCCGCCGGTTCTGGCACGTCTCCTGGCCGCTGCTCGCCCCGGCGCTGACCATCAACACGGTGGTTCTGATGATCTCGGCCTTCAAGATATTCGACCACGTGCAGGTCATCACCCGCGGCGGGCCCGGCGAGGGCACCACCGCCACGATCGCCTTCGTCGTACTACGCACGGCGTTCGAGGAGAACCGCGGCGGCATCGCCTCCGCCCAGGCGGTCATCATGCTGACGATCATCGCGACCGCCTCCGCGGTCGCCCTGCGGCTGCTGCGCCGGCGGGAGGTGGAGCTGTGAGGCGGCACGGCAGCCCGGTCCGGGCGCTGATGGCGACCTTCGTCGCCGCGATCTTCTTCCTTCCGCTGTACGTGGCGCTGGCCAACGTCTTCAAGCGCGGCGACCTGATCACCAAGGAGCCGGCGGCGTTCCCCTGGCCGCCCACCCTGCACAACATCATCGCGGTGCTGACCCGGCCGGACCGGCTGTACTGGGTGAGCCTCACCAACAGCGTGGTGGTCACCGGCCTGTCGATCGTGGTGCTGACCGTGCTGTCGGCGATGCTCGGCCACTACCTGGCCCGCTCCCACGGCCGGTGGGTGCAGATCGTCACCCTGCTGCTGCTCTGCGGCCTGATGATCCCGGCGCAGGCGATCCTCATGCCGGTGGTCCGGGTGCTGCAGGCGACCGGGTTGATGACCACGTTGCAGGGGCTGATCCTGTTCAACGTCGGCTACTACATCCCGTTCGGGGTGTTCGTGTTCACCGGGTTCATCCGCTCGGTGCCGGTGGAGCTCGAGGAGTCGGCCGCGATGGACGGCGCCAACCGGTTCCAGATCTTCTGGCGGATCGTCTTCCCGCTGCTGCGGCCGGCGACCGCGAGCGTGCTGATCTTCCTCGGGGTGTGGATCTGGAACGACTTCCTCGATCCGCTGGTCATCCTCGGCCCGGGCCAGGGCACCACGGTGACGACCGGCATCTACCGGTCCATCGGCCAGTACCAGGCCGACTTCGGCAGTGTGTTCGCCCTGATGTTCCTCGCCACGCTGCCCGTCCTGATCTTCTTCCTGCTGCTGCAGAAGCAGTTCGTCAAGGGACTCACGGGCGGCGCGTCGAAGGGCTGACCGGAGACTTGAGGAGAGCGGCGACGGCGGCGCGGCCGCACGGCGGTCATACCGGCGCTGCCGGGAGGGTCAGCCCTCCGTGCGGTCCAGCTGCTCCAGGATGCGGCCGGAGATGCGGCCCAGGGTGGCGAGATCCTCCGGGCCGAGGGCGTCGATCACCAGATTGCGGATCGTACGCACGTGGTGCGGCGCCGCGGTCCGGATGGCGTCGTGCCCGGCCGGGGTGAGGCAGACGTACGCGGCGCGCCCGTCCTCGGAGCACTCCTCGCGGCAGACCAGGCCACGTTTGATCATGCGGGCGATCTGGTGGGAGAGGCGGCTCTGCTCCCAGTCGATGGCCTTGGCGAGATCCTGGAACCGCAGCTTGCTCTCCGGCACGTCGGTGAGGGCGACCAGGATCTCGAAATCGGCGCCGGACAGCTTGGCGTGCGCCTGCAGGTCGCGGATGACCGTGGCGGTGAGTCGCTGGTGCATGCGGATGAAGCTCCGCCAGGCCCGCTGCTCGTCGGAGGTCAGCCAGTGTGGTGTCTGCTCGCTCATACAGTCTCAGCGTACGGGGGCCGTCACAGCCGCTCGCCGGTGGTGGCTTGGAAGGCGTGGTGCGCGCCGACCCGCGGCCGCAGGTGGACGATCTCGCCGAGCCGGGGCGCCCGGCGGGACTCGGCGCGTACCACGAAGCGCTCGTCGTGGCCCTCGAGGGCAACGGTCCCGTAGACGTACGCGTCGGACCCGAGCTCCTCGATCAGGTCGACCCGGACCGGCATGCCGCCATCCGCCTCGCCGACGATCTCGGTGTCCTCGGGCCGGAAGCCGATCTGGACGTGCTCCGTTCCGTCGGCCCGGGCGGCGGCGACCTGTTCGCGGGTCAGCGGCACCAGCATGCCGGCGAACTGGCCGCCCTCGTCGGTCAGCGGCACGGTCTTGATGTTCCTGGCGGGCGAGCCGATGAAGCCGGCGACGAAGACGTTGACCGGCTCGTCGTACAGCTTCCGGGGAGTGTCGACCTGCTGGAGGACGCCGCCGTCCAGGACCGCCACGCGGTGGCCCATGCGTGTCGCCTTGTCGTAGCTCACCGTCGCCATGATCGTGGCCCCTTCGGTCCGGACATCAAACCTGTATGACACATCATATGTCCGGTATGCCGAGGGGGTGACGGAGCAACGGTGTTCTGTCGATCACGTGGTCAGGTGCCGATGAAGCCGTCCATGATCGCCTACGTTTCGAAGGCGCCGAGGTCGGGTGCGCGGCCGTGGTACGGCAGGCCGACATCGGTGCCCTTGTCGATCAGGCTGCTGCCGGTCGCGAGATGCAGCGAGGGCAGCACGGGCAGGCTTCCGTCGGCCGGCCGGGGCGCGTCCCAGCCGGTGGTCGACACGCTCTGGAACTGCGAGTCGGACATCGTCACGCCCAGGTTCCACGAGTTGGACGAGGCATTCGTCCCGCCGATGTTCGACGTGAGGGTTCCGCCGTACGCGATGTTGTTGCGCAGGTTGCCGATCCCAATGGCGGTGCCGTCCGAACCGACGCCCAGCATGTTGTAGTCGGGGTGGTTCTGGTAGCTGGTGTTGTCGAAGTAGTCGTTGGCCAGCGGGTGGTGGTTGGCGTAGAAACCGGCCGCCCGGTTGTTGAACGCCACCGAGAACCGGATGGTGTGCTTGGCGCCGTTCGAGACGTAGCCGCCGCCGTACCCGCCCATTTTGAAGCCGTTCCCGTTGCCGGCGGCCGTGTTCGTCCCCGGAACGTAGCCGTTGTGCCACGTCCACGAGTTCTCGATGAGCACCGATGAGAAGGCGTTGATCAGGTCGAAGCCGTCGTCCGAGTTGTTCCAGGCTCGATCGCCCCGGAACACGTTCCCCGGGTGACCGGCCGCGATGTGCGCGCCGAAGCCGTCGGCGCTCTCGCCGGCCCCGTTCGAGGTGAGCGGATCGTAGTTGTCGTGCGAGTCGGAGTTCAGCACCAGGTTGCCGCCGCCGTTCTGGATGAACAGGCCGGGCCCCATGTTGTGGTGGGCGTTGAGCTGTTCGAACGTGTTGTCGCTGCCGGTCACCCAGATACCCCACGACTCGTGGTTCAGGTTGTTGTTCTGCCGTACGCCGGTGACCTCCAACCCCTTCAGGTGCAGGTGGCTCCCGGTCACGTCGAACCCCTTGATCCGGCAGTTGACCCCGGTCATTCCGGAGAAGTCGAACACCGGCCGCTCGCCCGGGTAGGCCCAGTAGCGGATCGGGTTGCCGGAGCTGCCGCTCTTGTTGAGCGTGATCGCGTCGACCTGCGCGGTCTGGCTGGCGCAACTCTTGGTGGCGCGGGTGAAGGCATAGCTGCCGCCGCGGACGTACACGGTGTCGCCGGCCTGCGCGACGGACTGCGCATGGGCGATCGAAGCCCAGGGCGCGGCCAACGTCCCGGCCGCGCCGTCGTTGCCGTTCGGCGCGACGTAATAGACCCCTCCGGCGGCCGCGTCGCTCGTGCCGGCGGTGACGGCCACGGTCGCGGCGGTGCTCGCGAGCACCGCCGCGATCAGCAGGGCCCGGGTGCTGCGCTTCATCGTCGACTCCACTCTCACCGCAGGTAATCCGTCAGGGGCAGGGTCCGCTCGCGGATGCCCTGGACGACCAGGCCGGCGATCCGCCCGGCGCCGTACTCCGAGAAATGCGTGTCGTCCTTGACGCCGTCCACCGCCGCGCGCAGGTAGAGCTGCGCGGAGGCGGTCGGGCCCAGGGATTCGACCAGCGCCTGGCTCTTGGCGGTCAGGTCGATCACCGGCACCTTCAGCGACGACCCCACGCCGCGCATCTCGGCCGGCAGGTCGACACCGACGCCGTTGACGTGCAGCGCGGTGGGGGTCAGCCTGCCGCCGCTGAACAGGTGCCGCACCGGCGGCGTGACCAGCACCGGGATGCCGCCCTTGGCCCGCACCTGGTTGACCATCGAAGTGAGGTTGCTCCGGTAGGCGGCCGCCGTGGTGGTCTTGTCGTTGTGCCCGAACTGGATGAAGACGAGGTCGTTGTTCCTGACCAGGGCGATCATCGTGGGGAACAGCGCCCTGGTGTTCAGGAAGCTGCCCGAGCTCTCCCCGGAGTCGGCGTAGTTGGCGATGACGGCGCCGGCCGCCACGTGGGTCGGCAAAATCTGACCCCAGCCGGTGTACGGGGCGGCCGGCTGGTCGCACACCGTGGAGTCGCCGGCCAGGTAGACGACCAGCGGCTTGCTCGCCGGCTGGACCGTGAGGCCGGACAGTTGCGGAGCCGATCCGGCGAACATCACGTCCAGGCCCGGGGTCCCGGTCCCGCCCTGGCCGGTCGGCTGGCCCTCCGGCTGCCGGACGTTGACGGTGAAGACGTACGGCGTGATCGTGCCGGCCGTGGTCGAGGTCGCCGGCAGGATCCGGCGGCGCGCCTCGACCGACATCGACGTGTTGCCGGCCGAGGCGCGGTCGCCGATCCAGGCCGTCACGGTGTAGTTGCCGGGGGAGACCGCGAAGTGGCAGGTGATGGGCGAGGTGCCGGTGCACTGCGACGGCCGGCCCGGCGGCGAGGGGGCCGGGGCGGCGACGGTCGTGGCCGCACCGGCCGCGGCGGCGGTCACGGCCAGCGCCGTACCGATCAGGGCGGCACCCGCGCCGAGTACCGCGATCGACCTGGTGCGCAGCTCCGGCATCGTAGCTCCTCGATTCCGCCGACGGCTGGTTGAAAGGCCCGAGGAAGGCGGTTTCCCGTGGGGCATCGACGGCCATAATTCCATGGGAGCGCTCCCGAGTAAACCCGGAAGCTGGCCGCGCGCTAAGCCCCTGCTCAGAAGCGTTTCCCGTAACTCCGGCAGACTTTCAGCGCGCTGGCGAGCCATCCAGCCGTGGGTTACGGGAAGGACCTCTGGCGACGGGATGAAGCCGCTGACGCCGTACTCCAGCGTGAGGCCCGCGAGGTCCTCGGCCCACTGCTCGGGCGGCCCGTCGAGGAAGGCCCGGCCGGTCGTGGCGAACCGG
Organism: Actinoplanes subtropicus; assembly: GCF_000721705.1. Lineage (GTDB taxonomy): Bacteria > Actinomycetota > Actinomycetes > Mycobacteriales > Micromonosporaceae > Actinoplanes > Actinoplanes subtropicus. The sequence continues at coordinate 118,800 of NZ_JOJL01000002.1, forward strand.
CCGCCGACGTTGAGGAGCCGGCGGATCTGACCCGGCGTGCGGCCGGCGGCCACGGCGGCGTCGTCGAGGTGTTTGTTGAGCTCGGTGAGGTCGGCGGGCCCGCCGGGCAGGTAGCCCAGCGACGGCAGCCAGCCGTCCGCCGCGCGGCCGATCAGGCGCAGCATCCGAGGCTTGTACGCACCGACCCAGATGCCCACGTCGTGCGCCGGAGCGGGGCCGCGCTTGGCGCCGTGCACCCGGTAGTGCCGGCCGTCGACCCGCACCGGGCCGGCCCGGTCGGCGGCCCAGAGCTCGCGGATGACGGTGATCGCCTCGTCGAGCGCCTCGACCGACTGACCCGGGGTCAGCCGGCGCCCGCCCATCGCCTCGATGGCGTCCCAGAAGCCGCCCGCCCCGATGCCGAGCTCGAACCGGCCGCCGCTGAGCAGGTCGAGGCTGGCGGCGGCGCGGGCGAGCACGGCCGGCTGCCGCAGCGGCAGGTTGAGCACGTTGCCGCTGAGCCGGATCCGGCTGGTCCGGGCGGCCGCGTACGACAGCAACGTCCACGTGTCGAGGAACCGCGACTGGTACGGGTGGTCCTGGAAGGTCACCAGGTCGAGCCCGGCCCGATCGGCGGCCACCGCGAGGTCGACCGCGTGCGTGGCGGGCTGGTTGGTGGGCGTGACGAACGTACCGAAGAGCAGGTCGTGGCCGTAGTCGCTCATGATGCCTCCGCACCCTCGTACGGGCGGATGTTGAAGTTGTCCTGGAAGACGTTGCCGGGGTCGTAGCGGGTCTTGAGCTCGCGCAGCCTTCGTAGCGTGCGCGGCGGGAACGCGTCGGCGATCCGCTCGGGCCGCAGGTCGGTCTCGAAGCTCAGGTAGAGGCCGTCGAAGTGCTCGGCCATCTCGTCCCACAGCCGGTCGAGGCGACGGCGGTCGGCGCCCATCGCGATCACCGAGAAGCCGGCGTCCCGATGCGCGTACGCGGTGGCGTCCGGGTCCACGTCGGCGATCGCGCCGCCGACCGTGCGCAGTTGGAAGAAGCTCACGACGCCGCTGCGCAGCAGGCGTTCCGCCGCCGCCGCGAACGCCGGGGTGACCTCGCGGACGAACGCCGACCGGGTGACCGGCTCGCCGTGGCCGTGGTGCTCGGCGTCGCCGGCGAGACCCATCACCGCGGCGTACGGCACGATGACCACCTGCTGATCGGTCAGCTGCCCGATCCCGGCGAACGGCTGGAGCTGGGCGATCACCGTGTCCGGATCGGCGGCGTCGACCACCCCGTACACCTGGGCGAAGGCCGGCCGGCCGGGCCGCGGCGGGCCCATCACCAGGAAGGCCGTCGTGTCGCGCGGGGCGCTCTGGGCCGTCTCGCCGAACCGGCGCAGGAAATCGGCGACATCGTCGGCGGCGTACCCCAGCTGGGCCCAGCCGACCTCGCCGACCTCGTCCACCTCGAACTCGAACGAGGTGACGACGCCGAAGTTGGCGCCGGCGCCGCGCACGGCCCAGAAGAGATCCGGGTGGTGCTGCTCGTCGGCGCGGACGACCGTGCCGTCGGCCAGCACCATCTCGACCGCGCGCAGGTGGTCGATGGTCAGGCCGTGCTTGCGGCCGAGCAGGCCGATGCCGCCCGCGGTGGCCAGGCCGCCCACCCCGACGCCGCCGTAGTCGCCGGAGCTGAGCGCCCAGCCGTGCGGCTCCAGGGCCGCGGCAACCTTCTTCCACCGCGCGCCGGGACCCACCCGCACCCGGCGGGTGGTCTCGTCGAGCACCTCGACGCCGTCGAGCGCGCCCAGGTCGATGACGATGCCGCCGTCGTTGGTGGATCGCCCGCTGATGCCGTGGCCGCCGCTGCGTACGCCCATCGGCAGGCCGGGGTGGCGGCGGGCGTACGCGAGCGCGTCGGCGACCTCGGCCGCGCTCCGGGGGCGCAGCACGATGCCGGGCCGGCCGCCGCGCATGTAGTTGGAGCGGACCCCGGGGTACTCGATGTCGCCCGGCTCGACCGCCGTGCCCGCGAGCGACCGGGGCACGCTGTCGTAGTCGATGCCGTCGCGCCGCTCGGCGCGTACCGCCGAGCCGCGAATCGGCCCCGTCGGCAGGGGCGCCGGCAGCTCGCGGTCGACCGCCTCGCGCAGCGCCGGGGCCACCTCGCGGGCGAATCGCTCCAGCGTGGCGTCGTCGTCGACGGCGAGGATGAAGGTGCCGACGCCCTCCTCGACCACGAGCGGGAGCAGGTCGTCGACCCAGCGCGCGGGTGGCCCGTCGAGGAAGCCCGCCGGCCGGTCGGCGAACCGGCCGGAGATGGTGACCAGCCGCCGGATCTCCGCCGGATCGCGGCCGGCCTCGGCGGCCGCCTCGTCGATGATTTTGTGGCCGGCGCGGAACTCGCCCGGCGCCAGGCCGGAAAGGGTGGCCAGCCACCCGTCCGCCCGGCGGCCGATCAGCCGCAGCATGCGCCGGTCGCGGGCGCCCAGCCAGATCGGGATGTGGTGGCGCGGCCGGGGCCCCCGCTCGGCCCCGGCCAGCCGGTAGTGCTCACCCGCGTACCGCAACGGTCCTGGTCTGCCGGTGTCGAGCAGACCCCGGACGATGTCGACGGCCTCGGCGACCGCGCCGGGTGGGAGCCCGCCGGCTCCGAGCGCCAGGTCGAGCCGGCCCCCGCTGAGCAGGTCGAGGCTGGCGGCAGCGCGGGCGAGGACGGCCGGGTCGCGCAGTGGCAGGTCGAGCACGTCGGCGGCGAGGTGGATGCGCTCGGTCCGGGCGGCGGCCCAGGACAGCACGGTCCAGGTGTCGAGCGACCCCGGCCGGCCGGGGAAGGTCACCAGGTCGTAGCCGAGCTCCTCGCTGCGCCGGGCGAGGTCGGCCGCGCCGCTGCCGGCGGGCGTGACGAGCGTCCCGAAGTCGAGCGGATGACCGTAGTTCATCGAGAGCTCCTCCGCGCGGATATGCGTTGTGTGGCAGATCGTATGTCTCACAGACGATATCGGCAACCACGCTTTCGCCGGTATGATGATGGTCATGACGACGGCACGGCATGCCTACAACGGCGACCTCGGGTGGCATCTGGGCGTGCTGGGCGGCGCATATCAGGCTTCCGTCGTGGGCGTGCTCGGCGACTTCCCGCGCGGCCCGCGCGGCTACCAGACGCTGGCGGCCGTGGTGCACGACGACCGGTCCAGCCAGCTCGCGCTCGCCACCCACCTGGGCATCGACCGCACGGTGATGACGTACCTGATCGACGACCTGGTCCAGGCCGGCTTCGTGGAGCGGCAGCTCAATCCGGCGGACCGCCGCCAGCGCCGGATCGTGGCCACCGCCCGGGGCGTCGCCGCCTACACCGAGCTCGAGCGGCGGGTGCGCGCGGCGGAGGACGCGCTGCTCGGGTCCCTCGACGAGGGCGAGCGCCGGGCGCTCCGGCTGCTGCTGCGCCGCGTCGCCTGCGACCTGCGCGACATCGAGCCCGCCATCGACCCCTGCGCCGCGGCCGAGCGGGCGGCCGGCCCGGCCTGAGCCGGCCGTCCCCTGCCGAGCCCAAACATGTTTGGTGTATTGACAGCGCCAGGCTCGGGGCAGAGCGTGTTTCCTCAACAGTCATTCAAGCATTTCGATGTGATGACGGAGGGAGCACCCCATGACCACCAGTCCATCCACCGGGCCTGTGGGTATTCGGCGCCGCGCCCTGCTCACCGGAACGGCCGCCGGGGCCGGCGCTCTCGTCCTGGGCGTCGGCGCTTTCGCTCCGGCCGCGCAGGCCGCGACGTTCGTGAAGGGCGCGGACGTCAGTTGGCTGCCGCAGATGGAGGCCAAGGGTTACTACTGGAACAACAGTTCCGGGGTGAAGCAGGACGTGTTCACCATCCTCAAGGGCTACGGGATCACCGCGATCAGCCTGCGCACCTGGGTCAACCCGTCGAGTGATCCGGCGAACGGGCATTGCAGCATCGAGGAGACCGCGGCGATGGCGGTGCGGGCGAAGAACGCCGGCATGCAGGTGCTGATCGGCTTCCATTTCGGCGACACCTGGAACTCCGTCGGCGTGCAGAACCCGCCGGCCGCCTGGGCGAGCATGACCTACAGCCAGATGCTGCAGGCGATGTACGACTACGTCTACCACTCCTGCAACGTGATCAAGTATTACGGCGTGACGCCGGCCTGGGTGAAGATCGGCAACGAGTCCAATTCCGGAATCTGCCACCCGGTCGGCAGCATCAGCAAGCCGGCCCAGATGACCGGCCTGCTCAACGCCGCCTACGACATGTCCAAGCAGGTCTTCCCGAGCACGCCGGTGCTGGTGCACCTGGCCCAGCCGCAGAATCTGGCCGGCGTCCAGAACTTCCTGAACGCGTACCAGAACAACGGCGGGAAATGGGACATCACCGGGCTTTCCTCGTACGCCCAGGGAAGCAACGTCACCGGGGTGCTGGCGAACATGAAGACCATCCAATCCTCGTACGGCAGGCCGGTTCTGCAGGTGGAATACGGCGGGCCGGTGGGCAAGCCGACCCAGGTGCGCGACTCGCTCACGGCGTTCGTCGGCGGGATCAAAGGATTCGGCGGCCTGGGCACGTTCTACTGGGAGCCGGAGGGCTATCCCTCGTTCAACAACTACAACAGTTCGGCGTGGGACGAGAGCAGCCACCGCCCGACCGCGGCCCTGGACGGTTTCCTGTGATCCGCCGCGTCCTCGTGGTCGCCATGGCCCTCGCCGTCGCGGCGACAACCATCAACACCATTCCCGCGTACGCCGCGGCCACGTACTATGTGGCCCCCGGCGGAAGCGACAGCGCGGCCGGGACCCAGTCGGCGCCGTGGGCTTCCGTTGCCCACGCCCAGTCGGTCGCCTCGGCCGGCGACACGGTCTACCTCCGGGGCGGCACGTACCATCGCGCCGCCGGCAGCAACGGCTATCTCTTCGCCGACGGCCTCGCCCTGGTCAAGACATCCTGACGACGACGGCCCGCCTTCGGGCGGGCCGCCGTGGCAGGCTTGGCCGGTTGGAAGATGAGGCAAATCAATCGCTGACCGACTTCCTCCGCACCACCTACGCGGCCGCGGCCGACCTGGGCGGCGGGCAACGCGGTCCGCTCGAGGTAAGCGTCGCCCGCTGACCACGGAGAGATCGGGTACTCCGTCAGGGGGATGGCCGGGCCGGTCGGGGTGCGCGAGACTGCGTGCAGTCAACTGCACACCGAGCGTGTTCCGAGGGTCATCATTGTGGTCAGACGCGCCGCGCATCCGGCTCGTGGAAACCTCCTCGCCGACCTGAGCAGCTTTGTGGGTCGTCGTCGCGAGCTGGCCGACGTCAAGCGGCTGATCTCGGAGTACCGGCTGGTCACCGTCTGCGGGATCGGCGGGGTGGGCAAGACGCGGCTGGCCCAGCGGGTGGCGGCGCAGGTGGCCCGGGCGTACGCGGACGGCGTCTGGATCGTCGATCTGGCCGAGCTGGGCGAACGGGACTGGGCGTCCGCGCCGGGCACATCGGACGGCGACCGGCTGGCCACCGTGGTGGCCGGGGCGCTGGGCCTGCGGGAACACAGCGCCCGGGCGCCGCTGGCGGCACTGCGCGACCACCTCCAGGAGCGGTCGCTGCTGCTGGTCATGGACAACTGTGAACACCTGCTGCCGGCGTGCGCCGAGTTGATCCGTACGCTGCTGGGCTCCTGCCCCGGGCTGCGGGTGATCGCGACCAGCCGGGAACTCCTGGGACTCATCGGCGAGGCGGCCTTCTCGCTGCCGCCGCTGCCGGTCCCGGACCCGGCGGAGCTGCCGTCGTTGACCGAGGCGACCACGTACGAAGCGGTGGCCTTGTTCACCGAGCGGGCCCACGCGGTGTTGGCCGGTTTCCGCCTGACCCCGGAGAACTACGGCGCGGTCGTCGACATCTGCCATCGGCTGGACGGCCTGCCGCTGGCGATCGAGCTGGCCGCGGCGCGGCTGCGGCTGCTGACCCCGCAGCAGATCGCCACCCGGCTGGGCGACCGTTTCGCCCTGCTCAGCGGGGGCAACCGCCTCGCGCCCGAGCGCCAGCAGACGCTGCGGGGCTGCCTCGACTGGAGTTACGAGCTGTGCTGGAAGCCGGAGCAGCGGCTGTGGGCGCAGCTGTCGGTCTTCGCCGGCAACTTCGCGATGGACGCGATCGAGGGGATCTGCGCCGGTGCGGATCTGGTCGCCGAGGACCTGCTGAGCCTGACCGCGGCGCTCATCGACAAGTCGATCCTGAGCCGGGACGACCGCGACGTCGTCGTACGCTATCGCCTGCTGGAATCCATCCGGGCGTACGGCCGGGAGAAACTGCACGACAACGGCGACGAGGCCGCGCTCCTCCGGCGGCACCGCGACTGGTATGCGGAGCTGGTCGAGCGCTCGAACCGGGAGTGGATCGGCAACCGGCAGGCCTACTGGCTGCGCCGGCTCAACCAGGAACACGCCAACCTGCGGACGGCGCTGGACTACTGCCTCGGCGTGGCCGGCGAGCCGGAGCGGGCCCTGCACATCCTGGTCCGCCTGCCCGCGCTCTACTGGTGGGGGAGGGGACGGTTCGACGAGGGCCGCGGCTGGCTCGACCGGGCGCTCGGCCGGGCGGCCGAACCGTCCGCCGAACGCGCCCGCGCCCTGCTGCTCGCGAGCCGGCTGGCGTTCGGCCAAGGCGACATCGAGGCCTCCGGACGGCTGCTGGCGGAGGGCGAGGAGATCGGGCGGCAGCTGGACGACTCCCTGGCGCGCTCCTCCGCGACCTTTATCCGGGGCACGACCGCGCTGTTCGAGAACGACCTGGCCACCGCGGTGCGCCTGCTGGAAACGGCGTTGGAAGGGCTGGACGGCGCCGGGCCGGCCACGCTGGACCAGCGGCTGCACCTGCTGTTCACCCTCGTGGCCGCGGCCGGGCTGAACGGGGACCACGACCTGGCGGCCAGCTGCTACAAGCAGGTGCTGGCCGAGACCGAGCCGCGCGGCGAGGACTTTCACCGCTCCAACGCGATGTGGGCGTTCGGCCTGGCGGCCTGGCGGCAGGGCGACCTGCACACGGCCGCCGCCCACGAGGAGGCCGGTCTCCGGCTGAAACGGGCCAGCGGGCTGGAGGACCCGCTCGGCGCCGCCCTCTGCCTGGAGGTGCTCACCTGGGTGGAGACCGGCCGGCAGCCGCAGCGGGCCGCCGTCCTGCTGGGCGCGGTCGACGCGCAGTGGAGCCGGCACGGCACGTCGATCGACTCGTACCGGCACCTGGTCGGGCACCGGCGGGCCTGCGAGCGGCGGACCCGGCGCGCTCTCGACGAGCCGTCCTTCGCCGACGCGTACCGGCGGGGGCGGGGATTCACGTACGACGAATCGATCGCCTTCGCCCTGCGGGAACGTCGGCCGACGCCCGAGGCGGACACGGTGAGCCAGACCCCGCTGACGCCGCGCGAGCATCAGGTCGCCGTGCTGGTCGCCCAGGGTCTGAGCAACGCCGACATCGCCCGCCACCTGGTCATCTCGCAGCGCACCGCGGAGAGCCACGTCGCAAACATCCTGACCAAGCGCGGCTTCACGTCCCGCGCGCAGATCGCGGCCTGGATCGGGACACCCGGGTCGCCCGGTTGAGTGACTCCCCTCCTGCCCCGCCGGTCGCGCAACCATTCTGGGCCCATGGCAGATGCTGCGAGTACGACCGAACCCAGATCCCGTCGTGCGATCGTCACCACGGGCATCGGCACGGTGATCGAGGGGTACGACATCCTCCTCTACGGCTATCTGGCCGGCATCCTGGCCGAGCAGTTCTTCCCGGCCGCCGACCCGACCGTCGGCCTGCTCAACACGTTCGCGATCTTCGCGGTGGGCTTCGTCGCCCGGCCGCTCGGCGGCCTGGCCTTCGGGCACATCGGCGACCGGTTCGGACGCCGTACGGCCCTGCTGTCCTCGATCTTCCTGATGGCCGTCTCGACCCTGCTGATCGGGCTGCTCCCGACCTACCACACGGTCGGGGCGGCGGCGCCCGCGTTGCTGCTCGCCTGCCGGGTGCTGCAGGGCCTCTCGATCGGCGGTGAGTACGTGGGCGCCAACATCATGGTCCTCGAACACGCGGGTCGCGGCCGGTCCGGGCGGTCGGTGTCGACCAACCAGGTGGCCAGCTACCTGGGCGCCGCCGCGGCCGCGACGATCAGCCTGCTGGTGACCACCGTCCTGACCCCCGCACAGCTGGCCGCCTGGGGCTGGCGGCTGCCGTTCCTGGCGGCCGTGCCGCTCGGCCTGATCGTGCTGTACCTGCGCGTCCGCATGCCGGAGAGCCCGATGTCGGCCGTGGCCCGCCGGTCGGGGCCGGCCGTGCCGCTCGTCGTGGCGGTGCGCACCGCCAAGCGCGGGATGCTGGTCTACGCCGGCTGGCTGAGCATGGTCACGGTGGGCGGCTTCTTCCTGTTCAGCTACATGCCCACCTACCTGCACCGGGTGGTGAACCTCAGCCCCGGCGCGGCGTACGGCGCGAATCTCGCCGGGCTCGTCGCGCTGATGACCGGCGCGATCGCCGGCGGCTACCTGGTCGACCGGCTCGGGCCGCGCGGCGTCGGGATCGCCTGCGCCGCGGGCGTCGCGGTCACCGTGGGGCCGAGTTTCGTTCTCATGCAGCAGGGCACGGTGGTCGCCGCGCTGCTCGGGCAACTGCTCTGGGCCGCGTGCATCGGGGCGTCCGCCACGGTGAGCGGGCTGCTCAGTATCATCGAGTTCCCGGCGCCGATCCGGTACACGGCGACCGCGCTCGCGTACAACGTTACGGTTGCGCTGCTGGGCGGCACGGCTCCGTACGTGTCGACCTGGCTCATCGCCCGCACCCGTTCGCCGCTCGCGCCGGCCGCGTACCTGGTGGTGATGGCGCTGGTGGCGCTGACCACGGCCGTCGTGGGGATGCGGTCGCGGCGCCGGGCGCCGGCCGGCCTTCCGTACGCTACCGAGGGGCGCACCGCCTAGGTACATCTCAGTACCCATTTCCGTACTGTCACGGTGTTCCCCCGGACGGACCCGGAGAAGAGTTGGGGCTACCGAGACGGAGGTAGCCAGCCATGTTCACCGAGTTCGACGGAGCGTCCGACCGGGCACGAGGAGCCGACCTGGCGAGGGCGGCCGAGGCGCTGCTGGCCGAGGCACGACTGGACACGATCGACGAGGCCCATGCCGTGCAACTCGCGACGGCGAGCGCGCTCCTCGCGCTCTACTGGGAAATGCGCAACCAGCGACCGTACGACATCGCGCCGGACGCACCAGAGCGCCCCCGAGTGGGGCGCCGCCGGCAGTTCGCCAGCGACCCGGGCGCCTGACCGCCCCCAGATACCGTCCCGGGCCGGCTTGGCGCCCCACGCGCCGGCCCGGGACCTTCTGGCATCTTTCGGGGATATGTCGATCGCCGCGCGCTGAAAACATCGGCTCTCACAGATCTTTCTATCTGGGGAGCAGCCAATGAGATACCCCAAATCGGGGTGGGTTCTCGGCGTAGCGACGGTCAGCGCGTTCCTCGCGTTCGGCGTGGCGTCGTGGGACGCGAACGCGGCGCCGTCGCCGAAACCGACGGCGGCCGTGGAGCAGCCGACCGTGTCCCACCCCGACCCGGGGCCGGCCCCGTCGGCGGGGATCGGCCAGGACGCGCTGACCGGCAACGAGCTGGCCAGGGCGCGGACGCTGGCGGAGACCGCCACGCTGAAGGCGGGCGGCAAGGACGTGACCGGGGCGGCCGGCGTGGAATACCTCTCGGCCGGCATCGCCGAGGACGGCGCGGGCCGCACGGCCGAGCTGTACTACTACGACTATCACGGCAACCGGCTGGTCAAGCAGGTCGTCGATCTCGCCGGCGGTAAGCTCGCCGGCTCGTACGCCGCGACCGGCATGCAGCTGCCGCCGTCCGAGCGTGAGGTGCGGACCGCGCTCGGCCTGCTCCTGGCGAACCCGCTCGCGGCCGAGCTGAAGAACGCGTACGCCAAGGCCACCGGTCAGGCCTACACGGGTCAGGAGCTGACCCCGACCGCGCACATCTACCACGCGCTCCCGGCGGACACCGGCGCGTCCCAGTGCGGCAGGAACCGCTGCCTGCGGCTCATCGTGCAGACCCAGGACGGGCACATCCTCGACCTCGACAAGATCATCGTCGACCTCTCCGGGCGTACGGTCGCCCGCCTCACCTGATGGGAACCGGAATGTCCTACCGCAAGGCCGCCGCTGCCGTGGCCGTCGTCCTGAGCGTTCCGTCGCTGGTGGCCGGGCTGTCACCAGCGGCGGCGCAGGCGGCCCCGCCCGTGTCGTGCCTCTCCTCGGCCATCGTCAAGGAGACGCTGCCCAACGGCACGACGTGGGAGATGTGCTGGCACATGGACGGCCGGGCCGGGCTGGTGCTGGACAAGGTCTACTTCTCGGCCAAGCGGTCGCCCACCCCGACCCAGGTGCTCGCGTCGATCCGGCTGGGGCAGCTCAACGTCCCGTACGACTCGGGCGAGACGGAGTTCAACGACCTGACCGACTACGGCTTCGGCGACGGCAACCTGCAGACCCTGACCGGCGACGACTGCAAGGGCGGCTCGGTGCGTACGGGCTCGGACGGCGGTCCCGAGGGCACCCGCCGTGCGGTCCTCTGCGTCAGCGCGGAACCGGCCGGGCTCGCGTACCGGCTCAACGACGGCGACCCGGACACCCCCAAGGTCTACTCGAAGCAGGGGTACGACCTGGTGCTCCGGTCGATCAGCAAGGTCGGCTGGTACGAGTATGTCTCCGAGTACCGCTTCGGCGACAGCGGCGAGATCACGGCCCGGCTCGGCGCCACCGGCGACCTGTCGCCCGGCGACTACGTGAAGGCCGACGACGGCTGGCCGATCGGCAAGGGCGCCAAGGACTACGCCGCGATGCACTACCACAACGCCTTCTGGCGGGTGGACTTCAACATCGGCGGCGCCGGCAACGAGAAGGTCGAGCAGTACGACACCAAGGTCAACGGCCGCGGCACGATGGGCGCCAAGCTCACCACCACCAAGACGGCCATCGCCAAGGAGGGCACCTTCACCACGGCGAACCGCCGCTGGTGGCGGCTGGTCAGCTCGACCAGCAAGAACGCCGACGGCCACCTGCGCTCGTACCAGCTGGTGACCGGGGCCAACGACGTCTACGAGGCGCACCCGGAGACGACCCCCGACGTGACCTTCACCCAGGCGAACCCCTGCGAGAAGTTCGCGACCGGCAACGCCGACCCGCAGTGCCCGGCGGCGAAGACCATCCTCGACTTCGCGAAGAACAAGGAGACGATGACCGACCCGATCATGTGGGTCCGGGTCGGCTTCCACCACGTCCCGCGCGACGAGGACCAGAGCCCGATGCCGCTGCACTGGCAGGGCTTCGACCTCCTGCCGCGCGACTTCACCGCGATCAACCCGGCCGCACCCGACGGCCGCGAGAACGTCGACGGCCAGCCCACGTTCTAGTTTCCCGCCCGGCCCGGCCCGCACGGGCCGGGCCCTTTCTCCGGAGAAAAAGCCTTGGCCGTACGCCGCTACCTGGCCGTCGCCCTCGTCCTGCTGGTCACCGCGGCGGCCGTGGTGGCTCTCACCCGGGACCACCAGGCTCCGCACTCGCCGCGCTTGGCCGCTCAAACCGAGGTGACCGTGCCCAGCGCCGCCGACGCCGACTACGCGCAGATGATGATCGCCCACCACGCCCAGGCCGTGCGGATGAGCGAGGACCTCCTGGGCCGCCCCGGCGTCCCCGACCGGATCGCCGACATCGCCCGCTTCATCGCCGCCGAGCAGCAGCGCGAGATCGGCCAGCTCAACGCCTGGCTGACGGCCTGGCACCGGACCGCCGACCAGACGCACGAACACGGCATGCTGACCCCGGCCGACCTGACCCGGCTGCGCCAGGCGCCGACCGCCCAGGCCGTACCCCTCTACCTCCGCCTGATGATCAAGCACCACGAGGGCGCCATCACCATGTCCCGGTCCCTGCTCGACGGCGGCGACCAGCGGAACGTCTTCATCCACAGCGTCGCCAAGCACGTCATCAACGAGCAGACCGCCGAGAACGACGCCATGAGGGCCCTTCTCTGACGCCGGCAACGCTTTGCGGGGTCGCTGGGACCAGGAACCGGTGTGCAGACCGGAGACGCCCCTGAGCCGGCACGGCCGATGACAGTACGCGCCATTGTCGTGCGGGCCGCCGTTGTCGTGCTGGTCGGACGAGCACCTCGAGCGACCGGCCGCGCCCCGCGTTCCCTCATCCGACGGTTTCGGCGAGGCGGCGGGCCAGGGTGAGACCGGTGAGCACCGGATTGACCGAGCCGACCGTGGGAAAGGCGGCCTGGTCCCCGACGTAGACGTTGGCCAGGTGATGCAACCGCCCCGAGGGCGTGCTGACCGAGGAGTCCGGGTCGTCGCCCATCCACATCGTGCCCGCCTCGTGGTAGGTCGTGCCCAGCCCCCAATGCCAAGCCGGGAACGGGCGCGCCGGCGGGAAGGGCGTGGTCTGCCAGCCACCGTCGTAGAGGTATTGGATGTTCCCGGGAGCGCCCGCCATCCGCTGGGCCAGGTCGACCGCGGTCGCGTCCATCTGTACCCAGGTCGCCTGGTCGGCGGCGCCGGCGACCAGGTTCACGTAGGCGCGCGCCGCGCCGTACTCGTCGAACTCGTACGGGCTCAGGTCGAGCCAGCTGTCCGGGCCGCCGGCCATCGCGCCGATGCCGCGCAGGGTGACGGTGATCCAGTCCGGGTCGTCGTTGGCGAGCTGCGGCCGCAGCAGATCGAGGTCGGGAATCATCTGGTAGAGCAGCGCGTCCGACCCGGCGCGGCTGGTCGACGCGGTCAGCTGCAGATGGAACCGGCCGGTTGGCGCTTCTCCGCGCACCAGCAGAGCCGCCGTCTGCACGTGCCCGGGAACCGGGGCGAAGGCGGACCGCCGGATACGTACGGTGAAATCGCTCCGGACGTGGCTCGCAGGTTGCGCCCCATGAGCGGGCTGGGGAACGACAGCAGAGCGAGCCGGGTGCTCTCGATCGTGCTGGCCGCGAGCACCACGTCGGCGCCCGGCGACAGCGGTAGGTATCTCCTGGTCCCGTCGACGACGGCCTCGACGGTGTGCGCGACTCCGCCGGCAGCGTGGATTCGCACGACGTGGGCCCGTGGCACGAGGAAGAGCCGGCGCGCGGCGTCGGAGCCCCCGGACTGCCGGACGTCGTCGCGGATGCCCTCGATCAGCAGCGGGAGGCTGCTGAACTTGTCGAAACTGAACAGCCCGGACACGGGGGCGGCGCCCTGCACGGCGATGGGCGCCGGCTGGATGGGGCCGCCCGCCAGGTTCTGGTCGAGACCGGCGACGGCGGCCGCCACCGCGGTCGTCCGGTCGCCCACGGCCTGGAGCAGGTCCCCCGAGATGAAGTCGGTCGCGGGAACGACCCCGGTCTCGCTCTCCACGTCCAGGTAATGGTCGGTCAGATAGCCGGACGCCTCGGCAGGCCACTCGGCGAGGTCGCCGGGTGTCAGCCGGGGACACCACCCACCCCAGTACAGCGACTTGCCGCCGCAGCAGTACGCAAGGCCGGGAAAGTCGGTGTTGCCCCGCCACGGCAGGCCCCACACGAGCTCGCGTGCGGTGCCCGGATCGGCGGCCGGCGGCAGGGGCGCGGGGATGCCGAGGCCGACGTCGCCCAGATTCTGCACATGCTCGGAGACCAGGAACGGGCCGGCTTCCAGCACCAGCACCCGGGCGGACGGCCGCAGCCGGAACAGCTTGGCGGCGAGATAGCCGCCGTACGCACCCGACCCGACAATCACCGCGGTGAACGGCGGCCCGCCGTTGCCGGTCGCCTCGTCCCAGGTGTTGCACACGTTCCGGCCGAGCGCGTCCAGGGACAACGTGGTGGACTGGACGAGCGCATCTGCGCCGGACGGCGCCAGAGTCCGCAGCGACATGGGCCCTCACCTCCGACAGCGGCACCATCCATGCTGCGACGGCCGGAGCCCGCGGCGTGGGTCAACGACGAAATTCCGACACCGGCGCCGGCAGCTCACCGTTGCGAGGGATGCCGCGAACCGTGTAGGGCAGGCCGGTAGCGGGACAGGGCCGCGGGGAAGGGCGCCTTCAGCGCGCGCGGCGATAGTGCATGGCCACTGCGCCGTTGCGGAGTGGCCGCGCCGAGAGCAGTTCTAGCCGGCGCGTGGCGGGCAGCCCGCCCTGGTACAGCGTCGGGCCGTGGCCGGCGATCATGGGGTGGACGAGCAGTTTGTACTCGTCGATCAGGTCCAGGCGGTCGAGCTCGGTCGCCAGCTTGCCGCTGCCGAGCAGGACCCCGGCCGGGGTCGAGTCCTTGAGCTTCTGCACGCCCTCGCTCAGGTCACCGGTGAGGTGGTGGCTGTTGGTCCACGGGAAGTCCGTGCGCGTCGACGACACCACGTACTTGGGTTTGGCCTCCAGAGCGACCGCCCACTCGCGGATGGCCGGCGGCGCCTGCTCGTCGCCGCGGGCGACGGCCGGCCAGTAGCTCTCCATCATCTCGTAGGTGACGCGGCCCCACAGCATTGCCCCGCCCTCGTGCAGGAGCCGGGTGTAGTAGGCGTGCGTCTCGTCGTCGGCGATCCCCTCCTGGTGGTCGACGCAACCGTCCAGCGTGACGTTGAGGCTGAAGGTGAGGACTCCCATGGCTGGCGACTCTAACGCCCACCACGGCGTCGCGCGCCCGCCCGGCAGGACGTTGGTCAGTCGGCGAGCTGGGCGGCGTCGCTCCCGGCCGGCCGCTGCAGGTCGCAGTACGGGAAGACCTGGGTGCGGGTGTCGTCGGGGACCGGCAGCAGGCTGGTGGGGGTGGTCGTGTGGGTGCCGGGGGCGCAGCCGTCGTCGGAGCCCTGCAGCGTGCCGCCGATGATGGTGCCGGCGTGGTTGCGTACGACCGTTGCCACGCCTCGCCAGGCCAGGGGGCGGCAGGTCGTCGTGGCGGTGGTGTAGGTGATCTTCAGGTAGCCGAGGTAGTGCTCGTCGGGGTGGCCGGTGGTGACCACGGTGGTGGTGACCGGCGCGAGGGCGCTCCCGGCCTCGTCGCGGGTCAGCCAGGTGGTGTCGCCGAGCCGTAGGTCGACGGCGGTCGCGGCCCCAGGCCGTCCCACATCAGGTTGACGATCTGGATCGCGGTGTTGCCGGTCTTGTTGTCCTTGATGCTGTCCGGCGGTTTCGCGGCGGTGACCGAGGCGGCGGCTATCTTGATGGTCCAGGCGTGTTCCATCAGCTGGTCGTAGCTCATGGTGTCACTTCGCCGGGTCCGCGTGGGGGACACCGTTCTGCAGGTTCATGCCGTCGAACGACGCCTTGACCGTGCCGTCGGTGTGCACGTAGTGATCGATGGCGAGGTTGAGGGCGTGCGCCGTGTCGTCCAGGTTGGTCCCGGTGTCGCCGATGAACTTCGTCGTCGTGGCCCACAGCTCGTCCCAGGCGGCGAAGATCGAGCTGGTGCCGCCGCCGAACGCGCCGGCCCGGGCCATCAGCCCGCTGACCGGCCGGCCCGCCGAGGCGACGTGGCCGGACGCGTCGTGAAAGACGTTCGCCACCGTCGGTAGATCGTCGTTGGCCACCGTGGACAGCCAATACAGGTCGACGCCGAGCTCGGCGCCCTGGTCGGGCATCGCCGCTCACTCCCCGCATTCAGGTACGTCGCAGTGTAGTGGCCGGGTTCGAGCTTGACAGACCGTAAGACATAGATGTACACCGTTGTTAACGTTCACAGTCTTGCTCCGTGCGAAAGGGCTGACCATGACCTTCACGTGGCGGGCGGGCCTCGCCGCCTGCGCCACCGTCCTGCTGGGGGCGACCGGGGTGGTCGCCGCGAGCACGTCCGGCGCCGCCGCGGCCGGCAACCGGTTCCGTACGGTCACCGACTTCGACCCGGGCTGGCTGTTCCACTACGGCGATGCCGTCGGCGCCAGTGCCGCGTCCTATGCCGACGGCAGCTGGCGCAAGGTGAGCGTGCCGCACGACTGGAGCATCGAGGGCCCCAACCCGCCGGCCAACCCCTTCTCGCAGAGTGCGCCGAGCACCGGTCGCGGCGGCTACCTGCCCTCGGGCATCGGCTGGTACCGCAAGCATTTCTCGCTCGCCGGGGTGCCCGCCACCCGCCGGGTCTTCATCGAGTTCGACGGGGTGATGGCCAACGCGAGCGTGTACGTCAACGGCACCCTCGTCGGCACCCACCCGTACGGATACACCGGCTTCCGCTACGACATCACGTCCGCCGTCACGCCCGGCGACGCCGACAACGTCATCGCCGTCAAGACCGACACCACCCAGCAGCCGGCCGAGCGGTTCTACACCGGCGCCGGGATCTACCGCGATGTCCGCCTCGTCGCCACCGACCCGGTGCACGTCGACCAGTGGGCCACCTACGTGACCACGCCGAACGCCACCGGCGTCCATGCACAGACCACAGTGGTCAACAGCGGCGGCACCGCGGCCGACGTCAGCGTCCGAGGCGTGCTCACCGACCCGGACGGCACGGCGCTGGCCCCGGTCACCACCGCGGTCCGGAGCATCGCCGCGGGCGCCTCGGCCGTTTTCGGCTACGACCTCCCGGTGAGCCACCCGAAACTCTGGGACCTGCAGCATCCCAACCTGTATTCGCTGACCACGGAGGTGAACGTCGGAGGCGCCACGGTCGACGACGACATCACCCCGGTCGGCATCCGCAGCCTCACCTTCAGCGCCTCGACCGGGATGAGCCTGAACGGCAAGACCGTGAAGTTCCAGGGCGTCGCGCTGCACCAGGACTACCACGGGCTGGGCATGGCGGTCCCGCAGCGCGCCATGCAGCGGCGGCTCGCCGAGCTCAAGGCCCTCGGTGTCAACGCGATCCGGACGGCGCACGACCCGCCGAGCCCGGCCTTCCTGGACCTGACCGACCGGATGGGCTTCCTGGTCCTGGACGAGTTCTTCGATGTGTGGACGGCGCACAAGTACGCGGACGCCGGCGACTACGCCACCTACTTCAACAAGACCGCGTCCACGCCCACCGGCACCCCGGCGGTGCCCGGCGCGACCGGCTCGGTGCCCTGGTACCAGGTCGACGAGACCAGCATCGTCATGCGCGACCGCAACCACCCCAGCGTCGCGATGTACAGCACCGGCAACGAGATCCGCGACTCCCTCGCCACCCGGACCCCGCTGCTCACCCGGATGGTCTCCATCGCGCACGCCGCCGACCCGGGCCGGCCGGTCACCCAGGCGCTGTTCCGGCCCGGCGACAGCGGTGACGTCACCGGCGCTACCCGTACCATCGTGGACGTCTTCGGCGGCAACTACCGGCCGGACGACGTCATCCAGGCGATGGGCATGTCGCCGGCGCGGCCCGGCCTGTTCACCGAGATAGGCACCGCCACCTCGAACTGGACGACGGTCAAGAACAACCCCGGCGTCACCGGCCTGTTCGTCTGGACCGGCGCCGCGTACCTCGGCGAGGCCGACGGGCTGTGGCCCAACGCGGAAAGCAGCTTCGGCCTGATCGACGGGGTGGGGACGGTCCGGCCGATCGGCTACTCGTGGCAGGCCGCGTGGGGCGCGCCGGCCACGGCACCGCCGGCCACCGGAAGTACGGCGGCCAAGGTGCTGCTCACCCCCGACCACAGCAGCGTTTCGACCGACCACAACGACATCTCGTACGTGCGGGCGACCGTCGCCGATTCGTCCGGCCGGGTGGTCACCGGCTCGTCCGCCCCGATCACCTTCACCGTCAGCGGGCCGGGCGTGCTTGTCGCGGTCGACAGCGGCAGCCCGGCGCAGGAGAGCTTCCGCGGCACACAGCGAAAGGCATTTCAAGGAATTGCGTACGCGCTGATCCGCGCCACCGGCTCCGGCGCCATCACGGTCACCGCCTCCGCCGCCGGCCTGACGCTCGGCACCACGTCGCTGTCCGGCACCACCGCGCCCTTCGTCCCCTGCTCGGGAAGCTGCGACTGAGGCGCTAACCGGCGGGGCCGCGGTCGTCGAGGATGCGCTTGACGGGCACGGCGTCGCCGAGCAGGCCGGCCGCGCGCCGGATGACGGCCTCGCCGATCTCGGTCAGCGCGTCGAGTTGCTCGGGCTCGAGCGCGTCGATAACGAGGTGGCGGACCGCCTCGACGTGGCCCGGGGCCGCCTCGGTCAGCTTCGCGCGGCCCGCCTCGGTCAGCTGGGCGAGATTGCTGCGCTTGTCGGTGGGGGAGGCGACCCGGCGGACCCAGCCCGCCTCCTCCATCCGGGCCACCGCGTGCGACAGCCGGCTCTGCGACCAGCCCAGCATCTCGGCCAGGAGGCCCATGGACACCGCCTGTCCCTCGCGCCGGGAGAGGGCGACCAGGATTCCGTACGAGGCGTGCGGGATCTGCGCGTCGCGCTGGAGCTGACGGTCCAGCGCCAGCTCGACGGTGCGCGACATCCACAGCAGCGCCTCCCAGGCGCGCGCCTCCCGGTCATCGAGCCACTGCGGTTCCGGCATGGTCTCATCCTACCCGAGTACTTGAACTCTCATATAAATCGGCTACGGTTTGCATGAACGTTCAAATAAACCAGGAGGCCGCTATGACCGTCACCTCTCGACCCGCCGGCTCGTCCGTCGGCCGCACCATCGGCTCCGTGGCCCTCGCCACCGTCGTCGCCGCCGTCGCGGCGGGCCTGACGACCGTCGTGATCGCCCTGATCGCCCGGGCCCTGGGCGCCTCGCACGACTTCCAGCCGCTGCAGCCCGCCAGCTACCTGCCGCTGACCGTGCTGGGCGTGCTCGCCGGCGCGATCGGCTGGCAGGTCATCCGCCGCCGGGCGACCCGGCCCGCGGCCGTTCTCCGGTGGCTCGCCCCGGTCGTGGTCGCCCTCTCCCTGATTCCGGACATCGCCGTCGGCGCCGCCGGCACCAGCCCGGGCGTCAGCTGGGGCGCCGTCTCCGCCCTGATGCTCATGCACCTGACCGTCGCGGCCACGGCCGTCCTGGTGTACCGGCGGTTCATGCCCGTGCGGTGAGCTCGCGGCCGGCCCGCCGCGCCCGTCCGACGGTGCGCCGGGCCGGCCCCGAGCGCCTGTGAAACGATTAAGTGCAAGGTTGCCAATGTTACGGGCGTCCCTTGACGGAGCTGGCAGGCGACGCCTACATTCTCGGATCATCCACAGGCATCAATCCTGCCTCATTGCTTAAGCGCTTAAGTTCACGGCCGCGCTTCCCTGCTCCGGGAGATGGCATATGAAGAGACGATCCGCGGTCCTCGTGGTCGCCGCACTGCTACTTGCCGTGACCGGCTGCTCCGGCGGGAGCAACGACGGGGGCACCGCCTCCGCCCCGGCGGATCCCACCAAGGTGAGCGGCGACATCACCGTCCTCACCCACAAGACCGATCTGGCCGCCGACGGCACCCTCGCGCGGTACGCGGCCGAGTTCAACAAGGTCTATCCCAACGTCCACGTCAAGTTCGAGCCGATCGCCGACTACGAGACCGACGTCAAGGTGCGCCTCAACAGCGACAGCTACGGCGACGTGCTGATGATCCCGGCGTCCGTGCCGACCGCCGACTACCCGAAGTTCTTCGCCCCGCTCGGCGCGCCGGACCAGCTCAAGCAGAAGTACCAGTTCATCGACAAGGGCACCTACGACGGCCAGGTCTACGGCGTGGCGATCAACGGCAACGCGACCGGCATGGTCTACAACAAGAAGGTCTGGGCGCAGGCCGGGATCACCAAGTGGCCGGCCACCACCGACGAGTTCCTGGCCGACCTGCAGGCGATCAAGTCGAAGACGTCCGCCACCCCGGTCGACACGATCTATCACGAGGGCTGGCCGCTGACGGTGTGGCAGAGCTACCTCGGCGAGCTCAGCTGCGATCCGAACGCCCAGGACGGTCTCGCCGCCGACACCTCGCCGTGGGCGCCCGGCAAGGAGCTCAACCGGATCGACACGCTGCTCTACAACGTGGTGCACGACAAGCTCACCGAGGCGGACCCCACCACGGCATCGTGGGACGCCGCGAAGAGCGACATCGCCTCCGGCAAGGTCGGCACGCTGGTCCTGGCGTCGTGGGCGATCTCGCAGATGAAGGCCGCCGCGAAGACGGGCGGCGGCGACCCGGCCGACATCGGCTTCATGCCCTTCCCGGCCCAGGTCAACGGGCACTTCTGCGCGCTCGTCGCCCCGGACTATCAGGAGGCGGTGAGCGTCCACTCGCAGCACAAGGAGGCCGCGCGCGCCTGGCTCGACTGGTTCGTCGACAAGAGCACGTACGCGCAGGACCAGGAGCTGCTCCCGACGCTCAAGTCGGCGCCGCTGCCCGGCACGATGAAGGCGTACCAGGAGGCGGGGGTCCAGTTCATCGAGGAGAACCAGGCCAAGACCGCCACGG
The DNA here is from genome assembly GCF_000721705.1 of Actinoplanes subtropicus. Classification (GTDB taxonomy): domain Bacteria; phylum Actinomycetota; class Actinomycetes; order Mycobacteriales; family Micromonosporaceae; genus Actinoplanes; species Actinoplanes subtropicus. The sequence goes on from NZ_JOJL01000002.1 coordinate 139,120, forward strand.
TCACCTCGATCGACAAGGAGTCCGAGGTCGGCCTGGCCACTCCGGACTATCGCCAGCACATCGTCGACATGGCGCGGGGCGCCGCGGCCGGCAGCCTCGACTCGTACTTCGCGGAGCTGAACAAGAAGTGGGCGGCCGGCGTGAAGACCGCGGGTTCCTGATCTTCCCGGAGAGGCGACATGTCTGATCAACGCCGCTGGGTCGCGCGGCTGACCCCGTGGTTCTTCCTCGCGGTGCCGCTGGCCTTCCTGGTCACCTTCACCTATGTGCCGGCGGCGAACCTGGTGGCGTACAGCTTCACGAAGTGGGACGGTTTCAGCCCGGCCAAGCAGTTCGTCGGGCTGGACAACTACGCCCAGCTGTTCACCCGGCCGGACCTGTTCCGGGTGTTCTTCGTCTGCCTCTACTACCTGGCCGCGGCGGCCGTGCAGGTCGGGCTGTCGCTGTACTTCGCCACGGTGCTGAGCTTCAACGTCCGGTTCCGGAACTTCTTCAAGGGCGTGCTGTTCTTCCCGTACCTCGTCAACGGCGTCGCGATCGGGTTCATCTTCCTGTACTTCTTCCAGCCCGGCGGCACCCTCGACTCGGTGCTGCGCCTGGCCGGCGTGCACGGTCAGCATCTGTGGCTGGGCGACCCGGACCTGGTGAACTGGTCGCTGGCCGGGGTCTCGGTGTGGCGGTACACCGGGCTCAGCTTCGTGCTGTTCCTGGGCGCGATCCAGTCGATCCCCGCGGAGCTCTACGAGGCCGCGGAGATCGACGGCGCCAACCGCTGGCACCAGTTCCGGCACCTGATCCTGCCCGGGATCCGGCCGACGCTCAGCCTCACCGTCATCCTCTGTGTCTCGGGTTCGCTGTCGGTGTTCGAAATCCCGTTCATCATGACCGGCGGCGCGAACGGCAGCACCACGTTCGTCATCCAGGCACTCAAGCTGGCCTTCCAGTTCAACAAGGTCGGCCTCGCCTCGGCCGCGGCGCTCGTGCTGCTCCTGTTGGTCCTGCTGGTCACCTGGGTGCAGCGGCGCATCGCACCGGACGAGGGGGTGACGGCGCTGTGAGCCGGCATGGGCATACCTTGAGCCCGGCGGGCAGGGCGGCGGTAGGTGCGAAGTACCTGTCCCTGGTGGTCGCCTCGGTGGTGACGCTGTTGCCGCTGCTGGTGATCTTCATGGCCGCGATGAAGACCGAGCGGGAGCGGGCCACGAGCGGGCCGCTGGACCCGCCGCACGACTGGTTCAACATGCACAATTTCGCCTTCGCGTTCACCCAGGGCGGCATGCTGACCGCGCTGGTGAACACGGCGATCATCCTGGTGGTCTCGGTGACCGGGACGGTGTTCATCGGCTCGATGACCGCGTACGCGATCGATCGGTTCCGGTTCCGCCTCCGCGGTCTGGTCCTCTGGGCCTTCCTTCTCGCCTCCGTGGTGCCGCCGATCACCACCCAGGTGGCCACGTTCCAGATCATCAACGGAATGGGCCTGTTCAACACGCGGCTGGCCCCGATCGCGCTGTACCTCGGCACCGACATCCTGTCGATCATGATCTTCGTACAGTTCATGCGATCGATCCCGGTGTCGCTGGACGAGGCGGCGCGCATCGACGGCGCGTCGACGTTCCGGATCTACCGCACGATCATCCTGCCGCTGCTCAAGCCGGCCATCGCGACCGTCGTCATCATCAAGGGCGTCTTCGTCTACAACGACTTCTACGTCCCGTTCCTGTACATGCCCTCGCCCGACCTCGGCGTCATCTCCACCTCGCTGTTCCGGTTCAAGGGCCCGTACAGCGCGCACTGGGAGATCATCTGTGCCGGCACTGTCCTCGTCATCCTCCCGACCCTGGCGGTGTTCTTGTTCCTGCAACGCTTCATCTACAACGGCCTCACGATGGGCGCGACCAAATGACGCCCCTCGACCTGCACGGCGAGGTACCGGCTCGGCTGGTCGGGGTTCGCGCCCCGGCCACCGTGCCCGGCTGTGTCCATCTCGACCTGCTCGGCCTCGCGACGGCGACCGTATGGGCCGGGGTGGCCGCCCGGGGCGTGACCACCTGGCTGCTGCCCGCCGCCGTGCGCGAACCGGGCGATCCGGCCCTGCGCAGCGCCAACCAGCTCCGCGACGGAGGAGGGACGCAGTGAAACGGCCGACCATAGCGGAGATCGCGGCGCGCGCCGGCGTCTCGACCGGGGCCGTCTCGTACGCGCTCAACGGCCGGCCCGGCGTGTCCGCGGAGACCCGCCGCCAGATCCTCGAGATCGCCGACGAGATCGGCTGGCGGCCCAGCGTGGCGGCCCGGTCGCTGTCCGGGTCCCGCGCGCACAGCGTCGGCCTGGTGATCGCCCGTCCCGCCGACACCCTCGGCGTCGAACCGTTCTTCATGCGGTTCATCGCCGGGCTGGAGGGCGAGCTGTCCCGGCAGAGCATCGCCCTGCTCCTGCAGGTCGTCGACGACCACCGCGCGGCGATCGAGGCGATCCGGCTCTGCTGGGCCGAGCGGCGGGTCGACGGCCTCGTGCTCACCGACCTCTACTCCGACGACACCCGCATCCCGCTCATCGAGGAGCTGCGCATACCCGCCGTTCTGGTCGGCGGCCCCCGATCCGACACGCGGACCCCGGCCGTGTGGACCGACGACCGCGCCGCCGTCACGGCCGCGGTCGACTATCTGGTGGCGTTGGGGCACCGGCGGATCGCGCGGGTGGCCGGCCTGCCCGCGCTGGAACACACGCAGGTGCGCGTGGCGGCCTTCCGCGACGCCATGCTGGGACACGGCTTGGCGGAGCCCCCGGTGGTCGAGACGGACTACAGCTGGGAGGAGGGCGCCGAGGCCACCCGGACGCTGCTGTCCCGCCGCGACCGGCCCACCGCCATCATGTTCGACAACGACGTGATGGCGGCCGCCGCGCTGAACGTCGCGCAGGAGATGGGCGTCGCCGTCCCGGACGACCTCTCCGTCATGGCCGGCGACGACTCCCAGCTCTGCATGCTGGTCCGGCCGGCGCTCACCGCGCTGGCGCGCGACATCCAGGCGTACGGGCGGCACACCGCGCGCGTCCTCCTGCAGGCCATGGAGGGCAGTTCGCCCGGCTCGGAACCGGAGAGCGCCACCCGGCTCGTCGTCCGCGGCAGCACCGCCCCGCCGCCCCCGGCGTGAGGGGACGCCCGGTCACCGGGGTGGGGCGACGCTGCCGCGCTTGACGAGCCAGGTCTCCACGACGGTCTCGGCCGGCGCGGCGGCGCCGTCGCGGATGCGCCGGACCGCGGCCTCGACGGCGGCGGTGCCCATCAGCGCCGGGTCCTGCCGGACCGTGGTGAGGTCGACCGAGGAGAGGCGCGCGATCGGCGAGTCGTCGAAGCCGGTGAGCGAGACGTCCTCGGGGATGCGGACGCCGGCCCGCAGCAGGATCTGCAGCACGCCGACGGCGGTGTGGTCGTTCGGGGTGACCACGGCCGTGGGTAACTCGGCCCGCTCCAGCAGCTGGCGGGCGGCGGCCGCGCCGGCCTCCTCGAAGTAGTCCCCGCGGCGGTACCTGCCGGGCACGGACAGCACGTCGGCGGCCAGTCCCAGCCGCTCGGTGGCCCGGTCGTAGCCCTTGCGCCGGACCGCGGACGCCGGCATCGCGGCCGGGTCGACATACGCGATCTGCCGGTGCCCGGTCTCGGCCAGATACGTCACCATGTCGTCGATGCCCCGGTCGCCCGAGGAGCGCACGACGTCGTAGTCGGCGTTGCGCATCCGGGACCCGACGTCGACGACCGGCACGACCGCGCGCCGGCTGAGCGCCCGCATGCCCGCGTGGCCGAGGTGCGAGCCGATGACGACGAGGCCGGCGCACCGGTGCCCGAGGAGTTCGTCGGCCGCTTCGTCGGTGGATCGCCCGGCGGTCTGCGCGCTCAGGATCACGTCGTACCCCTCGGCGGACGCGGCCGAGTAGATGTGCTCGACCATCTCCAACTCGGTGGAGTGGGCCGGCGCGAAGATGACCCCGAGGTCGGTGCTGTGGGTGCGCCGCAGCGACCGGGCGGCCACGTGCGGGCGGAAGCCGAGCTCCGCGGCGGCCTCGCGGACGCGCCGGCGGGTCTCCTCGCTGGCGCCCGGCGCGTCCCGGAAGACCAGCGAGACCAATTGCCGGGAAACGCCGAGATGCGCCGCGATGTCGGCCATGGTCGGGGGGCGGGACGGGCGATCGGGGCCGCCGGTCATGGGCCACCTCCGCTCGGTCGGGCGCGCCGGGCGTGCCAGATGGTCAGACTATCCCCTCGCGGGCGGGCCGACTTTGTCTTAACAAACTCTTGACACCGACTAGCACGTGCCAGTTGTATGTGATCGGCAACACCCCACGCATGACGTCTCCGAGGCGCCGCATCCGCGCGGCAACCACAGCCCTAATTCGTCATCTCTCCGGCTCCCCTCAGCGCCGGAGACCAGCATGTCCGCGGAAAAGGTACGGACGATGCGCCGTATCTGCGTAGACCCCATCTTCTCGGGAAGGAACCTCGATGACGACACATAGAACGCGCGGTGCCCGCCTCGTCGCCCTGGCCGCGGCGATCACCCTCGCCGCCACCGCCTGCAGCAACGGCGGCCGGGACAAGACGGCCGACGACAGCACCAGCGGCGGCGGCAACGCGGCCGGCAGTTCCGGCTTCACGATCGCGATGATCACGCACGAGACCCCGGGCGACACCTTCTGGGACAAGATCAAGGCCGGCGCGCAGCAGGCGGCCAAGGACACCGGCGTCACGCTCAAGTACTCCAACGACCCGGACGCCACCAAGCAGGCCGTGCTGATCCAGAACGCGATCGACTCCAAGGTCAGCGGCATCGCCACCACGCTGGTCACCCCGGACGCCCTCGCCGGCTCGGTCAAGGCGGCCAGGGACGCCGGCATCCCGCTGGTCGGCTTCAACTCCGGCATCGACCAGTACCAGAAGCTTGGCGCGCTGATGTACTTCGGCTCCGACGAGAACCTGGCCGGCAACACGGCCGGCAAGCGGATCCTGGCCGCCGGCGCCAAGCACCCGCTCTGCGTGATCCAGGCCCAGGGCTCGGTCGCGCTCGAGGCCCGCTGCGCCGGGGTCAAGGGCGTCATCCCGGCCACCGAGAACATCAACGTCAACGGCGCGGACGACTCGGCCGTGGTGTCGACACTGCAGGCCAAGCTCGCGCAGGACAAGTCGATCGACTACCTCGTGACGCTCGGCGCACCGATCGCCATCGACGCGCTGAAGGCCATGGACCAGGCCGGCAGCTCGGCGAAGCTGGTGACCTTCGACCTCAACCAGGAGGCGGCGCAGGACATCAAGGACGGGAAGATCGAGTTCTCGATCGACCAGCAGCCGTACGTCCAGGGCTACATGGCGGTCACCTCGCTCTACCTGTACCTGAAGAACGGCAACGACATCGGCGGCGGCAAGGCGGTGCTGACCGGCCCGTCCTTCGTGGACAAGACGAACATCGACACGATCCTGCCGTTCACCAGGAACAACACCCGCTGACCGCGCCGGCGGGGCGGCGACCCGCCGCCCCGCCGGACAGGTGGGGACGCTGGCCGGGTCGGTGACGGTCGGGGTTCCTGTCGTCCGTACAAAATCGGCCAGGACCGCGTCCGGGGGTAGTTGCGGGGCCGCGCCGGCTGAAGGTCAACGAGACGTGCCGGCCCAGCCCGGTGGCGGCCGGGTCTCGCTCGGGAAGCACCTGCCCGGCCCGCTCGGCCTGGTCTGGCGCTTCATCGGGGCGCCGAGACACGCCCGCTTCCGCGCCGCGCGGGACGGGCATGAACGCTGACCCTCCGGCCCCTGCCGCCGACGAAGTCGCCGTGCGCCCGGGGCGTCACGGCGACTTCGAAACGGTTGCGGGCGGTCAGCCCTGGGCGAGCCAGGCCTTGACCTTGTCCGGGTTGGCGTCGACCCACTTCTTGGCGGCCTGGTCGTCGGTCAGCTTGTCCACGGCGATGGACCGGGCGACCGAGTTCTGGTCCTCATTGGTCCAGTTGAACGCCTTGACGAGCTTGTAGGCCGGGCCGTTGGCGTCGGCGAACTTCTTGCTGACGACCTTGTTGAGGTCGTACGGCGGGTAGTCGCAGGCGACCTTCGCCGGGTCCGCGTCGCAGCCCGTGGTGTACGGCGGCAGGTTGACCTTGACGAGCTTGACCTCGTTGAGGAACCACTGCGGCTCGTAGAAGTAGGCGAGCAGCGGGGTCTTCTTCGCCTCGGCCTGCCGGAACGACTGGATCAGCGCGGTCTCGCTGCCACCCTCCACCACCTTGAAGTCGAGCTTGAGGTTCTTGACCAGGGCCGCGTCGTTGGTCACATAGGACGGGTCGCCGTCGAGCAGCTGACCCTTGTCCCCGGACTCGGAGGTCTTGAACATCGATGCGTACTTGTTGAGGTTCTTCCAGTCGGTGATGTCCGGGTACTGGGTGGCCATCCACGGCGGCACGTACCAGCCGATGATGCCCTTGTTGCCGGTCTGGCCGGCGTCCACCGCGGTCTTCTGCTCGTCGATGTACTGCTTCACCAGCTCGGGGTGGCCCCAGTTCTCCAGGACCGCGTCCACCTCGCCGGTGCCGAAGCCCTGCCAGGAGATCTGCTCCTTGAGGTTCTTCTTGGTCACCTTGCAGCCGAGGTTCTTCTCCGCGACGTAGGCGACGACGGCGGCGTCCGCCTCGTAGCCCACCCATGGGTTGACGGCGAGGTTGAAGGTGCCGCAGTTGGCTGCCTGGGCGGAGGAGCCGCCGCCGCTGCTCGTCGCGCCCACTTTCGCACCGCCGCAGGCGGTCAGGGCCAGTGCCGTGATCGTTGCGGTGGCCGCGACGGCCAGCCTTCGGGTTCGTATCACTGTCATGTCTCAATGGCCCTTCGATTTGTTCGACTGTTGGGCGGCTCGGGCGATGCGATCGAGCATGATACCGAGCAGCACGATGGCCACTCCGGCCGCGAGACCCTTGCCGTAGAGCGATCCCTGGGAGAAGCCGGCGACCACGTCGTAGCCGAGCGCGCCCGCGCCGACGAGCCCGCCGACCACGACCATGGAAAGGACATAGATGAGGCCCTGGTTCGCGGCAAGCGTCAGCGATTGCCGGGACATGGGCAACTGGACCTTGGTGATCATCTGCCAGGTGCTCGAGCCTGCGGCGGTCGCGGCCTCGACGGTCGTGGCGGAGATTCCGCGTACGCCATCTGAAATGATCTTGATGGCGACCGGCGCCGCGAAGACCACCGCCGCGACGATCGCGGTGAACCGGCTGGCCGCGAAGAGCGCCAGGAACGGCACCAGGTAGACGAAGGCCGGCATCGTCTGGCCGGCGTCGAGGATCGGCCGGATGATCCGGTCCGCGTGGCGGTTGCGGCCCATCCAGACCCCGAAGACCACGCCCAGCACCATCACCATGACGGTCGCGACGATGGTCATGGCGAGCGTCGTCATGCTGTCCTGCCACAGGCCGGTGCCGATGATCAGGCCGAGGCAGATCGCGGTGGTGACGGCGGCGCGCACCCCGCCGAGCAGCACGGCGAGCCCGACCGCCACCGCGCCCACCAGCCACCACGGCGACTCGACGAGCAGCGCCTGGAGCGGGTTGAGCAGCACCGAGGTGACCAGGTTCTTGAAGGCCGCGGTGGCGCCGGAGAGGTCGTTCTGGGCCCACGTGGTGACCGAGTCGGCGCCCCGGCGCAGGGCGCTGCCGACGTCGAGGCCGTCCGGGAACTCGGCCGCCCACACGTACGTGTAGGAGAAGTAGCAGCAGACCACGGCGGCGATGCCGCCGCCGGCCACCAGCAACCGGCGCAGCCGGCGGGCCGGGGCGGCCACCCGTACGCGATCGCTGGCCGCGGTGGTCACGCGGTCGAGCACGATCGCCATCACCACGATCGCCAGGCCGGCGTTGAACGCCGTACCCACGTCGAGGGTCTGCAGCGCCTGGACGACCGTCTGGCCGAGGCCCGGCGCGTCGATGAGGGCGGCGATCGTCACCATCGACAGCGCCGCCATGATGGTCTGGTTGATGCCGAGCACGATGGTGCGCCTCGACAGCGGCAGCAGCACGCGGGTGAGCCGCTGCCAGCCGGTCGCCCCGAGCGAGTCGGTCGCCTCGATCGCGGCCGGCGGCACCGAGCGGATGCCGTGCGCGGTGAGCCGGATCGCCGGCGGCATCGCGTAGATCAGCGTCGCGATCACCGCCGAGGCCGGTCCGATCAGGAACAGCAGGGTCAGCGGGGCCAGATAGACGAACGTGGGCATCGTCTGCATGAAGTCCAGGACCGGGGTCACCAGCCGGTTGAACCGGTCGGACAGGCCGGCCCAGATGCCCAGCGGGATCCCGAACAGCAACGAGATCAGCACGGCCGCGATGGTCAGCGCGAACGTGTCCATGCTCTCCTGCCACAGGCCCTGCAGGCCGAAGAACACGAAGCCGCCGGCGGCGAGCAGCGCCACCCGCCAGTTTCCGAAGACCCAGGAGACGTACGTGACGACGGCCACCACGCCGAGCCAGCCCAGCAGCGGCACCGGGCGGCCGAACCACTCCTGCGAGATCAGCGCCTGGATGAACGTGACCAGGCCGTCGATCACGGCCCGGATCTCGTTGAAGAAGTACAGGAAGATCGGGCTGGTGTTGCGGTTGGCGCCGACCGTGTCGTTGACGTGGTTGAGCCAGCGGTGCAGCGGTGTCAGGTCGGCCGGGGCGAGGCTCAGCGTGGCGGTGCCGTGCGTCGGGAACCAGACGACGACCCACGCGACGAGCACCGCGGCCACCTGGGCCGGCCTGCCCAGGCGCCGGAGCAGCGGGGTGCGCGGCGCGGCGACCGCGGTGGTCGTCGTGGTGGTGGCCATCAGACTCCCGCCTCCACACCGGCCACGACGGCCAGGATCTCCTCGTTGCCCACGACGCCGAGCAACTCGCCGTCCTTGACCACCTTCACCGGCCGGTCGGAGGAGAGCACGGCCCGGACGGCGTCCCGGACGATCACGTCGGGGCCGAGCTCGGGGCCGTCCAGCTCGTCGTCGGCGCGCTGGTCCCGCATGATCCAGCGCAGCGTGAGCACGTGCGAGCGGGCCACGTCCCGGACGAAGTCGCGGACGTAGTCGTCGGCCGGTGCGCCGACCAGGTCGGCGCCCGTACCACACTGGATCATCTTGCCGTCGCGCATGATCAGGATGCGGTCGCCGAGCTTCAGCGCCTCGGACAGGTCGTGGGTGATGAAGACCATCGTCTTGCCGACCTCGTGGTGCAGCCGGATGACCTCGTTCTGCATGTCCCGGCGGATCAGCGGGTCGAGGGCCGAGAACGGCTCGTCGAAGAAGAGCACGTCGGGGTCGCCGGCCAGCGCCCGGGCCAGGCCGACCCGCTGCTGCATGCCGCCGGAGAGCTGGTCGGGGTAGGAGTGCTCGTACCCGTCCAGGCCGACCAGCTCGATGACCTCCATGGCCCGCCGGGTGCGCTCGGCCCGGCCGGTGCCGCGGATCTCCAGGCCGTACGCCACGTTGTCGACCACCTGCCGGTACGGCAGCAGGCCGAAGTGCTGGAAGACCATCGAGAACTTGCGCCGGCGCAGGTCGCGCAGCCGCTTCTTGTCGGCGCCGAGGATGTCCTCACCCTCGAACACCACCTCGCCGGTGGTCGGCTCGACCAGCCGGGTCAGGCAGCGGACCAGCGTGGACTTGCCCGACCCGGAGAGTCCCATGACGACGAAGACCTCGCCGGGCGCGACGTCGAAGGAGACCTCCCGCACCGCCGCCGTGCAGCCGGTCTGCTCGATCAGCTCGCGCCGGGAGAGCGCGCACAGGTCGGGCGAGCGCGGCACCTGCTCGGCCTTCTGCCCGAATACCTTCCACAGTTCACGAACCGAGATGACCGGCGACGAGGTCTCCGTGGTCATACCGACGCTCCAATCGACCAGCCGTCAAGGGCGGAACCAGTGCTGAGGATGTGGATCTATGTTCTGCCATATATGTTTCGTCTCGCGGTATTCGTCAAGACCTTTCGGGCCCAGTTCGCGCCCGATTCCGGACTGCTTGAAGCCACCCCACTCGGCCTGCGGCACGTACGGGTGGTAGTCGTTGATCCAGACGGTGCCGTGCCGCAGCCGCCCCGCGACCCGCTGCGCCTTGCCGGCGTCGCGCGTCCACACCGCCCCGGCCAGCCCGTAGTCGGTGTCGTTGGCGATGCGGACCGCCTCGTCCTCGCCGGTGAAGGTCTCCACCGTTAGCACCGGGCCGAACGACTCGTCGCGGACCACGGTCATGCCCGGGCGGCACCCGTCGAGGACGGTCGGCAGGTAGAAGAAGCCGCCGGCCAGCTTCGGGTCGTCCGGCTGGCGGCCGCCGCACAGCAGCACGGCGCCCTCGGCCAGGCCCGCCGCGACGTAGCCCTCGACCTTGGCCAGGTGCGCCGCCGAGATCAGCGCCCCGGTCTCCGCCTCGGGGTCGAACGGTCCGCCGAGCCGGATCCGGGCGGCCCGCGCGACGATCTCGTCGACCAGCTCGTCGTGGATCGACTCCTCGACGACCAGCCGCGCCCCGGCCGAGCAGACCTGCCCGGAATGCAGGAAGACCGCGGTCAGCGCGAAATCGACCGCGGTCTCCAGGTCGGCGTCGGCGAACACGACGTTGGGGTTCTTGCCGCCCAGCTCCAGCGCCACCCGTTTGACCGTGGCCGAGGCGGCCGCCATCAGGGCGCGGCCGGTCGGCAGGCTGCCGGTGAACGAGACCAGGTCGACGTCGGGATGCTCGGCGAGCGGCGCTCCGGCTTCCGGGCCGGCGCCGAGCACCAGGTTGGCCACGCCGGCCGGCAGCCCGGCCTCTTCCAGCAGGCGCATCAGCAGGATCGCCGTGGACGGGGTCAGCTCGCTGGGCTTGAGCACGAACGCGTTGCCGGCGGCCAGCGCCGGGGCGACCTTCCACGAGGTCTGCAGCAGCGGGTAGTTCCACGGGGTGATCAGCCCGCACACGCCGAGCGGCTCGTGCACGATCCGGCTGATCGCGTCGGCCCGCCCGGTGTCGATGACCCGGCCGGCGTCGGTCGCCGCGATCCCCGCGTAGTAGCGGAAGCAGGCGGCGACGTCGTCGATGTCGTACTCGCTCTCCACCACGCGCTTGCCGGTGTCCAGTGACTCGGCGCGGGCCAGTTCCTTCTTGTCCCGCGCGATCAGCTCGGCCACCCGATGCAGCAGGGCGCCGCGCTCGACCGCCGGGGTCCGCGGCCACGGGCCCTCGTCGAACGCCTGCCGGGCCGCGGCGATGGCGGCCAGCGTGTCGGCCCGGCCGGCCTCGGCTACCGTGGCGACCAGGCTGCCGTCCGCGGGGCAGCGGATCTCCCGCCGCCCGCCGGCGACCGGGTCGCGCCATTCTCCGCCGATCAGCAGCTGTGTCACGCGCCGTCCTCCAGCCGGTAGAAGGGAGCCGAGACGGGCGCGAGCGGGGTGTTGCCGAGGATGAGGTCGGCCGACTTCTCGGCCACCATCATCACGGGCGCGTAGATGTTGCCGTTGGTGACGTACGGCATCACCGAGGCGTCCACCACCCGCAGCCCCTCCAGGCCGTGCACCCGCAGGCTGCCCGGGTCGACCACCGCCATGTCGTCGACGCCCATCCGGGCCGTGCAGGACGGGTGCAGCGCCGTCTCGCCCTCCCGCGCCACCCAGTCGAGGATCTCCTCGTCGGTCTGCACGGCGGGGCCGGGCGAGGTCTCGCCGCCGTTGAACGCGTCGAGGGCCGGCTGGTTGAGGATGCCGCGGGCGACCCGGACGGCCTCGACCCATTCGCGGCGGTCCTGCTCGGTGGAGAGGTAGTTGAAGCGCAGCGCCGGATGCACCCGCGGGTCCCGGCTGACGATCTTCACCGACCCGCGCGCGTCGGAGTACATCGGACCGACGTGCACCTGGTAACCGTGGCCGCCGGCCGGCGCCGAGCCGTCGTAGCGCACCGCGATCGGCAGGAAGTGGAACATCAGGTTGGGGTAGTCGACCGTGTCGTTGCTCCGGACGAAGCCGCCCGCCTCGAAGTGGTTGGTCGCGCCCGGGCCGCCGCGCAGGAACAGCCACTGCGCGCCGATCCACGGCCGGTGGCGCCACTTCAGGTAGGGCTGCATCGAGACCGGTTGGGTGCAGGCGTATTGGACGTACACCTCGAGGTGGTCCTGAAGGTTTTCGCCGACGCCGGGGAGGTCGTGCACCGGCGTGATGCCGAGCGCGGAGAGCTCGCCGGCGTTGCCCACCCCGGAGAGCTGCAGCAGCTGCGGCGAGTTGATGGCTCCGCCACAAAGGACCATTTCTTTCCCGTACGCGCGGCGCGGAGCACCGCGGCCGACGGTGTATTCGACGCCGACCGCCCGCGTGCCCTCGAAGAGAACCCGGGTGACGAAGGCCCTCGTCCGGACCGTCAGGTTGGGCCGCTTCATCACCGGGTGCAGGTAGGCGCGGGCCGCCGACAGCCGGCGCCCGCGGCTGATCGTCCGGTCGAAGAGGCCGAAGCCCTCCTGCTGCCGGCCGTTGACGTCGGTGGTCTCGGGATAGCCGGCCTGCCGGGTCGCCGCCAGCATCGCCTGGAAGATCGGGTTGGTGCCGGGGCCGCGTTCCAGCACGAGCGGGCCGTCGTGGCCGCGGAACTCGTCCTCCGGGCCGGCGGCGAGGCACGACTCCATCCGCTTGAAGTACGGAAGGCAGTGCGCGTAGTCCCAGGACTCCATGCCCGGGTCGGCCGCCCACCGCTCGTAGTCCAGCGGGTTGCCGCGCTGGAAGATCATCCCGTTGATGCTGCTGGACCCGCCGAGCACCTTGCCGCGGGCGTGGTAGATCCGGCGGCCGTTCATGTGCGGCTCGGGCTCCGACTCGTACTTCCAGTCGTAGAACCGGCTGCCGATCGGGAACGGCAGCGCCGCCGGCATGTGGATGAAGACGTCCCACGGGTAGTCGGGGCGGCCGGCCTCCAGCACCAGCACCTTGTTTGCCGGATCGGCGGAGAGCCGGTTGGCCAGCGCGCAGCCCGCCGAGCCGCCGCCCACGATCACGAAGTCGTACGTCATGACCGGCCCGCCTCGACCTCGGCGACCGCCACGTGCACCACGCCGTCGATCACCTCGACCCGGTGGGTCCGGATCGGCTTCTTCGCCGGCGGCGCGTCGACCTGCCCGGTCCGCAGGTCGAAGCGGGAGGCGTGCAGCGGGCACTCGACCTCGCAGCCCTCCAGCCAGCCGTCGGCCAGCGAGGCGTCCTGGTGCGTACAGGTGTCGTCGACGGCGTACACCTCGCCGTCGTCGGTGTGGAAGATCGCCACCGGGGTGTCGATCGCCCAGCGGTACGCCTCGCCTCGGGGGATGTCGGCGAGCGGGCAAACGGGTCGCATCATCGGGGCTCCAGGGCGGCGGTGGGTATCGGGCTCGGGGCCCGCAGCTGGCGGCGCCACCGGGTGAAGAGCTTCGGCTGGTTCATGCCGAGCACGGCGACCGGCTCGCCGTCGCGCTCGTAGAGGGCCAGGAAGGCGCGCTGCTCGGGATCGCCGTCGACGATCCGTACGGTGTCGCCCTCCTCCCGGTGGCCGGCGAACTGGATGCGGACACCGTACTGGTCGGACCAGAAGTAAGGTACCGCCGGCGGGCGGGGCGGGGGAGCGCCGAGCAACGACGCCACCGCGGCCGCGGGCTGCTCGAGCGCGTGCGTCCAGTGCTCGGCGCGGACCGCGCGGCCGGCGAACGGGCTGAACGACGCGGCGCAGTCGCCGGTGGCGACCACGGTGGGCAGGCCGGTCGCGCCGTGCGTGTCGGTGACGACGCCGCCCGAGATCGCCAGCCCCGAGCCGGCCAGCCACTCGACGTTCGGCTGGGCGCCGATGCCGACCAGCACCACGTCGGCCGGCAGCCGGGTGCCGTCGGCCAGCTCGACCGCCTCGATCCGGTCCGTCCCGGCCAGCCCGGCGACGGGCGTGCCGGTCAGCAGCCGTACCCCGTGGTCGCCGTGCAGGTGGGCGCAGACGGCGCCCATCTCGGCGCCGAGCGGGCCGGCGAGCGGCGTCGGGAGGGCCTCGACCACCGTCACGTCCAGGCCGAGCGACCGGGCGCCGGCGGCGACCTCGGCACCGATGAAACCGGCGCCGATGACGACCAGCCGCCCGCCGCCGAGCAGCGCCTCGCGCAGCGCGACCGCGTCGTCGAGCGTGCGCAGGGTGCGGACGTTGGCCAGGTGGCCGGTGTGCGGGAGCCGGCGGGCCCGGGCGCCGGTCGCGACGATCACGCCGTCGACCCGGATCTCCTCGCCGCCGGCCAGGTGGACGCTGCCGGCCCTCGGGTCGAGCCGGGTGGCCGTGGTGCCGAGCCGCCACCGTACGCCCAGGTCCTCGTCGTCGTCGCCCAGCGCGAGATCGGCCGCCGTGCAGGCCCCGGTCAGGAAGTCCTTGGACAGCGGGGGCCGGTCGTAGGGCTCGTGCCGCTCGGCGCCGATCGCGATGATCTCGCCCTCGTAGGACTGCTGCCGCAGGGCGCGGGCGGCGGCGAGGCCCGCCAGCGAAGCGCCGACAATAGCGACTTTCTTCAGCACGCCACCCGCCCTCGTTGTGTAAGGCGAAACAGTTGTTGAATTACGCAACAGATTGCACGGGGCCCGACGGTTAGTCAAGGGCGGGGTTCGCCTATTGTTGCGCCATGAGCAACCCTGCTGAGGCCGGTCCGGCTCCCGTCCAGTCGGTCGACCGCGCGCTGAGCATCCTGGAGATCCTCGCCCGCCGGCGCGACGCCGGGGTCACCGAGATCGGCAAGGAGCTCGGCGTCCACAAGTCCACCGCGTTCCGCCTGCTCGCCGTCCTGGAGGGCCGCGGTTTCGTCGAGCAGGTCGCCGAGCGCGGCACGTACCGCCTGGGCCTGGGCATCGTGCGGCTGGCCGGGGCGATCACCGCGCAGCTCGACCTGACCCGGCAGGCCCAGGCGGCCTGCGAGCGGCTCGCGGCCGACCTCGGCGAGACGGTGAACATCGCGATCCAGGACGATGGCCGTGCCGTGAACGTCACCCAGGTGCGGGGCGCCGCGGCCATCGCCAGTTACAACTGGATCGGGCAGCACACCCCGCTGCACGCCACCTCCAGCGGGAAGGTCCTGCTGGCCTTCGGTCCGGAGAGCGTACGCACGCGGGTCCTCGCCGATCCGCTGCCGCGGTTCACCGACGCCACCGTCACCGACCCGGCTGCCCTCGACGAGGAGCTCGGCCGGATCCGGCAACGGGGGTGGGCCGCCACGGCCGAGGAGTTCGAGGTGGGGCTCAACGCCATCGCGGCGCCGGTGCGCGGCGCCGACGGCGCGGTCATCGCCGCGCTCAGCATCTCGGCGCCGGCCTACCGCCTGGCCCGGGAGTCGTTCGCCGAGGTCGCGCGCCAAGTGATCGAGGCGGCCGACGAGGTCAGCAACCGGATGGGCTACGTGCCGCAGGGTGTTGTGTAACGCGCAACGCGCATCGTATGGTGCAACGCATGACGACAGCGACCGGCCTGGCCGTCCAGGAGTACATCCTCACCCTCACCTGCGCCGAGCGGCCCGGCATCGTGCACCAGGTCTCCGGCTTCCTCGTCGCGCACGACTGCGACATCCTGGAGAACCAGCAGTTCGGCGACCGCGCCTCGGGCCGGTTCTTCATGCGGGTGCACTTCCAGCGGCACGGCGACGACCTCGGCGCCGAGGTGCTCCGGGCCCGGTTCGCCGCGATCGCCTCCACCAGCGACATGGAGTGGGGCCTGCACGCCGCCGGCGATCGCCCGCGCCTGCTGCTGATGGTCTCCCGTCTCGGCCACTGCCTCAACGACCTGCTCTTCCGCTGGAGCACGGGCGCGCTGCACGCCGAGATCACCGGCATCGTCTCCAACCATCCCGACTTCGCCGATCTCGCGGCGACCTACAAGCTGCCGTACCACCACCTGCCGGTCACCCCCGAGACGAAGCCCGCGCAGGAGGCCCGCCTCCTGGAGATCGTCGAGAAGGACCAGGTCGACTTGGTGGTGCTGGCCCGGTACATGCAGATCCTGTCGACCGGCACCTGCGCGGCGCTGGCCGGCCGGGCCGTCAACATCCACCACTCGTTCCTGCCGAGCTTCGCCGGCGCCCGCCCCTACCACCAGGCGCACGAGCGCGGGGTCAAGCTCATCGGGGCCACGGCGCACTTCGTGACGCCGGACCTCGACGAGGGGCCGATCATCGAGCAGGAGGTGGTACGGGTCGACCATGCCCGTACCCCCGACGAACTCACCGCCGTCGGCCGCGAGGTCGAGTCCCTGGCGCTCGCCCACGCCGTGCAGGCGATCGTCGAACGTCGCGTCCTGCTCAACGGAAACCGGACCGTCGTTTTCCGCTAGCCTGTTGCGTATTCCACTCTGAGTTGCGTTTGATGGAACAGAGTTGGGAGGACCCTTCATGACCAACCCCCCTCGCGTAGTCATCATCGGCGCCGGCGTCGTCGGCAGTGCCCTCGCGGACGAGCTGACCGAGCGCGGCTGGACCGACGTCACCGTGGTAGACCAGGGCCGGCTCTTCGCCACCGGCGGCTCCAGCTCGCACGCGCCCGGCCTGGTCTTCCAGACCAACCCGTCGAAGACCATGACCGAGTTCGCCAGCTACACCGTGCGCAAGCTCAACGGCCTCACGCTCGACGGCCAGTGGTGCTTCCGGCAGGTCGGCGGCCTCGAGGTCGCCACCACCGAGGCCCGCTGGACCGACCTCAAGCGCAAGCACGGCCTGGCCACCTCGTGGGGGGTCGAGGGCGCGCTGCTGAGCCCCGGCGAGTGCGCGGCCCTGCACCCGCTGCTCGACCCCGGCAAGATCCTCGGCGGTCTGCACGTGCCCACCGACGGGCTGGCCAAGGCCGTCCGCGCGGTCGAGGCCCAGGCCCGGCGCGCGATCGCCCGCGGCGCCCGCTTCCTCGGCGAGCACACCGTCACCGGCATCGGCCGGGAGAGCGGCAAAGTCACCGGCGTCGAGACGGACCAGGGCTTCATCCCGGCCGACGTGGTGGTCTGCGCCGCCGGCTTCTGGGGCCCGCGGATCGGCCGCATGGTCGGCCTCACCGTGCCGCTGCTGCCGCTCGCCCACCAGTACGCCAAGACCGGCCAGGTGGCCGCCCTGGCCGGCGTCAACGACCCGGCCCTGGAGGCGACCCACCCGATCCTGCGCCACCAGGACCAGGACCTCTACTACCGGGAGCACGAGGACCGGATCGGCATCGGCTACTACGGGCACCGCCCGATGCCGGTCGACGTCGACGACATCCTCTCCCCGGCCGACGCCCCGGTGATGCCCAGCGTGCTGCCCTTCACCGAGGAGGACTTCGCCGAGGCCTGGCAGGAGAGCGTGGCCCTGCTGCCGCACCTGGCCGGCACCAAGGTGGAGGAGGGCATCAACGGCATCTTCTCCTTCACCCCGGACGGCGGCCCGATCATGGGCGAGCACCCCGACCTCTCCGGGTTCTGGGTCGCCGAGGCCGTCTGGGTGACCCACTCGGCGGGCGTGGCGCGGGCGATGGCCCAGTGGCTCGTCGACGGCCAGCCCGAGACCGACGTGCACGAGTGCGACCTGCACCGCTTCGAGCAGCTGCAGCTGGCGCCGAGCTACATCGAGGAGCGCGGCAAGCAGAACTTCATCGAGGTGTACGACATCATCCACCCGCTGCAGCCGATGGAGCGGCCCCGCCCGCTGCGCACCAGCCCGTTCTACCAGCGGCAGCGCGAGCTCGGGGCGTACTTCCTGGAGGGCGCCGGCTGGGAACGGCCGTACTGGTACGAGTCGAACGCTGTGTTGCTACCGGCGCCTGGTTCTACGGACGGCGCGGAGAACCCGGGCCCCTCCGGGGCCGGTCATACGTCGCTCACGGCTTTGCCACCGCGGGACGAGTGGTCGGCGCGGTACTGGTCGCCGATCGCCGCCGCGGAGGCCCTCGCCACCCGGGAGCGGGTCGCGATGTACGACATGACCCCGCTGAAGCGGCTGGAGGTCAGCGGCCCCGGCGCCCTGGCCTTCCTGCAGCACCTGACCACCAACAACCTCGCGAAGTCGGTCGGCTCGGTCACGTACACCCTGATGCTCGGCCACGACGGCGGCGTCCGCAGCGACCTCACCGTCGCCCGGCTCGGCGAGCAGGTGTTCCAGGTCGGCGCGAACGGGCCGCTCGACGAGGACTGGATGCGGCGGCACCTGCCGGCCGACGGCTCGGTGCGGGTCCGGGACATCACCGGCGGCACCTGCTGCATCGGCCTGTGGGGCCCGCGGGCCCGCGACCTGCTGCAGCCGCTGACCCGGACGGACTTCTCGCACACCGCCCTGAAGTACTTCCGGGCCCAGCCGGCCTACCTCGGCGAGGTGCCGGTCACCGCCATGCGGCTGTCCTACGTCGGCGAGCTGGGCTGGGAGCTCTACACCTCCGCCGACCTGGGGCTCAAGCTGTGGGACACGCTCTGGGAGGCGGGCCGGGAACACGGCGTCGTCGCGGCCGGGCGCAGCGCCTTCAACAGCCTCCGGCTGGAGAAGGGCTACCGCGCCTGGGGCACCGACATGACCACCGAGCACGACCCGTACGAGGCGGGCCTGGCCTTCGCCGTCCGGATGGACAAGGGCGACTTCATCGGCCGCGCCGCGATCGAGGGCCGGTCCGAGGAGACCTCCCGGCGCCGGCTCACCTGCCTCACCCTCGACGACCCGGCCGCCGTGGTGCTGGGCAAGGAGCCGGTCTTCGCCGCCGGCCGCCCGGTCGGGTACGTGACCAGCGCCTCGTACGGCTACAGCATCGGCCGCACGGTCGTCTACGCCTGGCTCCCCGGCGAGCTGTCGGTGCCCGGCACCCCCCTCGCCGTCGAGTACTTCGGCGAACGGCTGCCGGCGACCGTCGCCGCGGAGCCGCTCTTCGACCCCCAGATGGAACGGATCCGCCGGTGAACCCCTTGGTCAGCCTCCCCGCCAGCCTCATCCGGACCCTCCCGGGCCACTACTACACCGATCCCGCGATCTTCGCTCAGGAGCAGGAGCGGATCTTCGAGACGATGTGGTTCTGCGCCGCGCGCGCGAGCGACCTGCCCAACCCGGGCAGCTTCCGCTCGGTGGCGGTCGGGCGGGAGAGCGTCCTGCTCGTCCGTGGCCGCGGCGGCGAGCTGCGCGCCTTCCTGAACATCTGCCGCCACCGGGGCGCGAAGCTCTGCACCGAGGAGAGCGGCGAGGTGCGGCGCGCGTTCCAGTGCCCGTACCACGCCTGGACCTACGGCCTGGACGGCAAGCTGGTGGCCGCGCCCAACCTGACCAAGATGCCGGACGTCGACCGGGTCGAGTACGGCCTGGTCAACGTGCACCTGCGCGAGTGGCTCGGGTACGTCTGGGTGTGCCTGGCCGACGAGCCGCCCTCGTTCGAGGAGGACGTGCTGGGCGCGGTCGGCGAGCGGCTGGGCACGGCCGGGGCGATCGACGCGTACGAGATCGACAGCCTGGAGGTGGGCCGCCGGATCACGTACGACGTGAAGGCCAACTGGAAGCTGATCGTCGAGAACTTCATGGAGTGCTACCACTGCGCGACGATCCACCCCGAGCTGACCGAGGTGCTGCCCGAGTTCGCCGACGGCTACGCCGCCCAGTACTACGTGGGGCACGGCGCCGAGTTCGGCTCGGAGATCCGGGGCTTCACGGTGGACGGCAGCGAGGGCTTCGAGAAGCTGCCCGGCGTGACCGAGGACCAGGACCGGCGGTACTACGCCATCACCATCAAGCCGCAGGTCTTCGTCAACCTGGTCCCAGACCACATCATCTTCCACCGGATGTACCCGGTGGCCGAGGACCGCACCGTCGTCGAGTGCGACTGGCTCTACTCCACGGAGGTCGTCGCCTCCGGGAAGGACGTGACCCGCTCGGTGGAGCTTTTCCACCGGGTCAACGTCCAGGACTTCGACGCCTGCGAGCGCTGCCAGCCGGCGATGTCCTCCCGGGCGTACGCCAAGGGCGGCGTCCTGGTCCCCTCGGAGCACCACATCGGCGCCTTCCACGAGTGGGTCACCGACCGCCTCGGCTAGGACGCCGGAATTCGGCTCAGCGCTGCCGCCCCGCGGCCGATGTGATGCTCAAACGGGCACGCGAGGTGGCAGAGGCTGCGATGACGACTGGATCCGATCCGGGCGAGACCGGGTGGCGGCCGAGTGCCCGGATGGCCGCACTTGCCCCGGTCCTCGTCGCCGTTTCTGGCCTCGCGTGGGTAGCGGTGTGGCTGGTGATTCGCCATCCTGACCAGATGGTTCTCGGCAACCTCGGCGGATCGGTCGTGCTGTTGGCGGCCACGATCGCCTGTTACCGGGTCAGCCGTGGCGAGCGGACGGCCGGCGCGGTGCGCGGCTTCTGGCGCCTGTGGTCGTATTCGGCCGCCGCGCTGTTCGTCAGCACCATCGCCGCGATCGTGGCGGCCGCCCGCGGGGACTCCGGCATGCCGCTCTACGAGGCGGCGCCGACCCTGGTCAGCCTCAACCTCGCGATGCTCGCGTTCCGGCACGTGCCGCTCAACCAGCGCAGCACCTTCGATTGGGTACGTCTCGTCCTCGACGGCGCCGCCGTGGCGGTGTCCGGCGGCGTGTTCTTCGGCTACGCCCTGCTCGACGAGGCGGCGGCCGGCCCGCCGGTGGCCGCCCGGGCCACGGCCGCGGTGGTCGGCGTCGGCTGCCTGCTCGCGCTGGTCGTCTTCGGCAAGGCCGCGGTCAGCCCGCAGGGGCGGATCGACAAGGGGGCGCTGACCGTCCTCGCGCTGACCCCGATGGTCGGGCTCGCCGCGGTGATCGTGTTCCTCGGCGGGACCCCGATGGGCATGATGCTGCTCTCGGTGGTCGGGTATCCCCTGGTCGGCCTGGTGATGTGCGGGGCCGCCCTGCGGCAGTCGCTGGTCGACGCCGGCTCCGTGCGCCGCTGGGAGCGGGGGAGCCGGCGGGCCCTGGCCGATCCGCTGCAGTACCTCGCGGTCACCGTGGTCGCGGCGCTGGTGATCACCGTGTCGGCCCGGGACCTCGACACCCGCGGCCGGGCCGTGATCGTGGGCGCGGTGCTCACCGCGGCGATCCTGGTGGCAAGGCAACTTCTGACCGTACGGGAGAACACCTCGGCGCTGGCCGACATCCGCCGGCTCGCGCTCAGCGACTCGCTGACCGGCCTGCCCAGCCGTACCGCGTTCGGCGTGGCCCTGACCGAGCGCCTGCAGGCGGGCCGGTCCGCGACCGTGCTGATGATCGACGTCGACGACTTCAAACTGATCAACGACACGCTCGGCCCGTCCGCCGCCGATCAACTGCTCCAGCAGATCGGGCTACGGCTGCACGACATCTGCGGCCCCGGCGAGGTGGCCGCCCGGCTCGGCGGGGACGAGTTCGCCGTCCTGCTGGCCCCCGACTGCACGGCCGAGGCCGAGCGGGCCGCGGGCCGTGCCCTGCAGGCCGTGAGCGAACCGGTCCAGGCCGCCGAACACCAGCTCATGCTGCACGCCAGCATCGGCATCGCGACCGCCGCCCCGGGCGAGTCCGCCGACGAGGTCCTGCGCAACGCGGACATCGCCATGTACGCCGCGAAGGAGGGCGGCAAGGCCGGCTGGGTACGGTACGACCCGCGGATGCGGCAGGACATGACCGAGCACGCCCGGATCGCCGGCGAGCTGCGCGACGGCATCGCCCGCGGCGAGCTGCGGCTGCTCTACCAGCCGGTCTTCGACCTGCGCACCGAACGGATGCACGGCGCGGAGGCGCTCGTCCGCTGGCACCACCCGGTCCGCGGCCCGGTCTCCCCGGCCGAGTTCATCCCGGTCGCCGAGCGGTCCGGGCTGATCGTGCCGCTCGGCGCCTGGGTGCTCCGCGAGGCCTGCACGGTGCTCGCCCGGTGGCGGGCGGAGCTGCCGTGCGGCGCGATCGAGGCGATCAACGTCAACGTCGCGGTCCGCCAGCTCCGCGAGCCGGACTTCGCCGCCACGGTCGCCGCCGTGCTCGCGGAGGCCGGCCTCGCGCCCGGCAACCTCGTCCTCGAGGTCACCGAGTCCGCCGTGGTCGACGGACCGGAGGTCAAGCAGACCCTGCAGCAGTTGCACGAGATGGGCGTCCAGCTCGCCCTGGACGACTTCGGCACCGGCCAGTCGTCGCTGAGCCTGCTGCGTGCCTTCCCGGCGAACGTCCTCAAGCTCGACAAGTCGTTCGTCGACGGCATCGCCGCGGACGCCGACCGTGGCCGGCACGCGATCGCCGCGGCGGTCGCGCAGCTCGCCGACAACCTGGGCCTGAAGGCGGTGGCCGAGGGCATCGAGGCGCGGGACCAGCTGATCCGGCTGCGGGACATGGGATTCCCGTACGGCCAGGGCTTCCTCATGGCCAAGCCGATGCCGGCCGACGACTGCATGGCCCTGATGGCCGCCGAAAGCCGGATCGCGGCGGCCTGAGCGGCCGGACTCGTCCGGCGTCGCCGCGGGCCCGCGCCAGGTATCTGGCCCGCGAGGGCATCGTGGCATGATCCACGAGTGGCGGGGCTGACCAGGCTGCGCGGCCGGCCAGCCGCGCTCGGGGTGCTGGCGGCCGTCGCCGCCGGCATCCTCGCGGCCGTGCAGGCGCGGGTGAACAGCGGGCTGGCCGGTCAGCTGCGGGACGGCCTGGCCGCCGCGCTCGTGTCCAACGGCTCGGCGCTGCTGCTCGTCTCCATGCTGCTGTTCCGGGCCGGTGTCCGGGCCGGACTGCGCCGCGCGGTCCGGCTCCGCCCCTGGGAACTCGCCGGCGGGGCGTGCGGCGCGCTCTACGTGACCGCCCAGGGAGTCAGCGTCGCCGGGCTCGGCCTGGCGGTCTTCACCGTCGCCGTGGTCACCGGGCAGTCCGCCGGGGCTCTGCTGGTGGACCGGGCCGGCCTCGCGCCCGGCGGCCGGCTGCCGCTCACCCGGGCCCGGCTGATCGGCGCGGCTCTCGCGGTCGTGGCGGTGGCGGTGGCCGCCGCCGGCCGGCCGCGGGCCGGGGTGCCGGTCGCGCTGGTCCTGCTGGCGGTGCTGGCCGGCGCCGGGCTCGCGGTGCAGGGCGCGGTCAACGGCCGGGTCCGGCAGGCGGCCGGGGCGGTCGCGCCGGCCGTGCTGGTCAACGCGGTGGTCGGCACCGCCGGCCTGGTCCTGGCGTTCGGCGGCGACGTGGCGGTGCGCGGCCGGCCGGCCGGTGTGCTGCCGGCGCCGTGGTGGTTCCTCGGCGGCGTGATCGGCCTCGTGGTGATCGCGATCGGGGTCGGCGTCGTCCGGCACACCGGGGCGCTGCTGCTCGGGCTCGGCCTGATCGCCGGTCAGGTGCTCGGGGCGGTGGCGATCGACGCGGTCGCGCCGGGGCCGGGCGGCCGGCCCGGGCTCCCGGTGTTTCTCGGCGCCGGCCTCGCGCTGGTCGCCGTGGCGACCGTCCTCGGCTCGCCGCCGAAAACCTTTCGATCCTGAATCTGTTCATCGGCAAGGCAGTTGTCAGGCAAGAAAGATCCGCGACTATTGACATCGGCCGATGTGCTGATAGCTTTCGTGAAAAGGTTTTCGAGGAAAGCGGGACCGAGCGATGCGTGACTTCACTCTCGGCCGGCGGGCGTTGCTGCGAGCCGCCGGCGTCGTCGCGGCGGGTGCGGCCGTCGGCGTGACGCGGTCGGCGCCCGCCGTCGCCGCGACCCGACCGGACACGGGTGTGTCGCTGTACGCGTTTCCGCTCACGGCGGTCTCCCTGCTGCCGGGCCCGTTCCGGGACAACATGACCCGGACCCTGGCGTACTTCGACTTCGTGAACGCCGACCGGCTGCTGCACACCTTCCGCACCAACGCCGGCATCGCCAGCTCGGCGCAGCCCTGCGGCGGCTGGGAGAGCCCGGACACCGAGCTGCGCGGGCACTCCACCGGGCACCTGATGTCCGGGCTGGCCCAGGCGTACGCGAACACCGGCACCGCGTCCTACCGGACCAAGGGCGACTACATCGTCAACGCCCTGGCCGCATGCCAGGCGGCCTCGCCCAGCCGGGGCTACCACGCCGGCTACCTGTCGGCCTTCCCGGAGAACTTCTTCGACCGGCTGGAGAGCGGCCAGTCGGTGTGGGCGCCGTACTACACGATCCACAAGATCATGGCGGGCCTGCTCGACCAGTACCTGCTGGCCGGCAACGGCCAGGCGCTGACCGTGCTCACCAACATGGCGGCGTGGGTGAAGACCCGTACCGACCCGCTCAGCACGACCCAGATGCAGAACGCGCTGCGTACCGAGTTCGGCGGCATGCCCGAGGTGCTCACCAACCTGTACCAGGTCACCGGCGACGCCAGCCACCTGGCCACCGCCCAGCGCTTCGACCACGCGCAGATCCTCGACCCGCTCGCCGCCGACAGCGACCAGCTCTCCGGCTTCCACGCCAACACGCAGATCCCCAAGATCCTCGGCGCGATCCGGGAGTACCACGCCACCGGGACGAGCCGGTACCGCGACATCGCCCGCAACTTCTGGGACATCGTGACCGCGCATCACACCTACGTGATCGGCGGCAACTCCAACGGCGAGTACTTCAAGGCGCCGGATCGGATCTCCACCGAGCTCTCCGACAGCACCTGCGAGGTCTGCAACACGTACAACATGCTCAAACTGACCCGGCAGCTGTTCTTCACCGACCCGAGTCGTACGGACTACATGGACTACTACGAGCGGGCGTTGTTCAACCAGATCCTCGGCGAGCAGGACCCGAACTCCAGCCACGGCTTCGTCACGTACTACACGCCGCTGCGGGCCGGCGGCATCAAGACGTACTCGAACGACTACGACGACTTCACCTGCGACCACGGCACCGGCATGGAGTCGCAGACCAAGTTCGCCGACAGCATCTACTTCTCCAGCGGCGAGACGCTGTACGTGAACCTGTTCATCGCCTCCACGCTGACCTGGCCGGGGCGGGGCATCACGGTCCGCCAGGACACCACCTTCCCGGCCGCCTCGACCAGCAAGATCACCATTACGGGTACGGGTCACATCGCCCTGAAGATCCGGGTGCCGTCGTGGACCACCGGCATGACCGTCAAGGTGAACGGCACGACCCAGAGCGTCACGGCCCAGCCGGGCAGCTACCTGACCATCGACCGGACCTGGGCCTCCGGCGACGTGGTCGACCTGACCGTGCCGGCCGCGCTGACCTTCCCGCGCGCCAACGACAACGCGGGCATCGGCGCCGCTCAGTACGGCGCGATCGTGCTGGCCGGCGAGTACGGCTCGACCGACCTCGGCGGCAACCTGCCCACCCTGCAGACCGCGAGCCTCACCCCGGACCCGGCCAACGCGCTGCACTTCACCGGCGCGGCGAGCACCGGCGCGGTCTCGCTGATCCCGTTCTACAAGATGCACCACCAGCGGTACACGGTGTACTGGAAGCTCACCGGCGGCGGCCAGCCCGGCACGTCGTACGAGGCCGAGGCGAGCGGCAACACCCTGGCCGGCCAGGCCGCCGCACGCGGTTCGGCCGGCGCCTCGGGCGGCGCGCTGGTCGGCTACGTCGGCGGCGGCGCGGGCAACTACCTGCAGTTCAACAACGTGCTGGCGAGCGCGGCGGGCGCCCGACAGGTGACCGTCTACTACGCCTCGGGCGAGAACAGGTCCACAACCGTCAGCGCCAACGGCGGCACCGCGGTCTCGGTCAGCACCCCGAGCACCGGCGGCTGGGACACGATCGGCTCGGTGACGGTGTCGCTGCAGCTCAACGCGGGCACCAACACCATCCGCTTCGGCAACCCAAGCGGCTGGGCCCCCGATTTCGACCGGATCTTGGTGAGCTAGACATCTTTCGGGGCTCAAGGTTTGGGCGAGATGTGGCGGTTGGCGGGTGTGCGCTGTTCTGCTCGTGCGGCCGGCTTGCTTGCCTTGGCCCGGGGCTGCGTGGTTGCTCCCGACCGGCCCCGCCGGGAGCAACCACGCAGCCCCGGGCCATGGCGAGCTAGCCCGGCCACCCACTGAGCTGGGCTGGCCCCGCCGCAGCCCCGGGCCATGGCCGGCAAGCCCGGCCATCCACCAAGCCGACAGCGAACCATCCGCCCGGTACAGAAGAGTGCGCGCTCACCTCGAGCGCGAAGATGTCTAGTACCGGAAGCGGGCGACCAGGGCGCTCAGGTCGTTGGACATGCGGGCCAGTTCGCTGGTCGCGTGCTGGGTCTCGGCGACGCCCTCGCTGGTGATCAGGGCGGCCCGGGCGACGGTGGTGATCTTATGGGCGATCTGAGTGGTGCCGGCGGCGGCCTCGCTGACGCTGCGGTTCATCTCGGCGGTGGTGGCGGTCTGCTCCTCCACCGCCGAGGCGATCGTGGTCTGGAAGTCGCTGATCCGGGCGATGACCTGCGAGATCTGGTCGATGGCGGCGACCGCGCCGCTGGTGTCCGCCTGGATCGTCTCGACCCGCTGGGAGATGTCCTCGGTGGCCCGGGCGGTCTCCTGAGCCAGGTCCTTGACCTCGGAGGCCACCACCGCGAAGCCCTTGCCCGCGTCGCCGGCCCGGGCGGCCTCGATGGTGGCGTTCAGCGCCAGCAGGTTCGTCTGCTCCGCGATCGCGGTGATGACCTTCACGACGTCGCCGATCTCGGCGGAGGAGTCGCCGAGTTTGGTCATGGTCTGCGACGTGGTGGCGGTCAGCGCCACCGCGTCCGCGGCGACCCGGGCCGCCTCGGCCGCGTTCTGGGAGATCTCCCGGATCGAGGCGCCCATCTGCTCGCTGCCGGCGGAGACGGTCTCGACGCTGCGGGAGACCTCGTCCGCGGCGGACGAGACGGCCTGCGCCTCGGTGGAGCCCTCCTGCGCCGAGCCGGCGATCTGCGCGGCGGTGCTGCTCATCTGCTCGGTGGCGCTGGCCAGCGAGGCCGCGGAGGTGTCGATGGTCTGCACGGTCTCGCGCAGGTTGCCGATCGCGACGTCGAGGGCCTGGGCCATCTGCCCGGGCTCGTCGCGGGAGGTGACCCCGGAGGTCCTTGTGAGGTCGCCGGCGGCCAGCGTGTCGCAGACGCCCTTGACCCGCAGCAGCGAGGTGACGATCCGGCGCGCCACCAGCAGGCCGACGGCCAGCGCCAGTGCCGCTCCGAGGATCATGACGACGATCGAGATCCGGCTGCCCGACTGGTACCCGGATTTGGCCGATGCCGCGTTGCGTGCGGCGTCGGCCGTCTCGGCCGCGTCCAGTTCGGTGAGGTACTCATCGACCTTCGCCACGACCGGGTTCGTCTCGTTGTCGCGCACCGTCGCCCAGGTGCCGAGGTCGTGGCTCGCCCCGGCGGGCAGCAGCTTGGTCTTCGCCAGCGACAGATATTGCTGCCACGCCGTGTTGAGCTGGTCGATGGTGTTCGGGTCGCCGGCCGGGTTGCTGGATTGATACTTGGCCATCGCCGCGTCGAACTCGGCCGCCTTGGTGTTGAACGCGCCCGTGTACTTGGTCACGTCGGCGGCGGTGATGGAACCGATCTGGTTCGCCGCGGCCAGCCGGGCCTGGTAGATCGCCGCTTTCAGCTGGCTGACCAATTTGATGTTGGCAACGTTGCTGTTGTAGATCAGCTGGGCGGCGTTGCTACTGTCCCGGAGGCGCACCAGGCCGAGCACACCGACTGCTACCGTCACCACGACCGCGGTGACCACCGCCGAAACGATCTTGACGCTGACGCTGACATCGTCGAACGACCCGCCCAGTTTGCCCCGCATGACCATACAGTTGTCCGCACCACGCGGCACCGGGGCTGATTCGAAAAATCTCTAATCCGGCTCAGCCGTGCATGACCGCGTGCGCGTGCTCCCGGGCGGGCGCGCCGAGCGCCGCGTTCAGCTCGCCGAAGAGGGCACTGGCGGTCACGCCGGGCCAGCCGGGCGGCAGCAATTCCAGGGGCAGGCCGGGATCCCGGTACGGCAGCCGCCGCCACTCGGTGAGCATCGGCACGTACATTCCGAAGGCCTCCCGCGGTGTCGCCCCGCTCGCGGTGACCCGTTCGAGGAGCGGGCGGTGCCGGCTCAGGAAGTCCTCGTACAGGGCGGTCAGGTCGTCCAGGTCCCACCACTGGGGCACCTTCGAGCGCAGGTCGCCGAAGGCGAAGTAGTCGCCGGTGAAGATGTCGACGTAGCCGGAGAGGCCGCGCCGCTCGAGGGTCCGCCGGGTCTCCGCCGCGAGGTTGCCCGGCGCCACCCACACGCCGGGCGCCGCCGTGCCGAAGCCGAGCCGGGTCAGGCTCGTCCGCAGCGCGTGCCGCTTCTCCCGCTCGGACTCGGGCACCGAGAAGACGACCACGAGCCAGCCGTCGGCGGCGACCGCCCGGACCCGCTCGAAGATGCGGATGTCGCCCTCGGCGAGCATCTCCAGGGTGGGGCCGTCGAGGGAGTAGCCGACCGCGCCGTCGTGCCGCTCGCTGCACAGCACGCCCCGTCGTTTCAGGCGGGAGATCGAGGAGCGTACGGCCTGGCCGTCGACGCCGAGATCCGCCATCAGCCGCACCACGGACGCCACCGACAGCCAGTTGTTCTCGGCCCGCGCGTACAGCGCGAAGATCGTGATGATCAGCTGGGCGAGCCGGGTGTCGCGGCCGGTCAGTGCGGGCGCCGTCGCCACCTCCGCCGTCATGGCCGTACCCTACCTGAGCGCCACTTCACGGTGCGGTCTCCAGCGCAGGTGGGTGTCGGTCCCGGCGACCGCCGGGCGGAGCAGCGACAGCCGCGGCCGGACGGCGTCGGTGCGGGACGACGGCGGCTTGCGGCGGCCGGCCTGGAACTGCACCGGCCAGTCCGCGGCGGCGCCCCGATACTCCTGCTCCGCCGCGGCGTGCAGGGTCCAGTGCGGGTCGTACAGGTGGGTGCGGCCGATCGCGCACAGGTCGGCGCGTCCGGCCAGCAGGATCGAATTCACGTCGTCGTACGAGGCGATGGCGCCCACAGCGATGACGGCCGCACCCGGGACCTCGTGCTTGATCCGGTCGGCGAACGGCGTCTGGTACGAGCGGCCGTAGGCGGGCCGCTCGTGCTTGGCGACCTGGCCCGAGGAGACGTCGACGGCGTCGGCGCCGTGCGCCACGAAGGCCCGGGCGATCTCGACCGCGTCGTGCTCGGTGTTGCCGTCCTCGATCCAGTCGGTGGCCGAGATCCGCACGCTCATCGGCCGTCCAGCCGGCCAGACGGCACGCACGGCGTCGAACACCTCCAACGGGAACCGCAGCCGGTTCGCCGGCGAACCGCCGTACTCATCCGTGCGCCGGTTCGCCACCGGCGACAGGAACGAGGAGAGCAGGTAGCCGTGCGCGCAGTGCAGTTCGAGCAGGTCGAAGCCGGCCTCGGCGCCCCGGCGCGCGGCGGCGACGAAATCCGCCACCACCTTGTCCAGGTCGGCGCGGGTGGCCTCCCGGGGCACGTGGCAGTCCGGGCCGTACGGCAGCGCGGACGGGCCGAGGACCGGCCAGTTGCCGGCCGGCAGCGGGTCGTCCATCCCCTCCCACATCAGCCGGGTCGAGCCCTTGCGCCCGGAGTGGCCGAGCTGCAGCCCGATCCGCGCGGTACTGCGCTCATGCACGAAGCGGACGATCCGGGCCCAGCGGTCGCGCTGCTCACCGGTCCAGATCCCGGTGCAGCCCGGCGTGATCCGGCCCTCCGGCGACACGCAGACCATCTCGGTCATCACCAGCCCGGCGCCGCCCATCGCCTTGGAACCCAGATGGACCAGGTGGAAGTCGTCCGGCATGCCGTCGACCGCCGCGTACATGTCCATCGGCGACACGATGACGCGGTTCTTCAGCTCGAGCCGGCCGAGCCGGAACGGCTGGAACATCGCCGGCGCGACCGTGTCCAGCCGGTGCGCGGCCGCGAAGGCGGCGTCCACCCGATCGGCGAAGGCGGCATCACGGGTACGCAGGTTCTGGTAGGTGATGCGACGGGAGCGGGTCAGCAGGTTGAAGCAGAACGTCGTCGGGTCCTGGCCGACGTACAGCCCGATGTTCTCGAACCACTCGAGGGACGCCTGCGCCGCCCGCTGGGTCGATTCCACCACCGGGCGACGCTCCGCTTCGTACGCGGTCAAGGCGGTTTCGATGTCGGGGTTCTCATGCAGGCAGGCGGCCAGCGCGAGGGCATCCTCCATGGCCAGCTTGGTGCCCGAGCCGATCGAGAAGTGCGCCGTGTGCGCGGCGTCGCCGACGAGCACGAGGTTGCCGTGGTGCCAGTGCCTGTTGCGTACGGTCGTGAAATTGAGCCATTTGGAGTTGTTGGCCCGCAGCTCGTGCCCGGCCAGCTCGTCGGCGAAGATCTCCCGCAGCCGCGCGACGGCCCGCTCGTCGGAGACCCCGGCCGGCAGCGCCGGATCGTCGAAGCCGGCGCGCCGCCAGACCTCCTCGTGCATCTCGACGATGAAGGTCGAGCCCTCGCCGGAATACGGGTAGCCGTGGACCTGCATGGTGCCCCACGGCGTCTGCTTGATGAAGAACTGGAACGCCTCGAAGACCAGGTCGGTGCCGAGCCACATGTACTTGTTGCGGCGCCGGTCCAGGGTGGGGCCGAAGACCTCCGCGTGCGCGGCCCGGATCGCGGAGTTGACGCCGTCGGCGGCCAGTACCAGATCGTGGGTCGCGCGCAGCGCCTCGGTGTCCGGGGCGAGCGTCGAGAAGTGCAGCGTGACGCCGAGCTCCCGGCACCGCCGCTGGAGCAGGCCGAGCAGTTCCTTACGGCTCATCGCGGCGAACCCCTGGCCGCCGACGGTGTGGCTGACCCCGCGGAAGTGGATGTCGATGTCGGTCCAGCGGGCGAACCGGCCGGCCATGGCGGCGGCGAACTCGGTGTCGGCGTTGTCGATGCCGCCCAGCGTCTCGTCGGAGAACACCACGCCGAAGCCGAACGTGTCGTCGGGGGCGTTGCGCTCCCAGACGGTGATGTCGTGCGCCGGGTCGAGCTGTTTCATGAGCGCGGCGAAGTAGAGCCCACCCGGGCCGCCGCCGACGATCGCGACCTTCAACGGACCTTCTCCTTCTGCTCGGCCTGCTCGGCCTCGACGATGCCGCGCAGCACGAAGTGCTGGAGCTTCCCGCTCGCGTTGCGCGGCAGGGCATCGCGGAAGCGCACGTCGCGCGGGTACTTGTACGGGGCCAGGGTCCGCTTCACGTGGTCCTGGATCTCCTTCGCCTTCACCGCGTCCCCGGTCGCGCCCGCGCGCAGGACCACGAAGGCGCAGACGACCGAGCCGCGCTCGCTGTCGGGCCGTGCGACGACCGCGCACTCGACCACGTCGGGGTGGGTGCCGATCGCCGCCTCGACCTCGGCGCCGCCGATGTTGTAGCCGGAGGAGACGATCATGTTGTCGGTGCGCGACCGGTAGAAGAAGTAGCCGTCGTCGTCGCGGACGAAGGTGTCACCGGTGACATTCCAACCCTCATGGACGTACGCCCGCTGCCGCTCGTCGTCCAGGTAGCGGCAGCCGACCGGCCCGATGACGGCGAGGCGGCCCGGTTCGCCGGGGCCGAGCTCCCGGCCGTCCGGCCCGAGGATCGTGGCCCGCCAGCCCGGCACCGGCCGGCCGGTCGAGCCCGGGCGGATGTCGTCGCCGGCCGCGGAGATGAAGATGTGCAGCAGTTCGGTCGCCCCGATGCCGTCGACCACCCGCAGGCCGAGCCGGTCGCGCAGCTCCTCCCAGGTGGACCGCGGCAGGTGCTCGCCGGCGGAGACCGCCACCCGCAAGCCGGCGAGGTCCCGCTCCCGGCCCGCGCGCAGGACGGTCTTGTACGCGGTGGGCGCGGTGGCCAGCGCGGTCACGCCGTGGCGGGCGACGAGCTCGGCCATCTGCACCGGCGTCGCCGCCTCGGTCAGCAGCGCGCACGCGCCGGCCCGCAGCGGGAAGACGACCAGCGAGCCGAGGCCGAAGGTGAACGCGAGCGGCGCGGAGCAGGCGACCAGGTCGTCCGGGGCGAGCCGGAGCACGTGCCGCCCGAAGGTGTGGTCGATGGACAGCAGGTCGCGGTGGAAATGCATGGTGATCTTCGGCGCGCCGGTGCTGCCGGAGGTCGGGCCGAGCAGCGCGACGTCGTCGGCGGCCGTCCCGACGTTCTCGAACCGGCCCGGCTTCCGGCCGGCCCGGGCCGCGAGGGTCGCGTAGTCCACGATCGTCATCGACGGGTCGTCCAGGGCCTGGACGTCCTCGAGGAAGCGGTTGTCGACGAGGGCGAACGCGGGGCGGGTGCGCTCGACGATCGGCGCGATCTCCCGGACCCGCAGCGCGGCCATGCTGGTGACCGCGACGCCGCCGGCCTTGAGCACGCCCAGCCACGCCGCGACCGTCCACGGGTTGTTGGGGGAGCGCAGCATGACCCGTTGGCCCGGCACCAGGCCGAGGTCCTCGGTGAGCACCTGGGCGACCTGGTTCGCCCGTTGCTGGAGCTCGCCGTACGTCCAGGTCTCCCCGTCCGGGGTGCGCAGCGCCGGCCGGTCCGGGCCGAACGTCGCCACCGGACGGTCGATGAGGTGGGTCGCGGCATTGAGCCGGTCGGGATAGCGCAGCTCGGGCAGGGTGAACTCGATGGCCGGCCAGCGGTGCGCCGGCGGCAGGTGGTCGCGGGTGAACGTGTCTACGTGGGCGGATGGCGAGGCCACAGGCTTTTGTCCTTTCCGGACGCGGCGCGGATCATGCCCTCTTGCGCGACGGTCGCCAGGTGGCGGCCGTCCCGGGTGAAGAAGCGGCCGGTGCCGAGGCCGCGGCCACCGTCGGCGGCGATGGCGTCCTGGGCGTACAGCAGCCAGTCGTCGACCGAACCACGGCGGTGGAACCACATCGCGTGATCGAGGCTGGCGGTCACCAGCCCGGCCTGGTCCCAGGGCCGGTCGAGCACGCGCAGGACGGGCTCGAGGATGGTGTAGTCGCAGACGTACGCGAGCGCGGCGGTGTGCAGCTGGTCTCGGGTGAGGCCGTCGACCGGCCGCAGCGGGTCGAACGGCTTGACCCAGACCGCCTGGTGCGGTTCGCGGGAGCCCTCGACCCGCAGGTAGACCGGGCCGGGCACGTGCCGCATGTCGAATCCGCGCCCGCCCGACCAGTACACCTTGGACGCGGCGTCGACCGGCTCGTCCCGCAGGTACTCCGCCGCGCTGGGCAACGACGAGGGGTCGGGTACGCCGTCGGGGAAGGCGCTTTCGAACGTGTCGCCGGCCTCGGTCACGTGGAAGGAGGCCATCGCCGCGTACACGACCTTGCCCGACTGGTACGCCCGGAGGTGCCGGGTCGAGTAGCCGCGCCCGTCACGCAGATGCTCCACCTCGTAGCGGACCTCGGCGCCGATGTCCGCCGGGCGCAGGAAGTAGCTGTGCATCGAGTGCAGCGACCGGTCGCCGCCGACCGAGCGGGCCAGCGCGGCGGTGGCCGGGCCGACCAGGTCGCCGCCGTACGCCTTCGGCCACGGGCAGGGCTGGGTGGTTCCGACGTACGCCTCGTCGAAGTGCTCGGCCTCGACCGGCTTCAGCGTGAGCGCCGCGGTGACGATCTCCGAGGTGCTCATCGGTCGACCCAGTCGGGCAGGTCCTCGTCGGCGACGTCGGGCAGGTTGACCACGATGTTCTCCGGGGTGCGGGTGGTCAGCCAGGTGAGCGGCTCGGTCCGGCTGATGTTGCACTCGACGTGCGGCATGAACGGCGGCACGAACACCCAGTCGCCGGCCGCCAGGTCGACGTAGTCCTCGAAGCGCTCGCCGAAGTAGATGCGGCCCCGGCCGGAGAGCACATAGCCGCCGGTCTCGGCCTCGCCGTGGTGGTGGGTCACCGAGCGGTAGCCGGGGTCGTTGTGCACCTTCCCGAACCACAGCCGGGTGGCCGGGGTGTGCTGGATGCTCACCCCCGACACGCGGACCGCGCCGCCCGAGTCGGCGGTGTTCGCGTTCTCCCGGCCGCAGCGGGTCACCACGGGGGCTACCAGGCCGCTGGGCAGCCGGTACATCGAGTTGTCGCCTTCCAGGACGTACTTGCTGAGGTCCGGCTCCATATCTCGTATTTTTCACGGCCGTCAGATAAAGTCAATACCCATGACCCCGATCCCGGTGAACCCCGCCGCCCTGCCCGCGCCCAGCGGCTATTCGCACGGCACCCTCAGCGGCAACACCCTCTACCTGGGTGGCCAGACCGCGCTGGACGCCGAAATGAAGATCGTTCCCGGTGGCATCGTCGAGCAGTTCCGCCAGGCGTTCGGCAACGTGCTCACCACGCTGCGCGAGGCCGGCGGCGCGCCGGAGGACCTGGTGAGCATCACGATCTACCTGACCGACATCGCGGACTACCAGGCGCACGGCAAGGAGATCGGCAAGGTCTGGCGCGAGCTGGCCGGCCCGGTCTACCCCGCCATGGCCGGCGTCGGCTGCACGAGCCTGTGGCAGCCGGAGGCACTGATCGAGATCCTCGGCGTCGCCGTCATTCCCGACAGTCGCCTGACGCGCTCCGCATCCGGATCGCGCGAGACACCCGCCTGACCGGCCGGGCGGCGACCTACGCTGCGGCGCATGACCGACCTCGCAGATCTCGCCCTGCCCGAGCCGATGGGCAATACGTGCAGCCGGTCGGGCTTGGTGGGTGGCCGGGCTTGCTCGCCATGGCCCGGGGCTGCGTGGTTGCTGCCCGTGCGGCCGGCCGAGCATGGTGGGCGGCCGGCCACGACGGTGATGACTTGCGGTTCGTGGCAAACAGATACGCATCAAGGTTCACCGACGGCCAGCCAACGATGAAGGGGTGCTGTTCGTGGCGAACAGCACCCCTTCATCGTTGCCGCGAAGATCGTCCCTGCGCTGCCTGGTGCCCTGGCATTCGCCGCATATCGCCTACCGTGACCGGCCCACCAGGCGCAACCACGCAGCCCCCGGGCCATGGCGAGCAGCCCGGCCACCCACCAAGCCCGGCCGGCCGCACGGGCAGCAACCACGCAGCCCCCGGGCCATGGCGAGCAGCCCGGCCACCCACCAAGCCCGACCGGCCCCGCCAGGCACAATCACGCAGCCCCGCGCCATGGCCAGCAGCGCGGCCACCCACCAAGCCGGCCGGCCCCGCCAGCGCAACCACGCAGCCCCCAGGGCCATGGCGAGCCAGCCCGGGTCGTTCTCAGCCCAGGTCGTCCAGGATCGCGGTGCAACTGCGGAGCACCACCTCGGCGGCGCGGCGGCCGGCGGCGGTGGCGGCCGCGGTGGTCTGCTCGTGCCAGCGGGCCGCGGCCGACTCGGCGGCCGGCCACAGCTTCTCCGGCGGGGTCTGCGGGTCGAGGCCGAGGCGCTCGCAGTGCGCGCCGCCGTCGCCGCCGACCAGCCGGCGGGCCTCCAGGGCGAGGTCGCCGGGGAGCGCGACCCGGCCGGTGCGCAGCGCCGCGAGCAGGCGCAGCTCGCGGAGCTCGTGCGCGCCGGCCAGCAGCAGCTCCAGCTCGGCCGCCAGGTGGCCGGTGGCGGGGTGGGCCTCCGCGCGCAGCAGGTGCTCGAGCGCGACCAGGGCCACCCGGGCCTTGAGCACGCCGCGCCGGGTGGTGAGCAGGTCGCTGATCGAGGCCTGCAGCTCGGTCAGCCCGCTCTGCCGCGCCAACTGGTCACCCAGCTCCGCGCGCGAGCGGGCGGTGGTCCGGGCCAGCGTCACGGCCAGCCGGACGCCGCCGAGGCCGAGCCGGGCGAGCAGGTCCGCTCGTCGGCCGGCGGGAATCGCGGACGGGAACGAGGCGCCGGTGAAGCGGTCGGCCGACAGCAGGTGCGGTTCGGCGTCCGGGCGTGGCAGCCCGGCGATGGCGACGACGGTCGCGTACTCCTGTTCGCGCAGCGTCCGCCCGGCATGCGCGATCCGCGCGGAGACGGCCAGCACGTCCTGGCAGACGGCGGACGTCCGCGGGTCGGTTCGCCTGCGGCGGGCGATGCGCTTGGCGGTGAGCAGGGCGTCCGTCCGGCCGCCGGCCATTTCGTCGGCCCGGGAGAGCAAAACCAGGGTGTGTACGGGGTGAGCACCGGCCGCCCGCAGCGGCGCCAGATCGTCGTCCCCGAGGTGCCGCACCAGATGCAGCACCGCGTCGGCCTCGGCCGGCACCTCCTCGGCGGTCTCCAGCAACCGGGTGCGCCGCAGCGCCCGGCACGGCCACTCGACCACCACCTGCCGGATCCCGCTCTCCGGCAGCGCGACGGTGTGGCCCCGGCGGGCGGCGCGCTCCAGCGGGGCCGTGAACGGTGGGGCGGCCTCCGGGAAGACCCGGGCCAGCGGCTGCGTCCCGTCGTGGAACCAGACCGCCTCCGCATTTCCCGCCACCGGCGCGACGTCCTCCCCGATGAGCGCGTTGACCAGGGTGGACTTGCCGGACCGCGGTCCACCGGTGACGGCCAGCCGGAGCGGCTCGCCGAGGCGTGCGCGATGGTGGCGCAGCCAGGCCTCAGCCCGCGTGTGCCCGCGGAACGCCTGTGCCGCCCGGTCGAGCAGGTCACCCGCCCGTTGCTCGAGGCCTGCCCTCATGCGGCCGGCGATTGGAGCAGGGCGAGGGACTGCTTCTGCAGGCCGGCGAGGCGGATCAGCTCCTGCTCGACGCGGCGGGCCCGGGTCTCGCGGGCGGCGGCGTCCTGGTCGGCCGCGACCTTGGCGGTGCGCAGCGACTCGACGATCGCGTCCTGGAGGTCCTCGGTGACCGCGGTGAAGTGGTCGCGCAGGGCGCGCTGGATCCGGCGTACGGAATCCTTCGCGTCCTTCGCCATCCCGATGAAGATCTCGTCGACGTGCCGCTGCACCGCGGCGCGCGCCGTGGCCTGCCGCCGCTTGAGCAGCGACCGGCCCTCCTCCCGGATGCTCTTGCCGCCGAACAGCGCGCCGCCGCTCAGCGAGATCGGGTTGATCAGCGACATCCCGGTGAGGCTGGTGGCCAG
Organism: Actinoplanes subtropicus; assembly: GCF_000721705.1. Taxonomy (GTDB): domain Bacteria; phylum Actinomycetota; class Actinomycetes; order Mycobacteriales; family Micromonosporaceae; genus Actinoplanes; species Actinoplanes subtropicus. The sequence continues at coordinate 175,949 of NZ_JOJL01000002.1, forward strand.
CCCGAACATCAGCACCCCGCCGTACGAGCCGCGCAGGCCGGTGAACACCTTCTGGCTCAGCGTGAACCGGTCGACGTGCGGGCTGTCCAGCTCGGTCACCCGGTTGGGCAGGTCCCCGGGCACGGCCGGCACCCAGGACGGCAGCACGTGGCCGAGCTCGGGCGGGAACTCGGCCGCCACCGCGCGGGCCAGCCAGGCGGCCCGCTCGCCCAGCCAGTCGAGGCTGGTCCGCCCCGTCTCGGTCAGCGCCTCGCGCAGCCAGGGCTCGAAGTCGTCCCAGACGCGCAGCGGATCGGACTCGGTGAAGACCTCGTCGGCGCGGGCGATCACGGCCCGGGTGCGCTCGCGCAGGTCGTGCTCGATGTCGGACATCAGGTCGCCGACCTCGTCGGCCAGCCGGCTCTGCCAGCGGGTGGTGCACTTGCGCAGCTCGTCCATCCGGCGCTGGGCCTCGTGCAGCCGGGTTGCCGCGTCAGACCCGCCGTCCTCCGCCCGCCGGCTCTCCCGCAGCGGGGCGGCCAGCTCGTCGGTGACCGCCCGGCCGAGCAGGCCGACCGCGGCCCGGGAGAGGCGCTCCGGCTTGGCCGCGAGCAATGCCTGCAGGTGGGCGATGAGCCGGGGGAAGCCGGATTCGTCGTTCAGCGCGCCGTCGCCGGTCCGGGTGGCGTGCACGCGCAGCGCGGCCGAGGTCGGCAGCACGGTGGCCCGCACCCCGGCCTGCACCAGCCGCATCCGGTTGGCCTCGAGGCCGCGCCGCCAGTCCGGGGCGTAGTCGGTCTTCGTGAACGCCACCACCAGGCCGGGCAGCAGCAGCGAGAGGTCGGCCAGGACGGCGAGCTCGGCGCCGGTCAGCTCGCGTTCGGCGTCGCAGGCGTACAGCAGCACGTCGGCCCGCCCGCCGGTGACCAGCTCGCGGGCCCGGGCGAGCGCGGCGGTCCCGCCGGCCGGCAGCCCGGGCAGCGGCGGCGTGTCGATCAGCTGGAGCCCGGCGGCGAGCAGCGTCCGGGGCAGGCCCACGTCGGCGTGCATCCGCTCGATCGAGCCGGCCGGCTGGCCGGCCAGCGTCTCGGCCAGCGCGTCGCCCAGCCGGTCGGGGGCGAGGAGCACCCGGTCGTTCGGCCCCGCGTCGGCCGGCCACCCGGCGTCCGCCGCCTCGCGCCGGATCAGCTGCGCGGTCGGCTCCGCGGCGTGCCGGACCACGGTCGGCACGGCGGTGCCCCGGTCCTCCCCGGTCACGCAGACCGGTGCATTGATCAGGGCGTTGATAAGCTGGCTCTTGCCCTGCCGGGCGGCCCCGACGACGAGCACCCGCAGGCTCGGGTCGAGCAGCTGGGTGCGGCGCTGCCACAGCCGGCCGGCGAGGTCCGGGCGGCCGTGCTCGGTGCAGGTCCGGATCGTCGCGTCGAGGACGTCGAGCCACAGCGGCGCCGGCGTCAGGGCGCCGAGTTCCGTCCGGCCCGGCCGGACGGGGGAGACCGGACCCGCATAGGCCGTGGGTCCGGTCTCCCAACTCTCCATCGTGACGCTCGTCCTCTCCGCTCGGTCGGGGATCAGAAGTGCAGCCCGGTCAGCCCGCCGAGCAGGTCGTGGCCCGCCTCGGGGGCCGGTTCGGCCGCCGGGTGGGTCGCGCCGCCGAGCAGCCCGGTCACGCTCGACACGTGGTGGTCGACGACGCCGGTGGCGCTGTCCACGGTGCCGTCGGGCAGCAGGCCGCCGACCGTGTGGTCCACGCCGGCGAGGTGCCCGGCCAGCGAAGAGGTTGCCTCGTGCACCCCGGAGACGTCAAGGCCACCGGAATCGATCCCGAGCGATCCGGTCACCCCGGTCGTGGCGTTGACCGTGGTGTCCAGGGTGCCGGTGACGCCCGCGTGCGTGAGCACGCTGTCCGCGCCGTACGTCACGTCGGTGACGGTGTGCTCCACCGGCGCGTGCACCGCCGAGTCCAGCCCCGCGGCCGGGTCGTGGGACAGGTCGAGCCCGCCCGTGTTGAGCCCGCCCAGGACGCCCGGGTCGAACGCGCCGGTCACGCTCAGCCCGGTGCTCACCACCCCGGCGGCCGCGACGTTCAGGTCGCCGGTCGCGTGCGAGTACACCCCGCCGCCGACCTGGGCGGTGATCGCCTGGAGCTGGGAGACCGCGCCGACGACGTCGAGGTGCGCCACCCCGGTCGTCACGTCGTCCACCGGGGACAGCCCGGCGGGCGCGTGCACCGCGCCCAGCGGCGCGTTGTCGAGCACCAGCGGCAGGACGTCCTGCACGTCGGCGGTGGTGATGTCGCCGAGGCCGGCCGCGTCCAGCGCGCCGTGCGGGTCCAGTTCGAACGCCGACCGGGCGTCGGGGTCGTAGATCAGGTTGAGGACGAAGTCCTGCAACGTCGGGGAAAACTCCATCGGTGACGCACTCCTCACGGATTCGTGGTGTGCCACCAAGCTAGGGGGCGGCGCCGGGCCGGGCATCGGGGCGCGTCCCCCTGTCGACGCGGCGCGTGGCGGCGCCGGGGTTAGGGGATTAGGGGATCGGTCGCCACGAATTTTGGGGGAAGACCCCCGATGCCCGATCTGGTACGAACATGGGGTCCCGAATCCGGAGAATCAGGAGCCATCCCTTGCCGTACCTGCTTGGCCTCGACGTCGGATCCGCCACCACCTGGGCGGCGATCTGCCGGCGCGCCCCGGGGCCGGACGGATGGGGGCCGCCCGAGCCGGTCGCCACGGATTCGCCGCCGGCCGTGCCGGGGCTGTTCCGCCGGTGCGGCGACGACGTGCCGGTCTACTGCGACCGGCTGCTCATCACGCCGCAGGCGCTGGTGGTCGAGCAGGCGCGGGCGGCGGCCGACCAGATCTGGGCGCGCGAGGGGGCGGGGCCCGAGCGGCTCGCGGTGGCCCACCCCAGCGCCTGGGGGCCGGCCCGGGTGGGCATGCTGCGGGCCGCCTTCGCCGACGCGGGGATGAGCGACGTCGTGCTGGTCGGCCGGGCCGCCGCCGTGGTACGCCGAGCGGCCACCGGGCGCTCGGTGACCGCCGGCCGGCCGGCGCTGGCCTGCCGGATCGGCCGCGCCTCGGTCGAGGTCGCCCTGGTCGTCCCCGACGAGGCGGGCCGGTTGGAGGTGCTCGGCGTGTCCACGGCGGACGACTTCGGCGGCGACGACCTGGCCGAGAGCGGCGTCCCGGTGATGGCCGCGGTGCTCGACGTGGTGCACCGCGCCGCCCGGGCCGCCCGGGTCGAGCTCGCCGAGGTGGCGGCGGTGCTCCCGGCCGGGGGCGGCGCCGCGCACCCGCTGGTCACCGCGGCGCTGGCCGACGCGGTCCCGGCGCCGGTGATCCGGGAGGACGACCCGTGGCTCACCGTCGCCCGGGGCACGGCGCTGTCGCTGCGTCCCGCCGTGCCGCCGGCCCCCGCCGCCGAGGCCCTCGTCCTGCCCACCGAGCTGCTCCCGATCACCGACAGCCGCCTGGGCCTCTCCGAGCTGGGCCCGGGCGAGATCCCGGCCCGCCCACCCGTCCAGGTGTCCGCACCCCTGGTGGGCGACCGGTGAGCGCCGCCGGCCTGCTGAGCGAGGTGCGGGCCGACCCGGCCGTGCCGCTGCGCGCGGCGGTGTGCGCGCCGGGCGGCTTCGGCAAGAGCGCCCTCCTGGCCGAGCTGGAGCGGGCGGACGACCGGCTCGTGCTCGTCGACGACGCCCACCGCCTCGGCGAGGCCCGGCTGGCGGAGCTGCGCGAGCACGCCGAGCGTCCGGACGCCCGGATCGTGGTGGCCTACCGTCCCTGGCCGCGCCCGTCCGGCCTGGTCGCGCTGACCGAGGTGCTGCGGCGCCGGCGCCCGCCGGTCATGCTGCCCGCGCTCACCGTCGCCGAGATCGAGCAGCGGGTCGGTGCGCCGCTCGCCGGGTACGTGGCGGCGCTCAGCTCGGGCGTCCCGCGCTACGTGGCCCGGCTGGCCGACGCGCTTGCCGGCCGGCCCGGCGACGTGCCCGCCCGGGTGCCCGCCGCCGCCCTCGCCCCGTTCGCGCTCGAGCTCGGCGAGCTGGAGCCCGACCTGCGCACGCTGCTGCTCGCCGTGGAGGCGGGCGCCGGGCTGTCGTACGACCTGATCGCGAAGCTGCTCGGCGGTGACCCCCGGCAGGTGGCCGAGCTGGTCGCGGCCGGCCAGGCCACCGGGATGCTCGGCCCGGACGGCACGATGGCGCCGCTCGCCCGGCACGCCCTGGCCGCGCTCGGCCCGATCGCCGAGCGGATCGACGTGCGGCAGCGGCTGGCCGACCTCCAGCTCGCGCGCGGCGGCCCGGTCCTGCCGCTGGTGCGCCACCTGCTGCCCGAGGGCGGCGAGCCGCGTCCCGGCCCGGAGCTGCGTCTCCACCCAAGCCTGGACTATCAGTCGGCCCTGGACTATCAGTCGGCGGAGCTGTGTCTCTACCCAAGCCTGGACTATCAGTCGGCGGAGCTGTGTCTCTACCCAAGCCTGGACTATCAGTCGGCGGAGCTGTGTCTCTACCCAAGCCTGGACCGCCCTGGCCGCCGCGCTCGCCGGCGATCTCGATCTCGCCGCCCGGCTCGCCGACCGCGCGGTGGCCGACGGCTCGCCCGCGCAGCGCGCCGAGTCCGCGTACGTCTCGGCGGTCGCGATGGCCCATCGTGGCCGGCTGGAGAGCGCCGCCGAGCTGCTCGGCTGGGCCGGCCCGGGGCCGGCCGCCGGTTTCCGGGCCGCCGCGCTGACCGGCGCCGGCCGCGGGGACGAGGCGGGGGAGCTGCTCGCCGGGCTGGGCGCCGCCGGCGACGGCCCGCCGACCCTGCTGCGGGCGACCGCGGAACTGACCGCGCGCGGCATCCGGGAGTCGGTCACCGGGTCGCCGACCGCCGCGCTGTCCACCCTGGTGCAGGCCGCGACGCTGCTCGAACCGGCCGGCGCGACGGTCCTGCTGCCGGACAGCCCGGCGGCGCTGGCCGCGATCGTCGCCCTGCACGGTGCCGACCTGGACACCGCCGAGGCCACCCTCGACCGGGCGATCCGCTCCTCGACCGGCGGCCCGCCGCTGGCCGCCCGCCACCTGCTGCTGTCGGCCTGGGCCCGGATGCTGCGCGGCCACCTCGGCGCGGCCGGCCGGCTGCTCGCCGAGGCGCACGACGCCGGCGGCCCGCCCGCACCCGGCCGCGATCAGCTGTTCGCCACCGCGCTCCGGGTGGCCCTGGCCCGCCGGGACAGCGACCCGGTGGGCCTGCGCGCGGTCTGGCCGGACGCCTGCCAGGTCCTGATCAGCCAGCCCGCCGACCTGTTCACGCTGCTGCCGCTCGGCGAGCTGACCGTGGCCGCGGCCCGGCTCGGCGAGCACCGCCGGGTCGCCGCCCACCTGGCCGAGGCCGACCGGCTGCTGGCCCGGCTGGGCGACCCGCCGTTGTGGAGCCTGCCGCTGCACTGGAGCCGGCTGCACGCGGCGATCCTGGCGGGGGAGACGGCCGAGGCCGAGCGGCATGCCGCGACCCTCGACCGGCTCGCCGCGGACCGGCCGTACGCCGAGGTGCTGGCCGCGGCCGGGCGCGGCTGGATCGCGGTGATCACCGACCGGATCGACCCCGAGCGGATCGAGGCCGCCGCCCGCGCGCTGGCCGCGACCGGCCTCGCCTGGGACGGCGCCCGCCTCGCCGGGCAGGCCGCGATCCGTACCGCCGACCGCAAGGCGATGACCTGGCTGCTCGACTGCGCCCGGGCGCTGCAGGGCGGCCCCGCCGCCGAGCCGGCCGCCGCCGGGGCGTCGACCGCGCCGCTGCTCAGCGAGCGGGAACGGGAGGTGGCCGCGCTGGTCGTCGCCGGGCTGACCTACAAGCAGGTCGCCGAGCGGCTCTTCCTCTCGGCGAAGACGGTCGAGCACCACGTCGCCCGGATCCGGCAGCGCCTCGGCTGTGCCGACCGGCGGGAGCTGCTGGCCCGCCTGCGCGAGTTGCTGGCCGACCAGGCGGACGGAGTCCTCGCGTGAGGCGGGCCGGGCTGCTCATCGTCGCGCTCTGGCTGGCCGCCGCGGTGCCGGCCGTGCTGGGCGCGGCCGATCGGGTACGCGAGCGCGCCACCGACGACCGGCTGGGCCGCGCGGTGGACACGGCCGTCGTGGCGGCCCAGGACGAACGCCGGCTGTCGGTGGCGTTCCTCGCGGGCGGGGACGCGGCCGGCCTGGGCGCGGCGCGGGAGCGCACCGACCGGGCGCGCGAGGCCCTGCGTACGCTCACCGGCCGTTGGGTCTACACCGCGTCCGCGGCGGCGCTGGTGTCGGCGTTCGACGGGCTCGGCCCGGTCCGCTCCCAGGTGGACGGCCGCGCGATCGGACGGTCCGCGGTGCTGTCCGCCTACGGCGCGATCATCGCCGCCGGCGTCGGCCTGCCCTGGCTGCCCGCCGGCCCGCCCGGCCGGGCGCGGGAGGCGCTGTCCGAGGAGGACGCGCTGCTCCGGGCCGCGCTGAGCACCTCGTCCGGGCTCACCGACGCCGAGCGGGTGCGGGTCGGCGAACTGGCCGGCGAGCGCGGCACCGGGTCACCGGCCGCCTCGGAACAATGGCTCGCCGCGGTCGAGGCGCGGGTGATCCTGGGCAAGGACACGCGGGTCAGCCCGGCCGAGTGGGCGGCCGCGGCCGCCCCGGTCAATGCTGGCCTGCGCGCGGCCGAGACCCGCGCCGCTCACGACGCGGTCACCCGGGCCACCCCGGGAGCGATCCGGGCGACGGTCTACGCCGGGCTGATCGCCGGGGTCGGCCTGGTCGCGGTGATCGGCGTGCTCGTCCTGGCCCGCCGGTTCCGGCCCGGGCTGCCGTCGCGCCGGGCAGAGCCGCCCGCCCGCGACGACGCCCCGGTCGACCTGCAGCCGCTCCTGCTCGACCTGCACCGGCGCAGCCAGCGCCTGCTGCACCGGCTGCTGCGCCTGCTCGACGGCCTGGAGCGGCGCGAGTCCGACGAGGAGAAGCTCGGCCGGCTGTTCCGGGCCGACCACCTGGCCACCCGGGTGCGGCGCAACGTGGAGAAGGCGGTCACGCTGGCCGGCGGCCCGTCCGCGCGGCAGTGGCGCCGGCCGGTGCCGGTGGGCGAGGTGGTGCGCGGCGCGGCCGCCGAGGTCGAGGACTACGTACGGGTCTCCACCGCCCAGATCGAGCCGGCCGCGCTGGTCGGCGACGCCGTCCTCGAGATCACCCACCTGCTGGCCGAGCTGATCGACAACGCGGTCGCGTTCTCGCCGGCCGAGACTCGGGTGCGGGCGGGTGGCCACTGGACCGACGGGGGCTACACGGTGACCGTCGCCGACGCCGGGCCGGGCATGAGCGACCTGGACCTCGACCAGGCCCGCCAGGTGATGTCCGCGGCGGGGCCGCCCGAGGGCGGGATGTGGCTGGGCTTCTACGCCGTGGGCCGGTTCGCCGCCCGGTGGGGCGCCGAGGTCGGGCTCCGGCGCGGGCCGGCCGGCGGGCTCGTCGCCGAGGTCCGGCTGCCCGCCGGCCTGGTCTCCCGCCCGGCGCCGGACGGACCACCGGATGGGCCGCCGATCAACCGGGTGGAACGGATGCGGGCGCGGGTCGGCAAGATGAGCGATCTGGCGGACACATCCGTAGATCTTTCCAACGTGGGCAGTCCGCGGCCCGACGGAACGGAGGCGCAGTGAACGACTGGATCATCGGTGCGACGGGTGCCGGTCCGCTCCTCGATCAGCTGCACGGCGAGTTGCCCGGAACCGAGGGCGTCGTCCTGTTGTCCACCGACGGCCTGGAGCTGGCCACCTCCGCCGGGACCCGGACCGACCGGGCGGACCAGCTGTCCGCGGTCGCGGCCGGCCTGCACGCGATCGCCCTGGCGGCCGACCGCAACAACGGCGGCGGGCGGGTCGACCAGACCGTCGTCGAGATGGACTACCGCATGCTGGTGGTCGTCCCGGTGACCGGGGAGATGCTGCTCGCCGTGGTGTTCGACGCGGTCAGCGACCTGTCCGGCACGCGCGTGCGGATCGCCACCTTCGCGGACCGGCTCGGCGTACGGCTGCACTCGGTCGACATGTCGCCCCTCGAGCCCGAGCTGCAGCCGGTGTCATGAGCATCGACGACATCTGGTGGGACGACGACGCCGGCCCGATCGTCCGGCTCTACGCGATCACCGGGGGCCGGACCGAGGCGCCGGCCGGCGACTTCACGCTGAGCACGATCGTGCAGCGGGTGCCCGGCGTCGTGCCCGACGGTGAGCTGTCGCTGGCGGAGTCGACGATCGTGCGACTCATCGAGCGGCCGCTCTCGGTGTCCGAGATCGCGGCCCGGCTGGGTCTCCCGCTCGGCCCGGTCCGGGTGATTCTCGCCGACCTGCGCGACGGCGGCCTGATCCACGTGCCGCGCTCCCGGGACGCCGCCGAGCGCCCCGCCATGAGCCTGCTCCAGCAGGTGCTCAGCGGCCTGAACGCGCTCTGACGGCGGAGGTCCCACGATGAACGACCCGCACCCCGCTCCCCGGCGCTCGCCGACGGTGGTGCTGCTGGACGCGATGCTCGGGCTGGTCACCGCGATCCAGACCGGCAACTTTCCGGGCCGCCGGCCGGCCGGACGCCCGGCGTCACCGCGCCGGGCCGGTCCCTGGCTGACCGCGGGCGTGCTCGTGGTGGCCGGCGGCACCGCGATCCTGATCGGCGTGCTGATGGGCGCGCCGGGCAGCCTCACCGGCCTGCCGAAGCCCGGCGACGCCGCGCCCCCGCCGCCGCCGGTCACCAGCATCGCCGCGCCCGCGACCACGACCACCAGCCCGGTCCCGGCGCGGTCGTCGGCGTCGGCGCCCGCCGCGCGGGCCGTCGTCCCGGACCCGGCGAGCGGCTCGGCCACCACCAGCGCCGCCACCAACCTGCCCGGCCGCCTGACGGCCGCCTACGCGGCGGCGGACGGGAGCGGAATTCTGGGCTACCGGGCCACCGTGACCCTCCACGCCCAAGGGCCAGGTCCGTCCACCGGCTGGCGGCTGACCATCACCCTGCCCCGGCCGACCCTTCAGATCGCCGCCGTCTCCGGCGCCACGGTCGAGCACGACGGTGCGGTGTGGACCTTCACGCCGGACGCCGCCACCCGGCGGATCGCCGCCGGCGCCTCGGCCACGGTCGCCTACGAGGTCCTCGGCGCGACCCTGGTGGACGCCCAGCCGACGGCCTGCCGCGTCGACGACGTCGCCTGCTCGGGCCTGCCCGGCGGACACTGAGGCCCCTTCCATCTCATACCTGGAAGGGGCCTGCTTACGTCTCAGTATCCGAGGCGCCGCCGCCCACCCCGTGGATCGACACGCCGGTCAGCCACGCCAATTGGTCCACCGCGGCGGACATTTCGGCGGCGATGGGCGCGGAGCCGGCCTCGAAGAAGGCGTTCTCCAGCGCGTCCCGCGGCGCCGGCCGGGCCAGCCAGGTAAGGAGCTGCGCGGGCTGGTCGTGCCACCAGCCACCGAGGACCAGGCCGGTGGGCCGGCGGCGGGCCGTGTACGCGAGGTGGTCGACGAAGGCGGCGAGGTGCCGCACGGCCGGCTCGCCGGGCGGGTCGAGCCAGCCCGACAGGAACAGGGACAGATCGTCGACGGCCTGGCCGATGGCCTGCAGCACCGTGGCGGCGTCGTCGGCCGCGGGGAACATCGCGAGGGTGTGCCGCCACCAGGCGCCGGCGAACGCCTCGATCGCGTCCCGCTGCTCTTCGGGCCACTGCGACCACCGCGCCAGCCGCAGCTTGCCCAGGACGACGGCCAGGTCGACCGGCAGGGCGCCGTGCGCGGCCAGCTCCAGCAGGCGGGGCAGGAAATGCCGCAGGTCGTCGGCGTCGCCCCAGGTGGTGACGGCCTTGAAGGCATAGTGCCCCAGGTCGTCACCGGTCAATTCGCGCAGCGGCACCCGCCGGATCTCCCGCTGGTCATCGCCGTCGACGCAGTGCGGGCACCCGGCCACCGCCCCGAGCTCGAAGGCCGCGAACGTCGCGTACAGCCCGCCCACCGCCTGGTCCAGCCGTTCCGCGGACATGCCGGCTCACCACTGGCGGGACGTCGCGGGGGAGTGCTGGTTGATCGCCAGTGAGCTGGTGTGGCCGAAGACCGACGACACCGCGACCCGGCCCGGGCCGACCAGCCGCAGCCAGATGGTGCGCTGGCTGAACGCCCGTCGCCAGGAGATGGTCGGCGCGCCCTGCGGGTACTCCAGGTGCAGGTGGGCGGTGACCGACACGTCGCGGTAGAGCAGCGCCCCCGGCTGCACCAGCACCGTCTCGCCCGGCGCCAGGTCGCGCAGGAACGTGTTGCCGGGCGCGTGCAGCAGGAGCAGGCCGGGCGTCTGCTGGGCCAGGAAGATGTCGCCGAACTGGCCGAGCGGGTAGTGCGTCTCCTTGTCGTCGCCCGAGCCGGTGGTGTACCAGATGCCGGTCTGCTGCCAGGTGTAGGCGATGTTGCCAGTGGCGGCCAGGAACCGGTGCTCGCGCGTCCAGATCTGCCGGCCCGGCATCAGCGGCAGCGCCACCACCTCGCCCGGCCGGTCGCCGGAGAGGGCGATCCGGCCCGGCCCGTGCGCCTCCACCATGATCAGCGGCAGGCCGGACATCATCCGGTTCCACCCGCCGGCCAGCGACGTGTTGGACAGGCGGAGGGTCGGCTCGGTCCAGAGCAGCGAGTGGTGCGAGAAGAAGATCCAGTCCGGCTCCGCCAGCGCGAAGTCGGCGACCGGCACGTACGTGCCCTCGACCTGGACCCGGGACTGGCCGAACTGGATGCGGGCCATGTCCTTGATCGGGGGTTGCTCGACCCAGCCGGAGCGGGAGACCGACGTCCGGATGTCCAGCGCCGCCCCGCAACTGGGGCAGGAGGTGCCACCGGCGGGGTGCACCATCCGGCAGTAGTGGCAGACGACGTGGCCCTCGGGAATGGTCATCTGGTCACTCCGCGTGGTGGTGGACGTACATCGACTGGATGCCCACCCGGCCGGGGCCGGTCATCTCGGCCAGATACATGCCGCGGCGCAGCAGGCCGGTCTTGACCGGCATCTGCACCGCCTGCATCGTGACCGACGCGTCCTTGTAGAGGAAGCCGCCCGGCTCGACCATGATCTTCTCGCCCGGCTGCAGCCAGCGCTCGAAGACGTTGCCGTAGCCGTGCAGCATCAGCAGGCCCGGCGCGCCCGCGGTGACGAACCGGTCCAGATACATGCCGTTGCCGCCGTGCAGCACGTTGGCCAGCCCCTGAATGCGGACGAAGGAATACCCGATCGTGTTGCTGGCCAGCAGGAACGCGTGCTCGCGCACGTCCAGTTCCATGCCCGGGTGCAGCGGCAGCACGACCAGTTCGCCGGGCGAGTCCCGGGAGAACGCGACCCGGCCCGGCCCGTACGCCATGGTCAGCACGAACGGCATCCCGCCGAAGATCCGCCGGGCGCCGCCCTGCGTCGGCATGGCGGTGACCGGGGTGTGCTCGTCCTTCCAGAGCAGGACGTGGTGTTCGAAATACACCGCGTCGCCCTGCGACAGCGCGATCTCGGCGACCGGCACCAGCTCGCCCTCGACCTGCACGGTCGAGTTGCCGAACCGGAACTCGGTCATGTCCCGCAGCCGCGGCGCCTCCCGCCAGCCCGAGTCGCTGACCATGTTCCGGACGTCGAGCGGCGCGCCGCAGGTGAGGCAGGAGGTGGCGCCGGGCGCGTTCTGCAGCCGGCACCACTGACACTCAATACGATCCACGCGGCGGAAAGTAGCAGAGCTGTTGTATCAACTGTGGTGTGGATCTGAACTTGTGGGTGTGCGGGCGTAGCGGACATCTGACATATGCGCCGGTGGAGGACGATCTTCGCGCCCGGCTGCAGGCGGAGACGTCGCTCGGTACGGCCTGGCGGTGCCTCCGCTGTGGCGACTTCGTGCTCGGCGAGCCCCGGATGACCGGCCCGGCCGCCGACGCGCCGCTCGTGCGGCGCGGCCGGGCGCTGCGCGACGCGGTCATCCTGCGGCTGCTGGCCCTCGAGCGCTTCACCAAGGGTCTGCTCGTCCTCGCCGCCGGCTACGGCGTGATCCAGTTCCGGGGCAGCCGGGACGCCATCGAGCGCGCGTTCCACGAGGACGTGCCGCTGCTCAAGCCGTTCGCCGACAAGATCGGCTGGAACCTGGAGAACTCGGCGGTCGTGGAGACCCTCCGGCGCGTCATCGAGGCCCGGTCGAACACGCTGCTCTTCGTCGCGATCGGCCTGATCGTGTACGGCGTGCTCCAGCTCGTCGAGGGCACCGGCCTGTGGCTGATCAAGCGCTGGGGCGAGTACTTCGCGCTGATCGCCACCTCGCTCGGCCTGCCGATCGAGATCTACGAGCTCACCGAACGGGTGACCTGGTTCCGGCTGGGCGCCCTGGTGATCAACGTGGCCGCGGTGGTCTACCTGCTGGTGTCCAAGCGCCTGTTCGGGCTGCGTGGTGGGCACGCGGCGTACGAGGCCGAGCGGCACGAGATGAGCCTGCTGGAGGTCGAGGAGGCGGGCACGGAGCCGACCGTGGGCCACCGCCCGGACCGGCTGCGGGTCAGCGGCTAACACCCCACCCCCGGAAAAGGGGAGATTGTCCGTATATTTCACCGTTTCTCGGTAGGGTCGGTACGGACAGTCTCCTTTCTGGGGGGTGGCAATGGCGTCAGGCAGGCGTAGTTTGGGCGACCTTCCGGTACTGGTGAAGGTCGTCGCCGGGGCGGTCGTGACACTGGCCGTCGCGGTGCTGGTCGCCGTGGTGGCGTTGATCAAGCTGCACGGCAGCGCCGCGCAGGCCGAGACGATGTACGTGGACAACGTCGGTCCGATGATCGTGCTGAGTCAGCTGGACCGGCAGGTGATGCAGGCCCGGGTGGATCTCATGAGGCACGGGCTGGCGACGGACGCCGCCGCGAAGCAGCAGATCGAGACGGCCATCGCGACCGGCGACCAGAAGCTGAACGGCCTGGCCACGGCGTACGGCGCCGAGGCGGTCGATCCCGCGGTGATGGCGCAGTTCAGCACGGACTGGAAGGCCGCCACGGCGATTCGCGACACGGTGGTCCTGCCGCTGTCGCGGGCCGGCCGCACGGCCGACTTCGAACGGGCCCGGGCCGGCCAGTTTCAGCCTGCCGCCCTGAAGGCGATCTCCGACCTGGACCAGTTGTTCGCGGCGGAGAGCGCCAGCGCGGACCAGCGGGCGCAACTGGCCCGCGATGACTATCAGGCGGCGCGGACCACGGTCGTCCTCGTGCTGCTCGTCGGTGCGCTGGTCGCGCTGCTGCTGGCCTGGCGGGTGGCGAAGGCCATCATGCGATCCGTGACCGCCGTGTCCGGCGTCGCGCGGGCCCTCGCCGGTGGGGACCTGACCGTCCGGTCCGGCATCGTCAACCGGGACGAGCTGGGCCGGATGGCCGGCGACCTCGACGGTGCGATGGGCGTCCTGCGGGACACGATCGTGACGATCGAGCAGAACGCGGTCACCCTGGCCGGCGCCAGCGAGGAGCTCGCCGCCACCAGCACGCAGATCGCGGCGGCCGCGGAGGAGAGCAGCGCGCAGGTCGGCTCGGTGTCGCAGACCGCCGGTCAGGTCGGGGCGAACATCGCCACGATCGCCGCGAGCTCCGAGCAGATGGGCGCGGCGATCGGCGAGATCGCCAGCAACGCCAGCCAGGCTGCCCGGGTGGCCGCCGACGCGGTGACGCTGGCCGACACCACCAACGTCACGGTCAGCAAGCTCGGCGTCTCCTCGCAGGAGATCGGCGACGTGGTCGCGGTGATCACCTCGATCGCCGAGCAGACCAACCTGCTCGCCCTGAACGCCACCATCGAGGCCGCCCGGGCCGGCGAGTCCGGCAAGGGCTTCGCGGTGGTGGCCACCGAGGTCAAGGAGCTGGCCCAGGAGACCAGCCGGGCCACCGAGGACATCAGCCAGCGGGTCCAGGCGATCCAGGCCGACACGGCCAGCGCGGTCGCCGCGATCGCCGAGATCCAGACCGTGATCGACCAGATCAACGACTTCCAGGCCACGATCGCCTCCGCCGTCGAACAGCAGACGGCCACCACCAACGAGATGGTCCGCAACGTCGGCGACGCGGCGGCCGGCGCCGCCGAGATCTCCACCGCGGTGAGCGACGTCTCCGAGGCGGCCCAGAGCACCGCCGCCGCGGTCACCGAGGCTCAGGCCACCACGAGCGAACTGGCCCGGATGAGCGGCGAGCTGCAGGCCGTCGTCGCCCAGTTCCGGGTCCGCACCTGATCGCCCGACGCGTCCGGTCAGGGGCGGGTGAAGGCCAGCACGAGCAGCAGCTCGAACCGGGCCGACGGGTCGTCCAGGTCGTCGCCGAGCAGCTCGCGCAGCCGCTTGAGCCGGTAGCTCACGGTCTGCGGGTGCACGAACAGCTCGGCGGCGACCGCCGTGCGCGACCCCCAGTGCAGCAGCCAGCTCTGCAGGGTGGCCAGCAGCGCGTCCCGCTGGCTCGGCCGCACCGCCGCGAGCGGCGCCAGCCGCCGGGCGGAGAGCACCTCCAGCGCGCCGGGCTCGCCGCGCAGCGCCAGGTCGGCGAAGTGGTCGTCGGCGAAGATGGGGTCCGGGCCGCCGCCGGCGAGCGCGCCGGTCACCTCGGCCAGCCGCACCGCCGCGGGCACCTGGGCCCAGCCCAGCGTCGGGCCCACCACCGCGCCCCGGCCCCGGAAGGCCTCGGCCAGCTCGGCCCGCTGGGCGCGCGGCCCGGCCCGCAGCAGCAGCACGGCGTCCCGGTCCCGCTCGGCCACCACGCCGTCCGCGCCGTACCGGAACCGGGCGTCGCGGGCCTGCTCCGCCGGCAGTAGCACCGGCACGATCGCGTCGATGCCGGACCAGCCGATCCCGGCCGCTGCGGTGAGCACCACGCCGGCCGGCGCGCCGCCGCGCAGCAGCAGGTCGGCCAGCTGGCGGCGCCGGCGCTCGCCCTCGCCGGCCTGCTCGCGCAACTGCAGCGCGAGCCCGTCGGTGCAGGCGGTGGCGAGCTCGTCGACGTACGCGCTGATCGCGTCGGACAGGTCGATGAGCTCGTCCAGGCCGACCGGCCGCAGCTCGGCCAGCGCCCCGGAGGCCATCCGCAGCATCAGCCGCGACGCCACCCGCAGCGCCGCCAGCAGCACCTCCGGCCCGCGGTGCTCGCGCGCCTCGGCCGCACCGAGCGCCACGAAGACCTCCCGGAACCGCGGCGGGAGCGCCGGCTCGTCGGTGCCGGCCAGGTCGACGAAGCGCTCCAGCGCGACCTGGACCGCGGCCCGCGCGTCCCGCTCGAACTTGGCCGTCCCGGTCTTCACCAGGCCCGCCGTCGCCTCGGTCACCGCCTCGGCGATCGCCTGCACGGCGGCCGGCAGGCGCGGCCGCATCGCGGTGGAGAGATCTTCCGGGAGGCGCTGCCACGGGGCGGTCACCCGGCCAATTTTGTCACGGCGGGATAATAAAGCGACCGATTGTTGCTGGTTCCACGACGGTGTTTTGTGCCGGTGCAAGGGTGACCATGGTGGTGCAGGATCGACGATCGGAGTGCTCCCGTGGACCATCGGATGTCTCGTCAGCACGTGGTGGACATGTGCCGGACGATGCTCGAGCGCGGCTACCTGAAGGCGACCGAGGGCAACGTCTCGGTGCGCATCCCCGGGCACGACCTGTACGCCGTGACCCCGAGCAACTACGACTACGACAAGATGCGGGTCGAGGACATCTGCCTGGTCGACTTCGCCGGCAAGCACGTCCCGGACCCGGGCGGCGCCGGGCTCGCGCCGTCGATCGAATGCGGGATGCACGCCAACATCTATCGCGAACGGCCGGACGTCAACGCGATCGTGCACACCCATCAGCCGTACGCCTCGGCCCTGGCCTTTCTTCGCAAGCCGATCCCGGCGCTCACCGACGAGCAGGTGCGGTTCCTCGGCAAGGAGGTCGCGATCGTCGACTACGCGCCGTCGGGCACCGGCTTCCTCGCCAAGAACGTGCAGAAGAAGGTGGCGAGCGGGGACAACGCCTTCATCATCGCGAACCACGGCATCGTGGCGGTCGGCACCGACCCGGACCGGGCCGTGTTCAACATGGCGCTGCTGGAGAAGGTGTCGATCGCCTACCTGCTGGCGCTGACCACCGAGGCCGGCAAGGTCTACACGATCCCGGCCGCGATCCGCGAGGTGGCCTTCGGCAAGCTGCGCAAGGACGAGAAGCGGATCGCCGCGCAGATCACCCAGGCCGTCACCCCGGTACGGGTGCCGGCGGACGAGGAACTGCCCAGCGCGGCGACCGTGACGCCGCCCGCCCCGGAGGCGGCCGCCGAGGACCTCGGCTACGCGATCACCGAGTATCTCGATGTGCCGGACACCATGCGGCGGCTCAAGGCCCTGGTCGCGCAGCCGGTCCGCGGGCTGCGGCACGACGCGCTGCTCGACGTGCTCAACTACTTCGACACCAAGTGCACGGCCAGCAAGGAGATCACCGAGCGGGCCAAGCTGCGCATCCCGGGCGGCGTCCAGCACAACCTGGCGTTCAACTACCCGTTCCCGCTCGCCGTCGACCGGGCCGAGGGCGCGCACCTGACCGACCGGGACGGCAACGTCTACATCGACTTCCTGCAGGCCGGCGGCCCGACGATCCTGGGCAGCAACTACGGACCGGTGAACGAGCGGGTGGCCGAGGTGATCCGCGAGTCCGGCCCGGTGACCGGCCTTTTCCACGAGTACGAGCTCAAGCTCGCCGAGATCATCCACCGGTACATGCCGCACATCGAGATGTACCGCTCGCTCGGCTCCGGCACCGAGGCCGTGATGGCCGCGGTCCGGGCCGCCCGCGCCTTCACCGGCAACAAGATGGTCATCAAGGTGGGCGGCGCCTACCACGGCTGGTCCGACACGATGGTGTACGGGCTGCGCGTGCCCGGCAGTTTCCGGATGAACGCCAAGGGCATCCCGTTCGGCGCGACCGGCCGTACCCGGGAGGCGTTCCCGCACGACCTCGGCCAGCTCAAGCGCAAGCTGGTGGAGAACAGGCTGCGCGGCGGCACCGCCGCGGTGGTGGTCGAGCCGCTCGGCCCGGAGTCCGGCACCCGCCCGGTGCCGCGCGACTTCAACGCCCAGGTGCGCAAGCTGTGCGACGAGTTCGGCGCCCTGCTGGTCTTCGACGAGGTGGTCACCGGCTTCCGCACCGGCCTCGGCGGCGCGGCCGGCTACTTCGGCGTCAAGCCCGACCTGACCGTCTTCGGCAAGGCGGTGGCCGGCGGCTACCCGATGGCCGGCGGCGTCGGCGGCCGGGCCGACATCATGGCGGTCTTCGGCTCCGGCCTGGACGGCAAGAGCGGCGCGCACATCCAGGTGGGCGGCACGCTGTCGGCCAACCCGCTGTCCTGCGCGGCCGGCTACTTCGCGATCGAGGAGATGGCCCGCACCAACGCGCCGGTGATCGCGGGCCGGGCCGGCGACCGGCTCACCCGCGGCCTGCAGCGGCTCATCGACAAGTACGGGCTGCCATACGTGGCGTACAACCAGGGGTCGATCGTGCACCTGGAATGCAGCGGCGTCATGCTGCTCGACATGCACAGCCCGTTGAAGCTCCTCAAGGAGAACAAGCCCCGCAAGAAGCTGATGGAGCAGATGGGCGCCGCGTACGCCGCGCACGGCATCATCACCCTCGCCGGCTCGCGGATGTACACCTCGATGGCCGACACCGACGAGGTCATCGACGACGCGCTGGCCCGGTTCGACCAGGTCTTCGCGCTGGTCGAGGGGGTCTGATTGGCCGGAGCCACGCCCCCGCAGGTCCTCGCCATCGACCTGGGGACCTCGGGGATGAAGGCCGCGCTCGTCGCGGCGGACGGCACGGTCACCGGCTGGGCGGAGCGGTCGGTGCCGCTGCTCGTCCTGCCCGGCGGCGGCGCCGAGCAGGACCCGCTCGCGTGGTGGGACGCGCTGGCCCTCGTCGTCGCGGACCTGGGCCGCGATCATCCCGACGAGCTGCGCGCGGTGACCACGGTGTGCTCCTCCACGCAGGGCGAGGGCACGATCGCCGTGGACGCGCACGGCGATCCGCTGACCCAGTGCATCAGCTGGCTCGACATGCGCGGGGCGGCGCACCTGCGCCGGCAGTTCGGCGGCTTCCCGTCGTACGCCGGGCTCTCCGTCCGCCGGATCGTGCGCTGGCTGCGGCTCACCGGCGGGATGCCGTCGGTCACCGGCAAGGACCCGGCGGCGCACATGCTCTTCATTCGCGACGAGCTGCCGGAGGTCTACCGGCGGACCGCGACCTTCCTCAACGTGCTCGACTGGATCAACCTGCGGCTGACCGGCCGCACGGTCGCCACCGTGGACTCCATCCTCACCTCGTGGGTGACCGACAACCGCAAGGCCGGCGACATCCGGTACGCGCCCGCGCTGGTCGCCGACTGCGGCATCGACCCGGCGAAGCTGCCGCCGATCGTCGCCTGCACCGAGGTGATCGGCACGCTGTCGCCGGACGCGGCGGCGCACCTGGGCCTGCCGGCGTCGGTGCAGGTGGTGGCCGGCGCCATCGACAACACGGCCGCGGCCGTCGGCGCCGGGACCGTCCGGGACGACGAGCCCCACCTCTACCTCGGCACGTCGTCGTGGATCGCGGCCCACGTACGGCGGAAGAAGACCGACGTGGGCGCCGGGATCGCGTCGGTGCCGTGCGCGCTGCCCGACCGCTACCTGATGACCGCCCTGCAGGCCACGGCCGGCGCGAACCTGACCTGGCTGCGCGACAAGATCGTCGAGTACGACGACCCGCTCCTCTCGGCCGGCCACGTCAGCCGCGACGAGGGCACCATCTTCGACGCCTTCGACAAGATCATCCCGACCGTGCCGCCGGGCGCCAACGGCGTCCTCTACACCCCTTGGCTGTACGGCGAGCGGGTGCCGGTCGACAACCCGAACCTGCGCGCCGGCTTCCTCAACATCTCGCTCGACACCTGCCGCTCCGACCTGCTCCGCGCGGTCTTCGAGGGCGTCGCGCTCAACACCCGCTGGATGATGCGGGCGGTGGACAAGTTCCTGGGCGCGCCGGTGACCTCCATGGTGATCACCGGCGGCGCCGCCCGCTCCGACTCGTGGTGCCAGATCTTCGCCGACGTGCTCGGCATCGAGATCCGGCGCGACGCCCGCCCGCACGCGGTCAATGCCCGCGGCGCGGGCTGGATCGGCGCGGTCGGCGCGGGCCTGATCCGCTTCGACGAGATCCCCGCCCTCATGCGCAACGACCATGTCTTCGAGCCGACCGCCGACCACGCCGTCTACGACGAGGTGTTCGACGTCTACCGCGAACTGCACGACCGCTTGGCCCCGGTGTACAAGCGCCTCAACCGGATCAAGCCCTGACCGACCCGCGCGGCCCCAGGCCCGATCTGCTCGCCCGCGCCGACGAGAACCTGTACGCGGCCAAGCGGCGGACGAGACCGGGTGGTCGCCGCACCCGCCGTCACATCAGGTGGACCTCGACGCTGAAGCCCGGCGCCAGGACGCCGTTGAGGTGGGTGGCATGCGCGCCGAGATACTGCACCGAACTGCTCGGCGCGGCGGTCACCTGGAGCACGACGTAGTCCTCGGCCCCGCCGGTGTCGTCGCCGCAGACGCAGCAGCGCAGGCGCTCGCTGACCGGCCCGGTCCAGTCGGCGTTCTCCAACCTCAGCTCCACTTCTCGCTGTCGAGTTTGTTCTGGACGTACTTGTCGGTGGCGTCCTTGAGCACGGTGGTGGGCTTCCCGGTCGGGTTGCTCATGTCCCGGACGACGACATCGTACGTGCCGTTGCCGTTGTCCAGGACCTTGACGATCTGGCCGTCGTCCTGGATGTACATCTCCCCGTTGTCCCAGACGTGGTCGACGTCCACGCCGCGCATGGCGGTGCGGTCGCCGCCGTGCACGTCCCGGATGTTCGTGCCGCCCGAGCCGGTGTGGTCGGTGCGGGCCGGTGAGACGTGATCGTCGCCCGACGCGTTCATCATCAGGTCGCCGACCCCGCCGGCCAGCATGCCGCCGCCGGCCACCACCCCCGCCGTCGACACCACGTTGAGCGGCACGCCGACGACGGCGCCGACCCCGGTCGCGTCGAGCACCACGCCGCCGGCGTCGCCGACGCCGCTGACCAGCATCAGCCCCGCGCCGGCCGCCGCCAGCGCGACATCGCCCGGGTGGTGCACCATCGCGTTGCCGAACGAGGCCAGGCCGTTGAGCGCGTGCGCGCCGGCGTTCTCGAGGTCGGCGCCGACGTCGGAGAAGAAGTCACCGACCTTGCTCCAGAAGCCGGGCTTCTGCGGCGCCTTGTCGCGGGCGTGCCCGACCGCCGTCTGCGCGGTGTCGCCGTCCGTCTTGAGCCGCCGCCGGGCCTGGTCGAGCGTCTGCTGCGCCGAGGCGCGGCCGGCCGCGCCTGGATCCTGGAACGGCTCGGTGCCGCCCGCCTGCTGGTACTGCTGATATCGGGTCTGCGCCTCGCTGGTCGCGGCCTGACCCGCGGTCCACTGCCGGATCGCTTCGTACGCCTGCGACTGGGCCCACGTCACGGTCTTGGCGTATGCCTCGATCGCCGAGGCCGCGCCGTGGAAGCAGTGGCCCGCCTCGATCCACTTGCCCGGCTGGCCGTGGAACTTCTCCCGGAACGCGTCCGCGGCCGGGCCGCTCCAGCCGTCGCTCGTGTCGATGCGCTGCAGGCCCTTGCCGGCCAGCGCCAGCTCGTCGCCGCGCGCGCGGAGCGACGCCGCGATACCGGTGAGGGCGACGGCGTCACCGGGCACCAGCTGCTTCGGGTCGTCGGTCTGTCCCAGCTCGGCCATCAGTGCGCCGCCGGATCGGGCCCCGTCGGGCGCTGAAGGATGCCGTTGAGCCGATCGGCCGCGCCGGTGTCCGCCTTGCGGTAGTCCTGGACGCACTGCGTGAGCCGGTCCGCGACCTCCTGGCCGTCGACGGCCAGATGCTCGACGCCGATCTCCCAGCGGTCACAGAAGTCGCGGACGGTGGAGGCGAGCCCGTCGTGCCCGTACGCGGAAGACTGTCCGTCCAAGGTGTCGATCTTGGCGAGGGTGAGATCCTCGAGCGTCATGTTGATGCCCGCCGATGCCTTCTCCAGCGCGGGAAGATCGACTCGGAAACCATCCGACATGACCGCGACGATACCCAGCCCCACCAAGTCGTGCCCGCCGGTCGGTCTCTCGCTGCGCCGGCGCTGGAGCAGGCGCTGCAGCCCGCCGAGGACACGGTCCGCGAGCGCGGTGACCGGCTCGCCGCCATCGTGGCCGAGTCGATGGCCCGCCGGCCGGTGTGGTGTGACCTCAACAGTGCTCAAGCCTCGGTCCTGGACCAACGTCACCGTCGAGGTCGCGCTGCGCTACAAGCGGGCGTCGCGCGTGGCGATCGAGGCGCTGGCCGGGCTGTTCCTGCGCTACCTGCGGGAGTTGGGCGCCCCGGACGCGTTCCGGCTGGTGGCGACCGCGCTGCTCGTCTCCGGCGCGGCGTGGCCGTACAGCACCGAACCGTTGGCCAGCGCGACGCTCCGGGACGTCCGGTGCCCGCCGGTCAGGCTCGAACCTGTTTGCGGATCCACGCCACGCAGGTCTTGTCGACGGTCGCGAACGGCTTGCCGAAGGCCTCGCGGGACGCGCTGTCATAGCCGATGCCCTCGCGCATGCTGACGTTCACAAAGTCAAAGACCTTCCGTTCCCCGTACGCCTCGACCATGCAATCGACCGCAAGATGGCTCAGCCCGTAGTAGGCGTCGCCGGCCCGCAGCGAGGCGTTGTCCGGCAGCGGCGGCTGGGCGATCGTGGTGAGTCGCTTCCCGAAGGCGCGGACCGAGGCCATGCGGGGACTGTGCACGGCCGGCGTCGGGTACTCCCCGATGTACTCGGCGATCCCCTCGGCCAGCCACATGTCGCCGTCCGTATGCGATTTGGTGCCACTGAGCGTGACCACGTGGCCCATCTCGTGCTTCACGGTCACGGCCAGCTCGCGCGGGTCGCGGATCAACTCGTCCATCCGCAGCACGACTTCGCTGTCGGGCCCGCCGGTCTTGATCGTGTAACCGTCGGCGCCGCTGGTGCCGGACTTGCCGAACCAGCGCCGCCATGCCTTGTCGTCGGCGAGGTAGACCCGGTACCGCTTCTGCGGGTTGTCCTCGATCGCGGCGAACCGGTCGTTGAGCTTCGCGGCCTGCTCGGCGACGGCCAGCACCCGATCGAGGTTCTTCGCCTCGCTGTGCGGTCCGGCCACGACCACCCGTGCTCCCGTTCGTACGACCAGGTCTTGTTCTTCCCATGGCACCGGGTCGAGGTCGTCCCGCTTCGGCTCGTCGACCCGCATCGACGTGATCCGCTGCTGGCCGTCCACCGTCTCGATGGTCAGGAGCTGATGCGCCTCCGGCGGCGGCGGATCGACCGCACCGAGCGGGCAGCCGCCGGCCATGCAGTAGTCGATGGTCGCGTCGATCGAGACCTTCGCCGCGAGCGGGTCCGACTTCAGACCCAGGGCGAAGTAGTTGAAATTGACGACCCCCAGCGCCCGCAGCGACTCGAACATCGTCCGGTACCGCGCGACGAGCTCGGGCCGCCCGGGATCGACCGGCGCCAGCCACTTCTGCTCGTCGCCGGCGAGCAGGGCGCGGGCCTGCTCGGCCAGCAGGGGCTTCACCTTCTCGTACGCCGTCTGCGGCGGCGCCGAATACTCCGGGGTCGCCGGGGCCGAGGGCGCCGCCGAGGCCCGAACCCCGGCGGCCCCGGCGGACGAGCAGGCCGAGAGCGCCAGCAGCAGAACACCCGCCGCAACGGGAAGAATCTTCACGGCCGGACACGATAGCCGCTCTCCTGATCTTGCGAAGCCCCGTTTCCGGCACTCTTGGAATGCGCGCTGGGTTCACACCGTCACGAGGTCGAATCTCCGCTGCGCTCGCCGGCGGTAACGTGATGGTGCGGGTCGGTCACAGCCCGCGCAGTGAGAGGGCGGCCGGGGCTTCGGAAAGGCCCCGGTCGGTTCGCGGCAGCGCTGTTGCGACGGCCAGGCTGGCGAGGGCGACCACGGTGAGGTACACCGCGGGTGCGATGGGGTTGCCGGTGCTGTCCACCAGCCACGTCGACACGTACGGGCCGGTGCCGCCGAACAGCGCTGCGGTCACGTTGAGCGCCAGGGCGGTGGCGGTGAACCGGATCGGCGTGGGAAACAGCATCAGGCTCAACGACGCTCCGACCGTGTTGGCCACGCCCAGCACGACGGCCCACAGGGCCGCCCCGAGTATCGCCGTGGCGAGCGTGCCCTGGCGCGCGATCAGCAGGCCCGGTATCGCGGTGACCGCCATGGCGAGCGCGGTCGCCATGGCCACGACGCGGGGTGGGAACCGGTCGACCAGGACGCCGCCCAGCACGAGGCTGCCGGCCAGGATCACCACTGTGCTCAGGGTGGCCGCGAACGTTTCGCCGGTGGACAGCCCGGCGACCCGGGTCAGGTAGCTGGGCAGGAATCCGATCAGCAGATATCCGCCCAACAGGGCCGACGCCGCGAACCCGGCGAACAGCAGGAGTTCCCGGGTGGCGGTGCGGACAGCATGGAGCAGCGGGAAGCGCTGCAGTTGCACCGCAGTGACCTGGAAGTGCGGCGTGTCGGCCACCTTGATCCGCAGATACACGCCGATCAGGCCGAGTGGGGCCGCGACGGCGAACGGGATCCGCCAGCCCCACGACGCCAACTGCGGCGCGTCCAGGACAGCCGCCAGAACCAGGCTGGCGCCCGCGGCCGCGGCGAAGCCCAGGCTGTTGCCGGCCAGGTTCGCGGAGACAAACCGACCGGGCCGGCCGGCCTGGGCGTGTTCGAGGACGAACACGTTCCCGCCGGCCACCTCGCCGCCGGTCGACAGCCCTTGCATGATGCGGCAGACGAGCAGGAGCGCCGACGCCCATACGCCGGCACGCGCGTAGGTGGGCAGTATCGAGATGGCAAGGGTCCCCACCGTCGCCAACAGAATCGACGCGGCCAGTGCCGAACGCCGGCCCACCCGGTCGCCGGCGTGACCGAAGACCAAGCCCCCGAGGGGCCGGGCCGCGAAGCCGAGCGCGAAGATCGCGAAGGTGGCCAGCAGCGCCGCCGTCGGATCACCCGGTGGGAAGAACTGCTTCGACAGGATCACCGCGAAGAAGCCGTACAGCGCGAGGTCGTAGCCCTCGACGAAAGAGCCGAGGCTGGCGGCGATCAGCGCCCGCCGCGCTCGGCCCGCACTGTTGCTGGTGGCATCACCCATCACGGCAGTGTGCGCCCGGTTGTCCGGCACATCCATTCCTGTCACCCCTGCGGGGGTGGTCCACGTGCCAGACGGCGAGCCGGCCGGGCCGCGTTCGGCGGGGGCGTATCCCAGCGGACGTACTAGGTTGTCGGGGTGGCGGTCCGATCTCGCAGAGGCAATCTTCCCGCTGAGTTGAGCGAGTTCGTGGGTCGTCGGCGGGAGCAGCCGGAGCTGCGGCGCCTGTTGGGTGCGTCGCGCCTGGTGACGTTGACCGGCATGGGCGGCATCGGCAAGACCCGATTGGCGCTGCGGGTGGGCAGGCAGGCCGAGCGGATGTTTCCGGACGGCGGGTGGCTGGTGGAGCTGGCCGCCGTACAGGACCCGGAGCTGGTGCCGTCGACGGTGGCCATGGTGCTGGGAATGGCGGAGCGGACGGCTCGGCCGGTGCCGTCGGTGCTCGACGACTACCTGCGCGACAAGCGGCTGCTGCTGATCCTGGACAACTGCGAACATCTGGTCGACGCGTGCGCATCGCTGGTGACCGGGCTGCTGGGAGCAGCGCCGGGACTACGCGTGCTGGCGACCAGCCGCGAGGTGTTGCGCGTGCCCGGTGAGCACGTGTTCACGGTCGGCCCGCTGACCGCGCCGGATCCCGAACGGCTGCCGCCGGGAGACCTGCACGCGTTCACCGCCGTGCAGCTGTTCACCCAGCAGGCCCACGTGGTGGCGCCCGGGTTCGAGGTCACCCCGGCGAACCGGGCCCAGGTGGCCGGGGTGTGCCATCGGCTGGAGGGCATCCCCCTGGCGCTGGAGCTGGCTGCCCGGCGGCTGCGGGTGCTGACCGTCGGGCAGCTCCTGGACCGCTTGGACGACCGGTTCAGGTTGCTGACCGGGGGCTTGCGCAGCTCACCCGATCGGCAGCAGACGTTGCAGGCCACGCTGGACTGGAGCTACGGGTTGTGTCTGCCGGCCGAGCAGACGCTGTGGGCGAGGATGTCGGTGTTCATCGGCGGATTCGACCTGGAGGCAGCCGAGCAGGTGTGCGGCGGGGACGGCGTCTTGCCGGGCGAGGTGATCGAATTGGTGGCCGGGCTGCTGGACAAGTCGATCCTGGTGCAGCTGGAGAGCAGGGATACCATCGCGCGGTACGGGCTGTCGGAGACCGCCCGGGAGTACGCACAGCAGCGGCTACGCGAGTCCGGTGCGGAGGCCGTGGTGCGGGCCCGGCACCGGGACCACTACCGGGAGATGTTGCGGCGGGCGGCGGCCGAGCGGGTGTCGCCCCGGGAGATGTACTGGCTGCTGCGGCTGCGCACCGAGCTGCCCAACCTGCGCTCGGCCATGCAATACAGCCTCGCCGAGCACGGCGGCGCCAGGACTGCCCAGGAGATGGCGGTGGACCTGCACGACCTCTGGTCCGCCAGCGGACGCAAGCGGGAGGCACTGACCTGGCTGACCCGCACCCTCGCCGCCGACACCCGCCCGACCCCCACCCGCGCACAGGCCCTTGCCGAGGCCGGCGTCCTGGCCTTGCAACTGGGCGACGCACCGGCGAGCGCCGGCCTGCTCGCCGAGGCCCGAGCCCTCGCCGGACGACTCGACGACCCGCACGCAGCCGCCGTGGTGGCCCTGGCCCGCGGCATCAGCGCCGATCCGCGACCGGACCCCGCTCACGCGCGCGTTCCGGTCGACGAGTCGCTGACGGCCACCCGCGGCACGGGCGACCTGCGCCACCTCAGTCTCGCCCTGCTGAACGCGGCCATGCGAGCGGCCACCACCGGCGACCCCCGCGCCACCGGCTTCGCCGACGAATGCCGCCGCCTCGGCGAGGCCCACGGAGCACAATGGACCCGTGCCTGGGGCACGACGATCCTCGCCGTCGTGGCCGTCCAGCGGGGGGACACCGACCAGGCGGAATCGTTCACGCGGGAAGCGCTGGCAGTGTTCCGGATCGTGCAGGACTCGATCGCCGCGGGCGTCTGCCTGGCCATCCTCACGGCTGCCGCGGTCCGTCGCACGCACTACGAACGGGCCGCCGGCCTGCTGGGCGCCCTCGACGCGGTCAAACGTCGGGAAGGAGTGCTGGCGGTGGAGTTCAACCCGTACGGCCCCTGGTACGCCACCCTCCAGGACGACACCCGGCGAGGGCTGGGCGACACCGCCTACGCCACCGCCTTCTCCAAAGGCACCCACCTCACCCTCGACGAGGCCGTCGAGCTGGCCCTCGACGAGCGGCTCGAGCCGGCGGCCGCGCCGTGCCGCCCGGCAGCGTCGCCCACCGCCGATCCGCTGACCCGCCGGGAGGAACAGATCGCCGGCCTCGTCGCGCAGGGGCTCACCAACCGGGACATCGCCGCCCGGCTCGTCCTCTCCGTCCGCACCGTCGAGTCCCACGTCCAGAACGTCCTTACCAAGCTCGATTTCAGCAACCGCACCCAGATCGCCGCCTGGATCGGCGCGGCGACCGCGGCCGACGCACCCCCGGGGACGGAAGCGTGACCCACCGACCCCACGCCGGACCCGGCGAGGGGCTCTCGAAGTATCGATGATCGCCATTGTGGACGGAGCGATTCTCCGGTAGCTTCACCTGACAACGTTGTCAGGCGGGGAGGTCACGTCGTGGGCGTTATCGATGCCTTGGTCCGTCGCCACCGGATCGCTGCGGTAGGTGTGACCGTCGCCGCGATCGTCGCCACGGCGGCCGGCCCCGCCGCCGCGCAGCCCCCCGCCGCTCTGGTCACCGACCCCGCGTCGCTGGTCGACCCGATGATCGGGACCGGTGACGGGGGCGCCGCGGTCGGCCAGGTCGACACCTACCCCGGGGCGACCGCGCCGTTCGGCATGGTGTCGTTCAGCCCCGATACGCCCTCGCGCCCCGACGGCGGCGGCTACGACATCGACGACTCCTCGACGCTCGGCTTCAGCCTGACCCACATGTCGGGCCCCGGCTGCGACGCGTACGGCGATTTCCCGATCCTGCCGACCGTCGGCGAGATCGGCGCCGCCCCGGCCACCACGACGGCGGCGTTCGACCACGCCACCGAGCATGCCGCGCCGGGCTCGTACGCGGTGCGGCTCGACCCGGCCGGCGCGCAGCCGATCCAGGCCGATCTGGCCGCCACCACCCGTACCGGAATGGCCGCCTTCACCTACCCGCCGACGGCATCGGCCAACGTGCTGTTCAAGATGGGCGAGGCGCAGTCCGGCAACAAGACCGCCGACGTCCAGGTGGTGGGCGACCGCACGGTCACCGGCACCGAGACCGCCGGCCAGTTCTGCGGCTCCGGCGGCACCTACCCGGTGCACTTCGTGGCGACCTTCGACCGCCCGTTCGCCTCCCACGGCACGTGGCACACGGCGCCGGTGGGCGACAACGTGTTCACCGCGCCGACCGGCCAGCTCGACTGGAGCTACCACGAGGTCGCCGCCGGCGGCACACCGGCCACGATCACCCCGGCCACCACGTCCGACGGGCAGAGCGCCGTCTCCTGGCATCAGGACGACGCGCTGGCCAACACGTGGATCCAGGCCACCCCGCCGGCCGTCACCCAGGGGACGTCCTACCAGGCGAGCGTGACCCTCCGAGGCTCCGGAAAGGTCTACCTGAACTTCTACAACGGACGGCAGGACGTCGGCGGCGACCCGGTGACGCTCGCCGACAAGCCGGTCACCGTCACGGTGACCACCACCATCCCGACCGGCTCGATCGGCGCGCCGCAGTTCCAGGTGCGCACGCCCGGCGCCGGCCCGGTGGACGCGGTGGTGTCCGGCGTGTCGATCCGCGCCGAGCAGGTGGTCAAGTCGACCGGCTCCAGCACGGACGGGCTGGGGTCGGGAGCGTGGGTCACCTTCGACACCCAGAAGCAGTCCACCGTACGGATGAAGGTAGGCCTTTCGTACGTCAGCACCGCCAACGCGTGGGCCAACCTGGCCCGGGAGAACAAGGGCTGGAGCGTTTCCCGGGTGGCCGGCGCCACTCGGGACCAGTGGAACCGGCTGCTGAGCCGCGTCCGGATCGGCGGCGGCACCCATTCCCAGCAGGTCCAGTTCTACACCGCCCTCTACCACGCGATGCTCGAACCGAGCACGTTCTCCGACGCCGACGGCAGCTACCTCGGCTTCGACGGCGCGACCCACCGGACCCGCCACGGGCAGGTGCAGTACGCCAACCTCTCCGGCTGGGACGTCTACCGCTCGGAGATACCGCTGCTCGCCATGCTCCTGCCCGACGAGACCAGCCAGATGATGACCTCCCTGCTCAACGACCAGGCCCAGGGCGGCTGGCTGCCCAAGTGGGGCTTCGCCAACCAGTACACCGACGTGATGAACGGCGACGCGGCCGACCCGATGCTCGCCGAGGCGTACGCGTTCGGCGCCCGCGGATTCGACGCTCGGGCGGCGCTGGCCGCGATGGTGAAGGGCGCCACGGTGGATCCCACGCCCGCCCAACTCGGCCAGGGCTTCTACGCCGAACGTCCCCAGCTGTCGGCGTACCACTCCATGGGTTTTGTGCCCAACACCCAGCAGAGCTCGCTCTCCCCGGTGCCCAACGGCGCGTCGGAGACCTTGGAGTACGCGACCGCCGACTTCTCCATCGCGGCGCTGGCGAGCGCGCTCGGCCGCTCGTCGACCGCCGCGACCTTCCTGAAGCAGTCGCAGAACTGGACGAACATCTTCAACACCGCCACCGGCTACATCGAACCGCGCGACGGCAGCGGCCTCTTCCCCGACGGCGACCCCACCACCTCCGGGATCGGCAGCTTCGGGCAGACCGGCTTCCAGGAGGGCAACGCCGCCCAGTACACCTGGATGATCCCGCAGAACATCAACGGGCTGATCACCGCGCTGGGCGGAAAGGCGGCCACCATCGCCCGGCTGGACACGTTCTTCCAGCAACTGCAGGCCGGACCGGATCTGCCGTACGAATGGGCGGGCAACGAACCGGTCTTCGGCGCGCCGTGGATCTACGACTACGCCGGCGCGCCCGCCAAGACGCAGCAGATCGTGCACCGCCTGCTCGACACGGTCTACGCGGACACCCCCGGCGGCGAACCCGGCAACGACGACCTCGGTGCGATGAGCTCATGGTACGTCTGGTCGAGCCTCGGCATGTACCCCGCGACGCCGGGCACCGACGTGCTCGCCCTCGGCGCCCCGATCTTCCCCCGCGCCGAGATCGACGTCCCCGGCGGCCGCCACCTGTCCATCTCGGCGCAGGGCGCCTCCACCAGCACCTTCGTCCGGTCCCTCACCGTCGACGGCCGGCCCTGGTCGAAGGACTGGCTCTCGGCCGGCCTGCTCGACACCACCCGGCTGACCTTCACCCTCGGCGCGACTCCCGACCCGAAGTGGGGCACCGGCGCGGCCGACGAACCGCCCTCGTACCCGGCCGGCCCACTGCAGTTCCCGCCCGGCCGCAAGCCCACCGTCCTGGTCCCGACCGGCGCGAACCTGCTGGGCACGACCGCCACCGGCGGTCTGCCGTGGCAGGGCCCGGTGCAGAACGGCGTGGGCTCGGTCCCCGGCACGCTGGCGCCGGCCACGACGCCGGAAGGTACCAGCGCGATCCACTGGACCGAGGCGAACGCGGCCCCCGACACCTGGATCTGGGTGGATCCGGCGGCCCCGCTGACCGCCGGGCAGAGCTACCAGGTCTCGGTCACCCTGGCGGGACAGGGCAACGTCTACCTCGACTTCTGGAACGGCCAAACCGATCTGTCGAGCGCCAAGGTCGCGCTGACCGCGACGCCGCAGACGCTGACCCTGCAGGCCGCGGTGCCATCGGCCGCCGACACCCACCTTCAGGTACGCACGGCGGCCGCCGGCCCGGTCGACCTGGAGGCGAGCGCCGCGTCGATCCGCCTCCTGGTCCCGCAGACCTAGGATCTGCCTTCGATCTTGTTGTTCTCACCAATACATGATCAACAGGCGGCCGCGTCCATGTCGGACGCCCACCACATCCCAGCAGGTCAGACTGCTAATGGCGGCTGCCGTACCAGAACCCGGGAATTGGTGCCGGTTGCCGCCGACGGCAACGGGCAGGGCCCGCAGGCTCGCCGGCCCGTGCGAGGGGCGAGGGGCGGTGGGGCCGAGCCCCAGACCCCACGGTGGAATTTCCGGCGTGCCGCCGGACGGGCACGACCAGTGCGGATAAGTCGTGCCCGTCCCAACGTCGTTACCTCGCCGCCAGGGCCAACGCGACCCATCGGTCGATCATGTCGCCGAACTGCAGTCCCGCGGCCCGCATCATTCGCGGGTAGCGGCTGTAGGCCGTGAGTCAGGGCGACGCGATCCGGCTCACCGACGAACAGGTCGCCCTCGTTGCCCAGGATGGCGCAGCCGATCTCGCTCCCGACGACGCCCTCTTCGATCAGCACCTTCGAGTCATACTTACGGGCGGCTTCCAGCGCGCTCGGCAGTTCGTCCCGCCCGTTCACCTTGCTGACGCCGAAGGACGACCCCGAACAGGCCGGCTTGACGAAGACCGGGTAGTTGAGCCGGTCAGCGTCGAGCTCCTCGTCCGGGGCGAGGATCCGGAAGTGCTCTCCCAGCCTGCGTCCGGGCCTTCGCACAGCTTCCACTCGCCGTGCTCGGAGATCCCGATGTAGAACGGCTCGTATTTCCCGAGATCGAGGTTCTGGGCGACCTCGCGCGCGGACTTGAGCGATACGGGGTGTTCTTCGGAGACGCCGCCGAAGATGATGCCGAGCTTCAGTCGAGCCATGCCGATTCTCCGAGTCGTAGGCTGTTTACCTTGACGATTATAAAGGTGTTGGTCACCTAAACGATCAGCCTCCACCCAGCTGGGGTGCCGGAATGGCCAAGGTGCTGCGGTCGGCAGCCTACCGTACGGGCCGGTGCGTCGCACGTCCTACATGGACACGCACGGACATTGCCCGGATCTCGGAGGCCAGCTCACGGGGAAAGATGCCAATGGTCATCAATTCATAAACCGCCAGCTCAGCGTGTGTTCGGCCGACTGCGGCGCCGGGCTCGTGCGGTATGGGCATTCGGCGAGGGGTTGACATGATTGACGAGACGAACCTAGTATCTTGAACATCAAGGAAACTT
Source organism: Actinoplanes subtropicus (assembly GCF_000721705.1). Lineage (GTDB taxonomy): Bacteria > Actinomycetota > Actinomycetes > Mycobacteriales > Micromonosporaceae > Actinoplanes > Actinoplanes subtropicus. Next base: position 207,220 of record NZ_JOJL01000002.1, read on the forward strand.
TACGGTGCGCTTGGTCGGCATGCGTAATGCGCTATTCGAGGCGTTGCCGTCTATTTTCCATGCCCGATTCTTTGAAGTCCACGGTGTGCCGGGGGGCGCTGTGTACATGCGCGGCTTAGCGTCCATCAAGTCGGCGGTCGATCGTCGAGACCGCCCCCTGAACGAACGTAAAACCACGTGATGAGGGTTCTTCAGCATGTCGCAATCATCCGGCGAGTCCGCCACGAGCGTCGCCGACGAACGACTTTGGTCGCGAAACTTCCGGATGTATTTCACCGCGCGGATAGCCTCGCTGTTCGGGGACACCATGCTTCCGGTCGCCCTGACCGCCGCGGTGCTGCACGCGGGCTACGGCACATTTGGCGTCGGCTTGGTGCTTGCGGCGTCGATGGCGTCGTGGGTGTTGCTGATGCTCTTCACCGGAGTGCTCGCCGACCGCGTCGGCGTGATGCCGATGATGATCTCCGCGGACGCCATGCGGTTCGTGGTCCAGGTGGTGCTCGCCGGTTCCCTCTTGCTGAGCCGGCCGTCACTCTGGCTGATCGTCGGGCTGCAGGGGGTCGCCGGCATCGGCACGGCGCTGTTCGAGCCGGGCAACGGGAGCCTCGTCACCCGGATCACGACGGACGTCCAGCGGGCCAACGGGGTCCTGCGTACGGCCCAGGCGATGGTCTCGATCATCGGGCCGGCCGTCGGCGGCGCGCTGCTCGCCGTCGCGAATTCGCCCGCGGTCATCGCGGTCGACGGAATCACCTTCCTGGTCAGCGGCCTCAGCCTCGTCATGGTCCGGCTGCCGGCGGGCGCGCCGCCGGTCGGCCGTGGCCGGATGCTAGCCGACCTGGTGGACGGCTGGCACGAGTTCGTGTCGCGTCGCTGGCTGTGGACGGTCATCCTGATCTTCTGCATCTTCGGCCTGGTGGTGTTCGGCCCGTTCCTGGTGATCAGCGCGTCGACCATCACCGAGCACCGTGGTTCGACCATTTACGGGCTGTCGGTCGCCATGCAGGGTGTCGGCGGCGTGATCGGCGGAATCGCGGCCGCTCGCATCAGGCCACGACGGCCCTTGTTCGTGGCGGCGTGCGCTTTCCTGCTTTACATCCCACAGTTCCTCGTGGTAGCGGTGAACGCGGTTCCGGCGTTCCTCTTCAGCGCGATGGCGGTGGGTGGGATGGGGCGGACGATTTGGCACGTGCTGTGGATGAGCACCGAGCAGAGACACCTCCCGACGTCGGTTCTCAACCGCATTTACGCGTACGACGTCACGGGTTCCATCATGCTGATTCCCGTGGGCCGGGCGCTTACCGGTCCGCTGGTCGCCGGCATCGGATCCGTGCCGACGCTATTAATCAGCACCGTGGTGGCCATGGCTGGATGCTTCACGATGCTGGCGATGCGCGGTATTCGTCGGCTTCCGGCGCAGCCGGCTCCGGCGATAAGTGACAAGTCATGTTCGGAGTTCGATAAAACGAGTGTTGTTCAATGACGTATATGAATGTTACGGTCTTTCCTAACGCCGCCACCTCCCGATTTGAAGTTCGCCGAGGTTAACCGTGCCGACCATCGGAGGGATTTGCGCATGGACCATTCGACCGAAGGGCCGAGTGCCGCCTGGCATTTGCTCGAGCTGGTTTCGGTGGCCGACCCGGGCACGGAAATGTTCGGGCGAGCGGCGGACCTGGGCGGGCGCATAGGCGATGGCGGGATCGATCCCGACGAGCTGCTCAGCCAGGCCGCACGCCACGCGCTGGTGCCCATTCTCGCCGACTTCCTCGTGCAGGCCGAGCTGCTGACCCGCATGCCGCACAACGTGCAACGCCACCTGCTCGGCGCGCTGTACTGGAACCGGCACAAGACGGCCGAGTACGTGGCCGAGGCGAGGTCGGTGGCCGGCGCCCTCCAGCGGAAGGGCATCCGGGTCGCCTGTACCAAGGGAGTGGTGTGCCAGCAGCTCCTCTACGACGGCCGCGGTACGCGCCATTTCGGCGACGTCGACCTGATGGTGCTGCCCGACCAGAGTGCGGCGGCGGCCGAGACGTTGTTCGAGCTCGGTTACGTCGGGGGGAAACGCATCGATCATCGGACCGGCGAGCTCGTCGACATCGCACGCTCGCTCAAGCTGACCTATCAGCTCTATCCGGACCACCTGCCGCACTTCTTCCGGGTTCCGGGCCGCGCCGGGATCCCGTACTACATGGTCGATGTCGCGCACAGCTTGACATGGTTCAGTAGCGGGTGGCAGATCCCGATGGACGAGGCGCTCGCCGTCCGTACCGAGATCGACGGTCTTCCCGCGCTGTCGACGCCGTACGGGTTCCTCTTCGTCCTGCTGCACCTCTTCCGGGAAGCCTGGTTCGAGCGCACCATCCGCGAGAAGGACGCGCGGCTGACCCAGTTCGCCGACGTCTGGCGGTTCTGGCACCGCCGGGGTCGCGAGTCGGCGGACGAGATCATCGAAATCTCCGGCAAGTACGGCATCAGGCCGGCGGTCGCGTGGGTGGCCGGCCATGTGGACGCCCTCTACGGCAGCCGGCTCGTGGACGAGCTCCGGGTCCGCGACCTGGCCGACGACCGGTGGCTGCGCAGTGCCGGCGCGGCCGACGGCGGCTACCTGGCCTGGGACGGCGACATGCGTCGCCGATTGTGTGATCGCTTCACGGTCGAGCTTCGGCACGCCCCGGAGCCACCGTTCGCGGACGCGGCGCGCGTGCTCCGCTGAGTGACAGAACCCGTCGATGGACAAGGAGAGCGCGATGACGTATGAGCTGAAGCAGGCTCGAACCGATGCTTCGAAGGTGCTCCTCGTTTCCGGTCTCTGGCCCTATCACGAGGTGGACGAGAAGAAGTCGGTCGGCCGTCTGAACATCTTCCACAACGACGAACTCACCACCGGCATCACCGGGCTGATCGGTGTCGATTCGATCTACGATCTGGCGATCCGGCGCGAGGGCGGCACGCAGCGTCTCTTCACGCCCACCACCAGCGTGGAGCCCACGCTCGTCTCGGTGGCGCTGCGCAGTCTGATCGGGGACGAGGCGTCGGTCACCGAGGTCGAGTTGGCGAGCGTCGTCGGCGGCATTCCCGCGTCGGATACGTCGCTGCGGGCGGCCGCCAAGGACGCCGTCTGCCTGCTGTCCACCAGCTACATCACCAACTTCGCCGACCTGCGGCGGGTGGTGGACAACCTGCGCCGACTCCACGTGGGCTACCTCGTGGTCGGCGGTTATCTGGCGACGCGCAATGCCGAGAGCATGCTGGAGTGCGGTGCCGACGCGGCCATCGTCGGCGACGCCGAGCATTCCATCGCCCCGCTGCTGGCGGCGCTGCGCGGCGGCGCCGACTTCGGCCGGGTGCCCAACCTGCGCTATCGCGACGAGAACGGCGAGCAGGTGTACACCTCCGATCACCTCGTACCGCTGGACGAGATTCCCGTGACGATTCCGTCCGGCGATCTGACCGGCATGTCCGTGCCGTACGAGTCGATGCGCGGCTGCCCCTACAAGTGCGCCTTCTGCTCGTACCCGTTGGTCTCCACGAAATGGCGGTTCAAGAGCGCCGAAAAGCTCATCGAGGACTGGACGACGATCGAACGGCGAGGCGCGAAGGACATCGTCGCCCTCGACTCGACGTTCACCATTCCGCCGAAGCGGCTCACCGACTTCCTCAACCTGTACGCCGAGTCGAGGATGACGATCCCGTGGGGCGCCTATTCGCGGGTGACGCCGCTGCGCAACGAGGAGACGGTCATCCGCCTGAAGAGGGCCAACAACCGGTGGCTGTCGATCGGCTTCGAGAGCGGAAGCCAGCGGATGCTCGACCTGATGAAGAAGGGCACCCGGCTGAAGGACGCCTACCCGGCCCTGGCCAACCTGCGCAAGCACCGGATCTCGGCGTGGTCGAACTTCATCATCGGCTATCCGGGCGAGACCCCGCAGACCGTGGCGGAGACGGTCGCGTTCATGTCGGACCACCTCTTCGGGTTCTACGGGATCTACGTGTTCAACATCCGTGACCGGGCCATGCCCGTGCTCAGCGACCCACAGGCGGGCGTTCACTGGGACGACGTCGGCAGCGACTGGTCGCACGCGACGATGACGAGCGGGGAGGCCTCCGAGATCCGCTGGAGGTCGTACGTGCGGGTGGCGGAGCAGAACGCCGAGGCCATCAACATCGACGTCTTCCGCGGGAGCAATGTCGAGAAGGACTACGGCGCGTGGAGCTCGGCCTTCCCCGTGCTGAAGCTGCTCGAGCGGTGGTCGCTGCGGCAGGTCGATCCCGGCATGGCGGGCCTCGGCGCCCGGGACGACCTCGCCGCGATCGAGTCGGAGCTGCGTCGCCGGCTGGTTCCGGCGTCCGGGGACGCGATCCAGTGACGACCGGGTCCAAGGTGGCCGGCATCGTGGTCGGCGGGCGCGGGTTGCTGGAACAGTCCTCGATCAAGGTGGGGGAGCGGCTCCGTACGGTGCTGGCCGACCGGCGCATACCGGCGGCCGTCCTGCGGCTGGACGCCGAGTTCGTCGCCGCCGTCGCCAGCGGGTCGCTCGCCGTGCTGATCGACGTCTCGCAGGGCAACTACGGCCGCGTCGAGCCCGTCGCCGACCTGGCCGGCGTCCCGTTCGTCGGAACGGGCGCGAGACAGGCGGAGATCTACGACAAGGTCCGTCTCAAGACCTTCCTGCGCCGGTCGGGCTGGCCGACGCCGGACCAGATCGTGCTGGATCGCGACCTGCCGTCGCACGCCTGGGACCTGCTGGGCCTCATCACCGGGCCGGTGGTCATGAAGCCCGCCACGGCGGACCTGCTGAGCCAGGGCGTGCGGCTGTTCCCCAGCCCCGGCGACATCGACGAGATGCGACGGCACCTGCGCTACCTGTTCCGGCTGGACCACACGGTCGTGGTCGAGCTGCAGGCCGAGGGCGTCGAGCTGTGCGTCGGCTACCACGCCGACGCGGCCGGCCTCGAGGTCTTCACGCCCATGACGATCCGCATGGACGGGCCGATCTTCGACCACGAGACCAAGGTCTCCCGCCGGTACGCCTTCGTGCCGGCCGAAGTCTCCGCGGGCGTCGCCGACCAGCTCCGCCGCTTGGGCGCCGCGCTTGCCGACGAGTTCGCCCTGCGCGGCTTCTTCTACATCAACGCCATCGTCACCGAAGACGACGAGGTCACCGTGTTCGACGCCGGCGCAACGGTCGGACTGAGCGAGAGCAGCTACTTCCCGGTCGCCGCGGCCGGCACCGGACTGACCGTCGACGACCTGCTGGAGAGGCAGTTCGTCCGGCCCGCGTGCGCTGCCCTCCACCGCATCGGGGTCTGCTAGTGATGTTGGCGTGGGTCGACGGCGTGCTGGTTCCCGAGGAGGAGGTGACGCTGCCCGTCAACAGCGTCACGGCGGCCCTGGGAATCGGGTTCTTCGAGGCCCTGCGGTGCTATCCCGGCCCGGACGGGGTGCAGCGGGCCTTCCGGCCGGGGCTGCACCACGTCCGCTTGCGCCGGTCGTTGTCGGTGGTGGGCACGGCGGTTCCGCTCACGCTTCCCGAGTTGCTGGCCGGCATCGCCGACGTGGTCGCGGGCAACGACATCGGCGCCGAGCCGGTCTACCTCAAGGTGATGGTCTGCTGGGACACCGTCCTGCAGGGGTCGTCGCTGGTCCGGCTCGACGAGTTGCGGCCCCGCGTGATCCTGTTCGCGCGGGCCACCGACCGGCAGGTATTTGCGGACGGCCCCGCTACCGTCCGGTGCCGGCTCTCCTCCTGGACGCGGGTGCCGGGTGCCTCGATGCCCGCCGAGGCCAAGGCCACGGCCAACTACTTCAACGCGCGGCTGGGGCTCACCGAGGCGCTCGCCGGCGGCTACGACAACGCCATCTTCGTCGACGGGAACGGCCACCTGACCGAGGCGGCGGAGGCCAACATCTTCGTCGTGAGCCACGACTCGAGGACGATCGCCACGCCACCGGTCTCGAGCGGCATCCTGCCCGGCGTGACCCGGGCGAGCGTGCTGAGTCTTCTCCGGGCCCACTTCACCGACTGGGACGTCGTCGAGCGGCCGCTCACCCGCGTGGACCTCTACGCGGCCGACGAGGCCTTCCTGACCAACACCGCACAGCTGATCCGGCAGGTCGGAGCCGTCGACGGCCACACCTACCGGACCGGGACGTCCACGGTGACCGCCCGGATCCGGCGCTGCCTGATCGACGTCCTGTTTCAACGCGTGACCTCGCCACCCGACTGGCTGACCGACATCCCGACCCTCGCCGGAGGCAGTTGATGAACCGAGCGCCACTGCAGAACGACCTGCTCATCCAAGGGCTGACGAAGCGCTTCGCGAAGCAGAAGCCGGTGATGGACTTCATGGAGGAGCACCTCACCGGCCCGCGGGTGTGCGATCTCGGCTGCGGAAACGGCATTCCCCTGCGCTACCTGGCCGAGCGCCACCCCGACCGTATGTTCGTCGGTGTCGACCACAGCACGGACATCCTCGGCCGGAATCTGGCCGCGGACCGGGACAACGTGCTTCTCGTGAAGGGTTCCCTGGAGGAGCCGCTCTTCGCTCCGGGGACAATGGACACCGCCATCTTCAACCGCTCCTTGCATGAGGTGTACTCCCTGACCGGCGAGGACGGGGTCAAGCGCGCGCTGGCGGCCGCAGCCGACGCACTGCGGCCGGGCGGCCGGGTGCTCGTCTACGAGAACGTCATCGCCAGCCGGCGCATGGTGCGGATGCGGTTCACCGACCCGGAGGTGTCGGCCGTCTTCGACCGCTTCCTGGGCGACTACTCGATCCGGCCGATCACGTTCTCGCGGGAGACCGACGACACGATCGTCATACGCGAGGACGACGCCCTCGAGTTCCTGACCAAGTATCGCGACCCGGACTGGGAGTCGGAGATGCGCGAGGCACATTTCATCTACACCCGCCAGGAGTGGGACGGCGTCGTCTCGTCGTGCGGGCTGCGCCCGTACGCGATCCGCTCGTTCGACGACCGCCAGATCCTGGTCACCGACGGCGTGCAGCTCGGTTGGGAGATCGCCGACTTCAAGCACGTCCTCGTCTACGAGCTGCCGCGGTGAGCGCCACCCTGGCGTCGGCGCGCCCGGCGGTCCAGAGCGGGGCGGAGCTGGCCGCCACCGCCAGACACATCCGCGAACAGACCCTATGGCTCTCCGTGGACCAGCCGCACCATCTGGGCGGGCAGCTGTCGTGCGTCGAGATGCTCGTCGCCGTGCTCTACGGGCACGCGCCGCGGTTCCCCGACACCCGGTTCGTGCTGTCCAAGGGGCACGCCTGCATCACCCTGTACGCGATCCTGGCCGACCAGGGCCGAATCGACCGGGCCGACCTCACGACGATGATGAAGTTCGGGGGCCGGCTCCTCGGCCATCCCTGCCGGACCACGACCCCGGCGATCGACGTCTCGACCGGCTCGCTCGGGCAGGGGCTGTCGGTGGCCGTCGGCATGGCCGATGCCGCTCGCCGGCAAGGCCTCGACACCCGCGTGTACGTCGTGCTGGGCGACGGCGAGATGCAGTCCGGCCAGGTGTGGGAGGCCCTGATGTTCCTGGGCCAGCACGGCCTGGACAACCTGCGGATCCTCATCGACAGCAACGGCGGCCAGGCCGACGGCGCCGTCGACGGCATCGTGTCGCTCGAACCGCTGGCGAACAGGCTCGAGTCCTTCGGCCTGGACGTGACCGAGTGCGACGGCCACGACCTGGACGCGCTGATGGCCGCCCTCGACCGCGGGCGGCCGGGACGTACGCCGGTCACAGTGGCGCGGACCGTCAAGGGCAAGGGCGTCAGCTTCATGGAGGGCGACCATTCCTGGCACAGCGGCAGCCTGTCGGCCGGGCAACTGCGATTGGCACTGGCGGACACCGGATGCGTGGGCAAACCGTGAAACCGTTCGGCAGGGTGCTGCTCAATCTGCTGCCCCAGGACGAGCGCATCGTCGTGGTGGACGGCGACCTTTCGCGCAGCAGCGGCACGAGCGCCGTACGCGACCGGTGGCCCGAGCGTTTCCTCAACGCGGGCATCGCCGAGCAGAACGCCATGGGACTGGCGGCCGGCATGGCGCTGATGGGCATGCGGCCGATCGTGCACACCTTCGCGGCCTTCGCCTCGATGCGTGCTTGCGAGCAGATCCGGACGTCGATCGCTTATCAGAACCTCAACGTGACCATCTGCGTCACCAAGGGCGGCCTGAGCGCGGCGCGGTCCGGGCCCACCCACCACGCGATCGAGGATCTGGCGATCATGCGGGCGATCCCGGGCATGACGGTGGTCGCGCCGCGCGACTTCGGGGAACTGGAGGCGCTGTTGCGGGGGTTGATCCGGGCGCCGGGGCCGGCCTACGTACGGATTCCGCCCGAGTCCGAGGCGGGTGGCGCGGGCGACGCCGCCGTGACCCCCGGCCGCGGGGTCCCGCTGCGCCAGGGCACGGACGTTCTGATCATCGTCACCGGCACGATGAGCGACGTCGCGCTGAGCGCCGCGGAGACGCTCGCGGCCCGCGGTATCCAGGCCGGCGTGCTGCATCTGCACACGCTCAAGCCTCTCGACCGGCTACTGATCGAGGAGCGGGCGGCGCGGGCGAGGCTCGTTGTCACGGTGGAGGAGCACAGCATCATCGGCGGCCTCGGCTCGGCGGTGGCGGAGCTCTTGGCCGAGAACTCGGCGGCGCCGCTGCTGCGGGTCGGCATTGACGACCAGTTCTGCTATGGCGCGGGAACGCATCGAGAAATGCTGGACCACTATTGTGTGTCCTCTGCGGAATTGGTACGACGAATTGAGGGGCGACTTTCCGTTGGCTGCGCATGAGGTTTTGCGATCGCTCGCGGCCCAGCGGGCGAGCTATCCGGTTCTCGAGCGGTTTTACGCCCGGCACGTCGAGGGGTTCGACCCGGCTGTATTGCCGAAACTGCCGCGAATGGCGTTCACCATCGTGACCCCGGACGGCGTCATGCAGGGGGTGCATCGCCGTTTGCTGGACCAGTACGGCGACATGGTGGTGGCGTACCGGGTGCGGACCATGACCCCGGAGCTGGCGGAGCGGATCTACGTCGACGGGTTGGTGACGGACGTCCCCGGCCGGCACATCTCGTCGTGGTGGATCAAGCGCAAGGTCTTCGATCTGGGCGAATCCCTTGGCCTGCTGCTGCGACACCCGTCGGACGACGGCTTCCAGGAGACGTTCACCGCGGCCAAGGGCCGGTCCGATCCCCTGCTGGCCGAGCCGGGGACGCTGCGCAACGCCTATCGGACGCCGAACAAGACCTTCGCCCTGCTGCACAGCTCCGACGATCTGCTGAGCATGGTGTACGAGGCCTCGGTGTTCTTCGAGCCCGGCCGGATCGAGGAGCTTTTCGACCGTCCCGCGGTGTCCGCGGCGGAGGTCGGGGCGCTTCGCTCCTACGCCGCGCCGGCCGAGATGAGCCGCATCGAGCAGTACCGGCTGCTGTACCGGGTCAAGCGCCGGCTGCTGATCGAGATCGCCGCCGACCGGCCGGGCGTGGTCGAGCACCTGCTGCCGGTATACGACGCCGCGGACGCGGTCGTCGCCGAGAACCCGGGATTCCTCGCGGAGACCGATGCGATCGCCGGGCTGCTGAAGGAGGAGGCGGGGATACTCGGGGCCACCGCGGATCCGGCCCGGTTCGCGCCCGCGTCGGCGCTGGCCTGCCTGCGTCTGCTGGCGGATTTCGCCGCGTATCCGCAGCTTCCCTTCGCTCAGTTCGCCGCCGTGCTGGAGGCGCTGGGCGTGCCCCTCAGCGCTCTGGAACTCACGGCGCTCGAAAGCCTGTTCTTCTTCTACCGCCCCACCGCATAGGGAGGCCCATTCGTGTCCCTGACCTTCGGCGACCTCGTACGGGATGCCGCCCGGCTGCCCGACTACCCGCTGTCCCCGACCGACCTCGCCGACCTGGGCGCCGCCGGCCTGAGCGGCGCGGCCGACCAGGTCGCATTCATGATCGTCACGCCCGACGCCATTCACCGGGGGCTGCACGAGCAAGTCGTCGACCGGGTGACCCGGGCGGGATTCCGGGTCCTGGCGTGGCGGGTGAAATACCTCGGCGACGACGAGATCGAGGAGCTCTACAAGTACGGCTATCGCCGCAAGGTCTTCGACAACCAGCGTACGCATTGGTTCCTCACCCGCCGCGGCCTGGGCTTCGGCGCCTCGCTGGCGCTGCTGCTGCACCACCCGGACGGCGATGCACCCGGTCGGCTGGCCCGGCTCAAGGGCGCTTCCCAGCCGCGCGAGGCGAGTCCGCAGTCCATCCGCGGCGAGCTGCGCAGCTTCTCCAAGATTCTGGCGCTGATGCACAGCTCGGACGACGGCGTGGGCGTCCTGCGGGAGTCCCTGCTCTACTTCGGCAAGAGCGAGGTGCGGGCCGCCGTGGGCCGCATCGCCGGTGGCCCGGCGCCCGGCGACGACCCGATCACCGCGGCGCTGGACGCGATCCGTCCCTCGGCGGCCGACGACGACCCCTTCGCCATCTTCCTGACCGTCAAGCTCCGCGCGACCCGGATGCTGGAGAACCACCCCGTTTCGCCGCCGGAGACCCGGCGGGCGTGCCGGGCGATCGCCGACGGCCTGCGCGCCGCGCTGGACCGGCTTGCGCGAGAGTCCGGCATCGGCCCGCGGGAGAAGGTCGTCCAGGAGGTCCTCGCCGCCGAGCGCGATGTGCTGGAGGGTCTGTCGGCGCCGTTTGCGCCTTCCGGCCCGGAGGATCCGTACGGTCTGCGTGGGCTCCTGTGGTGGCGCCTGCTCACCCTGCTGCGCACGCTGAGCCGCGGCGACGGCTTCGCCGGCCTCGACGGCGACGAACTGGAAAGGGAACTGCGCGGCTGCGGCATCGGGCTCAGCGATTGGGAGGCGCTGGCGATACAGAACCTGCTCTTCTTCTGGAACTGTCCCTGAACGGAGTGGCTCGCGATGGCGTACTTCGCGCTTTCCCCGGAACAACGCAGCATGCTCTTCCTGGAAGGGTTGTTCGGGCCCGGCATCTTCCACAACATGACGGTGCGCGTTCCGGTCCCAGAGCGGATCCCGGAGTCCGACGTCCGGGCGGCCGTCCGCCGGCTGCATCGGCGTCAGGAGGCCTTGCGTACGCGGCTGGTCGGGCACTCGCAGTTCGTGCAGTCCGTGGAGGACACAGTGCCGGCGCTGACCGTACGGCGGTTGACCGACGGGCAGGACGTCGGCGAGGAGCTGGCCAGACGTCGTGCCGAGCTGCGGAACGTCCCGCAGGACCGGTCGGTGGCCGGCCGGGCCAGCCATGAGCTGGTCGAGTCGGCCGATGGGCGGGACCGGCACCTGCTGGTCAATCTCGACCACTTCGTCTGCGACGGGTACTCCGCCCGCGTCGCGGCCGAGGAACTGACCGCGCTGGTGAACGGCGGGGACGCCGGCCCGCCGTCGGGCTTCGCCGGGCTGTGCCGCGACCGTGCCCGGGCCGCCGCGTCGGACGATCGAGAGGCGAGCTACTGGCGTACGGCCCTCGACGGGGTGGAACCGTTGTCCGGACTGGTGCCTCGCCCCGGCAACGACGCGGAACTCACCTGCTCCCAAGTGGATCTCTGGTATCCGGGCCCACGCCTGCGCGCCTGCGTGGACGCGCTGAGCGGCGCCTGCGGGGTAACGCCGTTCGCGGTGCTGGCGGCCCTCGCCGGCCTGGCGATCTGGCGGCGCACCGGGCGTTCGCGCATCGCGCTGTTCACCCCGGTCTCCAACCGGCAGCAGCCGGGCCTGGAATCGGCCGTCGGCTATTTCGCGCATGACCGCCCCATCGTCTGCCGGGTCGACCCGGACCAGAGCGTCACGACCTACCTCAAGTCGACGATGTCGCGGTCCTGGCGGAGTTTCCGCAACGCCGTCCGCAGCGTCGGTGACCTGGTGTGCGAGGTGCCCGAGCTGGGTCAGGCGCTGCTGGCGGACGGCGTCGACTATGTGCAGCTGCACGTCTGGATGGAGGAGGGCACGTCGGGCCCGGCGCCGGCCGAGCCGCGCGCCGTGGTCACCCATGGACCGTTCCGGCCGGCCCACGACCTCAGCGTCACCACCATGCGGTTCGCCTTCGCGTCCGACCGGACGACCGCCCGCGCCTTCGCCGGTGGCGGTCCGGCCGGGCTGGCCGAGGCCGAGTCGCTGGCGGGCGAGGTGCTCACGCTGCTCACCGCCGCGGCCGGCGCTGGGGACATCACGGTGGGCGCCCTGGCCGAACTGGGTTCCTGACCGATCAGACGCGCCGGTGTGCGCGCGAACCGAGGAGGGGAAATGCGCGAGGAGACGAGAGCGGTGCTCAGGACCGTTCCGAAGCTGGCCGGCATCGTGGACACGTTGCCGGCCGACGCCGACCTGTGGAGCGCCGGCATGGACTCGATGACCAGTGTGCAGGTGATGGTGCGGCTGGAGGACCACTTCGCGGTGGAGTTCCCCGACGAGGCACTCACGCGGGAGACCTTCGCCAGCATCGACGCCATCGCCGCCGCTTTGTCCGCGGTGCTCGGCGCCCGGGGAACGGCGGCGCGATGACCACCGAGATGTCGGCCGCGCCCGGCCACGCTTCCGCCGCCGAGCAGGCGAGGGAGAGGGAAGACGACCTTCGGTACGTCGCGGAACGCGCCGCCGCGGCGGCGGCCGAGGTGGACCGGGAGGCACGGTTCCCGGCCGAGACGCTGGCCGCCCTCCGCGAGCGGAACCTGCTCAACGCCGTCGCGCCGGAAGACCTCGGCGGACCGGGGCTGACCCTCGCCGAGCTCGTCTCCGTCGCCGTGCGGCTCGGCCGCGCTTGCGGCGCGAGCGCAATGGTGTGGGCCATGCACCAGGTGCAGTTGGCCTGCTTGGTACGCCATCACCCGGCGTCGCCGATGCTCGAACCCGTCCTGCGCGGCCAGTGGCTGATCGCCTCGGTGACGAGCGAACCCAAGTCCGGTGGCGATCTGCGCCAGAGCCACGCCGGCGTCCAGGCCGACGCCGCCGGGGATCGCGAGCGGACCCTGGTCAAGCGGGGCAGCACCGTCTCGTACGGGGCGTACGCGGAGGCGTTCCTGGTGACCGCCCGGGCCGCCCCGGACGCCGACCCGGGCAACCAGGTCGCGGTGCTGGTCAGTCGGCCTCAGGTGCGGCTCGAGAAGGTCGGCGACTGGAACACCCTGGGCATGCGCGGCACCTGCAGCCCGGCGTTCGACCTCGCCGCCGCCTTCGATCGGGACCAGGTCTTCCCCGTCCCGTTCCGGGAGGTGGCGGCCCGCACGATGGTTCCGCTGTCCCATCTGCTCTGGGCGGGAGTATGGGTGGGCCTGGCCACCGAGGCGGTCGACCGGGCGGTCTGCTGCACACGCCGGCGGAGCCGCGACGCGACCATCGTCGACGACCCGGCGCTCGCCCGCGCGCACATCCGGCTGGCCGGCATCCGGGCCCAGCTCGATGCTGCGGTCCAGGCGCTCGAGCCGGTCCTGCGCTCCGGCAAGGAGCCCACCCTGTCTCGTTCGGTGGAGCTGAACGCGCTCAAGGTAGCGGCGTCCGAGGGCGCCGTCGACGTCGCGCGGATGGCTCTGGGCGTCTGCGGGATGGCCGGCTTCACCGAGGACGGTCCCTACTCGGTGGCTCGGATTCTGCGGGACGCCTGCTCGGCGCCCCTGATGATCGGGAACGGGCGGCTGCTGTCGGCCAACTCGAGAATGCTCCTGCTGTCCGGGGGTGAACGGTGACAGCCTCCGGAGCGCCGCTGACCTCCCGGACGGAAGGGCGTCTTCTCGACGGACTGCGCTTCGCCATCGACAACCGGTTCAGCGAACCTGGCAACGAACACTACGTCGCGCCGCCGGTCATCGCCGCCCGGACCATCGACCAGGTGGGCTACCGGGAGTCCTTCCCACACCTGCTGGGCAGCGTCTACGCGGCGCCCCGAGGCGGACCGGTCGCACCGAGCGACCTGGTGCTCACCCCAGCCGCCTGTCACCACCTCTATCCGCTGTACTGCGGCGACTCCGTGTCCTCCGAGGTCCTCACCAGCGTGGAGGCGACCTGCTTCCGCGGCGAGGCCACCGCCGAGACCGGCCGGCTGCGGTCGTTCCGGATGTACGAGGTGGTCTGCCTCGGCCGAGCCGCCGCGACGGACGCCTGGCGGGATCGCATGCTGGCCTCGGCCGCCGAGTTCCTGCGGCGGCTCGGGCTGGCCGTCGAGGTCGTCGCCGCGAACGATCCGTTCTTCGGCCGGACCGGCGGGCTGCTCGCCGCCAACCAGCGGTCGCAGCAGCTCAAGTGGGAGCTGGCGGTCGCCGTGTCGGACGGGATCACCCAGGCGGTCGCCTCGGCCAACTACCACAAGGATCATTTCGGCGAGGTCTTCGCGATCACCGACGCCGACGGGCGGGTGGCGCACAGCGCGTGCCTCGCGTTCGGACTGGACCGCGTCGTCCTGGCCCTGCGGCACCGGCACGGCGAGGACGTCACCGCATGGCCCGCGGACGTCCGGTCGCTGCTGTCGGTGGGTGAGAAGACACTCAGTCGGCAGTCGGTCCGTTCCTAGCTGCACCAGCCTTCGGCCAGACCACCTGCCACTTTGAGGGCAAGGTCCGGCCTCACACCGAAGTCCGGCTACCGGCAAGGTCGGCAACGGCACCGTCAGGACGAATGCCGTCGGCCGGGGGAGCAGCGGATCCGGGGGTGGATGAGCCCCGCGGTCACTCCTCTACGGACAGCGCCTGGCTGGGGCAGACCAGGGCCGCCTCGCGGGCGGCTCGGTGCAGTTCCGGCGGTGGGTCGTCGTCCAGGACGATCACGGTGCCGTCCTTTGGGGACTGGTCGAAGAGGTCGGGCTCGGTCAGGACGCACTGGCCGGCGCCGACGCAGCGGGTGGTGTCCGCGACGATCTTCATGGTGGTCACCAGGCCACCGGCAGCTGGTACAGGCCGAAGATCGACGCGTCGCTCTTGATCGGCAGGTCGGCGACGCCGGCGGCGAGCCGCAGCGTGGGCACCCGGCGTAGCAGCGCGTCGAAGACGACCCGGAGCTCGACGCGGGCCAGGTTCTGCCCGAGGCACTGGTGCGGGCCGAAACCGAAGGCCAGATGGTGGCGGGCCGGGCGCTCGACGTCGAAGGCATCCGGGTCGGGGAACACGTCGGGGTCGCGGTTGGCGACCAGGCCGAGCAGGAGCACGCCCTCGCCGGCCCGGATGGTCACGTCGCCCACCGTGGTGTCGGCGGTGGCCAGCCGGGCCACCGCGCTGTCCGCGATGGTGAAGTAGCGCAGCATCTCCTCGACCGCCCCGGCCGTACGCTCCGGATCGGCCCGCAGCTTCGCGTGCTGCTCCGGGTCGTCGAGGAGTTTGAGGGTGCCCAGCGAGATCATGTTGGCGGTCGTCTCGTGCCCGGCGACCAGCAGCAGGAACCCGAGGGCGGCCAGCGAGCGGCGGTCGTACGCGCCCTCGGCCCGCCGCTGCCGGATCTGGCGGCCGAGCAGGTCGTCGGGCGGGTCCGCCTCCTTGGTGGCGATCAGGTCGGACATGTAGCCGCGGATCCGGTCGAAGGCCTCCCGGCGCTCCGGCATCGGGGTGTCCCGTTTGATCATCGCGGCCGTGTTGACCTGGAAGAACGGATGGTCGGCGTACGGCACGCCGAGCATCGCGCAGATCACCCGCGACGGCACCGGCAGCGACAGGGTCTCGACCAGGTCGGCCGGCTGCGGCCCGGCCAGGAGCTGGTCGATCTGCTCGTCGACGATCCGCTGGATCTCGGGGACCAGCGCGTTGATCCGGCGGACGGTGAACTCGCCGAGCACCGCGCGGCGGGCGGGGCCGTGCTCCGGCGGATCCATGGTGAGGATCGTGCGGTCCGCCTCGTCGAGCCGCTGCGGTTTCTGGCCGGCCGGCGCCTGGCTGGGGAAGTCCGGATGGGACCGGTCGGCGCTGAAGCTGGGGTCGTTGAGGACCTGGCGTACGTGCTCGTGCCGGCTCACCGCCCAGGCCCAGCCGCCGTCGGGCAGCCCGACCCGGGCGATCGGCTCGTCGCGGGCGAGCTCGCGGTACTCGGTGGGCGGGGTGTACGGACAGGTACGGATCACCGGGAACTGGCGCAGGTCGGACATCTCGCTGGTAGCCATGGGACACTCCTCGGCCGGGCGCGGCAGCATGGAGGGTTTTCTTCCGGTTACTACTCGACAGTACCTTATGTCGTCCCGGCCGCGGCCGGTGTGACGTGGGTCATGGTCGATCGCCGCCCGGATCTCGCTCGACAGCGCGCGGCCGGTGCGGCAACGTCGGGGTGGTGGAGGATCTGGCGGGGCAGCCGATCGCGTGGACGCGCAGCGGTGACGGCGAGTTCCCCTACCTGGCGACGCACGGCGGCGCCCGGCTGACGATCCGGGTCAACGACTTCCCCGCCGAACCGCTCTACACCCTGCTGGTCGACGATCGTCCGGCGCTGGACCTGGAGGACTGGCCGGCGTGCTGGCAGCGACCCGCCGTCCCCGATGCCGTGCTGCATGTGGCCGCCGCCGAGCAGACCCGCCGGGGACGCGTCGACGCCCTCGTGCTCGCCGACTGGGCCCGGCGGCTGTGCGTGATCCCGGCCGGTCCCACCGCGACGATCCTGGCCGCGCTCGGCCTGACCGGGGCGCTCGCCGACGCCATCGGGTACCGGCTGCTGACCCCGCCGCCGGCCGGCACCGGCCGCGTCGAGGTCAGCGAGGAGGACGGGACGCTCACCGCCCTGCGGGTCACCCCGATGCCCGCCGGCCCCGGCCGGGACGAGCTGGACGAACTGCTCGGCGCCGGCCGGGACGGGGTGCGCATCCACTGGGACCAGCCGCGTCCGGTGCACTACGACGTGACCGTCGCGGCCGCCCCGTTCGGTTGCCAGGTCACCGCGTACTTCCCGATCGACGCCGTTCTCTCGGCCACCGTCCTGATGCAACGGCGGCCGGTCCGGCTCAGCTCGTGATCCGTCGCAGGATGCAGTCGGCCAGTTCCTCCGGGACCTGTTCCGGGATCCAGTGCGAGACGCCGTCGAGCACCTTGAAGTCGTACGGGCCGGTCACCCACCGGCCGGTCAGTTCCGCGGCCCGGCGGCCGAGGGCGACGTCGCCCGTGCTCCAGACGTACGTCGTCGGGACGGTGATCGCGCCGGCCGCGCGGCCGGTCGAGACGTCAAGGGGCAGGGCGCGGTACCACCGGAGCGCGGCGGACAGGGCGCCCGGGTCGGCGGTGAGCCGTTCGACGTACGCCCTCGCCTCCCGCTCGTCCAGGCCGGAATGCTGGAGCAGGGCCACCGCGAGCCGCCCGCCCCGGGCGCGGAACGCGGCCTCGGGCAGCCACGGCAGCTGAAAGAACAGCACGTGCCAGGCCTGCAGGACCTGGGGGCTGCTCCGCATGGCGGTGACCAGCGCGCGGGGGTGCGGCGCGGAGACCGCGGTGAGCGTACGCAGGCGATCCGGCCTGGTGGCGGCGACCATCCAGGCGACCCCGCCACCCCAGTCGTGGCCCACCAGATGAACCCGGTCGGCGCCCGCGGCATCGATCAGGGCCACGACGTCGGCCACCAGCTCGTGGAGCCGGTAGGCCCGCCGGGACCTCGGCCGGGCCTGCGGAGCGTAGCCGCGCTGCTCGGGCGCGAGGACCCGGTAACCGGCCGCGACCAGCCGCCGGGAGACGCCGCTCCACGATCGCGCGCTCTGCGGGAAGCCGTGCAGGAGCACGACCGTCTCCGCGTCCGCCGGTCCCTCGTCCAGCACCGGGAATCGCATGCCGTCGCGCCCGAACGTCTCCATGAGACCGACGCTACGCCAGCTCCCAGTCGATCTCCCAGAGGCGGATGCCGCGGTCGTGGCTGCCGGACAGCAGGTACCGGCCGTCGCCGCTCCACGACACCGACCACACCGGATACGTGTGCCCGTCGACCGTGTGCAGGCAGCGGCCCGCCTCCAGGTCCCACAGCCGTACGGTGTTGTCGTGGCCCGCCGACGCGGCGAACCGGCCGTCGCCGCTGAGGGCCAGCTCGTTGACCGAGCCGGTGTGCCCTTCGAGGATGCTCAGGCACTCGCCGGTCGCCGCGTCCCACCGGCGGATCGTGCCGTCCTCGCCGCCGGAGACCACGGTCTCGCCGCCGGGGGTCAGGACGGCGGTGGCGACGGAGCCCCGATGGCCCGCGAACACCTGCAGGCACTCGCCGCCGGCCACGTCCCACAGGCGTACGTGCCCGTCGGCGCCCGCGGACACGATCTGCCGTTCGCCGGGTCCGAACCGGACGGACGTCACCCTCGTGCGGTGCCCTTCGAAGGCGCGTACCTGCTTGCCGATCTCGAGATCCCACAGCCGTACGGCGTTGTCGCCCCCGCCGGAGACCGCCAGCCGGCCCTCGCCGGCGAGGTGGACGCTGAGCACGGCGTAGTGGGTGTGCCCGCCGAAGGAGCGCCGCAGCTCGCCGGTGCGCGCGTCCCACACGTGCAGGCGCTTGCCGGCGGTCAGGCCGACGGTCGCGTCGGCGCTCAGCGACGCGGTCGAGGGCGAGTCGCCGGTGTCGTGCTCGAGGTACGCGCCGGTGCCGTCGGTGCGCCAGAGGCGGACGGCGTTGTCGCTGGCGGTCAGCGCGTGCGTCCCGTCGGCGTCGAGGCTGACGCCCCGGGTGATGCCGGCGGCGTCGGTCAGCGTGCGTACCGGCCAGACCGCGCGGATCCCGGCCCGGGTGGCGTGCCGGCCGAGGCGCCGCCAGGCGTCCAGGACGCGAGGTTCCCGTTCGTAGGCGGGCGTGGCCCGGGCCGTGCTGAGCAGGGTGTGCGCGGCCGGGTAGCGGCCGGCCGCGAGGTCCTGCTCGGCCTGGGCCAGCAGCGCGTCGACCTGGTTCCGCAGGCCGCTGAGCTCGACGTGGGTGCGGGGCCGGCACAGCCGGTACGGGCTGGTGTGCGCCGCAGGCAGCCGCCACCACCGCAGGACGCCGCCGCGGTCGGCGGTGGCGGCGAACCGGCCGTCGCCGGTGAGCGCGACCGCCCAGACCTCGGCCTCGTGCCCGGTGTAGGTGCGCAGGCAGCGGCCGGTGGCGGTCTCCCACACCCGGAAGGTGTGGTACCGGCCCGCGGTGATCATGCGGCGCCCGTCGGCGCTGATCGCGGCGGGCGCCGGGCGCAACGCCATCTGCACGTCGGCATGCGCCTCGACGGTGCGCAGCAGCCGGCCCGCCGGCAGGTCCCACAGGTGGGCGCCGGTCTTCCGGCTGGCGGCCAGGCCGAGCCGCCCGTCGGCGCTGACCCCGCCGTGGCCGATCCACTCGGGACCGGGCAGTACCCGCAGGCAGGCGCCGGTCTCCAGGTCCCAGTGCCGGACGGTCCCGTCACCGGCGACCGACATCGCCTGCCGCCCGTCGGCACTGACGCCCACGACGGCCACCCGCCCGGTGTGTCCGGTGAGGACCCGCAGGCAGCGGCCGTTGCCCGCGTCCCAGACCCGGACGGTCTCGCCGTCGTTGGTCAGCACCCGGCGGCCGTCGTGGGTGATCGCGACCCGGGTAACCGCGTCGGTGTGCCCGGCCAGGGTGAGCTCGCGCCGTCGCCGGCGCCAGCCGCCGCGCTCGAGGTCGCGGACGCGGACGGTGCCGTCGGCCCCGACCGAGACGGCCACCTTCGCGTCGGCGCTGACCGCGACCGCCAGCACCGCGTCTTCGTGCGCGGTCACGGCGTACCGCAAGCCTGGTTCTTCGTCGAAGTCCCAGACCCGGAGCAGGCCGGCGGCGTCACCGGTGACCGCGACGTGGCGGTCGGCGGACACGGCCACGCTCGTCACCGCCGTGCCGTGGTCGTCGAAGCCGGCCAGGGCGTCGCTGCCGACCATGGCACGTACCTCCGCCAGGGCGGCCGACACGTCGGGGTCGTCGCCGGCGTCTGCCAGCAGCGTCGAGGCCGCGGCCAGGTCGCCGCGTTCGAGGTGGACCTGGGCCATCAGGTAGCGGGCCGGCCACGGGTCGCCGAGCGTGGCGCGCACGGTGTCGAGGGAGGTGAGCAGGGCGGTGTCGGAGAGTTGCCCCTGCCGCCAGCGCAGCAGGCCGGCGTTGTAGGTCGCCTCGATGTGCTGCGGGTCGGCGGCGAGGGCCGCGGCGAACGCCTCCTCCGCCTCGGCGGTGCGGCCGAGGTCGAGCAGGGACAGGCCGCGGTTGGTCAGTTCGTCGGCCCGGAGTTCGGCCTGGCGGGGCGCGGCGCGCGGATACGGCCGGCCGAGCGTCTCCTGGTGGATCTGGGCGAGTTCGGCGGCGAGGTCGGCCATCCGCGCGGGGCGCTGCGCCGGGTCGTCCTGGAAGCAGCGGCCGAGCAGATCGGCGAGGGGGGCCGGGATCGGCGGCAGATGCGGCTGGGGCGGGCGGGCCAGGTGGTCGGCCAGGGCGGCGCCGGCCATCGGCCCGAACGGCCAGGTGAGCCGGCCGGTGAACATCTCCAGGACGACGACCGCGAGGCTCCAGACGTCCGTACGCCGGGTCAGCTTCGCGCCGGCCACCTGCTCCGGGGAGGCGTACGCGGGGGTCAGGCCGCCGGCCGTGGCGATCATCGTGACGGTGGCCGGGCTGGTCGGGGTGGCGGGCGCGGTCACCAGGGCGCCGGCGGCCCGGGCCAGGCCGAAGTCGGTGACCTTGGCCTGCCCGTCGGCGTCGAGCAGGATGTTGCCCGGCTTGACGTCCTGGTGGATGAGCCCGTTGGCGTGCGCGTGGTCGAGGCCCCAGCAGATCTGGATGGTCAGGTCGAGGATGCGGGCCAGCGCCGCGATCGGGTCGCCGCGGTAGAGCCGGCGGTCGTCGATCCAGTCGCGCAGGCTGCCGCCCTCGAGATATTCGGCGAAGACGCGGGGGACGCCGTCGTCGACGCTGACGTAGTGGCAGGTACACACGTGCGGGTGGGTGCCGAGGCCGACCCAGGTTTCGGCCTCGGCCACGAACTGCTTCCGGAAGGTGGGCTCGCTCAGCACGCCGGGGCGCGGCACCTTGATGGCGAGGTCGGTGTTCCAGCGGCGGTGCCGCACCCGGTAGACCAGGCCCATCCCGCCGTTCTCGTGGACGGCCTTCACCTCGTACCGGCCGAGGACGACATCGCCGGGGCGCCAAACCGCAGACATGACGGGACTGTAACGGCCGGTCGCCACCGGACCGCGGTCACCAGACGGTGAACAGGACGTGGTTGACGATCAGGGCGACCGTGGCCTGCGCGATCAGCCAGTGGCGGCGCGGCCGGCCGGGCACGAGCGCGGCGCCGGCCATCAGCCACACCGCGAAGGGCAGCCAGATCCGCTCCACCTCGGCCTTGCTGTAGCCGCTGACGTCGGCGGCGAGGATCGCGGTCGCGGCGGCGAGCGGCAGCAGCCAGGCGCCGCCCAGCACGGTCCGGCGACGGAGCGCCCGGGTCGCGCGGCGAAGGACCACAGCGCCCATCGGGCCGGCGGCGACGGCGACGGCCGCGAGGTCCGCCCAGACCCAGTACGCGTACGGGCGCTGGGCTGCCAGGCCCTGGTAGTAGCGCCGCGTCACGAGGTGGTAGCCGGTCAGCCAGTCGAAGCCCGCCGCGGTGAACGCCGCCACCACGACGGCCGCGCCGGCCGCCGCCCACCATGCCAGGCGACGGCCGCCCGGAACGGCGAGCACGACGGCCGCCACGATCACGAAGATCAATACCAGGCCGTACGAGAGGTACCCGCTCGCGCCGAGCAGCAGGCCGCCGGTGACGGCCGCGGGCACGGATCTCCGGGCCATGCCGTACGCGAGGAGGGCGATCCCGGTCGCGGTGACGCCGGCGAACAGGCCGTCCGCAGAGACACCCACCCAGATCGCGCCGGGGAACAGGGCCACGAAGGGAGCCGCCGCCCGCCCGGCCCGCTCCGAGGCGGTCAGGCGCATGGTGGCCGGCACGGCGACCGCGGTGAGCGCGCCCACCGCGACGCACAGCAGCCCGGCCCAGGCGCCGCCGGCGAGGCCGAGCCGGTCGAGCCCGACGAAGACCAGCAGGGCGCCCGGCGGATGGCCGGCGACGTGGGTGGTCCACGAGTCCGGCTGGTGGTCCAGGATGCGGCCGGTGAAGCCGCGCAGCATCGCGGGCACGCTGGTCACGCCGGGCACCTCGGTCAGGTACTCGGGGCGGGTGGTGAGGCGGCCGGCCACCCCGCGCTGCCAGCCGTCGACCAGCGCGAGCGACAGCGTCCAGGCGAGGGCGGTCAGGTAGGAGACCGCCAGCAGCGGCCGCCACCGCAGCCGGGCGGCCAGCCAGGGGCCGTACCGGCAGACCAGCACCGCCACCGCGACGGCTAGCGGGGTGCCCGGGCCGACGTGCGGCAGCCAGTGGGCGAACAGGGGAGCGGCGCCCGCGTGGACCGGGTGGCCGGCCAGCCCCAGCAACGTGCCCGCGACGGCTGCGACGACGAACAGTGCGGCCGCCCCCGCTGCGGCGAGACGATCGGCTCGCGCCCGGCTCATCCGTGCGGAGGCGCGGTCGAGGGCCGGGCTCATCCGCGCGGCCGGGCGGTCGGGGGCCGGGCTCATCCGCGCGGCCGGGCGGTCGGGGGCCGGGCTCATCTGGTCACCGGCTCCGGCCCGCCGGCCGCCTTGGCCAGCCGCCCGGCGACCTCGCCCACGGTGGCCGGTCGCCCGGAGGCCACGTTGTACGCCCGCCAGCCGTCGAGCGCCCCGGTGGCCGCGACCGCCGCGAGGTTCGCGGCCGCGACGTCCCGGACGTGGACGAAATCGCGGCGCTGACCGCCGTCCTCGAAGACCCGCGGCGACCGGCCGGCCTCCACCGCGGACCGGAAGATCGCCGCGACGCCGCTGTACGGGGTGTCCCGCGGCATCCCCGGCCCGTAGACGTTGTGGTAGCGCAACACCGCCACGGCGCCGCCGGTCTGCCGGGCCCAGGCGGCGGTGAGGTGCTCCTGGGCGACCTTGGTGGCGGCGTAGACGCTGCGGGGGTCGAGCGCGGCGTCCTCGCCGACCAGCTCCGGCGCCAGCGGCTCCCCGCAGCGCGGGCAGGGCGGCTCGAAGCGGCCCGCGGCGAGATCGGCGACCTCCCGCGGACCGGGCCGGACCCGGCCGTGCCGGGCGCAGGAGTAGCCGCCCTCGCCGTACACCACCATCGAGCCGGCCAGCACGAGCCGGTGCACCCCGGCCCGGGCCATCCGGGCCAGCAGCACGGCGGTCGCGAGGTCGTTGCAGCCCACGTACTCGGGCAGGTCGTCCAGGTCGACCCCGAGCCCGACCATCGCGGCCTGGTGGACGACCACGTCCACGCCGGCCAGCGCGGCATCGACCGCCGCCGGATCGCGCAGATCGGCCGCCGACACCGGGGCGCCGGCGATCTCCGCGGGCAGCGGGTCGCGGTGCGCGGCCGGGTGACCGCGGTCGAGGACGGTCACCTCGCAGCCGGCGGCGGTCAGCGCGTGCACGACATGGGATCCGATGAAACCGGCGCCGCCGGTCACGAGTACGCGAGTCACGGGTGCCGACGCTAGGGCGCGGCCGGGCCGGGCGGGGTGCGCGTCATGGGTTCGTAAGGGTTCGTCATCGCCGCGTAAGCCTTTTCCGGGCCGCTCGTTCCTAGCGTCGGGACCATGACCGATGTGGTGCTGCCCTGCCGGAACGAGGCCCCGGCCCTGCCCGCGCTGCTGGCCCGGATGCCGGCCGGCTATCGGCCGATCGTGGTCGACAACGGCTCGACCGACGGCTCGGCGGCGGTCGCCCGAGCCTGCGGAGCCGAGGTGATCACCGTGGCCGAGCCCGGCTACGGCGCCGCGGTGCACGCCGGCGTGCTCGCCGCCGATCCGGACGACGGCGTGCTGTGCGTGATGGACGCCGACGGCTCGTTCGATCCGGCGCAGCTGCCGGCGGTGGCCCGGCCGGTGCGCGCGGGCGAGGCCGAGCTGGGGACCGGCCGCCGCCGGCCGGCCGCGCCGGGCGT
Organism: Actinoplanes subtropicus; assembly: GCF_000721705.1. GTDB lineage: Bacteria > Actinomycetota > Actinomycetes > Mycobacteriales > Micromonosporaceae > Actinoplanes > Actinoplanes subtropicus. Next base: position 231,135 of record NZ_JOJL01000002.1, read on the forward strand.
GTGGCCGCTGCACGCGCGGGCCGGCAACGCCGTCCTCGCCCGGCGGCTGCGCCGCACGACCGGCCTGGCCGTGCACGACATCGGGCCGATCCGGGCGGTCCGCCGCGACGACCTGCTCTCGCTGGGCCTGCGCGACCGGCGGTTCGGCTATCCGCTCGAACTGCTGATCGCGGCCGGGCGGGCCGGCTGGCGGGTCGCCGAGATCGACGTGGCGTACCTGCCGCGGGCCGCCGGCACCCGCTCGAAGGTGACCGGATCGGTGCTGGGCACCGCCCGCGCGATCCGCGACATGAGCCGGGTGCTGGCCCGATGAGCCGCGTCGTGGTGCTCGCGAAGGTGCCGGTTCCGGGCCGGGTCAAGACCCGCCTGTGCCCGCCGTGCACGCCCGAGCAGGCCGCCTGGGTGGCCTGCGCCGCGCTGGCCGACACCCTCGACGCGGTCCGCGTGTCGGTCGCCGCCGAGCGCGTGCTGGTCACCGACGTCCCGCTGGCGGCGCCGCCCGGCTGGCGGAGCGGGGTACAGCGCGGCGGGCCGCTGGGCGAGCGGATCGCCAACGCGTTCGCCGACACACGGACGCCGGGGACGGCGACGCTGCTGATCGGCATGGACACCCCGCAGCTGACCGCCGGTCTGCTCGATGCGGCACTGCGGTTGCTGAGCGAGCCCGGCGGGCCGGATGCGGTGCTGGGCCCGGCCGAGGACGGCGGCTGGTGGGCGCTGGGCCTGCGCGAGCCCGAGCACGCCACGGTGCTGGGCGACATACCAACTTCAACTTCGACAACCGGATTGTGTACGCGTACCGCACTGCTCGCCCGGGGCCTGCGCGTGACGGAGTTGCCGGTGCTGCGCGACGTCGACACCGCGCCCGACGCGCACGCCGTGGCCGCCCTGTGCCCGCCGGGACGACGCTTCCCCCGCGTGGTCGCCGCCGAGGTCCCGGCCGTGGTGGCCGGGTGAGCGCGGCCCTGGTGTTCGACGCCCTGTTCCGCCGGGCCGCCCCGGTCACCATCCGCCACCGCACCGGCCGGGAGCAGCGCTTCGACCCGGTGGCCTGGTGCCGGGACGACCTGCCGGGCGACGGCGGACTGCTCGCCCGCTGCACCGGGCCGACCCTCGACGTCGGGTGCGGCCCCGGCCGGCTCGCCGGCGAACTGGCCCGCCGGGGCTGTCCCGTGCTCGGCATCGACATCAGCGCGACCGCCGTGCGGCTGGCCCGCCGCCGCGGTGCCGCCGCGCTGCGCCGGGACGTCTTCGAGCCGCTGCCCGGGGCCGGCCGCTGGCAGCACGTGCTGCTCGCCGACGGCAACATCGGCATCGGCGGCGACCCCGCCCGGCTGCTGCGCCGGTGTCGTCGCCTGCTCGCGGCCGCCGGCCGGGTGCACGTCGAGGTGACCGCCCCGGGCACCGCCGGCTGGTCGGGGACGGCGGTGCTGCAGGGCGGTCAGGGCAGCCACGGCGGTCAGGGCGGCCACGGCGGTCAGGGCGGCCACGACGGGCAGGACGGCCACGACGGGCAGGACGGCCACGGCGGTCAGGGCGGCCACGGCGGCCACGACGGGCTGGGCGGCCAGGGCGGGCTGGGCGGCCACGGCGGCCACGACGGGCAGGGCGGGCTGGGCGGCCACGGCGGCCACGACGGGCAGGGCGGCCAGGGCGGGCTGGGCGGGCAGGGCGTGCTCGCGTGGGCCTCGGTGCCGGTCGACGACGTGGCCGCGCTCGCCGCCGCCACGGCGATGCGGGTGCTCGAGACCTGGGCGGAGGCGGGCCGATGGTTCGCGACACTGTCACCGCGCTGACCCGGCGGCTGCGGCACCGGTTGACCGAGCCGCTGCCGGCGCCGCCGGCGACGTTGCGGCGCGGGCCGTTCCGGGCCGGGGCGTTCCCGTCGCGGCTGCGGTCGGCGCGGCTGACCAGCCAGCTCGGCGTCGCGCTCGGCGTCGCCTTCGCCGTCTGCTTTCTCACCGGGCTGCTCAGCCACCTGATCCAGCACCCGCCCGGCTGGTTCTGGTGGCCGTCCCGGCCGGTCTGGCTCTACCGGGTCACCCAGGGCGTGCACGTCGCTACCGGACTGGCCTGCGTACCGCTGCTCGGGGTCAAGCTGTGGTCGGTGTACCCGCGGCTGTTCGCGTGGCCGCCGCTCCGGTCGATCGCGCACGCCGCCGAACGGGCCGGGGTCGCGCTGCTGGTGGCGGCGGCGCTCTTCCAGGTGCTCAGTGGAGTCCTGAACATCGCGCACTGGTACGCCCCGATGCCGTTCTTCTTCACCACCGGCCACTACTGGGTGGCCTGGCTGGTCACTGGCGCCCTGCTGGTCCACCTCGGCGTGCAGTTGCCCGCGATCCGCGAGGCGCTGCGCCGTCGCGGTCCCGGCCGGCCGGTGCCGGACGGTGAGCGGCTCACCCGGCGCGGTCTGCTGGGGGGTGCCGCCGCCGCGGTGGGGTTGATCACGGTCACCACGGTGGGCCAGACGGTCCGCCCACTCTCCGGTCTCGGCCTGCTCGCGCCCCGGCGTCCGGACGTGGGACCGCAAGGGCTACCGGTGAACAAGACCGCGGCGGGCGCCGGCATCGCTCTGGACGCCGCCGCGTATCGCCTGATTCTCGCCGGCCCGGCCGGCGAGACCGCGCTCGGCCTCGCCGCGCTGAACGCCATGCCGCAGCGCACCGTCCACCTGCCGATCGCCTGCGTCGAGGGCTGGAGCGCCGGCGCCACGTGGACCGGCGTCCGGCTGCGCGACCTGGTGACGCTGGCCGGCGCCGACCCGGAGCGATCCACGGTTCTCGTCGAGTCGCTCGAGCAGCGGGGTCGTTACCGGACCTCGACCGTGCCGGCGGAGCATGTCCGCGACCCGCTGACCCTCATCGCGCTGCGGCTCGGCGGCGATGTGCTGCACCCCGATCACGGCTATCCGGCGCGGTTGATCGCGCCGAACCGGCCCGGCGTGCTGCAGACCAAGTGGGTCGGGCGGCTCACCGTCCTTCCGGCGCGATGAGGACCCGGGTCGCGCTCGTTTCGGCGGGTGCCTTGGTCATCGCGTACGCAATGGTCGGTGTTTCGCACGAAATCGGGGCAGTGGTCTTCCTCGCGGTGGCGCTCGTGGTTCACGACGCGCTGTGGATGCCGCTGGTGCTCGTGGCCGGTGCCCTGCTCGCCCGAACCGGTTCCTGGACGAGGATGGTGGCGCTGGTGCTGGCCTCGGTCGGGGTGGTGGCGCTGCCGCTGGTGCTGGGTCCGGGAGGGCCGGCCGACAATCCGTCGGTGTTGCCGCTGCGCTATGGGAGAGACTTCGTTCTGATCCTGCTGGGCGTCGTGCTGATCTCGGGGGTGCGGGCGGTCGTCCGTAAGAAGTTCGCAAGGTCCCGGGACCGCGGCGGTGGGTAGCGTGGCGGGGTGGGACATCGGGTGCTGGTGGTCGACGACGATCCGACCGTGAGCGACGTCGTGCGGCGCTATCTGGAGCAGGTCGGCTGCGAGGTGCGGCTGGCTGGGGACGGCGCCGACGGGTTGGCGGCCGTCGCCGCCGAGCGCCCCGACCTGGTCGTGCTCGACCTGATGATGCCCGGCATCGACGGCATCGAGGTCTGCCGGCGGTTGCGGCGGCAGCTGCCCGACCTGCCGGTGATCATGCTGACCGCGCTGGGCGAGGAGGCCGACCGGGTCCTGGGCCTGGAGGTCGGCGCCGACGACTACGTGACCAAGCCATTCTCGCCGCGCGAGCTGGTGCTGCGGATCCGGTCGGTGTTGCGCCGCGTGGCGCCGGCCGCGGATCCGCCGCCGCCCGCCATGATCCGCGACGGCGGCCTGACCCTCGACACCGCCCGGCGCCTGGCCGACCTGAACGGGCTGCCGCTGTCGCTGACCGTGCGCGAGTTCGACCTGCTGATGTTCCTGCTGTGCCATCCGGGCCGGGCCTGGTCGCGCGCCGAACTGCTGGACCGGGTGTGGGGCTGGCAGTTCGGCGACCAGTCCACGGTGACCGTGCACGTCCGGCGCCTGCGCGAGAAGATCGAGGCCGATCCGGCCGAGCCGCGCCGGATCCTCACCGTGTGGGGCGTCGGCTACCGCTACGAGGTCTCATGAAGGACACCCTGCTGATCGGCCTCTACGCGCTCGCCGCCGGCGCGGTCGTCGGCGTCGGTGGCGCCGGGATGCTGCGGCTGCAGCGCGGCCGGTCGATCCTCACCCACGTCATGGTGCTGCTGGTGGTGACCGTGCTCGCCGTGGTGGCCGGCGTGGTCACCGTCGCCGGCGCCATGTTCCTCTCCGGCCACGACCTGCGGGTCGTCCTGCTCACCGTGTGCGCCGCCGCGGTGGTCAGCCTGGCGGTGGGTGCGGTCTTCGGCCGGCGGCTGGCCGCGTCGGCGGTCTGGGCCGAGCAGGCCCGCGACCGCGAGCGGCGGCTCGAGGCCGGCCGGCGTGAGCTGGTCGCCTGGGTCTCGCACGACCTGCGCACCCCGCTGGCCGGGATGCGGGCGATGACCGAGGCGCTCGAGGACGGCGTCGTCGCCGATCCGCGGACCGTCGCCGAGTACCACCGGCGGCTGCGGGTCGAGACCGACCGGATGACCCGGCTGGTGGACGACCTCTTCGAGCTGTCCCGGATCAACGCGGGCGCGCTGCGCCTGATCCCGACCACCGTGCCGCTGCGCGAGGTGGTCTCGGACGCGATCGCCGGCGTCGCCCCGCTCGCCGCCGGGAAGCGGATCAGCCTGGTGGCGGCGGAGACCGGCTGGCCGACCGTACGAGGCGGCGAGCGCGAGCTCGCCCGCGTCGTCAGCAACCTGCTCATCAACTCGGTCCGTTACACCCCGGCCGACGGCACCGTGCACATCGACGCCGGCCGGGAGAAGGACGGCGTCTGGCTGGCCGTCTCCGACAGCTGCGGCGGCATTCCCGACGGCGACCTCGACCGGGTCTTCGACGTCGCCTTCCGGGGCGAGCGGGCGCGGAGCCCGGGCACCGGCGGCGGGCTCGGCCTCGCGATCGTCCGCGGCCTGGTGGAAGCGCACGGCGGGCGGGTCGGCGTCCGGAACACCGGGGCGGGCTGCCGATTCGAGGTTCGGCTGCCCGCCGCCTGATCGCTCCCCTTCTTTCAGTAGCCCAGCGGTCAGTAGCCCCAGCCCCAGCGGAGCTGGGTGACGGCGGAGCTGTTGTTGTTCTTCAGCGTGCTGCCGCTGTGGTACTCGACCGAGTAGTTGTCGCCGGTCTTGAGGCCGGCCCAGACCACGGTGCCCATGCTGTCGGACCGGGCGGTGTCGGTGACGGCGGCGAAGTACGACTGGTACTCGCCGTTGTCGTGGTTGGCCAGGTAGTTGATCCCGGTGGTCATCGGGCCGCCGAACTCGGTCACCACGGTGCGGCTCTGGTAGCCGCCGAACCGGTTGTTCAGGTCGGCGACCCACTGCGACTCGCGGGTGAAGCTGGGGTTCCAGGTGGCGTAGTAGTGCTGGGACAGCAGCGTCCCGCTGAGCGCCGAGGAGGCGCCGACCGCGGTGACGTTGTCGTCGTAGCCGGTGCCGCCGATGATCACGCGCCCGCGGGGCACGCTGGAGAACTTGGACAGCCAGCCCGAGGCGACCGAGATCCACTGGCTCGCCGAGTATCCGAAGGGCTCGTTCAGCGGCTGGAAGTAGACCTTTCCGTTACTTCCGTACGCGCCGACCACCTTCGTCCACATGGAGTTCCAGGCGGTCATGTCGGTGATCGTGCCGACCGTGTTCTTCTCGGTCCAGGCGCAGATGATGACGTTCATGCCGTTGTCGAGCGAGGCGTCGATGGTCGCCTTGTAGCTGTCCCACCACGACTCGCTGACGCTGGGTGGATTGATCGGCAGCCGTACGGTGTTGGCTCCGAGGTTGTTCTTGAACGCCTGGACGTCGGCGTTCGCGATCGAGTAGACCCGCGAGTAGGACATGTCCGCGGCCAGCCCGTCCGGGATGACCCAGCCGGTGTTGTAGTTGTCCCGGGTGTCCGCCCAGTTGACGCCCTTGATCTGGTTGGTCGCGGCGCTCGCGGCGGACATGTGGCCGACGACGAACAGCGCGCCGGCCGCGATGATCAGCCCGGCCAGCGGGCGGGCGAGAAGCTTACTGACTCCGATGGTCATTGGCGCCTCTGGATGTTTACGCAAACACGGTGGTGGGTGGCGATGATGACATCGGTGTTACGAATGTGTCAATGGCCGTAACGGAACACTTGATTCTTTAGTAACACATGTGCATTATCTCGATGTGGATCTCACCGTGGTCGAGCCGGCGCAGGACCGCCGGGTACGCCGATCGCGGGCCGCGCTGATGCGGGCCGCGATAGCTTTGGTCGTCGAGCGGGGCACGGCGGCGGTCACGCTGTCCGACATCGCCGAGGCCGCCGACGTCAGCCGCCGGCTGGTGTATCAGCACTTCGGCGACCGTGACACGCTGCTGCTGGCGGCGGCGCTCGACCTGGCCAGGCGGGAGTTGCTGCCGCGACTGACCGACGGCGCGGGGAATCTCAGCGGACGCGAGCGGACGCTGGCGGTCTCCCGGTTCTTCGCCGAGCACCGGGTCTTCTACCGGGCGCTGCTGACCGGCTCGTGCGCGTTCGCGGTGGATCGCGGACTGTCCGGCCTGATGCAGCCGGTCAACCGGCAGGGCATGCGGCACCTGTACGGCGACCGGCTCGCCCCGCCCGTCCTCGACGACCTCGCCGCCTTCCTGGCCGGTGGCGGCTCGGCCCTCTTCACGGCGTGGGTCGTCGATGCCGCCGACCCGCTCGACCCCGAGGCGTTCACCGATCGACTGCTGCGCACCCTGTCCGTCCTGATGCCCGACCCGGAGGGTCTCCGATGAGCCTGATCAGCCGTCTTCTCCAGCGCCGGCTGGAACTGCCCCCGCCGGCCACCCGCGACGTCGTGGTCGAGCGGGACCTGCGGGTGCCGATGGACGACGGGGTCGACCTGCTGGCCGACCGGTGGGCGCCGAAGACCGGCGGCGACGGCCTGCCGACCGCGCTGATCCGCACCCCGTACGGCCGGAGCGGCCTGTTCGGCAACCTCCTCGCGCGCCCGCTCGCCGAGCGCGGCTACCAGGTGCTGATCCAGAGCGTGCGCGGCGGCTTCGGCTCCGGCGGCGTGATGGACCCGCTGCGCCAGGAGCGGGCCGACGGCCTGGCGACCCTCGGCTGGCTGGTGAAGCAGCCCTGGTGCGGCGACGCGATCGTGCTGTTCGGCCTGAGCTACCTCGGCTACGTGCAGTGGGCCGTGGCCGATCAAATGCCACCCCAGGTCAAAGCCATGATTCCGTACGTGTCGGAATCGGCCCTGACGCTGGAGTTCCTGCGTGCCGACGGGCTGGCGCTGGAGACCCCGTTCGGCTGGGGCGTGCTGGTCGGCACCCAGCAGCGCCGGGCGGCCGTGCTCCGCCAGCCCGCGCAGACGCGGAAGACCGCCCGTGCACTGTGGACGCTGCCGCTGGATCGGGCCGATGTGGCCGCGTTCGGCGAGCGCTCGCAGTACTGCCAGGACGTCATCGCCCACGACGCCGGCTCGCCGGTCTGGGAGGGCATCGACCACTCCGGCCGGGTGGCCGGCGTGAGCGTGCCGGTCAGCTCGATCGGCGGCTGGTACGACGTGTTCCTGCCCGGCCAGCTCCGCGACTTCCAGGTCCTGCAGCGGGCGGGGCGCCCGGCCCGGCTGACCGTCGGGCCGTGGACCCACGTGGACTTCTCCGGCGTGCCCTACACCGAGGCCCTCGAGTTCGGGCTCGCCCACGCCCGCGGCGAGCAGCCCCCGCCGCGCCCGCCGGTCCGGCTGTACGTGCTGGGGGAGGAGGCCTGGCGCGACTTCGAGTCCTGGCCGCCGGCCGGCTACCGCCCGGAACGCTTCCACCTCCAGCCCGGCGGCGGGCTCGCGGCCTCCCCGCCCGTCGACTCCGAGCCCGACCGGTACCGCTACGACCCGGCCGACCCGACGCCCGCGGCCGGCGGCGCGCGTCTGGTCAAGGACCGCGGGCGGGTCGACAACACCGCGCTGGAGGCCCGGCCGGACGTGCTCACGTACACCACGGAGGTGCTGGAGTCCGATGTGGAGGTGATCGGCGAGATCGGCGCCGAGATCTGGTTCCGCTCCAGCCTGCCGTACGCCGACGTGTTCGTCCGCCTCTGCGACGTCGACCCGGCCGGCCGCTCGTGGAACATCTGCGACGGCCTGACCAGTCTCACCGGCGCCGACGAGACCCGATCCGTGACCGTCCGGCTGTGGCCCACCGCGTACCGGTTCAAGAAGGGTCACCGCATCCGCGTCCAGGTCTCCAGCGGCGCCTTCCCGCACTATGCCCGCAACCACGGCACCGGCGAGCCCCGCCCCACCGCCACCACCTTGCTGGCCGCCGGCCAGACCGTCTTCCACGACCCGGCCCACCCCTCCGCGATCGTCCTCCCGATCCGATGATTACCTAGTGTGCCGATGAGTTGACCTAGTGTGTCGGTAGGTGCACCTGCCAGGAAATATAGTCGGCGCTCATTGCGCCCGCCCGGCGTCCGCGAGAGATATTCATCTTTGCCGGGGTGTTTCCGGCTCGTTGACTCCTGGGGGCCCGATGGGCGCACGGCGGTCTACCATTCCTGCCTTCCTCACGATCTCACTCGCGGCGGCATTGACCGGCATTGTCGGCCCGGTCGAGCCCGCGACCGCGGCGGACTCGCCGGCTCCGCTGGTCACCGTCGACGGCACCCGGTTCGTCGACACGCACGGCCGCGAGGTGGTGCTGCGCGGCTTCAACGTCTCGGGCGAGGCGAAGCTGGCCGAGAACGGCAAGCTGCCCTTCGCCGGCGTCGCCGACGCCCGCAAGTCCGCGCTGGCGATGCAGAGTCTCACCAACGCCAACACGGTCCGGTTCCTGCTCTCCTGGGACGCCGCGGAACCGTCTGCGGGCACTATGGACACTGCGTACCTGGCCGCCGTCACCGCCCAGGCCGCCGCGTTCGCCGACGTCGGCTTCGAGGTGTTGTTCGACTTCCACCAGGACCTGTTCTCCCGCTACCTGTTCAACACCGGAAGCTGGTACCAGGGCGACGGCGCGCCGCAGTGGGTGGTCAGCGCCGGCGGTTATCCCGCGGAGAGCTGCGGGCTGTGCGTCATGTGGGGGCAGAACATCACCTCCAACGCCGCGGTCAAGGCCGCGACCTACGACTTCTGGCACAACCGGGTGGTCAACGAGCGGGACGAGTTCCTGAACCAGGCCAAGCAGGTGCTGGCCTATGTGCGGGCCACCTTCACCGCCACCGAGTTCGCGCACGTGCTCGGCGTCGACCCGTACAACGAGCCGTACGCCGGGAATTACGACTCCGGGCAGGACAGTCGCAGCTGGGAACAGAACGTGCTGTGGCCGTTCTTCGTGTCGGTACGGGCCGCGATGGACGACGCGGGCTGGGCCGATCGCCCCGCGTACGTCGAACCGAATCTGTTCTGGAACGGCACGCTGTCCCACGAGACCGGCGGTTTCCTGGACGCGGGCATCATCGGGCCGCGATTCGTCTTCGCCCCCCACTACTACGACCAGGCCGCCATCTCCGGCGTGGCGATGTGGGGCAAGGCCTCCGACGGCCAGGAGAGCAGCGCCTTCGGGACGGTCCGGGACCGCTCCACCGCCCTCGGCGCGCCGGCGCTCGTCGCCGAGTTCGGGCACCCGCTGGGCGGCTACACCTCGGACAAGGCGCCCAGCATCGACAAGGCCATGTACCAGGGCCTGGATTCACGGCTGACCGGCGCGCAGTGGTGGGGCAACGCGGCCGCCTCCGGCCCGGTGCTCTCCGGCACCCAGTGGCAGTGGGACATCTACAGCGGGCAGCACCACGAGCTGATGAACGGTAACGCCAGCAAGGTGCTCACCACCGGCGACGCCTGGAACGGCGAGGACTTCTCGTCGGTCGCCCTGGACTCGGCCGGCACCGCCTACCTGCGGCAGGACGCCCGGCTGCTGGACCGCGTCTACCCGGCCGCCGTGGCCGGGACGACGCTGGCCTTCACCTACGAGGACCGCTCCCGGGACGGCACCACCCCGATGGCCTGGATCCCGGTCCCGGCCGGCCTCCCGAACACGCAGGCGGTCGTCGCCGCCAGCCGGTACGCGATGCTGGTCTGGCGCTCCGGCGGCGACGGCTCCCCGACCGAACTGAAGCTGCCGGCCGGTTACCGCAACACGATCGTCTCGGACGTCACCTACACCGTGCAGCCACGCAGCCTGCTGCTGTCCGGCGCGGGCCCGGCCGGCACCGTCCACTTCGCCCTGGTGGCCGACTCGACCGCCCCGGCGGCGAGCACGCTGGCCGCCGCCCGGACCGAGCTGACCACCTGGGCGACCACCGCCTTCCCGTAGGCCGGGGAGCCGGTCAGTTCCGCGGCGGCCCCTCGTCGATCCGGCGCAGCATCGGCTCGGCGCGTTCCAGGCGGTCGTCCCAGGGCATGCGTTCGTCCCACCACGTCACCCCGAGGTCGGCGAGCGGCGCGACGACATCGCGCCCCGCCGGCCCGGCCGGGCTCGCGCCGCCGAGCACGATGTCGAACGGCTCCGCCGTGCGGCCGTTCTCGGCGCGCCGCTCGCGCAGGAACCGCACCAGCTCCCGCACCGTGGCCGGCTCGGGCGGCCGCGCCGCCAGCATCCCGTCGAGGGCCGGGATCGCGCCGTCCCACCGGGCGGCCCGCCGCATCGGCGCCTTGTTGGGCCACATGCCGCCGACCCAGATCGGCACCCGCGGGCGCTGCACCGGCGTCGGCCGGAACACCACGTCGTCGATCGTGACGTGCTCGCCCCGATAGGACACCGGCTCGCCGGACCACAGCCGGTCGAGCGCGTGCAGCCCCTCGTCGAGCCGCTGGGCGAGCACCCGGCGGTCGGTCGTGTCACCGAGAGCGCCGTACTCCTCCCGCACCGGCTCGCCCAGCCCGACCCCGAGGATCATCCGCCCGCCGGTCAGCCGGTCGAGCGTGGTCACCTCCCGGGCCAGCTTGGCCGGTCGCCGCCGGGCCACCGGGGTGATCGCCGTGCCGAGCCGGATGCGCCGGGTGGCCAGCGCCGCCGCGGTCAGCAGGATCCACGGATCGGCGATCTCCCAGCGCGCCTCCTTCTCGCCGACCACGTGGTCCCACACCAGCAGCGCGTCCCACCCCGCCGCCTCGGCCCGCCGCGCCACCTCGGCGAACACCTCCGGCGCCGCGAACTCCCCGAAATTCGGAACATCCACCGAATACCGCATGGCGTCCATCATGCCGAGCACCCCCGACAAAAACGGATCGACGACCGTACCCGCCGGCCGTGGCCGCCGGCTCGGCGGGCGCGCCGTGGGTCGGTGCGGGCGGGTTCGGCGGGCGCGCCGTGGGTCGGTGCGGGCGGGTTCGGCGGGCGCGCCGCGGGTCAGCGCGGGCCGGCGAGGTCGGGCAGCGCGGAGCCGGAAATCGTCCAGTGCGCAGGGATGACGCCGCGGGCGGCCGTGCGGAAGGCGTCCGCGGCGTCCTGCTCGTCGAACAGGAAGGTGGCGTAGCGGCCGTACTCGTGGTCGCCGGTCGGGCCCGGGCCGCACTCGCGGGCGAGCTCCGGCAGCACGGTGCCGACCAGGCGCACGGCGTCGTCGTCGACGAGCTGGCCGTGCGTGATGGTGACCGGGCGCCACCGTTTGAGGTCGGCCACCTGAGCCAGGCGAAGCTCGTCGGGGGTGTACAGCGGCGTCCGGAACTTCAGGGCGTACGGCTCCGGCTTCGGGAACCCGTGCTCGGCGAGCAGGGCGTAGACGCGCTGCTCGCAGAGCACGGAGGGCCGGTCCGGGCCGACGTGCAACTCGGACTCCAGGGCGCTGAGGGCCATCACGACCGGGCCCTTCGCGTACCGCTCCAGCTCGCGGTCGGTCAGGAACCGGCCGAGCGGCGGCGCGTCGTCCTCGAGCACGAGGCGTAGCCGGTACGGCGCCCGACCCCGGTAATTGCCGGTGTCGACGCCGTGCGTGTAGACCAGGCCGGCGATCTGGGACCACTCGAAGCGACGGCGCCCCCGCCACGGCCGGGCGATGGTGATCGCGGTGTCGTCGAACCGTACGAAGACGAAGACCATCTGCACGGCGTGGAACGCAACGGCGGCGGCCAGGAAGGCGACGGTGCTCAGGAAGCCGTCGCTCATGCCGAGGGACAGCCCGATCACGAAGATCAGTATGAAGAACAGGACATCGAAGAACATCGGAAGCGTGTGCTCGGGTCCCAGCGGGTAGAGCCACACGGTTGTCGATCGCTTCACGGCCGCCACGATACGGCGCCACGTCGAGCCGCCCGGCGGATCAGGGGGTCAGGCCGGCGTCCTGGGCGAGGATGGCGGCCTGGACGCGGTTGGTGCAGCCCAGTTTGGTGAGGATGTGGCGCACATGGGTCTTCACGGTGCCCTCGCCGAGGTGGAGCTTCTTGCCGGCCTCTGCGTCGGACAGGCCGAAGACGAAGCCCTCGCGCAGGCGAGCGGCCGCCTCACAGTCGAGGGCATCGCGGGCCGCCCGCGGGTTCGGCAGGTCGCGGCTGCTGTGCCGCGGCTTGGCGGCGCCCTGCCACGAGCGGCGCAGCAGGCGAGCGCCGTCGGTCGCCAGGTGCACGTACCTGGGCGCGGCCGGGTCGGGGTGGGTGAGCAGCAACTCGTCGGGTGCCACGGACGGACTGTAGCGAACCGCCGACCGGCGGAAATTCTGGATCGGCCGGGCAACCTTTCGGGCGCGGGCGACCACTTGTGGGCGTTGACGTCGATCGAGAGGACGGTACGGATGAAGCACGCAAGGGTGGGAAGCCGGAAGCGCCCGGCGCTGATCGGTGGTTTCGCGGTGGTGGTGGCCGCGGCGGCCGGGCTCACCGCGAACGCCTTCGCCGGCACGACCGCCACCTCGACGGCGGCCTCGGGCAAGACGTCGGCGGCGGTGGCCTGGCCGGCCGCGACCTCGAAGACGACGCTGCACGCCACCCGTAAGATCAGCGGTAGCGTCGACCTGAAGAACGCCGAGTTCATCGCCGGCTCCGAGCTGGGTGACGGCGACCAGAGCGAGAACCAGAAGCCGCTGTTCGAGCTCGCCGACGGTGCCACGCTCGCCAACGTCATCATCGGCGCCCCGGGGGCCGACGGCGTGCACTGCCTGGGGACCTGCACGCTGAAGAACGTCTGGTGGCTCGACGTGGGCGAGGACGCCGCCACCCAGAAGGGCAAGATCGCCAACGAGGTGATGACCATCGACGGCGGTGGCGCCAAGCACGCCGGCGACAAGGTGTTCCAGCACAACGGGCCCGGCACGTTCGTCATCAAGAACTTCCAGGCCGAGGACATCGGCAAGCTCTACCGCTCGTGCGGCAACTGCAAGACGCAGTTCGCGCGCAAGGTGCAGATCTCGAACGTGGTCGTCACCGCCCCGATGAAGGACCTCGTGGGCATCAACCCGAACCTGGGCGACACCGCGACGATCAACTCCGTGACCGTGAACGGCAGCAGCAAGAAGACCGTGATCTGCGCCGAGTTCAAGGGCGTCACGCACGGCGAGCCGAAGCTGGTCAGCACCACGCCGAACGCGGCCTGCGTGGCCACCGACATCACCCTGAAATGACCCGCATCAGCAGGGTGCGGAACCGGCCGGGCCTGTGCGACCGTGGAGATCCCTGTCACCGATGAGGAGTGTCCGATGAGCCGACGCGTACGCACCCTGCTGCTCGCAGGCCTCACCGCCGCCGCGACCGTCACCGCCATGTGGCTGGCGACGGCCGCTCAGGCCGGCATCCAGGGTTCCGGCCACTGATCAAGCCCGGCCGCCGATCAGGCGTGGCCCGCCGGGGGCCGACAACCCCGGCGGGCCACTTTGTTCAGCTGCCGCTGGTGAAGGCGGCGTCGAAGGCGGCGGCCGGCGGGTCGAAGGCGAGCCGGTGGACGAACTCCCGTGCCTCGCGGGCGCCGACCAGGCGGTCCATCCCGGCGTCCTCCCATTCGATCGACAGCGGGCCGCGGTAGCCGATCGTGTTGAGGGCACGGAAGCAGTCCTCCCACGGCACGTCGCCGTGGCCGGTGGAGACGAAGTCCCAGCCCCGCCGCGGGTCGGCCCAGGGCAGGTGGGAGGCGAGGCGGCCGCGGCGGCCGTCGCCGGTGCGGACCTTGGCGTCCTTGCAGTCGACGTGGTAGATGCGGTCGGCGAAGTCGAGGATGAAGCCGACCGGGTCGAGGTCCTGCCACACGAAGTGCGACGGGTCCCAGTTGAGCCCGAAGGCGGGCCGGCGCCCGATCGCCTCCAGCGTGCGGGTGGTGGTCCAGTAGTCGTACGCGATCTCGCTGGGGTGGACCTCGTGCGCAAAGCGCACGCCGACCTCGTCGAACACGTCGAGGATCGGGTTCCACCGGGCCGCGAAGTCCGCGTACCCGTCGTCGATCATCGCCGCGGACACCGGCGGGAACATGGCCAGCAGATGCCAGATCGAGGAGCCGGTGAAGCCGACGACGGTGTCCACGCCGAGCCGGGCCGCGGCGCGGGCGGTGTCGGCCATCTCCCGCGCCGCGGCCCGCCGGACCTGCTCGGGGTCGCCGTCGCCCCAGATCCGTTCGGGCAGAATGTCCCGGTGCCGGCGGTCGATCGGATGGTCGCAGACCGCCTGCCCGACGAGGTGGTTGGAGATCGCCCACACGCCGAGGTCGTACTTCGCCAGCGTCTCCCGCTTGCGCTCCACATAAGACTCGTCGGACAGGGCCCGGTCCACCTCGAAGTGGTCGCCCCAGCAGGCGATCTCCAGGCCGTCGTAGCCCCACTCCGCGGCCAGCCGGCACACCTCCTCGAACGGCAGGTCGGCCCACTGGCCGGTGAACAGCGTGATCGGTCGCGCCATGGGGTACCTCCGAAGCGTCAGAAGCGGATCGACCGCAGAAAGTCGTGGCCCACCCGGGCCGTGGTCAGGGCCGCCGCGCCGGCGTCGTCCCGCTCGATGGTGTACTCGTGGTCCTCCGGGTGGTCGACGACGGCGAAGATCCGGGCGAAGTCGATGATGCCGCGGCCCGGGTCGGTGAACGCGCCGCCGGTCGCCGTCCAGGTCATGTCCTTGACGTGGAACTGCCGGATCCGGTGCTGGTTGGCCGCGATCAGCTGGACCGGGTCGCGGTGCGCGTACCAGGCCCAGTAGAGGTCGATCTCGAAGTGCACCAGCTCCGGATCGGTCTCGGCCAGCAGGATGTCGCAGCCCACCAGTGGCGTGTCGGTCAGCGGGTAGAACTCGAAGTAGTGGTTGTGGTAGCCCAGCCGCAGCCCTGCCTTGCGGGCCAGCGCGCCGGCCTTGTTGAGGTCGGCGGCGAAGGCGGCCCACTCCACTCCGGTGGTGGCCGACAGGATCTGGCCGTTCTGGAATCCCTTGATCGGCCCGACCGGGTTGACGATGTAGCGCTGCCCGATGGTGCGGGCGTCGGCCAGGGTGCGCTGCCAGGCGGCCGCGTCGAACGGCTGCGGGATGGCCTGGTGGCCGGAGCTCGACCACAGCCGGTGGCGGTCGAGCGCCCGCTTGAAGTCGGCCGCGGTCCGGCCGGCGAATCCGGCGTGCTCCACCTTGGTGAAGCCCAAGCCGTGCAGCCCGGCCAGGGTGCCGTCGAGATCGGCGGTCAGCAGGTCGCGCAGCGTGTAGAGCTGGATGCTGATCTGGTCGACCGGGATCCGGTTGCGGCCGCGGCCGCCGTCGGCGGCGAGGGCGGGAGAGCCGGCGCCGATCCCGGCGGCCGCCGCTACGCCCGCGACGCCCGCGGCGGCGCCCAGGAAGCCGCGGCGGCTGACCGGGGTGGGGGTGTCACATCCGATGCACATAGTTGCTCCTTGCGTTGCTCGTTGACGGGGACTCGACGGCCGTCCAGGCCGAGCCGGCGTTCGCGCTCTGTTGCACGGCGTCCAGGACGAGCTGCACCCGCAGGCCGTCCTCGAAGGAGGGCCGGGGATCGGTACCGGTCGCGACCGCGTCGATCAGGTCGCGCATTTCGTGGGTGAACGAGTGCTCGTAGCCGATCAGGTGCCCGGGCGGCCACCACGCCGTCAGGTAGGGGTGTTCCGGCTCGGTGACCAGGATGCGGGTGAAGCCCTGCTCGGTGCCCGGCCCGGTGGCGTCGTAGAACTCGATCTCGTTGAGCCGCTCCAGGTCGAACGCCACCGACCCCAGCTCGCCGTTGACCTCGATGCGCAGCCCGTTCTTGCGGCCGGTGGCGAAGCGGGTGGCCTCGAAGCTCGCCACCGCCCCGCCGGACATCCGGGCCGTGAACAGCGCGGCGTCGTCCACCGTGACGTCGCCGAACTGCGGCGCGCCGGCCGCGGCCACGGCGGCGAGACCGGACGACCGGGACGCCAGCGGCCGACGCCGTACGAAGGTCTCGGTCAACGCGCTGACGCCGGTGACCGACTGGCCCGTGACGTACTGGGCGAGGTCGACGATGTGCGAGCCGACGTCGCCCAGCGCCCCGGAGCCGGCCCGCTCCCGCCGCAGCCGCCAGGTCAGCGGGAACTGCGGATCGCCGAGCCAGTCCTGCAGGTAGACCGCCCGCACGTGGCGGACGGTGCCGATCCGGCCGGCGTCGACCAGCTGCCGCATCAGCACGACCCCGGGCACCCGCCGATAGTTGAAACCGCACATCGCCCGTACGCCCCGGGCGCGCGCGTCGGCCGCGGCGGTGGCCATC
The DNA here is from genome assembly GCF_000721705.1 of Actinoplanes subtropicus. GTDB lineage: Bacteria > Actinomycetota > Actinomycetes > Mycobacteriales > Micromonosporaceae > Actinoplanes > Actinoplanes subtropicus. The sequence goes on from NZ_JOJL01000002.1 coordinate 247,805, forward strand.
AGCCGGGCCTCGGCGACCGTGTTCGCCAGCGGCTTCTCGCAGAGCACGTGCTTCCCGGCGGCCAGCGCCGCGACGGCGATCTCGGCGTGGCTGTCCCCGGGCGTGCAGATGTCGATCAGGTCGATGTCGTCGCGCTCGACCAGGGCCCGCCAGTCGGTGACCGCCTCGTCCCAGCCGAGCCGGCTCGCGGCGGCTTTCGTCCGGTCGGCGTCGCGACCGCAGACGGCGACCATCCGGGCCCGCAGGGGCAGGTCGAACACCCGGTTCACGGTGCGCCACGCCTGCGAGTGGGCGGTGCCCATGAACGCGTGCCCGATCATCGCGACCCGCAGGTCCGGGCGGTCCGGTGTGGACAAGGTCGGCACTCCTCAGTTGTCGAAAAGGTCAGGAACGGAAGCCGAGCGGCAGGTACTTGTCGACGTTGTCCTTGGTGATCGTTTCCGAGGCGAGCACGATCTCGCTCGGCACCTGCAGCTCGACCAGGTCGGACAAACCCTTGCCCTGGCCGATCAGCCGGGCCAGGGCGATCGCCGAGGAGGACATCGTCGGCGGGTAGGTCACCGTGGCCTCCAGCGGCGAGTCGCCGGACTTGATGTGCTCCATGGCGTCCAGCGAGCCGGCCCCGCCGACCATGAAGAACTCCTTGCGCCCGGCCTGCTTCACGGCCGCCAGCACGCCGACGCCCTGGTCGTCGTCGTGGTTCCAGAGCGCATCGATCTTCGAGGCGGCCTGCAGCAGGTTCGCGGTCACGTCCTGGCCACTCTGGACGGTGAACTGCGCGGCCACCCGGTGACTGACCTTGAGCCCGTACAGCGCCAGCCCGTCCTTGAACCCCCGCGACCGCTCCTGGGTCAGCGGCAGGTTGTCGATGCCGGCGATCTCGGCGATCACCGCCCCGGTGTTCCCCTTCAGCTTCGTGCCGATGTAGTGGCCGGCAGCCAGGCCCATGCCGTAGTTGTCGCCCTTGATGAGCAGGCGGGAGGCGCTCGCGTCGGAGAACTCGCGGTCCAGGTTGACGACCGGGATCCCGGCGTCCATCGCGGCCTTGCCGGTGGCGGTGAGCTGGGCGCCGTCCTGCGGCAGCAGCACGATGATGTCCGGCTTCTGCTGGATCAGCGTCTGCAGCGCGGCCACCTGGGCCGGCGCGTCCTTGCCGGCGTCCACCTGGGTCAGCTTCACGTCCTTGAACAGGGCCGCCTGCTTCTTGGCGTTGTCGGTGATGGCCCGGATCCAGCCGTGGTCGGCGGCCGGTGCGGAAAACCCGATGGTGACGGTCTTGCCGGGGGTGTCGTTGCCCGTCCCGGTCAGCTTGGTCTGCCCGCTGTCGGTCTCTTCCTTGGTGGCGTTGGAGGTGCAGCCGGTCAGCACGATGCCGGCGCCGAAGGCCGCGCCGCCCAAGAGCAGCCGGCGGCGGGACAGGTCTTGTTTCATCACGACCTCCTGGTCGGAATTTGGGTGTGTTCGTCCGGGCGGCCGTCGCGAAGAGACGGCGCCTGGTGCGTACGAAGGAAAGGTTTTGGGTTATGCCGGGCGCCGCAGCGCACCGATCCGGAACTGCTGGATGAGCACGGCCGCGACGATGATCGCGCCCTGGGCGATGAGCTGGTACTCCAGTTGCAGGTTCTTGATGACGAAGAGGTTGCTGATCTGGGTGAAGACGACGACGCCCAGGATCGACCCGACGATGGTGCCGCGGCCGCCGCTGAGCAGGGTGCCGCCGATGATGGCGGCCGCGATCGCGCTGAGCTCGTAGAGGTTGCCGTGGTCGGAGGAGCCGGCGTTGGACAGCGAGGTCACCATGATCGCGGCGATCCCGCAGCACAGGCCGGACAGCATGTAGATGAGCACGGTGTGCCGGCGCACGTTGAGGCCGGCCAGCCGGGCCGCCTCGGCGTTGCCGCCGATCGCGACGGTGCGCCGGCCGAAGGTGGTGCGGTTGAGCAGGATCCAGCCGAGCGCCGCGACCAGCAGCATGATCCAGACCAGCTCGGGCACGCCGAGGATCCGGTCCACCGCGATCTTGTTGATCGCGTCGACCTTGACGATCTGGGTCAGCTTCCCGGAGATCTTCTGGGACAGCCCGCGCGCGGCCACCATCATGGCCAGCGTCGCGATGAAAGGCACGAGCCGGCCGTACGCGATGAGCAGTCCATTGACGAGCCCGCTGGCCGTGCCGACGACCAGCGCGGTAAGGATCATGACGCCGGGACCGTAGCTCTGCGTGGCCACCGTGGTGCACCAGACGCTGGCCAGGGCGAGCAGCGCGCCGACGGAGAGGTCGATGCCCCCGCTGATCATCACGAAGGTCATCCCGACCGTGACCACGCCGATGCTCGCCGCCTGGGTCAGCACGGTCAGCTCGTTGGACCACAGCCGGCCGCCGTCCAGGAAGATGTCCGGCCGGACGACCGCGCCGATCAGGTACAGCAGCGCCAGCACGCCGACCAGGCCGAGGTTGCGCCGCACCGGCTCGCCGCGGTCGGACCGCAACCAGCTCGTGCCGTCGGCCGGGGACGGCGACCGGCGGGTCATCACGTCGATCATGAGGGTTCCTCTTCCCGGAGCGACCCCGCCATCACGAGATCGAGTACGGTGTCCTCGTCCAGTTGGGCGGCCGGCGCCTCCCGCACGATCCGGCCCTCCCGCATCACCAGCACCCGGTCGGACAGTCCGAGCACCTCGGGCACCTCGCTGGAGACCAGCAGCACGCCCACCCCGCTTTCGGCGAGCGAGCGGATCACGCCGTACAGGTCGGCGCGGGCGCCCACGTCGACGCCCCGGGTGGGCTCGTCGAGCAGCAGCAGCTTGGTGTCGCCGAGCAGCCACCGGCCGAGCACCACCTTCTGCTGGTTGCCGCCGGAGAGCGTGCGCACCGGCCGGCGGACGTCCGCCGGCACGAGCTGCAGCGAGCCGGCGACCCGGGTCGCCTCCGCCCGCTCCCGGGCCGAGTCGGTGAAGCCGGCCCGCGCGAACCGGGCGAAGGTGGCCAGCGTGGCGTTGCGGTAGACCGGCTCGTCGAGCAGCAGCGCCTGGCTCTTGCGCTCCTCCGGCGCCAGGCCCAGCCCGGCCCGCACCGCGGCGCCGACCCGGCCCGGCCGCAGCACCGCGCCGCCGAGCCGGACCCGGCCGGCCCGCGCCCGCCGGGCACCGTAGACGGTCTCCAGCAGCTCCGAGCGGCCGGCGCCGACCAGCCCGGCGATGCCCACGATCTCGCCCGGGTGGACGGTCAGCGAGACGTCGGCGAACTCGCCGTCCCGGGTCAGCCCCTCGACGGCGAGCAGGGGCGGGCCGCTCGGCGTGAAGTCGCGGCGCTCGGGGAAGACGTACTCGATGGTCCGGCCGGTCATCCGGGTCACCAGTTCGCGGGTCGGGGTGGTGCGGGCGGGCAGGTTCATGGCCGAGGTGGCGCCGTCCTTGAGCACGGTGACCCGGTCGCCGATCTCGCGGATCTCCTCCAGCCGGTGGGAGATGTAGATGACGGCGATGCCCTGCGCGGTCAACTCCCGGACCACCCGGAAGAGGTTGGCGACCTCGTCGTGCGCCAGCACCGCGCTCGGCTCGTCCATCACGATCAGCCGGGCCCGCCGGGACAGCGCGCGGGCCATGCTCACGATCTGCTTGGCGGCCGGGGAGAGCCGGCCCACCGCGCGGCCCGCCGGGATCTCGGGATGGCCCAGCCGGCCGAGGAGGTCCCGGGCCGCCCGCCGCTGCGCCGGACGGCGGACGAAGCCCGCCGTGCGCGGCTCGTGGCCGAGGTAGATGTTCTCCGCGACGCTGAGCTCGTCGACGAGATCCAGCTCCTGGTAGATCGTCGCGATGCCGGCCGACATGGCGGACTGCGGGTCGGCGAAGGTCACGGTCTCGCCCCGCCACCAGATCTGTCCCGCGTCCGGCCGGTGCGCGCCGGCCAGCACCTTGATCAGGGTGGACTTGCCGGCGCCGTTCTGCCCCAGCAGGCAGTGCACCTCGCCGGCGCGCACTTCAAGATCAACACCATCCAGCGCCCGTACGCCCGGAAAGGTTTTGACTATCCCGGTCAGCCGCAGCACCGCCGGATCGTCCCGCTCGGTCATCTGCCGCCCCGCCCGTCAGGAAGGCCGGCCGAAGGCGAGGTCGCTGGCGAGCACGGCGGCGCCGACCACCCCGGCCCGCGGGCCGAGTTCGGAGAGCACGACCGGCAGGTTGCCGGTGGCCAGCGGCAGCGACCGGCGGTAGACCACGCTGCGGATCTCGGCCAGCAGCAGGTGCCCCAGCCCGGAGAGCCCGCCGCCGATCACGATCATCGACGGGTTGATGAAGCTGACCAGCCCGGCCAGCACGCCGCCGACCCGCCGGCCGCCCTGGCGGATGAGCTGCACGCACAGCGGATCGCCCTCGGCCGCCCCGTCCGCGACGTCGCGCGCCGTCAGCGTCCCGCTCTGCGCGAGCCGCTCGGCGAGCGCGGGGGACCGGCCGCCGCGGGCCGCGGCGAGCGCGTCGCGGGCCAGCGCCGTGCCCCCGAAGACCGCCTCCAGGCAGCCGACGTTGCCGCACGCGCAGACCGGCCCCTGGCTGTCGACCTGGATGTGGCCGATGTCGCCGGCGCAGCCGTCGGTGCCCCGGTAGACCTGGCCGCCGAGGTAGATGCCGCAGCCGATGCCCGTGCCGATCTTCAGGAACAGCATGTTGTCCACCGAGTGCGCGACGCCGCCGTAGCACTCGCCGATCGCCATGATGTTCACGTCGTTGTCGACCACGACCGGGCAGCCGTGCTCGCGGCTGAGCACCTCGCGGACCGGATAGCGGTCCCAGCCCGGCATGATCGGCGGCGACACCGGCACGCCGTCGCGGAAGCTGACCGGGCCGGGCACCCCGATGCCGATCGCCTCGAGCCGCTCGTACGCGCCCTCCACCTTGAACTTCGCCAGGATCTCGCTCACCCGGTGCAGAATCACCTTGGGCCCGGAGCGGATGTCGGCCGGCTCGGAGTACGCGGCGACCGGCTCCAGCCGGCCGTCGGTGATCTCCACATCGATCGAGGCGGCGCCGAGGTCGACGGCGGCGAACCGCAGGTCACCGCGCAGCTCCACCAGCGTGGAGCGCCGCCCGCCCCGGGACGCGGCCGGGCCCGCCTCGCGCACGATCCCGCTGCCCACCAGCGCCTCGAGCTCGGTCAGCAGGCGCGGCCGGGGCACGTCGAGTCGGTCGGCGAGCTCGGCGCGGGACAGCGGACCACGGTCTCGCAGCAGCTGCAGCAAGCGTTGCGACAGCGGACGGATGGCGGACTGCTCGACATCCACGGCAACCTCCCGGTTCGGCTCCTGAGCCGAGACGCTACGTACTTATGCCGAAGCTGTAAATAGTTTCCTCTCGTCATGAAGAACTTTTGTTGAGATCAGCAGAAGTCCCGGGCTACGCGTTGGGGCGGACGAGCCCGTGGTCGTACGCGGCGATGACGGCGTGGACGCGGTCGCGCAGGTCCAGCTTGCGCATGATCGCCGAGACGTGCGTCTTGACGGTGGACTCGCCCAGGTACATGGCCTCGGCGATCTCCTGGTTCGTCAGTCCGCGGGCGATGTGGACGAGGACCTCGCGCTCGCGGACGGTCAACGCCTCCAGCCGGTCGTCGGTCGCGGTCGCGGGCGCGGTCCGCGCGAGGTGGTCCAGCAGGCGGCTGGTGGTGGCGGGGGCGATCACGGCCTGGCCGGCGGCCACGGTCCGGATGGCCTCGACGAACTGGTCGGCCCGGGTGTCCTTGAGCAGGAACGCGCTGGCGCCCGCCCGGATCGCGGCGAAGACGTGCTCGTCCGTGTCGAAGGTGGTCAGGATCAGGATCCGGGCGGCGGGGCGGGCCTCGAGGATCCGCCGGGTGGCGGTGATGCCGTCCATGCCCGGCATCCGGATGTCCATCACGATGACGTCCGGGGCCAGCTCGCGGGCCAGGCGTACGGCCTCCTCGCCCTCGCCGGCCTCGCCCACGACGGTGATCTCGTCGCGGCCGCCGAGAATCAGCCGGAAACCGGCCCGCACCAGGTCCTGGTCGTCCACCAGCAGGACACGCGTCGTCACCGGGTCTCTTTCCGTCCGTCGGGCAGTGGGAGCCGCGCCAGCACCTGGAATCCGCGCGGATGCCGGTTGCCCGTGGCGAGCGTACCGCCGAGATTCGTCACCCGTGATCGCATGCCGGTCAGGCCGCGCCCGCTCCCCGGCCACGGCTCCGTCGTGGGCCGGGCCGGGTTTCTACCCCACCCGTCGTCGACGACCTCCACGACGAGTTCGGGCGACTCCACCCGGACGGTGACCGCCGCGCGGTGGGCATGCGCGTGGCGCAGCGTATTGGTCAGCGCCTCCTGGATGACGCGGAACGCGGTCAGTGCGGTCGCCGGGGGCAGGCCGGGGACGTCGCCGCCGATGTCGAGCGAAACGTCGAGGCCGGCCGCGCGGACGTGCCCGACGAGGTTCTCCAGCCCGGACAGGGCGGTCTCGGACCTGGCCGGCGGGTTGTCCTCGGTCTCGGTTCCGGTCTCGTGCAGGGATGCCAACACGGCGCGGAGATCGCCCAGGGCCTTGCGGGCGACGTCACCGATCGTCTCCACCGCCGCCTTCGCGCCGGCCGGGCTGCGCTCGAACGCGTCGGCGGCCGCGGTGGCCTGCACGACGACGACGCTGAGCGTGTGCGCGAGGACGTCGTGCACCTCCTGCGCGATCCGCAGGCGCTCCTCGGCCGCGGCGGAGCGCACCGCCAGCGTGGTCTCGCGGGCGGCCGCCGCCGCGCGTTCGCGGAGGCGTTCGACGTGCTCCCGGGTCCTGGTCGACTGATCGCGGCGTACCCCCACACGCAGGCCGGCCGCGACGGCCAGTTGACACAGGGCGCAGATCGCGGCGGGCGCCAGATTCAGCGGCCGGTCGACGAGAAAGGTCTCCCCGCAGGTGAAGGCCACGAGCAGCGGGATGCTGCGCATGGTCACGCCGGACCGGGACGCCACGGTCGCGGCCGCGACGAGCGCCGCCGCGGTGGCCACCCCGTCGGCGCCCAGCAGCTGCGCGCTCGCGACGTCGGCGGTGACCGTCGCGGCCAGCACGGTCAGCGGGAAGGCCGGGCGAGCGAGCAGGCACAGAGCGGCGGCCACCCCGGCGGCCCAGGCGGCGGGCGGCCAAGGCGGCGACGCCGACAGCCCGTGCCCGGCCGCGACACCCGCCGCGAGCACCGCGATACCGACCGCCACGAGCCGGCGCCCGGCACGGGTCTCGAGGAACGACTCCACGATCGCAAACTAACCAAGATCTGTCCCGCGGGCGGAGACGATCTCCCTCCACGGGTGGAGAGGCTCCGGCTCGCGGCCTGATCCGCGGCGGCCTCCCGCTTGCCTACTCTCATGATCGAACAACCGAGACCCACCGGAACAGGCGAGGAAAAATGTTCGATTTCGACGAGTTGGCGCGCAAGACCCAGCGGATCCTGAGCGTGGACCGGCCGATCATCGTGGGGATTCTCGGCGTGCCGAGCGACCTCGTCGGCGACATCACCGCCATCATCACCGCCGGATCCATCGCCGACGACCTGGGGGTCAGCGCCCTCACCGACGGGATCCTCACGGCGGGCGGGCTCCGCGCCGCGCGGGAGGTCAACGCCCGGTCCCAGGGGGTGAGCGTGCGCCTGGTCGTCGCGGTCACGCCGGAGACGATCCACCTGCTGTCGCTGCCGGCCGTCGGCACCAACCCGGGCAAGGAGGTCATGCGCTTCCACCGGGCCACCACGAGCGTGCAGGTGAGCCGGCACGGGCTGGCGCGCCGGATCAAGCTCACCGACTTCGACAACGGCCAGAAGATCCGGCTGACCGGCGGGGTCGCGCCGTGGTCCCGGTATGCGGCGGGCACGAAGGCGATCGTCAGCGAGCTGACCCCGTAGCGCGGGGTCACCCGACCGGGCGTCGTAGCTCCCCTCGGGGCCGGGCGGCGTGTTTAGCTACGGCGATCGGCGGGCGTCGGGAGGCTGGACATGGAGAAGCGGGTCCCGGTGGAACGGTTGGGGCTGGGCGACCACGCGTGCCTGGCCACCGGCGATCACGAGGCGCGGTGGGAGTTGCTGACCGCGTACACCCAAGCCGGTTTCACGCGCGGTGAGCGGGTGATGCTGATCCTGGATCCGGACGACCTGAGCGACGACGACGCGGTCGCGCGGCTCGACGCCGGCACCGGCCGGGCGCCGGCTGCGGCGCGGGCCGGGCAGCTGGACCTGAGCCGCAACGTCGACGTGTACGTGCCGGACGGCAAGCTCTCCAAGACGCGGATGCTGCGGGCCATGAACCAGGCCTGGGAGGCGGCGGCGGGTGCCGGCTACGCGGGCGTGCGGGCCGGTGGCGACATGCGCTGGGCGCAACGGGCGGGGGTGCCCGACGACGAGGTCGTGGACTACGAGGCGTTCATGGCGAACCTGTTCGTGGACCCGCGGTTCGTGGGCCTGTGCTGGTACGACCGGATCACGTGCAGCGACCATCTGGTGGCCGCGACCCTCGACGTCCACCCGCTGCAGGTGATGGAGCGGCTCGACACGCTGGAGGTCACGTCGTCCGCGGACGGTGTCCGGGTGGCCGGGCGGGTCGGGGAGGCCAACCGGGCGGGCCTGGCCGCGCAACTGGGCGACCTGGTGGCCGGCGGGTCGAGCGGTGGGCCGGTTCGGTTCGACCTGGACCTGACCGATCTGCTCTTCATCGAGGCGCACTACGCCTGCCAGTTCATCGAGTTCGCCGCGGCGCTGCCGGCCGAGGCGCGGCTCGCCGTGCGCTGCGGCTCCACGCTGGCGGCGGTCCTGCGCGGTCTGGGCGCCGGCGACGTGCCCCAACTGGAGCTGCGGGAGGCCTGAGCGTTACCGCTCCTGGCCCGCCATCCAGGCCGCCACCTGGCTGCGATTGGCGAGCGACAGCTTGGTCAGGATGTGCTCGACGTGCGACTCGGCCGTCCGGCGGGAGATCACCAGCGTGGCGGCGATCTGCTGGTTGGTCAGGCCCCGAGCGATCAGCTGAGCGACCTGGAACTCGCGCGCGGTCAGCGGGACGTCCGGGCGGGCCGCCGGCGCGGTCCCGCCGCCGTCGGCGTCCCGCGGGCCCAGGTCGTAGCCCTGCCGGTACGCCTGCTCGAAGGCGTCGTCGCCGAGGGCCGCGCGGGCCAGCCGCTCGGCGATCCTGGTCCGGCCGGCCCGCTCGTGCACCGCGAACGGGTCGTTGCCGCCGGTCTCGTACCAGATCCGTTGCGCCGCACCGCGCAGCGTCGCGGCCTGCCGGGGCGCGCCGCGGTCGGCGTCGATGAGGGCGAGCAGCTCGAGCGTCCAGCCGGTGGCGAGCCGGTCCTGGGTCACGTACTCCAGCCGCAGGCAGTCCTCGGCATGCCCGGCGGCCGACTCGACGTCACCGAGGGCCCACTCGGCCAGCGCCAGCGCGCAGAGCACGTGCGAGCGGGTCCATTGCTCGCCGTACTGTTCGCAGACCACCAGGGCCTCGGCGCACACCGGCACGGCCCGCCGCGGCCACCCCCAGGTGGTGAACGTGAGGGCGACCTCGACGCGGCTGAGCACGTGGAAGGTCAGCTCCGGGTCGGCGTCGCCGGGGCCGTCCGCGATCATCTCGGCCAGCCGGCCGATCGGCGGCAACCGATCCTCCGGCACCGCGGGTCTCGACGGGGCGCCGGCGACCAGGATCGCGCCGATCCGCGAGCGGATCGCCGCCATGGCTCCGGCGGCCCACCGGGTACGCCCGGCGGCGGGCGCCCGCGCGCCGGCGCTCTCGTGCAACCTCCGCGACCAGTAGACCGCCTCCGTCCACTGTCCGCCGATCCAGTAGAACCAGAGACTCTCCAGCAGGCGCAGGCCCGCCTCGGCCTCGCCGGGGGTGGTCCGGCAGAACTCCAGGGCCGCGCGCAGGTTGTCGTGCTCGGCCCGCATGTGCCGCATGAGCTCGGCCTGGTGCGGGCTGAACCAGCGCCGGTGACCGTCCTGCCCCAGCCGCAGGTAGTGGTCGCGGTGGCGGCGCCCGGTCTCGATCCGCTGCTCGGGCGTCAGCTTCTCCTGGCCGTACTCGCGCAGCACGGTGAGCAGCCGGTAGCGGGCCGCGCCGTCGGCGTGGTCGCGGACCAGAACCGACTTGTCCACCAGCCCCACCACCGCGTCGAAGGCGTCCTCGCCGCAGATCGCGGTCGCGGCGTCGAGGTCGAAGCTGCCGGGGAAGACCGACAGGCGGGCCCACGCGCGCTGCTCCGCCGGCGTGCACAGGTCGTGGCTCCAGGCCACGGCGGCGCGCAGCGTCCGGTGCCGGGGTGCCGCCGGACCGTCCGCCCCCAGCCGGTACAGGTCGTCCAGCCGGGCGTCGAGCTGCTCGACGCTCAGCGCCCGCAGCCGCGCCGCGGACAACTCGATCGCCAGCGGCAGCCCGTCCAGCCGATGGCACAACCGGGCCACCGTCTCGACGTTCGCCACGGTGATCTCGAAATCGGGGTCGACCGCGGCGGCCCGGTCGGCGAAGAGCGTGAGCGCGGGGAACTCGGCCACGGCCCGCGCCGTGGCCGGCGCCGCCCCCGGATCGGGGGTACGCAGCGGCGGCACGTCCAGGAGGTGCTCGCCGGTGACCCCCAGCCGGTGCCGGCTGGTGGCGAGCACCCGGACGCTCTCGGCCGCGGTCAGCATCGCCTTGACGAGATCGGCACACGCGTCGAGCAGGTGCTCGCAGTTGTCCAGCATCAACAGCAGCCGCCGGGCCCGCAGATGGGCGAGGATCGCCTCCATCGGCGACTCGCCGGTCCCGCCCCGGATGGCGAGCACGTCCGCGACGGCGTACGGGACGAGCCGGCCGTCGCGCAGGGCATCCAGCGGCACCAGGTGCACCCCGTCCGGAAAGGCCCGCGCCACCGAGTGCGCCGTCCGCGTGGCCAGCCGCGTCTTGCCGACCCCGCTCGGGCCCGTCAAGGTGACCAGCCGGGTGGTGGCCAGCAGCCGCTTCGCCTCGGAGAGCTCGTGCCGCCGGTCGACGAAGCTGGTCGACTCAGCCGGAAAACCGGCGACGTTCCGGGACACCACACACCCTGCCTACCGCACCGCGGACAGCGGTGACAGACCGCGAGTGCGAGGCGGCCGAGGCTCCTACGCGATGGTGGGGTCGGGGATCAGGACGGCGCGGCCGTGGAGGGTGCCGGCGCGCAGGCGGTCGATCGCCTCGTGGGCCGCCGCGAGCGGGAAGCGCTCGACCTCGACCGTGAGGGCGCCGCCGCGGGCGAGCGTCACCACCTCGGCGAGGTCGTCCCGGGTGCCCCAGAACGGGAGCGACACGCGGGCGCCGGCCGGCAGCGGGCCCGGCTTCCGCAGGGTCAGGTGTCCGCCGCCGCTGCCGACGATCACCAGGTCGCCGTCGGCGCGCAGGCTCCGGGCGGCCAGGTCGAGGGTCGCGTCGGTGCCGGCGAAGTCGAGCACGACGTCCGCGCCCCGCCCGCCGGTGGCCTTGCGGATCGGGCGGTCGGTCTCCGGCGTCGCGGGCAGGCTCAGGTGGGCGCCGCAGCGGGTGGCCAGCGCGAGCGCCTCCTCCCGGACGTCGACCGCGATCACCGTGCTGGGCGTCAACCGGCGCAGCAGCTGGACGGCGAGATGGCCGAGCCCGCCGATCCCGATGACGGCCACCGTGGTGCCGTCCTGCAGCGCGGGCCGGCAGCGCTGGACGGCGTGGTACGGCGTCAGGCCGGCATCGGCCAGCGGTGCCGCCTGCGCGGGGTCGAGATCGCCGATCGGTACGAGATACCGGGCGGACGGGACCAGCACGTAGTCGGCCATGCCGCCGTCCCGGCCGAGTCCCAGGCCCGCCCAGGACAGCTCGGCACGCCGGTCGCAGTAGTTGTCGCGGCCGGCGAGGCAGCGGGGGCAGCGGCCGCAGCCCCACGGTCCATACACCACCACCGGGTCGTCCGGCGCGACGCCGGTGGCTTCCGGCCCGAGCTCGCAGACCACGCCGGCCACCTCGTGGCCGAGCGTGAACGGCGCCGGAAAGGTGGCGGCGCCGTCGATGACGTGCAGGTCGGAGTGGCACAGCCCGGCGGCCGTCATCCGGACGAGCACCTCGCCGCCGCGCGGGGCCGGCCGGTCGACGTCGGCCAGCACGGGGCCGGGCATCCGGAGGGCTCTCATGTTGACACCGGCATCGCGACAGGGTAGCAAACTGATATCAGTTCAGCATAGAGGAACGCTCATGGAGTTCGCGGGCAAGGTCGCGTACGTCACCGGTGGTGGATCGGGGATCGGCGCGGCGGTCGCCCGGCGCCTGTCGGACCGGGGCGCCGACGCTGTCGTGGTGGCCGACGTGAATGCCGCGGCCGCCGAGGCCGTGGATGTCGCCGACCCCGCGCAGGTGGAGAAGTCGATCGAGGCGGTGATCCGCGCGCACGGCCGGCTGGACGTCGTGGTCCACGCGGCGGGGGTGGATGACCCGGCGGCCAAGCAGGTCATCGCCGACGCGCTGCTCGCCGGGGAGCCGCCGCAGGTGACCGCGCGTCTCGAGGACGCCGCCTGGCGCCGTGTCATGTCGGTCAACCTCGATGGCACGTTCCATGTGCTGGGCGCCGCCCTGCGGGTGATGACTCCCGTCCGGGCCGGCGCGATCGTCGTCGTCGGCTCGTCCGCGTCGTTCGACGCCCCGATCGGATACGCGCACTATGCCGCGTCCAAGGCCGGGGTGCACGCGCTCTGCCAGTCGGTGGCCAAGGAGGCCATCGCCTTCGGGGTACGCGTCAACGTCGTGGCGCCGGGGCCCACCGACACCGGCATGGCGGCCCGGACGCCGGAGCCGCTGCGGCACTCGCTGGGGGACGGCAGGGTGCGCCCGTACGCGACGCCCGAGGAGATCGCCGACGTCGCGCTCTTCCTGGCCGGCGACGGCGCCGCCAACCTGGTCGGCGCGGTGCTGCTGGCCAACGGCGGCCGCTTCACGGTATGACCTTGCCCCGCCGTCCGGGCTTCATCTACAGTAACTGAACTGAGTTCAATTAGGGGGCCGGAAGCGATGCGGGAGAGCGAGGAGCAGACGCAGCTGCGAGGCGTGCTGCGCGACTTCTTCGGCGCGACCCCGCGTGGCTTCGACAAGGCGCTGTGGGCCCGGATGGCCGGCGAGATCGGCGTTCAGGGCCTGGCGATCCCGGAGGAGTACGGCGGAGCCGGCTTCTCCTTCGCCGACCTGGCCGTCGCCCTGGAGGAGGCCGGGCGGGCGCTGGCCGGCGGCCCGCTGCTGTCCACGGTGGTGCTCGCCGGCTACACCCTGCTGCTCAGCGACGACAAGGCGGCCTGCCGTCAGCACCTGCCGGCCATCGCTGCCGGCACCCGTACGGCGACGGTGGCCGGATTCGGCGGCGGCGAGCTGACCGCCACCCGCGAGGCCGGCGGCTGGTTCGGCGACGGCCACGCCGACTTCGTTCTCGACGGCGCCGGCGCCGACCTCATCCTGCTCGCCGCGCGGACCGGCGCCGGAACGGGCCTGTTCGCCTGCGAGGCCGGTGCGCCCGGCCTGGCCCGGCAGGCCCGGACCGTGCTGGACGGCACCCGCCCGCAGGCGCTGGTGACGTTGCGGCACACCCCGCTGACCCCGATCGGCGAGCCGGGCGCCGCCGAAGCCGTCGTCGAACGGGTCCTCGACATCGGGCGGGCCGCGCTCGCCGCCGAGCAGGCCGGCGGCAGTGCCCACGCGCTCGACGCCACGGTGTCGTACGTGACGCAGCGGCACCAGTTCGGCCGGCCGATCGGCTCGTTCCAGGCGGTTCAGCACCGGCTCGCCGACCTGCTGGTGGAGATCGAGGCGGCGCGGTCGGCGGCGGCGTACGCGGCCTCCTGCGTCGCCGGGCCGCCGGAGGAAGTCGCCGGGCCGCCGGAGGAAGTCGCCGGGCCGCCGGAGGAAGTCGCCCCGCCACCGGAGGAAGTCGCCCCGCCACCGGAGGAAGTCGCCGGGCCACCGGAGGAACTGGCCGTCGCGGCCGCCGCCGCCCAGGTGGTCTGTTCCGAGACCTTCCGGCGGGCCGCGGAGGAGTACGTCCAGCTGCACGGCGGCATCGGCTTCACCTGGGAGCACCCGGCGCACCTCTACCTGCGCCGGGCGCGCTCGGCGCAGGTGCTGTTCGGCACGGCCGACGACCACCGGGCACGGCTGGGCGCGCTGCTCGGCCTGACGGAGCACATCACTTGAAGGAGAGACTCCCGTGACCGTAACCGACGAGATCCAGTTCGAGCGCGACGGCAACGTGGCCCGCGTGTGGCTCAACCGCCCGTGGAAGAAGAACTCGGTCACCCTGCCCATCCTCAAACGGCTCGACGAGATCATCACCGAGGTGGACGCCGATCCCGAGCTGCGCGTGCTGGTGCTGCGCGGCCGCGGCGGGACGTTCTGCTCCGGCTTCGACCTGGACGAGTTGCAGGCCGACTACATCGGCAGCAGCACCGCCATGGACGTCGCCGTCGTCTCGGCCAAGGTTTGCGACCGGCTGTACTCGATGGCCACCCCGTCGGTGGCCGTGCTGGAGGGCTACGTCACGGCGGGCGGGTTCGAGCTGATGATCTCCTGCGACTTCGCCATCGCCGACGACGAGGCCAGGATCGGCGACTTCCACATCCGGCGTGCCCTGTTCGGCGGCGCGGGCCCGATCTACCGCGTCCCGCGCATGATCGGCATCCGCAAGACCAAGGAGCTGATGCTCACCGGCAAGCTGCTCTCCGGCGTCCAGGCCACCGACTTCGGCCTGATCAACGCCTCGGCGCCGGCCGCGGAGCTGGACGCCACGGTGGAGGAGTTCATCGGCCACCTGACCGACAAGAGCCCGTTCCAGATGCGCATCACCAAGATGACCATCGACCGCAGCCTGGAGGCGGACATCCAGTCGCTGATGGTGATGGAGCACCTCGCCGTCGGCGTGACCCTCAACTCGGAGGACGCGGCCGAGGGGGTGGCGGCCTTCCTGGAGAAGCGCGAGCCGAAGTGGAAGGGGCGCTGACCGGTGCTCGCCGGCTCACACTGCGCCGCCTGCGCGGTGACGGTCTACCCGGCGGCCGGGCAATGCCCGCGCTGCGGGCAGGGCACGTCGCCGGTCACGCTGTCCGCGGTGGGCACGCTCTGGACCTGGACGGTCCAGCGGTACGCCCCCAAGTCGCCGCCGTACGTGCCACCGCCGGGCGGGTTCCGGCCGTTCGCGGTCGGCTACGTGGAGCTGCCCGAGCGGGTCCGGGTCGCCGCCGTGCTGGACACCGCCGACCCCGACGCGATCCGGATCGACCTGCCGGTCCGGATCGAGGCCACGGCCGGGGTTCCGCGGGCCACACCGATCGAGGAGGGGTGATGACCGACGTGCTGATCGCCGGCGCCGGCATCTCCCGGTTCGGCCGGACCGAGCACACGACCGGGCGGGCGCACGCCGTCCGGGCGGTGCGTGCGGCGCTGGCGGACGCCGGGATCCCGTGGTCCCGCGTGGGCGCGGCGTTCGGCGGCAGCGACGCCGCGGGCCAGGCCGACACGCTGGTCGCCGAGCTGGGCCTGACCGGGGTGCCGTTCGTCACCGTCAAGAACGGCTGTGCCACCGGCGGCAGCGCGCTCGTGTCCGCGGTCAACGCCATCCGCGCGGGCATGGCCGACGTCGTGCTGGCGGTCGGCTTCGACAAGCATCCGCGGGGCGCGTTCGATCCGATGCCGGCCGACTGGGGCCTCGACGAGGCATACGGCCGCGACGGGCTGATGGTGACCACCCAGTTCTTCGGCATGAAGATCAACCGCTACATGCACGCGTACGGGATCAGCCCGCGTACCCTCGCCTTGGTGGCGGAGAAGGCCTACCGCAACGGCAGCCGCAACCCGAACGCCTGGCGCCGCACCCCGGTCAGCGCCGACGAGGTGCTCGCCTCGGGGATGGTCAGCGACCCGCTGACCCGGTACATGTTCTGCTCGCCGGGCGAGGGCGCGGCGGCCGTGGTGCTCTGCTCGCCCGAGGCGGCCCGCACGATGACGGGCGTGCCGGTAACGCTGCGCGCGGCCGTGGTGCGGTCCCGCCGGTTCGGCTCGTTCGAGGTGTTCAGCCCCTGGCTGGCCGCCGGGGAGCTGACCAGCGTGAGCCGGGATGCCGCGGCGGCCGCGTTCGAGGCGGCCGGGGTGGGGCCGTCCGATGTGGACGTCTGCCAGCTGCAGGACACCGAGAGCGGCGCCGAGGTCATGCACCTGGCCGAGTGCGGGTTCTGCGCGGACGGCGAGCAGGAGAAGCTGATCGCGGCCGGCGCCACCGAGATCGGCGGCACGCTGCCGGTCAACACCGACGGCGGCTGCCTCGCGAACGGCGAGCCGATCGGCGCCTCCGGCCTGCGCCAGGTCTACGAGGTCGTGCAGCAACTGCGCGGCCACGCGGGCGAGCGCCAGGTGCCCGGCGCGCCGCGGATCGGATTCACGCACGTGTACGGCGCGCCCGGCGTCAGCGCCTGCACGGTGCTGTCCCGGCTTTCCGGCTGAAGGAGCGACGTGGAGAGTGACGAGTTCCGGGCGAAGGCCCGCGCCTGGCTGGCCACCGTGGCCCGGCCGCGCCCCGCCGACGGCGGCTGGGGGACCGGCGAAGACTCGGTCGCGGTCTTCGAGAACTGGTCCGCCGAGGAGGAGCGCGCGCACACCGAGCGGATCCGCGAGTGGGAGCGGCTCCGGTTCGACCAGGGGTGGGGCGCCCTGGGCTGGCCGGCCGAGTTCGGCGGGCGCGACCTGCCGGCGTACTTCGAGCAGCTCTACCGGGCCGAGGAGGCGGCCTTCGACGTGCCGCGCCGCACCGAGATCTTCCCGGTCACCCAGCAGCTCGTCGCGCCCGCCGTACGGATCTGGGGCACGCCGGAGCAGCAGCGACGGTGGATCGGGCCGATGCTGCGCACCGACCTGCTGGCCTGCCAGCTGTTCTCGGAGACGGAGGCGGGCTCGGACCTCGCGGCGGTACGGACCCGGGCGGTCCGCGACGGCGGCCGCTGGATCCTCAACGGGCACAAGGTGTGGACCTCCGGTGCCCGCGTCGCCGATTGGGGCGTCGCCGTCTGCCGGACCGATCCGGCGGCCCGCAAGCACGCCGGGATCACGGTGTTCCTGGTACGGATGGACGCGCCCGGGCTCGGCGTGCGGCCGATCCGGCAGATGACCGGGGGCGCCAGCTTCAACGAGGTCTACCTCGACGACGTGGCCGTGCCCGACACGGACCGGCTGGGCCCGGCCGGCGAGGGCTGGCGGGTGACTCTCAGCGTGCTGGCGGCCGAGCGGCTGGACAGCGGCTCGCTGGGGCTGGCCAACGCGGACCGCGCGCTCGCGCTCGCCCGGAACCTGGGCCGCCCGCTCACCGGCGGGGAGGTGGAGCGGGCCGCCGACCTGTTCGTCCGGACGCTGGTGCAGCGGCTGATCGGGCGGCGGGTCACCGAGGCGCTGGTCGCCGGCCGCGAGCCGGGCGCCGAGGCGTCGGTGGGCAAGCTCTACGCCACCGAGACCATGCGGCGCACGAGCGACCTGGTGGTGCGACTGCTCGGCCCGCGGGCCGTGGCCGACACCGGCGAGTGGGGGACCTTCGCCTGGACCGAGCATCTGATGGGCGCACCCGGCTACCGGATCGCCGGCGGCACCGACGAGATCCAGCGCAACATCCTCGCCGAGCGGGTGCTCGGCCTACCCCGGGACCCGTCCCGATGAGCGTCGCGGACCGCGTTCGGGCGGCCTTCCCGGGACAGTCGGTGGGACCCCTGCGGACGCTGGCGGGCGGGCACTCGGGCCTGACCTACCTGGTCGACGTCGGGGACCGTCGATACGTCGTCAAGGCGGTGCCGCCCGCGGAACGGCCGGTCGGGCGCAACGACATGCTGCGCCAGGCAAGGGTGCTGCAGGCCTTGGCGGGTACGACCGTGCCGGTACCGGATGTGGTCGTTCTCGACGAGACTCAGCCCGCCTGGTTCGCGATGGAGTTCGTCGACGGCGAGGCGGTGGAGCCCGTGCTCGACGACCACGACCTGCCGAGCGAGCTGGCCGCGGCGCGGATGCTGGAGGCCGCTCGGGTGCTGCGCCGGTTGCACGACCTCGACGTGGCGGCCCTGCCCCTGGGCGCCCCCGCGCCGCGCGACGCGAGCGCCGAGCTGGCGCAGTGGAGCCGCACGATGCGGGCCGTGCCCGGCGAGTTGCGGCCCGGCTCCGAGCGGTTGCTGCGCCGGCTGGCGGAGTCCGTGCCGGCCGGGCTGCCGCCGGTGCTCGTGCACGGCGACTTCCGGCTGGGCAACGTGCTTTGTCGGGGGGAGCGGGCGGCCGCGGTCGTCGACTGGGAAATCTGGAGCGCCGGCGATCCGCGTACGGACATGGGCTGGTTCCTGCTTTTCCATGACCATCGCCATTTCCCGGCGCTGGGCCGCCCGGTCGCGGGTCTCCCGACCGAGGCGGAGCTGCTCGACGCCTACCTGGACGGCGCCGCCCGGCCGCCCGCGTTCGCCTGGTTCGGCGCGCTCTGCCGGATGAAGATGGCCGCCATCATGGGCCACAACCTGCGCCGGCACCGCGAGGGGCGGATCCACGACCCCGATCAGGAACGGCTGCCACCCACCATCGCCGCGATGATCCGCGGCGCCGCCGAGTTGCTGGAGTGAGGAGGGCCATGGACTTCGAACCCACGCCGCGGGCCCGGGAACTGCAGGACCGGATGCGGTCCTTCATGGAGCAGCACGTCTACCCCGCCGAGCCGGTGTACGACCGGCAGCTCGCCGAGGCGGACGACCGGCACGCGTTGCCGCCGGTGCTGCGCGAGCTCAAGGAGAAGGCCCGCGCCGAGGGCCTGTGGAACCTGTTCCTGTCGCACGGGGACTGGGGCGCCGGGCTGTCCAACCTGGAGTACGCGCCGCTCGCCGAGCTCGCCGGCCGTTCGATCATCGGGCCGGAGGTGTTCAACTGCTCGGCCCCGGACACCGGCAACATGGAGCTGCTGGCCCTCTTCGGCACGCCCGAGCAGCAGGACCGGTGGCTGCGCCCGCTGCTGGAGGCGCGGATCCGGTCCTGTTTCGCGATGACCGAGCCCGAGGTGGCCAGCTCCGACCCGCGCAACCTGCGGACCCGAATCGTCCGGGACGGCGGCGAGTACGTCGTCGACGGCCGCAAGTGGTACACCTCCGGCATCCTCGACCCGGACTGCTCGCTGATCATCCTGATGGGCGTCACCGACCCGGACGCACCGGCCTACCGGCGGCAGAGCATGCTGCTGATCCCGCGCGACACCCCGGGCGTCACGGTGCTGCGGGACCTGCCGATGTTCGGCTACACCGACCGGCTCGGGCACGGCGACGTGCTCTTCACCGGCGTACGCGTGCCGGTCGGCAACCTGCTCGGCGGGGAGGGGGACGGCTTCGCGCTCGCGCAGGGGCGCCTCGGCCCGGGCCGGATGCACTACGCGATGCGCGCGGTGGGCTTCGCCGAGCGGGCGCTGGAGCTGATGTGCCGGCGGGTGCTGGCGCGCGAGGCGTTCGGCGGGCCACTGGCCGAGCAGGGCGTGATCCGGGAGTGGATCGCCCGCAGCCGGATCGAGATCGAGCAGTTGCGGCTGCTGGTGCTCAAATCCGCCTGGCTGATGGACACGGTGGGCAATGCCGCGGTCCGGATGGAGGTCGCGGCCATCAAGGTGGCCGCGCTCGAGGTGGCCCACCGGGTCGTCGACCGGGCGGTGCAGGCGCACGGGGCCGCCGGGGTCAGCGACGACACGGTGCTGGCCCGGCTCTTCGCGATCACCCGGGCCCTGCGCATCGCCGACGGGCCGGACGAGGTGCACCTGCGCACGGTCGCCCGGCAGGAACTGGCCCGCTACACCAAGGGGGCAACCTCGTGAACGTTCTGGTCGGGCGGGTCGCGGTGATCACCGGCGGCTCGCGCGGTATCGGCCTGG
This sequence comes from Actinoplanes subtropicus, assembly GCF_000721705.1. Lineage (GTDB taxonomy): Bacteria > Actinomycetota > Actinomycetes > Mycobacteriales > Micromonosporaceae > Actinoplanes > Actinoplanes subtropicus. Next base: position 267,704 of record NZ_JOJL01000002.1, read on the forward strand.
CCATCGCGCACGCCTACCGGGCGGCCGGCGCGCACGTGACCATCGCCGCCCGCAAGGCCGACGGGCTGGCCGCCGCCCGCGAGGAGCTCGCGGCGGTGCCGGGCGGCGGCGTGCACACGGTCGTGGCCAACGCCGGCGAACCCGAGCACGCCGAGCGTTGCATCGACGAGACGATGGAGCGGTTCGGGCGGGTGGACATCCTGGTCAACAACGCGGCTACCAACCCGTACCAGGGGAATCTTATTGATCTTGATTTGCCGCGGGCCGAGAAGACGGTACGGGTGAACCAGTACGGCCTGATCGCCTGGACCAGTTGCGCCTGGAAGGCGTCGATGGCCGAGCACGGCGGCGCGGTCGTCAACATCGCCTCGGTCGGCGGGCTGATCGTCGACCCGCACATCGGCTACTACAACGCCACCAAGGCCGCCATGATCCACCTGACCCGGCAGCTCGCCTACGAGCTGGGGCCGAAGGCGCGGGTCAACGCGATCGCCCCCGGCTTGATCAAGACCGAGCTGGCCCGTGCGGTGTGGGAGGTGCGCGAGCCGATCCTGACCGCCAAGCTGCCGCTGCGCCGGCTCGGCACGCCCGAAGATGTCGCGAACGCGGCCGTGTTCCTCGCCTCCGACGCATCGTCCTGGATCACCGGCCAGACCCTGGTCCTCGACGGGGGAGCGCTCGCCCTGCCGATCGGCGTGGAGCCGTGACGGCCGACCTGTTCGCGCTGCACGGCCGGACCGCGGTGGTCACCGGCGCGTCGTCCGGGCTCGGCGCCCGCTTCGCCGCCGTGCTCGCCGCGGCGGGCGCGACCGTCTTCGCCGCGGCCCGCCGGGTGGAGCGGCTGGCCGAGGTCGCGGCCGCCGACCACCGGATCCACCCGGTCGCCTGCGACGTGCGCCGCGAGGAGGACCGCAGCCGGCTCGTGGCGACGGCCCTCGACGTCACCGGCCGCTTCGACGTGCTGGTCAACAACGCCGGTACGGCCGGCGCGCCCAGCGCGGCCGACGAGAGCCCGGACGACTTCGCCGAGGTGCTCGCCGTCAATCTGGTGGCCCCGTTTCACCTGGCCCGGCTGCTGGCGGACGCGGGCGGGCACGGTACCGGCCGGTGCATAGTGAACGTCGCGTCGATCTTGGGCTTGGTTTCGGCCGCGCCGATGGGCGGCGCCGCCTACGCCGCGTCCAAGGCCGGCCTGCTCGGGCTGACCCGCGAGCTCGCCGGGCAGTGGGGCCGGGCCGGCGTGCGGGTCAACGCCCTGGCCCCGGGCTGGTTCCGCTCCGAGATGACCGAGGCACTGTTCGCCGATTCCCGGTCCAGCGAGTGGGTCGAGCGGAACACCATGCTGCGCCGGGGCGGCGAGGGCGGCGAGCTCGACGGCGCACTGCTGTTCCTCGCCTCGGACGCCTCGTCCTACTGCACGGGACAGGTCCTGGTGGTCGACGGTGGCTGGACGGCCCGGTGACCGGTCCAGTGGAACCGAGTTCAACTCGGCTCTATGCTGCAGTTTTGACGGACAACCCGGAGGGCCGAAATGGCAGGGCCTCGCTCCAAGCGTGCCGCGATCCTGACGGTGGCGATCGAGAGCTTCGGCAAGGCGGGGTACGACGCCACCAAGTGGTCGTCGGTGGCCGACCGCGTCGGTATCGGCCAGCCCGCGCTCTACCACTACTTCGAGTCGAAGGCGCACTGCCTGCTCACCATCATGCGGATGGAGCTGGAGCGCTCGCACGAGATGTTCGTGAAGGCGACCAGCGGCGAGACGGAGGCGATGGCCGCCCTCCGGGCCGCGGTCCGCGCCGCGTACGAGGTCTCCGAGCGGGACGTGCTGCGGATGCGGATCCTGGAGAACAACTTCGACCTGCTCGCCGTCCCGCGCCAGTCCGCACGGGAGGAGGGCGAGCGCGCGGCGGCGCGTCAGCTGGTGCAGCAGATCGAGCTCTCCTGGACCGGGCTGCTGCAGCGCGGCATGGACGCCGGCGTCTTCGCCCGCCGCGACGCCCGCACGCTCGCGCTCTCCCTGCTGGGCATGATCGTCAGCGTCTGGCGCTGGTACCGCCCGCAGGGCAGCACGCCGCTGGCCGACGTGCGCGATCTGATCGAGGATGCCTGCGTCCGGATAGTGGCGGCCTGACCGCCGGAGGCGTTAGAGTTCGGCTAGCTGAACTGAACTCAGTTAAGGAGTGCCACGATGGCCTGCACCCGTACCTTGTCGTTGGTGATGAGCGTGCCGGGAACGTTCGGCAGCACCGAGCCCGCGGCCGGGGTGATCAGCTCCTGCCCCTTCTCGGTCACCATGAAGTTGGCGAGGAGCTGGGCGGCGTTGGGATGCGGAGCGGTCGTCAGGACCATGCCGTAGTACCGGGCGCCCCACGCGCCGGACGGCGGCATCTTGTACGCGATCGGCGCGCCCTTGGCCTTGGCCGGATCGAGCGCGATCGGCGCCACGAAGCTGCCGGCCGCGATCTCGCCGGACGCGAGCGCCTCGCCCATCGGCAGCGAACTGGGGTAGATGCGCGGCTTCTGGGCGGCCAGCTTGGTCACGAAGTCGGCGCCGTACGTCTCCTCCAGCCAGAGGTAGAAGTCGACGAGCGACGCCGCGGTCGGCTGGACCACGCCGATCTTCCCGCCGGCCAGCGCGGGGTCCAGGAGGTCGGGGTAATCGGTCAGGCCCTTGGGGTAGAGCTTGGTGTTCCAGCCGAAGGTCAGGACCGCGGAGTTGGTCTCGAAGTAGTTGCCGTCGTGGACGTACTTCTTGACGTCGTACGCGCCCTTGCCGGTCAGCTCGGGGCCGGTCGGCGCCAGGAACTTCCCGGCCTTGGCCTCGCTCTGCACCCAGGGCAGGCTGGCGCTGACGTACAGGTCGGCGATGCCCTTGCCGGTCTGGAACTCGGTCTCCACCTTCGTGCCCAGATCGCCGTCGACGCCGCGCACGACGTCCACGTCGATGCCCGGATACTCCTTCTTGAAGGCAGCGGCCAGGTTGTTCAGGGCGTCGAGGCCCTGCGCCGAGTAGATGGTGACCTTGCCTTCCTTCTTGGCCGCGGCGACCAGCGCGTCGATGCCGGCGTCCGCCGACACCAGGTTCTTGGACTTGTCGCCGCTGCCGCCGCACGCGGCGACCGTCATGGTGGATATCAGTAGCAGGACGACGGGCGGGACCCCGCGCCGTCGCGGACGCACTCCCATACTCGGCTCCCTAAGTGAAACCGGTTCAGCCGGGGCGGCCTGGCTCCCCCGTGGAGTTCTTGCTGGACAACGGGCCGGCTGGCTAAGATTTCCCGGAAGTTACCAAACTGAAGTCGGTTTCGGCAAGGTGGGTGTCACGGGTCTTGACGGGTCGAGCCTCGCCAACCTGGTCTGCCGGAGGCGGAATCGGCGTACGTGAACGGGGTGGTCTGGCTGATCGACGGCGGGTCACCGGCCTGGCGGGGCTTCGATCCCCTATCTTGAATTCAGTTCAATTTGGGAGGGAGTGGACAACGTGGACGCCAAGACCGCACCGGCGCTGGTCCGGTGGTTCGAGATCATGGACAGCGAGGCCCCGGACGGGATCCTCGACCGGCTCGCCGAGGACTTCCAGTTCGCCATCGTCTTCTCCATGGGCGACGCCGGCTCCAGCGACTTCGCCGGCGGCCGGGCCGCGATGGAGGGCTACCTGGCGCAGCGGGAGCGGGGCACCCGGGCGCACCGGCTGCTGGCGGTCAGCGCCGCGGGCGACACCGAGTTCGCGCTCGGCGAGGTGATCCGGCTGGGCCAGTGGGAGGCCAGCTTCGTCGCCTCCGCCCTGCTCGACGGCCAGGGCCGGGTGCGCCGGCTCATCATCGGCCGTGCGCCGGGGGTCGCCTTTCCGCCGGCCGCGGTCCACGGGTGAGCGCCGTGTACAACCTCGTCGTCCTCGCGTCGCGCCCGCCCGACTGGAGCCACGAGCAGTTCGTCACCTGGTGGCGGAGCGAGCACGCCGAGGTCACCCGGGTGCTGCCCGGGTTGCGGCGCTGGCGGCACCTCGACATCGACGCCGCGCTCGAGCCCCGATCCGAGGGCTGGGACGGGATGTCGGTGCTCAGTTTCGACACCGCCGACGACCTCAGCCGCGCCCTGGCGAGTCCGGAGTGGGCCGCCGCGGTGGCTCACGTCGGCGCGATGCGGGGCCGGCGGATCGCCGTGATGGGCGAGGAGGCCGAGCTCTTCACCGGGCCGTGAGGGTCACCGCGCCGTCCAGCCGCCGTCGACGTAGAGTTCGCTGCCGGTGACGAAGGTCGCGTCGTCGCCGGCCAGGAAGGCGATCGCCCCGGCCACCTCGTCGGGGCGGCCCAGCCGGCGCATCGGCGTCCCCTCCAGCATGGCCCGCTCGCGCGGGGTGCCGCTGGTGCGCTCGATCAGCGTCGGGCTCGCGATGAAGCCCGGATGGACCGAGTTGACCCGGACGCCGCGCTCGGCCCAGTGCAGGGCGGCGTTCTTGGTCATCACCCGTACCGCGCCCTTGGCGGCATGGTACGAGAAGCTCGACCCGAAGCCGCCCACCGTTCCGAAGATCGAGCAGACGTTGACGATCGAGCCGCCGCCGGCCGCCTCGATGGCCGGGCCGGCGTGCTTCATGCCGAGCCAGACCCCACGCTGGGTGACCGCCTCCACCTCGGCCCAGGTCTCGAGCGTCTCCGACTCGACCGTCGTGAAGTGGCCGATGCCGGCGTTGTTGACCAGCACGTGGATCCCGCCGAGCGCGGCGGCGACCTCGGCCACCACCTGCCGCCATGCCTCCTCGTCAGAGACGTCCAGCACCCGGGGCTCGGCGGGCCCACCCAGCTCTTCGGCCAGCGCGGCGCAGCGCTCCTCGTCCAGGTCGGTGACCACGACGGTGGCGCCGTCGGCGGCCAGCCGCCGTGCGGTGGCCGCGCCGATGCCGCCGGTCGCGCCGGTGATCAGGGCGGTCTTCCCGGTCAGTCCCATGGATCCTCCCTTGCCTGAACTAAACTTAGTTTGGTTTTGGTCCCGGATCCGCGTCAAGCCGCAGAGCCTTCGTCGACGTCGACGTCGACGTCGACGTCGGCGGCCAGTGCCGGCGCGACGTCTGAGTGCCGTCTCACAGCCAGCTGCCAGCCGACCGTCCCTTCCGGAGACGGCCGCCGTGTGGCAGGTTCGAGGGACCGGGGGAATCCGCACGGAGGGATCGATAGATGTCATATCGGGCCGCGATGGTCATGATCGCGACTCTGGTGACCGGCGGGCTCTGTCTTTCCGCTCCGGCGCACGCGGCGATTCCTTATGCGCCGTGCCAGCCCGACGGGCCGGCGACGGCGGACGATGCGACCGCCGCGGCCGTGCGGCCCGCCATGACCGGCCGGCGGCTGGGCCGCTCGGTGACCGGCTACACCATCTCCTGCGCCCGGGCGATCGTGGCCAACGTCCAGGCCCGCGGGCTGGACGAGCGGGCCGCCGTCATCGCGGTCACCGCGGCCATCACCGAGAGCAGCCTGCACAACTACACGGTCGCGACCGATGCCGACAGCCTAGGGCTCTTCCAGCAGCGGCCGTCGCAGGGCTGGGGCCAGCCCGGCGAGCTCACCGATCCCCGCTACAGCACGCAGGCGTTCCTCAACGCGATGCTCCGTAAGCAGCCCGCGAGCGGCTGGCGGGTCGGCGACATCGGGCAGATCTGCCAGACCGTCCAGGCGTCGGCCTTCCCGCAGGCGTACGCGCCGGAGGTGCACGACGCGCAGCTGATCGTGGCGAGCCTGTGGCGGCAACCGGCCACGCCCGGCGCCGCGAAGCCGGTGACCCGGCCGGCCGGCCCGTTCTCGAAGGTGTTGATGGGGGCGGCCACCGGGTCGGCGGCGACCGACGACCGGCAGGACGTCATGGTCGCCGACTGGAACGGCGACCGTCGCCCCGACCTGGTCGTGGTGCAGCACGAGGCGACCGCGACCGGCCGCACGGAGGTCGCCATCTACGACGGCACCCCCAGCATCCCCGGCGCGGATTCCAGCTTCCAGCGCCTGCTGCTGCGGACGGCCACCCCGCTGGATCTGTCGGCCGGCAACACCACCACGTACACGATGGCGGACTGGAATGCCGACGGCCGGCTCGACCTGGTCGCGATCCAGAAGTCGGGCACCGCGAGCGGGCGCACCGAGGTCCGGATCCTCGACGGCGCGACCAGCTTCCAGACCTTCCTGCTGCAGGCCGTCACCGCGCTGGCGCCCACCGACGCCCGGCACGACATCAACGTCGCCGACGTGAACGGTGACAACGTGCCCGACCTGATCGTGGTCTACAAGTCGGACACGGCCAGCGGCAAGACCGAGGTCCAGGAGCTCGACGGCGCGTCCGGCTTCCAGCGTGAGCTGCTGCACGTGTCCACCGCGCTCGGGCCCACGGACGCGAGTCACGACTTCTCGGTCACCGACTGGAACGGCGACGGCCGGTTCGACCTGGTGGATGTCCAGAAGTCCGGCACGAAGAGCCACAAGACCGAGATCCGGGTCCTCGACGGCGCCGCGAACTTCTCGCGTGACCTGCTGAAGACCACCCCCACCGCGCTGGGCCCGACCGACGACCGCAGCGTCCTCTCGTTCGCCGACTGGAACGGCGACGGCCGCCTCGATCTCATCGCCGTCCAGAAGTCGGGGACAGCGAGCGGCCGCACCGAGTCGCGGGTGCTGTCCGGCGCCTAGGGCCGCGAGCCGACTCTCGGCGGAGCGTCGATGGTGATGGCCAGGTAGCCGTCCTCCAGCGTGGGCTCCGCGGGCCGGGCGCCGGCCGGCGGCTCGCCGTCGGTGATGACGCGGGCGGTGACGTGGTCGCCGTGGTCGACGCTGGCCACGACGGTGGCGCCGGCCGGCGGTGAACCGCGGTGCGGCAGGTCGACCACCCAGGTGCGGCCGCGGGCGGCCGCGACCAGGCTGGCGGTGTCGCCGGTGTGCAGGATCCGGCCGCGGTCCATGACCGCCAGCCGGGGACAGGTCGAGGCGATGTCCTCGACGATATGTGTCGACAGCAGGACGGTGCGGTCCCGGGCGAGGTCGGTCAGCAGGTTGCGGAAGCGGATCCGTTCGGTGGGGTCGAGGCCGGCGGTCGGTTCGTCGACGATGAGCAGCCGGGGCTCGCCGAGGAGGGCCTGGGCGATGCCGATGCGGCGCTTCATGCCGCCGGAGAAGGTGCCGATTCGGCGGTCGGCCTGCCCGGTGAGGGCGACGGTCTCCAGCAGCCGGTCGACGCTGCGGCGGCGGAGCGCGCTGTTGTGGACGCCCTTGAGGATGGCGATGTAGTCCAGGAAGCGGCGGGCGGTCAGGTCCGGGTAGACGCCGAGTTCCTGCGGCAGATAGCCGAGTTCACGCTGGACCGTGCGGCGGTTGCGGGTGCTGTCCAGCGGGATGCCGTCGACCGTGGCGGTGCCCGAGGTGGGCGCGATGATCCCGGCGAGGACCCGCATCAGGGTGGTCTTGCCGGCCCCGTTCGCGCCGAGCAGGCCGAACATCCCGCCCGGCACCCGCAGGTCGAGGTGGTCGAGGGCGATCGCACCGCGGCGGTACCGCTTGGTGAGCTGGTTCGTGGCGATCCGCATGGCAGGTCTCCTCGGTCTATCGGGCGCGCCGGGCGGCCGCGGCATAGGTGGTCAGGGCGATGGCCGGCAGCAGGAGCAGCAGGGCGATGCTCAGCAGCGCGGTGCCGGCCGAGGTGTGGCCGGGGGCGCCGATGCCGCTGTCCGGGTACGGGTTCCGCCCGCCGAACAACCCGGCCCGGGCGTAGTCGCCCAACGGGGTCAGCACGGTCCCGGACAGGGTGGGCAGGTATCCCGGCGAGAGCAGGTTGCCCCAGAGCCAGTAACCGACGAACAGGACCCGGAACAGGATCGGATTCAGAACGGTCGGGCACACCAGCGCGAAACCGGCCACGAACAGCAGGCCGGGCACCTGGATGGCGAGGAACGCCAGCAGGCCGACGAGGTAGGCCTCCGGTTGGCCGCGCACCGCCGCGAACCGGGTGAGGGTGATGACCCAGATGACGGCCACCGGTACGGCGACGGCGGCGACCGTGCCCAGATACTTGCCGCACAGCCGGGCCGCCGGGTCGGCGCCGGTGGCCTCGATGAGTTCGGCGGTGTGCAGGCGGCGGTCCCGGACCAGCCGGTCGGCGAGCAGCACGCCGGCGAGCATCGGGGCGAGCCAGTTGAGTTTCACCGCCGCGAGAGCCACGTCGGCGCGCAACAGCCCGGGGGCGGCCGGGTGCACGGCCAGCGTGAGCAGCAGCGCGGCGAGCGCGGCCATGGTCAGCCACAGGCTGGGGCGGCGCAGTTGCATCCGGAACTCGTAGCGGAACACGCCGATGAAGGTCATCCGTCGCTCCCTTGACGGCTCAGGCGGGCGGTGAGGACACGCTGCCGCTGGACGGTGAGGATGGTGCCGGCGAGACCGGCCAGCATCGCGCCGAGGCCGAGCAGGGTGAGCCGGTTGGGCCACCACCACCCGGCCAGCGAGCCCGGCGCGTCGTCGACGAACGGGTACAGAACCCGGGTCCACCCGTGGCCGGCGAACCATTGCACGGTGAGGTCCGAGACGAGCCAGCCCCCGGCCACCGCGGCGGCGGCCCCGGTGACGCTCGCGGTGAGGGCGAAGACGGCGGCGCCGAGGCCGCCGAGCGCCAGGGCGGGGGACAGCCAGGACAGCTGACCGGCCAGCACGCCGTGTGCGGGGTGCCACAGCCCGCCCGCGTACGCGACGACCGTGAGGGCCGCCGTGGCCAGGGCCGCGGACAGCACCGCCAGCCCGGCTCGGCGCGCCAGCGTGACCGGCACCGGAGTGGGCAGGCTCAACTGCAGCTCCAGGGACGTCTCGGCGGCGGGCACCGCGGGCACCGCCAGGCCGAACGCCAGCGGCACCACCTCGCGCAGCCAGAAGCGCAGGAAGACCCCGGCGTCGCTGCCCTTGACCGCCAACAGCAGGCTCACGCCGGTGCCGACGGCCAGCACCGCGGGTACCGCGGCCAGCGCCGGCCACCCGGCCCGGCGGATCTCCTGGCCCGCCAGGGCACCGGACGCGCTCACCAGGCCACCGCCCACCGGCGCGGTGCGGCCAGCACCGCGGCCGCCGCCACCATCGCGGCCACCGCGAGCACGGCCGGGCTGGTCGCCCAGACAGCGTCCAGACGGGTCACGACCGCCGGCGCCACCGGTGACAGCCCGGCGAGCACGTGCAGGAACCACAGCCCCAGCGCGGCCGCCACGCCGGCGGGCGGCCGGCTGAGCACCGACACCAGCACGCTCACCGCCGCCAGTAGGAGCATCGGACCCAGCCAGGAGCCGATCAGCACCCCGAGGGTCTGGTGCACCCGCCCGGCCACCAGCACGCTGGCCAGCAGCGCCGCCGCCAGGTCGGCCGCGCACACCACGGTCAGCCGGGCCAGCAGCACGAGCCGGGGGCCCGCCCGCAGGACCAGCGCGAGTTCGCCCAGGCTGTCCTGGAACACCAGCGCCGCACCGGCCGCGGCGGCCGCCGGCGCGAGGGCCACGAACACCTCGCCCGGCCAGCCCGGGCCGGCCGCCAGCGCGACCGTCGCGCCGAACGCGATCACCAGCAGCGAGGCGGTCGCCAGCCGGGGGTAGACCACCGGCACCTGCGCGCGGACGAGCAACCAGCCCCAGCGCAGCCGGGCCGGCCACGGCACCTCCGCCCGTACGCGGTCCAGGGCCCCGGTCAGCACCCGGTCCAGGGCCGTGGTGTCGACCTGTTCGCGGACCCACGCCGCGGCGGCCCGCTCGATCCGGTCGTCATCGGGACTCATCGTGCACCCCCTGGTCGGTCAGCAAGCGGGCCAGGCCGCGGCGGGCCAGGCTGAGCCGGCTCTTCACGGTGCCGACCGGCACCTCGAGCAGATCGGCGATCTCCGGCCCGGTCATCTGCTCCACGCAGGCCAGCACCAGCACCTCCCGGTGATGGGCGGGCAGCCGGCCGATCGCGTCGACGACCGCCCGCAGGTCGGCTCGCGCCAAGGCGACCGGCTCCGGGCCGGCGTTCCCGTCCTCGACGGCTTCCAGGTACTCGCCGGCGGTCTCGTACCGGCCCGGGTCGGCGTGGTAGGCCGAGATCGCCCGGCGCCGCGCGACCGAGAACAGCCACCCGCGTACGGTGCCCCGGCCGGCGAACCCCGACGCGCCGCGCCAGACGGCCACCAGCACGTCCTGCACGACTTCCTCGGCCCGCCCCGGGTCACCCACCAAAGCGGACACATATCCCAGCAGCGACCGGCCGTAGCGCGCGTGCAACCAGCGCAATCCCGACTGGTCACCGGCCCGCATCGCGGCGACCGCCGCCCGGTCCGCTTCCTCGGACCCGCCCGCGTCGTCGCGCACCACCCGGGCGTACCCCCCAACCCACCCGGCCGGGTACCGCGCACCCCGGCTCCCCGCCGCCACCAACCCTGTCACATCACATACGTCCACCCGCGGGGCCGAAGGGTTCACCACTCCTGTCCGTCAGCTAAGGGAAAGCGACAGAGGAGGACCACCATGGCCGACCAAGCAGCCGATTCCGCCCCCCACCGTTCGATGTTCGTCCGCGTCGGCATGGCGCTGGCCGCCGTCGCGGTCGTCTGGCTGGTCTCGTACGTGATCCAGAATCCGGATCTGCTGCACCGCGTCACCGGGCCCGGCTTCGCCGTCGGTGACTGCGCGCACCTCGGGGCCAGCCTGCACGGGTCGGAAATGGAGAAGGCCGACTGCGGCACGGCCGGGAAGGCGGCGTTCACCAGCGACCCGGTGTACCGCGTGGACTCGGTCCAGAAAGGCAAGAACGGGATCTGCCCCGGCGGGTTCGAGCACGTGACCTTCTCCAACGAGCCCGAGGACACGACGTACTGCCTCACGCTGGCCCTTCGGTAACCCGGAGCTCACCGGCCGTGGTGCGTGAAGGGTGCCCAGACGGCCGGGTCGGCGAGCCCCAGCCGTGACGCGTCCAACGACGCCAGTTCGGGCGGAACCGCACGGCCCGGGTCGATCACCCACAGCTGCGCGGCCCGCAGCGCGTCGCGATCGTTCAGCCCGCCGGCGCTCCGGTACCGGTGGAACATCACCATCAGGCACACCGTGGCCTGGTCGGACACCGGCCGGCGGGAGCCGACGACGCTGACCGCGCCCGCGGCGAGCACGGCGGTGGCGAGGGTGAGCGCTTCGTCGTCGGCGGACGGGGTGAGGTCCGTCGAGCAGGCGGACAGCACCACGAGACCGCCGGGCCGGCCGGGCGGCCGGACCCGGGCCGCGGACAGGATCGTGTCCACCGGCAGGTCCGGCGCCAGCACGAGCCGGGACAGGTCCGGCGTGGCGCCGGTTACGGCGTGACAGGCGAGGTGCAGCACGGCGTCGCCGGCCAGCGACCGGAGCACGTCCTCGGCGGTGCTGATCACGGCCGCGCCGGGGTAGGGGCCGGTGCGGAGCAGGTCCACCTCGACCGGCGCCCATTCCAGGTCGCCGGTGGGATCGCCGAGCAGCGAGACCGGCCCCGTCGTGCGCCGGGGCCGCCGGGCGACCGCGCTCAACTGGCGGGCCGAGGCGGCGTAGGAGATCGCGAACGGGCGGCAGGCGTACACCGATTCCGGGGAGCGGGCCGCATGCCAGGGGATCTGGCCCAGCGGGCCCCAGGGCACGAGGACGAGGCGGTGCGGCCGGTCCGCGCCGGGTTCGCCCAGGCCGGCCAGGAGCGGGGCGATCGCCGCCGGCCAGGCCCAGTCGCACAGCTTTTCCCAGCGGTCGGCCGCGGGTTCGGCGATCGGGCCCAGATCCCGGTCCCGGCCGGCGGTCACCGTCGGCTCGGGATCGGGTACGGCGTCCCATCGCAGCTCCGGAGCGGGCAGGCAGCAGGGGTCACCCTCGGCCGGCACGACCACCAGCCGTCCGGGCCGGTCGCCGGCACCCGCTAGCAGATACACGAGCGCGTCCGCCTCGACCGCGTCCACCGCCGCGGCGATCTCCGGCCGGCCCGGCGCCGCGACCAACCGATCGGCGATGCCGGAATCGTGCAGGGCGGCGAGGACCCTCGGCCGCAGATCCGACGGAACGGTGGTGAGCGTCGCCGCGACCATCCCGGCGGTGCTGGCAGCCGGAACCGGCGCGGGCGGCGCCGCGGCCCACTCCTCGGCCAGGGCGGCGTGCCCGGCCGCCCGCAGGAGGTCGAGCACGGTCGCCCCGGCGGTCGCGCCGTACAGGACCAGCCCGCGCCCCAGCTCGAGCGCCTCGATCGCCGTTTCGAGCCGGTCCTCGGCGAGGCACCACTCGGCGATCTCCAGGGCGAGCGCCGCGGCATGCCGGGCGGCTTCGAGCGCGTGCGCCGTCCCGCTCTGCAGCAGGACGTCGTTGCCGTACGCCCGGAGGCCGCGCAATCCGCTCTCCACCGCCTCGGCGAGCCGCCCCTCGCGGCGGTAGGCGGTGGCGAGCGTGGCATGAACCTGGGCCGCCAGCGGGTGCGCCGGGTGGCCGGCGAGCAGGTCGGACCGTACCCGTTCGAGCCCGTCAAGCGCCGCGCGCGGATCGTCCGGAAGCCGGACCGTCGCGGCCAGCGCGGCGAGCGCGACGCGGTCCGGCGACGGCACGGACGGGTCGCCGGCGATCTCGTCGAGCCGCCGGGCCGCCGTGGCCCGGGCCGCCGGGTCGTCGCCGTCGAGGGCGCCGTCGAGCAGGTCGCCCAGCGCCCCGGCCGCGCGCAGGGCCGGGCGGCCCGACTCCTCGACGGCCAGGTCGACGCCGGCCGTGCGGAGCAGGCGGATGCCCGTACGCAGGTCGTCCTGGCGTTGGGCCCGCGCGCCGCGAGCCAGGTATGCCAGCCCGAGCCCCACGTCGAATCGGGACCGCCAGGGATAGCCGGCGTCCAGCCCGGCCAGCGCGCTCTCGAAGCCGTCGATCACCTCGTCGAGGCCGGCGACGTCGAGGTGCTGGACGGCGAGGACGGTCCGCGACATCAGCCGCGCAAGCTCGATCACCATCCGATCGGGTCCGCCGGCCCGCGAAGCGGTCAGCATCCGGGTAGCGGTCTCGGCGTCCACGCCCATCCCCAGCCGGAGGTGCCGGTCGTTGAGCAGCACCCCGAGCGTGCCCGCGATGACCGGGCGCAGGTCGTCGCCCTCCGGCACGGCGGCCAGCGCGGCTTGCAGGTCCGCGGCGGCGTCGGTCAGGTCCTCCGCGGGGCGGTCGGCGAAGCGGGCCCGCAGGATCCGCGTCATCGCCCGCAGGAATCGGTCCTTGCCGGCCTGGACCGGATCGGGCGGCGCCGCGGCGACGATCTCGTCGGCCAGCTCGACCACCTGAGCGATGTGCTCGGGCTTTCCGGTGTACGCCGAGGCCGACAACAGCAACCCGGTGAGCCGCCGCGCGATCGCGTCGTGCTCCGGGTCGTCGGCGGCCAGGCCGGCGAGCGTGTCGCTGAGCACCCCGGCCAGGCCGGTCAGGTGCGCCGGCAGGTCGGCGACGTGACCGCGTTCGGCGATCAGCGCCCCGGCCTCGGCCAGGATGAACGGGCGCAGCCGGTGCCCGGGCGGCAGCAGCCGCAGGACCTCGTCGTGGGCGGCGCCGAGCCGGGCGGGCGCGGACGGCTCGACGTACGCGCTCAACAGCTCGACCAGGGCCCGGTGAGTGCCGCCGAGGCCCCCGAGCACGCCGGCCAGCGACGCGACGGCGGCGATCATCTCGGCCAGGTCCCGCGCGCCGACGAGGTGCATCGTGGCGATCAGCGCCTCGGCGTACTGCCGGACCTCGGCCTCGGGCGGCTCGTGTTCGACGATCCACCGCAGGTGCCCGAGCGCGCGATCCCGGTCGGCCAGCCGGCCCGGGTCGTTCAGCTCGCCGCGCATCAGCGCCATACCGAGGGCGATGCCGGCCCGGCCGTCCGGGTCGCCGCCGACCGGGATCGGCATCGCCCGGAAGAACAGCAGCATGCCCAGGCCCGCGTGGGTCACGGTCGGGTCGTCATGGGGAACCGTGAGGGCCTCGTCCAGCCGGACGATCGCCTCGTCGCGGTCGGCCGTCGTCCCGGCCTCCCGGAAATAGCGCAGGAAGAGGCGCCGGCCCAGGGCACCGGCCAGGAGCGCCGAGGCCGGGCTGCCCGGCGGGGCGGCGGCATACCGCGTACGCAGGTCGTCGATGGACGCGTCGGTCATGCCCGGACCTGACGGACGGCCCGCTGTCCGTCAGATACCGGCGTGGCGATCGGACCGCGGTCGCCGAGTCGAGCAGAGGCGGGGAGACGTGGTCGCAGAGGACGAAACGCCGGCGCCGGCGCCGGGCGACGAGATCGGTGAACGGCTCGAGCGGATCGAGGCGCAGCTGGCCGACTTCCACCGGCGGTCGGCGCACCGTGAGGCGATCATCGATCGGCTGCACGCGGAGAACCAGCAGTTCCGGGACGGCGTCCGGCGGGTTCTGCTCGAGCCGGTGGTGACCGACCTGCTGCGCCTGTACGACTCGATGACCCGCGAGGCGGCCCGCCTGGCCGCCGCCGAGTCGCCCGCCGCGCCCGTCGTGGCCAGCTTCGCCGACGAGGTCGAGCTCGCCGTCGAGCGATGTGGATACCAGCTCTTCCCGGCCGTGGTCGGTGCCGCCTACGAATCCGGCCGCTTCGCACCGGCGAGCACGGTGGCCACCGACGACCCCGAGCTGGACAACACGGTCGCCGAGCCGCTCAGCGCCGGCCTCCAGGAGATCGAGACCGGCAAGGTGCGGCGGCCGTCGCGTGCCCGGTTCTACCGATACGAACCCGTACCCACCACCAACCACGCCGGAAGGGACTAGACCATGGCGACGTACGGCATCGACCTCGGCACCACCTACTCCTGTGTCGCCCGCGTCGACGACACCGGCCACGCCGAGATCATCAAGAACGCGGTCGGCGACGACACCACGCCGTCGGTCGTCTACTTCGAGACCGCGGACAGCGTCATCGTCGGCAAGGACGCCAAGGCCAACGCGCAGTTGCAGCCGGACAACGTGGTGTCCCTGATCAAGCGGCAGATGGGCAAGGACATCGAGATCACCGTGCACGGGCAGCGGCACACGCCCGAGTCGATCTCCGCGCTGATCCTCCGCGAGCTGGCCCGGGCGGCCGAGGAGATCGGCGGCGAGCCGGTCCGGGACGTGGTGATCACCGTCCCGGCGTACTTCGGCGTCGCCGAGCGCGAGGCGACCCGTAAGGCCGGGGCGATCGCCGGCCTGAACGTGCTGAGCATCGTGGACGAACCGGTCGCGGCCGCTCTGCACTACGACGCCATCTCGGCCGGCGGCACCAAGACCCTGTTCGTGTACGACCTCGGCGGCGGCACCTTCGACACCACGGTCATCCAGGTCTCCCCGGCGGAGATCAAGGTGGTCTGCACCGACGGCGATCACCAGCTCGGCGGGGCCAACTGGGACGACCGCATCGTCGACTTCCTGCTCGAGACGTTCCAGCAGGAGCATCCGGAGGCCGACGGCGCGGCCACGAGCGAGGAGTTCCTGCAGGAGCTGGCGGCGGCGGCCGAGGAGATGAAGAAGCAGCTGAGCAGCCAGCAGGCGCGGCGTTTCAACGCCCGGTACGAGGGCGCGGTGTCCAAGATCGAGCTGACCCGGGAGAAGTTCGACGAGATCACGGCGGACCTGCTGGAGCGCACCCGCAAGATCACCGAACGGACCATCGCGACCGCGGCCGAGCAGGGCGTCACCACCTTCGACGAGGTGCTTCTGGTCGGCGGCTCGAGCCGGATGCCCGCCGTCGAGGCGATGTTGAAGGGGATGGGTTTCAGCCCTCGCAAGCACGACCCCGACCTCGCCGTCGCCAAGGGCGCGGCGCAGTACGCCCTGATCGAGTCGATCAAGGTGCGGCTGCCCGACGAGGACGACGGCACGACGCCCGGTACGGCCGTTGAGGAGATCGCCGACCAGCTCAACATCCCGGTCGAGAAGGTGCGTGCGCTGGCCGGCAAGCGGGTGGCCACCGTCGTGCCCCGGGCGTTCGGCATCAAGGTGGTCGACTTCGACGAGCGGAACAACGAGGTCTTCTCCATCGCGCACGTGCTGAAGGCCAACACCTCGTTGCCGGCCAGGACCGAACCGACCAGGTTCGCCACCGCCTATCCGGACCAGGTCGAGATCCAGGTCGAGGTCTGGGAGCAGTCCGGCTCGGTCGAGTCGGACGACCTCGCTGACAACGCCCAGATCGCCGACGGCACGATCAGCGGCCTGCCGCGCCTGCCGAAGGGCTCGCCGATCGACGTCACGTTCGAGATGGAGCTCGACGGGCTGCTGCGGGTCCACGCGGTGGAGCTGAAGACCAACAAGGACCTGCACATCGAACTGCAGATCAAGGGCGGCCTCTCGGACGAACAGGTGGACGAGTTCCGTACGGCCGTCGCCCGGTACAGCGTCTCGGCGTGACGGCAGAGATGTTCGACCAGGAGAAGTACCGGTTGGCGGTGATCGAGCCGGCGGTGCGGAACAAGAACACCCCGCCGGCCGATCTCTTCGTCCGCTACGCCTTCGACCCGGCCTCGGCGCCGTCACCGGCCGCGTTCGACGCGCAGGTGATCGCGGTGGCGAAGTACTGGGCGGTGCTGCAGACCAAGGGCCGCGCGTACCGGCCGCTGACCGAGGTCCTGCTGGCCGCGCACAAGACGCTGCAGCAGTCCGGCCGGCTCACCGTGGCGTACTTCGTCCAGGAACGCGACCGCGGCGCGAAGGAGGCCGGCAGCCGGCTGAAGCAGGCGGTGGAGGACCTGGTCGCCGGCGGCCCGGTCGTGGCCGCGGCAACGGTCGCGGCCGTGGCCGCCGGGCTCGGCGGCGGGACGGCCGAGGCGGACCTGCGCGAGCAGTTGCGCCGCGGCCGGGTCCGGGTGATCGACGAGCTGTGGCCCCTTCCCGCGAGCGCGCCGCCGGGGAGCGCCGGCCTGCGCAACAGCCGCAAGGTGCTCGGCATCGACCTGTCGGTCGCCGCGGTGGCGGGCGAGCAGAAGGTGCGGGCCGGCTTCAAACTGCGCCAGGGCCTGCGCGTGGGTGGCGAGCCGCTGACCCAGCAGATGTTCGACACGGTCAAGGACCGCGCCGCGAAACAGGCGCAGGACGAGCGGAAGACCGCGCTCGACAGCGTGCTGGTCGTCCTGCAGCCGCTCTTCGCCGCCGGCAAGCTCGAGGAACTGGTGCTCTGGGAGCTGATGGAGGCCGTACGCCCGGCCGCCGAGCTCCCGATGACCTCGGTGCCGCGGGTCGCCCGGGAAGCCACCAACCTGGGGCTGGACCGCGACGAGGCGGCCGAGTTCGCGCTGTCCGTCCTGATGCGCCGGCCGGGCCAGGGGGAGGCCCGGCCCGGTCCGGTCGCCGAGGTGGAGGAGCTGTTGGCGGCCGGGTCACTGCGGGCGGCCGAGCGGCTGCTGGCCACGGTCGCGGCGGACGACGCGGGCGACCTGCCGGACCGCGTCCGGGCCGTCTCCCGGCGGGTCGCCGACCTGGCCGCCGGGGCGCAGCGGGAGATCGCCGCCGGTCGTTCCGAACTCGCGGCCGAGATGCTGACCGCCGCCGTGCGCGAGGCGGCCGACGACACCGACCTCGCCGGTCGGTTGCGCGCGCTGGCGCCGCCGCCGGTCACCGGCGTACGGGCCGGGGTGGGCGCGGAGCGGGTGACGATCGGCTGGGTGCCGAGCGCGGCGCGGACCGGCGGCGTCACCTATCAGGTGGTGCGCACCCGCGGCCGGGCCGCCGGCTCGGCCACCGACGGCGACGTGGTCGGCAGCACCGAGGGCAACGAGGTGGTCGACGACGCGCCGCCGGCCGGCGACGACCTGCGGTACAGCGTCTTCGCCAACCGGGCCGGCGGCGCCTGGTCGGACGGCGCGGCCGCCCCCGCGGTCGCGTTCCTGCCCGAGGTCACCCGGGTCACCGTCGACGCCGACGAGACCAGCGTCCGGGCCGGCTGGACCGCCCGGCCGGACGCCGCCCGCGTTACCGTCGTGCGCGAGCCGGACGGTGCGGTGATCCCGGCCGCGACCCGCAGTGGTTTCACCGACACCGGCCTGCGCCCCGGTACGGAGTACCGCTACCTCGTCCGGGTCGGCTATCCCGCGGCGGGCGGCGCGGTCGTGACCTCAGCCGGGGTGGCCTTCTCGGCCACTCCGCAGCTTCCCCCGCGGGCGGTGCCCGACCTGTCCGCCGAACCGGCACCCGAGCAGGGCGCGGACCGGCTGCGGCTGGTGTGGACACCGCCGGAGAGCGGAACCGTCGTCCTGCGCCGCGCCGCGCACCGTCCCCGCTGGCAGCCCGGTACGGAACTCACCGAGGCCGAGATCGCCGGGTACGGCGAGCCGCTCGACGGCCGGGCCGGAACGGCTCCGAACCGCCGCCGCGTCCTGACCGTGGAGTGGCCGGCCGGCCGGATCTTCATCACCGCGTTCAGCGTCGGCGGCGGCCGGGCCGTCTGCGGGCCCACGGTCGCGGTGACCAACACCGCGCCGGTGACCAACCTGGCCGCCCGGCGGGTCGGGCCGGCGGTCCGGCTCAGCTGGGACTGGCCGCCGGGAGTCTCGCTGGTACGCATCCGCTGGTGGCCGGCCGACGCGGACGAGGGCGCGCGACCCGCCCAGGAGGTCGACTGCTGGCTGCGGGCGTACCGGGACGACGGCGGCGCGGAGCTCCCGACCGGCCTGGGCGCGGTGCGGATCGCGGTGGCCTCGGTCGCGGGCGGGCCGGGCGAGGAGAGCACGGGCGTGCCGGCGACCGTACGCGTGGCCGGAGCCGGCGTGCCGGTGCGCTACCAGTTCGTCGAGCGGGGCGCACCGTTCCGCCGTACGACGCAGGTGGTCCTCAGCTGCGAGCAGTCCTGCCCGCTGCCGGAGCTGGTGGTGGTGCAGACCCCGGGGCGGATCGCGCCGTTGCGCCCCGATCAGGGCACGCCGGTCGGGCGGGTGCCGGCCCAGCGGCTGGAGCCGGGCCGGCCGGTCGCCGTGCGGGTGGAGCCGCAGCCGACCCGGGGGCCGTACCGGCTGGGGTGCTTCGTCGACAAGCGGGAGCCCGGGGCGGGCGGCGTGGTTCTCATGGGTACTCCGGGAGGGCACTGAGCATGGGCGGCAAACTGACCTGTCCGTACTGCTACGAGAAATTCGCCGAGAAGGAGATCACCTTCCGCTGCGGCGGGCTGCGGGCGGCCGACGGAAAGCAGTGCCAGCCGGCCCGGGATCCGGTCCGGGAGCGGTTCAACGACACCTCGCCGGTGCCGCCCGAGGTGGCCGGGAACGGCCGCAAGCTCTCGGCCGTGTGCAAACAGTGCGGCAACTCGACCACGCTGCAGATCTGCCCGCACTGCCACAGCCAGCTGCCGGTGCACTACAGCAAGGTCGACAACCGCATGGTGGCGATGGTCGGCGCCAAGTTCAGCGGCAAGTCGGTCTACACCACCGTGCTGCTGCACGAGCTGATCCATCGGGTCGGCCGGCGCTTCGACGCCGCGGTCGTCGGCGCCGACGAACGGACCCGGCGCGAGTTCGGCAGCGACGAGCGCGCGCTCTACAACGACGGTTTCCTGCCGGCGACGACCCGGACCGCGGTGGCCGACCAGGGCCGGCAACCGTTCGTCTTCAAGCTGGTCCTGGGGGAGCGGCGGCGCTTCCACAGCACCCTGCGGCACACCGTGCTGTCCTTCTTCGACACCGCGGGTGAGGACCTGGAGAGCGACAAAGGCGTGGCCGAGAACGTCCGCTACCTCAGCGCGGCCGACGGCATCATCGTCCTGCTCGACCCGCTCACCATCCCAGGGGTGGTCGGCAGCCTGGGGCTCGACCCGAACGTCCTGCCGCCGCACGCCCGGCAGGCCACCAGCGGCGCGGACACCCCGATCAACATCCTCACCCGGGTCACCGAGGTGCTGCAGAAGATGCCCGGCGTCGGGCCGAACCGGGTCATCGACGTGCCGGTCGCGATCGCCTTCTCCAAGGTGGACGCGCTGTGGGACGCGCTCGGCGACGACAGCCCGCTACGGCAGCCCGCGCCCACCACGCCCTACTTCGACGAGCCGGACGGCGCCGCGATGCACGCGTACGTCCAGGCTCTGCTGCAGGACTGGGAGGGCGGGCAGATCGACCAGCTGCTGGCCAAGCACTACCGCCACTACCGCTACTTCGGCCTCTCGGCGCTCGGCGCGGTGCCGCCGGCCCTGCGACCCGGTCAGCAACGACAGCAGGTGGCCACCTCCGGCGTCCAGCCGCACCGGGTCGAGGACCCGTTCCTGTGGCTGCTCAGCCGGCTCAACGTCATCGAGAAGGGGGGAAGCTGAGATGGGCGCCGCGCAGATGTACTACACGTCGTGCGAGGCCGGGCTGGCCGGCTACCCGGGTTTCCAGTTCAACGCCGCCACGCCCGGCGTCGATCCGGTGGTGATGCGCCGGGTGGAGCAGGGCACGTCGTACGAGCCGCCCCGCTCGGCCGGTTATCAGCCCACCGCCGAGCAGATGGCGCGGTTCCCGGTGAACCTGTGTTATCTGCCGGGCGACGACGGCGAACCGGCCGTGCTGGCCAACACCGTCTTCATCGGTACGGACTATTCCCAGCGCTTCGGCAACTACTTCGTGCACGCGCTGAGCCTGCCGTCGATCGAGGACGACCTGGGCTCGGCCCTGCCGATCGACTTCTGGCGGGCCGGCTTCTGGGCGCGGACCGAGGCGGCGCGGACCGACCTGCCCGAGCTGGATCCCGTGCCGCCGTGCTCGTCGGGGCCGGCCGCGTCCGAGGAATTCCTCCAGATCGGCCCGGGCCGGCAGGGCCGGTTACCGCAGCTGCTGACCGCCGTCGAGCACTCGATGATCAAGGGGGAGCGCTCGGTGGTGATCGTCGAGGCGGACAGCGACCGGGTCGCCGGGTGGATCTCCGCGGTCAGCCACCTCCTGCCGCCGGCGATGAGCCGCCGGTTGTCCTTCTCGACCTACAGCTTCCGGCCCGGCCGCAGCGCCGAGCACGTGATCGGCACCGTTCCGGACACCGACTTCGTCGTCGACGACACCACACTGCGGGGCTACTTCCTGTTCGACTTCCCCGGGGACCACTTCACCCCGGTCGTGGCCCATCCGCTTGCCGAGATGCTGGCCGCGATGGACGTACGGGACGGGGCCGAGGTGTGGTCGCTGGCCGAGCCGTTGCGGTCCGGCGCCGAGCGGGGTTTCGACGACTGGTATCCGCTCGCCGCCGCCGGTGCCCTCCGCGCCGGGATCGGCGTGAGCGCCGGCGACGTCGCCGCGGTGGTCGGCTGGCTGGCCGGGAACGCGGCGCGGCTGCGGCCGATGCTCGCCTCCGAGCTGGTTCACCGGTGTTTCGACCACGCGGGACTGCGGGCCGACGGCGCCGCGGCCCTGGTCGGCATCGCGGCCGGGGCGGGCGACGACGACCTGCTGGCGACCGCGGAGGTGCGGGCGTTCGCCCTGCTCGTCGACGAGCTGCCCGACGCGGCGGCGCCCGCGGACGTGCCCCGGCCGGTGACCCCGGACGGCATCGCCCAGGCGACCGACCTGATCACCAGGCGGCTCGCCGGTTCGCCCCCTGGCCCGGCGGCGACCACAGTGCTCACCGTGGCGGTCCGGGCCGGCCTGCGGTTCGACCGGCCCACCCTCGAGCATTGGGGCCGCGAACTCCTGGCGCCGGCGCTGCTGGCGGGCACCGACGATCGGGTTCCCGGCCTGCTGGGCAGCCTGCCGCACTCGCGCCGGACGGTCCTGGAGTCGCTGAGCGCGGCGTTGCCCCGGCAGCGGCCGGCGGTCCTCGCCGC
Organism: Actinoplanes subtropicus; assembly: GCF_000721705.1. Taxonomy (GTDB): domain Bacteria; phylum Actinomycetota; class Actinomycetes; order Mycobacteriales; family Micromonosporaceae; genus Actinoplanes; species Actinoplanes subtropicus. The sequence continues at coordinate 289,450 of NZ_JOJL01000002.1, forward strand.
GACCGCGCGGCTGGCCGAGGTGGTGCGGGACGAGGAGCTCGTCTCGTACCCGGAGCTGCACCGGGCCATCCTGCTGGCGCGCGCGGCCGGCGAGCCGGAGGAGCGGGTGCCGACGCTCAAGCGGCTCGCCGCTTCCGGCCTCCCGGACGGCGAGATGCTGACCGCGCTGTGGCCGGGGGAGTGGACCGTCGCCGACGCCGCCGAGGTGGTGGCCGCCGTGCCGGGCGCCTACTGGAGGTCCCCGGCGATGGTCGCCCGCATCGACGCCGTGCTGCGGCGGACCGAGGCACCGCGCGGCGAGAGCGCCTGGGCGAACTACAAGGCGATCTGCGAGTTCGCGGGGACCCGCCCGGTGTCGGAGCACCTGTCGGACGAATCGCTCCGGCATGTCGGCGAGATGCGCCGCGCCCGCGCCGCGATCGCGAACCGGGCCCGGGCCAAGGGCAGCGAGCCGAGGAAGATCCTTCTCGACCTGGTCGCCCAGGCGAAGCAGGCGAAGGGGCCGGCTCGGCGATTTCTCGAGAGCTACCTCCCGCAGGCGCTCCTGAGGGTCGATGCGCTCGTGCTGGCCGACGTGTTGCCGCGCGCTCCCGAGCCGGTGCGAACCGAGTTCTGCCGGTTGGCCACCCAGGTGCTCCGGGCGAAGCAGCCCGATCTGGCCCTGGCCGGCGCGCTGTTCGAGATGCGCGCCGAGATGTCCGGCCGGGACCGGCTCGCGGCCGACTTCGACCAGGTCCTCGCCGAATCGGTGGCGCAGTGGCGGTCCCGGGACCTCGACCGGTTGGCGGAGTGGGTCGACAGCGGGCCGGTCAACGGCTCGTCCGGCTACTTCCGGAAGTGGCGCGAGGGCAACGCACGACGCGGCATCGGGCGGTTCCTGCCGCGCCGAAGAGGCTGAAGGAGAGGCGGATCCGGTGATCTATCTGTTCATCCTGCTGGTCTGGTACGCGCTGGTCGCCTCCGTCTTCGTGGTGATCAGCGTCCCGCTCGTGGTCGGATCGAGCGCGGTCTTCCTGGTCCTGCTGGTGTTCGTCTACATCCGGTCCAGCGGCTTGGCGCTGGGCGTGCTGGGCTCCGGCGACGCCTTCCCGGTCCGGGTGCCCGACCGCACCGGCGCCGGCGAGCCCGCCTACCGGCAGTACCTGTCGGGTCCGCTGGGCGACGACCTCAAGCAGATCTGGCGGATCTGCCGGCGCGACATGGGCTTGCAGGCCGGCAAGACCCGCGGCTGGCTCAAGGCCAACTTCTTCCGGTACGGGATGACCAACTACCGCCGTGCGGTCGGTGTTCTGCTCGGCGCGGGTCTCGTCGCGGGGTCGGGCATCGCCGCGGTCACACTGGCGGTGGTCGCGGCCGGCCTCGCGGTGACCTGGGCCGTGTTCTTCGTGCTGGCCAAGGGCCTCCTCTACCTGCTGCGCGGCCTCGACAGCGGGATGTCGCACCTGCGCGGCATCTCGCTCAGCTGCCCGACGTGCCACCACAAGGTGGTCTACCCCGAGTACGAGTGCCCCGGCTGCGGCGTCCACCACCGCGACGTCCGGCCCGGGAAGTACGGCGTGGTGCGCCGCATCTGCGCCTGTGGCCGCCGGTTGCCGACCCTGCTGGTGCTCGGCAGCCATCGGATGACCGCCTTCTGCCCGCACTGCCAGGCCCCGATGGCCGAGGGCGCGGGCACCGCCCGGGAGATCGTGGTGCCGATGGTCGGGGCCACCGCCGCCGGGAAGACGCGCATGATGCTGGCGCTGGCCACCACGATGGTCGAGGAGAGACCGCTGCCCCGGCTGACGACACAACCGGCCGACACGTACACCTCGGGCCGGCTGACCGAGCTGCAGACGGCGCTGCGGACCAAGGGCGACACCGACAAGACGCTGCCGGGCGACGCCATGCGCGGGATGTCGTTCAACCTCAACGGCGGCCGGGTGCGCCGCCTCCTGCACCTCTACGACCCGCCGGGCGAGCGGCTCAGCAGCTCCGCCCGCCTGCACGAGATGCGCTTCATGCGGATGGCCGACACGTTCGTCTTCGTGGTCGACCCGCTCGCGATCCCCGACGTCTGGCACTCGCTCGACGCCGCGACCCAGCAGCGCTACCAGCCGTTGCGTTCGGCCGAGCCGCCCGATTTCATCTTCTCCCAGGTGCTGCAGAACCTGGAGGGCATGGGCGTCGAACCGCGGCGGAAGGCGCTGGCGGTCGCGGTCACCAAGAGCGATCTCACCGCGGGCGTGCCGATCTGCGCGGGCGTCGGCAACACCACCGATGCCGTACGCGAGTGGCTGAGCGACCGCGTCGGCATGGACAACATGGTCCGCGCCATCGACAAGGCGTTCGGCGACGCGCACTACTTCCGGGTCACCACGAAGAGCGAACCCGCCGTCGGCGGCCGGCCGTTCGACACCGGTGTCAAGGACCTGCTGCTGTGGACCCTCAACCGTTACGGAGTGAACTGATGAATCCCTACGCACGCTGGCGTCAGGCGGTCTGGGTGGCCGGCGCCGTGGTCATCAGCGTATTCACCCTGGCGATCGTGCTCACCATGATGGCTGTGGTGATCGGCTGGTTCGTCGCCGGCGGCAGCACGTCGACCACGACCGGGTACTGATCGATGCGGGCGCTGACCGCGGTCCCGGACCACCGGCCGGCCGGACCGGTCGTCGAGGTCACCGGCGCGGACCGGCCGTTCGCCCTGTTGCTCGACGCCCGGGGCCGGGTCACCTCGGAGTTCGATCTGGTCTTCCCCGGCCTGCCGACCCACCCGTCCGGGGCCGCCCGGTGCGCGGGCACCTCGCTGCGCCTGACGCTGGACGCGGCCGGCGCCGGGATCCGGCGGATCGCGGTCGGCGTGCTGCGCGACCCGACGGCCGCGGCACTCGTCCGGCTCGACATCGACGGGACACCGTTCACCGCGGCGGCCGAACCGGGCGAGCCGATGGTCGTGCTGGCCGACTTCGTCCGGGACGCCGGCGGCAAGTGGCGCTACCGGCGGGCCGGCTACGGGCTGGCCTCCGGCGCGCGGCTGACCGCCCGCTTCCGAGCGGAGCCGGACGGCGCCCTGCAACGCCGGCTCGACACCTTCCTGGACGGGCTCGCCCCGGCCCCGATCGCGGCCACGGCCCGGCCGGCGTCCTCGCCCCGGCCGGCCGCCGGGCTGCTCGTCGGCCACGTCTCGCTCGACCGGGGAGAGGTCGCGGCCGTCCCTCGGACCGGCGAAGCCTTTCACGCGGCACTCAACTGGAACCGGCACAGCAAGGATCTCGACCTCTACGCGCTCTACATCGACCGCGACGGCCGATCGGGTGCCTGCTACTACCGCCACCTCGGTTCGCTCACCGCCCCGCCGTACGTATGCCTGACCTCCGGCGACCGCCGCGGCCGCGAGACGATCGAGGTCAGCCACGCCGGTCATCTCCGCTACGTGCTCATCTGCGCCTACTCCGCCCTGTCCAACGGCATCGGCTCGTTCGCCAGCTTCGGCGCCTTCGCCGAGATCGACAACGGCTCGGGCTCGGTGGTGCAGGTCCCGCTGCACCACCGCAACCGTTACTCGTACTGGGTGGCGATCGCCCTGGTCGACCTGAGCGCCGCGGACCGCATCGCCGTCCGCCACGTCGAGCGATACTCGGCCCGCCGCAGCGAGGCCCGCCCGGCCCTCTACCGCGACGGCACGTTCCAAATGGACGCCGGCCCGGTCGAATTCAAGACCGGCGGCTACGCCTGAGCCCACCCGCCACGAGCCGAGGCGGACAAAGCCGGCCCCCGCCGTACGCCGCGCGCCAGGCCCCGCCGGCTGTGCCGGACAGCGATGGTTGCCACCGCCGTGGGCTCAGCCGGACGATGAGGCCGCCGGCATGGACACAGGCCGCCGGGCTGACCGGCGCGCAGATGGCCAGCGTGGACGTGCCGGGTCCGGGCCCGGACGTGTTTTGGGCCGGCTGTGCGCCTCACCGAAGACCGGCTTGCCGGACGGCGGAGTACAGGCCTTCGGCGGCCTCGAGGAGCTCGGAGAGGTCGCGCGCGGCGGACGGCAGCGTGACGTATGTGTGGGTTACGCCCGCCGCGGTCAGCTCGGCGATCTGTTCGACCACGCGGGCGAGCCCGGCGCGGCTGAGAGCGGCGGGGTCGGCTACGCCGATCTGGTAGACGCAGCCGATCGCGGCTGGGTCGCGGCCATTCGCCTCGGCCATCTCGCGGAGGCGGGTCAGGGTTGCGGCGGTCTCCGCGGGCGCGACGGCGGCGGGCAGCCAACCGTCCGCGCGTTTCGCGATCCGGCGCAGCGCGGGTTCGCCGCGGCCGCCCAGCAGGATCGGGATGCGCCGGGCCGGCTTCGGGTTGATACGGGACGGCGCGATCCGGTAGCCGCCGTTGTCGAAAGCGACCGGGTCGGGTCCCCAGACGGCCGCAGCGATGTCGAGGAACTCGTCGAGCGCAGCGCCCCGATGGCCGTGCGGGCGCGGCGCCGTGGCGTTGAACTCGTCGATCGACCAGCCGGCTCCGAGCCCGGCGACCAGCCGGCCGCCGCTCGCGGCATCCAGCGCGGCAAGTGTCTTGGCCAGCCGGACGGGAAGGTGCAGCGGCGGCACGACGACGCCGGTGCCGAGTTCGACCCGTTCGGTGACGGCGGCGGCCAGGGCGAGCGTAATGAGCGGATCGGTGCAGCTGCCGTAGCGAGCCGGCCAGGGCGCATCGGGAATCTCGAACAGGCCGTGCGGGCCGCTCTGGTCCTCGGGCATCAGCAGCCGATCGTAGGCCCAGAGGCTGTCGAAACCGATACGTTCCGCCTCGCGTGCGAACACCGTGACGTCGTGGGCGAGGTCGTACGCGGTGGTCTGCGGCAGGTTGACACCGAGTCTCACAGCCACACCGTAGCCTTGCGGCCCCGCCCGGCGGCTGACAAACCGCGCCCCTCGATCGGCAGCCTCACGATCACCGACATATCGGCCATTCTCGTCCGGCGTCCCGTCGGATCTCGGATACCGCGCCGTTGAACTGCCGACGTAGCGTGATCTCGTGAGCACTCTGGACCACGACGTCGAGCCGGGCTCGGCCGTCAAGGCGACCGAGGCCGCGCCGCGCCCGGCGGTCGCCGCCACGCCCCTGATGCTGCTCCAGCAGTTCGCCGGCAATCGGGCGCTCGCGACGGTGGCCGCGGGCGCGCAGCAGCCGGTCCCGCCGATCGCCGTGCCGCGGCCGGCGCCGGCGTCGCTCTCCCTGGACGACCCGTCGTTCAACCCCACGACCCGGGCGCACGACCTGCTCCGGGCGATCGACTCCGAGCAGTACACGTACGCGATGAAGAGCTCGGGCGGCGCGCTCGGCGGCATGACCGAGGACGTCGAGGCCGAGCGCCGCAAGGTTGACTTCCCGGCCGTGGTGGCCGCGCTGGACGGGCTCACGGCCAGCCAGGTCAAACGGGTCGAGGAGGTCTTCTTCGACTTCGAGAAGATCACGACGCTGCGCGAGGATCTGTTCGGCGGTGGCCAGTCGAAACGCAAGGCCGACCTCACACCCGAGCAGGTGGCCCGGCTGGAGGCGCTGCTGCGAGGCACTCGGCCCGAGCCGATCCCGCCCGAGGTGATGGCCGAGCTGCGGACGTACCCGCCCGAGATAGCTGGGCCGCTCAAGGCCGACCTCGAGAAGCGGGCCGACGCGGAGCCGGCGCTGCACCGGCATCAGGCCGACGCCGTCGAGCTCTACCAGTTGCTCACCGGCGAGCTCGACGAGGCCCATGTGGAGCGGCTGATGGCGATGCATCGCCGGCCGATAGAGGAGATCCAGGCAGTCGATGCCCTCTACGAGAAGGAGCACGGGCCGGGCACGGTCGAGCTGATGCTCAACTTCCGCCTCGGCGGCCCGCAGCGGAGGCGGATGACCGAGCTGCGGAAGGGCCACTTCGCTCAGGCGGACGCCTGGGCCATCGAGGACAAGCGCCGCCGCATCGAGGAGCTGGCCAAGGAGGACGAGGAGCTCGCCGCGATCCCGGGTGGCCTCGGCGTGGCGTACGACGTGCTGGCCGGGAAGCGGCAGAAGGAGAAGCAGGCCCTCACCGCGGACATCCAGTCGATCCTGGAGGTCGGCAAGAAGGAGGCCCTCGCCGAGGCGGCGAACTATGGACGTGCCGCGGGCGAGGCGGTGGCCGAGCGTATGCGGGCCGTTCTCGGCACGCAGACCGGCGAGGGCGGCGGGACGCTCGACTCCGGGCTGCAGCGCACCCTGGCCAAGGAGGACGCGACGGTGCTGGCCGCGTCGACCGATCCGTGGAATTCCTCGGGCAGCTCCAATCTGGTCCGGGCGGCGGCCGCGCAGCTGGTCGCCGACGAGAAGTCCGGCGCGACGTCGGCCAAGAAAGTCATCGAGACGCTGAAGTCGTTCCGCGAGCTCGCCCAGCACGACCTGACCGCGCAGGCGTTCGACCCGCGGGTGCCGGTCGAGCAGAAGCTCGCGGTCAAGCGCGAGGGGGACGGGGCGATCACCCGGCTCGCCCAGCGCTACGTGGACGAGTACAAGGCCGAGTACACCAGGCTCGCCGGGGGCAAGGGGCGCAGCTACGACGAGATCGTCGCGAGCGCCGACAAGGCCGACGAACGTTATATCTCCGATCTCTCGTACGGCGGTGGGCGCACCTCCGACCTGGGCGAGCTCGAGCACGCCATGGGCAAGAAGGACGTCGACGCGGTCAAGGCGCTGCTGCGCAAGCAGCCGAGCCGGAAAGAGGTCGACGAGCTGGTCGCCGCGTACAACCGGCTCGGTGACGGGCGCGACCTGCGCAAGGACCTGTTCGGCACCGACTACACGGGCCGGGCGGCCACCCCCGAGCTCGCGCAGATCGGCAGCTCAATGCTGGTCCGCGGCGGCCTGGTGACCGGGCGGGACGCGGCGCAGGTCGCCGAGCAGCTCGTCAAGCCCACCGCGGCGGAGCTGGCGGGCGTGGCGGACGCGCACGCGGCCGAGGCACGATGGATTACCACGGGCGGCTTCACCGAGTACGACGTGACCATGGAGCATCGCGGGCTCACCGGGCGGGCGCGGGAGATCGGCGACGTCCCGGAGACCGAGCGGCTGCTGCAGCGCACCAGGAACGACCTCGCCGGGCTCGCTGTGCAGTTCAACGCCGAGAAGGACCCGGCGAGGCGGGAGCGGCTGGTCGCGGAGATGCGGCGGCTGCGGGCGACGCTGACCGGGGACGCCGACGCGTACGAGAAGGACAACGAGCGGGTGCTCGGCGAGATCCGGTCGGCGCTGAGCTTCGCGGTGTCCATCGCGCTGGCCGTGGCGATCCCGGGCGCGGGGGCGGGGATCATGGCGTTCCTGCAGACCACGGCCCTGAACATCGCCGCGAACGTGGCCTCGAACTTCGTGATCAAGATGGGCGACTACTCGCTCGACGACCTCAAGGCCGACGTCCTGGGTGGCGCGCTGGGCGCCGGCGGGGCGAAGTTCGGCGAGGCACTGATGGGCAAGGTCGCGTCGGCGGTGCTGCGGCCGGCGGCGGAGGCCACCACCGAGACCGCGAGCAAGCTCGGCGTGCAGACGGCGCTCGCCCACGAGGTGGGTGCGATCGCCGGCGCCGGCGAGAAGACGGTGATCGCGGTGGAGGAGTTCGAGGTGAAAGCCGCGACCCACGAGGTCACCGCCGTCATCACCAAGGAGTCCGCGAAGACGATGGTGATCACCGGGGCGAAGGAGGCCGGCGGCTTCTTCGGCGGCATCTACGCCCCCAAGGTGATGACCGGTGACTTCGGGCTCACCGTCGAAGAGGTGCTGAAGGCGCTCGCGGCCACGGCGGCCGGGAAGATGGCCCACCGCAACAAGCCCGGTGCGACGGAAGAGCAGAGCAGGCCGGCCGAGGAAGACAGGGCCGGACCCAGGCGCGAAGAGGAGACCACCGGGCCTGAGCGCGAAGAGGAGACCACCGGGCCGCGGCAGGAGGAAGTCGCCCTGCCGGTGAGCGCCGGGTTCCAGCCCGAGCCGGTCCCGCCGGCCGCCGACGTCTTCGGGCCCCGCTCGCCCAAGCAGATGCTGCTCGACAACGGCATCCCACCGAAGAGCGCGGAGGGTTTCCAGCAGGTCGCCGACGTCCTCAACGTCGTGCTCAAAGTACGCCCGACCAACACCGCCTCGCTGCCGGTGCTGGAGGCCGGCGGCGTCGCCAAGCCCGAGCTGATCAAGGCCAAGACCGTGAACCGGGTCGACCAGCTGATCGGGGCGCCCGCCGACGGCCTCGGCAAGGTCGGCTTCTTCGAGCCGAAGCTGCCCAGCCAGCAGATCCTCGACGCGATGACTCCGGACGCGCGGCAGGCCGTCCAGGAACGCTTCGCCCAACGCGCCGAGGAGCACGCGCACTACCAGGAGGAGTACGGCCGGCTCACCGAGGAGGGCATCCTGCGGGTGAAGGACGGCGTGCTGCAGATAGCCGACCCGCGCGAGGCCGGCGCGTTCAAGGATATCGGCGGCGACCACGACCTGTTCGAGATCACCGGGCCCGACGGCCGGCCGCTGGACAACGACGTGCGCCGCGGCGTGGTCGGCCTGCTGCGGTCGATGGGCATCAACGTCGAGCACGCCGACCACGTCAGCTGGGCGGTGGACAGCCCGGAATCGCACGACGTGGACGCGGACCGGGGCATCCGCGAGCGGCATGCGACGACCGAGCCGCTGGTGGCGTTCGTGCCGAAGAGCCAGCCGCGCGAGGTCATGGCCGGCGACGTGGTGACCGGCCCGGAGCGTACGGAAGGCGTGGGCGACCGCCACCTGCCCGCCGCCGAGGGCACGGTCGTCGACCCTGCGGCCGAACGCGGCGGATCCTCGATGGCCGGCCGCCGCCGCTCGGCAACGGCGCCGGATCCGGCGACCGAGGCGCAGAGCATCCGGATCGCGGCCCGCATGCTGGAGGTCCTGCGTCACCGGTGGGCGGGCGCCTCGCCGAACCAGCGTGCGGAGATGCTGGTAGAGGCGGTGCACGAGGACCTGGCGGGCGGCACCGGCCTTACCCGGCCGTCCGCGAGCGCGGTCAACGGCGAGACGTCGCAGTTCCGGTCGAACCGGTGGTCGATCGAGATCGGGCACGCCGCTCTCACCGCCGAGGCGCCCTCCATCGAGGAGTTCGCCGCGCTGTGCGACCACGTCCGGCACGAGATGGAACATGCGCTGATCGAGTTCCGGCTGGTCCGCCTGGAGGCGGGCAAAGGCGGGACGCCTCGCGAGCTGGCGAAGCGGTGGAAAGTCAGGAAAAACGTCGTCGAGGACGCAATCCGGGCCAACAGCAGTCCGGACACCGAGTCACTGAACGCCGCCACGCCCCTCGGGCAGCAGACGGCGAAGTTCTACGAACTGCTCCGTGGCGAGGGCAAGGACTTCTACCGCAAGACCGTCGACGCGGCGACCGAGGCAGCGGACAAGATCTTCGCCGCGAAGGAGGCCGCCGCCAAAAACGCCACTCCGGAGACCCAAAAGGCGCTCGCCGACGCCGAGAAGGCCGCCGAGGAGATCAGCGAGAGGTACCACAACCTTCCCGACGAGATCCAGGCGTCGCGGGCGGGCGAGCAGGTGCAGCGTGCGGTCGAGCGGCTCGGGGGCCTGGTCGGCCGGCTGGAGACCGCGTACCGGGACCTCGTGGCGAGAAGGGCAGATCTCGCGCAGGCGATCAGCGACGGCGCCGCGGGGGACGTCATCACGGGGCTGGCGGACGCCGTAGTGACATCCGAGAAGTTCTTCGCCGAAGCGACGGAGGCGGTGCGCCAGACCGGAGTCGATGTCGAGGAATAGGGGCCTGATCCGGATCTGCGGTCGCCGAGGGGTCCGCGTCGGGGAGCGTCGTGGCGCACGTCTGGTGCAAAGGGAATGGACCGAGCGCGCTGAGATACCGGTATGACGCTGGGCAAGACGAACAAGGTCTCGCTGTGGCGCCTCCTTGCGCCGTTGCTGGGGAATCCGCACCCCGTCGGAGCATCGGAAAACCGGACCCGCCGGACAGCGTTCCTGGCGCCGCGTCAGCTGGTTGACCGGTGCCGCCCAGCGGGGGACGAGGCGGCCAGCTGGGGCACGCTCGCCGAGTGGCCCCCGCCGGCTTTCTTGATCGTGTACATGGCGTGATCGGCGGCCCGCAGTACGTGGTCCGGGTTGTCGGCCGGGGTGGCCAGGTGCACCCCGATGCTGGCGCTGATCCGGACCGCGTCCGACCCGATCGGGAACGGTTCCTCGATCGCCCGGCGAAGGCGGCCGGCGAAGGCCTGCGCCTCGAAGTACCGCACCATTCCGGGCATCAGCACGACGAACTCGTCGCCGCCGACGCGGGCGAGCAGATCCTGGGACCGCAGATGCCCGACCAGGCGCTCGGCGACCTGACGGAGCAGGTCGTCACCCGCCTCGTGGCCGTACGTGTCATTGATCGGCTTGAAGCCGTCCAGGTCGATGAAGAGCACACCGACCGCCTGGTCGCGCAGCAACTCGCGGAGCTTCTCGTTCATGCAGCGGCGGTTCGGCAGAGCGGTCAGGGGGTCATGTTGTGCCTCATGGGCCAGACGGTCCTGCAGCGCGCGGCTGTCCGTGACGTCGCGGGCATTGATCACGACGCCGTTCAGGGACGGGTTGTGCAACTGGTTGGAGGCGGTGAACTCGACCCAGCGGAACGTACGGTCGGCCGCCAACACCCGGCACTGCCGCCTCAGCACCTGGTTCGCGTGGCTACGCAGCTCCTGGAACTCCGCCTTCAGCCGGGCGCGATCTTCGGAGTGCACGAGGTCGAAGACGCAGTTGCCCAGCAACAGGCGCACGTCGGTGCCGAGCAGGGCGCCGGCGCTCGGGCTGGCGTAGACGGCGTATCCGTTCTCGTCCAGCACCGCGACCAGGTCGGGGGCGTGCTGGAACAGCGTCTGGAACCGCTGCTCGGCGTGGCGGCGCTGTACCTGGATGCGGTAACCGAGCAGGGTCACCACGACGACGCCGAGCAGGAGCATGGCGAGCAGCGTGAGGTTCGTCGTCCGGTTCCGGCCGACGACCGGTCCGTCGAACGAGTCCTTGGTCTGGAACCGCACGTAGGCCCAGTTGCTGGGTGTGCCGCCGACCACCACGGCGATCATGTCGGTCCCGCCGGAGTGGTATTCGACGAACCCGTTCGCCCGGGCGGTGCCGAGGACCGCGGCGATCGCCGGGTCGACGCTGGAGCCCAAGCGGCCGGGATCGGTCGAGGCCGCGATCCGTCCATTGCCGTCGACCACCGAGGTCACCTCGCCCGGCACCCTGAGCCTCGCCGTGTACACCTGGAGTTGGGACGCCGCCAGCTCGGTGAAGCCGACCAACGCGCCCGCCAGACGACCGTCGACGCCGAGCGGCACGGCCACGGCCGACAGCAGCTTGCCGCCGGAGGTCAGCACCGCGGAGAAGCCGGGTTGACCGGCAAGCACCTGCCGCCGCATCGGCGCCCATCCCGGATCGCCGGCGGATGGCAGGCCGTCGTCCCGGCTTGCGGTCAGCAGCGTGCCGTCGGGCCGGATGAGCTCCGCGCCGTACTGGAAGAAGTCGGACGAACCGCTCAGCCTGCGCAACGCACTGCGGTCACTCAGATCCTGGGATCGGAGGTCGAATCTCGCCGTCCTGGCGAACTCGTCCAGTTCCCGCGCGGACAGCAGCTGAAGCCCTCCGGTGAGGGCCGCATTGTTGGCGCCCAGGACCCGCGAGTCGGACCGGTGCACCGCGTCGGCCGCCCGCAACGCCGAGCCGTTGACGAAGATGCCGACGGTGCCGATCGCGGTCAGCAGGAGGACACTGAGGCCAACGCCCACCCAGCTTGATAGTCGCACGTCCGGAATGCCTCCTCGTCACCACATTCAGGCGACCGGTGATGTCACTCCTCGTCGCGAATACTCATGGGTAACAGGCATGTAGGATGCCGTCAACTGCTGCGGAAGCAGCATCAACGCCATGATCTGAGATGACTGCGGAGCGTGATTGTGATCTTGGAATGACGGCCGAGTCGACCCTTTTCCGTCGTTCGCCGGAATGCGCGGTCACCGTCACCCGCAGGCCGCGGCTGCGGTGGCCGAGATGGTGAGCCAAGTCCCGGCGGGCGTGCCCGGCATGACCACCGCCGACATCGGCCTCCACCGGCCGGGGGTTCCAACGACGCGTGACCGGATCGCCGACCACGGCTCCGCATCACTGCCGCCACTGACGACGGCGAATCTGGGTACGTGATCTTGGTCGGTCAGGAGTGCTGACCGGGAACAGGTTGGCTCGGGCGTGGCGCGCCCTCTCGGCTGGTCAGTAGTGTGCGAGTACCTGCTCGACGGGGCGGCCGAGGAGGCTGGCTACCTGACTGAGCTCTTCGGTGTCGAAGTCATGTTTGACCCAGGTTCCGTTCATGGCGCTCACCTCGAAGCGGGCGAAGCCGATCGGGTTCTCGAAACGCAAGCGGTTGAGGCCGACGGCGGCGTTGCAGCAGGGAACTCGCACGTCCAAGCGGTCAAACTCGTGCCGCCCGTACGAACCAAGTCTCCGAACCGGTCCAGCGCGATATCGTCGCCTGAGCCGCGAAGGTGGTCTTGCCGGAGCCGTCCGGTCCGTCGACGGCGACCCGAAGGCACGCGCCGCCCCAACGCACGGGAATCCGGCGCGCGACATGGCCGACGACATAGTGTCGTCGCACTGAACTTGGCACCGACTCAGGATGCCAGGTCACGCAAACGTGAAGCGGACGGCACGACGTGAGGGCATCGCGCACCGGATCGCGGCAAATCCGGACACCTCCGGCTGCCTTTGCTCTGCTCACTTGTACGCACCGAAATCGAACGCCCGCTCGATTTCGGTGCGTACAAGTGAGCAGAGCAAAGCCGCAGGGAAAGGGAGCTGCGGTCGCGTTCGGCCGGCCAACAGCGGTATGCGGCCGGACGCCCGCACATCGGCCATGTCCGTGAGTCGCGCTGCCACCAGCCCGTCACGTTCCGTCGCGATCTGTTCGCGGCTATTGGGTGTTCTCGCCGCCGCGGGCTCCCGGCCTCGGTTTCTTTGCCGGCGAGTTGCTTCGCCGCGCCGATGGGGCGCCGTATCCGTATCCGGCCGTCGCCCGGGCACGCGTGAGCAGCGGGCGGGTGGGCTGGTGTTACCTCACGGCCGGGCGGATGTGGATTGCGCAGGGCTCTGCGGGCCGTACGAGTCGGCGGTAGCGGTTCCCGGCCTGCTGCGGGCGCTGCGCTCGGCCGACCAGGTGGAACGTGCACACGCTGAGGATGAACTGGGCAACCGACGACTGGTACACGCCCTTCTACGTCGACGTCGTGATCAACCATCAGAAACGGCTTTGGCTGCTCCACCTCGGCGTCACTGACTGACACCGCGCCACCCGCGCGCCCGGCCGTAGCCTCAGGACCCGGACCAGTTGGTCCGGGTCTGTTCGCCGTGCTGCTGATCCGCATGGTCCTGCTGGACGAGGCGCCCCCGCGCACGGGCTGATCGAGACCGGCCGTACGCGCAGCAAAGTCGTGCTGACTACCCTGGTGCGGTGACTGATCTCGACGAGCACACCGCGCAGCCCGACCTCATCGCCACCCACTACCTGACCAGCATCGACGAGGTGACCGAGCACCTGCGGGCGGCCAACCAGCTCGGCCTGGGCGTCCGGCTGCGCAGCTACCTCGAGGCCGACGAGGAGGGCGAGGCGCTGGTCGAACACTGGGAGGTGGAGCTGCTGACCTCATCCCCACTGGTCGACGCAGAGACCGAGGCCGAGCAGGAGCCCGTGGCCGACGCCAGCTGAAGAAACACAGCCCCGGGCCGGCGAAAGGGGCATGCGGACGCGGCCAACGGTTGGGCAACAGGGCCCGATAAGCTGTTGCCGCCGACATTCCCGCTATACGAAGGGGAACGCGTCAGCCATGGCCACGGTCTGTATCGAGACCATCATCGACGTTCCGGCGCAGCAGGTGTGGGACGTTGTTGCCGACGTCGGAGCGGTACACCATCGGCTGCTGCCGGCCCGGGTGGCCGCTGCCCGGATCGAGGGCGACGTCCGCATTCTGACCATGCCGGACGGTGCTCAGGTACGCGAGCTGATCCTGGCGGTTGACCACGCCATTCGCAGGATGGCCTACGCGGTCATCGAAGGGCAACGACTGCCGCTGACTTATCACCACGCGGCGTTCCAGGTGTTCGAGGAGGGCGATCGCAGTCGGCTCGTCTGGCTGACTGATGTTCTTCCTCATGCCATGGCCGATGTGGTGAAGGGCCGCGTCGAGCGTGGAATCCAGGAAATCAAAGAGACCCTGGAACTGAGCACAGCGGAACAATAGGCAACGCACTCACATCGGAAATCAGTGCAACGCCAGGCCGTTGCGTCTGTTACCCACTGTGACCGCAGGTGCCGGCAAGGGGCCAGGCGGCGCGGGCCCTCGGTGGCCGAAATCGAGAGAAGCGCCGTCGAAGGCCATGCATCGCTCGCCGAACCGCCGGGCGCCGGCGGACGCCCGCCTCCTTCGCCAGCCGGGCTCGCCCGGTCGGCCAAGCAGTTCGCGGCAGAAGCGTTCCGCAGGAATAGGCCCAACCCTGATGTCAAGCATCGCCGCGATGAGAGTTGTGGGCCGCGGCGCCGTTGCCGGCATCGGCTGTTGGCGGTGAGGGCAGGATCCGCCGGGCGAGGCGGGTTACTGTGGGTCGTTGACAATCCGACGATGAGGCGGCAAATGATCAATGTCCAGGAGTTCGCGCGGCGGCTGAGCACTCTCGGGGCTGATGCGTTCACCAGCGACGACGTTGTGGACCTGGCGACCGCGGCCGATGTTCGCATCAGCCCTGACCTCGAGATCGACGCCGGTCTGGCGCAGCGCTTGCTCGACCAGATCTCGCCTGCCCTGCCGGTCACCGGGGCCCAGATCGCGGCGTCGCAGTGGCCGCCGCCGAAGTCTTCCCGTCCGGCGGCGCCTTCGGTGTCGTTCTCCAGCCCCGGCGCCGTCGACGCACCGGCTGATCAGCCGACCCGGCCCCGCCGTTCCGGGCCCGAGCGTGGCGGCCGGCGACCCGGCTCTCGACGAACCGGCAGGTAAAACTGTTCGGCAGTTCTGGCGGACAGGCCCATACATTCCGGGTAGGGGGCGGGTAGCTTCGGCAGTCCGGAACGGGGGTAGCCGGGAGCCGGGCCCGTCGAGTTTCAGTGCGGTGGTGGTCGGGTGCCCCGGGAAACGGCATTCATCGGCCGTACGGATCAGTTGGCTCTTCTCGGTCGCCGGCTCGAGCAGGTCCGGGGCGGACAGGCCTGCACCGTCCTGATCGGCGGCGAGGCGGGGATCGGGAAGAGCCGGCTGGTCAGCACGTTCGCCGGGGTGGCTCGGGCGGCGGGGGCGCACGTGCTGGCCGGCGCCTGCGAGGAGTACTTCGGGGACCCGATGCCGTACGGGCCGCTGCTCGAGGTGCTGGAGGCCTTCGGGCGGGAGTACGGGACGGCGCGGGCGAGAGAGCTGGGTGGCCCGGCGTACGAACGACTCACCGCCTTCTTCGACCTCGGCGGTGACCCGATCGGCTCCCCGCAGCAGGTGATCCTCGCCGTGCGGAAGATGCTGGACGCGATCGGGGCCGACGCGCCGACCGTGCTGATCCTGGAGGACCTGCACTGGGCCGACCCGTCCACCCTCGACATCGTGCGGCACCTCGGCCAGGCCGGCCCGGGGGACCGCCGCCTGCTGGTACTCGCCAGCTACCGGTCGACCGAGCTCGACCGTGGTGATCCGCTGTGGCAGTTGCTGGCCAACTCGGGCTTCCTACGGCGGGTCGAGCGGCTCGAACTGCCCCCGCTGAACCGGCGGGAGCTGCGTGAGCTGCTCAGCGCGGGGCGGCGCGGCCCGGTCGACCATGACCTGGCCGAGCGGTGCTTCGAGTGGTCCGACGGCATCCCGTTCTACGCCGAGCAGCTGATGGCCGCGGGTGCCCTGGAGAATCCGGAGGACGTCCGGCTGCCCGCCGACACCCGGTCGGTGGTGCTGGCCCGGCTCGGCGTGCTCAGCGAGGACGCGCTCAAGGTGCTGCGGGTGGCCGCGGTGGCCGGTCGCGCGATGAGCCGGCGGCTGCTGCGCGAGGTCGGCGAGTTCCCGCCGGACGTGCTGCGCGCCGCCGTGCAGGAGTGCTTCGACCGGCAGATGCTGGTGGCCGGGCCGGGGGAGGACGTCTACCGGTTCCGGCACGCGCTGCTGCGGGAGGCGGTCTACCAGACGACCGTACGGGACATCCAGGTCGACCTGCACCTCGCGATGGCCAGGGCGCTGGCCGCCGACTCCAGCCTGTGCCTGAGCGAGGGGTCGGCGGCCGCCGAGCTGGCCAGCCACTGGTACCACGCCGGCAGCCGGCCGGAGGCGCTCGCTTCGGCGGTCCAGGCCGGTGAGGTCGCCGTACGGCAGCTGGCCTTTCCCTCCGCCGAGGTGCAGTTCTCGCGGGCGCTCGCGGTGTGGCGGCAGGTGGAGGACCCGCAGCGGCGGGCCGGCCTGTCCCACGTCGACCTGCTGGTCCGGGCGGCCGACGCGGCCCGGTGGTCGGGCCACGTGGACCGGGCGGTGGCCCGGATCGAGGAGGCCGTCGCCGAGGCGCCGGCGGAGGCCGGCCTGCGGGAGCGGCTCGGCAGCTATCTGTGGGAGGCCGGCCGCGGGGTCGACGCGCAGGCCGCGTACCGGCGGGCGGTGGAGCTGCTGGACGGCCGGCCCACCTCGGCGGTCAAGGCTCGCAGCCTGTGCGGGCTGGCTCTCGGCCGGCTCCAGGCGGGACGCTACGCCGAGGGTGCGAACCTGGCGCAGGCGGCGCTCACCATGGCGCTGGCAGCCGGTGCGGTGCCGGAGCAGGGCCGGGCGCTCAACATCTCCGGGCTGGCTCTGGGCCTGCTGGGCGATCCGGAGGGCGAGGTCCGGCTGCGGCGGGCTGTCGAGATCGCGCGGGCCGCCGACCATCTCGAGGACCTGTTCCGGGCGTACGGCAACCTGGGTTTGATCTTGGAACATGCCGGTCGGCTGCAGGAAGCCGCCGCGGTGACCCGGGAGGGCCTGCGGACCGCACGGCAGCTCGATCTCGCGCACACCCGGCAGGGCGCGCTGCTGGCCGGCAACACCAGCGCCGCGCTCGTGCTGCTGGGCGAGTGGGACGAGGCCGAGGAGATCATCACCGAGGTGTCGCTGGACCGGCCGGTGCTGGAGAGCCTCTACCCGCGGCTCACGCTGGCCGAGATCAAGGTGGCGCGGGGCGAGTTCGACGAGGCCCGCGAGCTGCTCGATGCGATCGAGAGTGTCGAGTACGGCCGGGATCCGCGTTTTCTCGGTCCGTTGCACGCCGTCCGGGCCGAGCTCGCCCTCTGGGAGCGTGATGCCCGGGTGGTCGAGGAGGTGGCCGCGGGCGTGCGGGCCGTGCGGGCGGGGGAGAACACCCTCGAGCTGCTGCGCCTGTGTGCGCTGGGCATGCGGAGCGCGGCCGATCGCCAGGCGGTCCGCGACGGCGACGAGCTGGCCCGGCTGGCCCGGCGAGCCCGCGGCGAACCATCGTCCACCGAGGTGGGTCAGCTCCTTCTGCTCTGCCGGGCGGAGCGTCAGCGGATCCGGGGAACCGATCGGCCGTCGCTCTGGCGGGCGGTGGCGGACGGCTGGGAGGCGCTCGATCGGCCGTACCCAGCGGCCTACGCCCGATGGCGCCAGGCCGTCGCCGCCGGCGATCGGGACGAGGCCCGGGAGCCGTTGCGCGAGGCGTACCGGGCGGCTGGCCGGCTGCGGGCCGAACCGCTGCGGGCCGCGGTGGACCGGTCGGCCCGCCGGCTCCGCGTCGACCTGACCGAGCGCCCGGCCGCGGCGCCGCTGCCCTACGACCTGACCCAGGCCGAGTTCGACACCCTGGGCTTCCGCTACGAAGGCCTGGACCCCGGGGCGATCGCCGCCAAGCGCAAGGTGTCCAAGCGAACGGTCGAGACGCAGCTTCGCCGGGCGTACGCGAAATTGGAAGTGCACAGCGCGGCCGAGGCGATCACGAAAGCCCGCCGGGAGGGCCTCTTCGGGTGACCTCGCCGGTGTCCGTCAGAGAGGGGCATGACGCGAAAAGCCCTCCTGATCGGCGCGCAGACCAACGGCCTGGGCGGCGTTCTCCACGATGTCGAGGCGATGGCCGGCGCGCTGGAACCGCGCGGCTTCACGGTGCGGCGGCTCAGCACACCGGACGCGACCCGGGCGGCGGTGCTCGACGCGTACGAGAAGGTCATCGCCGACGCGCGGCCGGACGACGCCCTCGTGCTCTACTACAGCGGCCACGGCGGCCGCCTGCCCGCGCCGGACGGCCCGGACCTGCAGTTCATCGTCCCCGACGACTACAACGACTCGAGCGACGGCGACTTCCGGGGCATCACCGGCGTCGAGCTGTCCGTCCTGCTGGCCCGCCTGACCGACAGGACCCGCAACGTCACCGTGATCCTGGACTGCTGCCATGCCGCCCACATGTCGCGCGATGTGAGCCTGCGCCTCAAGACGTTGCTGCGAACGGCCCCCGCGCACTGGCAGCCGACCTACGAGGCGGTCCAGGCGCACCTGGCCGAGCTGGCCGCGGCCGGTCTCGAGGTGGACCGGCGGTCGCTGGTCAGCAACCCGTACGCGGTGCGCGTGGTGGCCTGCTCGCCCACCGAGTCGGCGTGGGAGGGCGCCAACCGGGACGGCGTCCGGATGGGCCTGCTGACCGACGCGCTCTCCCGGGCGCTGCGCGACAACCGGCCGGCCCGGGTCAACTGGGCGACGATGCTGGAGGCGGTCCGGCGGTCCGTGCAGGAGCTCGCGCCGGCCCAGCGCC
This sequence comes from Actinoplanes subtropicus, assembly GCF_000721705.1. Classification (GTDB taxonomy): domain Bacteria; phylum Actinomycetota; class Actinomycetes; order Mycobacteriales; family Micromonosporaceae; genus Actinoplanes; species Actinoplanes subtropicus. The sequence continues at coordinate 308,230 of NZ_JOJL01000002.1, forward strand.
CGGAGGCCGAGGGGCCGTCGACCCGGGAGCCGTTCGAGCCGACCGACCTCGACCCGCTCGCCGGCCTGCCGCTCGTGCCGGCCGAGCCGGACTACGTCGAGGTGCTCGGCGCGCCGCTGCTCGGGGTGGAGCTGGGCGACGAGTTCGCCATCATGCCGAGCGGCGCCGGCGGACCGCAGGACGGCCCGGCCATCGGTACCGCGACGGTCGACCGGATCCTGCCGACCTCGGCTCTCGCCCGCTTGCGACTCCCGTCCGGCGACGCGAAGGTGCCGGTCGACGCCCGCGCCCACCGGACGCATGCGGCGGCGCCGGCGCTGCCGGTCCGGCTGCCGGCCGATCACCCGGTGGCGGCGTCGCTGGCCGGCGCGCTGGCGTTGCGGGCGCTCGTGGTTCCGGCGCCGGCGGGCGAGCCGGCACCGGTCGAGGTGATCGTCGACGCCCGGGACGGGCTGGTGGTGCGGGACAGCATCGGGCCGTTGCACCAGCCGTATCCGGCCACGCCGCTGGGCATCAGCTCGATCGCCGACAACCTGCAACGCATCGCCCAGGCGACCACGCTGCGCCGGCTCGGCGGGGATCCGGCCCGGCCGCTGGCACACGACGTGACCGTCGAGTGGGGCCGGGTGCGCGACGGCCGGGCCGAACCGTTGCCGGCGTCGGGGGCACTGCTTTTCGCGTACGAGGGGGAGCGGGTCTACTTCCGGCTGACCAATCTCGGCGAGCAGACGAGGTACGTGTCCCTCGTCGACATCGGCGTGGCGTACCGGGTCGCCGTGCTCACCGCGGCGGACCCCGGCGGCGTCCGGCTCGAGAAGGGCGCGTCGTACACGTACGGCTGGGATGACGTCGCCCGGCGCCTGACCGGGGTGGAGATGAAGTGGCCGGAGGGGGTGGACACCACCTACGCCCGGCCGGAGACGGTGCTGGCCCTGATCAGCGACGGCCCGGTCGACGTGTCGGTGCTGCAGCAGCGGACGGTCCGGGCGGCCCGTAAGCTCACCGCCCGCCCCGGGCTGGAGAGCCTGCTGGCGCAGATCGCGACCGGGACCACCCGCGACATCAGCGACCCGCCGGCCGAACAGGTCCGGTACGCCGTCGAGCCGATCGACTTCACGGTCAGCCCCAACCGGCCGCCGGCCGTCGAGCGGGCGGCGTTCCTGGTCGACGACCGCCCGGCCGAGCCGGTCCGCCTGTTGTCGGCGCGCGGCCCGGCCCCGGGTGCGGTCGCCGTCCGCATCGACGAGCTGGTCGTGCACCGGAACCGCGCCCTCGGCGGCGCCGACATCCGGATCGACACGCTGGTGCTCACCGGGGGGACGGGCGACCGGCCGGCGTACCGCGCCGAGACGATGCGGTTCAGCAACATCCGCGACGGCGACCGGCTGCCGCTCGAGCGCGCGCTGATCTACCACGGCCCGGCCGCCGACTTCCTCGACATCGCCATCTGGGTGTCCCGGGACACCACCGGCGCCCAGGCCCTCGGCACGCTGCTGGAGCACAAGCTGACCAGCCCGGTCGTCCAGCTGGCCGAGGCGCAGGTGGCCGGCCTGGTGCTCGGCGCGCCGCACGCGGCGGCCGCCGTGGCCGTGGCGGGCGCGACCGCCGTGCTCGTCAACGCCGGCTACGAGCTGCTCACCGGCGTGGTGGGCCCGAGCATCGGGCTCTACCGGACGTCCCTGCTGGCCCAGGAGGGGTTCGGCGTCGGCCGGCACGAGCGGCACCCCCAGGACTTTTCCTTCGCGTACTCGATCGAAGCGGTGGACTGACCACCGCTCCTGCCCAGAAAGGTGCCGGAATGGCCAAGAAAATCATCATCGGACAGTCGGAGTGGACCATCAAGGACGCCGATGCCGAGGCGGTCGTCAGCAAGCTGCGGGACGCGCTGACCCAGCGGGCGACGGTCGAACTGCCGCTGGCCGACGCCGAGGGCCGGGCGGTGAGCGTGTTCGTCAACGGCGCCACGGTGCCCAGCCTGGTGCTCGACCTGGACGAGGGCCCACGCCCCAGCGAGATGTCGTAGCGAACCGGCGACCAGGGCCGGGCTCCGCAGTGGAGCCCGGCCCGTACGTATCCGGCGCCGGTTCGCGGGCCTCGTACGTAATCGGCGGTATCTCTTCCGGCGGCTCTGCCCGTCCGTCGGCCGCGCCACGAACCTGATGCCATGGCCGAGAACTCCTCGATCCGAAGCCTGGCCGAGGCCGGGCACCTCGCGCACCACTACCGGGCGGCGTCGCCGGCGGAACGGCGGGCGCTTCGCGCGGCCGCGGCCGAGATCGCCGGCCGCATCGTCTTCCACCGGGTCACCCGGCCGATGGAGCACCGGCGGCGGCACCGGGCCTGCGCCTCGGGCGTGCGCCACCTGGAGCCCGACTGCCTGGACCGCTACCACGACGACGTCGACGGCGTCCTCGACGACCTGTTCGCCCACGCCGACCGGCCGATCGCGAACCTCGAGGGCTGGATCACCGCGCGGCTGCGCCGGTCCACCGTGGACGCCCATCGCCGTCGCCGCGGCGAACGTGGTGCGCAGCAACGCCCGCGGCCGCCGGCCTGGCTCATCGCCGAGCTCGGCGGCGACCCGTGGCGGGTCGAGCTGGCCCGGGCGATCCTCGAGTGGGTCGGGGTCGAGGCGACGGCCGGCCGCTCGATCTGGCCGCTGACCGCCTGGACCGAGCGGCGGATCGCGGTCACCGGGGAGCACGACGCCGGCGAGGCCGCCGTGGCGGCCGAGGTGGAGGCTGTCCTGGCGACCATGCGCCGGCGCCGCGGCTGGTACGAGAAGAACGTGGAGCGGCCGCTCGGCCGCAAGGAGGCGGCGGTCTGGTTCCCGGCCGGTGCCGACGACGGCGAGCCGGAACCGCTGGCCCTGGTGCCGCCCTACGAGCGGGACGACGCCGAGCTGCGGGCGCTGGCGGCCCGGGCGATCGAGCTGATCGCGGCCCGGCTGGCCCGCGACGAGAAGGCGGCCGACGTGGTGCCCGAGGTGCTGGCCGCCGTGTTCGGGGAGTTGCCGGCGGCGCACGGGCTGGACCGGGTGCCGGGCGCCGACCGGGGCGGGCCGGAGGAGGTGGTCGCGCTCATCGCCGAGCCGGCCCGCCTGCGCCGCGTCATCGCGACGGTCGTCCGCCTCCTGGGCGGCCGTGCCGAGCCCTGATGCGTCCTCAGTTCGAGCCTTCGAAGATCTTCTTGTCGCCGAGGACCTTGTCCCCGCCGACCTTGTCGCCGTACACGAACTCGAGGTTGTCCACCCGGACCTCGAACTCCGCGGCCGGATTGTCGATCGCGTCGGTGACCTGCATGGTCAGCTCGTCGATCTGCGCCTTGTCCGTGCTCACCACGGCGGCCTCCTCGCTGCCGGCCATGGCGACGCGCAGCACGTACACCCGGGGCAGCCGCAGCAGGCGGACGAGCCCGGCGAGGTGGAACACCAGGAGGCCGCCGACGATCGGCCAGAACACCACCCAGGCGGCGGTGGGCAGCGCCCGGCCGAGCTTGGCCATGGCGATCGCGCCGAGGACGGCGAACATGATGGTGGCGCCGGCGCGGCGGCCGAAGTCCACGAAGATCGGCAAGCGTTTCAGCCGCAGCTGGACCGGATGGATCCGGACCACGTGCGACAGCGGGTAGGCCTCCGATCCGACCCACAGGATCCGCCGACTGATCCGGACCCGGACGGCCGTGCGCTTGACCTTCATGACCCAGCCCCCCTCGGGACTCGACAGTGACCACCGTCGTGATCTGACGGACAGGATCCCGCTGTCCGTCAGACCCCTTCGGGAGGTGGCCATGGGCGACATCGTGCACGGTGACAAGGTCAACGGCGACAAGATCAACGGCAACAAGATTGTGTACGCGGCGGGCCGGCCGACGCCGCGAGCGGAGCCGAAGGTGATTCTCCTGATGAGCGCCGACGCCGACGGGCGGCGGCCCCTCGGCCTGGACCGGGAGCATCGCGAGGTCGACGCGGCGATCTGGAACGCGCACGCCGGCGGACGGCTGGAGGTGCGGGTGGCCGACGCGGTCCGGATGGCGGACCTGCAGCGGTCGTTGCTGCGGCACCACCCGGTGATCGCGCACTTCAGCGGCCACGGATCGGCCGCCTACGGGATCATGGTGACCGACGCCGGCGGCCGCCCGCGCGCGGTACCGCCGGACGCCCTGAGCGACCTGTTCCGGGTGATGCGCGAAGATCTGCTGTGCGTCGTGCTCAACGCGTGCTTCACCGAGGAGCAGGCGCACGCTATCGCCGAGCACATTCCCTGCGTCATCGGCATGCGCGGCGGCATCCTCGACGACGCCGCGATCAGCTTCGCCACCGCGTTCTACCAGGCCGTCGCCTACGGCCGGACCCTCGGCACGGCGTTCGAGCTCGGGTGCAATCAGCTGCTGCTCGACGGCCACCCCGACGCCGTCCGTCCGCGACTCGTCGCGACGCCGGGCGCCGCGCATCTTCGCGTGCTCGAGCGTTCCTGATGGCGGCGCCCCGGAGTCTGGCGGCGGAACTCGTCGCGAGGAACGCCCGGTGGGCCGCGCTCGCGGTGGCCTCGGCCGGCGCCGGGGAGTCGCTGACCGCGGCACTGCGGACGCCGGGCGATCCCCTGTCGTTCGCGCGGGCCGCGGTGGCCACCCTGGAACTGGACTGGGTCGCCGAGGAACTGCCCGACCCGGACTGCTCGGCGCTGGCCGCGACGCATCTGCGGGACTGCCACCGGGCCGCCGCGGTGCTCCCCGTCGCCGCGTACGAGCATGAGGTGATCCGGGTCGCGGCGGAGGACGTCGAGGCCGCCCACCGCCGGATCGCCGCGTCGACCTTGCGATACCGGGCCGTCCGGGCCGAGAACGCGGGCCGGCCGGACGAGGGCCGGCGGCTGCGGGAGCAGGCGTTGTCGCGGGCGCCGGCCGGGTCGTACCTTCGAGCGGTCCTGCTGATCGAGCTGGGCCGCCTGGGTGAGGCAGGCGCGGCGATCGACGAGACGACGGGCCTGGACCCGGTGGTCCTGGCCGAGCTGAACGTCCGCGCCGGGCGGCCCGCCGTGGCCCGGACGATCCTCGCCCACTCCGGCGGGGCACCGCGCCAGCAGCCATGGGGGGACCTCGGGCGCCGAGCGGAGATCGCCTTGATGCTGGGCGATCTCGAGGAGGCCGATGGGCTGGCCGCTCGGGCGGTGGAAGCATTCGAGCGGAGCCTGGCTGCGGCGGGTTGCGGCTACTACCGCGCCCTGGCCGGCGATCACGTGGCGGTGGCCGGGATGTACAACGTCGCCGCGCGGGCCCGGCTCGAGCTCGGCGACGCCGGCGGCGCGTTCGGCCTGGTCGACCGGCTGCGGGCGGAGATCGTCCGGGCGGCCCCGGACCGCGAGGCGCGGCGGGCCGAGGCCCACCTCGGCGCCGTTCATGAGGGGCTGGCCGCCGCCGCGCTGCGTGGCGACCGGCCGGCGTACGCCGACGTGGTCGCGGCGGTCGAGGCAGCCGAGGAGGCGGCCGGCCGGGCCGCCACCGGGCCGCCGGCCGCGGCCGGCCTGGACGAGGTGCGCCGCGCGCTGCCCGCGAACGCCGCCCTGCTGTACTACCAGTCGTTCGACCTGGATCTGATCATCTGGGCGGTCCGCCGCGACGGGATCGTGGTCGAGCGGCGCGAACGGCTGCGCCGGGATCTGATCCGGTCGGTGCGCGAACTGCACTCGGCGTGTTCCGGCCTGGGCGGCGACGGCGCCCGGGTGCCCGGCCTCGCCGCCCGCGTGGCGGCCGACCTGATCGAGCCGGTCGCCGCCGCGCTGACCGGGGTGGACCGTCTCTTCGTGGCGCCGCCGGGCGCCCTGATGCTGCTGCCGTTCGCCGTCCTCCCGTTCGGCGGCTCGACCCTGGCCGAGCGGTTCACCGTGTCCGTCCTGCCGTCGGCCGCGCTGCTGACCCGCCCCGGCGCGGGCCGGCCGCCCGACCTGGACGGCCCGGCGCTGCTGGTCGGCGATCCCGACTACGCCGCCCTGCCCCGGCTGCCCGGCACCGGGGTCGAGGTGCGGGCGATCGCCGCCCGGCTGCGCTCCGCCGTCGCGCTGACCGGCCCGGACGCGACGGCCGAGGCGTTCGCGCGGCACGCGCCCGGCCGGTCCGTCGTGCACCTGGCCACGCACGGCGAGGTGGACGAGATCCGGCCGTACCTGAGCTCGCTGGCGCTGTCCGGCGGTGCCCGGCTCACGATGCCGGACCTGGCCGGGCTCGACCTCGGCATCGACCTGCTCGTGCTGTCGGCCTGCCACACCGGCCGCGGCCGGGCCACCGCCGGCGGCGACGTGCTGGGCCTGGCCCGAGCCGCCGTCGCGGCCGGCGTCCGGCACCTGATCGTCTCGCTCTGGCCGGTCGACGACGTCGCGGCCTGCCTGCTGATGACCACGTTCTACCGGCGGCTGGCCCGGGGCCACGGCGTCGCCGCGGCGCTGGCCTGTGCCGCGCGCCGGGTCCGCGCGATGGACGCGGGCGAGCGGGCGGCGGCGTACGCCCGGCTGGCCGGCGCACCCGGCAGCGGGAAGGCGCGTGACGTCGGCGCGGTCGAGCGGAGTGGCCCGGGAGACGGGCCCGCGTACTGGGCACCCTTCATCCACATCGGAGTTTGAAGAATGACCGAAGCCGACCCGGTGTGGGCGCCCGGATCGTTCCTCTCGCTGATCACTGCCGAGGAGCGCGAACAACTCCTGGCCCTCGGCACCACGCGGCGCCTCCCACCCGGCCGGCAGCTGCTGGTCGAGGGCCGGCTCGACGCCCACGTCGAGATCATCCGCCAGGGGCACGTCAAGGTCTCCACGTCGGTCGCCGGCCTGCCGCGGCTGCTGGCGATCCGGTTGCCCGGCGACCTGGTCGGCGAGCTGGCCGCGGTCACCGGCGGCGGGCGCAGCGCCACCGTCACCACCTGCGGCGAGGTGGTGTCGACGGTGATCCAGCGGCCGGACTTCATGGGCTTCCTCGCCCGGCACCCGAACGTGGCGGCACAGGTCACGGCGACCGTCGGGCGGCGGCTGCGCTGGGCCAACGAGCGCCGCTCGGAGTTCTCGGCCTTCCCGGTGCACGTGCGGCTGGCGCGGGTGCTCAGCGAGATCGCGGCCAGCTGCGGCGAGGCGGTCGACGACGGGCTGCTGATCGGTGTCGAGCTCAGCCAGACCGAGCTGGCCACGCTGGTCGGCGCGCGCGAGGACACCGTCCAGCGCGGACTGCGGATGCTGCGCCAGGACGGCCTCCTGCGTACCGGGTATCGCCAGATCGTGATCCTGGACGAGCCGGGCCTGCGCGCGGTCGCCGACCGGGCCGAGTGGCAATGACCGATCAGTCCGGCACCTCGGTGACCAGGGTGAGCGACTCGACGGTCCAGTCGTAGGCGCCGCGGTCCGTCTCGGCCTCGCCGAGATCGCGCAGCACCACGCCGTTGCCGATCCGCTCCAGCAGGCCGCGGGAGGTCAGGGCGCTCCGCTCGCGGGACAACCGGCCGCCCAGCTGCGGCAGCAGGAACGGCTCGGCGCTGAACTGCTGCTCGGCCACCAGCAGCAGGAGCCGGTCGCGGGCGCGGGCACCGGGCTCCGGTGCCATGCCGTCCGGCAGGTACGCCTGGACGCGCCGGCCCGCCAGCACGGCCGCCGGGCTCCGGGGCGCGATGAAGTCGCCGGGGAACAGCGCGGCGTGCACCCGGAATCGCGGCGTCAGGTCGAGCAGGACGCAGAAGAGCTCGCGGTCCGAGGTGTTGTGCAGCCGGAGGAACACCTCGGGCGGGCGCCGGCCGGAGCCGTCCCGGAGGTAGCTCAGGGTGAGCTCGCCGCCGGTGGGTTCGAGCACCGATCCGCCCGTCCGCGGCGCGAGCGCCAGATCGGCGGGTGCCTCGAGCACCTCGATACGGACCGCCCCGGCCAGCTCGGATCGCGGGTTGACCAGCGTGGACAGCAGGGTCCACCGGGCGATGTGCTCCAGCGCCCCGACCGCCTCCTCGGCCCGCACCTCGCACCGGCGCCGGCCGCGGTCGTCGTCGATGCCGACCATCCCGGACGGGTCGACGTCGGCCCGCAGGTCGGCCGGCGATCCCGGCTCGACGTCGCGGACATGGGGGGAGGGACGGCCGCCCGGTGCCGCGGTGTGCAGGTCCAGCAGCAGCCGCCGGACCGCCGCCGGGTCGCGACCGGTCACCGACACGGTGAGACGCGGCAGCGGTACCTGGGTCACCACCATCGGGTACTGCCGGTCGCGGGCCGGCGCCCAGCCGTCGTCCGGCCGCACCAGACTGCGGTGGGTCTGCACGGTGGTCACGGTCGCCTGCTGCGACGGCGAGCCCCCGCGTACGCCGACCTGCAGGCCCTCGCCCGCGGGCAGCCCGTGCACCGCGCCGGCGTCGATCTCCCAGTCGCCGCGCAGGTAGCGCATCCGCATCGCCGCGCCGTGCACGCCGGGCCGCGGCGACAGGAACGCGTGATCGGCCAGCGGCGAGGCGGCCGGGCGAAGCTGCGGCGTCTGGTCCCGCACCCGCTGCTCCACCTCGGTCCGGGCCGCCGCGGCCAGCTCACGGTAGGTGGCGAGCGGGCTCAGTTGCTCGAGGGCGCGCAGCAGCGACCAGCTGAAGACGCCGCGGTCCCGGCCGCCGATCTCGATTTCGCGGGCACGTTCGGTCGAGCGGCAGGCGGCCAGCGCGATGTGCTCGGGCCGGTCGGCCGCCGCGGCGGCGTGGATCAGCTCGGGGACGAGCGACGCGCGGATGCGGGGCGCGGCCTCGGGCACGTTGCGGAACGACGTCCGGCCGGTCGGGATCTCGCGGGTGGCGCCGTCGGAGTGACAGCTGTCGAGCACGACGGCCACGTGGGCGGCGTGCCGGCCCACGTCGTCGAGCAGCACCGACAGCTCCTTGTCCCACAGGTCCGGCACCTCGCCGGTCCGGCTGTCCGCACACACCAGCGTCTGCAGCCGCCGGGTCGGCTCGGCGAACCACGCCCAGTCCGGGCACGCCGCGTCGGAGCCGTGCCCGCTGAACCAGAACAGCACCGCGTCCGCCGGCGTGGCCCGCCCCAGATGCGTACGGATGGCCTCGACCACCGCCGCCCGGGAGGCCTCGCCGTCGCGCAGGACCTTGATGCGGGGCCGCGACTCCGCATCCGGACGGGTCAGGTAGGCCTCGACGGCCTCGACGTCGTTGACGCAGCCGCGCAGGTTCGGCACGTCCGGATCGGCGTACTCGTTGATGCCGACCAGCAGGGCGTACAACGTGGTCATCGAGCGGCTCCGACGGTCAGCCAGCCGTGCTCGACGAAGTCCTTCTCCGGCAGTTCCACGGTCATCGGCCGGAAGTCGGACGCCAGCGGCGGCTCCACGGCATGGGCGATCACGTCCTGATACAGCACGTCGGGCAGTCCCAGCACGTACGGTGCCTCGGGGTTCTCCTTGATCGCGGCGCGCAGCGGCGGGCTGTCCAGGAGACGGTGAACGGCGATGGCCGCCGCGCCGACCCACCCGTTGGCCGTCTCCTTGACCAGTCCCCGGTGCAACGCGACCCGCAGCCGCATCCGCTCGGCGGCCGCGCGACCGCGGTCACGATCCAGCAGTGCGGCCCGGAGGGTGGCGATCATCGTCGGGATCACCGCCGCCTCGTCGATGCCGACCGGAAGAACGGTGAACTGGCCGTCGCCCTGCGGCTGCGGCCGGACGGCGGACTCGGCGATGCCGGCCGCCCGCCGCGCTTCGGACAGGACCCGGACCAGGTCGCGCTGGAGCTCCTCGGTCTCGGCATTCCGGCGCCGGCTGTAGCCGACCACGTCGGCGGCCAGGCACATCCGGACGGCCGCGCCGCTCGGCACGGCGGCCTCGGTGAACGGCTCGCGGAACTCGACGGCCGGGGTCATCAGGGTCCGGTCGGCCGTCTCGGCCTGGACGGTGAGGACGCCGGCGAGATCGGTTGCGCCGCTCGGCATCTCCACCAGGGCATGCATGCCGTACGTGCGGGGGAGCAGGACGGTGCCCCGGGGATCGTCGTAGACCCAGCCGAAGCTTCCGGACTGCAGGCCGGTCGTCCAGGCGCGTGGCGTACCGGCCCGCCGGCCCAGGCGCCGCAGCAGGCCGGGGCGAGAGCGGGTGGCGGACACCGTACGCAGCGCCGCGGCCGACGCCGCCTCGCCCTGGACCAGCCCGAACTCGTCGCCGTCGGCGGCCAGCTGGACGACCCGGGCGCCCGGATCGGCCAGCGTCACATCGAGCCGGGCACCGGTGTACCGCTCCCCGGTCGGCAGCACGTCGAGATCGAACGCGAAGATGACCCCGGCGTACCGGTCGGCGCTCCGCTCGGCGCGGCGCCGCAGCAACGGCGGCAGATCCTCGGCCGGCACCGGATAGGCGAGCGGGCGCCCGCAGCGGACCAGGCCCGCGTACCCGGCGGCCGGCCCGGGCGCGCCGCGGCCGTCCGGCGACTCCAGCCCGCGGACGGCCAGCACCTCCTCGCCGGACAGTCCTTCGTCGAGAATCATCGTCACTCACTCTCCCCACTGGACGAGCACGCCCAGGCCTCGGTCCGTGCGCCGGTCTCTGACGGACGGCGATGGCGAGTGTCGGAAAGACGACCGGGGCCGGCGAGACTTGATCTCGCCTTCGCTGGTATGGCCGAGCGGGAAACGGGTGATGATCGCGACCTCGCGCGACCGCGTGGTGACGACCCGTCGACCCCCACGGAGCGTGACGTCGACTCCGCCGAATGACGGAAAGTCACCCTCCGAAGTCATCCAGGATGGCGGTGGGTTCGCGGGAAATACGCCTCCGGAACACGGAACGGGTTAACCCGAGAGGGTTGGCACGGTCCCCCGCCCGGGCGCCGCGGCACCCCTGTCCGTCACTCCTTCGCCAGCGGACAGCCATTCCTTGCCCCGGGGCATGGCGACCGAAGGCACTCCGATCTGACACTCGACGGGCGACGTTTCTCCCTGCTTACAAGCAACTATCGAGGACGGCAACGGTGAGCAGTGCGGATGAGGCCGCGACGGCTTCCGGCAACATGTACCGGCCCGGCGGCGACGCCGGGCCGGCCCTTCCGCTCATCCCCAACCAGCGTCGCATCTACGCGCGGCCGCGCCCGGCCGTGCCGGACGACCTGTCCTGGCTGCGTGACCTGGCCAAACGCGGCGAGTTGAGCCGGGCCGTCGAGGCCGGCCACGGCCCGCGGCTGTGCCGGGCGGCCTTCGCGGTGAGCCACCAGATCGTCTTCGACGTGGTCACCCGCCGGTTCGAGTTGACGGCGCGCGGGCATTCCCGGTGCGCCCGCGGCATCCCGTTCATGGACGGCCCCTGCCTCGACCGCTACTACGACGACGTCGAATCCGTGATCGACTACCTGCTGGCCGCCCGGCAGCCGATCGACGACCTCGAGGCGTGGCTGGCCCGCCGGGCCCGCAACGCGACCGTGGACGGTCATCGCCGCCGGCGCGGGGAGCGGGGCGCGCTGCAGCGACCCCGGATGACCCGCGCGCTGGCCGCCGACCTCGGCGAGGACCCGTGGCTCGGCGAGCTCGCCCTGAAGATCTTGGAGTGGGTCGGCGTGCCGACCGGGGCCGGGGCAAGCCTGTGGCCGCTGGACCGCTGGGCGCAGTTGCGGGCCGAACGCACCCGCGACATCGCCGGCAGCACACCCGCCCGGGTGGCCGCCGAGGTCGAGCGGGTGCTGGCCGCGATGCGGCGCCGGCCCCCGTGGTACCAGGACTACGTGGAGCGGCCGCTCGGCCACAAGGTGGCGCCGGTCGCTCCGCCGCCCGGCGACGAGGTCACCGACCCGCGTCCGCTGGTCGTGGTCAGCCCGGAGGAGATCGTCGACGCGCGGCTCAGCGATCTGGCCGAGGTCGCCGTCGAGGCCATCCGGACCGGCATCGAGCACCACCACGATCCCACCGTGACCGTGGTCGACGTGTTGACGCGGTTGTTCCTCGGCGGCACCGGGTCGGACGAGCTCGAGCTGGCCACGCCGGCCGGCGTCGACGGCCGCCACCAGCACCTGTCAGCGATGCTGGCCGACCCCGTCGCCCTCGCCGGCGTCGTGGACCGCGTGCTCGGGATCGTTCGCGGCGAACCGCTGCGCTAACACCTCCAGCGCCCGGCGGCGGCCGGCGATCGCCTCCTGCACGGCCGCGGGGGACTCGCCGCGATCGAGCGCGTCGCCGTACGCCTTCCGGAGCTCCTCCTCGAGGACCTGGCGGATCTGCTCGAGCTGCGCCCGGGTGAGCTCCATCAGAGCGGTCGCTCGAGATCGGCGGTACGCGGGCAGGCACGGATCACCCACCGATTGTGAACCCATGAGAGGTATTCACGCCGCCCCCACGTGGCCGGATTTGGCGGGACGAGTGTCTCGATGTTCATGTCGGTCCCTTCGGCTGTGACGGCTCGCTGTCCAGGCTCTGGCGGACGGGCGCGGGCCGGTCCGTCAGAAATGGGCGACGGACACGGCGGAATGGGGCGGCAAAAGTGGACGATCTACTCGAACGATACGCGACGATCGCCGGGGTCCTGGCCGGGTACACCACTCTCGAGGAGGGCATCCGAGCCGTACGGGAGCTGCCGCCCGCCGCCCCCAAGCGCGGCCTCCTCGCCGCGGCGCTGGTGGAACGCACGATCCAGGAGGCCTTCCGGGCGCCGGAACGCCATCGGCGGTCGATCGATTGGCTGGTGGCCATCGCCGACACCGGGCCGCCGCCGGGCCCGGCGTGGCGCCGGCTGCGGATCGTGGCCCGTAGCGCGGCCATCATGATGGCCGCGTTCCACCAGGACCTGGGCGATCCGGCGGCCGTGGTGGCCGAGTTGGAGACGCTGCGCGGACACAGCGGCGACGATCCGGCGCTTCTCAACCAGCTCGACCTGACCCGCATGACGGTCGAGGCCGCGCTGTCCGGCGGGTCCACCGACCTCGAGGCGGTCGACCGGGTCGTGGACCGGTTCCGGAAGATGACCGCGCAGGGCGGGGCGCCGAATCCGGAAGCGGAGGCGCTGGCCGAGGCCATGATGCTGATGCAGGAGATGATGCGCGCGCCGACGGCACCCGGCATGCAGGAGCGGCAGGCCCGGCTGATGGAGATCCTGGGACGGCTTCCCGAGGAACACCACCTGCGGAAAGCGGTCGAGGAACGGCTCCCGCTCCTGCGCCTGTACACGGCGGACGCGGATCCCGGCGACGCGCTGGCCGCGATCGACCGGCCGGGCGTCAGCGCGGACGATCGTGCGATCGGCCTGTCCACGCTCAGCCTGTACGCGATGCTGAACGAGAACGACCCGGCCCGCATCGACGCGTGGATCGACCGGTTGCGGACCACCCTGGCCGACCTGGGCCCCGGCCATCAGCGTCGCGGCCTGCTTCTGGTCATCCTGGCCGGCGCCCTGGCCCGCCGGGACGAGATGGACAATCGCGTCGACCGGCTGGACGAGGCCGAGGCGCTGGCCCTCGAGGCGCGCGGGTTGGTCGAGGGGCGCCCGCACGACAAGGTCTGGTCGATGGCGCACGACATCCTGGCGTTCATCGACCAGCGCCGGCCGGCCGGCCCGGACCGGCACCGCACCGCGCTGGACGGCATGCGCGGGCACCTCTGGCGGGTGCTGATGCAGCGTGACCTGGCCGGTGCCGCCGCCGTGGCCCGGGACGCGGCCGAGACGGCCCTCGTCAACGCGCGGGACTGCCTGGCCCACGGCGATCCGGCGGCGGCGGTACGCGCGCTGGAGGCGGGCCGAGGCCTGGCGCTGTACGCCGCCGTCGAGATGCGCGACGTCGCCGAGCGGCTGAGCGCCCTGGGCCACGACCGCCTGGCCGAACGCTGGCGGCGCGAGGCGATGACGGCCGATCCCGACGACGTGCCGGTCGGGCTGCGCCGCGAGGTCGTCGAGGCGCTGGCCGCGGCGGCGCCGGCCGGCGCCCTGCTCGACCCGCCCGAGCCGGCCGAGATCGCCGAGGCGCTGACCGAACTGGACGCCGACGCGCTGATCTACCTGATTCCGGGCAACGGCCCGGTGACCGGCTTCGGCCTGGCCGTTGCCGCCGACGGATCGATGACCTACTTCGCCCTGCCCAACCTCCGGCTGGCCGGCGACGACCCGGTGGTCGCGGCGTTGTCGTCGCTGGCCCGGCGCGACGCCACGCTCCACCGCGGCGACGTTGCCCGGGACCTCGGCGCGGCCGAGGCCGAAACGCGGGACCTGGCCGCCGGCGTGGCGACGCTGTGCGACTGGGCGTGGCGGGCCGCCATCGGCAAGGTGATCGAGCAATACCTGCCCGGCCTGGGCGTGGCCACCGGGCGTACGCCTCACCTGGTGTTGATCCCGCTCGGCGAACTGGCCCGGGTCCCCTGGTCGGCGGCGCGCCGGGCGGGCGGCGAGCCGGCCGTTCACCACGTCGCGATCTCCCAGGCGGCGTCGGCCCGGCTGCTGTGCCACACCGCGGGCCGGCCGCCGGTCCGCCCGTCGCGCAACGGCCTGGTGGTCGGCGATCCGGCGACGCCCTGGACGGCCCTGCCGGGCGCCCGGCTCGAGGCGTACGAGATCCACCAGACCTTCTACCGCGGCAGCCGCTACCTGGGGCGCCGGCCCCAGGACGACGACGTCAGCCCGTCCGGGGCCGGCACCCCGGCCGAGGTGACGAAGTGGCTCACCGATCCCGGACTCGCCGGCGGCGGACTGCTCCACCTGGCCTGCCACGCCGTGGCCGACACCGAACGCGGGCGGTCCTACCTCCTGCTCGACGGCGGCCAGGAACTGGCCGCCGACCGGCTGGTCGACCTGCTCGCCGGACGCCCGGACCGGGAACTCGGCCTCGTCGTGCTGGCCGGCTGCAACACCGGCAAGGCGATCACCGGGTACGACGAGGCGTACAGCCTGGGTACGGCGTTCCTCGCCGCCGGCGCGCGATCGGTGCTGTCCACGCAATGGTCGATCCCGGACGGCAGCACCTCGGTGCTGATGTTCATGGTCCACCAGTTCCTGATGGTCGACCGCCGGACGCCGTGGGAGGCCCTGCGCGACGCCCAGCTCTGGATGCTCGACCCGGATCGCGAGATTCCCGACCGGATGCCCGCCGAGCTGCGGAAACGACTGAACGAGTCGGACCCGACCGACATCACGGGGTGGGCGGGCTTCGTCCACTGGGGACGTTAGGAGAGATCATGTCCAGCGATCGAGTGGATCAGCTCCGCGCCAAGCTCGCCGATCTGCGGGGACCGTCCCGGGTGGGGCCGCTGATGGAGCTCACGCAGGAGCTCGTCAACCGGCACTGGCAGATCGGGCCTGGCCGGCCCGAGGGGCTGCCGCTGCTGAACGAGGCGATCGGTACGGCGGAGGAGGCGTACGGATACTTCGACGCCAAGGATCCCTGGCGCCGGCAGATGGCCGCCCAGCTAGGGACCCTGATCGGCGCGCGGCACCTGGCCCACGGCAGCCCGGAGGCCGACCGGGTACGCGCGATCGCGCTGCTCGAGGACGGCCTCGGCATGCCGCAGCTCCCGCCGGCCGTGCAGATCATGTGCCGGCTGACCCTCGGCCAGCTCTGCCTGATCACGTCGACCCGGGCGCTGAGCGGCGTCAACCTGGCCTCGATGACCGCGGGCACGGCCCTGCCGGCCACCGCCGAGGCCGACGTCGACCGGGCGATCCGCTGCTTCCGCGAGGTGCTCGACGGCCCGGCGGTGTCCGCCGAGGGCCGGCACGCGGCCGAGTCGCTGCTGACGATGGCGGACGCCCTCCGCACCATCGTGGTGGCCCTGCGCGGCGGGCCGTCGATGCAGACCATCAACAAGCTCATGGACGCGGTCAAGGTCTTCCAGCGGTTCCACGAGGAGCAGTCGGCGCGGGCCGGCCGCGGCTTCGGCACCGGCGTGCTCTCCCTGTACGACGCCGAGCGTCTCGCCGGCGCGGATCCGCTGGACCGCCCGGTGATGATGATGGACGTCAAACCGGCGCCGCCGAAACCGAGGCCGAAGCCGGTGCCGATGCCGCCCGCCGACGATCGCGTCGAGGCGATGCGCAGCCGCCTCCGTGACCTGGTCGCCCACGGCTTCGACCTGTTCGCCGCGATCGAGCGGCTGCTCGCGCCCGGGGCCGCCCGCCCGCCGGTCGACGAGGTCGACGAGGTCGTCGCGCTGGCCACCGCCGTGGTCGACAGCGGCCGGGCCGACCGTACGGACAACCTGCTCTACGCCCTGGGCCTGCTGTTGCGGGCCCGGACGGCGGGGTCGCCGGCCAACCGCCCGGACGTCGACGACGCCGCCGACCATCTGCTGCGCGCGGCCGGATCGAGCAGCCCCGCCCCGCCCGACGTCCTCCGGATCATGCACAACCTGGCCGCGGCGCTCGACCGGCTCCAACCGGGAGCCGAGGTGACCGACCGGCTCACCGCCACCCTGGCCGGCGTCTAGGGTCCGGGGCGCCACGGGGTCAGCCGGGGCCACCAGCCCGGGACGGCCCGGCGGTAGGTCGTGTACTCAGCACCGAACGCGCGGGTCAGGGCCGGCTGCTCGTGACCGAGGACGAAGGCCACCATGGCGGCGGTGGCGATCGCGGCATAGCCGAGCAGCACCGGCCGCCACAGCAGCAGGGCCTGGCCGAGGACGGTCGCGATGACCGCCAGGTACATCGGGTTGCGGACGTACCGGTAGAGGCCACCGACAACCAGGTGAGCGGGCGGCGCGACCGGGGCGGGCGTGCCGAGGCCCTCGACCGCGAACCGGACGAAGGCGTGGATGAGCACCGCTGTCCCGGCGAGCACGAGGAGGACGCCGAGCAGCCGAGCCGGCAACCAGTGCCCGAACCCGTCACCCGGCCGCCACCGGGTCAGCCACCAGGGCAGCAGCCCGGCGACGACCCCCGGAGCGACCGCGAAGAAGACCGCGCTGCCGGCCGCGGCGACACTCCTGCGCATGGGCCCATTGTGCCGCTACCCCGGGGGCGCGGTCAGGGACCGGTAGGCGTCCGGGACGAGGCCGCGACAACGGGCTCAGGTGAGCCGGGCGCGGATCGCGGCCGCGCCGGAGGCGGTGAGCCAGTCGCCGAGCGTACGCAGGCCGGGGTGGATGACCCGGAGCGTCTCGATGTCGGCGTGCCAGCGGTGCCCGGCCAGCCAGCGTCTGCGGGTGTCGGCGATGATCGGGTTCAATGCGGCCGCTTCCCGCTCGGTGAGTTGGTGATAGCGGATCGGGATGCCGGTGGCCGCGCTGATCGTGGCGGCGGCCTCGATCGGGGTGGGTTGGTCGCCGGCCAGTTCGAGGGTGCGGCCGGCGTACCGGGCCGGGTCGGCGAAGGCGAGCGCGGCGAACTCGGCGACGTCCTCGAGGGCGATGATCTGCATCGGCTCGTCCGGCGGGAACAGGTGCCGGTGTACGCGGCCGTCGAGGCCGTCGACGCCGTGCACCGCGGCGGACAGCCAGTTGGTCATGAAGCGGACCGGGCGCAGCACGGTGGGCCGGGCGATGTGGTCGTACAGGTATTGCTCGATCTGCGCCTTGGCGGCCGAGCCGGCGGAGCCGGCCGTGGTCGAGGCGACGGTGCTGAACACGACCTGCTCGATGCCGGCCTTGGCGGCGGCGTCGATCAGGGCCCGGCCGCGGTTGGCTTCGAGGTGGGTGTCGGGTCCGTCCGGTCCGAAGGCGACCGGCGGGATGGCGAAGACGGCGGCGGCGCCGTCGAGGGCGGGTGGCAGGCTCGCGGGGTCGTCGAAGTCGCCGGGCACGAGTTCGGCGCCGAGGCCGGCCAGCGCGGCCGCAGCGGCGGCGCCCGGGTCGCGGACCAGGGCCCGGACCGGGCGGCCGGCGGCGAGCAGCCGCCGTGCGGTGGCGCCGCCCTGCTTGCCGGTGGCGCCGGTGACGAGGATCGGGGAGGTGGTGGATACTGACATGATGCGGAATGTGTCACCCGTTTCGGTCGACCGGCAAGGCTTCCGTGACACCCCCGGGGGCGGGCGGGCCGACGCCCGCCGCAACCGGGCGGCCGTCCTGCGCTCGGCGGTGCAGCTGTTCGCGGAGGAGGGGCTGGAGGTCTCCCTCGGCCGGATCGCGCGGCGCGCCGGGGTCGGCGCCGGCACCGTCTACCGGCATTTCCCCAGCCGGGAGATCCTGCTCGAGGCGGTGCTGGCCGAGCATGTCGGCGGCTTCGTGGCCGCCGCCGACCGGTGGTCCGCCCGCGCCCGCCCCGGCGACGCGCTGTTCGGTTTCCTGCTCGAAGTGGTCGAGAAGTCGGCCGGCCGCAAGCTCGTCTGCGACGCCCTCGCCGGCGACCGCAGCTGGCCGCATGTCACGCTGGCGGGCGCCGTGCGGGGCTTCCACGCGGCCCTGGAACGCCTGCTGCGCCAGGCGAAACAGGCCGGGGCGGTGCGTGCCGACGTGCGCGTGGACGACCTGACCGCCCTGGTCGCCGGGGGAGCGGCGGTGCGCTCGGCGCATCGCGACCGCGAGCGCGGCCGGGAGTTGGTGTGGCTGCTGCTGGACGGCCTGCGGCCACCGGTCACGGAACCTGGCGTGTTCCGTGACGCGGCCGGGCACCGCGGTCACGGAACCACGCGTCGTTGCCTGGAGTGCGGGACGCCGCTGCACCCGCGGGGCACCGGGCGGCCGGCCCACTACTGCGGCCCGACGTGCCGCCAGCGGGCCCGGCGCCGCCGCGTCGCCGGCTGAGGCGGGTCGTCGATGGCGGAGGTGCCCGGCCCGCTCCTCGACGCGCTGGAACGGCTGCGCCCGCCGCGCTCGAACTGGCTCGAACCCTAGATATTTGGCCGGTTCGATCTGCGAAAATGGCTTCGTGACCGGGCCGACCATGCTGTATCTGATCAAGCAGTTGGAGTTGGCCGTCCGCTCGCGGCTGGACGAGTTGCTGCGTCCGGAGTCGATCACCCCGTTGCAGTACACTGCCTTGACCGTGCTCGAGCGGCACGCCGACCTGAGCACGGCGGCGTTGGCGCGCAACGCGTTCGTCACCGATCAGAGCGCGGCGGACATGGTCGCCGTGCTGGAGGAGCGGGGGCTGATCGCCCGCCTGCGCGATCCGGCGGATCGCCGGCGGCGGGTGTTGCGGCTGACCGAGCCGGGCGTGGCCCTGCTCGATCGGGTTCGGGACCAGGTGGCCGCGGTGGAGGCGGGGATGCTCGCGCCGCTCACCGACCGAGAGGCGGCCGCCTTCCGGCGATATGTGATCGCCTGCCGGGGGGCGCTCGCCGAGCACCCCCCGCACTGAAATCAGCGTGGTTCGCCCAGGCCGCCGGCCAGGCGCTGGGCCCGATACCGTACGTAGCGTCCGGTGCCGCCCGCCGCGGCCGTGGCGGCGTTCAACGCCCGCGGCGAGGTGTCGCCCCAGCGGCCGGAGTCGAGGCGGTGTTCGACGGCGTGCAAGGCCGCGATGGTCTCGGCCGGCTGGAACGCGCAGTGACCGGCGCCGTTCACGTACGCCTGGCGCAGCAGTTGCTCGTCGCCGCGCCGCTGGACCAGCTTGCCGTACCAGTTCTCCTGTTCGACCGGCACGAGCTGATCGGCGATGGTGTGGATGTCGAGCTCGGGAACGCCGAGGCGCCCGGTCGGGGTCGAGGTGCGGGCCAGGGTGGCGATGGCGGCGGGGTCGGCGGTGATGTCCGCGTCCCGGGTGAGTTTTCTGAGATCGCCGTTCAGGTCGAGGCCGGCGGCCCGGTAGAGGGCGCGCACCTCGCCGGCCTGGGCGCTGCTGCGCAGGACGGCGCCGAAGTCGACGCCCTTGGTGGCGGAGCTGTTGCCGCCGGCGGCGAGCTCGACCTGCTGCCGGGCGCCCATGATGAACGGCAGCACGAAACCGATCTCCAGCTGTTGCTGCGCCTCCTGGCCGGCGTAGTCGTCCGGCGCCGGTGCGGTGGCGCTGTTGTACCAGCCGGGCTCGTTCAGCAGGGCGGCGCCCAGCGCGATCCGGGCGCGTCCGGCCGCGCTGGCCTGGGCGCCGGCGACCACCGTGGACAGGGCTTGCGCGGCGGCGGTGCCGTCGGCGCCGCTCGCGTAGCGGACGAGCTGGATGTCCTGGCCGGGGGCGAGCAGGTGGGCCAGGGCGTACTCGCCGTACAGCTGGTAGTCGTTCAGGTTGAGGGCGCCGGCGACCAGGCCGCAGGTGGTCAGCGCGGCGTCGACGAAGTGCCGGGCGTCCTGCGCCTCCAGGGCGCTGACCAGGCCGCCCATCGAGGTGCCCCAGGCGATCGTGCGCCGGGGCTGCCCGACGATCCGCTCGGCGGCGTGCAGCGCCCCGACCTGGTCGCCGACCGCGGTGGCCAGCGCCCACATCGACGGGCCGGAGTAGGAGGAGCCGACCACGGCGTACCCCTCGGCCAGCAGTTCGGTCCGCGTGTCGGCGTTGGGTGCGTCCTGCGCGGCCAGCGGGCCGAACCCGTGGCTGTAGAGGATCAGCGTGTGGTTCCAGTTGGCCGGCACGTCGGCGACCCAGCTCGCCCCGTCGGAAAGCGTGCCGGTGTAGCTGCCGGCGGCCGCGTAGGCCGGCGTGCTCAGAAATGCGGCGGCGCACGTCGCCGCGACCGCCAGAAGCGTTGTCGCTCTTCGCATCGGTGACTCCTGTTCGCGGAGCAAGAAGCGCAGGAAACCTGTCGATATTCCAGCGTGATGATCAACAGGTTTCCTGTCAATGTCCCGCGGCCGGCCGGTCGCGCCTCGAGGAAGGCCTCCGCGAGCTCGGCGGGGCGTTCCAGCCGTCGTCCATCGGGTTCCCGGCCAGGTGCTACGGGGCGGTCACCTGGGCCGTTCCGGACGCGCTCGACTGACCGGCGGCCACCTCCGCGGCGGTGCCCGGAGTCCCCGGGTAGAACTGGGCGTACCAGCGGCGCAGCGCCTTGATGCCCTTCTCGTGCGGGAGCAGTACCGGGCGCGCCTGGTGGATCTTGTGGTCCCAGATGCGCACCTCCTCGCGGACCTCGGCCAGCGCCTCCCGCCGGAAGACCAGTTTGAGCAGCGGCGCCAGGAACGGCAGCCGGGCCGGCTTACGGACGTAGTAGAGCATCCGCATCTCGCTGGTCCTGTCGTCGACCGGGGTGGTCAGGGCCACCGCGGTCAGCGACAGCACCGGCCCCTCGACCCGGACCGCCATCACGCCCGGCCCGTACATGAAGACGTCGAAGGTGTTGTCGAGATCCCAGCCCAGCACCCGCCGGCGGAACCGGCCGCGCACCTCGGCGAACGGGCCGTCCGTCCGGAGGTCCTGCACGGGCGGCTCGCTCTGGCCGTGGATGTGGTGGAAATGCGACTCGTCGACGATGTTCTCCCGCATCTCCTGGACGTGGATGCGGGCGCGGCAGACGTCGTCGATCGGGGCGGCGTACGCCCGCGAAATGGTCTCGGGGATCTCGGGCACCTCCCAGGCCGGGGCGCCCGTCCCGGCGTACCCGAAAATCAGCCCGCTGTGCTCGCGGACCTCGAGCCCGCCGATGGTGACCTTGGGGGTTCGGGCCGCGAAGGGCGCGTGGGTGCAGCTGCCGTCGGCGCCGAAACGCCAGCCGTGGAACGGGCACTCCACGCGGCCGTCCACCACCTTGCCGCCGACGCCGAGGTGCGCCCCGTAGTGCGGGCAGTACGCGTCCCGCACGGCGGCGCGGCCGTCGGAGCCGCGGAAGGCGATCAGCGCCCGGCCGAGATAGTGCAGGCTCACCACCTTGCCGGGGCCGAGCTCGCGGCTGCGGAGCAGCGCGTACCAGCCGTCGGGCACGAAGGGCATGGGGTAGGTGTCGGCGAGCGGGTCTCTCGGCAGCTCCGGCATCCATTGATCATATTGAGGAGACCGCTTCCTGGTGGAGGCGGGACAGGACGGCCAGGCGCACCTTGTGCGGGGCCGGGCGGATGTACCGGCCGCCGACGTCGTCCTGGTAGGCGATGACCAGCAGGCCGTAGTCGGTGTGCGCGCCGATGCCCCGCGCGGTCTGCCGCGACTCGGCGGGGAAGCGCAGCACCCGCATGTGGTGCCGGACCGTGGCAGGGCCACCCCTGCCGTACGCGGGGGTCGTCCAGCCGCACGTCACGGCTTCCGGCATCGAGAACGCCCGCAACTCCACCATCGCGTCTCCTTCAGCTCGGCATCCGCCGATTCGACGGCTAGGGGCGGCGAAGTGTCGCTCCAACGGCTACTGGACGCCGCCCCGAAGCGATGGGGCGGGAACCGCCAGAGCCGACAATCCAGGCCGACCGCTAGCCGCCACACCGTTTCCGGAGGGTTGGTACGCCCGCGCCGGTCAGGTCGTCGCAATAGGCGGCCCGGCCGGCCATCGCCATGGTCAGGGCGAGCGTCGTACCGCGCACCTGGGCACCCGTGCCGGCGGTGAACGTACTGTCTGTTGCCGCCAGCCGTAGCCCCTCGATCATTGTCCGGCCGGCGACGGTGAAGTTCCGGCTCGCGTAGAAGCGCGCGACGGGCTCGACGGTCTCGACCGGCGGCGTGTGCGGCAGGCCGAGGGGATGGCGGATGTCCTGCCCGTGTACGACGATCTCGCCCAGCCAGGCGGCGGTGTGCCCGCTCGGGGCCGTGGTGCGGGTGAGGATGCGGCGGAACCGGTCGAGGGTCTCGGCGGGCGTGGCGCCGAGGTGCTCGGCCAGCCGCCGCTGGTTGTGCAGGCCGGCGTCGAAGCGGGCGCCGATGATGCTGGCCAGCCAGCGCACCCGGCCGGTGCTCGCGCCGGCGGTGAGGTGGGCGACGACCTGCTCGACCGTCCAGGCGCCGCACAGCGACCGGTGTGCCCACTGCGCGTCGCCGAGTCGTTCCAGGTCCGCGGCGAGGGCGGCGCGTTCGGCGTGGATCGCCGGCCACATCGGGTCGCGGGTCGTCATTTCATCGCGGGTCGGCATGCATGCTCCGTACGGTCGGGGTCAGGTTCTTCGGTGGTGAGACCGCCGCGCCGGAGGCAGAATCGTCGCTGTGCCGCAAGATTTTTCCGAGGATCTTGATCGCGCCCGGAACGGTGACGAGCGGGCGTTCGCCCGGCTGATCGAGCCGCTGCGGCGCGAGTTGCACGCGCACTGCTACCGCATGCTCGGCTCGGTCCACGACGCCGACGACGCGCTCCAGCTCACCTGGACGCGGGCCTGGCGGGGGCTGGCCCGGTTCGAGGGTCGCAGCCCGGTGCGCACGTGGCTCTACACCACGGCGACGCGGGTGTGCCTCGACCTCGCCGAGACGCGGGGCCGGCGGGCGGTGCCGGTCGATCTGGGTCCCGCCAGTGCCCACCCGATCCTCGACTCGCAACCACGAGCCGACGTCGCGTGGCTCACGCCGTACGCCTCCGGACCGCACGACCGGGTCGAGCGCGCCGAGACGATCACGTTGGCCTTCGTCGCGGCGCTGCAGCATCTCGCGCCCAACCAGCGGGCCGCGCTGCTGCTGTTCGAGGTGCTCGACTTCAGCGCGGCCGAGATCGCCGGCATCATGCGGACGTCGGCCACGTCGGTCAACTCGGCCCTCGCCAGGGCCCGCCGCGTGCTCGCCGAGCGGGTCCCGGCCAGCCCGCCGCAGGGCGGCACCGACCCGGCGGTACGCCGCCTGGCGAGCCGGTTCGCCGCGGCGCTCGAGGCCGGCGACCTCGACACCTTCGTGTCGCTGCTGACCAGGGACGTCACCTGGACCATGCCGCCGCTGCCGCATTGGTACGCCGGAGCCGAGGCGGTCGCCCGCTTCGCCCACGAGATGCCGATGACGCGCTGCCCGAGCTGGCAATGGCGACCGGTCACCGCCAACGGCCAACCGGCGATCGCGTTCTACCTCGGCGCGGACCCCGGCTCGAGCCACGAGGCGTGGTCGATCACGGTCCTCGAGGTGCGCGACGGCCTGGTCGGCGCGATCAGCTCCTTCCTCGACCCGGATCTGTTCCCGGCGTTCGAGCTGCCGCTTGCTTTGCCAGGGCGGGTGACGCTGCGTCGGTGAGCAGGGTCGCGTCGACGCCTTCGTCGACGACCTGCCGGCCGCGGGTGAGCATGAGCGGCGGCGGCTGTTCGTGGCCGCGCCAGCCGCTGACGTCGGTGCCCTGCGGCGCGTGCCGCGCGATGAAGTCGGCCATCGTGGTCAGCAGTTGCGGCTCGGTCACCGGGGTCCACCCGTGCGGCCGGCTCACGCCGTACAGGAACTGGAAGTCGGGTTTCGGCGAGGTGAGGGCGTCGGTCCGCTGCTCGAAGTAGGAGACACCGTCGTTGAGGAAATAGGTGTCCTCGGTGCCGACGTAGACGTGCAACCGGCCGGCGATCTTCGGTCCCAGCCGCGCCCAGTCGGTCGCCACGATCGACGACAGGTCGAAGTGCTTCTTCCAGTACGCGGCGACGGTGTGGTCGATGGCGCCGGTGCGCTTGTCCCAGATCGGCGCCGGGTAGCCGTCGCTGCCCTGCGGGCCGAACACCGCCTGCCAGATGTCCCACTGTCCCTGGCTGCGGCCGTGCGAGGCGGCCGCCCGCTCGTACGCGTTCTCCTGCCGGTTGGTCCACAGGGTGTCGCCGCTGGTCCCGCGGGCCGCCGGCCGCGGCACCGGCACCCACGAGCTGCCGGTGACGTACGCGTTGGTGTCGCCGTAGATGTCGATCACCTGGTGGGCGCGGAAGTCCAGGGAGTCGGGGAAGCCGGCCCAGGCGCCCGCGTACGTGTCGGGGTAGAGCACCAGCGACGCCGCGGCGATCCATCCGCCGGTCGACCCGCCGCCGACGACCCGGCCCCATCGCTGCCCGATCGTCCGGAACGACTTGTCGATGGCCGGGATGAGCTCCGTGTCGATCGCGTCGCCGTACGGGCCGAGGTTGGCGGAATTAGCGTGGTAGGAGTCGTCGTAGAACGGGTTCTCGCTGCGCACCCGCACGGAGATGAACCGGGCCGCGTCCGCCGACACCCACCACCGGGAGAAGTCGTCGCCCAGCGACTCGTCGAAGCCGTGCGGGTTGCCGTGCGGGAAGTGGCTCCCGATCAGCTCCATGGGATAGCGGACGTGGCGGTTGGCGGGCAGGTCGTAGCCGGCCGGCAGCAGGATGTCGGCGCCGAGATGGACGTCGCGGCCCCAGAAGCGGCTCAGCAGCGCCGAGCGGATCTTCAGGTGCTTGACGTGCGCCGAGTCGGCCGGGTTGCCCTGCTGGCCGGTGCCGCCGGGCGGGATCGTGCCGATCGGCTTGATGACCTGGTCGAGCTCGAGGGGCACGGTCTGCGCGTGGCCGGTCAGGCGGACGGTGCGCGGCTTGGAGTAGACGTTGCCCGGCGAGTGCCAGATGTCGCCGCCGTCGCCCTGCGGCCAGTGCACCTGGACGACCGAGCCGTCCGAGCGATGGTTGGTCTCGTACGTGCAGAAGAACGCCTGCACCACGTAGTCGCCGGCCGGGATGTCCTCGAACCGGGCGAACGGGTAGCCGGCCACCGCGGCGCCGGAGCGCAGCGAGATCGCCCGGCCGGGCCCGGCGTGCGCCACGTCCAGGCCGAAGAACGGCACGGTGATCGGCTCGTTGTCCTGCAGGTTGTCCCGGGGTTCCGGCGCGTCGGGGCTCAGATCCGAGGCACGCGCGATGATCACAAATGCACGGCCGGCCCCGCTGTACGTCCCCGCGGCCAGCGTGAGCGAGAACTCCGGGCCGGGCCGCCCGGCCGCCTGGGCGACACCGGGGTCCGCGACGGTCACCAGGCCGCCCACCGAGGCGATCGAGCCGGCCAGCACGGTGCGCCGGCTGAACCTGCCGTGCCCTGCAGTCATGATCTGTCTCCCGTCGCCCGCGCCAACCCGCCCGCCATCGATGACGATAAGCGCCCGGCGCCGGAGGACGGGAGGTGGCCCGCCGGCCGGCGCCGGGACGTGGTGCATGGTGGATCTACTGGGAGATGGTCACGGAGTCGATGTTGGCGGTGCCGCCCGCGGTGGTGCCGGTGACCCGGATGGTGTCGGTGCCGGCGGTCAGGGGCACCGAGATGGATGCGGTGGACCAGGTGTCCCAGTTCGCGGTGACCGGGAAGTTCAGCGTGCCGCGCGAGGTGCCGTTGACCGAGATGGTCGCGGGCCGCGCCGCGCTGGTGCCGTCGGAGTACCGGAAGCTCACGGTTCTGGTGCCGGCGGCGGCCACGGTGAC
This sequence comes from Actinoplanes subtropicus, assembly GCF_000721705.1. Lineage (GTDB taxonomy): Bacteria > Actinomycetota > Actinomycetes > Mycobacteriales > Micromonosporaceae > Actinoplanes > Actinoplanes subtropicus. The sequence continues at coordinate 334,278 of NZ_JOJL01000002.1, forward strand.
CGGGATGTCGACGTACGAGCCGACCTGGTTGGCCGTGTTGGCGAAGCCGGTGCCGGTGAAGCCGCTGTGGTTGGAGTCGAACGTGCCACCGGCGGACAGCGTGCCCGTCTCCGCCTCGAAGGTGCTGCTCGACGGCGGGGTCGTGGGCGGTGTCGTCGGCGGTGTGGTGGGCGGGGTGCCGCCCATGCTGGCGCCGAGGGTGTCCAGGGCCTTCTGGACAAGGGCCTGGGTGTTGGTGTTCAGGTTGGCGTTGGTGCCGTTCACGACCCAGGACGAGCCCGAGAACATCACCACGGTCACGCCGTTGTCGACGCCACCGGTGGTGCCGCTGCTGGGAATGCCGAGCAGCTGGGCCGCCTTCACCGACGCCTCGCCCAGCTCGCGGGAGTCGTTGTCCGAGGTGGTCTGGTTGTTCGCGGTCTGCGTGTCGCCGAAGATCGAGCCGATGCACTTGCCGTTGTAGAACATCAGCGCGAACTGCCGGCCCGTCATGCCGTGTTCCTTGTAGAAGAAGTGCGGGCAGGGGGACTTGCGATCCCAGCAGTCGTCGCCCAGCACGTAGAACGGGACGTGGTGCGCGCCCAGGCTCTTGCCGTTGCTGTCCTGCCAGGTGGTCTCGCCCTGGTGGTCGGGGTCGGGATCGGGGTCGCTGCCGTCCGTGTCGATGGCCATGCTGGAGGTGTACGCGTAGACCCCCGTCGCCACCTGGTACACGTTCACGTTCTGGGCCCGCGTCATGGTGTTGATGTGGGGCTTGGAATTGACCTTGTTCGCGGTCGTCATGTTCGCCTGGACTCCGGCCAGTACCTCGGCGGGCGTGTACGACGCGGCGGCCGGGGCCGTGGTGGCGGCGTCGGCGCCCTTGAGACCGATCGGCAGGGCCAGCGCGAGAGCCGCGGCGGCCGCCACAACGTAGCGCGTGCGGGGGGATGGCATGGGCGGGACCTCTCCGTCAATCGTTAGTAAAACTGATTAACGAATCGAAGCACTTATGTCCCCACATGTCTCCAGGCTGGGAAAAATTTAAGATTATTGATAAATCCGCCGACTCAGAGCCTGGTAAAACTGACGCTGATGTCCAGGCCGCCTTCGGGCCTTGGGTGGGCGCTGAGTTCGGCACGGTGGACGGTGACGATCGCGCGGACGATGGCCAGGCCGAGTCCGTGCCCGTCGGCTCGGCGGACTCGCGGGTTGCCGAGACGCTGGAACGGCTGGAAGAGGCGCTCGACCTCATCGGGCGGGACCACCGGCCCGGTGTTGCGGACGTTGACGACCGCGCGCCCCTCGATGATCCCGGTGGAGATTTCGACCCGGCCGCCGTCGAGGTTGTGCCGGATGGCGTTGCTGACCAGGTTCGCCATGAGGCTCTGGGCCAGGGCTGAGTCGCCGCTGGCCGGCGCGAGTTGGACTCCGCATACTTCGCACTGCCCGAAGACCCGCCGCTGGATCCGGGCAAGGGCTACCCCGGAATCGACGGCTACCTGTACCTCGGTCCCCGCGACTTCCTCATGCACCAACCCCTCTCCGCGCCGGCCATCCTGGACAACGACTTGACCGCGGAACTCGACCGGCGGGCCACCCTGGTACAGGTTCCGCCGGACGCACCCTGGTGGCCATCCGTGCTCTTCCAGCAGGAAGCCACGTCCAGCGTGTTCCTCTACGATCCCGACCCTGGCGTACGCCCTGCTTGAGCGAGGCGTTCAGAGGAGGCCTTGTCGCGCGGCCCAGGCGACGGCGGTGATGGCCGCGGGCACGCCGAGGGCATCGCAGATCGCCCTGGTTCGCCGGCGCAGGGTGCGCTCGGAGATGGCACGTTGCCGGGCCACGGCTTCCAGGGGCAGGCCCTGGGCCAGCAGGGCCAGGACCGCGAGCTCGTCGGCTCGTAGCTCGCGGTCCGGGGCGCCGTGGTGCGGGACAGTAGGCAGGTCAGGATCCGATCGTCGTGACGGTGATGGTGTGCTCACCGCGGATGCCGGTCAGCGTGACGTACGAGCCGTCCGGGTCGACCCGCACCGTACGGCCGTCGAGCCGCACCCGCACGGATTTGCCGTTCGCCGGCACCGAGACCACGCCGGACGTGCCGCGGGGGGCGTCGACGGTCAGCGTGAACGCGCACCGGCCGGCGCCGGCCGTCCAGCTGACCCGCAGCGGTCCGTGCGGCGTGGGCAGTTGACCGCGCGCCCAGGCCACGGTGCCGGGGTGTGGCTGCACCGTCCAGGTCGAGAACCCGGGACCCGTCGGTGTCGCGCCCAGCAGTTCGTTCGTGAGCGCCGGCAGCACGCCGGTCGACCAGCCGTGCGCCGCCGACGTGTACGGGCCCTCGTACATCGAACCGCCCGCCCCGATGCCCTCCCACGCGGTGATGCCCGGGTCGTGGCTCGTCATCCAGCCGTACATCCGCTTGATCTGATCGATCGCGGAATCGGCCTGCCCGGTGCGGAAGCGGGCCAGGATCTCGGGGTACGAGGTGAAGGCGTAGACGCGTTGGGATCCGTCCGGGACGAGGGTGTCGTTGTCCATGAAGGCATTGCCGTACGGCGTGGTGGTGTGCGCCGACAGGTAGCCGAGCGCGCTGCTCGCCCGGGTCTGGTCGGCCACGCCGCTGAGCACCGCGTAGCCGTTGCCGTCCTGGGCGTGCCGCGCCGAACCGACGGCCGAGTCGAGGTAGGCCCCGGCGCCGGCGTCCCAGAGGTGGGCGTTGACGGCGCCGGCCACCGTTCCGGCCCGGGAGCGCCAACGGGCCGCGTCGTCGTCGTGGCCGAGGGCGGCGGCCAGCGCGGCCGCGTTGTTCAATGCCTGGACGTAAAGCGCGTTGTAGTACGTGACCTCACCCGTACGGCCGAGGAAGGCGTAATCGCCGTAGCCGGAGGTTCCGTCGAGTCCCTTCTGGAGCAGGCCGTCGGCGCCGGTGACCGACGGGTACCAGGTGTCGAGCACCTTGAGCAGATTCGGGTAGTACGTCCGCGCGTAGCCGGTGTCGCCCGTGTACAGGACGTAGTCCCAGCTGCTGGTCACCCAGTACAGCGGATAGTCGAAGAGCGGCAGGGTGTAGTTCCCGATCGACGCCGGCGGGATCCACCCGTCCGCGCGCTGGTGGTCGGCCAGGTCGGCGAGCACGTTCCGGGCCGCCTCGCCGACGGCGTGGGTGAGATAGTCGGTACGGCCGGAGACCGCGATGTCGCCGACGTACGGGTCGCGGTCCCGCTTCGCGCCGTCGGTGAGCACGACCTTGCCCTCGAGCCCGCTGGTGGCCGCCCCGCGCGGGTCGATGTCGTCGGCGCGGAAGGTGTCGGTGATCAGCTCGTTGGTGTAGGAGGCGTCGTACCAGTACTGGTTGAGCTGCTTGTCGGAGGACTCGAACCAGCCCTGGTAGCTGGCCGGCGTGCCGAGGTACGGGGTGAAGTTCAGCGAGACCGCGCCGATCCGCACGGTGCCGTAGGCGACCGTGTCCGGCGCGTCGGCGGCGAGCGCGTCCAGGCTGATCCTCAGGTAGCGGAAGCCGTGCAGGCCGTCCGCGCAGACCTTGGTCCCCTCGGCGCAGCCGTGCTTGTCCGTCCACGTGAATGGCTTGGTGCCGACGGCGACCTGGTCGGAGCCGGGCGTGATGCTGTCGCCGTTGTACGACCGGCTGAAGTCGGAGACGTCGCCGAGGTACTGCGTCGTCTCGGAGAACGAGAGCCGGACCCCGACGTTCGCGGCCGAGGCGCCCGCGAACCGTACGACCGGATAGCCGGCCACCACCTTGCCGAAGTCCACCGTGACGCTGGGCACCGGCGGGTCGTCCGGCACGAGACCGGGATAGACCTCGTTGACCCGGGTGAAGTCGCCCTTGCCGGACGACTGGTCGGCGGTGACGGTGATCCGCACCTGGGACGTGTGCACCGGTGCGGCGAACGGCACCTGGCGCTTGACCTCCGCGTTGCCGGTGACGGTCGCCGCGGCCTGCCACGCGCTGCCGTCCCAGGTTTCGACGGTGAAGTCCTGCGGGACCCCGTCCGAGTTGGACAGCAGGGTGATGCCGGGCAGGTCCACCGCGGCGGGCGCGGTGATCGTCAGAACATCCGGGTAGGCGCCGAACGTGTCGTCGTTCCAGAACGTGTCGGTGTCGCCGTCGATGGCGTTGCCGGGCACATAGGTGCGTGGCCGGCCGTCGTTGCCGTTGTTGCCGGCGTGGTACGACGATGCGGTCGCCGTGGTGCCGGCGGCCCACTTCGGACGGGCCGGCGGCTGGGGGCGGGACAGCGTCGCGACCCCGCGGCCGAGCGTGCCGCCGGCGTTGGCGACGTCACCGGCGGTGCTCAGCACCCGTACCGGCGAGACGACCCGGCTGTCCGGCGCGACGACGTACTTCGCCCACGACGGCGCGGGCCGTGGGTGGGCGGCGGCGGGTGACGCCGCACCGAGGAGCAGGAGAACGATGGTGCCGGCGGCGGTGGCTGCGCGGCGAATGCTGCGATTCCGCATCGGGGCCTACCCTTTCTGCGGCCGGCGGGGAGGCGCCGGCCGTTCGGTCCGGACGGAGGAGGTCCGGATCTTCCCGAACGTAGGCAGTAGCCGCGCGGATTGCAACGTTTCAGCGTGACCGGATCCGGCCAGATCGAGCCGGGTGGCCGGTTCGTGCGAAGCGGCCACCCGGAGCGGGATTGCTCAGCCGCAGTAGCGGAAGTCGCTGCTGTAAACGCTCAGCTCGCCGTTGACCGTGACCTCGCCGCCGAACGAGACGCATTCGTTGCGTGCGTAGAGGTAGACCGGGCCGGCGTAGTAGCCGTAGTTGCCGGAGTCCACCTTGACGGTGGCTTTGGTCTGCAGGACCGCGGACACGTGGGTCTTGCTCCCGAGTTGCTTCTGCTTCAGGCTCACCACGCAGTTCTTGCCGTTGCCGCTGTTGTAGAGCAGGTAGATGTACGCCCTGCCGTCGTCCTTGAAGTAGTCGACGACGCTGTAGCCGGACCCGCAGAGAGCGGATGCGGAGTAGGGGTTGACGTCGGCGGCGAGCGCGGCCGTGGGGCCCGCGACGATCGTGGTGGCGCCGGCGGCGAGGGCCGCGGCGCCGGCGGCGATCCGGCCGACCATGCTGGTCTTCAACATGTCTCCTTGGGTTCGAGCGTTCAGGGACGCCCGACCACTTTGCGAGAACGGACCCGCTGTTCGGTACCCGGCCGACCTTGTCAGATCGGTCTGACACGGCCTGAACTGGGCGAACAAAGGTGTTCAGAATCTTCCTGACACCATCGAACAGGCCCTACCGGGCGGGCGGGGCCGCCACGGCCGCGGACGGGCCGCCGGGCGGCACCCCGTCCAGCGTGGCCAGGTAGCGCCGGAGCAGGCCGGCGCGACCCGGTCGACGGCGTCGCCGAGGGAGCGGCCGAGGGTTGTCGTCAGGAACCCCTGGGCCAGTCGCGGAAGGCTGCCAGCAGCCGGTCGCGGGCGTCGGGCGCCAGCCGCTGCGCGGGCAGGTGGCCCAGGTCGTGCACGGTGGTGCGGATCTGGTCGAGGTAGCGGTCGCAGCCGTCGCACTCGGCGAGGTGTTCGACGAACCGCTGCCGCGTCTCGGGTGGGAGGGCGCCCTCGAGGTAGGCGGTGACCAGTTCGACGAACTCGTCGCAGTTCATGCCGTCGTCTCCTTGGTCCAGTGCTGCTCCAGCACGGCGCGCAGCGCGGCCCGGCCGCGCCAATGCCCGGGGTACGGGTCGTCCGGGCCGCGGAACCGGGACGGATCCACGGCGCGGCCGTGGTCGGGGTCGAGGCTGCTGGCCGGGATGGTGCGGGCGTCCCGTACGCCCCGGGTCCTGGCCTTGTTGACGAGAATCCGGTAGACCCAGGTCCGCAGCGAGGACCGCTCCTGGAACCCGTCGATGCCGCGCAGGACGCCGAGCCCCGCCTCCTGCACGACATCCTGCGCGGTGTGGTCGTCGGCGACGAAGGCGCGGGCGGCGCGCCTTTCAGCGGTATTCGGGGTTGGGGAAGTCGAAGCGGCAGCCGGCGTCCCATTCGCTGCGCTGGTTGCCGTGCGCGGGGATGCCGCCGGCGTCCTTGAGCAGCCGGGCCAGGTGCAGCAGGTTCCAGGTCATGAAGGTGGTGTTGCGGTTGGTGAAGTCGTTCTGCGGACCGCCGGAGCCGGGGTCGAGGTAGGAGGGGCCGGGGCCGGCCTCGCCGATCCAGCCGGCGTCGGCCTGCGGCGGGATCGTGTAGCCCAGGTGCTGCAGGCTGTAGAGGATGTTCTGGGCGCAGTGCTTGACGCCGTCCTCGTTGCCGGTGATCAGGCAGCCGCCGACCCGGCCGTAGTAGGCGTACTGGCCGGCGTCGTTGAGCAGGTGCGAGCAGGCGTACAGCCGCTCGATGACCTGCTTGGTGACCGAGGAGTTGTCGCCCAGCCAGATCGGGCCGGCGATGACCAGGATGTCGGCCGGCAGGACGTGCTCGCGATAGATCTCGGGCCAGGCGTCCGAGGCCCAGCCGTGCTCGGTGATGTCCGGCCAGACCCCGGTGGCGATGTCGTGGTCGACGGCCCGCAGCACCTCGACCCGTACGCCCTGTTTCTCGAGGATCGCCCGGCTGAGGTCGATGAGGCCGCCGGTGTGGGTCAGCTCCGGAGAGCGCTTGAGGGTGCAGTTGATGAACAGGGCACGCAGGTCGTCGTAGCGGGTTTCGGGCATCGGTTCCTCCTCGGTCGATGCCCTACCGTCTCGGCACACCGCCACCGCGTTACACGCGCGGGCGGCGAGTCCTCACGGCAGCCGCCCGTCCCGCACGCGCCGGACGATCACGCTCAGCTGGTCGACTGCCCACGGACCGCGCCGGCCTCCAGGACGTACCCGTCGGGCCGGACGACCGTCGACCCCAGCACGGCCGGGCGCCCGTCGAGCAGCGCGACCCCGGCGACGCGCGTGCCCACCAGCGGATGCTTCCCCGGGGCGGGATAGTGCACGTCCAGGGCGGTCAAGCGGCGGGCGAGGGCCAGGGACAACTCGGGCTGCGTACGGATGAGATCGCTCAGCAGGCGCCGCAGGGCCTGGCCCGCCGGGGTCGTCGCGGTGATCAGCGCGGTCTGCGCGAGCGTGTGCTCGGCGACGTCCTCGGCCCACGGGCGGCGCTCGGTCTGATAACTGTCCAGAAGGTCCTCGCCCGCATGTCCCCGCACCACGGCCGCGAGCTTCCAGCCGAGGTTCATGGCGTCCTGCAGGCCGAGGTTGAGGCCCACACCGCCGGCCGGGAAATGCATGTGCGCCGCGTCCCCGGCAAGCAGTACCCGTCCCCGGCGGTAGTCCGCGGCCACTCGCGTCGCGTTGGTGAACCTGCTCAGCCAGACCGGGTCGCGCAGCCCGAACTCCTGCCCCGAGATCCGCGCCGTCGTCTCGCGCAGCTCGTCCAGGGTCAGCTCCCGCCCCGCCGGATCCTGCCGCTCGGCGTCGAAACCGGTGAACCGCAGCAACCCGCCGGGCAGCGGCGCCACGATCAGCGCGCCCTTGTCGTTCTGAACGCCGTAGCCCGCCGGCGGCGGCGCGTCCGCGCGCACGTCCCCGAGGTAGGCCCACGTGTCGCCGTCCGTACCCGGAAAGCCGATGCCGGCCGCCTTGCGGACGGTGCTGCCCGCGCCGTCCGCGCCCACGACCCAGCCCGCCTGCCAGGCCCGCACCGCGGTCTCGACCCGGACGCCGTCCGCGGTCCGGGTCAGCCCGGTGACCTCCTCGCCGCGGACGATCCGGGCACCCAGCTCGAGCGCCCGCTCCTGGAGCAGCGCTTCGGTGCGATTCTGCGGGAACGCCAGCAGGAACGGGTACGCGGTGTCCAGCCGGGTCAGGTCGAGCCGCTCCGGGAGAAACCCGAAGTGCCAGGACGGCACCCGGATCCCGTCGGCCAGGAACGGATCGATCAGGCCGCGCATGGCCAACTGCTCCAGCGTACGGGCGTGCAGCCCCAGCGCTTTCGGATGCGGGGAGGGCTCGGGCGCCCGCTCGAGCACGACGGTGTCGACGCCCGCCAGTCGTAGCTCGGCGGCGACCATCAGCCCGACCGGTCCCGCTCCGGCGACGATGACTTCGGTTTCGGTGTCCACGCCGGCGACGCTACGGGTGCCGTGCCGCGCGGTCCTTGATCGAAGACGACCGGATCTTCGTCACCGTATCCTGCGGTGCATGCCGACCGTCGTCGAAGAGCTCAGCGGGGCGCCGTTCGTCCTCGTCCACGACCCCGAGGGCGCGCGGCAGGTCGTCGGGCTGCGGCTGCCCGGCGGAGTCCGCGACCCCGAGCGGGCGCTGCTCGCCCTGCACCGGCGCCTGCGCGATCTGGCCGGCGACTACGGTCCCCGCTCGGTCGATCTGCCCGGGCCGGCGGCCGACGTGCACGGCTGGACGGAGAGGTTCGGTGCGAAGGTGCGCCCCGGGCGCCCGGCTGCCCTGTTGCGGCTCCCGGCCGGCGTTCTCTCCGACAAGGTCGGCACCGTCCCGCGGTCCACCTTGGCATGGCGGGTCCGGCATGCGCTGGCCGAGCGACTGGGTGGGCCGGCGGCCACGTTGGGCGAGGTCGCGCGGTCGGTCGCGGTTCATCCCCGTACGCTGCAGCGGAGTCTGCTCGACGAGGGCCTGACCTTCGCGGAGATTCTGGATTGCGTGCGCCGCGAGCGCGCCCGCGCGTACCTGACCGGAACCGACCTGCCGCTCACCGAGATCAGCAACCGCCTGGGCCTCGCCGAGCCGGCCGTGCTGAGCCGGTGTGCCCGCCGCTGGTGGGGCCGGACGCCGTCGCAGGTCCGCGCGTGATCAACTTCGGGTCAGAGCCGCCAGCACCTCCGACACCGGGCCGAAGGTCAGCGCGCCACTGGCCGCACCCGCACATTCGGACGCCGCCGGAGCCAGTGCCGTCCGGGCACGGACCATGGCCGGCACGTCGCCGGCGTCCAGAGCGGCCCGCGCGAACAGCCACCACAACGCCTCGGCCAGCAGATCGGCGGGCGGATCGGGGACATCGGCGAGCGGGGTCCGGCCCGGCTCCAGCAGCGGCCGGACCCACGGCTCGTACGGCCCCCAGTCCGCACCGGACAGGCTGCCGATCGGCAGGCCGCGCCGCACCCTCATCCCGAGCAGAGCCAGCGGCAGCAGCCCGTCGCGCATGCCCGGCATCCCGGCGTGATCGAGGCGCTCGGCCGCCGCTCGGTACCCACGCTCCGCGGCCGCGTCCGCGACTTTCTCCGCAACGTCGGCACGCAGCGCCCGGTACCACTGCGTGAACACTGCGACCAGCGGCAACTCGTGCCGCCGGGACAGCCGGTCGGCCACGCCCGCATGGTGATCGGCCGGGTCGAACGCGGCTGTCGCGCAACTCGCCTGCATGCGTATCAGATGACCGAGTACCTCCGCGGTGACCAGGTCGTGGCGGCTCGCCAGAGCGACCAGTTCGGTGCCGACGGCGTCCCGGTGGGCCGAGCCGCCGGTGCGATGGCAGCTCTGCATGAAGGCGCCGTTGAGGGCGAACACCAGCAGCGCCGGGTCATCCAGCTCCCGGGCGATCGACTCGGCCTGGCGGGCGCATTCCAGCGGCCGGGGATCGTGCGTGCCCCGCGACTCCAGAGCGATCGTGGCGAGCAGCCGGGCCCGCGCCGGCTCATGCCCAGCCGGCGGCAGCCCGGACAGAGCGCGTTCCGCCGCCGCGACGATCGTCGTCGCCTGGACCGGGTCGTCGGATCGGGTCCAGATCGCCGGCACGTCGTAGGCACCGATCACCCGGGCCGTCAGCTCGGGGTCGTCGAGCTGCTCCGCCGCGGCGACCGCCGCCGCACGCTGCTCACGGGCCACCGAGAGACCGTCCGAGCCGGTCACCGCGAGATTGCGCAACAGCCCGACCGCCGACTCCAGCCGTGCCCGGGCGCCGCCCACCCGAACGCGGTCGAACGCCTTCGCGGCCCGCTCCCAGACCGCCGCGGCGGGGCCGTCCGGCCCGGAGAGATGGGGATCCTGCCGGAGGATGTCGGTTTCGAGGGTACGCAGAGCAGGTCCGGGGTCGACGCCGAGCTGGCCCGCCAGGAGGTCGCGAGCGCGCCGCAGCACCGCGAGGGCGTCACCCTGTCGCCCGGACCGGTAGAGCGCCAGCGCCAGCAGATACCAGCCCCGCTCCCGCCATGGATGCGCGGTCACGTGCTCGTCGAGGTCCGGCACCGCCTCGGCCGGCCGGCCCAGCGCGAGATGTGCCTCGGCTCGCTGTTCGACGGCCTGGAGGCGGAGCTCCGTCAGGCGGGATCGATCGGCGCGGGGCCAGGCGGCGTCCGGGAAGTCCGCGTACGCCGGACCCCGCCACCAGGCAAGCGCCTCGTCGAGGACACGGAGCGCGGTGGCCGGATCCGCCGTGGGCGCCGACGCCACCGCGTCCTCGAACCGCCACGCGTCCACGTCGGCGGGGGCGGCCGCCAGCGCGTACCCCGAGCCCTGAGTGATCAGAAGGGTGGCCGGCGCACGCGGCGACCGGTCCGGCTCGAGCGCCCGGCGCAGGGCCGCGACAAAGGTGCGGACCGCGGCGAGCGCACCCGCCGGTGGCGCCACCCAGAGATCGTCGATGAGCGCGTCGACCGGGACGACCCGGCGGCGCGCCACCAGCAGCCGGCCCAGCACCGCGCGGTGCATCGGGCCTTTCAGCGCGATCGGCCGGCCCGCCGCGTCCTCGGCGATCACCGGGCCGAGGACGCCGAATCGGATACGCCCCACCGCGGCCACTCTATCGCTCCGCTCATTCGTTGCTCATCCGAACCCGGGACAGTCGATTCGAGCTGAGACCAACCGAAGGGCAACAACCTTGAGCTTCGAATACGTACGCGTCCCGGTCGCCGGCGGCGTGGCGCTGAACACCGCGATCACCGGTACGGGCAGCCCGATCGTCATGCTGCACGGCTTCCCGCAGACCCACCTCATGTGGCGTCACGTCGCCACGGAGCTGTCCGCCGACCACACTCTCATCTGCCCGGACCTGCGGGGATACGGCGCGAGCGACAAGCCGGCCGAGGCCGGGCCGGACACCTACTCCAAGCGGACGATGGGCGCGGACATCGTGGCCCTCGCGAAGGCGCTGGGACACGACCGATTCGCCCTCGCCGGGCACGACCGCGGCGCCCTGGTCGCGATCCGAGCCGCGCTGGACCACCCGGAGAGCGTCACGCACCTGGCGTCGCTGGACGTGCTGCCGACGCTGGACATGTGGGAGGTGATGCGGGGCGTGAACGCCGCGGTCGGCTTCCATCTGTACCTGATGGCGCAACCGCCCGGCCTCGCCGAGAAGATGATTGCCGGCGCGCCGGACGACTTCTTCGGCTACTTCCTCGACCGGTGGACCAGCGACCCGGAGGCGATCCCGGCCGACGTGCGCCAGGCCTACCTGAAGGCCGGCCGTGCGGCCGTCCCGTCGATCGTCGCCGACTACCGCGCTTCGGCCGGCATCGACATCGAGCACGACAAGGCGGACCGGGCAGCGGGCAATACCCTGCGGATGCCGGTCACGGTGTTGCAACAGGACTGGGGTTCGAAGCTCGGCTTCGATGCGGCCGCGCGGTGGCGCGCGTGGGCCCCGGACCTCGACCACGTCCCGGTCCGCTGCGGCCACTTCATGGCCGAGGAGGCGCCGGACCTGGTCGCCGAGGAGATCCGCAGGCTGCTCACCCGGAATCCTCGTCAACCGGCGTTCGCCCGTCGGGGTGAATGCTGAACCCGGTCGGCGTCGTCGGGGGCGGCCGCGGTCGCCGCAAGCGGATCGGCGAGCGAGGATGGGCGCCGTGCCTGCCTCCCCCCGGGCGCCGGTAACCTCCGGCACGACGTGAGGTCGCCGAGTTGATCGCGCAGGGCCTGACCGACCGGGACATCGCCGCCCGGCTCCTGATCTCGAGGCGGACCGCCGAGAGCCACGTCCAGAGGATCCTGGCCGAACTCGCCCTCAGCCGGCGCACCCAGGTCGCCGCCTGGATCAGCGGACCGGTCAGCCGACGGTGATGGCGTCCAGCTTCGCCTTCAAGTAGACCGAGGAGTCCACCGGCTCATAGGCGACCTTGCCGAGCGGAGCGGGCAGCGGCGCGACCGTGGTGTGCGGATCACACTCGTAGAAATAGACGAGCGACATCAGATCCTCCTCCGGGGCCTGCGGCGTGGGTGCGAGCACGCGGTGCCGCCCGGAGCGCCACCGGTCGCCGGTCCAGCGGGCCATCAGGTCGCCGATGTTGACGGTCAGTGCTTCGGGGTCGTACGGCGCGTCCTGCCACCCGGAGCCGCCGTCGGCCGGATCGACGTACACCTGCAGTCCGCCCTTGCCCTGTTGGCGGTCGAGCAGGGTCACCGTGCCGAAATCGGTGTGCGGACCGATCCGGTACTGGCCCGGCTCGGGTTCGCCGACCACCGAGACGCCGGGATACCAATTGATATTGAAGCCGTACGTCGTACGGGACGTGTGCCGGGTGAAGAAGTCCTCCGGCTGGCCCAGCGCCGCGGCGAGCAGGCGCAGCAACTCGTCCGCGATGCCCCGCATCCGGGCCAGGTAGTCCTCGACGACCGCCTGGAGTTCGGGCGCCTCGGCGGGCCAGCGGTTGGGCCGGAACCAGTACTCGTCGATCTCCGGGTCGCCGATGGGCTGGTCCGCCGCGACCGTCCAGGACTCCTTGAGGTCGGGCGGGGTCTCGGTGCCCTCGGCATAGCCGTTGGCCTCGGCGCCCTTCGCCAGCCAGCCGCGCCCGCCGACCGCCACCGAGTACCGCTGCTTGACCTCGACGGGCAGGTCGAAGAACGCCCGGGCGGTGGCCCGCACCCGGTCGCGGGTCTCGCGCGTCACGCCGTGCCCGGTGACCAGCAGGAACCCGGCGGTGGACAGCGCCGCGTCGACCTCGCGGGCGGCGGCCGCCCGGGCCTGCGGGTCGCCGGAGCGCCACGGGCCCAGGTCGATGGTGGGGATGAGGGACACGCTGAAACTCCTCAGTCTTCCGGTTGGCCGATGTCCTCGAACCACAGCTCGGGCCGCGCCGCGATGAAGTCGCGCATCAGGGCGACGCACTCGGGGTCGTCCAGCAGGGTGATCCGTACGCCGTGCTCGGCCAGCCAGTCGTGACCGCCGTGGAAGGTGGTCGCCTCGCCGATCACGACGTGGCCGATGCCGAACTGCCGGACCAGGCCGGAGCAGTACCAGCACGGCGAGAGCGTGGTGACCATGGTCGTGCCGCGGTAGTCCCGCTGCCGGCCGGCCGCGCGGAAGGCCGCGGTCTCGGCGTGCGTCGAGGGGTCGCCGTCCTGCACCCGGCGGTTGTGGCCGCGCCCGAGCGGTTCGCCGTCCGGGCCGAACAGGGCCGCGCCGATCGGGATGCCGCCCTCGGCCAGGCCGAGCCGGGCCTCCTGCCGGGCGACCGCGAGCAAAGCCTCGAACGAGGCGACGTGCGTCATGCCCCCACTCTCGCCCGGACGGAAACGCCCGTGCAATGTGCGGTCCGTATCCTCCGGAGCAGGCCGCGGCGGACAATGTGCCCGGCGGGGGCCGCCCGAGAGCAGGAGTCCGCCATGGCCGCCCTCACGCTACGCGAGATCCTCAGCTTCGACGTGCTGGACGAGGCCGCCGCCGAGGTGCTGGCCGGACAGGAGCAGTTGGACCGGGCGGTGCGGTGGGTCCATTCGAGTGAGATCTACGAGATCGGGCCGCTGCTGTCCGGCGGCGAACTGCTGCTGACGACCGGGCTGGGGCTGGCCGGGGTCGACGCCGGGGCTCGCCGGCACTACATTCGCGAGCTGGCCGAGCGCGGCGTCGCGGCGGTGGCCATCGAGGTGGGGCGCTCACTGCCCGAGATGCCGTACGAATTGGTGGACGAGAGCAAGCAGCGGGGCCTGCCCCTGGTGGTCCTGCGGCGCGTGGTGCCGTTCATCCGGATCGCCGAGACGGCCAACACGGCGATCGTGGCGCAGTCCCTGGCCGATCGCCCCATCGGCCCGCACGGGCACGAGCGCAGGAGCGTGGAAGAGGCGCGCCGCGTGACTCTGCTCGGCGACCTGGTGGACGGGACCGCGCTGGGCCGGTCGGAGGTAGTGGCCCGGGCGCAGGCCGTCGGTTTCCGGCCGGAGCGGGCGCACCATCTGGTGGGGGTGGCGGCCCAGGCCGCCGATCCGAGGGATGCGCTGGCGGCGCTCGACCGGATGGCGCGGCGCTCCGGGGCGCCGCTGCTGCGCGCCTCGTTGTCCGGAGTCGTGCTCGGGCTGATCTCGGTGTCGGCCGGGTGCGGGGGAGACCCGGTGCGGTGGGCGCAGCGGGAGGTGTCGGCCGCGCTGGGCGCGAGCGACGCCCCGGCGGTCACCGTCGCCCTGGGCCACGCGGTGCCGGCCCAGGCCGCCTGGACGAGGTGGGGCGATTCCCTGCGCGACGCGCGCGCGACGCTCCGGCTGGCGCTGGTCGTGCCGCCGCCCGGTCCCCAGGTCCTTCCCCTGGTCACCTCCTCGCGCGCGCTGGCCCTGGAGCGCGAACTGGTCGGCGACGGCCTGACGCCCGAGTCGCACGACCGGCTGGCCCGGCTCGTGACGAACGCGCTGGGGCCGCTGCTCGAGTGGGAGGCGAACCACCCGAGCGACCTGGTGCGGACCCTGGAGATCCACCTCCGCAACGGCTGCAGCCCCACCCGTACGGCCGCGCTTCTGCACATCGGCCGCCAGTCGATGTATCAGCGGCTGGAACGGATCGAGTCCCTGCTCGGCGGTCCGGTCGCCGACCCGGAGTCGCACGCCGGGCTGCTGCTGGCGACCTGCGCGCGGCGGGTGTTGCGCGCGATCGGCTGACCGGAGCACCGTCAACCCCGGCGCATCGCCTGACCGGAGCGACTGGAGCGCCGTCAACCCCGGCGGGGAGCGAGACCCGGCACCTTCAACAGGCCGAGGTAGAGCACCGCCGCGCTGACGAATCCGGCCGCGAAGGCGATGTCGCCGATACCCGGGAAATGCTTGGCGACCAGACCGACGAACTCCGTCTGGTTGGAGAACAGCACCACGCCGATGGCCGTGCCGAGCGCCATCGCCAGCGGCCCCGCCCACACGCGGTACGAGGTGTCCTCCAGCAGCGCGGCGATCTCGCCGTCCGCCTGCCCGCGGCGCAGATACCGGTCGGTGATGGTGACACCCAGCCACGGACCGATCCAGTACGTGATGACCAGCAGGAAGTCGGTGTACTTCGTCGCCGAGTCGCTGAGGCCCGCCCAGGCCACGAGCGTCCCGGCCACCCCGAAGACGACCGCGACCGTGGCGCGGCGCACCGCCGCCGGGAGCCGGATGCCCATCGCCACGAACGAGAGCGCGCCGGAGTAGATGTTGAGCGCGTTCGCCGCGATGCCGCCGATCGCGATGGCCAGCAGGGTCAGCTTGGCCAGCGCGCCGGGCAGGCTGTAGGTGAAGGCCGCGGTCGGGCTGAGCTTGGCGGCGACGTCCGCCGGGATCGCGACGGTGGCGGAGGCCGCGCCGACCGCGCCCAGCAGGACGCAGGACACGAACACGCCGAGGCCCGGCCACAGCGCCACGGCCCACTTGGGCGTCGCCTTCGCCAGGTAACGGGTGTAGTCGGAGCCGTACGGCGTCCAGCCCGCGGCATAGCCGAAGGCCGCGCCCGCGGTGAGCCAGAAGGCGCCCGGCGCCGCCGTGGCACTGGCGCCCTGGTCGGGGTGGGCCTTGCCGAGGATCACCACGGAGGCGGCCAGGAAGATGACCGTGAGCACCGGGAAGGTGTACTTCTCCACGCTGTGGATGAAGTTGTGCCCGTAGAACGCGATGGCCACCTGCAGGATCACGACGATGAACAGGCACAGCAGCAGCGGCCAGCCCAGCAGTGTGTTGAGGGCGTAGGCCGCGCTGACGCTGTTGACCGCGAACCAGCCGATGCCGGCGGTCAGCGCGTTGAGCCCGGCGGGCAGCGCGTTGCCGTAGAAGCCGAAGCCGCTGCGCCCGGCCACCATCTGCGGCACGCCGAAGCGCGGCCCGGCCAGGCCGAGGAAGGCGTGCGCGACGGCGCCGAGCCCGGTGCCGAGGGCGATGGCGAGAACGGCGGGCCAGAAGCCGAGGCCGAAGATGCCGACCCCGAGCACGCCGATGAAAACGGTGGCGAACTCCATGTTCGGCGAGGTCCACGTCCACAGCAGGCTGAGCGGCCGGCCGTGGCGGGCCTCGGCGGGGACCGGCTCCGCGCCGGTCGGTTCGACGGCCAGAACATGGTCGCCGTAGGCGGTGATCTCGGCCGGGGCGGCCTGGGCGAGGGCAACCGCGCCTTCGTACTCTGACGATGAGGCGGGCGGAGTGGTCGTCATCGAGTCAATATCAGGCACGTCCGGCCGGCTGGTAAACGTGCACTCCGTATTCCTTGAACGCATCGGACATGGACGGTTTGCACGCGCCCGGCCCGGCGGCCGTCGGCAGCGTACACCCGGGCGTTATTTGATGCTTGCGGATCATCTATCCGTATAAGAGAATGTCCGGGTGCATCGTTTGAGCCCATTGCCGTGGCGGCGGCTCGCGACCCACCGAGGACTGAAAACGCAATGTTCGATGGATTTGATGGCCTGGTCGGGGGCCGGTTTGCCGGTATCGCCGGCCGCCGAATCCGGAACCTAGTCGTTCCCTAGCGACATCGATCTGACCAGGACTTTTCAAACCCCGCTTCGCATTCACGCATTTGCGCGCATTCCCATGTTCGCGTCGCGTGGATTCCTGTGAATGGTCATCGTGATATCACGGCGCCCGTCGGCGCTGTCCGATCGAGGTGCCGCGCGAACGACGGGTGCTTCACGGCCGCCACCGTGGAGCACCCGTCTCGGCTGCTGTGCGCCCTCGGCACGAGCGGACGAAGGGCACGGCTGTGAGGGATTTCCGCTACGCGGCGATGGCGTTTCGCCCGGACGCGCGCCGGCTCGCGATCAGCGCACCCAACGGTGAACTGGCGCTGTGGGATACGTCGGCCCCGGCGAGCCCGGTTCGGGCCGGGCGGCTGCGGATGCGTCACGGCATCGTCGCGGCGGCGTGGAACCCGGCCGCCGCCACCATGCTGGCGACGGCGGCCTCCGACGGCACGGTCGCCGTGTGGCGGCTCCCGGACGATCGCCGGCCGGAATGCGTGGCCGAGTGGGCCGGGCCGGCGGGTCGCCCCCGATCCACCGGATGGGTGGCGGAGGGCCGCTGCCTGTTCAGTACGGCCGGCACCGGGCGTACCGCGGTGTGGGACGTTCGCAGCGGCGATTGCGTCGGCCAGGCGGAGCTCAGCGGCGGTCAGCCGGTCGTGGCCACGCACTGCCGGGGCGACCAGGTCGTCGCGATCACCGGCAGTGGCTGGGCGAGGCTGTGGCGTCCGGGGCGGGAACCGGGCGACTGGATCCGCCTGACCGGCACGGCGGTCCGAGCCTGCGCCTGGTCGAGCACGCTGCTGGTGATCGCCGCCGAGAACGGGCAGCTGGCCTGCTATGACGCCGACTTCCAGCCGGTGGTCGACCTGCGGATCGCGCCGGAGCGACTCGGCGCGCTGGCGTGCTCGGACGGCGGTCGCCTCGTTGCCTCCTTCGACGGCGGTGACGTGATCGCGGTCGATCTGGACGGCACCCTTCGATGGGAGACCTCGATGGGAGCCGAGCCCGCGCGGTCGATCGCGGTCGCCGGTGGTCTCATCGCGGTGGCCGGCCGCTCGGCCCGGCCGACGCTGCTGGCCCTGCTGAACGGCTCGGGCATCGCCGCCTGAGCCGGCGGTCAGCGCCGCCAGGTCACCTTGAAGGTCCAGACGTGATTGGCGGCGCGGATGGCCGCGTCGGGTACCTCGATGGCGATGCCGCCGGACGGGTTGCGCGTCCAGTGCAGCGGCCCGCCCCGGTACCCGAGCATGGTGACCCGGTCGCCGTCGCGGATCGGCGGGTGCCGGGAGGTCTCGTCTGCGCAGTCCCATGGGATCGAGGCCCTTTCATCCGATGTGTGGCGGTGGCGGTCTCGTGGATCGCGCCATTTGCCCGTGAAGTCGGTGTGAAAGATCAGATGCCTGCTGCGATTTGATCCCAGTCGATGGGTCGCCGTCAACGGGTGCCGGAGGCGCGCGGCGAACAGCCCGTTCCAAGGCGTGGTGGAACGGGCTGTCCGATGGGTGGCGCGATGGGTCAGCGGCTCTCGGCGAAGTACTCGTAGTTGTCGGCGTTGTCGACGGCGTTGGCCGGGTTCGACTTGGCGAGTTGCCTGGCCGCGGTCTGGCCGTAGACGTGGTCGTCGGTGCCGCCGTTGACGGTGAAGTGACTCGACTCGTGGATGAGCGTGCCCGCCTTGGAGTCGGTCCCCGTGGCCGGCGCCGGCCAGTACGCGTTGCAGAGGTAGATGACGTAGGGGTCGTCCGGGTAGACGTAGGCGTAGTAGTCCTCGTCACTGGTGCAGTCGAGCGTCACGGTCTTGCTGGTCAGCTCGCTGGTGATGTGGCTGTACGCCGAGGTCACCCGGGAGAATCGGGACGAGCTGTAGGTGCCGAACCAGGTCGTGTAGGCGCCCCCGCCGGACGGGTTCGCGGCGAGCCAGCTCTGGGATTTCGTCGACATCGTCGCGGCGTCGCCGACGGCCTGCTTGATCGCGGTCTTCTCGCTCGAGGAGCACCC
The DNA here is from genome assembly GCF_000721705.1 of Actinoplanes subtropicus. Taxonomy (GTDB): domain Bacteria; phylum Actinomycetota; class Actinomycetes; order Mycobacteriales; family Micromonosporaceae; genus Actinoplanes; species Actinoplanes subtropicus. Next base: position 352,867 of record NZ_JOJL01000002.1, read on the forward strand.
GCGGTACGTGATGGTGACCGCGCCGGCGGCGGCCGTCACCCGCTCGGTGGTCGCCGGCGCGGCGCCGGCCGTCCTGCGGGACTGGCGGATGCCGGTGGTGGTGCGGACGGTCGCCGCCCGCGTGGCCCGCACCTGGGTGGAGGCCGGGGCGACGGTGAAGGTTCCCGGCTGCGACAGGTCGTAGTCGTCCGCCAGGTTCTCGGTCACGGCGTACGTGCCGCCGGCCGGAATGCGGATGTAATCGGCCGCGGTCGGCGCCGCGTACTTGATCAGCTTGCCGCGATAGGGGACCGGTACGCCGTCCCTGGTCACGGCCAGGACGGACAGGTCCCGGGAGAGGACGTCGACCGTCGATGCCGACATGTTCCGTGCCGTGAAGCGCACGGTGAGGGCGTCACCGGTCACCCGGCCGATCTGGACGGTGGCCGTGATGCCGGTGATGCCGGTGGTGCCGGCGGTCGGTGCCGCGTTCGCCTCGGCGGCGCTGACCATCGGGACCGCGGTCCCGATCGCCAGGCAGGCCACCCAGAGTGGACGTCGCAGGATGCGCACGTGGTTACCCTTCTCGTCAGCGTTTCCGATGGGCGGCCCTCGTGGGGTCCGGGTCCCGGAACCGCGGAGATATCAATGCGCATCAATGTATCTGATGGATGTTCCCCGTCAATCCTTCGCGCCGAGGGCGACGGTGAGCAGCAGGAGCCAGTGCGGATCGCGGAGGCGGTCGCCGTACAGCTCGCGGAGCCGGGTCATCCGGTAGCGCACCGTCTGCGGGTGGACGGACAGCTCGGCGGCGACCTCGTCGCGGCGCCCGTGGTGCAGCAGCCAGCCGCGCAGGGTCTCGGCCAGCCGGGCGGTCATCGGCTCCCGCTCGGCGGCGAGCGGGCCAGCGCCTTGGCCCGCAGGTCGGCCAGCGCCTGCGGGTCGGCGGTGAGGACGAGCGTGACCAGGTGGTCCTCGGTGTCGATCGGGGCCCGCCCGGTGCTGGCGGCGAAGCGGGACGTGCGCACGGCGCGTTCGAGCGAGTCGCGCACCCGCAGCCAGGGCAGCGCCGGGCCGACCACGGCGCCGCGGCCGGCGAGCAGGCGCATCAGGTGCGCCCGGGAGGAGCCGTGCGCGTCCGCTACCAGCAGGACCGACATCTCCTCCGGGCCGGCCTCGGCCACCAGCAGCGTACGGGCGTCGAGCAGGTCCAGCACCGCGCCGGCGGCGGGCTCGCGCACCAGGACGGCGGTGAGCGTCCGCGGCGGCAGCCACTCGGCGCGCTCGGCGGCGGCGGTGACCACCTGCGCGGGCTCGCCGGCCAGCAGGGCCTGGGCGAGCCGCTCCAGGTGCCGGCGGCGGGCGCGGCCGGAGGTGGCCAGCTCGTCGGCGTGCCCGGCGACGCTGGCCGCCGACAGCTCGTCGATGTAGGCGAAGACGAGCTCGGCGAAGTGCGCGAGGGCTTCGGAGTCCTGCCCGGTGCGCACGCTGATGGCGGCCAGTTCCCGCCAGGCCACCCGGGCGCCCAGCCGGTACGCCGCCAGCAGCGCGTCGAGGCTGCGGCCGTTGCGCGCCTCGCCGCGACCCAGCGCGTACGCCGCCTCGAGAGCGGGCGCGAGCGGCGACTCGGCGGCGCCGGTCGGCCGGGACACCAGGTTGAGGAAGGTGGCGAGCGCCGCCCGTACGGCCGTCTCGATCTTCGGCCCGAGATCGCCGCTGAACGCCCGCGCATACGCCGGGACGCCGCTGGTGATCGCCTCGACGGTGTGCGCGGCGACCGCGGGCAGCGCGCGCTTCAGCGGGGCGACCGCCTCAGCGGACATACGGAACTCCTGTGCGCCCTCCACGGCAACCCCCATTTGTTCGTACGGAACAATAACGCGCCCCCGTTTCCACATGCTGCGGTCAGGCGCGCCGATCCGAAAATCCGGAAGCTTGGCACATGGCGGTTGTTCAGGCCCTCCGATCGGGCGCGTGGCGGGTCGTCGAGCTGCTTTCGACGCCCCTGGTGCCGGCCGACTACCTCGACGAGATCGCGCCGTTGCGCAACCCCGGCGTCCTGCGCTGCCGGATCGAGCAGGTCCGGCCGGAGACCCGCGACGCCGTGACCCTGGTGCTGCGGCCCGGACGCGGCTTCCGGCCGCACGAGCCCGGGCAGTACGTGCGGCTCGGCGTCGACGTCGACGGCGTCCGCCGGTGGCGTGCCTACTCGGTGACCAGCGCCCCCGGCGGACTGTCCGTGACGGTCAACGCCGTACCCGGCGGGGTGGTCAGCAACCACCTGATCGCGCACGCGCGGCCCGGCCAGGTGCTGCACCTCGACCAGGCCGCCGGCGACTTCGTCCTGCCGCCGGACCGTCCGGCCAAGGTGTTGTTCGTGACCGCGGGCAGCGGCGTCACCCCGGTCATGGGCATGCTGCGCACGCACCTCGGCGAGCTGCGCGACGTGGTGGTCGTGCACTCGGCGCCCATCCCCGAGGCGGTCGTCTTCGGCGCCGAGCTGCGCGAGCTGGCGGCGAGCGGCCGGATCCGGCTGGTCGAGCGGCACACCCGCGCGGACGGGCGGCTCACCCCGGAGGCGCTGGCCGCCCTGGTGCCCGACCTGGCCGAGCGGCACACCTGGGCGTGCGGGCCCAACGGGATGCTCGACGATCTCGGCGCCTACTGGGACGAGGCCGGGCTCGCCGGCCGGTTGCACGTCGAGCGTTTCCGGCCGGCGACGGCGGCCATCGGCGAAGGCGGCAAGGTCACCTTCGGCCGTACGGGCACCGTGGTCGACGCCGACGGGAGTGTCCCGCTGCTGGAGGCCGGGGAGGCCGCCGGCGTCCTGATGCCCTCGGGGTGCCGGATGGGCATCTGCTTCACCTGCGTGCTGCCGCTGACCGGTGGCGCCGTCCGCGACCTGCGCGACGGCCGGCTCACCACGGTCACCGAGGGGGAGGTCGTCCCCGTACAGACGTGTGTCTCCGCCGCCGCCGGCCCCTGCCACCTGGACCACTGAGAGGAACTTCGTGACCACCCTGCAGCGCAAGAGCGTCAATCCGATCGCCCACCTCACGGCGGCCGACGTCGAGGCGATCGGCCGGGAGCTCGACGCCATCCGGGACGAGGTGATCGCGAGCCGGGGCGCGCGCGACGCCGCGTACATCCGCAAGGTGATCAGCGTGCAGCGCCGGCTGGAGCTCGGCAGCCGCGCGGTCCTGCTCTTCTCGCTCTTCCCGCCGGCCTGGCTGGCCGGCACCGCCGGCCTGGCGATCGCCAAGATCCTCGAGAACATGGAGATCGGCCACAACGTCATGCACGGCCAGTGGGACTGGATGCAGGACCCGAAGATCCACTCGACCAGGTGGGAGTGGGACAACGCCTCGCCGGCGTCGCAGTGGAAGCACTCGCACAACGAGCTGCACCACACGTACACCAACGTGGTCGGCCGGGACAACGACCTCGGCTACGGCATCATGCGGGTCGACGAGAGCCAGAAGTGGCACCCGCTCTACCTGGCCCAGCCGCTGTGGAACTTCGTCAACGCCTGCTTCTTCGAGTACGGCATCGCCGCGTACGACCTCGAACTCGGCCGCAATCTCGCCACCCGCAAGCGCCGGCGGGCGCCGGCCTTCCGGGCCGCGGTCAAGGAGGTACGCCGGAAGATCGGCAAGCAGGTCCTCAAGGACTACATCGTGCACCCGCTGCTGTCCGGGCCCTCGTTCCTGCACACGATCGCCGCGAACTTCACGGCCAACCTGATCCGCAACCTCTGGACGCACTCAGTGATCATGTGCGGCCACTTCCCGAAGGGCGTCGAGACCTTCGAGCGTACGTCCATCGAGGGCGAGACCCGCGGCGAGTGGTACCTGCGGCAGATGCTCGGCTCGGCCAACATCTCCGGCGGCCGGCTCATGCACATCATGACCGGCAACCTGTCCCACCAGATCGAGCATCACCTCTTCCCCGACCTGCCCAGCAACCGGTACGCCGAGGTCGCCCCGAAGGTGCGCGACCTGTTCGAGCGGTACGGCCTCAGCTACACCAGCGGGCCGCTGCCCAAGCAGGTCGCGTCGGCGTGGGCGAAGGTCTTCCGCCTCGCGCTGCCCAACCGCGACGACTCCGCCACCGCGCCGCTGGCCGCCCCCGAACCCCGGGGCCTGGCGACCCGCTGGCAGCGCACCCCCGTCTGACGGGCGGCACCGACCAGGGTCTATCACGGGTGCGAGCGACAGCGGGACGCGGCCAGGCTGAGAGGTGTCCGGCAAGTCCGACAGAGAGGCAGCCCGACATGACCACGTCCGAGCAGACCGGCAATGCCATCCGACCGTTCACCGTGCAGATTCCCAAGGACGCGCTCGACGATCTGCGGCGCCGCCTGGCGGCGACCCGCTGGCCGACCCGGGAGATCGTCGGCGACCGTACGCAGGGCGTGCAGCTGGCCACCATCCAGGCCGTCCGCGAGTACTGGGCGACCGAGTACGACGGCGGCCGGGTCGCCGCCCGGTTGAACGCGCTGCCCCAGTTCACCACCGAGATCGACGGCGTGGACATCCACTTCGTCCACGTACGTTCCCCGCACGAGGACGCCCTGCCGCTGATCATGACGCACGGCTGGCCGGGCTCGGTCATCGAGATGCTCGACTCGGTCGGCCCGCTGACCGACCCCACCGCGCACGGCGGCGACGCGGCCGACGCGTTCCACCTCGTGCTGCCGTCCCTGCCCGGCTACGGCTTCTCCGGCGAACCGGCCGAGACCGGCTGGGACCTCGCCCGCACCGCCCGCGCCTGGGCGGAGCTGATGAGCCGGCTCGGCTACGACCGGTACGTGGCCCAGGGCGGCGACGTCGGCGCCGGCGTCACCGACGCGATGGGCCGGATCGGTCCCGACGGGCTGGCCGGCATCCACACCAACCTGCTCGTGCCGGCGCTCAACGACCCGGCGTCGCTGCCCAGCGGCACGGCGGCGGAACAGGCCGCGCTCGCCGCGATCAAGACCTTCCAGACCAGCGGCAACGGCTACTTCGTGGAGATGGCCACCCGCCCGCAGACCATCGGGTACGCGCTGCTGGACTCGCCGGTCGCCCTGGCCGCCTGGATGATCGACCACGACACCGACGCCTACTACAAGATCGCCCACGCGTTCGTCGACGGCCGGCCCTCCGGCAACCTCACCCGCGACCACATCCTCGACAACATCACGGCGTACTGGCTGACCGGCACCGGCACCTCCGCGGCCCGGTCGTACTGGGAGGCCTACGGCCCGGACGCCCCCGGCGCGGGCGGCGCGCCGCTCCCGGACCCGCGCGTCCCGGTCGGCTTCAGCGCGTTCCCCGGCGAGATCTGGAAGACGCCGCGCAGCTGGGCCGCGCAGGCCTACCCCACGCTCAGCTACTACGGCGAGGCCGAGCGGGGCGGTCACTTCGCCGCCTGGGAGGAACCGGAGCTGTTCGCCGCCGAGCTGCGGGCCGCGTTCCGTGCACTGCGAGCGCCGGGGTCGGTCGAGTCCCGCCACTGACGCCCAGTCGGAGTCGTCCAGGGTGGCGGCCGGGAGGCGGTGCAGGCATCCTTGGCGACGGGAAGGGAGCAGGTCCATGTCCCTGTTCGGGCGGACCGTAGTGATCATCGGAGCCGGTACCGCCATCGGCCAGGAGGCCGCCCGCCGAGCCAAGGGTGAGGGAGCGCAACTGATCCTCACCGACAGCCACACGGGACCGCTCGAAGACATGGCCGAGGAGATCGGCGTCGAGGCCACCGCCGCCTTCGACGAGTCGGACGTCGAGCAGCTCGCGGAGTTCCTCGACCGACTGCCCGGCCATGTCGATCACATGCTGTTCGATCTCGCGCGGGCGCGCCGCGCCGTCGACCGGCTGCTGCTTCCGATCGCCACCGCGTGCTACGCCCGACGGGAGATGTGCGGCGGTGGGTCGCTGGTGTTCGTCGCCGAAGACGCGCTGCCCTCGCACATCGCCCACCTCGCGGCGGAGGCGGCCCCCGTCCGGGTAAACCTGATCACCGGCGCCCGGGCGGACGACGTGGCCGCCCTGGCGGTTCGGGTCATGACCGACATCGCGGTGACCGGAGCTGTCCTCGACCTGGAGGTCAATCCGGGAACGCGGCGTGCAGGTAGCGGCGCGAGCTGATGCCGAGCTTGGTGTAGATCTTTCGCAGGTGCCACTCGACGGTGCGACTGCTGATGAACAGTCGCGCGCCGATCTCGGAGTTCGTCTGCCCGTCGGCGGCCAGCCGGGCGATCTGCGTCTCCTGCGGCGTCAGCTCGGTGGACGCTTCCCCTCCGCGTTTGCGTACGGTCGCGCCGGTGGCCGACAGCTCGTGCCGGGCCCGCTCCGCGAACTGCCCCAGGTCCATCTCGGTGAACATTTCGTACGCCGTCTCCAGCGCGCGGCGGGCGTCGACCCGGCGCAGCCATTCGCCGTGGAGCAAGTGCGCCCGCGCCAGATCCGCGCGCATCCGGGTGCGAGCCAGACAATCGATCGCGGCCCGGTAGTGGGCCTCCGCCGCCGTGCCGTCGCTCAGCAGCGCGCGTGCGCGTGCCTCGACGCCGAGCGCCCAATCCGTCCCGCTCGCCCGGGTCTTCGTCGTCAGCCGGGCCAGGCTCGCCTCCGCGAGGCGGGGCTCGCCCGCCCGGGACGCGGCCTCGATCAACTCCGGCAGGGCCCAGTTCTCGACGACGACTTCGCGATGGCCGGCGGCCTCCCGGGCGGCGGCCATCGCTTCGCGGTACCGGCCGCTGCCGTTGGCCAGTACGGCGCGGGTGTAGGCGCAGATGGCCAGGCCGATGCCCTCGCCGCGGGCCGTCGCCTCGTCGCGGGTGCCGGCGATGAGCCGGTCGGCGTGCTCGGTGCGGCCCTGCCAGGCGGCGACGATCAGGTCACCGTACGGGGCGGCGGAGATGCCGGTCATCTCCTCGACGGATCGCGTTTCCGCGACCGCCGCCGCGGCGGCCGCCAGTTCGCCGCAGAAGACGAGAACCGGCGTCTGGGAGCTCAGCGCCAGCGCCACCTCGCTGAGCGCTCCGGTCCGGCGGGCGATCTCGACGTGGCGCCCGGCCAGGACGTACGCGGCCTCGTCGTCCCAGATCTCGATCGCCACGACGCAGCCCTGCCACAGGCGGCGCAGCTGGCCGGGAGGCGGCGTCCAGCCGGCTGCCATCCGCCGCACGGCGGCCCGGCACGCCGGCACGCCGGTGCCGTAGTCGACGGCGAGCGCGATCAGCCCTTGCAGCAGAAGGTCGGCGGCGCTCGGCGACGGCCCGATCCGGCCGGCCGCGTCCTCCGCGGCCTTCGCGATCTCGGCCACCCCGACGCTCTCGTTCAGCCTGGCACCGAACAACGCCGCCGAGAACGCGTCCAGGTAGGTCTCGCGGGCCAGTGCCGGGTCCAGCGGTTCCAAGCGCCGCGCCGCGGCCAGCAGCAGCGGCGGTGCCTCCGTGCCGCGGCTGGACGCGAAGGCCAGCTGCGCGCGGAGCAGGTCGATCTGGGCCCGCTGGAGTTCGTCGACGACGCCGTCGGTGGCGAGCGTGAGCATCGTCCGGGCGGTCTCGAAGCCGCCGGCCTGCACGGCGGCGAACGCCGCGCCCAGGGCCCGCCGGCTGCGCAGGGAGGGGTCCGGTGTCAGCTCGGCCGCTCGGGACAGGAACGCGGCGGACGCGGCGATTCCGCCCTTCGACTGGGCGCGGCCGGCCGAGCGTTCCAGCTCCGCGGCCACGTCCTCGTTGGCGGTCTTGATGGCCCGGGCCCGGTGCCACGCCCGCCGGTCCGGATCGGTGCCGGCGTTCGTCACCTCGGCCAGGGCCCGGTGCACCCGCTGGCGCTGATCCGGGGTGGCCGACCGGTAGGTCGCCGACCGCACCAGCGGATGCGCGAACTGCACCCGGTCGGTCAACCGCAGCAGGCCGGCCGCGGTCGCGGGGGCCGCCGCGGCCAGGTCGATGCCGAGACCGGCCGCGGCCGCCTCCAGCAGGCGCCGATCCCCGAGCGGCTCGGCCGCCGCGACCAGCAGCAGGTGCTGCGTCTCCAGTGGCAGCGTGGCGAGTCGCTGGACGTAGCTCTGTTCCACCTTGCTCGACACCGGCCGGCTGTCCGGCAGGCCGTACCCACCCGCGAGGTCGTAACTTGTCCAGGTGCGGGGCAGCTCGAGAAGGGCGAGCGGATTGCCGTGGCTCTCCGCGACGATCTGGTCGACGACCAGCGTGTCGATCGGACCGGTCATGGTGGCCAGCAGCAATGCCCGGGAGTCCTCCGTGCCGAGACCCCCGACCGCCATCTCGGGCCGGCCGGCCAGCACCGCGTCGCCCATGCCGGTCCGGGCGGCGCAGACCAGCACGATGGGCTCGGCCAGCAGGCGGCGCGCCACGAACGCGAGGACCTGGGCCGAGGCTTGATCCAGCCATTGCGCGTCGTCGACCACACACGCCAGCGGCCGATCCTTGGCGATCTCGTCCAGCAGCGTCAAGGTGGCCAGAGCGACCAGGAACCGGTCGGGCGGCGGACCCGAGCTCAGGCCGAAGACGACCGCGAGTGCGTCCCGCCGCGGTGCGGGCAACCGACCGAGGTGATCGAGCACCGGAAAGCACAGTTGATGCAACCCGCTGTAGGCGAGCTCCATTTCCGACTCGACGCCGACCGCCACCAGCCGGTGCCAGTCGGTGAGGAGACCGGCGAAGTAATCGAGCAGAGCGGTCTTGCCCGAGCCCGGATCGCCGCGCAGGACCAGGACCTGACTGGTCCCGTCCCGAGCGTCGGTCACCGCCCGGCGCAGCACCTCGCATTCCCGCAGCCGCCCTCGAAGACCCGGCTCCGGCACGGTTTGCGACATGGCCACCGCCCGGCTGAATCGAGTGTTGCCCGTTGCGGGCGCGATCGAGTCAGCCTGGCACGCCGGCAACCGGCGGCGCATCACCCGGTTCGGACGATCAGCGTCCGCCTACGGGCGGGCCGGCGGGTGCTCACCGATGTCCGGCAGACCCGGTGATTCCATCGTCGTGGCCGGCGTCAGCACGACCTTGATTGTCGCGGCGATCGGGATCGCCATGATGACGCCGGCCAGGCCGAGCAGCGTGCCGCCGGTCAACGCGACGAGCAGCACCGCCGCGGCCGGCATGTCCACGGTGTTGCGGAACACCCGCGGCACCAGCAGGTAGTTCTCGGCCAGCTGGTAGAGGACGAAGAAGATGATCACGATGATGGTCCGTGGCCACAGGCCCACGGTGAACAGCGCGACCAGCACGCAGATGGCGGCGCCCAGGGTGGCCCCGATCATCGGGATCAGGTCGCAGATCGCCACCGTGACGGCCAGCGGCAGCGCGAACGGGACACCCACGGCCTCGAGGCACAGGAACGCGGCCGTCCCGGCGAACACCGAGATGATGATGTTGCCGATCATGTAGCCGCCGACCTTGTCGACCACGACATCCAGCACGTACGCGCCGCGGGCCCGATGGCGCTCGGGCAGCGGCCACAGCACGACGCGGCGCAGGCGCGGCAGGTCCGCCATGAAGTAGATGCTCAGCACCAGCACGGTGAGGCCGGACGAGACCGCGCCGAGGAAGTGCTGGAAGAACCCGACGGCGCCGGTGGCGATCGTGCCCGGGAGGGCGGCCACGGCCGAGGCCAGCCGGTCGGTGAGGTGGTACCGGTCGGTGACCTCGCGGACCTGCCGCGAGTCGTCGGTGAGCTGCCGCAGGTAGGCCGGGGCGTCGTCGATCAGCCGGCCGCCCTGGTCGGCGAGGGCCGGCACGACCGACCAGAGGAAGGCAACGGTCAGCACGACCAGCGCGGCGATCACGATGGCGACGGCGACGCCGCGCGGCAGGCCCCAGCCGGTCAGCTTGACCACGACCGGCTCGAAGCTGATCGCGATGAAGAGCGCGATCAGGACCAGGACGAGGATGCTGCGGACCAGGTAGAGGCCGTACGCGGCGAGCAGGACGGCCAGCACCCCGCACGTGGCCGCGGCGGCCCACCGGAACACGGTCGCGGGCTCGGGCGTGGCCATCGCCATCCCCTCTGTCGTCAGGGCCGGTCGGAGGTGGGTTCGTGGCCCGGCAGCCGGCTGGTGGCCTCGAGCGCGAGGTGCAACTCGGCGATCCCGGCCGGCTCGGCGAGGTCGCGGCCGGTGAGCTCCTCGACCCGGCGCAGCCGGTAGCGGACGGTGTTGCGGTGGACGTGCAGCCTCGCGGCGGCCGCGGAGGTGGCGCCCCGCTCGGCGAACCAGGCGCGCAGCGTGTCGAGCAGCACCGCGGCATCGGCCTCGGGCAGATCGAGGACCGGCCCCAGGATCGCGCGGGCCACCGCCGCCGCCGCGTCGGGGGCGCTGGCCAGCAGGATGGGGATGGGCGCCCGCTCGTAGCGGAGCACCGCGTGGCCGGCCGGGTCGCCGGCGGCGCAGGCCAGCCGGGCCTGACGCAGGGCGGTCGGGGTCAGCTCCAAGGAAGCGTACGGGGCGCTGACCCCGAGCGGGCCGGCCGCGCGGGCAGCGAGGTGGTCGCACACCTGGTCGATGCCGGCCCGGGGCGTGAGGACGAGCACGCCGACGTGCGCGTCGGCCTCGACTCGCCAGGCGGAGGCGACCCCGCACCGGAGCAGCGTCTCCTCCACGCGGGGGATGGCCGCCACGCCCAGGCCGTTCGTCCGGGCCGCCGCCACGACGAACTCGCCGTGGTGCGGCAGCCGCAGCGTCGCGGCCGCCTCCCACAGCCGTGACCCGTCGCCCGCCTCGCCCCGCAACAGCACGTCCACCATGGCGTTGCGGGTCTGCGTGTCGCTGCGGGCGCGCTCCACGACGGCATCCCGGTACGCGTCGGTGACCGCCCCCGACCGGTCGTCGATGATCAGCCACAACTCGGAGCCGGCCTCCAGCAGGGCCGCGGTGGCGACCTCGTCGCCGGCCGCCTCGGCCAGGATCACCGACCAGATGAACTTCCCCGCCACCCGGTACGCGTGCAGGATGACCGGCAGCGGCACGCCCTGGTCGGCCCGGCGCCGGCCGGTGTCCCGCGGCGGCTCGCGGCCGGGCATCGGCCGGCCGGCGAGCTGGCTGAGGATGTGCACGAGGTTGTCGAGCACCGACCCGTACAGATCCTCCGGCGGCACCACACCGGCCGTGCCGTAGAAGGGTTCGGCTCCCCGGATCAGCCCGGTCAGCTCGGTGGCCAGGTCGTCGACCCGCCCGAGCAGCCGCTGACCGATGACGGCGACCGGCTCCGGGGTCATCCCCGCAGCGTACGGGCTCCCGGCCGGGCGCCATAGTGCGCGGGCACAACGGCCCGGGCCGGATCGTGTCCGCCCGCACATGGTCGAACGCGCAGCGTAGCCAGCAGACTCTGCGGCGCGGCCCGGCACGACCCCGACGCGGCGCCGAACGGCTCCTTGGCGTGGTTCGCCGAGGCGCCGTCGACCGCCGGCTATCTCGCCCAGCTGAACGCCATCGGCGGCTGGACCAGCCTGCCGTGGCTGCGCCGCCTGCCGCAGCCCACGCTGGTCATCGCCGGCGACGACGACCCGATCGTGCCGCTGGCCAACGGCCGTCTCCTTAGTCGCCTCATCCCCGGTGCGAGGCTGCACGTGGTGCCCGGGGGAGGGCACCTCTTCCTGCTGGAGCGATCCGCCGAGACGGCCGCGGCGGTGGCGGACTTCCTCGACGAACCCTGATCCACCCGGCGTAGCGGCGCCCCGCTCCACCGGTGAACCAGTCGCCAGCTACTCCGGCGGGGGCAACGGCTCGACTGCCTTTTGATCGAGCGCGGCGGCGAGCAGGTCGCCGAGTTGGTCGATCTGCTGCGCGGTCAACCCTTCGAAAGATCGCTCGAAGACCTGGTCCACCAACTCCTGGCCGGCGGCTCGCAGGTGCTCGCCCTTGTCGGTGAGCCGGTGCTTCACGGCCCGGCCCGGGCCGGGGACCCGCTCGATCAGGCCGCGATCGACCATCCGCCCGGCCAGGGAACCGAACGACTGATCGGTTTGGAAGGTGAGCTCGGCCAGGGCGTGCAGCGAGGCGTCCGGGTTCCGGTGCAGGTGCCGCAGCGTGTCCCACTGCACCAGCGACAGCCCGAGCGGGGCCAGGGCCGCGCTGAGCGCGCGGTGGTGGCGGTGCTGCAGGCGCTTGACGGCCAGCGCGACGTCGGCCCGGAGGTGTGGCATGGCGGGAGTCTAACTCAGGTTGCGTACCTAAGGATCCTTATATAAGGTTCGGGACTATGACCACCACTGTTCCGGCCGGCTCACTGCGGCCCACCACCACGACCCGGACCACTGTCGACATCCCGCCGGTCGGCGCCGTTGAGATCACCGTCGCCGACCGCGACCGGAGCCAGCCGTTCCTGCTGCTGCACGGCGGCGGGGGCGTGGCCACCATGGCCGGGTTCGCCGACCTGCTGGCCGAGCGCACGCACTCGCGCGTGCTGCTGCCGACGCATCCCGGCTTCGGCACGACCCCGCGGCCCGACGCCCTCCATGCGGTTGCCGACCTGGCACGCGCCTACGTCGCCCTGCTCGATCGGCTCGGTCTCGCCGATGTCACGGTCATCGGCAACTCGTTCGGCGGCTGGCTCGCCGCCGAGATCGCCCTGCTCGGCAGCCCGCGCGTCAGCGGAGCGGTCCTGATCGACGCCGTCGGCATCCAGGTCGACGGACATCCGATGGCCGACGTGGGCGCGATGACCCGGGCGGAGCTCGCCGCGCACTCCTGGCACGACCCGACCCGGGCCCCGGCCCCGCCGCCCGGTGCTGCCGGTCCCGGTCCCGATCTGCAAGCGCTCGCGGCCTACAGCGGGCCGTCGATGTCCGACCCGACGCTGCTCGACCGGCTCCGTGAGCTGCACCTGCCGGTGCACGTGATCTGGGGCGAGAGCGACCGGATCGTCGACACCGCGCACGCCAGGGCCTACGCCGGCGCACTGCCGCTGGCAAGGCTGACCATCCTGCCGCGGACCGGCCACCTGCCCCAGCTGGAAACCCCCGAAGAACTGCTCGGCGCCCTGCTCGACGACTAGGAGACCCCGCCGTGACCACCCCGTTGACCGTCACCCGTATCGGTCACAGCTGCCACCTCGTCGGGTTCGGTGCGACCAGGGTGCTGACCGATCCGTGGTTCACCACCACGGCCACCTACTACCCGGGCGAGCCCGTCGCGTCGACGGTCGCCGCGCTCGGCCACGTCGACGCCGTTGTCGTCAGCCACGACCACTACGACCACTGCGACCTGGACGCCCTGGTCGACGGCGGGTTCGACCTCGGCACCCCGCTGCTCGGCCCGGGTACCGTCACCCCGATCGCGGCTGCCAAGGGGTTCCGCGACGTCCGCACCATCGAGGCCTGGCAGTCGGAGGATGTCGGCGACCTCACGGTCACGGCGACGCCCGGCCGGCACGGCGTCCACGAGGTCACCTTCGTCATCCAGGCCGGCGGGCGCACGGTGTTCTTCGGCGGCGACTCGCTGCGGATACCGGAGCAGGACGAGATCCCGCGGCGGTTCGGCGCGATCGACCTGGCGCTGCTGCCGACCAACGGCCTGTGCATCCGTCCGATGAACCTTCAGCAGGTCGTGATGAACGCCGAACAGGCCGCCGAGCTGGCGGCAGTGCTGCGGCCGGCGCTGGCGATACCCCACCACTACGCCTTCACCAGCGGCCGGCTGGGAGACCGGCTGATCACCAAATCCGACCGGGACCCGCGGCACTTCGCCGAGGCGGCGGCCCGGCTCGCGCCCGGCGTCGCCGTCCGCCTGGTCACCCCCGGCACCGCGGTGCGGCTGCCGTGATCGCGCGCGAGTTCATGCCCGAGGTCAGCGACACCGGCTGACGGCCGCGCTAGACGCCGCCGAGGGTCGCTGTCACCAGGCCCGTCACGAATGCCTCGCCGATCTCCTCGCCGGTCACGAGCGCCCGGTAGTAGAGCGGTCCGACGAGCCGGTCGACCAGCAGGTCGAGGTCCGTGCCGGTCGACAGGTCGCCGCGCCGCACGGCGCGCTCCAGCGGCAACCGGTCGCGCATCCGCTGGTGAGTGAGGTGCTCCTCGCGCAGCCGGGCGGCCAGGCGGGGGTCGTGCTGCCCCTCGGCGGCGAGTGCCCGGAAGACCGTGCCGGCGTCCGAGGCGGTCAGGAAGCGGCCGATCGCCCCGAGGTGCGCGACCAGATCCCGGGTGAGGTCCCCGGTGTCCGGTGGGGCCAGTTCCTCGGCCGCGTCGGTGACGTCAGCTGCTGGGCGGGCTGAAATGTTGACTTGGCATTTCCGCGGCGTTACGTTGTCGACGTTCCCGATCGATCGATCGATCGGGCGGCCGCGGGAGGTCGCATGTTTCACCTGGGCGTCGACATCGGGGGAACCTTTACCGACTGTGTACTGATCGGGGCGGACGACGCCTCGTACGCGAGCTCGAAGGTGTTGTCCACCAAGGACGACCCCGCCGAGGGCGTGTTGAACGGGCTGGCCGAGCTGGCCGCCGAGGCCCATCTGTCGCTGCCCGAGCTGCTGGCCGCCACCGAGCGGTTCGGGCACGGCACCACGATCGGTACCAACGCCGTCCTGGAGCGCGCCGGCGCCCGGGTCGGCCTGATCACCACCGCCGGGCACGGTGACGCGCTGGCCATCATGCGCGGTCACGGCCGAGTCGCCGGCCGCGGCGTCGAGGACGTCTTCCGGGTGCGGGGAACGGCCCTGCCCGCCCCGCTGATCGTGCCGGGCGCGGTCCTGGAGCTGCACGAGCGGATGGACGCCGCCGGCTCCGTCGTGGTCGCGCTGGACGAGGGCCGTACGGCCGAGCTGGTGTCCTCGTTCGTACGCCGGCACCGGCTGGACAGCGTTGCCGTGGCGTTCCTCTGGTCGTTCGCCAACCCGGAGCACGAGCTGGCGCTGGAGAAGATCCTGCACGCCGAGGCGCCGGAGGTCTTCGTCTCGCTCTCGTCCCGGGTGTCGCCCCGGCTCGGCGAATACGAGCGGATGGTGGCCACGGTGCTCAACGGCTACGTCGGCCCGGCCTGCACCCGCTACCTGACCACGATGGCCGGCCGGCTGGCGGATGGTGGCATGCCGGCGCCGCTGCTGGTGATGCAGTCCAGCGGCGGGGTGGTGCCCGCCCCGGCCGCGGCCGAGCTGGCGCTGGGCACCCTCGACTCCGGGCCGACCGCCGGCCTGACCGGCACCGTCGCGCTGGCGGCGTCCCTGGGCCACCGCAACGTCGTGGCCACCGACATGGGCGGCACGTCGTTCGACATCGGCCTGGTCGTCGACGGCCGGGCCGTGGTGGCCGACGAGGCGGTCATCGACCAGTACACCTACCGGCTGCCGCACCTCGACGTGCGGACCACCGCGTGCGGCGGCGGCACGATCGCCGCGCGCGATCCGCGGACCGGCGCGCTGCGGGTCGGCCCGCGCAGCGCCGGCTCGCAGCCCGGCCCCGCCTGCTACGGCCGCGGCGGCACCGAGCCCACGGTGACCGACGCCGACGTGGTGCTCGGCCTGCTGCGGCCGGAGGGCTTCCTGGCCGGGCGGATGCCGCTGGACGCGGCGGCCGCCCGGGCCGCCGTCGGACGGCTGGCCGAGTCGCTGGGGCTCGGGCCGGAGGAGGCGGCGGCCGGCATCCTGCGGGTGAACAACCTGCGGGCGGCGACGCTGATCCGCCAGCAGACCCTCGAACGCGGCCTGGACCCGCGCGATTTCGTGCTCTACGCCTACGGCGGGGCCGGCCCGGTGCACGCCTTCGGCTACGCGGCCGAGATCGGCGTGGCCGAGGTCCTGATCCCGCTCGGCAACGGCGCCTCGACTCTGTCGGCGTACGGCATCGCCGCCGGTGATGTCGCCCGGTTCGTCGAGGTCGAGACCGCGCTGCGGGCGCCGATCGACGACGCCGAGCTGCGGCGGGCGGTGTCCGGCGCGATGAGCCGGGCCCGGCAGGCCATGGTGGATGCCGGAGTGACCGCCGATCCGCGGGTCGACGTGTGGGCGCTGATGCGCTACCAGGAGCAGCTCATGCACGCCCTGGAGGTGCCGGTCACGCCGGACGGCGACGCCGGCGAGCTGGTCGGACGGTTCCTCCAGGAGTACGCGCAGCGGTACGGCGTCGCGGCGGCCTCCGCGTTCCAGGCGGCCGAGGTGTTCGCCCTGCGCTGCCGGGCCCGGGTGCCCGGCCCGGAGCAACCCGCCGTGCCGCCGCCGGCCGCGGCGGCCGCCGCGGCCACGGACACCGTCTCGGTGTTCTGGCCCGAGCCGGGCGCCTGGCTGGACACCGCCGTCCACGACGGCAGCGGGCTCGCCGGCGGCGACCGCATCGCGGGCCCGGCCCTCGTCGAGTTGCCGCACACCACGGTGGCGGTGCCCGGCGGAGCCTCGCTGACCGCCGGCCGGGGCCACCTCCACCTGCACCTACCCACCCGGGAGGCGGCGCGATGACCAAGATTTCCTGGGACGGCGTGCAACGCGGCTACGTGCCGGCCGAGCCGCTGCCGATCGATCCGGCCCTGCCCCTGCACGAGGCCGGCTCCGCCGACGTCGATCCGGTCACCTTCGAGGTGATCCGGTACGCGTTGCTCAACGCGAACGTGGAGCACGGCCAGACCCTGCAGCGGCTGTGCGTCTCCCCGGTGACCATGCTGACCCGCGACTTCCAGCCGTCCATCCTCACCGAGCGCGGCGAGCTGGTGTTCCTCGGCCCGTACCTGCAGTACTTCTCCAACGCGCAGGCGCTGACGGTCAAGTGGATCCTGGAACACCGCGGCGGCGATCCCGGCATCGGCCCCGGCGACATGTTCCTCTCCAACGACCCGTACGTGGGCACCCCGCACCAGCCGGACACCATCGTCGCCGCCCCGGTCTTCGTGGGGGAGCAGCTGTTCTGCTGGGTCGCGAACGTGCTGCACCACTCGGACATCGGCGGCTCGGTGGTGGGCAGCTTCTGCGTGGACGCCGCGGACATCTTCACCGACCCGCCGGCGTTCCCGCCGTTCAAGATCGTCGAAGGCGGCCGGCTGCGGCCCGACCTCGAACAGCTGTTCCTGCGCCAGTCCCGGCTGCCCGGCGTGGTGCAGATGGACCTGCGGGCCGCCGTCTCGGCGAACACCGCGACCGTACGCAAGATCGAGGCGTTGATCTCCCGGTACGGCGCGGATGCGGTGAAGACCGTGATGCACCGGGTGCTCGACGCCGGCGAGCAGCTGTTCCGGCAGCGGCTGGGCGAGATCCCGGACGGCACCTGGTCGCACCGGCTCTACGCGGAGGCCTCGCACACCGGCGACACCGGGCTCTACCGGTACCAGCTGACCGTGCGCAAGAGCGGGGACGAGCTGTTCGTGGACAACGCCGGCACCGATCCGCAGGCCGGTTCGATCAACGTGACGTACGCCGGGCTGGTCGGCGCGTTCCTCGCCGCGCTCACCGCCTCGCTGACTCCCGACCTGGCCGGCGCCTACGGCGGTGTGTACCGGCGGGTGCACTTCGATCCGGTGCCGGGCACTCTGTCCTGCGCCGACTTCCCGGCCGCGGTCAGCCCGTCCGGCGTGTTCACGATGGAGCTGCTGATCAGCCTGGCCGGCTCGGTCATCGCCAAGATGGTGGCCGCGGGCCCGCCCGAGGTGCGCGACCGGGCGCTCGGCCCGGCACAACCGCACTGGTACGGCACCATCATCGCCGGCCAGTTCGACAACGGCGCGCCGTACATCGCGGTCAACGCGAACAACATGATCGGCGCCCTGCCGGCCGGCAGCGACGCCGACGGCGCCGACTTCGGCGGGCACTTCTGGATCCCGGAGGGCATCGCCAGCAACGTCGAGGACACCGAGCAGCTCTACCCGATGCTCTGCCTGTACCGGCGGGCACTGCCCTGCGGCGCGGACGGCGCCGGCACCCGGCGGGGCGGCCGGTCCATCACCGAGGCGTACGTGCCGTGGGGCACCCCGGGCATGGCCGCGGCGCTGTACATCGACGACTCGTTCCCCAAGGCCGTCGGCCCGTTCGGCGCGAACCCGAGCAGCATGGGCCGGGTCCAGGTCAGGCACGGCGTCGGATTGGCCGACCAGTTCGCGGCGGGCGTGGTGCCGCAGGATCTCGCCGCGCTGCCGGGCACCGACCAGCCGGTCGAGCACAAGGGGCCGATGCTGATGCTCGGCCCGGACTCGGTCATCTCCTGGACCGGCGCGAACAATCCCGGGTACGGCGACCCGCTGGCCCGCGACCCGGACGACGTGGACCGCGACGTCGCCGCCGGCCGTCTCGACCCGGCCGACGCCACCCGGGTGTACGCGGTGATCTGGGCCGCCGAGGGCGGGGTGGACCGGCCGGCCACCGACCGGCAACGGGCGCAACGCCTGGCCGCGCGGCTCTCCGGCGCCGTTCCTCCGGCCGGGGAAGCGCGACGCGCCGAGCCGGACGCCCGGCTGCGCCCGATCGCCGGCGAACTGGGGACGACCCCGGCCGGCCAGTGGGTCTCGCTGACCGGGCGGGTGCTGCTCGGCCCGGTGACCGGGGACTACCGGTCCGCCTGCGCGGTACGCGACACGCCGGTCAGCGAACTGGCGCCGGAGTTCGCCACCCGGCCCGGCCGGCCCGGCGAACAGATGCTGCTGCGCGAATACCTGTGCCCTGCTACCGGCCTGCGGCTGACCACCGAGCTGATCCGCACCGGCGACGACCCGGCGCCGGACATGGTTCTGGCGACCGGAGCACCGTCATGACCGCCTGCACCGAGCGGCACTTCGGCAAGTTGCCCACTCAGGCCGGAGGCGAGGGCCAGAAGGGCATGACCAAGGAGGCTCAGCCATGACCGCGACTGTGGGCGGGCTGATGCTGGCCGCGGCGCGCCGGTGGCCGGACCGCGACTCGCTGGTGGAGGACGACACGGTGCTCTCGCACGCCGAGGCCGCCGTGGCCGCCCGACGGGTCGCGGCCCGGCTGAAGGCGCGCGGGGTCCGGCCCGGCGACCGGGTGGCGCTGGCCCTGCCCAACGGCTGGCGCTACGCGGTCGCGTACGGCGGCGTGCAACTGGCCGGCGCGGTGGCCGTGCTCGTCAACACCCGGTTCGCCGAGCCGGAGATCGCATACGTGCTGACCGACTGCGGCGCCTTGGCGGTGATCGTGGATGCCGGGACGGCTTCGCGGGTGCCGCCGGTGTGCCCGCTCTGGGACGTCGAGGAGCTGACCGCGCCCGGCGACGCCGCCGACGAGCTGCCCGGGCTGTCCGTCGCCGGAAGCGACGTGGCGAACATCCTCTACACCTCCGGCACCACCGGGCAGCCCAAGGGCGCCATGCAGACCCACGCCAACATCGCCTTCAACACGGGCACCTGCGGCACCGTGCTGGGCGCCACGGCCGGCGACCGTACGCTGGTCATCGCGCCGATGTTCCACGCCACCGGCATCGTCTCCCAACTGGTCGGCTTCGGCGCCCATGGCGCCGCCCGCGTGTTCCAGCCGCGGTTCACCGCGGCCGGCATGCGCGAGGCGTTGATCGAGCACCGGATTACGGTCTTCGCCGGGGTGACCGCGATGATCCATCTGATGCTCGCCGATCCGGCGTTCGACCCGGCCGAGCTGCCCCACTTGCGGATGGTCTGCTTCGGCGGCTCCCCGGTGCCCGAGGCGTTCCTGGCCGGCGCGACCGCGCGACTGCCCGGGGTGACCTTCGCCAACATCTGGGGACTCACCGAGGCGACCTCGATCGTGACCTGCGCGATCGGCCGGGAGTGGCAGGAGCGGCCCTGGTCGGTGGGGCGGCCGGTGCCCGGCCTCGAGGTGCGCGTGGCCGAGCCCGACCCGGATGGCGTCGGCGAGCTCTGGGTGCGCGGCCCGGCCGTGACGGCCGGGTACTGGGGGCGACCGGAGGCGACCGCGGAGACTTTCCGGGCCGACGGCTGGCTGCGCACCGGCGACATCGGCCAGGTCGACGCCTCCGGCTACGTGCGGGTCCTGGACCGGCTCAAGGACATGATCATCCGGGGTGGCGAGAACATCTACAGCCTGGAGGTGGAGGGCGCGCTCGCCCGGCATCCGGCGGTCGCCGACGTGGCGGTCGTGGGCGTCGCCGACGAGGTGATGGGCGAGCGGGTCCGCGCCGTCGTCGTGCTCCGGCCCGGCCGGACGCTCGCTCTCGACGAGCTGCGCGCCTGGGCCGCCGACCGGCTCGCCGACTACAAGCTGCCGGTCGAGCTGGTGCGGCTGGACGAACTGCCGCGCAACCCCAGCGGGAAGATCCTCAAGCGCAGGCTCGCGGAGATCCAGCCGGCGGGCGGGCGGCCATGAACACGGTCCTGCACACTGGCCGGATGTCAGAGTCGCGCGACGCCGCCATCCTGTCCCGTGCCGCCACCCTGTTCTCCGAGCGCGGGTATCACGCCGTCGGGATCCGCGACCTCGCCGAGGCGGTCGGCCTGTCCACCTCGACGCTGTACCACTACTACGCCACCAAGCAGGACATCCTGTTCGCGATCATCAGCCGGTTCCTGGAGGAGTTCACCGGGCGGCAGGTCGCCGGGCTGCGCGACACCACCGTCCCGCCGCGAGAGCGGCTGGGGCGGGCGGTCGTCGCGCACGTCGAGCTCACCGTGACCCGGAGCAAGGAGCTGCTGGTCGGCAGCCCGGTGCTGAACGCGCTGAGCCCCGAGCAGCAGGCGCGGATCGCCGCCCTGCGCCGCGCGTACCGGGACGCGGTCCGCGACGTCGTCGCCGAGGGCGGCTTCCCCGTCGCGGACCCGCTGCTCACCGCCATGGCCATGCTGGACATGCTGGACGGCATCCGCAGCTGGTACCACCCGGACGGGCCGCTCCCGCTGCCCGAGCTGGCGGCGCGCTACCGCACCTTCGCCCTGGCGTTGTGCCAGGCCGGCGGTGAACCGTGACGGCACGCCGGTTCTACACCCCCAAAGACGGCGGTACGGACTACGACCGCATCGCCGACCCCGGCACCTATCCGTTCACCCGCGGCCGGCTGCGGCCCCCGGACGGCTGGATCCAGCGGGAGCTCTCCGGCGAGGGATCGCCCCGCCGCTCCAACGAGCAGCTGCGGATGCTGCTCGCGCACGGCGCCCACGGGGTGGACGTGATCGGCGACAACCCGACCATGTCGGTGATGGACCCGGACCACCCGATGTCCGTGCCCGCGGTCGGCACCACCGGCGTCTCGCTCTGCCGCAAACAGGACTTCCTCGAACTGCTCGACGGCATCCCGCTGGACCGCATCACGCTCAGCCACTCGCTGCCGGCGGCGTTCGCGCTGGCCGGGCAGTACCTCGCCGGGCGGGAGAGCGGCCTGCAACCGGCGGTGCTGCGCGGCTCGGCCATCCAGCCCCCGCTGTACGCCGAGGACTGCTCGTACTCCACGTTCCTGCCGTTCCGGCTGCGCATGCGGCTGGCGCTCGACTCGATCGCGTTCTCGCTGCGCGAGATGCCCCGGTTCCACGCGTTCCTCGAGGACACGTACTACATCTCGGACGGCGGGCTCGACGTGGTCGAGGAGATGAGCCTCGGCCTGCTCGAGATCCGCGAGGTCAGCCGCCGGCTGATCGCCCGGGGACTGCCGGTCGACGCGTTCGCGCCGCGCATCGCGATCCTGGTCAACTGCCGGATGGACCTGTTCGAGGAGATCGCGAAGATCCGCGCCACCCGCCGGCTCTACGCCCGGATGATGCGCGAGGAGTTCGGGGCGGTCGACCCGCGGTCCTGGTCGGTGAACATCGCCGTGCACACCTCGGGACTCAGCCTGACCGCCGCGCAACCGGCCAACAACATCGTGCGCGGCGCGGTCCAGGCGCTGGCGATGGCCATGGCCGGCGTACAGGGCCTGGAGATCTCCACGTTCGACGAGCCGTTCCGTACGCCGTCGGCGGTCGCGCACCAGCTCGCGATCCGCACCCAGCAGATCATCCAGGCGGAGACCGGCGTCGGCGCGGTCGAGGACCCGCTGGGTGGCTCGTGGTACCTGGAGTCGCTGACCGACGACCTCGAACGGCGCATCGACGAGGCGGTCCGCCGGATGGAGGCCCTCGGCGACGTCGACACCCTGGTCGAGAACGGCTACTTCCGCGGCATCTTCACCAACGCCATGGACCGGCACTCGACCTCCGTCCAGGACGGACGACTGCGGATCGTCGGCGTGAACGAGCACGTCGTACCGCCCGAGTCCGACCGGCTGCTCCGGGACGTGGCGGAGGAGCGGTTCCCGCCCGACCTCGCGCACGTCGAGCGCATCCGGTCCTGGCGGCCGACCCGGGCAGATGGTCCATTGCAGGAAAATCTTGCGGACGTACGCCGGGCGGCCGCCGACCCGGAGGCGGACCTGATGGCCCCACTGCTGGCCGCCCTGGACGCCGACGCCACCTTCGGCGAGATCGCCGGTTGCCTCCGCGAGGGGCAGGGCCTGCCGGCCGACCCGTTCGAGTACGCCGGGGCGCACCGATGACGCCGCCACGCCCCGGCCGCTTCGTGATCGGCACGCTCGGTCTGGACCAGCACGAGGTCGGCGCCATGGCGATCAGCCAGATCCTGGTCCGGCACGGCTACGAGGTCATCTATCTCGGCCGGTTCAACACCCCGCACCGGCTGGCCGCCGTGGCCGAGCAGGAGGACGCCGACGTCATCGGCGTCTCGGTGCACTCCTGGGAATTCACCGCGTACGCCGACGAGCTGGTCCGCCGCTGCCGTGACCTGGGGATCGGGCTGGTGTTCGGCGGCAGCGTGCTCACCGACGCCGACCAGGCCGACCTGCTGGCCCGCGGCGCCGATGCGGCGTTCGGCGCCTACCGCGCCGAGGCCGACATGCTCCGGCAGATCGACGCGGTGGTGCAGCGGGTGCGCGCGGGCACGATGGCCCCCGCCGCCCCCGATCCGGGCCCGGCCCCGCTGGCCGGCCGGGTGGTCGTGGTGACCGGCGCCGCACGCGGCCTCGGCCGGGCGTACACCCTGGAGCTTTGCCGCCAGGGCGCCGCCGTGGTCGCGAACGACATCGACGAGGCGGCCCTCAAGGAGACGGTGGACGCCACACGGGGAACGGCCGGCAGCGCCTGCCCGGCCGTCCACGACGTCACCGACCCGGCCACTCCGCGGGCGCTGCTCGACACCGCGCTGCGCCGCTACGGGCAGGTGCACGGCCTGGTGGCCAACGCCGGGGTGCTGCGTTCGGGGCCGGTGCTGCGGCTGGCCGACGACGACCTGCGACTGCTGCTCGACGTACACGTGACCGCGCCGTTCCGGCTGCTGCGGACGTTCGGCGCGTACTGGCGCGCCGAGGCGAAGGCCGGCCGCGCCGTTCCGGCCGCCGCCGTGCTGACCACCTCCGCGGCCGGGCTGTACGGGTTCCGGGCCGAAGCCGCCTACAGCGCGTCGAAGGCGGCCGTGGCCATGCTCACCCGGGTCGCGGCCGACGAACTCGGCCGGTACGGAACGACGGTGAACGCGATCGCCCCCGCCGCCCGCACCCGGTTGACCGACTGGCTGCCCGCGGGCCCCGGCGGCGGCGACGACCCGTGGGCGCCCGAGCATGTCGCGCCGATCGTCGCCGCGCTGCTCGGCCCGGACGCCAGAGAGATCAACGGCCGGGTGGTCGAGGTCGGCAACCAGCAACTGTCGGTGCCCGGCACGTGGCGACCCGGCCCGCCGCACGCGCTGCCGCCCGGCCTGTCGGCGACCGACGCCGGCGCCCTGCTGTCCCGCGCGTTCCGGGAGGCCGGGGATCCCCTTCCCGTCCTCGGCACGTGATCCGGCGCCGTCGTAGCCGGGGAGAGGGCGCCGCCCGGCTCGGGCGGCGCCCCCGGGATCACGCCGCGGTCAGCGTCCAGTGCTGGTTGGCGCCGCCGTTCTGCGCCCACTGCTCGATCTGGGCGCCGGTCGCGGTGGAACCGCTCACCACGTCGGCCACCCAGCCGCTGTTCAGGTTCACCAGGACGAACTGCGTCGACCCGGTGCCGGCCAGCGCCCACTGCTGGTTGGCGCCGCCGTTGCAGGTGTAGATGCTCAAGCGGGTGCCCTGGGTCGTGGAAGAACTGGGGACCTCGAGGCATTTGCCGCTGCCCACGCCGGTGATGGTGTAGACGTTGCCGGAGACCGGGGCCAGGGTCCACCGCTGGTTGGTGCCGCCGGTGAACGACCACTGGATGATCGACGCGCCGTTCGCCGTGCTGCCGCCGGAGACGTCCAGCAGCAGTCCGCTGTTGACGGCGGACAGCTTGTACGTGCCGTTCGCCGGGTTGGTCGCGCCGGTCCAGGTGCCTGCCGTGACGTTCAGCGTCCAACTGCTCTGCCAGCCGATCGAGGCCGTCGTCCCGGACAGGGTGAGGGGGAGCCAGACGAGAGGCGAGGTGCCCAGGTTCGCGGTTGTCCAGCGGTCACCCGCGTACAGGTAAGTGGTGGAGGAACCACCCGAGACCGTGATGATGTTCGCGGTCTGGCTGGTGAAGGTGTTGGTGCCGCTGGGCGCCACCGGCCGCCAGGCCGCCCAGGTGCCGGAGAGCGACGTCGCGGTGGTGTAGTCGTTGTCGTTGGTGCTCCAGCCGGTCAGGTGGGACCCGAGGAGGTAGTAGCGGCCGCCGGCCTTGACCATGGCCGGCGCCTCGTAGTCGGCGAGCACCGCAACGGCCGAGCTCACCGTGAGGTAGTCGCTGGAGAGTTTGTCGATCCGCAGGCCGTTCGCCCGGTCCTCGCTGAGCAGGTATCCGGTGCCGTCGGTGTCCTGGAAGAGGCCGATGTCGCGGCTCTGGTAACCGAGCGGCCGGCTGCTGCCCAGGTAGGTGTAGGCGCCGCAGGGCGTGCTGCTGGTGGCCACGCCGACCTTGGCCTCGGCGTAGTCTGTGCTGTCGATGTGCAGGTACATGACGTACGTGCTGGTCGACGAGTTGTAGATGACCTTGGGCCGCTCGACGATGCGGCTCGGGCCGAGGTCGCCGCTGCTCTGCAGGGAGAGCGCGGCCCGCTGATAGGTCCAGTTCTTCAGGTCGGTCGAGCTGTAACAGTTGATCGACTGGAACGAGGTGTTGCCGGAGCTCTCGCCGGTCTTGTTCTCGCCGAAGGCGTACCAGGTCGATCCGGACTTGAGGATGCCGAGACCGTGCGTCTGCAGGGTGTTGCCGGAGGTGTCGGTCCAGGCCGCGCCGGGCGTGAAGGTCACCGAGGTGTCGGCCAGGGCCGGCCGCGCCGTCGCGGCGGAAGCGAGGGTGACGGCCGCGAGGACGAGAGCGGCTTTCAAGCGTACGGGGAACACGCGATCCTCCCGTGGTGGGCGGGATGAGCTGGGTGTTTACGCTAACATGGAAGACCGCCGATGAGTCCAGAGCCGACCCTCAGAAGTAGTTGTGCAGTGTCGGCACGGGGCCGGCGGTTGCGGCGTGCAGCAGTTCGTCGGTGCCGGCGTCCCCACCGGTCAGGAAACCGCTGCGGCGAAGTTGCCGCGGCGTCGCGGCACCCGCGTACCAGGAGGCCAGGCCGCGCGGTGTCAGCCGGACCGTGCCCGCGCCGCCCGGCTCCAGCCGGCCCTTTCCGCCCTCGAGCACGAGTCGGTGGCGGCCTTGATTCCACGGGCAGACGTCGTCGGTCAGCTCCAGGTCGACCTCGCCGGTCAGGAGCCGCGGCCAGCCGCGGGCGGCGACCGCGCCCGGCGCGTCGACGAGGCGAAGCATCCACGGCTGGGCGGACTCGGGCTTGGCGTCGCCGCGGGCCAGCAGCGACCAGACCGGGTCGGCGGTGCCCAGCCGGATCGCGGTCGTCGGCGCGACACTGGCCCAGCCGCCGAGCATCGCCAGCAGCGTGCGCGTCGCCTCGGGCGTCAGCCCGATCAGGTCGTCCACGGTGAGTCTGCCGCTCTCGTCGTAGCCGGGCCCGCGGTCCCACCTCGCGTACCCGACGATGGCGCCGGTGCCGTCAACGGCGACGGTCAAGCCGTCGTAATCGGCCAGCAGCTGCGCCGGGGTCGCCCCGAAGGCCGGCCCGGACCGCTCCATCATGCCGGTGCCGGCCCGTGCCACCTCGCGGTAGATCTCGCCGACGGTGGGGATGTCGGCCTCGGTCGCCGGACGCAACGTCGTCCCGGCATCGGCGCGAATCTCGGCCAGCACCCGGGTCGGCACCGCGTAGTAGACGAGCGCGCCGACCTCCTCCCAGCCCAGCGCCCGGTATGGCCCCGCGGTGGTGTCGAACAGCGTGCTGATCACCGCGCCGCGTTCCCGGGCCTCCCGCAACAGCCGGGTCAGCACCAGCCGGCCCAGACCACGCCCCCGCAGCTCGGCCGCGGTCGCCACGCCGGCCACCCCGCTGGCCGGTACCACCCGGCCGCCGAACCATTGGCCCTGCTCGCGGTCCACCGCCTTGGCGACCAGCCGCCCGGCCGAGTCGAAGACACCGAACGTCCGCCGGCCGG
Organism: Actinoplanes subtropicus; assembly: GCF_000721705.1. GTDB lineage: Bacteria > Actinomycetota > Actinomycetes > Mycobacteriales > Micromonosporaceae > Actinoplanes > Actinoplanes subtropicus. Next base: position 379,173 of record NZ_JOJL01000002.1, read on the forward strand.
GCCGTTCGGAGGCCCAGTCCTCGGGCATCGGCTGCCCGTGGTACCCGAACGCAAGGCTCCCGAGCTCCCACGCGAGCCGCTGATCCTCCGTGCCGAGCAACCGGATCCGGTACGTCACGCCCGACATCCTGCCAGCCACCGGCGGCCGGCCGCCTCCGGATATCAGGCGTACAGAGGCCTCCTACGCCTGGGCTTTGTGGATGGTCACTGCCGGGTCAGCGAGGCGAAGAACTCGCGGATGTCGCCGACGAGCAGGTCCGGCGCCTCCAGGGCGGGGAAGTGCCCGCCGCGGTAGAACTCGGACCAGTGCGTGATGTGGTGGGCCCTTTCGGCGAAGCGGCGGATCGCGTAGTCACCGGTCGGGAAGACCGCGACCCCGGTGGGCACCGTGGCCGGCGGCTTGGGGGCCCACATGCTCGCGTCGTGGAACCGTTCGTAGTAGGAGTTGGCGACGCTGCGCGCGGTGTCGGTGAACCAGTAGATGCTCACGGTTGCCAGCATCCGGTCCCGGTCGACGGCCTGCTCGGGCAGTTCCTTGGTCGCGTCGGTCCATTCCCGGTATTTCTCGACGATCCAGGCGAGCTGGCCGGCCGGGGAGTCGGCGAGGGCGTGCGCCAGCGTCTGCGGCCGGGTGCCCTGCAGCTGCATGTAGGCGGACATGTCGTCCTGGAAACGCTTCAGTGCTTCGAGCCGCAACTGTTCGGCCTCGGTCAGCGCCGCCATGTCGGCCGGGTCGCCGGTGGGGAAGGTGACCAGCGCGTTCGCGTGGACGCCGAGGACGTGCTCCGGGTCGACGCGACCCAGCGCCGGGCCGACGAATGCGCCGATGTCGCCGCCCTGCACGCCGTACCGCTCATACCCCAGCCGGGCCATGAGAACCGCCAGTGCGGACGCGATCCGGGTGTCGGTCCAACCCGCCTCGGTGATCGGGCCGGAGAAGCCGAAACCGGGCAGGGACGGGATGACCAGGTGGAAGGGGGTCTCGCCGGTGGTGAGTGGTTCGATCACGTCGAGGAAGTCGACCACCGAACCGGGCCAGCCGTGCAGCAACAGCAGCGGCGTCGCGTCCGCGCGCTCCGAGCGTACGTGCAGGAAGTGCAGATTCTGGCCGTCGATGACGGTGGTGAACTGCGCGTGCCGGTTGAGTTCGGCTTCGACGGCGCGCCAGTCGAACGTGCCTCCCCAGTACGCCACCAACTCCCTGAGGTAGCTCACCGGGACACCGCGCTCCCAGCCGGCCCCGGGCAGCTCGTCGGTCCACCGCGTACGGCGGAGCCGGTCCTTGAGATCGTCCAGGCCGGCCGCCGTGATCTCGATGCGGAAGGGCTCGATGTCGTTCGTCATGCCCTTGATCCTGCTGGTAAAGAGCCGGGTCGCGAATCATGAGAATTCGTTATCCTGGACCGTGAGCATCTTCCGGCGCAGCGCCACGTTCGTCGGCCGCGGCCCCGAACTTCAGGCGCTGCGGGAGGCCTACCAGGACCCGGCCGTCCACACGGCACTGATCTGCGGCGCGGCCGGCATCGGCAAGTCCCGTCTGGTCGACGAGTTCGTCTCCCGGCTCGGTCCGCGGCCGCGGGTGCTGACCGGCCGGTGCGTGCAGTTCGGGAACGACACCGTGGCGTACGCGCCGTTCCTGTTGCCGCTGCGGGAGCTGTCGATCGTTTCGCCGGCCGACTTCGGGCAGGTGCTGACCGCCGTGGAACGGGCCGCCGCGGAGCGGCCGCTCGTGGTGGTGCTGGAGGACCTGCACTGGGCGGATCCGTCCAGCCTGCACCTGCTGGCGTTCCTGGTGGCGAACCTCGACGCCGAGGGCGTTCTGCTGGTCGCCACCTTCCGGTCGCCCGGCGGCCGGCTCCGCCAGGTGGTGGCCGAGCTGTCCCGGCTGCCGGCGGTCCGCGTGCTCACCCCGGCGCCGCTGAGCCGGCACGAAACCGGGCGGCAGCTCGCCGCGCTGCTGGGCCGCGAGCCGGAGCCGACCCTGGTCACCCGGGTCTTCCAGCGCAGCCAGGGCAACCCGCTGTTCATCGAGGCGCTCGGCGACGCGCCCGAGGACAATCCGGCCGAGCTGCTCGAGCTGCTGGTGGCCGGGCTGCCGGAATTGACCGCCGACGGCAGCCGGGTGCTGGCCCTGGCCGCGGTCGCCGGCACGACCGTCGAGCACGACGTCCTGGCGGCCGTCGCCGAGCTGCCCGAATTCTCGCTGCACCGGGCCCTGCGGGAGCTCGTGGACGGGCAGGTGCTGGTGGCAGCCGGCGCCGGCTACGAGTTCCGCCACGCGCTGATCCGCCAGGCCGTCTACGACCGTCTGTTGCCGGCCGAGAGAACCGGCCTGCACCGGCAGTTCGCCGCCGTGTTGTCGGCGATGCCGGAGCGCGTCGCCCAACTCGCGGCACACGCCTACGCGGCCGGGGAACACGCCTGCGCGTTGCGCTCGGCCTGGCAGGCCGCGCTGCGGACCGGACCGGGCGCCGAGCACGTACGGCTGCACCTGCTGGAACGGGTGCTGGAGCTGTGGGCGCAGGTCGACGACAAAGCCGGGCTGGACCGGCTGACCGTCCTGGATCACGCGGCGGAGGCCGGCCTCGCCACGAACGCGGTTGCCGCGGGCCTGCGCTGGTCGGCCGAGGCTCTGGCGGCGGCGCCGGATCCCCGGCGGTACTACCGCCAGGCGGTGCTCAAGAGTCTGGGTCACGGCGACGGCCGGGACGAACTGCATCGGGCGCTGCGGCTGCTGCCCGAGGCGTCGCCACTGCGTGGTGACGTGCTCGCCGCGCTGGCGATCGGCTGCATCTTCGCCGGCGACCTCGGACCCGGCGGGCGGTACGCCGCGGCCGCGCTCGAGGTGGCCGAGCAGGTCGGCAGCCCGTCGCTGCTGGCCCGCGCCCACGCGTATCTCGGCCTGGCCGCGGAGGGCGACCCGACGGCCGCGGCCCGGCACTTCGCGGCGGCCCGGGCGACCGCGGATCCGCTGACGATGATCGACGTCGCCGTCTGGGAGTCGGCGCTGCACGTGAGCATGGGCGCCTACCGGACCGCCGTCGAGGTCGTCCAGGCCGGCCTGCGCACCGCCCACGAGACGTTCCAGTACGAGAAACGCGCGCCGGTCCTGGTCGTCAAGTGGGTACAGGCGCTGACCGCCCTGGGCGAGTGGGCGCAAGCTCTCGATCTGATCGACGAGGCCCTCGGCGAGCCGGACCGGCCGCGGCTCAGCCAGGCCGCGCTGCGCATCAGCCGCGGCGAGATCCACCTCGCGCGGGGTGACCGGGCGGCCGCCGCGGCCGACGCCGACTGTGCCCGCCGGCTGCTCGGCGACGGCCCGGCCGTCCGGCGGTACCGGATCAGGCTGGGCGCGCTGGACATCCGGCTCGCTCCGGACCGGGCCGGGGAGATCTACGCCGGGCTGGCCGACGGCTTGGCCGCGTACCCACACGAGGCGTGGGCCCTGGTGGCCGCGAAGGCGGGGGCGCCCGGTCCGGCCGAGGTGCCGGACATCGCGGTGGTCGGGCCGGTGGACGAGGCGTACCGGGCCATGGCTCGCGGCGATCGGGAGGCCGCCGCGCGTGGCTGGCGTGCGCTCGCTCAGCCGTACGAGCTGTCGCTGTGCCAGGGCGGGGCGCCGCGACCGGCGCCCGGCCGGCCGGCCATCCTCGGGCTGACCGCGCGCGAGGTGGAAGTTCTGCACCTGGTCGCCGAGGGCCGGAGCAACCGGCAGATCGCCGCGGAGCTGTTCATCAGCAGCAACACGGCCGGCGTGCATGTGTCCCGGATCCTCGCGAAACTCGGCGCCGCCACCCGTACCGAGGCGGCCCGCCGATTCCTGGACGCCCGTGGAACCGGTCCGCACCTGCCTTGAGCCGAAGTCCGTTCCGTGCCCCTTGACTTCGAGCCAGGTTTAACTTGCAGCCTGTGGAAATGACCTTCACACCGTCTGAGATCGCCTACCTCGACGAGCAGCCCCTGGGCCGCCTGGCCACGCTGCGCCCCGACGGCACCCTGCAGAACAGCCCGGTCGGGTTCCGCTACAACCGTGCCCTCGGCACGATCGACATCGGCGGCCACAACCTGACCTCGAGCCGCAAGTACCGCAACGTCGCGGCGAACGGGCAGGTAGCGTTCGTCGTCGACGACGTGCCGTCACTGAGCCCGTGGAAGGTGCGCTGCCTGGAGATCCGGGGCACCGCCGAGGCGATCGAGAAGCCGTCCGACTCGGCCTACGGCAGCGGCGACCCGATCATCCGGGTCCGGCCCCGGCGGGTCATCAGCTACGGCACCGAGGAGCGGGGCGCCGTTCCGGGCCAGGTGCGGTCCCACAACCGCGACGTGGTCAGACGGTAGCCCGGTGCGGTGCGGGCGTGGCGGGATTGGCCTCGAGCTCCTCCACGAGGGCGGCCACCACCACGGGGTCCAGCTGGGTGCCGGCGGAGTCGCGCAACTCGCCGATGGCTTCGGCGGTGGTGCGTGGCGAGCGGTACGGGCGGTCGGCGGTCATCGCGGAGTAGGCGTCGGCGGCGGCCACGATGCGGGCGTCGAGCGGGATCTGGTCGCCGGCGAGGCCGTCGGGGTAGCCGGTGCCGTCGAAGCGCTCGTGGTGGTGGCGTACCGCGGCGCAGGCCGGCGCCAGCTCCGGGAAGTGCCGCAGCAGGTCGGCGCCGACCGCCGAGTGCGTGCCCACGGTGCACCGCTCGGCGTCGGTCAGCGGGCCGGGCTTGACGAGGACGGCGTCCGGGACGGCGATCTTGCCGACGTCGTGCAGCCAGCCGCCGAGCTGGACCCGCAGGACGTCCTCGTCGGCGAGGCCGAGCCGGCGGGCGACCGCGGCGGACAGGTCGGCCACCTGGCGGCTGTGCGCGCCGAGATTGCCCTCGCGCAGGTCGCTGCTGATCGCCAGGGCCTCCGCGATGTGCAGGCACTCGGGCTGCTCGGCGCGCAGGTCGGCGCTGCCCAGCTGGGAGAAGGTACGCAGCCGGTTGCGGCCCTGCCGCTTGGCGGAGTAGAGCGCCCGGTCGGCGAAGTCCAGGGCGTGCTCGGCGGAGCCGTCGTCGTGCGCGACCATGGCCGCGCCGATCGAGATCGTCACCGGCACGAGCGCGCCACCGGGCAGGGTGACCGGCCGTTCGGCGATCGCCAGGCGTAGCCGCTCGCCCAGCTCGGCCAGCGCCCCCTCGTGGTCGAGGCCGGGCGCCACCACGCAGAACTCCTCGCCGCCGATACGGGCGACGACGTCCCATTCCCGTACGCCGGTGCGCAGCCGCTCGGCCACCGCCACCAGGACCGTGTCGCCGCCGCTGTGCCCATACCGGTCGTTGACCCGCTTGAAGTGGTCGACGTCGACCATGAGCACGCCGAGGCCGGGCCCGGTCGATCCCCGGGCCAGCTCGTGCTCGATGGTCTCCATCGCGTGCCGGCGGTTGAACAGCCCGGTCAGCGCGTCGACCCGGGACCGCTGCTCGGCCTCGGCGCGGGCCTGCTGCTCGGCGGCGAATTCCTGGGCCGCGGATTTCCGGTACCGGCGGAAGCCGACCAGCGCCGCCGCGAGCATCAGGACGGCCAGGCCGAGCAGCGCCGCCTGGGTGGGTTGGACGGCCAGCTGGACGGTCGAGCGGGGGCGTGCCGCCGCGACGACGTACCAGCCCGGTGCGTCCGGGACCTCGCGGACGGCGTACCGCCAGTGGCGAGCGGTGACCAGGCCGGCGCCCGCGGTCGTGGGGAGCGCCGGGACGTGCGGTCCGGCACTGGTCACCGCCGTACCGTCGACCAGCCCGACCTGCAGTGCCAGGGCGGAGTCGCGGTCGGCGGCGAGGACCCGGCCCAGGGCGGCGGTCGACAATTCCAGCTCGATGTACGCCCGTACGCGCCCGTCGACCGCAACCGGCACGGTCACCGCGACCACCGGGACGTCCGCGGTCGGCGACCGGAACGGTTCGCTGATCAACGCGCTGTCGACCGGCGTGCCGATGCCCTGCCAGTAGGACGGCCATGATCGTACGTCGTGCGACAGCCGGGCGGCCGGTACCGGCTTGCCGTCGACCACCCGGGCGTTCTCGGCGCCGTCGACGTCGACGTAGCCGGCCTCGACGATCCGGTCGGGGTAGAGCTGCCACAGGTACATGAGCGCGTTGTTGATCTCCCGGCCCGGGCCGGCGACCGCCGCGATCGCCGCCGCCTGGGAGCCGGCGTCGGCGTAGAACTCGGAGAACGGCGGGATCCGCGAGGTCACCCGGGCCAGCGCGCGCATCCGCTCCAGCTCGGTGTCGACCAGTGCCGCCTTCTCGCCGGCCGCGGTGACCAGGTTCCGGTCGAGTTGCGCCCGCTCGGTCGACGCCCGCGACGCCGCGACGGCCGTGCCGAGCACCGCCGTCAAGACACCCAGTGCCGCGAAGAGGAACGAAATCCACCGCAGGCCCGTACGCTTCACGGGGCCCCTATCGACCGCGTCCCCCCCGCGGTTGAGGCTTCGGGCCCTCCGGTTCGGCGGCCTGGACCGGAAGCAGCCCCGGATCGCTCCGGGGCTGTTTCGGGGACCGTCAGCTCGGCAGCAGCTGGTCGTTCACCGTCGTGACGGTGCCGAGCGCCAGCGTGACCTCGTCGGCCTCCTCGTACGACAGCTTCCGGTATGCCCACTGCACGCGCCCGTCGGCCAGCCGGAAATACACCTTGACCGCGCCCGGCGCCAGCTTGTCGAGCCGGTACCGGCCGTCCGCGTCCGTGGCGGCCGCGAAGTCCTGCGCGCTCGTGGTGACCAGGTGCACCGCAGCGTCCGCGACCGGCGCCCCCGCGGCGTCGACGAGGCGGCCGGTGAGCGACGCGGCCGGCAGCAGGCGCTCGCTGACCCGCAGCGTCCGGCCGGACCGGACCGGGTACTGCCGGGCCTGTGCCCGGTCGAGGGTGCCCGGTGCGAACTGCTCGAAGTGGCCGTCGGTGAAGCGGATGACGTAGTAGCGGTCCGGGGCGACCCGCATGGTGTACGTGCCGTCGGCCGCCGTCGTGGCGGACCAGGCGGCCGCGTGCTCGTCGTTCTCGGCGGTGACCGTGACGCCGGCCGCCGGCCCGCCGGAGGCGGCGAGGACCGTGCCCCTGATGGTGCTCGCGGCCGTCACGACGCTGTTGGCCACCGTGTTCCGGCCGGCGACGACCGCGTACGTCCGCGCCGCGTCGAAGCTGTCGGTGCGGCCCGGGGCGTACTCGTACCAGCCGCCGAGGCCGATGTAGATCTTGTAGCCGGCCGCCTCCAGGCCGGTGACCCGGAAGCGTCCGGCGGCGTCGGTGTGGGTCTCGGCGACGGAGCCGCCGGCGGGCGTGAGCGGGTAGACGAGGATCTCGGTGCCGGCCATGACCGCACCACGGGTGTCCCGGACCGAGCCGGAGAGGCTGCCGGTCCCGGTGTCCGCGAGCGCGGGCGAGGCCACGGCCATGGCCGCCGCGAGGCCGGCGAGTACCACGCCGGCGATGACTCTGGGCGTACGCACTGATGGTGTCCCTTCGACTGAGGGTGATCGTGTGTCGGGGACGCTAGCGATGGCGGCGGCCCGGTGAGCGGACCGTCCACTGTGATGGCACGAAGCCGGTAGTGACGACCCGGTTACCGTCAGCTGTGCGGCAGATCAGGTCAGTCTGGCCCGGCCGAGGTATCGCGTCATCGTCATCATCGAGACGGCGCCGCGTAACAGGCGGCGCCGGGTCGGGCCGAGGTCGGCCACGAGCACCTCGCGGAACGGCGGATAGCGGAAACGAAATCCGGCCGCCGTGTCGTCCACGATCCGGCGTTGAATGGCCGGTTCGAGCGCGGCCAGCAACCGGGCCGGCTCCAGATCCGGGGTGAGCCGCTCCGCCGGTACGACCACCGGACCCGTCGCGAGGCGCCGCAGCAGTTCCCGGGTGTCGTCCGGCAGGTCGTCGAGCTGCTGCCGGACGACCTCGCGCAGGTGCTCCGGGATCCCCTCGTCGGGCGCCGGCGGCGCGGACAGCTCGGCCAGGAACGGCGCCGCGGCTCAGCCCTCGGCCGCCGCCCCGCCCGCGAGCCTCCCGCCGGCCGCACCCCGCACCTCGGGCCCCGCACCGCACGGCTGCACGCCCCCGGCCAGCTCGGTGACCATCACCGACTCCGACAACGGCGGCGTGGTCTGCGTGACCGCCGGCGGCCGGCTCACCCTGCACCTGTCCGGCACCGGCTGGAAGAAGCCCACGTCCGACGGCGCGATCCTCTCGCCCGCCGGCGCCACCACGTTCAAGGCGGTCAGCGCGGGCAAGACCACCATCACGTCCTCCCGGCCCGCCTGCCCGTCCGGGACGGTCACCTGCCACGCCATCCAGGGCTTCCAGGTCCGCGTCGTGGTCAGCTGAACCGCCCGCGGCAGGCCGACCGATCCCCGTTCGTGCGTAGCCGGCGGCCGTGAGCCCGAGCCCAAGGCAGACGGCGGCGCCGGCGAGGGAAGCGACGCCGGGACTGTCGACTACCTGACCTGACAACCGCGGCAACCTGTGTGCCGCCGGCCGATCGCCGCGTTCGGAGATCTGACCGCCCCACCCCGCCCAGCCGATGAGAATGGTGTGGTCGCGTAGACGACAACAATTCCGGTGCGATATTCGTAGCATTCATCGATCGCGGCGGTTCGCCGCGACAATCGATGCTGCGGAAGGCGGACCGATGTCGGAAATCGCACCAGGAACCGGGGGGCGTCCACGGCGGCGCAGGCTGGCGATTTTGATCTCGCTCCTGCTTCTTCTTCTCCTTTTGATCATTTTGTTGCTCGCATTCTGCGGAAACGGCGACGGCACCCCGGTGGGCCAGCCGTCGTCCAGCTACCCGTCCTCGCCGACCACTGCGCCCACGACGACACCGCCGACGACACCACCGACAACACCGCCCACCACTCAGCCGACCACCACGCCGCCGACGACTCGGCCCACGACGCCGCCGACCACCAGGCCCACGACCCGGCCGACCACGCCGCCGCCGAGCGGTGGGGTGGAAGCCGGCGGTGGCAGCACGGCCGGCGGCGGCAACGATGGTCTGATCGTCCTGGGCGCGCTGAGCATGCTGGCCGCGATGGGCGTGGCGGTCGTCGCCACCCGGCCACCTGCCAAGAGCTGACGTGCGGCCGGCAGTGGTGGCACTGGCGGCCGTGCTGGCACTGACCGGCGGCCTTCTTGTCGGTGCCGGGGTACGTGTTCCGCCCACCCCACCCCAACCCCCGGGCGGCACTCCGCTCGCCGGCCCCGGGGTCGCGGGGACGGCTGGGTCTTCGCCCGGGGGTCGCGTTGCGCCCGGGCCGGACCGTTCGCCCGCAACGCTTTCCCGGCCCGTCCCGACCCGGCTCGACATTCCGGCTATCGGCGTGCACACCCGCCTGATCGAGCTCGGCCTGAACGCGGACGGCACGCTGCAGGTGCCGCCGCTCTCCGGCGATGCGCCGGCCGGCTGGTACCGGAATTCCCCCACGCCCGGCGAGCCGGGCGCGGCGATCCTGGTCGGCCACGTCGACTCGGCCCGGGACGGCGCCGCGGTCTTCTACCGCCTGGGCGCGCTGAAACCCGGCGACGACATCGCGATCACCCGCGCCGACGGGATCGTGGCGCATTTCGCGGTCTCGCGCGCCGCGGCGTACCCGAAGAATGCTTTTCCCACCGCCCAGGTCTACGGCCCGGTCACCGATCCCGAACTGCGCCTGATCACCTGCGGCGGCTCATTCAACCACCGCCTGGGCTCCTACCGCGACAACGTGATCGTCTGGGCCACAAAAGAAGCGGGTTGACCGGCGGTCACAGCTCGCGCGCGCATTCTTCGTCCCACGCCAGCAGCCTCGCGGCGGCCTCGTCGCGCTCCGCCTCCGTCTCGCCGAGCTGGTCGCGGTGCCAGATCCCGACCTTGCGGCGCGGGTGAGCCCACCGGAGCTGGTTGGCCGCCACCGCGCCGAGCGGATCGTCCAGGCCGAGCTCGCGCGATGCCCGTTGGAGCACACAGGGATAGTGGTGGACAACGACATGCTCGTTGCCCTCCGGGAACCGCACCCGGTCGAGTTCCAGCTTCCGGAACTCCACGAAGTGGAGCGCGGCGCCGCTGAAGTCGATCTCCTCCATCGGGTTCACGTCGGGTCCGTGAAGGCCGGGCAGCGGCTCCTGGAAGATGACCCGCCGCAACGGCCCGGCGAAGGTGCAGCGGACGAAGCTCACCGCCATGAAATCGACATCCTCGAGCCGGGCGTGCGAGAAGTCCACATCGGTGAACGAGGCCGCGACGCAGCCGGTGTGGCGCATGTCAGCGCCCCGGAAGCTCGTCTTCGAGAAACGCGTCCATCCGCTGTCGGACCAGCCGCCCAGGCCGGATCGGCGCAAGTCGGCACCGTCGAAGGAGCAGCCGGTCACGGCGACGCCCAGCAGCACGAAATCGGTCAGGACGCAGCGGTCGAACCGGCAGTTCTCCAGCTGCGCGTCGATGAACCCGACCTCGTCCAGCCGGGCACCGGAGAAGTCGACGCCCTCGACCCGTACGTTTTCGAAGAGAAGTCCCTCCGCCACGTCGGCAGCCTGCTCGGCGGGGAGGAGGGCGGCGACATCTTCGGGCCGCGGGGCGGTGACGTCGCGCAGATCGACCCGGCCGTTCGTGGTCGGCCGCACCGAACCCACCGGCCGGCCGGTGAGCAGGCGCGCGAACGCCTCGGCGACGCCCGGCTGGTCCGGAACAGTCTCAGGCATTCTGCTTCCCCTTCGTGCCGAGCTCCTTGTCGATGACCTTCTCGGCCGCCATCAGGTCGGCCTTTCTCGCGGACTTGTACTCTTCCCAGCTCTGGGGCTGGTATAGCAGACCCAGAGCCTCGACCCCGTAGGTGCCGGCGTAGCTGGCGATGTGATCGGTCCACGCGTTGTAGGTGGTGACGTCGGCCCACCATTGGCCTGGTTTGTAGACATCGGGCATCTTGGTGCCCTTGGGCAGGCCGCGCGGGGAGATCTTGGCGCGGCTCTTGATGCGCTCCTTGTCGACCTCGGCCAGAAGCTTGAACGTCGTGTCGATCTGGGTGCCCTGATGCCAGTAGAAGCGGACGTACCACGGCGCCTGTTTCTCGTTGCCGGAGTCCTTGTCCGGCTCGGGACCGGCCTTCGTGTGCTCGGTGCGGTAGCCCCGGACGATGTCGTAGGTCTGATTGTCGGTGAGGCCGCGCGACCGGAACTGCCCGGCCGCGGCGTCCTTCAGCGTCCGCAGAGCCCCCTCCAGAGGTTTGCTCCACTTCGCGGCCGCCGTGAGGTCCGACGCATCGTACTTACTGCCGTACTCCGCGATCGCCTGCTTGGCCCACCCGAAGTTGTCCTTCGCCGTCTTCCGGGCCGCCTTGAGCGCCGCCGCGTCCTGATCCTTGGCTGCCTTGGCGGACTCCGCCTTGACCTCCATCGCCGCGTTCGTGGCTCGGACGGCGTACCGGTTGATGTGCTCGAGTGCCTTGACCTGGTCGGCGTTGGCCGGGTCCGGTTTCAGCACGACGACCATGCCGCGGATCTTGTCGACGACCCGGCCGGACACGCTGGCGATGGTGAACTCGCCGTCGGCGGCCAGCTCCAGTTCGTGCGCCTGGCCGCTCATCGAGACGGTGTCCTTGATCGGATCCATCCCGGGGCCCTTGGCGGGGGTGCCCTCCGCACCCTTGCCGTCCTTGCCGTCGCGGCGGAAAACGCTCTTGATCTTGTTCCAGAGCTTCTTCATCAGCGCGACGATCTTGTCGATCACCCAGTCCAGGGCCCGGCCGACCATGGCCGCCACCTTCTCGAAGAACTTCTTCACCCGGCCCGGGATGCCGCCCAGTCCCAGGATCGAGGCCAGCACGCCGATCAGCACCGGGATCGAGCGGGCCAGCGCCTTCTCGATCAGCGCGGGGACGCCGCCGGTGCCGCCCTGGGCTATGGAGATCACCGCGTCCAGGACCGCGTTGACGAACTCGACGATCTGGCGGCCTCGCTCGACCACGAAGCGGACGATGTCGATGATCAGCTTGACCGCTCGGACGAAGGCCGACGCCGGGTTGAGCAGCGACAGGATCCAGGTGATGCCGGCCTCGATGACCGTCGGGATGATGAAGTCGGCGATGTTGTCGAACAGGTTCTTCCTGAGATCGCCGACCCGCTCCTTGATCTCCTCCCAGAGACCGGCGATGCCCTCCTTGGCGATCCGGGTGAACAGCGGAACCGCCCGCTCCAGATACCCGATCGCGGTCACCATCGGCTTCGGCAGCTTGCGCATGATGCGAGCCCGGATCGCCTCGATCGTCAAGCCCAGCAAGGACGCCAGCATCAGCAGCACACCCTTGGCGTCCCACTTGGCCGGGAGCTGGAGCCCAGCCTCGGCCGCCGCGCCGGTCAGCCAGCCGAGCAGGCCCTCGATGAGGTGCTTGCCGATGTTGCCGAGGAACAGCTTCAGCCCCGCGCCGACCGCGGACACCAGGTTGCGCAGGAACCCGATCGGGTCGCCCAGGATCAGCATGATCGCCTGCGCGGCCTTGCGCAGGACGCCGAGCAGCAGGTTCTTGAGCTCGATGATCGTCTTGATGACGCCCTTGACCGCGTCGATCGCCTTGGCGACCAGGCCCTTGTTCTTCTCCCGCTCGGCCTTGATCTCGTCGTCGACGGCCTTGAGCGCCTCGTTGTACTTCGACGCCAGCGTGTCGACCAGCTCGGTGCCCTTGTCGTCCACCGACTGCTGGAGGTCGTCGAAACGGCTCGCGAACTCGGCCGCGGCCTGCCGTCCGAGCTCCTTCTGATCGGCGGGCAGGGCGTCGATGGCCTCCTGCAGTTGCGTACGCCCCTGGGCGATCCGCTGTTTGGCCCGGCCCAACTCGCCCGCGATGAGGTCGGCGACGGCCGAGATGACGTCGCGCATGCGGGTCACGTAGCCCTCGCGGGCCCGCTGGAAGATCTGGTCGGCCTCGGCCGGGAGCCCGAGGAGCTTGTCGCGGCCCCAGCGGTAGAGCCCGATCGCCCCGCTGTACCGCCGGTCCTTGTACTCCTCCATCTTCTTCTTGTGCTCGCCGGTGAACCAGTCGCGGGTCACCTTCTCCCGCGCCGTGAACTCGGTGTCCACCTTGCCGTCGAGATCGGCGAGGATCTTCTCGACGTCGGCCCTGGTGGCGTCGAAGACCCGGTGCAGCGTCGCCGTCACCGCGGCCTGCCTGGCCTCGTCGGCGGTCTGCGCCCGGCCCTTGCCCGCGGCCACCTGCTGTCCCGCCGCGACCCGGTCGGCGGCCAGCGCGGCCATGCCTTGCGCGCCGATCGCGCCGGCGTCCGCCTGGGCGCCGGCCAATGTCGCATGCTCGCTCGCGCGGACCTTCCCGGGCGCCGTCTCCGAATGCCGCGCGGCCTTCTCCCGCTCGCCGAGAGCGGCTGTGAACTGTGGCTCGTTCGACCTGGCCAGCTGCGTCTCGGTGACCTGAGCCGAGGCCATCTGCTGGTCGATGGCCCGGGGCCCACCGGAGAAGTCGGTGGCGGCGGCCGGCGCGGGGTCGGGAATCGCCTGGCTGGGGTTGGGACGCCCGGGCACGCCGGGCGGTTGGTCCGCCTTCAGAGGTACGACGGACTTGTCGACGACGTGCGAGGTGTCCGGCGCCGCGGCCGTGGTGCCGGCGATCTCCCCGGCGGCGGCCTGCTTGCCCCCCTTCACCTGCCCCTGGACGTCCGCCTTGACCGCGTCGGCCTTTCCCGAGTCCCCGAACTCGTCGGCCTCCGCCAGGTTCTTCGGCGCCTGCTTGGCCACCGCGGTCTCGACGGCCGAGATGAACGCCGCCTTGTCGAACTCCTGCGGCTTCGCGGCATCCATGTGCCCGGCCTGCGCCACCTTGCCCTCGGCCTCCCGGTGATCGGCCGGTTGCCGTGCGGCCGCGCCCGCGGCGGCGGCTTCCGCCTTCGCCGGTGGGTGACTGCTCGCCACTGCTTTCTTTTTCTTGTGTACGTCGTGAGCCAGCGCCACAAACTTCGGGTCGTTCCCGGGCCCTCGCCGCACAGCCGGCGCGGCCGCCACCCCGGTCCCCGACTGCTCGCCCGCCGCCGCGGGCGAACTCGACGCGGCCGCCGGCGCAGCCGGCGTGGCAGCGGGCGCGCTCGACGCCGCGGCCGGGGCACCCGGCGCGGTAGCGGGCGCGCTCGACGCTGCGGCAGCGCTGGCCGCGGTCGACGAGCCTCCGGCCGTCGCCGCCGCGCCCGTTGTGGGCGTGGCCATCGCGCTTGTCCCCGGCGTTGGCGTCGCGCTTGCCATGGGCGGCGCGGTCGCGTTCCCCGCGGGTGCGGCCGGTGCGGTTGCGGGTGTCGGGCTCGCTGCGCCCGAGGCGAGAGAGGCCGCGGCGCTGGGGGCGGACAGTGCCGTGCGGCCCGTCGAGCTGCCCGAGGCCGGCGCGGTCGTCGGGCTCGACGTGGCGGCACGCACGAGGGGCGCGCCGCCCGCCGGCCTCGGACCGGATGTGGTCCCGGGCGGCTGTGCGCTCCGGGAAAGCATGGCCAGCGTGGGCACCCCCGCTGCCTGACCGGAGAGAAGCGACGCCGCGGCGGCATTGCCGCCCGGCGGCCGTGCGGTCCGGCTCCCCGTGCTCGAAGCGGCCGGCGAGCGTCCCGGGCCGGCCGCCCGCGCCGCGGCCGGACGCGGGGAAGGCTTGGGGAGGCGGGCCTTCGCCGGGGCGGGCATCGGTCAGGCCTCCCGCCGGGCGTGGTTGTCCAGCAGGGATGCGTAGGCGCCCAGGTCGCCCGGGCGCAACAGCCGGGCCTCGCGCTGGAACTGCCGCGCCACACCGCCCACCACGTCCCGCATCGTGATGTCGCGGCCGGGACCGTCGGCCGCGGCCAGCGCGGCGCTGCGGGCGGCCGAGACGATCGCGGCGCCCGTCATGTCCAGGCGGGCAAGCGCCTCGACGTCGACATCCGCCGCGAGCGGGGCCTCGGGCGGGAACGCGCGCCGCCACAGGCGCCGGCGTTCGGCGCGGCCGGGGCGGGCGAAGTTGACCACGAAATGGAAGCGGCGGGTGAAGGCGACGTCGATGTTCTCCTGGAGGTTGCTGGCCAGGATCACCAGCGCGTCGCTGGCCTCGAGACGCTGCAGCAGATAGCCGACCTCCAGGTTGGCGTACCGGTCGGTGCCGTGCCGGACGTCCCCGCGCTTGCCGAACAGCGCGTCCGCCTCGTCGAAGAACATCACCGCCTGGCTCTCCTCGGCCAGCCGGAACACGGACTCCAGGTTCTTCTCGGTCTCGCCGATCCACTTGGAGACGATCTGCGACAGGTCGATCTTCAGGAGGTCGAGCCCGAGCATCCCGGCCAGCACCTCGGCACTCAGCGTCTTGCCGGTGCCGGGCTCGCCGGTGAACAGCGCCTTCACGCCGGCGTCCGAGCTGCGCCGCCCGAAGCCCCACGTCTCGGCGACGCGCGGCCACGCCTGGAAGGCCGACCCGATCTCGAGCACCCGGCGCAGCTGCTCGGGCGGCAGGATCAGGTCGTCGGGGGTCCGCCGGGGCGTCGTCGCGCGCGCATAGCCGCTGGTGCGCCCGCGGGTGACGGTGGCCAGGGCGGACGGCAGATGGCGGTCGATCCGGTCGGGGCGGCCGTTCCCGGCGAAGCGCGCCCCGGTCTCGGCCACCGCGGCCACCGCGCGCAGCTCGTCGCCACTCATCCGGAACCGCACGGCCAGCTCGGTCACCGCGTCGTCGCCGAGCTGGGGCAGCGCGGCCGACCAGGCGGCGCGACGCTGCCGGTGGTCGGGTGCGGGGACGACGACCTCGGCGTAGGAGCGGTTCATCAGCAGGCGCACGGGCCGCCACGGCATGGTGCCGCTCACGATGGCCGGCACCCGGGTGCGGCTCAGGGCCTCGACCACGGCCGGACCTGGCACGTCGTCGTCGGTCGGCACCCAGACGATCGCGTTGAGGGCGGCCGCCGTGCGCAGGCCCGGCAGGGGATCGGTGATCGTCCGCAGCGGACGGCCGGTCGCGACGGCCAGGGCCAGGGCGGCGTCCCGCTGCGTGCTCGCGGCTCCCCACATGCCGACCAGATCGAGGCGGCCCGACACGATTCCCGCGGCCAGCCGGGCGGTCTCGGAGGCCGGGCAGTTGGGCGGTGGGACGAAGCCGGCCGGCACGGCGATCTCGTCGGGGTCGTGAGCGATCAGGCCCACCTCGGCCGTCCAGCCGAGCAGCAGGTCGAGCACGCCCGGGCCGAGCCGGAAATCGGTCGCCGGCAATGTTCCCTCGCCCGGGACGGCCTCGACGATCCCGAAGCGGCGCAGGGTGGAGGCCTCGTGGCACAGCCGGACGGACGGCCGTCCGAGCACCGTGCCGATCAGCTCGCCGCTGGGGCGTCGACGGTTCAGGTCGTCGACCACGTACGCGAAGATCCGCTCGTAGGCCGCGTCGATCTCGGGTGCGGCCACGAGCGTCAGCAGGTCCTGCTCGTCCCGGCTGAGCCGCAGCCGGGCCGCGAGCGCGTCCAGCGGCAGCGTGCTCCCGGCCGCGGCGGCGGTGCGGCGTAACGCCTGCTCCTCGGCGTCCACGACCGGCGGAAGCGAGGCCGGGCCGACCGGGGTGTCCACCACATCGAGCAGCAGCCGGACTTGCTCCTCGGTCACGCAGTAGGCGGTCAGGTCGGGCCGGTCCAGTCGCGCGGCCAGGGCGGAGCGGCGCTCGGCGGCGGCCCGCAGCGCGCGGTGCAACGGCCGCAGCCGGAGCCGCAGGTGGGCGAGGGCGAGATCGGACATGGCTTACCCTCCACTGAAGCTGACCACGCGCCCGCCCAGCCAGAACGCCTCCGGCAGGTCGGCGAGCAGCCCGTGGTGGTCGAGGTCGGCGTGCCGCCGGCCGAGCGGGAGCCGGACGTGCACGGTGTCCCGGGTGAAGGCGATCATGGCGCTGAGGTCGCCGAACCGCTCGACGGCCAGCGGCGCGTCGGTGGGTTCGCGGTCGCGCCACAGCAGCCACGAGATCGAGGCGAGCCCGATCCCGGCCGCGAGCGTCACCGTGCGTTCGAGCGCCGGGCCTCCGTCGTGCGGCACGGCGGTGCGGGCCTCGGCGTCCGCGATCTGGTTGTCCAGCGCCGCACCGAGACGTGTCGGGTCGAGGTCGGATGGCGGCGCGGCCGACCGGTCGGTCGCCCAGAGGCGTCCCGGTCCGGGAAGACGCACCCATCGCTCACCGCGGGTGGGTGGTTGCGCTTGACACAGAGGTACGCCGGAAGCCGCGAGCTCCCGGGTTCTCCGCGGATCGAGGCCGTCGGTGAGCACGAGCGGGCATCCGGCCGAGCGCCAGTGCGGGAGCAGCGCGGCCACGTCCGGCACCTGGGCGAGGGGGAAGAGCCCGTCCGCCTCGACGAGGAGAAGGCCGTCGGTGACCGCCCGGAGAAGCAGCGGGCGCCCCGGCTCATGTCCGGCGGCGACCGTCGCCGAGAGCAGCGCGTCGACCATCGGTAGCGCCGAAGCGGCGCGTCGAGCGAGTCCGGCCAGATCCGGCTCGGGTTCTTCCGCGTCGCACCCGGCAAAGGCGGCGGCGTCATGCCGGTCGGTGGGCGGCCGTCGCCAGCCCCTTTCGACCGGCCCCAGAGTCTTGTAGGCGAGCGCCGTAGCGAAGGCGGCGGTCTCCCTCGCGTCCAGCCCGGCAGCATCCAGCGCGATCCCGATTCGGTCGAGCGCCCCGATGCGCGACAGCGCGGCCGCGACCAGGAAGGGAAGAGCCGACCGCACCTCGACCACCCCCCTGGACCGGACGGTGGCAACGCCGCCGCCCGCCTCGGTCTCCCGCGCCGGGGCCGCCGAAGGCGGGATCGCGGCGAGCGCCCGCTCGTCTTCGCCGACCGCCGCGGCGGCGACCTCGTCGCGAAGTCGCGCGGCTTCCGACTCACCGGACAATCCCGGACTCAGGGGAGCGTCGTTGCCGGGAACCGTCGCTGGGTGCGTGACGGATCCGGCGACGGCCGGCTCGGCATCCTCGTCGGTTGTGGTGGAGGCCGCGCGGCGCTCGCCGGCGGGCGGCCCCTCTTCGGTACGGCGTCGTTCCGGCGGCCGGGCGGTCCGGTTCGGCGCCGCCGTCGCCCCCTTCGGACCGCGGAGCTCGGGTGTGACTGTCACCTGGCGGAGGAGGTCATCGGCGCCGATCAGGGCCGTCGAATACATACGCAACGTCTCGACGGGGAGGGTCGCGAGCAGATCGGCAAGCCGTCCTTCCCGCTGCATGGCCGCGAGCAGCCGAGCCAGCCGAACCGCCGCCGAGACGGTAAGCCCGGCCGGCGTGGCGATGGGGGTCGCCTCGCCGAACGGGACCGGCCCTCCGTCTCCGCCGGAGATCTCGGTCATCAGCCGTGGGCCGGCGCCCGGGTCGTGCGGACCGGGCGCGTCGAGACCGGACCGGAACTCGGCCGTCGCCACCTCGTCCAGGTCGAGTCTCCCGCGGACGAACGCTCCGGCCGGGACCGGGACGACCACGCGGACCGGCTCGGTGATGTCGACGTCCTCGGCGCCTGCCAGCTCGGCCGCGAACCGGCCGGCCAGCAGCCCGGGCAGTGCCTCGGCCAGCCGGGCCGGCAGGGCGCGGGGATCGGGACCCCAGCTCCACCCGCCCCGGCGGACGATGCGCATCACGCACCGCTCCACGACGATTTCGGTCTCGGTCACGCCGGCGCCCTCACCGGCAGCACGTCGGCCCGCGCCTGCCAGCCGGCGGCCAGGGTGAGCACCGCGTGCGACTGCCCCAGCCGCAACCCCACCCCGATCGTGACCGCCTTCCGGCCCGAGAAGACCTGGCCGTTGAGCGTGACAACTCCGTCCGGACCGGCCAGCACGACCACGACCGGGGTCGCCGCGCCCCGGGATGTGCGCTCCAGAGTGACCGTCACCGAGGTCGTCGTCAGCACCGTCGGCGAGGCATCGGTGCCCCACGGGCTGAGCGTCGTGGGCGTGCGACCACTGCCGACCGCGTACTGGAAGGGGTTTGTCAATAAATTCGGGACGCTGTCGACGGCCGCCGTGCCGAGTTGATCGACCGGCACCGCCACCTCGATCGGGCCGGTGTCGCCGCTCTCGGTGCGCCGCCGGACGGGCAGGGCCGGGCCGACGAGCCGGTCGACCGGGACCGGTCCGGCCTGCTTCCCGGCGCGGTCGATGGCAGCCAGGATGTGCCCGGTGAGGGTGCAGTAGACGGCCGTGGCGCTCACGACGACTCCCCTCCGGCGACGACCGGCCCGGTCGGTTCCGCGGTCACCGCGAGCAGCAGATAGTCGGCCGGCACCGAGCCGTCCCGGTGCTCGACCGGGTCGACGTCGAGCCGGATCGCGCGGACCCGGGAGTGCACGCGCCGGTCGGCGTCGACGAAGCATTCGATCGTCGAGTCGACCCAGATGCCCTCGCCCGAACCGGCCTCGGCCGACGGTTGCGGCCGCAGCTGGACGTGCAGCACCACGCCCGCGTCGGCCACCCGCTCGGGGTCGACGCCGGCGGGCAGCGGAAGGATGACACCGTCGCTGACCACGCCCGAGTCGACCACCACGTCACCGCGGCGCGGGGCCTCGTTCAGCGTGCCGCGTACCGACACGTTGCCGTCCGGGGAGACCGAGAACAGGCTGGTCACGTTGCCCGCGGCGCCGGCCGTGCCGAAGACCAGGCCGTCCTTGTCATCGATCCGCACCACGGCGGAGGCCTCGGCGAGCGGATGGGAGCGCAGGTCGAGCCGGCCCTTCGGCGCGGCCACGGTGGCGGCCCGGACGCCGGTGCGCGGCGGGGTGCGGCCCTGAGCGTCGTGGTCGGTCGTCCGGGTGAAGTGCCGGCCGTCCCAGATCACGTAACCCAGCAGGATCGGCCACGGCTCGGTGCCGTCGGCCGGGCCGTCGCCGGCCGCCGGGGGTTCGGGCGTCTGCTGCTGCTCGCCGAGCTTGCCGAAGATGATCTGGTAGGTCTCGTTCACCCGGTTGGCGCCCGAGGCCGGACCGCAGACGTCGGCCACCGACCCGGCCGCCTTCTCCTCGTCGAAACCGGCGAGGAAGACCGGGTACGGGTCGGTGGTCGCCGGGTCGGCGCCGTTCACCTCGTCGAAGAGCGACTCCTGCAGCACCACCGCCGCCGGCACGATCACCTCGCGGCCGGTCCCGTCGTACGCCACCCCGGGCTTCAGGGTCACCTCGACGTACGTGTCGCCGGTGTCCGGGTCGGTCTTGCCGGCGGTCGTGAGGTCGAGGCCCTCGGCGATGCCCCACTCGTGGGCGTACCGCGCGTGCCGGGCCAGCTGGGCGCGCGCGTGGTCGACGGCCGCGGTGAGGTCGGCCGCCGCGAGGATCTGCCCCTCGGCGAAGAGCGGGCGGGTCACGACCGCCCCCCGCTGACCTCTTCGTACATCTCCATCAGGAGACCGAGCAGCTGTTGGAGGTCGTCCCACGGGCCCGGGTCGAGCAGGTCCTGCACGTACGCGGGCGGGCCGGGCTCCTCGGGCGGCGCCGTGCAGACCGCGACCGCGAGTCGCCGCGCCACGCGGAGCCGCGGGTCACCGGCCGGGTCCGGGACCGGCCGGACCGCGGTGCAGATCCGCACCACCGCGCAGCCGCGCAGGGTAAGCCGGGCAAGCAACACGGCCGATTCGGTGCCGGACGGGCACGGCGGGATCAGGCTGCGGCTCGTGCAGTCGGCCAGCAGCCGGCGGACGGCCGCGGTCAGGCGGCGGGCCGCCGAGGCGAGCGCGCGTAGCCCGGCCTGGTCGGCCGGGGTGTCGTTGCCGGTGCCGGCCGGCAGGGTGACCGCCGCTACGTCGGCGGGCAGGCCGCAGTCGCCGCGGTCGGGGATGGTCTCCAGCCGTACGGTCAGCCACTCCCGGATGCGGCGCAGGTCGGCCAGCAACTCGGCCCGGAGCACCGGGCGCAACGGCGTGCCCCACACCAGCATCCGGCGTTCGAGGTCCCAGCCCTCGGGGGCCTCCGGGCCGCACCGGCTCACCGCCTCGGTCAGCAGCGCGGCCACGGTCGAGCGGTCCACCGGGTCGGCCCAGACGTTCTCGTCCTCGCTCGACTGCTGGAGGGCCGCCGCTGCCGTGACGATGGCCTGCCGGGCCTCGCCGAGCCGGTCTTCGACATTCTTGTCGGGCGTGCCGGCCAGGTCGTACCGGGCCACCGAGGCGGCCAGCGCGCGCAGTCGCTCGGTCATCAGGTGGGCGGTGTCGGCGTCGGGCACGTCGTCGCCCATCCCGGCCAGGTCGTCGAGGTTGCCGGCGAATCGGGCGGCGTCGTCCTCGCCGAACGAGGGCCGATCGGCGTTGGTGGCCGCGTCCCACAGTGGTGTCGCGTAGAGGCCGAGCCGGCGTGAGCGGGTCCGGATCTCGTGGAACCTGACCGGGTCACCCAGGCACTTCACCAGCCGCGTGCCCGGGTTGGCCGCGGGCGCGTCCCACTCGAACGGGGCGAGGAGGAAGCGGTGCGACTCGACGGTCCGCGACGGCGTGCACTCGCCGCCGCAGGAGTCGCCGGTGGGGTAGGCCGCGATGGGTTCGGCCGGCTTCTCGGCGTAGCGGACGCAGAGGCCGTAGTCGCGGAGGTCGTCGTCGCTGTCGCACGGGTCGCCGCAGTCGGTACCGAGCAGGCCGCGACGCATGTCGCGCACCAGACCGGCGACGCCGAGGCGCTCGGCCCGGTCCACCACGATGTCGTTGCCGCACGTGTCCAGGGCGTAGCCGGGCTTGACGGTGACGGTGTCCGAACCGCACGGGTCGCACACCACGTCGAGCCCGCAGACCGCACCCGACCCGTGCAGCATCCGGTTGTGCAGGCGGCTTTTCGCGGTCACGTACGTGGTGAGCGCGGTCAGGTCGTCCTCGGTCAGCAACTGCCCGGCGAAGAAGCGGGGGAGCGTCAGCCCGCCGGCCGCCTCCGTCGCCGGGGAGCAGCCGCAATCCGTGGTGGTGCTGCTCATGACTCACTTCCCGCGACGAAGAACCAGCTCTCGAAGACGTCCCCGCCCGCGCCGCTGCCCGAGGTCCACGGCCCGATCCCGGACGGCGGCACCCGGCAGTCGCCCTGCCCGTGTCCGTGCTGGTGGTGGTGATGCTCGCCGATCAGCGGGACCTTGCCGCCCACGTGGGTGCCGTCGACGGGCCGGCAGCAGCGGTCGAGCACGAAGGCAGTGCGGATCGTGATGAGCACCCGGTCGTACTCCTGCAGGGTCTCCCGCGTCCGCTGCCGGTAGCGGATCTCGCGGGTGAACTCGATGTCCTCGCAGTCCTCGAACCTGCCGCCCATCCACCACGAGGTCGCGTTGCGGCCGCTGCCACCCTCGATCACCTGGATGTCGATGACGCCGTCGCGCAGGCTCGACGTACGGATCTCGTCGGAGAACCGCACCCGCAGCCCGCCGTCGTGATCGAACGTGCCGAGGATCTCCTGGGCCTCGGTCACGGAGTAGGTGTGCCCGTGCCGCCAGCTGATTCCGGTGATCACGGTGGGTACGCGCCGGCCGAACAGTCGCCGGATACACATGTGGATCTCCTCCGGTCCGATGCCTCCGCGCCAGTCCAGGTCGTCGATGCGGGCCAGCCACAGCACGGGGTTGGCGCCGCCCGCGGCCGAGTGGTCGTCCGGCTCGCCGCACGAGTCGCAGCGGCGGTCCGGCTCGGGGCGAAGTCCGGTGACCCGCACCCGGTAGGTCTCCCGGGTCCAGCCGTACTCGCAGTCCGACGAGTCGCCGCAGGCCGAGGTGAAGACCGTTCGGGTCGGCTCGACGGCCTCCTCGGCGTATTCGACGCCGATCCAGATCGTGCGGGGCGGGTGCTCGGCGTGCCGCTCCTCGGGCGGGAGCTCCCGCCAGAGGTCGATCTCCCGGTCGGCCGGCACGACGATCTCGTTGCCGTGCGCGTCGACGCCGAGCCCCGCGGTGAGCCGCATCCGCGCTCGCGGATTCCCGTGAGGTGTGGTCTCCGGCTGGGGTTGTCCGGGTGCGGCCTGCTCCTCGGTCGCCTGGGGGTGCGGCGGCTCGTCCCCCAGGATCAACAATCCGTGCGCCACGCCGTACCCGGCGAGGCACCGCATCCGCAGCTTCAGCTTCTCCCGGAAGTAGTCCTGCTCCCGCCGCAGGTCGCGCGCTCCCAGCAACTGGCCGTGGAAGTACCGCAGCCTGCGCAGATCCGGCGCCGTGAAATTCTCGGTCATCTCTGTCATCCCTCACTCACCAGGCCACGGACGTCACGCCCACCACGGCGCGCTCGCCCACCGTCATCGCTCGGCAGGGTCCCCGCCGGCTGCCCGCCAGCACGCTCTGCCGGTTGAGCCGCAGCGGCTCGGCCCCCGCCACCGGTCCCAGCACCGCCGCCGGCAGCGGCTCGAAGGCCGTGTCCACCCCCACCACCGACCGCACCCCGACCACCCAGCCCGAGCCGCCGTCGCGGACCTCGGCCACGGTGTGCGCCGGCGTCTGCGACCGCACCAGCCGTTCCAGCGCCGCCTTGCCGGCCCGCGCGGGCAACGAGACCCGCAGCCGGTAGGCGTGCTCCCGCAGCGGATCCCCGTAGGGATCGCCCAGGCTGTTCAGCGGCGACCCGGCCAGCGGGGACCCGAGCCGGACCCGGGCCCGGGACCGCCCGAACAGCCGCCCGGCGCCGAGCGCCCCGTCCGTGCCGACGCGCAGCCAGCTCCGTTCCGCAGCCAGCTCGTCGATCACCGGCTCGGCGCCGAACACGATCCGCACCGCCTCGCGCACCGCGGCCGGCGTTCCGCGCCCTCGGAACAGCGCCGGCGCCGCCGCGATCAGCGCCCGCCGGGTGTCCGCGTCCCATCCGGCCTCGAACCCGATCCCCAGCAGCCCGCCCAGCCAGGGCAGCAACTCGCCGGGGACGTTCGTCCCGTCGAGCAGCGCCGGGTAGCGCTCGACCACCCGGTCGATCTCGGCCAGGGTCGAGTCGAACAGCGACAGGAACCGTTCGGCGAAGTCGTCGGCCAGCGGGTCGTCCCGGAACGCCGCCGGCAGCAGATCGGCGCTTGTCCGACGGGGGAAGTCGAGCCGGATCCGCCGCACGACCGGCGTCTCGGCGCCGTCCGAGGCCAGGGCCAGCCGTAGCTGGAGATAGCGCCCCGGCGGCTGGTCGATCAGCACGTCGGTGGCCCCGGCGGGCGCCTGCTGCCAGTCGGACTCGGCCGGTGGGTCGTCCTCGGTGACCGCCACGGACGCCTGCACCGTGGTGCCCGCCGGCAGATCGGCGTCGATCCGTATCCGGTGCCACCGGCACCGTGACACTCCGCTGTCGAGCGCCGTCGTCGCCAGCCGTCCCGTCCTCGCATAGGCGCCGCTCGACGACGTGGGTGGTTCGTCGAGCGGCCGTCCCAGCCAGTCGAAGCAATCGGTCCCCGCGTCCGCGTTGAGCGTCTCGGGCCGTCCGAGACAGAACCCATCGGTCCCGGCCGAGACGAGATCGCTGGGTGGAAGCGCCGCGGCCAGTTCGGCCGTCGTCGCCCGCACCGGCCGGGCTCCGATCCGCTCGGCGACCCAGATCCGCAGCTGCCCGTCATCCTCGCCGAGCAGCCAGACCGTCCGGTCCGGGCCGAGCCGCAGGCCGGCCAGGCGTCCCTCGATCTCCGTGCGCCACGCACGCTGGGCGTCGCCGACCGGGGTGTACGCGCGCAGCACGGTTCCCTGTTCCCCGGCCACCAGGATGACTCCGCCCGGGGCCACCGCGAGCAGGGCGGCACCGGCCCGCTCGACCACCCCGGTGAGCATCTCCCCCTCCCGCCACCAGACGTGCACCCGCCCGTCGGACCGGATCGCGGCGACCCAGTGCCCCGAGGCTGCTACCGCCTCCACGGGGTCCGAGCGGACCGGTGCGAAGCCGGCGCCGCATCCGTCGCGGCGCAGCAGTCCCGAGGCGGTGGCCAGATACCAGCCACCCGAGCACGCGGGCGCCAGCCGCCGGTCGGGGAACCACGGCAGCAGGCTCGCCCGGTCGGGCCCGTCGGGGTCCGCACCCGCTCGTGGCAGCCGCACCCCGGCCGGGTCGTCGAGCCCGGCCAGCGTGCTCTCGGCCGCGTCCCAGCCGACATGGGCGTCCAGGAGCCGGAACGTCACGACGCACCTCCGTCCGGGTCGCTCACCGGGATCAGGACCGGCCGCTCGGCCCAGGGCAACGCGTGCGGGCGCAGCGCCGCGTCCGTGCACGGCGGCACGCGGCGGCCGTCCAGCAGCACCCGGAGGCCGGGCACCGCGCGTACGCCGGGAACGTCGAGCAAGCGGCGGACCAGAGTGACGTAGGGCAGCGGCGCACCCAGCGGCCAGCCGTTGCCGTCGCCGCCACCGGTGATCGGATGGAGGTAGGCCAGCACGGCGTCGCCGGCGGCCTGGAAGATCCCGGCCCGGTCGAGCCGCGGATCCACGGCCAGGCGCGCCTCGATGCGGACCCGCTGATAGACCGGGGCCGCCGCCGCCACCCGGACCCCGGCCGGGGCCGAGGCGCCGGTGAGGTGGTTCTCCACCGCGGTCAGGTCGGCGTTCGTGGGCACCGGCGGACCGTCCACGCCGGTCGGCTCCGGCACCACGAGGACCGCCACCACGCCGGGGGAGGAGACGGCCGGCCGGCCCGGGTCGAGCCCGGCCACGCCGTGCGCCCGGGCCACCAGCGTGCCCGGCGCGCCCAGGGCCAGCTGGGCGTAGTCGGCCGCGGTGACCGCCCGGCCGCCGGCCCGCAGCTCGGCCGGCCCGCGGCCCAGCACGTCGGCCACCGGCTCGGGGTCGGAGCCGCCGGTCGCCGGGTCGGCGTTGGCGACGCCGGTGACGTCGGGCAGCGAGGTGACGGTCGCGTTGATCGCCCCGGCCGCGACCCGGCCCGCGGAGCCGCCACCGACGCGGTACGCGGTCGCGCGCACGTTGCGGAAGCCGGGCGGCACCTTGGCTCCCCGCACGCCGTCGCCGAACGTCACCTCGCCGGTCGCGTGGTCGACCGTGAAGACGCGGGCGTCGCCGGTCTGGCCGGCGAGGCTCCGGACCTCACGCCAGCGCGCCGCGACCGGCGGGTCGCCGGCCAGGTCGTCGTCCACTTCGATGACCGCGCTGCCGGGCACGATCGGCGTGCCGGACAGGCGCATCCGGGTGCGGCCGTCGGCTGGGCCGCCCGGGATCGGCAGCAGCGCCTCGTCCCGGATCGTGCGGACCGCGACGGCCGGCACGGCGTTCAGCCGCACGGCCGTGAGCGCGGGCGGGGTGGCGTACGCCCCGTGGTTGAGCGAGACCCGCAGCCAGCGCAGCAGCGGAAGCGGCCGGGTGCCGGGCGGCCGTCCGGGCCGCCAGGTGCCGGGCAGCCGCAGCTCGACCGTGCCCGAGGTGCGCAGACCGGCGGTGTCGTCCCGGATCACCTCCAGGGCAAGAGAGCGGCCGCCGTCCAGAACCGACCACGCGAGCAGGGGGGCGAGCCCGGTCGGGGCCGGGCCGCCGGGCTGGGCCACGATCTCGACGGTGAGCCGGGGGTACGGTGCGACCGGGCCGGAGAGCCCGAGCCAGAGCGCGTCGCCGGGCTGGGGATGGTCGCCGAACGGCCGGAACGTGCCCCCGCCGACCGGATCCAGCCGTCCCGCGGTGCCGGTGAGCGTGGCCGCCAAGGTGGCCGGGGTGGCCCACAGGTCGCGCTGCGTCTCGAAGACGATCTGCCCGCCCGCGCCCGGCGCCGGCGACGCCGCCCCGGCCTGGAAACCGGCCGGCACGAGCACCGACGCGCCGTCGGCGGGAGTGACCGTGAACTGCAGCACGGCCTCGGCCGGCGCGGCGGCCAGGGGCGTCAGGCCGGCGATCCGCAACTGTTCGGTGAGCAGCTTTTCGGGCAGCCGGTTGAGCCGTTGCCGCACCGGCTCGGCCTGGGCGGCGAAGACCTCGACCAGCGCGCTGCCCGCATCGGCCGGCCCGGGGTCGCTCCACTCGGGCGTGTACGCCGGAATCCGCGCCCGGATGGCGTCGCGGATCGCCGCGCGCCGGTCGTCGACCAGCGCGGGTTGCCGCCCGCTCGGCCCGGGCCGCAGCGGAGGCACCTCGCCCCCGGCCTCGCGGCCCCACCAGATCTCGCCGGTCATGGCGTCCCTCCCCTCAGGACAGTCCGGGCCCGGCCGGCGCGGCGACCAGGCGCAGCGTCGTCGTGGTCAGGGCGGGCAGTTCGCCGGGGCGCAGCCCGGTGTCGGTGCAGTCCTCGGCCGGTGCGGCGCCGTCGAGCCCGACCGCGACCGCGGCCACCTCGGCGTCGTCGCCGAGGGCGGCCTGCGCGACGCGGACCAGCGCGGTCGGCCGCAGGGGCGAGCCGAACGGCCAGCCGGCGCCGTCGTCGCCACCGGTCAGCGGGTCGAGGTAGCGGCGCAGCGCCAGGCGCAGCGTCGCGCGGACCGCGGCCGGGTCGGCCGGCCGCCCGCGCACGTCGGCGCGCAACGCCACATCCCGGTATGTCGGCGCCGAGACGAACAGCTCGGTGCCCAGCAGGCGCGCCTTGCCGAGCCAGGCGCGGACCGCGGCGAGCGTGCCGGGGTCGGGCACCACGGCCGGGGAGACGGCCGGGTCGGCGATCAGGGTGTCGGGCACGGCCGGGACGATCCGCACGGTCACCGCGCCCGGCACGGTCGTGCCCGGGTACGCCGGATGCGCGCCCACCGCCACGTCGCACCGGGCCACCGCCACGCCCGGGGTGCGCCGGGCCAGCTCGTCGAAATCGGCCGCCGTCACCGCCCGGCGCACCTCGGCCAGATCGCCGGCCGCCCGGGCCCGAGCCTGCTCGACGGTCTCCGCCTCCCGGCCGCCCTCGGCCGCGACGACGTTGCGGGCCGATACCAGCGAGCCCGGCACCGGGTCCCCGACGGGCACCCAGGTCGTGGTGCGGCCGCCGTTCCCCACCGTGCCACCACCTCGCGTCCAGGCCACGGTCACCGCGTCGTCGCCGGCGTCCGGCACGGGGATGCCGCCGGTGAGCCCGTCGCCGAACACGATCGCGCCCGCCGCCCGGTCGATCCTGAAGACCCGTTCGCCCGGCCCGGTGAACGCCCACCCGGGCACCGCCCGCCACGGCTCGGCCTCGCCCCGGCGGCGGATCGTCACCTCGGCGTCGAGCAGCGTGCCCGCCGCCTCCGGCAGCACCAGGCGCTCGCCGGGGAGCCGCAGCCAGGCGCCGACCTGCGCGGCCAGCTCCGGTCCGGCAGCCACGCGCGACTCGACCTGCCGGGCCGTGCCGGCGTTGGGCACCGCCTGGACGAGCATGGGCGGCGAGGCGAACGTGCCGGCCGCGGTGCTGACCCGCAGCCCGGCGGCACCCGGTCCGGACAGCCGGACGATCCCCGAGCGGCGCAGGCCGGCCGTCCCGTCGTCGACCTCCGGAACCGGCCGCGTCCAGGACGACTCGGGGTCGAACCAGGCCCACTCCAGCACGGCCGGGGGCGGCACGTCGGCGACGGCGTCCGGGTGCCACGAGGGCGGCGCCGGGGAGTCGAGCTCGATCAGCAGCGTCAGGCCGGCCTCGGCCGGGCCGGAAGCCAGCGGCAGGATCAGGCGGAACTCGGCCGCCGAGCCGTCGGCCGGCAGCAGCGGGACACCCCGGCCGGCGAGCAGATCGGCCGTCCGGTCCCGCCCGCCGGCCACCACCCGCACCGGTGCGTCGGTGAGCGGTAGCACGGCCAGGGCGTCGTCCAGGGTGAACCGCACCTGCTGAGCCGCGTCGCGGGCCAGCACGGTGCCGGCCGGGAGCAGGCCGCCGTCCGGTTCGATCGACGGCTGGAGCACCGTCGCGGCCGGGCGGGCCGGTCGCGGCAGGTCGACGCCGAGCAGCCGCAGGATCGCCAGCACCAGCTCGTCCGGCACCTGGTCGAGGAAGTAGAGGCGTTGCTCGAGCAGGTAGGCCAGCAACTCCAGAACGGTGACGCCGGGATCGACCGGAGCGTGCAGCGTCCATCGCCCACCCGACGCGGCCGGGATGCGGCGCCGGGCCGCCTCGGTCAGCGTCTCCCAGGTGAGGTCGTCCAGGACGAGCGGCGGCAGCGTCATGAGCCGGCCCCCGTAACGCCCAGATAGAAGGGGAAGACCAGGTTGGCCTTCGTATTGCTGTGCCGGATGTGGTACGCGATCCGCACGTCCACCCGTCCGGTTCCGACCTGCTCGGCGTGCACCTCGTCGAGCTCGATCCGGGGCTCGAAGGCCAGCACCGCCTCCCGCACCGAGTCCTCCAGGTCGCGCAGGTTCTGCGCGCTGCCCGGCGCGAACAACAGCTCGGGGGCGCGCGTGCCCAGATCCGGCCGCATCACCCGTTCGCCGCGCGCGGTCAGCAGCAACGCCAGCAGGCAGTCGTGGATGCTGTCGGCGCCGGAGACGTACGGCAGGCGCCCGGTCTCGTCGGGCAGGATCGGGAAGCGCCAGCCGGTGCCGGTGAAGTCGGTGCCGCTGAGGTCGTCGCTCACGCCGTCCTCACCTTCTTCGAGGTCAGCGCGGGCGGCTGCACCGGCGGCACCGGCGTCGTCGTGGGTCCGGCGCCCGACCCGTGGGTGTGCGTGGCGAAGGCGACCGCGAGCGTGTCGCCGAGGTTCACCGACTGCGCGGCACCCTTGCCGAGCGTGACGCTGTCCGCGTCCAGCGCGACCTGCGGCGCCGAGAGCGTCACCTCGGCCTTGGACGACAGCGTGATCCCCCCGTCGGCGCTGATCGAGACGCTGGCCCCGGCCGCGGCCTGGATGCGAATGGCGTTGCCCTGGTCGTCGAGCTCGACCACGTGGCCGGCGGCCGAGGTGACCCGGACCGCGGCCTGCGAGTCCTGGTCGTCGAAGAGCAACTGGTGGCCGTGCTTGGTGCGGATCAGCTTCTGGTCGCGGCCCTGGGTGCGGGCGGTGGGTGGCTTGTCGACGCCGTTGTAGAGCCCGCCCAGCACGATCGGGAAGCGCATGTCGCCGTGCACGAACGCGACCAGGACCTCGTCGCCCTTCTCGGGCACGAAGCAGGAGCCGTAGCCGTTGCCCGCGTAGAGCTGGGCCACCCGGCACCAGTCGGAGACCGTGCCGCTGTCGAACCAGGGGTAGCGCAGCTTCACGCGGCACTCGTCGTCGTTCTCGACCTCCTCGACGATGGCCTCGGCC
The DNA here is from genome assembly GCF_000721705.1 of Actinoplanes subtropicus. Lineage (GTDB taxonomy): Bacteria > Actinomycetota > Actinomycetes > Mycobacteriales > Micromonosporaceae > Actinoplanes > Actinoplanes subtropicus. The sequence continues at coordinate 409,215 of NZ_JOJL01000002.1, forward strand.
ACGCCGAAGTAGCGCTTGTCGGCGCTGCGTGAGCGCGGGGCCGCGGTCACGAGTCGGCCCCCGCGAACACGCGCCGCACGGCGAACTCGGTGAAGAAGCCGCTGCTGCTCAGCGAATGCTCGACCCGGCGGACGAAGTAGGCCCCGGAGAAACGGTCGCCGACCCCGAAGATCTCCACGTTGTCGCCGGGCCGCAGCTCGGGCAGGCCGGCCACTCGGCCGGTGGCCGTCACGAACTCGTACGCCCGCTCGCGCAGCAGGCTGATCGCCAGCTCCCTGGCCTCCTGATCGGATGCGATCGGCGCGTCGATGACCACGTCCTGCCGGTTGTCCATGCTCTGCCGGGCGGTGTCGGCGCCGTTCGCCCCGCCCTTGCCGTCGAGGCCGCCCGGCAGGTCCTGGCTGTCGGCGGTGAAGACGATCGGCTGCTTGGTCCGCGGATCCCAGCCCCGCACGGTGAGCTTGCCGACCTGCCGGGAGAGCGTGATGGTGGGCGCGAAGCTGATCAGGTTGGGCATCATTCCGGCCGGCTGCACGGCCGTGCCCGGTGGCGGCGGCCCGGTGCGGCCGGCCTCGCGCAGCGCTCCGGCGCCCAGTCCCGGGCCGTAGCCGAACTGGTAGACCCGTACCGTCCCGGCGCCGCGGCCGTCCGAGGGGCGCTCGAAGTGCAGCTCGTCGGGCTCGCCGGTGGCGCCCCCGGGCAGCACGAAGCAGTTGAAGTCGATCCGCTTGGCCCGCTCGACCAGGAAGGCGGCGTCGTCCTGGTTCTTCTGCACGACCAGCTCGTGCACCGGGCCCGTGCGGTCGGGGTCGCAGGTCATGCCGTGCCGTTGGGCGATCTGCTGGGCGATCTCCCAGTCGGCCTTGTGGTGCCAGGTCTTGGTGGCGGTCGCGGCGGGCTTGTTGTCCTTGAGCCGGACCAGGCCGTCGACGCCGCTGATGGCGACCGTGGGCGAGGCCGAGTCGGGGAACTGGGGGCTGAGCGTGTTGATCGTTCCCGCGAAGACGAGGAGCTCGCTGTCCGCGTACCCTAATTGGATCTTGACTTGGTTGCCGACCTGGAACTGCTTGTTGTCGCTGTGCTTGAAGACGAGCTTGACGTCGTCCCAGTTGTTCAGCGTGATGTCGAAGCCGGACATCTCCTCCAGGTCGCGGGTGACCTTGAGGTCGATGACGTCGTTCTTGGTGGTCTTGTCGGCCTCGAGTCCGTTGATCACCACGGTGAAGGCGGGTGCGTAACGGTCGGCCGGCGCGATCTCGCGGGTGCTGCTGGTCATCGGCGCCTCACCTCAGCCTCGGGACGATCAGCAGACGGCCCGGCGCCACGTCGCGCGGGTCGGTGATGCCGTTGGCGCGGGCCAGCACCCGCCATGCGCCCGGATCGCGGTAGAGGGCGGCCGCGATGCTGCTCAGCGTGTCGCCGCGCCGGACCAGATAGCTTTTCTCCACCGTCGGCGAGGACCGCGGAGGGTCGTTCACCTGGTCCTTGACCTGGCGGTACTCGCGGATCGTGAGGTCGAGCTTGGCCCGTAGCGGCACCCCGTCGGGTTTGAAGAGCTGGTAGGTGACATCGAGCTTCTCGAGCACGCCGGGGAAGACGGTTGGGCCCCAGACGAAGCGGACGATCGGCGGCGCGTGCTCCTTCTCGTCGGGCCGCATCAGGTCGCGCAGCCGCTGCACGAAACGCACGCGCACGTCCTCGACCGTGTCCGACGTGTCGACCAGCGCTTCGAGGCTGAGTGACTCGCTGCCGCCGCGGACATACTGGATCGGCGGCGTCTCCAGGCCCGGGATGCCGATCTCGGCGAACGTGTTGCTCTTGCTGATCTTGAAGTCGGCCGGGTTGAAGCGCAGCGGGACGACGTTCTTGATGTTGTCGGCCTGCCGCGGGCGCACGATCTCCAGCCGGGCCCGGGCGAGCCCCTGACCGGCCGCGGCGACGGGGGCGGTCATCGGGTCGGCTCCTGGTCCCCGATGGCCCGGTCGTCGCGGGCCCGGGCGCGCCGGTCGCACTCCCGGGCATAGGCCCGCGACCAGGCGTTGATGTGACGCTCGAAGAGCCGGGCGAAGACCTTGTCGTCGTCGCCCTCGACCTCGAAGTGGACCTCGAGCAGGTGGATCGTCACCGAAGCCATGTGTTTCCTCCCCTTCACGCCCGGAGCACCGCATCGGCACCGACCTGGGTCAGCCCCTCGTGGGCGATCTCCAGCGCCTCGACCGCCACCGCGTTCTGCTCGGCGTTGAGGTCGGGACCGGTCCACCTGGCGGCGAGGCCGCCGCGGAACGCCCAGGCCGCCGCGGGCTTGCCGGCGGGGTCGAAGAGCACGATCGCGCCGTCGCGGCGGGCGCCGAGCGAGTCGGCCATCCCGGCGACGTACCAGGACCAGAGCACCGAGCCGCGGACCACGCCGGCCTTGAGCGTCAGGCGGTTCCAGCTGTAGCGGACCGGCAGTTGGTGGACGGTGTCGTTCTGGCCGCCCTCGGCGTACGCGGTCACGTCGAGCTGTCCGCCCAGCCCGGTGACCTCCTGGAACGCGCCGGCCGCGAGCATCGGCAGCAGCACCGCCTGGGCCGGTGGCAGATAGGCGTCGCCGGGATCCAGCGTCACCACGAAGCGGTGCTTGGTCAGCGGCTCGGGCCGCGCCGGGGCGGTCATTGCTCGACCACCTCCAGCGCGCGGTCCTGACCGAGGACGAGCCGTAGCGTGATGAACTCCATCGGGTCGGCCGGCGTCACGTCGATGTCGCAGACCACCGTGGCCGGGTCGGAGCCGGGTGGGTTGTTGCGCTCGTCGCAGGTGACCGAGAAAGCCTCCTCGGGCCGCTCGCCGGCCAGCGCCCCGGAGCGGAACGCGGCCAACAGCACCGAGGTGATCCCGCGGACCAGCGTGAACCGCAGCTCCGGCCCGTTGACCTCGAAGACGAGCGGGTCGGCGACCCGGCGGATCGCGCGTACCAGCAGGTGGACCAGCCTGCGGTGGGCGACGAACCGGTTGTCCAGCGTGCGGCCGCCCCATACCAGCGGGCCGCGGCCGGGCAGCGCGCGCAGCAGGTTGACCCCGGCCGCGAACATGCGCGCCTGCTGCTCGACCGGGTAGTCGACGGCCAGATCCGCCACCTCCAGGAGGGCCGCGTTGGCCGGCGTCTGGTGCGGTCCGCGTTCGGTGTCGAGCCGTGCGATCAGCCCGAGCACATGGCCGCAGGCCGGCACGGTGGCGAGCGGACGCGGCGGGTCGGGCACGCGGACCGCCGGGTGGTAGAGCGCCGCCGCCCGCAGGAGCTCGCCGTCGGCCGCGATCTCCTCGATCGAAGCCAGCACCGCGTCGGCCGCGGGATCCTCGGTGAGCGTGTCGAGCACCACGAGCCGGTCACGCATCGGCGCGATGACGGTCAGCAGGTCGCGGACCAGACCGGCCCGATCGGCCGGGTCCGGAAGGTCGGCGCCCAGTTCGGGGAGCGCGAGCAGGGCCGGCTCGGGCTCGTCGGCCTGGATCTGGAAGGCGGCCCGATAGTCGGCCGGGCCGGGCACCGGGTCGGCGCCACGGGTCTCGCCGGTCGCGCCCAGCACAACCGTCCAGAACGCCGTGAGCGGCCCCTCCTCGCTGGCCGGCAGTTCCTCCCCGAGCGGGGTCACCCGGATCAGCCGGGAGGACGCGAGACGATCGGTCAGGGCGCCGGGCCGCACCTCGGCGAAGGTCTCCACCGGCTCGCCGGGCGCGGCGACCCGCACGGTCAGCGAGGGCGGCCCGGCCACGCTGCTGGCCCGGAACCGGATGGTCACCCTCGTCTGGTTCGCCCACTCGCCGGGACTGGTCGCCTCGATCACGTACGCGGCATGGCGGAACCCGCCGCGTCCACGCACCTCGCCGACCGTCCAGACGGCACGGGCCGTCGCCGCGCCGGCGCCGGCGATCCGGATCAGCCAGGCCGTCCGGCCGCCGTTGGCGAAGAAGCCACTGACCGCGTACGGCGTGCGGCGCCGCCCGTCGATCGGGCCGAACGCCTGCTGCGCCTCGGTCCAGCTGGTCACCCGGGCGGCGACCCCCACCAGCCCGCGGGGGAATCCGCCGAGGAACGCGGCCACGTCCGTGCGCAGCGGATCGGGCCCGGCGGCCGGCGGGTCGGCCACGACCCGCAGGCCGGGTAGCTGGGCGGCGACGGTGACGGTCATGCGATCGCGAGGCTCTCGACCGCCAGGACCAGGGTCTCCATGGCGATCTCGTTCTTGCCGGCGCCGAGCGACGGGCCGGTGTACTTGGTCGGCCAGGCCCGGTCGAAGTTCCAGCGCATGACCTCCTGGCGGTTCTCGTCGAGCAGGATCACCGACCCGGCGGTGCGCCGCACCTTGCCGTTGAGCGCCTCGACGATCCAGTTCCAGAACGCCACGTCGCCGGTGATGCCGCGCTTGAAGCTGAGGTTGGTGAACTTCTTGAGGCCGGGGACCTTGCGGACGGTGATGTCCTCGGCGCCGGTGCGGTACTCGATCGGGCTGATCTCGATCTCCAGGCCGGTGACCTCGTTGAAGGCACCGCCCACGGCCACCCCGTCATCGCTGACGTTGGTGACGATGACCTGGAAGTTGTAGGCGCCGTACGGATCGGCGCGGAAAACGGGCGGCATCGGCCGGCTCCCCTCAGACGGTCTGCGTGCTGGTCCTTTGCTGGATCCGGAAGATGACGAACTCGGCCGGGAAGACCGGCGCTACGCCGATGACGCAGATGAGACGTCCGTTGTCGAGGTCGTCCTGGGTCATCGTGGTGCGGTCGCAGGCGACGAAGAACGCCTCGTCCGGAGTGGTGCCGGCCAGCGCCCCGGTGCGCCAGACGCTCGCCAGGAAGTTCTCCACGGTCTGCTTGACCAGCGCCCACAGCGGCTCGGCGTTCGGCTCGAACACCACCCACTGGGTGCCCTCGTCGATCGACTCCTCGAGGAAGAGAAAGAGCCGGCGGACGTTGATGTACTTCCACGCGGTGTCCGAGGAGAGCGTGCGGGCGCCCCACACCCGGTTGCCCATGCCGGGGAACGAACGCAGCGCGTTGATTCCCTTGGGGTTCAGCAGGTCCTGGTGGCGGCGGGTGATGTCCTGGGCCAGGCCGTCGCGCAGGTCGATCCCGCGGATGACCACGTTGGCCGGGGCCTTGTGCACGCCGCGGGCCACATCGTTGGCGGCGTAGATGCCGGCCAGGTGACCGGCCGGGGGCAGATGGGTGAGGACCCCGGTCACCGGGTGCGCGGCGGCCACCCATGGGTAGTAGAGCGCCGCGTACTTGGTGTCGTACGCCGCCCGGAAGTCGAGGATCTCGTCGACGCCGAGACCGTCCGGCGGGTCGAGGATCGCGAACCGGTCCTTGAGCTGCTCGCAATGGTTGATCAGGGCGGCCTGCACGGTGCCCGACCACACGCCCGGCACGGCGCAGATGGCCACCTCGTCGATGTCCTCCAGGGCCACGATGCCGGTGCGCAGGCCGCTGCCGCCGTCCACCCCGACGAACTGGGCCACGGCCAGCCCGTCGTAGCCGTCGTCGCCGCCGGCCAGCGGCATCCAGCCCGTGTCCCACCCCGGGAAGACGCTGGTGCCCTCGCCGATCAGCTCGCCCGCGGACGATGCCGTGACCTTCTGGGAGCGGACGCCGAGCGCGCGGACCACGCCTAGCGGGTCGTCCTTGCCCCAGTGCAGCCCGGTGAAGGTCTCGTCGGCGATGTCGCCGAAGTCGTCGGTGAAGCGCACGGTCACCTGGGCCTCCACCAGGTAGGCCCGCTGGCCCTCGAAGAAGTCGCCGGTCACGTCGTCGCCGAAGGTGACCAGGTCGCCCGCGGGGGCGCCGGTGACCCGGTGCAGGCTGAGCGCCTCGCCGGTGTCGAACTGCACCAGCGCGCCGTCGTAGAGCCGGTTCGCGCCGCCGACCCGCACCGTGCGGGTCGCGCCGGAGGTCACCCGTCGCACCCGCTGCACGGCCGTGCCGGCCTTCCAGGCGACGTTGGCGCCCCGGTCGAGGGTGAGCGTGACCGGGTCGGCCGTGGCGTCGGCGACCGTGGCGCCGTAGCGGCCCGTCCCGATCCGTACGAAGATGTCGGCCGGCAGTTCGGTGTCCAGGCCGGTGGCCGGGGCCACGGTGACCTCCCGCGCACCCTGGGCCACGTCGGCCGCCAGCGTGGTGACGAAGAGATTGCCCTCGCCCGCGCCCGGCAGCAGCGGCAGCTGCGCGCCGACCGCCGGGCGCAGCCGGATCTGCAGGTTGTTGCCCCAGTCGCCGCGGCTGCTGGCGGTGAACTCGACGGTCGGATCGCCTACCTCGCCGGCCCGCACGAAGTCGCCGCGCGCGGCCCGCACCCCGGCCGTCAGCGGGGTCTCGAGGGTGATCGTGGTCTGCGCGCCGATCGAGTAACCGTTGATGCGGTTGGGCATGATGAGCGCGCCGGTCTGCCCGTCGTGGATGGTGACGGCCTCGTTGCCGGCGAAGCCGAGAAGTCCGCTCACCACGAGGGTGTCCTCGTTGGGGGCCGCGTCGCGGGCCACGTCGGCGGTGAGACCGCTCTTCAGCGTGCCGGTCGCCGCCGCCGCGGTGCCGCTGAGCACCCGCTTGACGAAGAGCCGCTGGCCACCGTTGTCGAAGAAGCCCTTCACGGCCATCGGAAATGTCCACCACTGGCCGCCCTCGCGGTTGGTCGTGGCCGACCAGGTGGCGGTGAGCGTGGGGCCGGGGTCGGGCAGGAAGCCACCGAACGTCCGCTGGAACTCCAGGAACGTGGTGACCAGACGCGGCTTGCCGTTCTCCGGGCCGCGCCGGGTGACGCCGACCATGCCGGCCGTGCTGGTGCTGACGCCCGCGATCGGGCGCGGACCGGAGTCGATCTCCTCGATGAAGACGCCGGGGCTCAGATACTCGGGCATTCCGCTTGCTCCTATTCGCCGATCTCGATGACGCAGGGAAGGGGTTCCGTGCCGCCGGGGCGATCGGCGTCGCGGTCGAGGCGGATGTCCACCGATCCGGAGCGGCCCGGCGCGTCGTACGCCGTGACGGTGAACTCCTCGAACCGCGGCCGTAGCTCGTCGGGGTCGTCCACCGCCCCCCGCCAGCGCAACGCCAGCCGGAACGTGCCGTCGTGGCCGCTCAGCGTGCGCTCGCGCCACTCGCCGGGCGCCTCCGCCTGCACGAGCGCGCCGGGCACGCCCGCCCCCGAGGGCGTTCGCACGGAGCCCCGGACGACCCGGGTGCCCGGCGGATACGGGCAGGTCACCGCCGGGAGCAGGCGCAGCATCTCCGGCTTGGGCAGGGCGACGGCCGGGGGCGGGTGCTCGTCGTCGTACGGCTCGACCTCGAACTCGCGGCCGTCCACGGTGGCGTCGAAGAACTCCTCGAACCGGTCGCGGTCGGCCGGATAGAGGGCGCGCAGGCCGGCGGCCTCGACCCGGACGCGGAAGAGGGTGGTGTCGCGGAGCCGCCGCCCGAGACCGGGATAGGTGAGCGCCCGGCCCGGCGTGAGCAGCGGCCGTGCGTCGTCGGCCAGCCACGCGTCACCGGTCCACCGTTCCAGCGACGTGGCCAGCGGACCGGCGTAACGATCGGCGCGGAACTCGTCCCACAGCACGAACCACCCGGCCCCGACGGTCAGCCTGCTCATCGGCCGGCCACCGTCTGGCGCGCGGTGACCGGCCGCGTCCCGGCCTGCGCGACGGCGTCGAGGTTGACCACCCGCACCTCGTAGTTGAGCGACAGGCGGTAGGGCTTCTGGAGGGCGAACCAGACGTACGACTTCTGGTCGAGCGTGAGCGGCGTGAGCGTGAGGTGCAGCGCGTCGGTGGTGCCGGCCAGGCTGCCGCCCAGCCGCCCGCCGTCGATGATCGCGTCGTTGTAGAGCGCCTCCATCGCCCGCCCGAGCATCTTGTGCTGGGTGACCTGGTCTCCGCCCCACGCCGTGATCAGGTAGCGCAGGATCAGCGCCATCGGCGGCTTGCGGAAACCGGATCGCGCATCGCCGCCGGCCGGCTCGATGCGCACCGGCGGCCGATTGCGGACCGACGGGTCCTCCGCGATCTCGTACAGGAACAGCGTCAGCTTCGGCGGGCTCACCGGGATGGTGCCGGAGAGGTCGTCCAGGATGGCCTGCGGGGGCTGGTCGTCGTCGAGATCGCGGATGGCGTCACGCAGGACGGCCACGAGGATCTCGGAGACGTCGCTGATGACGTTGTGGTCGCCCACCGTGAGCCCTCCCCGCGCCGGTCGCCTGCCAGGACGGGATCGAAGCTATGTCCGGGTCGTTGCCGGCCGCGTCGATGAAGACCCGGGTTCCGGTGGATCAGGGCATTTCCCTGGCCCCCTCGGCCAGGCCCAGCATCAGCGCCAGCTCGGTGCGCGTCCGGATACCCAGCTTGCGGAAGATGCCGCGCAGGTGGAACTCGATCGTCTTGTGGCTCAGGAACAGCTTCTCGGCCACTTCGCGGTTGGTCGCGCCGCGCGCCACCAGGGCGGCGACCTGCATCTCCTTCTCGGTCAGCCCCGCCGCGCACCACCGTTGCGGCGCGTCCGCCCGAATCGGCCGGGTGGGTGGCCGGGCCGGGGTGTCCAGCGTGCGCCGGGCGCGCAGGTTCCAGGGGTACGCGGCCAGCCGGTCGAACATGTCACCGGCCCGGGTCAGCGGCCCGGCAGCCTCCCCCGGAAGTCCCCGGGCGGCCAGGGATTCCCCCAGGAGCAACTCGGCCCGGGCCGCCTCGAACGGTTCCCGCACCAGCGTCGCCTCCCGCAGCAGGCTCTCGCCGCTGCTCTCCGCCAGCAGCCCCGCGCACCGGGCCAGGACCCCGGTCAACGGCGGCGAGCCCCCGCGCGGGCTCACCCTGGCCACCAAGCGCCGGGCCTCCTCGAGCCGTCCGGTCCGGACCGCCGCCTCGACATAGTCGCCCAGCCACGGCATCCGGGCCAGGCCGTTGCCGTGCGTGACGGCCTGGCGGGCCGCGTGCTCCAGGCTCGCGTACGCCGCCTCCGCATTCCCGAGACTCAGCTCCATCAACCCCTCGGTGGCGTCGATCGGCACCGCCAGGCTCCCGATCCGGCCGTTCGCCAGGGTTCTCACCAGGGCCAGGGACTCGGCGCAGTCGTCCCGGCGGCCCCGGGCCGCGGCCAGCCGGGCCAGGCAGAGCCGGGCGTCCGCCTCGTAGGTGCGCTGGCCGAAGCGTTCCGCCCGGCACACCGCCTCGGCCGCCCAGGCCTGGGCATCCGCCCAGGCCCCGATCCGCAGATGCAGCTCGGCGCGCAACGCCAGCAGCCCGGCCAGCAGCCCCTCGACATGCCGCCGTTGGGCCTGGAAGACCAGCTCCTCGAGCAGCCGGGCGGCCTCGTCGTACTCGCCCAGACGCAGGAGCAGCATCGGGTACCAGAGCCAGAGGTCGGTGTGCCAGCCCAGCGGAGGCATCCCGGCCGCGAGCACCTGGTCGAGCGGGAATCGGTGCTCGGTCCACAGCTCGCGGGCCGTGTCGAGCCGGTCGAGGTCGGCCAACGCGGCGGCCAGCCGGACGGCGATCAGCTTGTCCGGCACCTCGCCGCACATCCGGGAGGCCAGCGCCACCATGGACAGCGCGTTCTGCGGATCACCGGCCAGCGACTCGGCGTCGGCCGCACCCAGCAACATCACCGCAGCCCGGGACGGGTCGATCGTGCGGAGCCGGATCGACTCCCGGCGCAGCGCCCGGCGGGCCAGCTCGGGCCGGCCGCGGACCCGGTCGGCCCGAGCCAGCAGCGCCTGCGCGTCGGCGTGCGCCCGGAGGTCGCCGCTACGGTGGGCGGCCTTCTCGCTGAGCCGATGCGCACGGTCGGCGTACCCGGCCAAATGCCAGCACTCGGCGGCATCGGTGGCGCGGCGGGCGCGGTCGGCCTCTCCGCCGGTCAGCTCGGCCGCGCGTTCCAGCAGCCGGGCCGAGTCGATCATCGGCAACCCGGTGTGCGGCTGCCGGGCCGCCGTCTCCAGTTCCGCGGCGACCGACTCGTCGATGCCGAGCGTGGCCAGCCCGAGGTGCCGGGCGCGGCAGGCGCCGGTGGTGACCCCGGCCACGGCCTGGTGCACGCGGCGGCGCAGGGCGACGTCGCCGTAGTGGTAGGCCGCGCAGCGCAGCAACGGCCGGGTGAAGGTGACCTCGTTGCCGCGACAGGTGACCAGGCCCGCGACCTCGGCCGCCTCCAGCGTGTCGGGCGCCAGGCCGAGGGCGGCCAGTACGGCCCGGATCGCGAGCAGGCCGGCATCGTCGGCCGCGGCCGCGACCAGCAGCGCCTCGCGCTCGGGCTCGCTGAGGACAGAGGTGAACAGGTCGGCCGCGGCAAGTGCCCGCGGGCCGATCGGCATCGGGTCGGGCAACGGCAAGGAGCCGGTCAGCGCGCCGGGGGACAGCGCCTCGACCGCTTCGACCAGCGCCGCCGGCACTCCGCCGTACGTCGCGAGCAGCGCGTCGACGACCGGCGGGACCGGCGGCACCGGGGCGGCGTCGCACAGCACGGCCGAGACCGCCTCCCGGCCCAGCGGCTCCAGCCGGTGGCCCTGGGCTGCCTCGGCGGTGGCCACGATGACCGCGATGCCGGCGCTGACCGCCCGCCGCGCCACGAAGTGCAGCGCCCGGCGGGACACCTCGTCCATCAGGTGAAGGTCGTCGATGAGCAGCAGGCGGCGCCGCCCCGCCGGACCGGCGGTGAGCAGGCTGAGCGTGGCGGCGCCCACGGTGTAGCAATCGTCGCCGGGCACCGGCCCGGCGGCCAGGCACGCCGCCAGCACAGCGGCCTGATGGGGCGGGATGTCGGGCAACAGGTGGTGCATCGGCGCGAGCAGGGCGTGCAGACCGGCGTACGGGTAGTCGCGTTCGGCCTCGGCTCCGCGCGCGAGTAGCACGTCGGCCGGCCGGCCCGCGCCGCGGCGTAATCAAGAAGGGTGGTCTTGCCGATCCCGGGTTCGCCGCTGAAGAACAGCGATCGGCCGACGCCGGCACGCAGGTCACTGAGCAGCTCATCGATCTTTCGACACTCCGAGCTGCGACCGTGCGGCACCGTCGACCCCGTCAGCATGGCGCGAACCTAGCCCCGCCACTTCGCCGTACCTGTCCTAGATTGGTCATATCCCGGAGCGAATCTAGGACGTCGTCACACGCGGTCGTAGATCGCCCCGAGCCGGCCGGGCGAAGCACCGCATCGGGGATGTACCCGGTGCGGTTCGGGGCGTCGGGCTCGCGTCCTCCTCGACGTCGTTGATGGTCGATGGCTTACCCATCCGAAACGTCGCGCGGCGACAATAGGTCCATGTGGGCACCGGGCGTGGCGGCGACGCTGACATACGACATCACGACTCCGGCGGTCATCGCGCTGCAGATCGCGACGGCGGGACGGCCCGACGACGAGGCACTGGCCGCGACGGTCGACGGTGCCCCGGTCGCCATCACCGAGGTGGCGGGCTCCGGTGGGCCACTGGGCGGGCGCACGCACTTGGTGACTTGCGGGCGCGGAAAGTTGGTTGTCACGTACGCCGGAAACGGGCCGATCCCGGCGGCGCGGGCAACCGCCCCGACGGCTCTCGATCGGATCGTGGCGTTGCGTCCCAGCCGGTACTGCCCGTCGGACCGGCTCGCCGGCTACGCCGCCCGCTACCGTCGCGGCGACGAACGTGCGACTGTGCAGGCGATCGTCGCCGATGTCCATGATTCGCTGGTGTACGACGGGACGGCGACCGGCCCGACGACCGATGCGATCGACACGTTGCTGACCGGGCGTGGGGTGTGCCGCGACTATGCCCACCTCACCGTGGCCCTGTGCCGTGCCGTCGACGTCCCGGCACGCGTCGCCGCCGTGTACGCGCCCGGCCTCGATCCGATGGACTTTCATCTGGTAGCGGAGACCGCACTGGCCGACGAGTGGGTCGTGTGGGATGCCACCCGCCTGGCACCGCGACAGTCCTTGATCCGCGTGGCGACCGGCCGCGACGCGGCGGACGTGGCTTTCGGCACAGTGCTGTCGGGAACGGTACAACTGGTCGACATGACCGTCATGGCGGTTGCCGACGGCGACCTCCCGACCGATGATCACGAGAGACCCGTCCGGCTGCCATGATCACGCGGTGCCCTTGGTGCGGGTTGTTCCGGGTGTCCAGCCAGAGCTGGTAGTTACCCCTGGTCATGCCCTCTTCGGCTGCTTCCGGCGACCGGGTGAGGTCCTGGCCATGCCCGTGTAACAAGGCCGGTACGACCGGGTAACGGCGGCTGCCGATGATCGGCGTGTGGAACTGCCGGTCGCGACGCATTGTCCGTATTGCTCCCTGCAGTGCGGGGTCACGATGCGGGCCGCCGCGCCCCGGCCGCCGATCATCGAGCCGGCCGACTTTCCCACCAACCGGGGCGGCCTGTGCGCGAAGGGTTGGAGTGCGCCCGAGTTGCTCGACCACCCGGACCGGTTGACGAGCCCGCTGGTCCGCCTCGATCCGGCCGACCGGTCGAGCCCGCTGCGGCCGGCCGGCTGGGCGGAGGCACTCGATCGGATCGTCACGGCGATCCGCGCCAGCCAGGCGGCGTACGGCCTGCCGAGCGTCGGCTGTTTCGGCGGTGGCGGGTTGACCAACGAGAAGGCGTACCAGCTCGGCAAGTTCGCCCGGGTCGCGCTGAGAACGCCGCACATCGACTACAACGGCCGGTTCTGCATGTCCTCGGCGGCGACCGCCGGGAACCGGGCGTTCGGCATCGACCGCGGGTTGCCCTTTCCGTTGTCGGATATCGCTCAGGCGCGGGCCATCCTGCTGGTGGGCAGCAACCCGGCCGACACGATGCCACCCGCGATGCAGCATTTCGACGCCGGCCGGGCGGCCGGTGCGGCGCACATCGTGGTCGATCCGCGATACTCGGCCACGGCTCGCGGCAGCACGCTGCACCTGCAGCCCACGCCCGGCACCGATCTCGCCCTGGCGAACGGGTTGCTGCATATCGCGATCCGCGATGGTTACGTCGACGAGCCGTATGTGGCCGGCCGGACGACGGGCTTCGAGGCGGTTCGCGCGGCGGTGGCCGCGTGGTGGCCCGCCCGGGTCGAGCGCGTCACCGGGGTCTCCGAGGCCCAGCTGCGACGGACCGTCCAGCTGCTCGCCACCGCGCCGTCCGCGATGGTCCTGACGGCCCGCGGCGCCGAGCAACACAGCAGTGGCACGGACACCGCCCAGGCGTACATCAATCTCGCCCTCGCGCTCGGCCTGCCGGGCAAACCCCATTCCGGGTACGGGACGATCACCGGGCAGGGCAACGGGCAGGGCGGCCGGGAGCACGGTCAGAAGGCGGACCAACTCCCGGGGTATCGGCGGATCGACGACCCGGCCGCCCGTGCCCACGTCGCCGCGGTATGGGGCATCGACCCGGCGGAGCTGCCGGGACCTGGGGTCTCGGCCGTCGAGATGCTGGATCGGCTGGGCATCCCCGGCGGTGTTCGCGCCATGCTGGTGTTCGCCTCGAACATCGTCGTCTCGGCGCCCGACCGCAACCGTGTGCGGGAACGGCTGCTGGCGCTGGACTTCCTGGCCGTCTCCGACATCTTCCTCTCCGAGACCGCCGCGCTCGCCGACGTCGTGCTGCCGACCGCGCAGTGGGCCGAGGAAGAGGGCACGATGACGAACCTGGAAGGACGGGTGCTGCGCCGCAAGCGGGTACTGCCGCCCCCGCCCGGGGTCCTCGACGACCTGACGGTCCTCGCGACGCTCGCCGACCGGCTCGGGTTCGGGAAGTACTTCTCGCCCGATCCCGAGACGGTCTTCGACGAGTTGCGGCGGGCCAGCGCGGGCGGGATCGCCGACTACGCCGGCATCTCGTACGAACGGATCGAGGCGGAGGACGGGGTCTTCTGGCCCTGTCCCGCCGCCGGCCATCCGGGCACGCCGCGACTGTTCACCGAGCGCTTTCCGACCCCCGACGGGCGGGCCAGGTTCCTCCGGGTCGACCACCGCGACCCGGCGGAGGTGCCGGACCGGGAATACCCGTACGTCCTGACCACCGGCCGCATCATGCAGCAATACCAGAGCGGGAACCAGACCCGGCGCGCGAAGTCGTTGAAGGTGACCGCCGCGGACCCGAAGGTCGAGCTGCATCCGGATCTGGCCCGGCGTCACGGGATCGGCGTGGCCGACCTGGTCGAGCTGCGCACGCGCCGCGGCAGGGCGGTGTTCCGCGCCTGCCTCACCGACACGATCCGGCCGGACACCGTCTTCGCCCCGTTCCACTGGGGCGGCCTGGCCAGCGCGAACGCGCTCACCGACCCGACGCTCGACCGGCACTCGAAGATGCCCGCCTTCAAGGTGTGCGCGGTCGCGGTCAGCCGGGCCGGCGGCCCGGACGACGTCGCCCCGGCGACACCACCGCCCGTGCATGCGGTCACCCCAGATCGAAAGGATGGTTGAGGTGCAGTCCACACCGCGGTTCCTTCAAGGGATCTTCGCCTTCCAGGGCAAGGGCATCGAGTCGCCGTTCCCGCTCGACGCCGCGCTCACCTACACCGTTCCGGCCGGTGTCATCACCCAGCCGGTGTACTTCCGGGGCGGCAACACCACCGACGAGCTGATCTGCGTCGTCCTCATGCGGGACGGCAAACCCATGCGGTACTTCCCGATCGGCGCCAAGAGCGACGTCCACGTGCCGCTGCGGGTGGTCGAGGACCTCGACGGCGGCACGGTGATCGAGTTGCTGGTCGCCGCGCCCGACGGGGTCGCCGGGGCCGTCGTTGTCGATTTCGGGCTCGTGGAGGTCTAGATGGAACGGCTGGTGGTCATCGGCAACGGGATGGCCGGTGCCCGTACCGTCGAGGAGATCCTGGAGCGGGGCGGGCGGGACCGGTTCAGCATCACGATGTTCGGCGAGGAGCCGTACGGCAACTACAACCGGATCCTGCTGTCCAATGTGCTCTCCGGCGCGGAGGACGAGGCCGGCATCTTCCTCAACAGCCTTCCCTGGTACGCCGAGAACGGGATCACGCTACGGGCCGGCGTGCGCATCGACCGGATCGACCGCTTCGCGCGCACGGTCCACGCGGACGACGGGTCGGTCACGCCGTACGACAAGCTGATCATCGCCACCGGCAGCCGGCCGTTCGTCCCACCGATCGATGGAATGCGCAACCCGAAGCGCGGCTATCACCAGGGCGTCTTCACGTTCCGCACGATCGAGGACACCCGCGGGATGATCCGCTACGCCCGCGACCACGAACGCGTCGTGGTCATCGGCGGCGGACTGCTCGGGTTGGAGGCGGCACGCGGACTCCAGCAGTACGGCGTCGCGGTGACCCTCGTCCACGCGGCCGGTCACCTGATGAACAGCCAGCTCGACGCGCAGGGCGGCGCCATCCTGCGCAAGAGCGTGGAACGGCTCGGCATCGCCGTCGAGCTCGATGCGAGGACGAACGCCGTACTGGGTAAGGAGAAGGTCGAGGGCGTCAGGTTCGCCGACGGCCGGACCATACCCTGCGACATGGTGGTGGTCGCCGCCGGCATCCGGCCCAACACCGAGGTGGCCGAGCTCAGCGGCCTGCCGGTGGAACGCGCGATCCTGGTCGACGACCACCTCCGCGTCCTCGACGAGCCGGACATCTACGCCGTCGGGGAATGCGTGCAGCACCGCGGCCAGACGTACGGTCTGGTTGCCCCGCTCTGGGACCAGGCAAAGGTGCTCGCCGACCACATCACGGGGCGGAATCCGACGGCCTCGTACCACGGCTCCCGGACGGCGACCAAGCTGAAGGTCGCCGGCGTCGACGTAGCCGCGATGGGCATCACCGCGCCGGAACGAGAAGACGACGAGTTCGTCGTCTTCGCCGAGCCGCGACGCGGCGTCTACAAGAGCGTCATCATCCGCGACGAGCGCCTGGTCGGCGCGACGCTGCTCGGCGACGTCAGCAAGGTCGGCTTCCTGATGCAGGCATTCGACCGGGGACTGCCGCTGCCGGAGGAGCGAGTGCGGCTGCTCTTCGACCTCGGCGGGCCGGCCACCGAGGTTTCCGCCGCCGAGTTGGACGACGCGGCGCAGGTCTGCAACTGCAACGGGGTCAGCAAGGGCGCCCTCGTCTCCACCGTCCACGGTGGGGTGAAAACGCTCAACGGGGTGATGGACGCCACCCGGGCCGGCAAGGGCTGCGGTTCCTGCCGGTCCCTGGTCGCGCAGATCGTCGAGTGGGCGGCCGGCGGCGAGGTCGAGCAGGACCCCTCCGCCGCTTGGTACGTCCCGGGCATTCCGCTGGACAAGCCGGCTCTCATGACGGCCATCCGGGAGCACGGCCTGAAGAGCGTCTCGGCCGTCTTCGACACGCTCGCCGGCGGCAAGGAGGATGCCAAGAGCAAGATGGGCCTGGTCTCGCTGCTACGCATGATGTGGGGCGACGAGTACGAGGACGAGCGTGGCGCGCGTTTCATCAACGACCGGGTGCACGCGAACATCCAGCGCGACGGCACCTTCTCGGTCGTGCCGCAGATGAAGGGCGGCGTCACCACTCCGGCCCAGTTGCGCCGGATCGCGGACGTCGCCGACAAGTACCGGGTGCCGATGGTGAAGCTCACCGGCGGCCAGCGGATCGATCTGCTCGGCATCCGCAAGGAAGACCTGCCGGCCGTCTGGGCCGACCTCGACATGCCGTCCGGGTACGCCTACGGCAAGAGCATGCGGACCGTGAAGACCTGCGTGGGCAGCGACTTCTGCCGGTTCGGGCTCGGCGACTCGACCGCGCTCGGCATCGCGATCGAGTCGAAGTTCCAGGGCCTGGAGAGCCCCGCGAAGATGAAGCTCGCGGTCACCGGCTGCCCACGCAACTGCGCCGAGGCGTACGTGAAGGATCTCGGAGTCGTCGCGATCGAAGGCGGGCGATGGGAGATCTACGTCGGCGGCGCGGCCGGCGCCCACATCCGCAAGGGCGACCTGTTGGCCACGGTGGACAGTCCCGCGGCGGTGATAACCCTGACCGGCCGGTTTCTCCAGTACTACCGGGAGAACGCCAACTGGCTGGAGCGCACGTACTCGTTCGTGCCCCGGGTCGGGATCGAACGCCTCCGCGCACTGATCGTCGACGACACCGAAGATCTGGGCGAAGGACTCGACTCGCGGATGGAGGCGGCCGTCGGCGCGTACCGCGACCCGTGGAAGGAAGGGCAGGAACCGGTCGTCCCCGGCCAGTTCAGAACCGCCCTTCCGCTGCGGTCCCTGCCGCTCGTACCGGTCCGCGCCGGCAACGGCGCGGTCACCGGTCCGGTGCCGGCGGTCGGCTCCGCCGTCGCGGGCCCGTCGAACGGAGGTGCGCAATGACGACCGCGACCATGGAACATCGGCTCGGCTCGGTGACTGCCCTGCCCGTCGGTGAGGGCCGGGCGTACCCGGTCGGCGACGAGATGGTGGCCGTCTTCCGGCTGCGCAACGGCGAACTGC
Source organism: Actinoplanes subtropicus (assembly GCF_000721705.1). GTDB lineage: Bacteria > Actinomycetota > Actinomycetes > Mycobacteriales > Micromonosporaceae > Actinoplanes > Actinoplanes subtropicus. The sequence goes on from NZ_JOJL01000002.1 coordinate 426,614, forward strand.
GAGCGGTGTCGGCGGTCTGCCCGCACGCGGGCGGCCCGATCGCCGACGGGCTCATCGACGCGGAGGTCGTCATGTGCCCGTTGCACCAACATATCTTCGAACTGGCGACCGGTTGCTCGAAGACCGGTCAGCCACCGCTCAAGGTCTACCCGGTCCGGGTGGACAACGACGAACTCGTGGTCGGTCTGCCGGCCTGAACTCAGTTCTTGACGGCCAGCCGCCTGACACCTTGCGGACTTCTATCCTTCCCGTGCGAGCCGTTGTGCCTGGTCCGTTACCGCCCCGTCGCGAGCCACGTACCGCGGGGAAATCTCCGAGATCGTCTCCGTCAACTCCGGCAGCCCTGTATGGACGGGCTGCGTGGTCGCGGATGCGGCGCGTACCTCAGAAGTCGCCGGCCTGTCGGCGGATCTGGGCGATCACCTCGATCAGGTTGGTGATCTCGGCCGGCTTGATCCATGGTGCGCCGAAGACCTGGTCGTTGAGGTCGGCGGTGGCGGCCTCGGCGACTTCGCGGCCGGCGGGGAGCAGCTCGACGATGGTGGAGCGGCGGTCGTGAGGGTGGGGGGTGCGGCGGACCAGGGCGGCGGCCTGAAGGCGGTCGACGGCGTTGGTGACGCTGGTGGGGTGGACCTGCAGCCGTTCGCCGATGAAGGTCATGGGCAGCGAGTGGCGGCGGCTGAAGTAGAGCAGCATCAGGACTTCATAGCGGGCGAAGGTGATGCCGTGCGGTTTGAGCACGGCCTCGACCCGGGCCAGGACGATCTGCTGGGCACGCATCAGTGAGGTGATGGCGGCCATGCCGTCGGCGGCGTCCGCCCAGCCGTGCGCGACCCACAGGCGGTGGGCCTCGGCGATCGGGTCGGACGGCATGAGCGACATCCTAGTGGTGACCGCAGATGCGTGGACGTCCAACAGTAGGACGGCCTAGTATCTCTTCATGACCCTTCACGTTCCGATGCATCCGGTCCGTTTCGTCACGGCGGCCAGCTTGTTCGACGGGCACGACGCGGCCATCAACGTCATGCGGCGGCTGTTGCAGGCGCAGGGCGCCGAGGTGATCCACCTCGGGCACGACCGCAGCGTCGAGGAGGTCGTCACCGCGGCGGTGCAGGAGGATGCGCAGGGCGTGGCGGTCTCGTCCTACCAGGGCGGCCACGTCGAATACTTCGGCTATCTCGTCGATCGGCTGGCCGAGCGCGGCGCTGGGCACGTGCGGGTGTACGGCGGCGGGGGCGGCACGATCGTGCCGGAGGAGATCGCCGCGCTCGCCGCGCGCGGGGTGCGGATCTTCAGCCCGGCCGACGGGCAGCGACTCGGCCTGCCCGGCATGATCAACGAGCTGGTCCGCGACTGCGACGTCGACGCGTCGGCGCAGCCGGTCGACCTGGCGGCGCTGGTCGCGGGCGACGAGGCGGCGCTGGCGCGGGCGATAACCGTGCTGCAGGCGGGCGCCGACCCGGAACTCGCGGCCGCGGTCGTCGAAGCGGCCGGGCGGCGCCCGGTGCCGGTACTCGGCATCACCGGCACCGGAGGGTCGGGCAAGTCGTCGCTCACCGACGAACTGGTCCGGCGGTTGCGCACCGACGGCGAGGACAAGCTGCGGGTCGCGGTGATCGCCATCGATCCGACCCGGCGACGGGGCAACGGCGCGCTGCTCGGCGACCGGATCCGGATGAACAGCATCGCGCCGGGCGTCGTCTACTTCCGCTCGCTGGCCACCCGTCGCGCGGACGGGACGGTCCCGGCGCACCTGGCCGAGGTGATCGCGGCGTGCCAGGCGGCCGGCCACGACCTGGTCATCGTGGAGACGCCCGGCGTCGGCCAGGGCGACGCCGCGATCACCGAATACGCGGCGGTCTCGCTGTACGTCATGACGCCCGAGTTCGGCGCGGCCAGCCAGCTCGAGAAGATCGACATGCTGGACCTGGCCGACGTGGTGGCGATCAACAAGTTCGAGCGTCGCGGCGGCGAGGACGCCCGGCGGGACGTGGCCCGCCAGCTGGTGCGCAACCGGGAGGCGTTCGGGACGCCGTGGGCCGAGATGCCGGTGTTCGGCACCAGCGCCGCCCGGTTCGCCGACGACGGCGTGACCGCGCTCTACCACCACGTCAAGAGCCTGCTCACCGCGTACGGGATGAAGGGTTTCGAAGGGGTCCTGCCGCCGGTGGCCGGACGGGTGTCGACCGGGCTGACCTCGGTGCTGCCGCGCGGACGTGAGCGTTACCTGTCGGAGGTCGCGGACGCCGTGCGGGCCTATCACGCGACCACCGCGGACCAGATGGCGATCGCCCGGCGCCGGCAGCATCTGGCGACCGTCCGCGAGCTGCTGCCGGGCGACGAGGACGTGGCCCGGTTGCACGAGCAGGCCGAGCGTGACCTGGCCGCGGACGTGCGCGACGGCCTCGACCGGTGGCCGGCGACCCGGCAGGCGTACCGGCAGGCCGAGTTGGTCTACCGGGTCCGGGACACCGAGATCCGTACGCCGCTGACCCGCTCGACGCTGTCCGGCAGCACGATTCCGCGGGTCGCGTTGCCGCGCGACGGCGACGACGGCGAGCTGGTCCGGTTCCTGCGGGCGGAGAACCTGCCGGGCGCGTTCCCGTTCACCGCCGGTGTCTTCCCGCTGAAACGTGCCGGTGAAGCGCCGGCGCGGATGTTCGCGGGGGAGGGCGACGCGTTCCGCACCAACCGGCGTTTCCACCTGCTCAGCGAGGGCCAGCCGGCGACCCGGCTGTCCACGGCGTTCGACTCGGTCACCCTGTACGGCCGCGACCCCGATCCCCGCCCCGACGTATACGGGAAGGTCGGCACCTCCGGGGTGTCGATCGCGACCATCGACGACATGCGGGAGCTGTACGCCGGTTTCGACCTCTGCGGCCCGAAGACGTCGGTCTCCATGACGATCAACGGGCCGGCGCCGGCGATCCTGGCCATGTTCCTCAACGCGGCCATCGACCAGCAGCTCGCGGCACGCCCGGACGAGCCCCGCGAGGCGGTCGTCGCGCGCACGCTGTCGACCGTGCGCGGCACCGTGCAGGCCGACATCCTCAAGGAGGACCAGGGCCAGAACACGTGCATCTTCTCGACCGATTTCGCGCTGCGCTGCATGGCCGACATGCAGGAGTGGTTCATCGCCCACCGGGTGCGCAACTTCTACTCGGTCAGCATCAGCGGCTACCACATCGCCGAGGCGGGCGCGAATCCGATCAGTCAGCTCGCGTTCACTCTTGCCAATGGACTGACCTATGTGGAGGCGTACCGGGCGCGGGGGATGGACGTGAACGACTTCGCGCCCAACCTGTCCTTCTTCTTCTCCAACGGGATGGACGCCGAGTACACCGTGATCGGACGGGTCGCCCGCCGGATCTGGGCGATCGCGATGCGCGAGCTCTACGGCGCGGATGAGCGCTCGCAGAAGCTGAAGTACCACATCCAGACGTCCGGCCGGTCGCTGCACGCCCAGGAGATGGACTTCAACGACATCCGGACCACGTTGCAGGCGTTGTGCGCGATCTACGACAACGCCAACAGCCTGCACACCAACGCGTACGACGAGGCGGTGACCACGCCGACGACGCAGTCGGTGCGCCGGGCGCTGGCCATCCAGATGATCATCGACGCGGAGTGGGGCCTGGCCGGGGTGGAGAACGCACTGCAGGGGTCGTACGCCGTGGATCTGCTCACCGACCTGGTCGAGGAGGCGGTGCTGGCCGAGTTCGACCGGCTCGCCGACCGCGGCGGCGTCCTCGGCGCCATGGAGACCGGCTACCAGCGCGGCCGCATCCAGGACGAATCCATGCTCTACGAGCAGCGCAAACACGACGGCACGCTGCCCATCGTCGGGGTCAACACGTTCCTCGGCCCGAGCGCCGAAGCCGCCACCGGCCTGGAACTGGCCCGCGCGACCGAGGCCGAGAAACAGTCTCAGCTCGACCGGCTGGCCGACTTCCACGCCCGGCACGCGCACGAGGCGCCGGCCGCGCTGGCCCGGCTGCAGCAGGCCGCGATGTCCGGCGAGAACCTCTTTGCCGAGCTGATGAACGCGGCCCGGTGCTGCTCGCTCGGGCAGATCTCCGACGCGTTCTTCGCGGTGGGCGGCCAGTATCGGCGCAACGTGTGACGGCCCCGAGGCGTTCCCCGGCCGGCGGACGGTGCTCGTGCCGGGCCGCCCACTGATCTGGTACGGCCCGTCGCTGGCCACCGCGCGCGATGTCAGTTCCGCTTGCCGGTGTCCGCGGCACGCAGGAGGCTGCGGGACATGACGACGCGCTGGATCTGGTTGGTGCCCTCGTAGATCTGGGTGATCTTGGCGTCGCGCATCATGCGCTCCAGGGGGTATTCGCGGCTGTAGCCGTAGCCGCCGAGCAACTGGACGGCGTCGGTGGTGACCTCCATCGCGACGTCGGAGGCGAAGCATTTCGCCGCGGCGCCCTGGTAGGTGAGGTCGGCGTCGCCGCGCTCGGAGGCCGCGGCGGCCTGGTAGGTCAGGGCGCGGGCGGCGGAGATCTTCATGGCCATGTCGGCGACCATGAATTGCAGGCCCTGGAAGTCGGCGAGCGGTTTACCGAACTGCTTTCGTTCGCGCAGGTAGGCGGTGGCGTGGTCGAGGGCGCCCTGCGCGATGCCGAGCGCTTGGGCGGCGATGGTGATGCGGGTGTGGTCGAGGGTCCTCATCGCGGTGGCGAAGCCGGTGCCCTCGTCGCCGATCATGCGGTCGGCCGGGATGCGGACGTTGTCGAGGTAGACCTCGCGGGTGGGGGAGCCCTTGATACCGAGCTTCTTCTCGGGGGCGCCGAAGGTGACGCCGGGGTCGGACTTCTCGACGACGAACGCGGAGATGCCGCCGGACCTGCGGCTGGGGTCGGTGACGGCCATGACCGTGTAGTACTCGGAGACGCCGGCGTTGGTGATCCAGCGTTTGACGCCGTTGAGGACATAGTGGTCGCCGTCGCGGACGGCCCGGGTGGTCATGCCGGCCGCGTCCGATCCGGCGCCCGGTTCGGAGAGGCAGTAGGAGAACATCGCGTCGCCGGCGGCCAGCGGAGCCAGGTACCGCTTCTTCAGCGCCTCGGAACCGGCCAGGACGAGCGGCAACGAGCCGAGCTTGTTGACCGCCGGGATCAGCGAGGACGAGGCGCAGACCCGGGCGACCTCCTCGATCACGATGACGCTGGCGAGCGCGTCCGCGCCGGCGCCGCCGAACTCCTCGGGCACGTGTACGGCGTGCAGGTCGTTGGCGACCAGCGCGTCGTGCGCCTCCTGGGGGAAGCGGGCCTGCTCGTCGACGTCGGCGGCGTGCGGCGCGATCCTGTCCCTAGCCAGGTCGCGGACGGCTTCGCGGAGCATCCGGTGCTCCTCGGACAGCGTGAAGTAGTCGAAGGACGACACGGGCCTACCTCTCTCGCAGTGTGGCACCCAGTACCCCATATTTACATTCCTGGTGCCATACGTCGAGGGGACCGGTAGATTCCTGGCCTATGAGTGAGGAACACGACGGCCTAGAGGGCGAGACCACGCGCACGGCCCTCGTGTCGGCCGCCTTCGAACTGTTCGCCGAGCGCGGCTACGACGGCGCGACCGTTGCCGACATCGCGGTCCGCGCCGGTGTGGGCCGGCGGTCGTTCTTCCGCTACTTCCCGACCAAGGAAGCGGTCGCGTTCCCCGACCACGAGGGCACCCTGGCCCGCATGGTGGCGTACCTGCGCGAGAGCGCCCAGGATCCGGACCCGGTCGCACGGGCGTGCGACGCCGCACGGCTGGTCATGCGGATGTACGCGCAGAACCCCGAATTCTCGGTACGCCGGTACGCGCTGACCCGCGAGGTGACGGCGCTCAGGACGTACGAGAAAACGGTGGTGTGGCGGTATGAGCGGGCGCTGGCCTCCTACCTGGACCAGCGGTTCGCCACGCTGCCAGACGGCGGAATCAGGGCCGGCGTCATCGCGGCCGGCATCGTGGCCGCCCACAACCACGGGTTGCGGGCCTGGCTGCGATCGGGCGCCCACGGCGACGTGGCGGCGGCGGTCGACCGGGCGCTCGAACTCGTCCGGCGGACGTGGACCGACCGCGGGGACCCGGTCGTCGTCATCGCCCGGCCCGGCACCCCCGCGTGGCGCCTGGTCCAGGAGATCGAGACCGCGCATGCCTCGGACGGGCGAGCATAGCTCCAAAGGATGGCACCAGATACCCGATATTCCGGTACCGAGGACCCTGGGCATGGCGAGTGGCCGCGGCACGAGAGGATGGGTCAGCGCTGGATTCCGCCGGCCCGAAGTCCATCGACGATGAGCGTGATCATGCGACGCACGTGGTCGGGTTCCTCGCCCGGAAGGGGCGCGCACAGTTTTGCGACCGCGTACAGCAGGTCTTGGGGGCTGATTCCGGACTCCCACGCCGGCCAGATCGGTGATTTCCTTCGCGGGCGCGTCGACGCCAGACGTGGCGAAGACCGATTTCGCTGCTTCGAGCAGCGACTCGACGTTGCGCTGTGCGTCGGTGCGCATCCGGCGCGCGCCCGCGCTCCCCCTCGAAGCGGTGGTATCCGGCACAGTCCTCCCGTCCCGCTCGCCGACGAGGCCGGCCTGCCGCTGACCCACCTCGCCATGGCCTTCACCATCGCCCACCCGGGCGTGACCAGCACGCTGCTCGGCGCGCGCACCGCGGAACAGCTCGACGACCTGCTCACGGGCATCGGCGTAGCGCTCACCGACGACATCCTCGACAGGATCGACGAGACCGTCCCGCCCGGCACCGACGTCACCCGCCTCGACCAGGCCTACGTGCCCCCGGCCTTGCTCGACCCGAACCTGCGCCGCAGAGCAACCAGCGAACGCAGCGCCGCCTGATCCGGACGCCGTCGCCGCTGAACCAGCGGACAACCGGACCCACCGCGACAAACGCCCGGTGTCCCGTTGCCGTCGGTGGCGCGCTCGGGCGCCCGCTGTCGCCGCAGGTTGCGGGGGAGCCCGGAACACCGCTGGGACTCGTCGCCCGCGAACACCGAACTGTGGTTACCAAGCATCGTCGCCATAACGCCATGACCATCGCCGGCCGATCGCTTGCCGGGCGGTCGGAGCAGCTCGCCGCCTTGCTCGGACGCGTGGCGCGACTTTGGTTCCGACTGTTCGAGCAACGGACCTTGGCCCGGTCTCGACAGCCGAGGTCCCGCCTCTGGGGCATACATCGGCGCGGGCCGGCGGCACGGCCAGGATGGCTATGGTCAACGGCCGAGAAAATCTGGTCTGCTGAGACTAGACATCCTCGGTAGGTCTGGGTAATCTTTCCCTCGTTGACGACAGAGATCCGTTGAAGACGCTGACGTAACATGCCGAGCGTCAACGCAGGGCCCGGAACTTCTCGTGGCTCGCTCGGCAACTGCGGTGGACCCAAGTCACCGCACGCAACATGGCACGTGCACGACAAGACCTTGACGTAACTCCAGGTCAGGGCAACCGCAGGCAGGGCCGGTGCAGGTTCGGGCTCCGCCTGATGCAGGAAGGATCCGCCGTACGTGTGCGGGGCCGTGAAGTCGCGTGGGCTCCGACACCGGCGGGTAGCACCGCAGGTAAAGGGAAGAAGAGGAAAGGGAGGGCTGGAAACCGTTGGATCGCCCGCCATCAGGACGTAGTTGCAGTTCTGTGGTGGACACCGTAGTGCCATCGAACGTGAGGTGGTCTCCGGTCACGCTTATGCGATCCTCGCACCCGACGCTGATGGCGGCACGGTGCGGAAACGACAAGCCGACGAACCTGTCGGTAGATGGTGTATCCACCCGTAACCCCGGGCCCCGGCGCGTTCTGCGCCGGGGCCCTCGTTCATGACGAGGAATGTATGGCCCAACCCGACGACATGCTCAACGACGACGATTACCCCGCCTACACCATGGGCCGCGCCGCCGAGATCGTGGGCGCGTCGCAGGACTTCCTGCGCCGCCTCGACGAGGCGAAACTGATCATCCCCTTCCGCTCCTCCGGTGGACACCGCCGCTACTCCCGCTACCAGCTGCGTCTGGCCGCGCGAGCTCGCGAGATGGTCGACCACGGCACCGCACTCGAGGCGGCCTGCCGGATCATCATCCTGGAAGACCAGCTCGAAGAAGCCCTCCAGCTCAACCGCAACCTCCAAAGCCGCCAGCAGACCGGCGCGGCCTGACTCGACGCCGCACGGTCCTTCTCCAGCACGAGAAGGACCGTCTGCCGCGCCCCGAGAACCTGCCGATCCGCGTACCGCTGCACCGGAACAACAGGGACGCACATCGGGGAGATCGGGACTACGACGCGTCTGTGCTATGGTCCTGTTGTTGCAGTTTTGATTTCCGTAGACGTTTCCAGCGCCTGATGGGGTTATCTGAAACCCAGCCAGGCGCTTTTTCGTTTGTCGTGTCGGTTCGGCGCGGGTGATCAACGCGGCGGCGTCAGGGTCCGCATACGGCGAGCCCACAGCCTGCGAAGGAGCAGACATGGCTACAGGTACCGTGAAATGGTTCAACGGCGACAAGGGCTTCGGCTTCATCGCTCAGGACGGCGGTGGCGCGGACGTCTTCGCCCACTTCTCCGCGATCGCGTCGAGCGGCTTCCGCAGCCTCGATGAGAACCAGCGGGTGGAGTTCGACATCGCCCAGGGCCAGAAGGGTCTGCAGGCGGAGAACATCCGCTCGCTCTGATCCCCATTCTGCGAACGGCGGCCCGACTGATTCAGCGGGCCGCCGTTCGGCATTTCGAGCGCGGCCGTCCGCAGAGTACGTGGGTCAGACCGCCCGGTACCGGATGTCGGAAACGTTGCGCGACTACGGCCAGGAGAAAGCTGATCCAGGCACAGGAGCAGCCTCGACTACGGCAGCGGCCCTGTCACTGGTACGCGGGGCCGTCGGTCACTCTGATCACTCGCATCGGTAGTCGGGGCCGGGCCCTCGCGGGCACGTCTCCCCATCCCCCTTCCACGTCTGTGCTTGTCGGGTGAGAACTATGCAGCGAGGCAACCCATTCGTAGCTCTCGCTCGGCGGGGTCGAGGAAGAGGGCCCGCAGCAGATTGACCCCGGTACGGAAGCTAGGGAAAGCGCCGCGGCGAGAGCGTTGGCGGCCAGGCAGTCCGAACGTCGAAGTGTGGGGTGCCCGCGGAGTTCGCCGAGTCGGTCGGGGCCGTAGAACTGGCCGCCGTCGACGCCGGGCACGGTCGCGGCGTACAGCGACGGCTGCGCCGCCTGGGCGGCGCTTTGCGTGATGAGCTTCGAGCTGAGGATGCCGACTAGCAGGCGTCGCGCGGCCACCCGGGTCTCCTCGGCGGGGAGCCGTTTCGGCCCGCTATCTCTCCTCGGTGCGCAGCTCGGCTTCGAGCATGTCCATCGCCTTGAGGAAGGTGGCCTGCTCGGCCGGGTCGAGCCGATCCAGGACGCGGGCCACCGGCTGGGCGGCGCTGTCCAGCCACTGCCGGATCTCGGCCTCCTTGGCCGGGGTGATCCGCACGATGGTGCGCCGCCGGTCGCCGGCGTCGGCCTCGCGCACGACGAAGCCCGCCCGGTCGAGGTCGGCCAGCACGCCGCTGACCGTGGAGAGGGTCAGGCCCAGCCGGGCGGCGAGGCTGCCCACGACGACCGGGCCGGCCCGCAGCTGCTCGAGGGCGGCGACGTGCCGAGGGCCCAGCGGGGTGATGGTCTCCGGTGCGGCGCGGTCCTGGGATCGCCGCATGCCGCGGGTGATGCGGGGGAGCAGCTGGATGAGCCGCAGGCACGCCGCGCTGTGCTTTGTGTCGTTGGTCTCCGCCGCCATGTTCCTCCCTTGACTTCGCTGACCAGCAGTCTATACGGTTCGTCAAGCAAAACAGTTCTGATGTTCAAACCAAATATTTGAGGAGGACGAGATGGCGATGTCGGTACGCATGACGGAGCCGCGGCTGCGGGCGCGGCTGGCCGACGGCTCGCTGGCCGGGATGTGGCGGCTCGACGCCGGGCGCACGACCGTCGGGCTGCGGAGCAAGAGCATGTGGGGCCTGGCACCGGTCAAGGGCGTCTTCGGCGAGGTCTCGGGGGAGGGCGTGCTGTCCGAAGACGGCCGGGTCAGCGGGCGCCTCCTGGTCGCCGCGGCCTCCATCGACACCCGGAACAAGCGGCGCGACACCCACCTGCGATCCGCCGACTTCCTGGAGGCGGACACCTACCCGCACGTCGTCTTCACCGTCGAGAGCGTCACCCCCTCCGGCGACCAGGCGATCGTGGCCGGCAAGCTCCGCATCCGCGACCGCAACCGGCCGCTGACCTTCCCCGCCAGGATCACCGCCTCGGGCGACGACGAGGTGGGCATCGAGGCGGAGGTCGAGATCGACCGCTCCGACTACGGCCTGACCTGGAACCAGATGGGCATGGCCTCGATGAAGAACACCCTCACCGTCAACGCGGTCTTCGTCCGGCACTGACCGGCCGGCCCGACCGAGGAGGCAGCCATGTCGGTATCAGCGGCTCCATGGCGCGGAGTGTTCGCCGCCCGCGCCGCGACCGGAACGGGCCGCCACCGAGCGGCCCGCTCGACCCGGCCCATCCTGGCCAGGGGCGAGCGCGCCCTGCTCACCGAGCGCGACATGCACACCGGGCGGCGCCTGGTCGCCACCCGGGACGCCATCCACTACCAGAACCCGGGTACCGGATTCTGGTACCGGCTCGGCTGGGACCAGGTCGAACAGGCCTGCTGGGACGCCGGGCGAGCCCAGCTGCGCCTGGTCAGCAGGCGACCCGAGGAGGCGCCCGACGTGGTCCTGCGCACCGCGGCCCCGGACCGGCTGCTGCGCCTGGCCCGCGAGCGGATCGGCGCCACCACGCTGGCCCACGCTCCGCTGTGGCACGACGGCCGCGTGGTCGGCTCGGTCTCCGCCCGCCGGCCCGCCAGCGGCGACCACGACATCGACTGGGTCGTGCACGTCCAACCCGGCACCGTCCTGCCGGACGGCGAGATAGCCGGCGCCATCGCGAGGCTGACGAACCACATCGGCATTTGACCGGCCGCCGCGGTGTCCACCGCGGCGGCTTCCAGGAGGCACACCATGACGACCGCCACCGCCGCGTACCCTCGCAGCTCGATGTACGGCATGGTGGTCGGTCGGACGCCGCCCAGGTGGCTGCCCGACGCCGGCTGCGCGTCGCCGCGGTCGCGCTCACCCTGGCCATGGACGCAACCGTCGTGCTGACCGCCAACCACTACATCCTGGACGGCATCGCCGGCGCCGCGCTGGCCGGCGTCGCGTGGCATCTGGCGGGCCGTTTCCACACCACATCCGCCGGCCCCCGGCCCGCGCCCGCCCGCCATCGAGCGAACCTCGCCCGCCACCGCTCGAAGCCGGCCCGGCACCGCGCCGGGTTTGCGGGGCTCGGTGGTGACGCTGCCGGGCCTCTGGCTGACTTTGCCGGGATCGGTGGTGCCGCCGCCTTGGCTCGCGCCGACCTTGCCCGGATCGGCGGTGCCGCCGCCCTGCCTCACATCGACCTGGCCGGGCTCCGCGGTGACGCCGCCGGACCTCGCGCCAAGTCGGCCGGGCTCCGCGGTGACGCCGCCGGGCCTCCCGCCAAGTCGGCCGGGCTCCGCGGTGACGCCGCCGGGCCTCCCGCCAAGTCGGCCGGGCTCCGCGGTGACGCCGCCGGACCTCGCGCCAAGTCGGCCGGGCCTCGAACCAAGCTCGCCGGGCCCTGCGCCAAGCACACCGGGACTCGCGCGATGCCCGCCACGCCCCGGACCAAGCCCGCCCGGCCCGCGGCGACCGGCGTGGCCCAAGCCGGCGGCTCCGTCGCTGCTCGGGCGAGCGGCGCCGACGCCTCCGCTACCGTGGCGGCGGCGGCCGACGGGGGAGCCGGTACCGCGCGAGCCCGAACCGTGCGCCGCTTGCTTCCCCGGATCGTCGCGGGCGCCGTGGTCATTGTGCTCGCCGTCGAGCTGGCACTGGGCTGGTCGTCCCTGACCGCTGCCCTGGCCCAGATCCGTGCGCCCCGGCCCGGCTGGCTCGCGGCCGGCCTCGCCCTGGAGATCGCCGCGATGAGCGCGTACGCCCGGATGCAACGCCGGCTGCTGCGCTCGGCCGGGGTCCGCGCCCCGCTGCGCCGGCACATCGCGCTCGCCTACGCCGCCCACTCGCTGAGCGTCACCCTGCCCGGCGGGGCGGCCTTCTCCACCAGGCTCAACTACCAGCAGATGCGCCGCTTCGGTGCCGGGCCCGCCGTGGCGACTTGGGCCATCGCGTTCAGCGGCATCCTGTCCACGGCCGGCCTGGCCCTGGTCAGCGCCGCGAGCGCGGTCGCCGCCGGCGGCACACCGCAATGGCGTACGCTCGTCGGCCTCACCCTCGCCGGCGTGCTGCTCGTCCTCGGCATCCGCTGGATCACCGCGAACCCCGACCGGCTGGAGCCGGTGGCCCGCGCCGGGCTGGTCCGCGTCAACCGGCTGCTTCGCCGCCCGCGGGACCACGGGATCGATCAAGTCCGCGGCTTCGTCGACCAGCTGCGCGCCGCCCGCCTGAGCCCCGGGCACGGCGCGGCGGCCATCGGCCACTCCGTCCTCAACTGGCTCTTCGACGCCGCCGCCCTGTGGATGTGCCTGCGCGCCGTCAGCGACGACCTGCCGCGCGGAACCCAGGTGCTGCTGGCCTTCTGCGCCGGCATGGCCGCCGGCGGCATCACGATCGTCCCGGGCGGCCTGGGCATCATCGACAGCGCCCTGATCGTCGCCCTGGTCGCCACCGGCGCCGGAAGCGCGACCGCCATCGCCGCCGTCGTGCTCTACCGCATCCTCACCCTCGGATTCATCGTCGGCACCGGCTGGATAGCCTGGCTCGCCGTCAGGCGACAGGCCGGCACTGCCACCCTCGCACAGCCCGGCCCCGTGGCTCGCTCCGCTGTTGATCAGCCGAGCCCCCGTCCCGCCCCCACCCCTGCGCTGGGCGGGGTCGAGTCAACCGCTCGGGTGTGACGTTTTCCGGCTGTCGTCCACAAGCGTGGGGATATTCCGTCACCGCTGATGACGGCCGGCTCGGATGCGGTCAGCTCGTTTCGAGGATCTTGGTCGGGGTTTGGCGGATGGTCGCCAGGTCGGCCAGTTCGGCGTCGATGGCGGCGCGGTGACAACTACCGCCCGCCATGTGACAACGATGGTCGATTCGCTTGGACACCGAGAGCTCGGCCCGCACGGCGTCTTGTTGTTGCTCGTCGAGGTGCGTCGGGCCTGCCGGCTGCAGGCCAGACCGGATCCTGCTCGCCGCACTGCCCACCCAGCAGCGGCTGATCCTTCATCCGTCGGCGATTCTCGGCGTTGCGGTGCCTGTACGAACGGGCGGTCGCTGACGGCATCATCACCGGGGCCGCGAACCCGGCGGCCAAGGTCGCCAAGCCCACCCCGGCAGTCGAGCACCCGCAGCGCTCCTTGCGATGCGGCGTCAAGACGGCTGGTAACGCAAGGGCGCCTGCTGCGGCAAACCAATCTGCGCCCCGTGGCGACGGCCGAACCGCTTCGGAAGACGCGCGGATCTACCAACTGGAATGACAACTCGGCGTCGCCGGACGCGCACTTCAGGTAGCTCTCCGATTGTTACCGGTTGGTTAACGTCCTGACCAGTCCCGTCCGAACAGGAGAAAGCCATGCGCAGATATCTGTACCTCGCGGCCGTCGCCGGCAGCACGTTGTGCGCGACCCTGGTGGCTTCCGGCGCCGCCTACGCCGACAGTGGGGCCGTGCTCACGGTCGGCGCCGCGGGCGGTAGCAACGCCGCCGTGGGCGACACCGTGGCCGCAGCCCTGGCCAGCGGCACGTCTGCCACCTTCTACTCCACCGCCACCGGCACCAGCGGGGTGAAGTGCTCCGCGTCCACCTTCTCGACGACCGTCACCGACAACCCGCCCGCGGGCGGCGTGGCCACCGAGACGCTCGACAGCCAGACCTTCACCGGCTGTACCACCAACGTGTTCGGCACCACCGGCGTCCGGAGCGTCACGTTGAACAACCTGCCCTACACGGTCAGCGAGGACAGCGCCACGAACGCCGTGACGATCTCCGGCTCGATCCAGTCGACGGTCGTGATCAACACGATCCTCGGCTCGATCACCTGCGTCTACCGCCCGGCCTCTGGCAGCATCTCCGGCACGGCCGACAACGCCACCAACTCGATCTCCTTCACCAACCAGCAGTTCACCAAGGTCTCCGGCTCGGGCCTGTGCCTGTCGTCGGCCTACTTCACCGCGAATTACGCCCCGGTCACCGACACGACCCAGAGCGGCGGGATCTTCATCAACGGATCCTGAGGCATCGTCCACCTCCCCCGTGTTCTCCGATGCGATGGTGGGTCGCACGGGGGAGGGATGCCGGTGGGAGCGTTGCCGGATCCCGCGGAGGCAACGTCGCTCGACTGGCTGGCCTCGCGCCTGCGGCTGCTGAAGGCGGGTGGTCACCGACTGACACGAATATCGGGTCTAAGCCCTGGCTCAAACCCGACATTGCTCGGTGGCGGCGACGATGAGCGCGGCGACGGCGGCGGGATCGTCGGCCATCGGGACGTGTCCGCAGCCCGGCAGCTCGGCGACGCGGGTTCCCGGGGGCAGTTCGTTCAAATGGCGGGACTGGCGGGGGAGCAGGAGGCGGTCACGCGAGCCGAAGGTGACGGTGACCGGCGCGTCGATGGGTGGACCGGCACGGTAGCGGCGCGACCCGGTGGCTTTCATGGTCGCGTCGAAGCCGGGCCCGCCGGCCATCGCCCGTACGGCGGTGCGGGCGTAGGCGGCGGTGATCAGGGACGGTTGCCCGTGGGTCTGGCCGAGGACGGCGATCCGCCCGGCGCGGTACCGGACGAGGCGGCACGCCGGCGCGGTGAAGCGCTTGGCGAGCCATCGGGTGGTGCGCAGGCTGATCCGGTTGTACAGCGGGGTTCGGCCGTGCCACAGGCCGGCCGGGGAGAGCAGGGCCAGCGACCGGAGCGGGCGGGTGGCGGCGAGCTCGAGGGCGACCCAGCCGCCGAGCGAGTTGCCGGCCACATGCGGTGTCGCTATGCCCTGGCTGTCGAGGAAGGCGGCCACGGCGGCGGCGATGGCGTCCGGCCGTGGTTCGACGTGCGAGGGCAGTTCCGGGGATTCGCCAAAGCCGGGCAGGTCGACGGCGATCACGTCGAAACGTTCGGCGAGCCGGTCGAGGACGGGATCCCACGCCTGGCGAGCGGAGCCGATGCCGTGCAGCAGGATCAGCGGCACCCCGGCGCCGCGGCGGGTGAAGGAGAGCGTCATGTCTGCAGGACGACCAGGGTCGTCACATTGTGACGCGTGGGTTCGGAACTACCGCGCCGCCTTGTGCGGCCGGCAGGCTTGTCGCCATCTCGCCCATCATGAGGGGACGAAGGAACCGGCCAACTCCGCCGTGCTGTGGGCTCGGATCTCCCGGCGAGGAGCGTCGTCGAACCGGGCGACGAGGGCGCGCACGTGTTCCTCGGCCGGTGCGGCCAGCCCGTCGTAGACGGCGACGAAGATCTCCCGCGCCTCCGCCCGCGGCCAGTGAGCGGGCAGCAGCTCGATCGGCAGTTCCGGATCGATGACGGGGAACTGCCGGTAGGCGTCCATGACCTCGGTGCGGGCCCGCACGGCGGCGGCGCCGAGGACCGTTCCGGTGCGGATCTCGGGCAGCAGTGGCTGCCAGCGCCGGATGAAGGTGTGGTAGCGACTCGCGATGTTCGCGACGTCCCACGCCTCGATCGGGTCCCGCATGCCGGGTGCGGCGAGTTCCACCTGGCGCGCGTGGAACATGGTCATGGTGCCCAGGGTGGTGGCCGCCAGTCGTTGCTTGACGGTCGGGTTCGGTGCGTCCGGCGAGATCCAGAGCGCGTCGTACAGGGGCGCGAAGCCCAGCCATCTCAGCTGGGTTCGCAGGGCTCGTCGCCCGCCGCGCTCATCCTGGGGGAACGAGAAGGACACGAGGGTCCAATATCCGTCCCATGGCTCGGGCCGGGTGCCGAATCCGGCGATCCAGGCGCCGCCCGCGCTCAGGTCGGCGGCGGCGGCCGTCGTCATGCGGTAGGAGCTGTAACGCCCGTTCCGACTGCTTTCCAGCACCTGATTCCGGAACAGCCGGCTGATGGCCGTGCGGGCGGCGGCGCTGCCGATGCCGGCTTCCTCGAGCAGGGCGACGATCGCCGCCGACGGCAGCCAGGCTCGGGTGCGCAACGTGTAGTCGGCCAGGAGAGTGACGGCCAGATTCCGCGCGGTACTGCCGGCCTGTTGGCGCGGCAGACGCACGGTCGCCGCATCGGTGGGGAAGACGTCCTCGATGTCGTACGGGCTGACCAATTAGCTGCTCCGGCGTCGGGTTGGAGGTGGCCGGCGGCGCTCGGCCGACGGGCCGCCGATCGCGATTATCCACTCCGACGACCATCGTCGCCCGGCGATCGGGTGAGCCACTGAAGGGCGTCGATTGACAGTTCCGTGTCCCAGGTGCACTGTAATTGACACACATTACTGGGCGGCGATTTTGCCGACAGGTCGTCGATGCGACCCGACTCGGAGCCGGCTGCTCGGTCAAGCGACGACCGGCAGCCCACCGCGTCATGTGGCACCCAGCCGTCGGCGGTCTCGTCCGGCCGAAGGCGGTTCGCAGCACCTCCCAGCCCGTCCTCATGAGGAGGAAGCATTGATGAACGAAGTCCCGGACCACCCGCGGAGTCGTAGACACGGCCGGCTCATGCTGCTGCTGTCCGGCGCCTGTACGGTCGTCCTGACCGCCGCGGCGCTGGCCGTGACCGGCCCGGCGAGCGCGGCCAGCCAGATCTGCTCGAACCAGAGCAGCAGCAGCGGCGGCACCTACTACCAGATGTGGACCGCGGGCCAAGGCTCAGCCTGTATGACGTTGAACTCGAGCAGCAGCTATTCCAGCAGTTGGAGCGGCATCGGTGACTTCGTCGCCGGCGTCGGCTGGAATCCGGGCAGCACCTCCCAATCGGTGTCGTACTCGGGCAGCCTCAACGCGTCCGGCGGCACCAACCTGCTGTCGCTCTACGGCTGGTCGACGAACCCGCTCGTCGAGTACTACGTCATCGACGGCTACGTGGGCTCGCCCAACTACTCCGGCCAGAACATGGGCACCATGACCAGCGACGGTGGCACGTACACCATCATCAAGCACCAGCAGGTCAATCAACCCTCCATCCAGGGCACGGCGACGTTCTGGCAGTACCTCGCGATCCGCAACTCGCCGCGTACCAGTGGAACCATCACGTTCCCCAACTTCGTCAACGCCTGGGCCAGCCACGGCATGAACCTCGGCACGATGAATTACCAGATCATGGCGACTGAGGCCTGGGGTGGCGGAAGTGGTAACTCCAACGTCAGCGTCAGCCGCGGCACCGGCGGTGGCGGTGGCGGTGGGGGCGGCGGTGGCAGCAGCGGCTGCACCGCGACGCTGTCGGCCGGCACGGTCGGGAACAACTGGTACAACCTCAACGTCTCGGTCGCTGGTTCCAGCAACTGGACGGTGACGGTGAACATGGTGGCCCCATCGGTCGTCTACAACACGTGGAACACCAGCGCCAGTTGGCCCAGCCAATACGTGATGGTGGCCAAACCCAACGGCAGCGGCAACAACTTCGGCTTTACCGTCTCGACCAACGGCCAATGGACCTGGCCATCGGTCTCCTGCAGTAGTAGTTAGTGGTCGAATCCCGTCGGTGGCGCGGCGTGACCGCCGTCGCAGCGCCACCGACGGAACACACGAGGGGCTCGCGCGTAGCACGTCGAACCCGCCGGATGCTTACCCGCCCACCGGAGCTGTCCTTCTCCGCCTGGAAGGCTGAATCTTTGGATGACTCCCGCGCATAGGGCCCTTTGCATCGATGATCGTCAATCTAGGCTCACGTTGCGGCTCGCGAATGGGGTGGGTTCGCGCCTGCTGCGGACATAGACATGTGTCGTTTGACGTATGACGTTGTGAACGTTAACTTCAGCGACACATGGCGGCCGCTGCCGGCTGCCGGTGCGGCAGCCGTTCCACCGCGGCAGGCCCGGCGCTTGACGGCCCGGACCAGTGCCTCCACCGGCTCACCGGACGGGTCGCGCCGTGCGCGAAGCCTGTCCGCCGGGACTCGTCCTGTCCCGCAAGGAGGTTCTGATGAAAATTCGGTGGGTGGTGGCAGCCGCCGCCGCGTCGGTCCTGGCCGGGGGCGGAATCGTCACCGCGACCGCCGCGCACGCCGCGGCCGGATGCCACGTCGACTACACGATCAGCTCCCAGTGGCCCGGCGGTTTCGGGGCCGGCGTGAGCGTCAGCAATCTGGGCGATCCGGTCGACGGCTGGCGGCTGTCCTGGACGTTCGGAGCCGGGCAGACCGTGACGCAGCTGTGGAACGGCAGCTACACGCAATCCGGCGCCGCGGTCACGGTCACCAACGCGGCCTACAACGCCGGCATCCCGACCGGCGGGAGCGTGAATTTCGGGTTCAACGGCGCCTGGAACAACAGCAGCAACCCGATCCCAGCCGCGTTCACCCTGAACGGCGTCACCTGCACCGGCACCGTGACCACGCCGCCGACCACGACGACGCCGACCGCGGTGCCGACCAGCGACGCGCCGACCACGCCGCCCCCGACCACCCCGCCACCCACGCAGCAGGCGTGTGACATCTACGCCGCCGGTGGTACGCCGTGCATCGGGGCACACAGCACGACCCGGGCGCTGTTCGCGTCCTACAACGGGCCGCTCTACCAGGTGCAGCGGGCGTCGGACAAGGCGTACACGAACGTCGGCGCGCTGTCCGCCGGCGGCGTGGCGAACGCCGCCACGCAGGACTCGTTCTGCGCGAACACCGCGTGCACCATCACCAAGATCTACGACCAGACCGCTAATCACAACGACCTGCCGATCTCGTGGGGCGGCCTCTGGAAGGGCCCCGGGCCCAACGGCGCCGACGTGGGCGCGGACGCCGAGGCCCTGCCGATCACCGTCGGCGGCCACAAGGCGTACGGCGTGAAGGTGACGCCCGGCGTCGGTTACCGGGTCGACAACGCCAAGAACGCGCCGACCGGATCCCACCCCGAGGGCATCTACATGATCACGTCGTCGAACTACGTGAACCAGTGGTGCTGCTTCGACTACGGCAGCGGCGAGAACTCGCACACCGACACCGGCAACGCGACGATGAACGCGATCGAGTGGGGCACCGCCTGCTGGTTCGGTGACTGGGCCAACAATCCGTGCGTCGGCACCGGGCCGTGGGTCGAGGCCGACCTGGAGAACGGGATGTACCACACCAACACCGGCTCCAACAAGGATCCCAACAACTCCGGCGTGCACTTCCCGTTCGTCAGCGCGTGGGAGAAGAACAACGGCACCAGCAACTTCACCCTCAAGTACGGCAACGCGACCAGCGGCGGACTGACCACGCCGTACTCGGGTGCGCTGCCCAACGGTTACTCGCCGATGAAGACCGAGAGCTCGCTGCTGCTGGGCACCGGCGGCGACAACAGCCACAGCGGCCAGGGCGAGTTCTTCGAGGGCGCCATCACCACCGGCTTCCCCACCGACGCCACCGAGAACGCGGTGCAGGCCAGCCTCGTGGCCGCCGCCTACCACTGACAAGGCGCAACCATCATGCCTCGATCCCGAACCGGCCGCGGACCCGGCCGGACCACGAGGGCGGCGATCACCGTCGTCGCCGCCCTCGGGTGCGTCGCCGCCGCTCCGGCCGTGTCGCACGCCGCCACGATGACCACCGTGTACGCGTCGCCGGCCGGGAGCGGCACCGACTGCTCCGCGGCGGCGCCGTGCTCGCTGACCCAGGCGCGCACCGCGGTGCGCGCCCTCACCGGCGCGATGACCGGCGATATCGTCGTGCAGCTTGCCGGCGGCGTCTACCGGCTGGCCGCTCCGCTGGCGCTGGGCTCCGCGGACTCCGGCGCCAACGGTTACCGGGTGATCTGGCAGGCGGCACCCGGGAGCGCGCCGGTGCTCTCCGGCGGCCAGCAGGTCACCGGATGGACCCTGCACGACTCGGCAAGCAACATCTATGCCGCCGCGGTGCCGGCCGGGGCCGACTCCCGCCAGCTCTTCGTCGACGGCACGCTGGCGCCGCGCGCCGCGATCGGCATCAACCGCAGCGACGTCCGGTTCACCACGACCGGCATGACGATCGCCAACTCGGCGCTCAACTACCTGGCCGGCCTGCCCGCCCAGAACCGGATCGAGCTGGAAAGCCAGAACTCGTTCACCGACCGCTACGCGCCGGTCCAGTCGATCTCCGGCACGACCATCACCATGCAGCAGCCGGCCTGGAACAACAACAACTGGGGGTACGACACCCTGGCCAGCCCGTTCGCCGGCGGTGGCCTGCAACTGGAGAACTCGTACTCGTTCCTGACCAGGGCGGGGCAGTGGTACCTCGATCCGGCCGCCGGCCAGCTCTACTACCGGGCGCCGGCCGGATGGAACCCGGCCGCCCACGACATCGAGCTGCCCCGGCTGACCTCGCTTCTCCAGATCTCCGGCAGCTACGCCGCGCCCGCGCACGACATCACGTTCCAGGGCGTCGCGTTCTCGCACACCACCTGGCTGACGCCGGGCTCCACCATCGGGTACGCCGACCAGCAGTCCGGCGCGTTCCTCGCCCAGACGTACCAGCAGCCTTCGAACTTCCTGTCGTCCTGCCAGTCCGGCTGCCAGTTGTTCGAGGCGACTCGTAGCAGCTGGCACCAGGCGCCGGCCGCAGTGCAGGTCTCGGCGGCCTCGAACATCACCTTCAGCGGGAACACGTTCGCCCATCTGGGTCAGGTCGCGCTCGGCATCGGCAACGACGCCAACGCCCACGCGTCCGGCGTCGGCCTGGGCGCGTCCGCGGTCACCGTGACCGGCAACAGCTTCACCGACGATGCCGGGGCCGGGATCGTGATCGGCGGCGTGCAGCCGGACGCGCACCACCCCGGCAACCCGGCGATGACCAACCAGAACATCACCGTCACCAACAACCTCGTCTCGGGCGTGGCCAAGGACTACAAGGACATGGCCGGCATCCTGTCCACCTACGTCACCCACGCCGTGATCGAGCACAACGAGGTCGCCGACCTGCCGTACGACGGCATCGACGTCGGCTGGGGCTGGGGCATGAACGACCCGGGCGGCAGCCAGGACTACGCCAACCGCGGCACCTACAACTACCAGCCGATCTACACCACGGCCACGACGCTGAAGAACACCGCGGTCAACTACAACCGGATCCACGGCACCAAGAAGCTGTTCCACGACGGCGGCAGCCTCTACAACCTGTCGGCGAACCCGGGCGCGACCTTCACCGCCAACTACATCTACGACAACCAGCACACTGTCGGGCTCTACCTGGACGAGGGTTCCCGCTACGTCACCCTCACCGACAACGTGGTGCAGGACTCCGGGGTCTGGGCGTTCACCAACGCCAACGGCAACAACCACACCGACGACAACGCGTTCCGGAACAACTGGTACAACGGCGGGGTCACCAACGTCGCCACCGGGGCCCCGCACAACAACACCCTCAGTGGCAACGTGCAGATCTCCGGCACGAACTGGCCGTCCGCCGCGCAACAGGTGATCAGCCAGAGCGGCGTGCAGAGCGCTGCCGTGTCGGTCACCAACCCGGGCAACCAGACGAGCACGGCCGGGACCGCGATCGCCGGCCTGCAGATCCGGGCGACCGCCTCGGCGTCCGGGCAGACGCTGACGTACGCCGCGTCCGGCCTGCCGGCCGGTCTGTCGATCAACGCCTCGACCGGACTGATCACCGGCACACCGGCGATTGCGGGCACGTCGGGCGTCACCGTCTCGGCGACCGACTCGGCCGGCCTCTCCGGCTCGGCGTCGTTCACCTGGACGGTCAGCGCCGGCGGCAGCACCGGCGGCGCCTGCCGCGTTGCGTACGAGCGCAACGAGTGGTCCGGCGGGTTCACCGCGAACGTGACCGTCACCAACACCGGCACGGCCGCCGTCAACGGCTGGACCGTGGCGTGGAGCTTCCCCGGCGACCAGAAGGTCACCAACGCCTGGAACGCGGTCGTGACCCAGTCCGGAAGCGCGGCGACCGCCACCAACGTGAGCTACAACGCCGCGATCGCGCCGGGCGGCAACGTGCAGTTCGGCTTCCAGGGCACCTGGGCCGGCAACGACACCAGCCCCACCACCTTCAGCCTCAACGGAACCACCTGCGGCTGACGCCCGCGGTCCACGACCCGGAAGGACGTTTCATGAGGTTTCCGCGACGGCCGCGCCGTACCCTCGGCGCGGCCCTGGCCGGCCTGCTTCTCGCGACCGTCGGGGTGACGGCGCTGAGCAGCCCGGCCGTGGCCGCCGTGTCGATCCCCATCGACGGTTCGTCGGGCGGCCGCACCTTCGACGGCGTCGGAGCGGTCAGCGGCGGTGGCGGCAACAGCCGGCTGCTGTACGACTATCCGGAGGCGCAGCGCAGCCAGATCCTCGATTACCTGTTCAAGCCGAACTACGGTGCGGCGCTGCAGATCCTGAAGGTGGAGATCGGCGGCGACACCAACTCGACGAGCGGCGCCGAGCCCAGCCACGCGCACTTTCGCGGCGATCTCAACTGCGACCGCGGCTACGAGTGGTGGATCATGGAGCAGGCCAAGGCCCGTAACCCCGGCATCAAGCTGGTCGGGCTGCCCTGGGGCGCGCCCGGCTGGATCGGCAACGGCAACATCCTGTCCACCGACATGATCAACTATCTGCTGTCCTGGCTGGGCTGCGCCAAGCAGCACAACCTCACCATCGACTATCTGACCGCCGGGCAGAACGAGAAGAAGTACGACCCCAACTGGACGATCAGCCTGCGCAACGCGTTGAACAGCAACGGCTACGGCGCCGTGAAGATCATCTACGGTGATTCCTGGCCCGGCGACTGGAGCCCGGCCAACACGGTCGTGAACAACAGCGCGCTCAAGTCGGCGATCGACGTCCTGTCGGCGCACTACGTCTGCGGTTACCTCAGCGCGCAGAGCACCTGCACGGTGCCGGCCAACGCCACCAACTCCGGCGAGACGCTGTGGAACAGCGAGGGCGGTTCGCAGGACTACAACGACGGCGCCGGGCCACTGGCCCGCGGGATCAACCGTGGCTATCTCGACGGCCGGCTGACCGCCTATCTCAACTGGGACCTCATCGCGTCGATCACCCCGAACCTGCCGTGGGCGACGGTCGGGCTGATCCTGGCCAACCAGCCGTGGTCCGGCTGGTACGCGGTCGGCAAGGACACCTGGACCCTGGCGCACACCACCCAGTTCACCGCGCCCGGCTGGAAGTACCTGGACCGGTCCAGCGGCTTCATCGGCGGCAACCGCAACAACGGCAGCTACGTGTCGCTGAAGTCGGCGAACAACACCGACTACAGCACGATCATCGAGACCATGGACGCCACCGGCGCCCAGCAGATGGACTTCACCGTCGGCGGGGGTCTGTCGACCGGGCCGGTCCACGTGTGGCGGACGAACCTCAACTCCAGCAACACCGCCGACCACTTCGTGCACAGCGCCGACATCACCCCGTCCGGGGGCGCCTTCTCGCTGACCGTCCAGCCCGGCTACGTGTACACCATCACCACCACGACCGGGCAGGGCAAGGGCACCGCCACCAGCCCCGGCCAGGGCTCGCTGGGGCTGCCCTACACCGACAACTTCGAGTCGTACGCCGCCGGCCGGTTCCCCCGCTACCTGCAGGACATGCAGGGCGCATTCGAGACGACCGCGTGCGGCGGCGGCCGTTCCGGGATGTGTCTGCGGCAGGCCTCACCGCAGGCGCCGATCACCTGGAAGACCCTGTCCGAGCCCAACACGTACGGCGGGAACCTCGCCTGGAACAACTACACCCTGTCCGCCGACGTCATGCTGGAGAACGCCGGCTACGCGCAGCTCGAGGGTCGGGTCGGCACCACCAACCTGGACCCGATCAACCGGTTCAACGGCTATTTCCTGCGCGCCCAGGACACCGGCGCCTGGTCCATCCTGCGCAACAACACCAGCGGGCAGCTCACCACGCTGCGTAGCGGCACCACCGCGACCCTCGGCACCGGCCGCTGGCACAACCTGAAGCTGACCTTCAACGGCAGCAGCATCACCGCCGTGATCGACGGGACCACGGTGGGCAGCGTCAGCGACTCCACCTTCGGGTCCGGGCAGGTCGGATTCGGCACCAGCCAGGGCGAGACCGCCCAGTTCGACAACCTGCAGGTCTACAACGGGACACCGCCGGTCGATCCGACGCCGACCCCCTCCCC
This sequence comes from Actinoplanes subtropicus, assembly GCF_000721705.1. Lineage (GTDB taxonomy): Bacteria > Actinomycetota > Actinomycetes > Mycobacteriales > Micromonosporaceae > Actinoplanes > Actinoplanes subtropicus. The sequence continues at coordinate 450,855 of NZ_JOJL01000002.1, forward strand.
GTCGACGAGCCCGTCGTCCAGCCCGTCACCGAGCCCATCGACGCCGGCCGGTGGGTGCTCGGCCACCTACAAGATCACCTCGTCGTGGTCCGGGGGATTCCAGGGCGAGGTCACCGTGACCAACAACGCGGAGGCCGCGTCCACCGGTTGGCGGACCGGCTTCACGTACGCCGACGGTCAGCAGGTGAGCCAGTTCTGGAGCACCGACCTGACCCAGAACGGCGCCACCGTGACCGCGTCCAACGTCAGCTACAACGGCGCGCTCGCCCCGGGCAGTTCGACCACCTACGGCTTCCTCGCCTCCCAGCCCGGCAGCGCCAACACCGCTCCGGCCGTCACCTGCACGCTTCGCTGATCCCCGGCGGACGGACTTCCCCGATTCTCTGGAGTTCCCATGCCCCGATATTCTCCCGGCCGACTCGTCGCGTGCCTCGCGATCACCGTGCTGGCCGTCGCAGTGACCATCACCGCGATCCTGGCGCCTCGGTCCGCGTACGCCGCGGACAACCCCTACCAGCGCGGTCCCGACCCGACCGTGGCGAGTGTGGCGGCCACCCGCGGCCCGTTCGCCACCGCGCAGCTGACAGTGCCGGCCGGCAACGGCTTCGGCGGGGGATACCTCTACTACCCGACCGACACCAGCCAAGGCACCTGGGGCGCGGTGGCGATCGTGCCCGGCTACTCGGCTCTGTTCGCCAACGAGGAAGCGTGGATGGGGCCGTGGCTGGCCTCGTTCGGGTTCGTGGTCATCGGCGTCGAGACCATCACCCGTACGGACGGCGCCGACGCCCGTGCCACCGAGCTGCTGGCCGCGTTGGACTACCTGACGCAGCGCAGCGCCGTCCGGGACCGGATCGATGCCACCCGGTTGGCGGTGATGGGCCACTCGGCGGGTGGGGCCGGAACGATCCTGGCCGCCGAGCAACGTCCCTCGCTGAAGGCCGGCGTCGGGCTCGCGCCCGGCACGCCGGGCAGCCTGAGCCTGGCCACCGACAAGGTGCCGATGATGGTTGTCGGCGGGCAGACCGACCCGACCGTGACCCCGGCCTACCTGGACAACCTGTACGCCGGCATGCCGGCGACCACGCCCAGCGACTTCGTGCAGATCGCCGGCGCCGACCACCTGTTCTTCACCCGGGCGAACAACACGGAGATGAAGGTCCTGATCCCGTGGCTGAAGATCTTCCTGGACAACGACACCCGGTACACCCAGTTCCTGTGCCCGTCGCTCGCCGACCCGAGCGGCATCTCGCTGTACCGCAGCAAGTGCCCCTACCTGCCGCCCGGTACGCCGTCGCCGTCACCGTCCGTGAGCCCGTCCAATCCGGCCGCCGGGTGCACGGCCAGTTACCGGACGGTCGGCTCATGGCCGGGCGGATTCCAGGGTGAGGTCACGGTCACCGCGGGCGGCGCGGCGCTCAACGGGTGGACCGTGGGCTGGACGCTCGGCAGCGGCCAGACCATCACCCAGGTGTGGAACGGCACGCTGACCACGAGCGGCTCGGCAGTGACCGTCCGCAACGCCTCGTACAGCGGTTCCGTCCCGGCCGGTGGCTCGATCACGTTCGGGTTCCTGGCCGCCGGTACCCCGTCCGTCCCGGCACTCACCTGCGCCGGCTGAATCACCACCTCGACCGCCGACCGGGCGGGCCGCCGAAGGATCGACGCCCGGGGTGTACCGGATGTGATCGAAGGGAAACCGGAAATGCAGATGTCAAGAGCCGGCCGCTGGGGCCGGGTATTGCTCGCCGCGGCGCTCGCCGTGGCCGCGACCGTCATCGTTGAGGAGCCGGCGCACGCCGACACCCGCGAATTCCGCGGCGTGAACTGGGCCGACCAGCGGGACAACTTCGTCAACGGGGTGCTGTACGTATCGGGCCTCAGCTCGACCGACACCTATGCCTCGGCAGCCACGGTCGCCGATCGGGTGGTCGGGCAGTTGTACTCGATCACCGGCGCCAACACCGTCCGCATGCCGATCAACGAACCGACGGTCGCCGGCTACTGGAGCACCTACACCGGCGCGATCGACCAGGCGCTCACCAAGGGCAAGGTGATCCTGGCGTACTGGGCCTACGCCAACGGCCGGCCCGGCAACACCGCCGCCTACGACCAGATGTGGGACACCGTCGTCGCCAAGTACGCCGGCAACAGCAACGCCTACTTCGAGGTCATCAACGAGCCGTACGGATACTCCACCGGCGACTTGAACAACCTCTACAACGCTTGGCTCACCCGGCACTCGAACGTACCTCGCGGCCGGGTCATCCTCGACGGCGCCGGGCTCGCCCAGAACGTCCCCGCCGTCGGCCAGGACAGCCGGCTGAACAACACCCTGCTCGCCGTCCACGACTATTCGTTCTTCGCCGGGTTCGAGGACGAGACCTCGTGGGCCAACCACATCGCCGGCTCGATCGGCGGGTACGCCTCCCGCACCGTGGCCACGGAGTGGGGCGGCCCGATGAGCCCCGGCAGCAAGAACGGGGTCTCGTACGACACCATCGACTACAGCATCCCGAGCGGGTCGTTCTTCGCCGACTACGTCCGCGGGGTCAGCAGCAAGCTGCGCGAGCTGGGCGTCGGCAGCGTCTACTGGCCCGGCCTGCGCGACGGCGACTGGTACAGCCTGACCCGGCGTAGCGGGAGCGGCTCGAACCTGACCCTGGCCCTGACCAATCCGTCCGGCTTGAACCGGCTGCAGTACGCCTGGGGAATCGGCACCGGAGGGAGCACGACCGTCCGCATCGTCAACGCCGCCACCGGCCGGTACGCCGACGGCCTGGGCCGCACCGCGGCCGGTTCCGACCTCGGCCAGTCGTCCGCCGCCGCCGGTTCCAGCCAGCAGTGGGTGATCGAGAACTCGGGCACCTACGTCCGGATCAGGAATCTGGGCAGCGGCCTGTACTTCGACGGCATGGGCCGGACCACCAGCGGGAGCGCCGCCGGTCAGTACACCGGCGGAACCTCCGCCACTCAGCAGTGGACGGTGACCACCGACGCGAACAACGTACGGCTGCGGAACCGGTCCACCGGCCTCTACCTCGACGGCATGGGGCGGACCACGAACGGCGCGAGCATCGGCCAGTACAGCGACTCCACGAGCGCCAACCAGCGGTGGAAGATCGTCGCTGCCGGCTGATCACATCGATGACTGTCACTTGACAGCCCGGAAATCCCATGGCTACAGTCCGGAAAACGATTTCCTTAGTAGTCGACCCGCTCTGAGCAGGATCACTCCCGCATATAGGCAACCTTGTTTCTGCCTTGCACGCCTGCCACGCCCGGCGAGACACGAGAGGTCAAGGACGAGCCACCATGGAAAAAACCGCCAAACGGTCCCGGCGTACGAGCACACGCCGGGCCGTTCTCTCGGCCTCCGCCGCGGCCCTCGCGGCGGGGCTGGTCGCCACCGGCTTCGCGCTCGACCCGGCGTCGGCGGCCGCCGCTTCGACGACCCTGACGGTCAACGCCGGCCAGGTCCTGCGTCCGGTGACGCATGTGGCGACGGGCAGCCTCTACGGGCTGGCGAACGCCACCCAGCCGTCGGTTGCGCTCGCTCAGGCGATCAAGCCGAACACCTTCGTGCAGATGCCGCAGGGTGGCAAACAGCAGCCCACCGGTGACATCTCGGTCGTGGCACCGACCGCGGTCGGTGTGGGAGCGAAGCTGGTCAACCGGCTCTCCGACTACTACGCCGGCTGGCCCTATCAGTTCAGCTGGAGCACCTGGACGCCGTTCATCACGTCGCAGATCAACGCGATGAAGTCAGCCTCCTACTACAACAGCATTTCCGCGTACGAGTTGTGGAACGAGTCGGACAACACCTGGAAGACCGCCAACGGCACGTACGAAAGCTTCTGGACCACCACGTTCCGCCAGGTTCGCTCGATCGACCCGAACAAGCCGATCCAGGGCCCCAGCTTCTCCGACAACATCAGCGACATGCGGAACTTCCTGCAGAACGCGGTCGCCACCAACACGGTGCCCGACGTGCTGGCCTGGCACGAGTTGTCGAGCTCGTCGAAGATCGCCGGTGACGTCGCCGCCGTGCAGGGCATCGAGGACTCGCTGGGTATCAGTCGGCGACCCGTCGCGATCGAGGAATACGCAGCGCCGTCCGAGGTCGGCCTGCCCGGCCCGCTGGTCGGCTACGTCGCGAAGTTCGAACGACTCGGCATCCGCGACGCCGAACTCGCCTTCTGGAACCAGTCCGGAGCACTCGGCGACCTGCTCACCGGCCGCGGCGGCAGCCCGAACGCCGCCTACTGGATGTACACGTGGTACGCCGCGATGAGCGGCAACATGGTCACCACCACACCACCGGCACAGACCGGCATCGACGGCTTCGCCGCCGTACCCACGGCGAACAACCAGGTGAGCGTCATCGTCGGCAACTGCAACGGCGCCTGCGCGGTCACCGTCAACGGCCTCAACTCGCTGAACCTCGGCACGACCGTGAACGTGAAGATCGAACAGACCGTGTCACAGGGCCGTACGGTCGCCTCCGCCGGGCCGGACACCGTCGCGACCACCACCTACACCCCGGCCAACGGCACGATCACCGTCCCGATCGCCATGGCCACCAATAACGCGTACCGCATCACCATCACCCCCGGCTCGGGCTCGTCCACCACCCCACCGACCACGACGCCCACGGGCGCCTGCAGTGCGAGCCTGTCGGTCAATTCCTGGAACGGGGGCTACGTCGCCACAGTGAAGGTGTCCGCCGGGGCTGACGCGGTCAACGGCTGGACGGTCGGGATGACGTTGCCGTCGGGCAGCGCCGTCACCAGCACCTGGAACGCGACCGAGTCGGGCACGACCGGGCCCGTCACCTTCCGCAACGTCAGCTACAACGGACAGATCCCGGCCGGCGGCAGCACCGAGTTCGGTTTCCAAGGCACCGGCGCCGCGCCCACCGGCACGCCTGCCTGCCAGGACCAATAGTTGTCCCCGCCGGTGTCGTCCACCTCGGGGCGCCACCGGCGGACGCGGGCGAGGCACTGCTGTCACGGGGGAGTCCGGATGGTCAGCTCGTCCAGCACGGGCTGAGGCTGGGCAGCGGTGAGAGTGACGACGCGACCGGGGATGACACCGTGACCAGGTCGATGGGTGCCCCGGCCGCGTGCCGGCCCGCCTGGTCCTCTTCGACGACCAGGCCCGCGCGGTCGCCGTGCGCTTCCGGGCCGACTCGCTGGGTGACGCGACCACAGAGGACCGGCCTAGGATGGGGCTCAACGACGGGTGACAGGGGGACCACGCCATGTCCGACGAGCCGCAGCGCATGTTCACGCCGACCGAGCAGACCGACGGCGCCGCGGCCGGCCCGCCGGCGCCCGCCCGCATCATCGAGCTGGCTGCCGGCTTCATGGTCTCGAAGACGCTGTTCGCGGCCATCGAGGTGGGACTGTTCGCGGCCGCCGGGCCCGACGGGCGCACTCCGGCCGAGCTGGCCGAGCGGTGCTCCGTTCCCGAGCGCAGCGCCCGCGCGATGGCCGACCTGCTGGCCGACGCGGGCCTGCTGGTGCGCGACGGCGGCCGATTCCGCAACGCGCCCGACGCCGAGGCGTTCCTCGCCGGGCGGGGCCCGTTCGACCTGCGGCCGCTGGCCCGCTACTGGGATCTGGTGAGCTACCCGACCTGGCGGCACGCCACCGAGGCGTACCGCACCCGGCGCGGCGTGCGGTCGCAGCTCGACAAGACGCAGACCGAGGCGTACGAGTCGGCCGTCGCGCTGGTCACCGCCGAGACCGCCGCCGACCTGGCCCGCGGCTACGACTTCGGCCCGCACCGGCGGCTGCTCGACGTGGGTGGCGGCTACGGCACGTTCGTCAAGCCGATCCTCACCGCGTACCCCGATCTCAGCGCGACCCTGGTCGACCTGCCGGAGGTGGCGTCGGCGGTCGCCGCGGAGGCGGCGGACGGGCCGCTCGCCGGCCGCCTCACCGCCGTCGGCCAGGACATCTTCGCCGAGCCGCTGCCCGGCGGGCACGACGCCGTGCTGGTCGCCAACGTGGTGCACCTGTTTCCGCCGGAGCAGATCGCCGAACTGTTCCGCCGGGCGCGCGCGGCGATCGCCCCCGGCGGCCGCCTGCTGCTGGTCGACTGGTGGCGCACCGACGTGGCGCCGCACCCGTCGGCCCGGTTCGGCGCCGGCGAGTTCCTGATGATCAGCGGCGGCGACCTCTACCAGGTGGACGAGGTCGCCGACTGGCTCGGCGCGGCGGGTTGGCGGTTCGCCGGCCTGCGGGAGCTGCCGCCGCCCTCCGGCCTCATCGTGGCCGAGCCGGCCTGACGGCGCAGTCCGGCGCCGGGTGCGAAGTCCTCCCGACCTGCATCCACCGGGAGGACCGAGATGACACTTCGGTTCGGGTTCCTCGCCAACGGCACACCATCTATGCCGGCGGTGACCTGCACCAGCCCGTAACCCCCCGCGCAGCAGCACAGGGCGGACCTCACACCGGCCGGCGACCGACGCCGACGCATCCGGCAGGCTGGGGCCGCCCTGTCGCCTTTTGGACGACCGCGAACGGAGCTCCTGAGCTTCGCAACACCGCCGGCTCACGGGAACGTCAGATCGCCCACCAACACCACCCGGGTGGCCGTACCAATTCGGCCGGCGTCCCAGCAGTGCCTGCAGCGGCATTGTCTGCAACGTCGCGTCCCCGGCGACGGGCAGTTGCTGCGGTACGCGAACGGAAAACCAATCACCCGGCGCCGCTATGACTACCTGTGGGAACGGCTCGGCAAGATTCTGCCCTGGGTGGCCAAGCAGCAGGTCTCCGCGCACTGGCTGCGCCACACCACGCTTACCTGGGTGGAACGCGTCTTCGACTACGGTGTCGCTCTCGCCTACGCAGGACATGCCGAAAACGCCGAACAACGCTGGCACCACCGCCCGCTACGTCGAAGCCGCCCTCGAAGAAGTCGCCACAGCCCGTATGGTCGAGGAGATCGCCGAACTTTATCCGCGGAGCAGGGAGAGGACGCCCTGTGCGGTCTGGTTGGCCTGGGACAGCATGGAGGTGCCGGCCTGGATCAGGATTTGGTTGCGGGTGACGCTGACCATTTCTTGGGCTATGTCGGTGTCGCGGATACGGGACTCCGAGGCCGAGAGATTCTCGATCGCGACGTTGAGGTTGTTGACGGTGTGCTCGAACCGGTTCTGGAAGGCGCCGAGGTTCGCGCGGGTGTCGGAGACGTAGCCGATGGCCCTGCCGATCGCGGCGATCGCGGCGTCCGGTCCGGCAGGCGTGGTCAGGTTGAGAGCGGCGGTGCCGAGCGTATGGGAATTGACCGCGCCGATGGCGATGCCGATCCGATCGTTCGCGTTGGCACCGACCTGGAATCGGCCACTGTTACCGTTCGTGACGGGAGTGTCACCGACGACAGTAGCGCCACCGACGATGTCAGTGACACCGACGACGGTCGTGACACCAGTGAGCGTCGTGGTGGTTGTCAACCTGAGGTCACCGAGTATGCCGGTAGCCGTGGGCTGAGTGGCGGTGAAGGCGCCGGTGCCGGACATGGTGAAGGTGGTGTCGCCGTTGGCCGCGGTGCTGGCCGTCATCTGGATTTCGTCGCCCTGGTAGCCGTTGGCCTGGAGTTTGGTCTTGATCGCGAGGTTGATGACATCGGTGACATCCTGGCCGGTGACAGCGCTCGAAAAGCTGCCGCTTGCGATATTGATGGCGATCGGGGTGCTCAGCGGTACCGTCGGTCATCGTGAAGGCGCTGGCGCCGGACGTGGTGAAGGTGGTGTCGCCGTTGGCCGCGGTGCTGGCCGTCATCTGGATTTCGTCGCCCTGGTAGCCGTTGGCCTGGAGTTCGGTCTTGATCGCGAGGTTGATGACATCGGTGACATCCTGGCCGGTGACAGCGCTCGAAAAGCTGCCGCTTGCGATATTGATGGCGATCGGGGTGCTCAGCTGGTAACCCACGCCCTTGAGTGCGGTCGAGATCGCGGTGTTGACCGCACTGGCGATGTCCTGGCCGCTGGAGGTGGCCGAGACCGCCTTGGCCGGGAGGGTGACGTCGATGCCGGCGGCGGGGGCGGTGGGGGCGCCGCCGATCCGCGTGAGCTTAAAGGTTCCACCGCCGACGAGCGCGATTGCGGCGGCAATGGTCCCGGCATGGGTGCCGGCGGCGAGGGCCCTGCCGGTTGCGGTTGTCGCGGTGGCGCCGAAGGAGCCGTCGAGCAGCTTCGACCTGCCGAATGAGGAGGTCTTGCCGATCCGGTCGAGCTCCTGGTTGAGCTGCTGGAACTCCTTGTTCGCGGCGTCCCTGGCGTCGGCGTCCATCGAGCCGGCGTTGGCGGTCTGGACGGCGAGGTCGCGCATGCGCTGCAGGATCGCGGTGGACTCGTTGAGGGCGCCTTCAGCGGTTTGGACGACGCTGATGCCGTTCTGGGTGTTGCGGACGGCGACCTTGAGGCCGCTGGTCTGCGAGCGCAGGCCCTCCGAGATCGACAGGCCCGCCGCGTCGTCGGCGGCCCGGTTGATCCGGAAACCGCTGGACAGCTTCTCCAGGGACTTGGATAGATTGTTGTCGGTGACCGAGAGGTTCCGGTAGGCGTTCTGCGCGGCGATGTTCTGGTTGATACGAAGGCCCATGAGTGGCTCCTCCCTGATACAGGTCTCGAACCGGCCCGTTCATGAGTCGTGGTTCCGCGCCCGTCCTTGGCGGTGGCCCAGCCCCGATGAGAAATTCTCCAAAGACTCTTTCGGCTTTTCCGCTGAATCAGATAAATCTTCCTGTAGGTGCCGAAAACTCATCCAAGCCCCTGACCTGGGCTTCGGTCAGCCTCTCCCTCGTGGGTAAGTCGGGAAGATGAACGCGTTCAAGTCCTGATGCCCAGCTCTTGAACATGCTCAAGAACCTCGCTCAGTGACCTTGAACGGGTTCACACACGCGATGCCCGTACCGGGCAGTCGCGGCGGGAACTCCCTGCTCAGGAGGTTGGATGGAGTTTTCGGCACGCACAGCGCCGGGCTCCGGTCGGGATGCGCGGCGTGCGTCGCGCGGCATACCCCGTCGCCTCGTCCATGCCCGCACGGTGCCGAGCCGGCGCACACCGCCGGCCCGGCGGTTCAGCCGGTGACCACACGGAAGTCCGTCGGCAAGCCCGGGGACCCGGTGATCCAGCGGCGCATGGCCACGCAGCCGAGCACCGACGGATCGACGCGTCCCGCGCACTGCGGCGCGGCCGTGTCCAGCGCCACCACCTCGATCAGATCGGCCGGCACAGTCGGCCACCGCACGCCGCTGCCGGCACCCGCCCGGCAGACGCCGGCCGCGTCGAGTTGTACGGGTACCGGCGAGCCTGCGATCTCGGACCAGCTCTCGTCCCGGGTGGCGTTCCGGACGAGCACGTGCATCGGTACCCGGCTGCGCAGGCAGTTGCCCAGCTCGATGCCGCTGGTCGGGTTCACCGTGTCGTCGCTCGTGATCACCACGCCACCGGGCGGCTGCACCACGACCGTGATGGGCAGGTCACGTACCGCCCCCACGTCGTCCCACAGCCGCAGCGTCGCGGCGAAGCTGCCCGCCGCCGTGGCCCGACCGGACAGCAGCAGGTGCCCGGTGTGATCCGCGCCGGCGGTGATTCCGGGCGGCAGCGTGCCGGACAGCACGGTCGCGCCGAACCAGCCGGTCCAGTCGGTCACGACGGCGACGGCCGCGTGGTAGTCCTCGCCCTGCACCGCGTCGGGCGCCGCGAACGACACGGCGGCCAGGTCGATCGAGCCCCAGGTGGTCTCCACGGCGACGCCCTCGTGCCGCAGGACGGTCGCGTCCGCGTCGCCCCGCACCGGTTGGTGCGGCGCCACACTGTCCACAGTAGATGCGGCCAGGTGCCACCACGGCGTCACCACGACGATGCCGGGCAACCCCGAGGGCCCGCGTATGCCGAACAGTTCGCCCGTCGCCGTGCGGTAGTACATGCTGCGCTCGCCGAGAATGGCCCGCCCGCCCGCGGCGAACGGCACGGTGGCTCCGGCGGGTACCGCCCACGACGCCCACTTGAACGGGGCGTCCAGGTACGTCATCGGCTGGCCGCTGTTGCTGGTCACCAGGACGAAGTTCTGGTTGGCCGTGATGGACTTGGCCATCCCGCCAATGGGCACCCAGGAACCGGGCGCGCCGCCCCACTCCTGCACGAGCGTGCGCGCGGAGTTCAATTCGTACAGGCTGGTGCGCCCGAACCAGCCGCGCTCGGCCAGCGAGCCCACGCCCGCGCCACTGCCGATCAGAGTCCAGCTCTGCCCGACCTGCCGCCAGACGCCACCGTCACGGTCCACCCCGTAAAGGAACGGGTGCAGCTGGCCCAGCGTGTTGGGGTCGAGGGACACGGTGCCGTCCCGGCTGGCAAGCAGGTCCACCATGCCGTCGCGCAGGTGTTGCCAGACCCGGGTGGCGCTGTCGAAGTGGTACACCGCTCCGTTGGCGAGCAGCGCGTACACCTCGGCCGCGGAGACCGCGAGCCGGCGTACCGCTGAACTGTCCGCAGGGCGGCCGATGGGGTTGGTCACCCCCGTGTCCACGTTCCGGACGACCACCCTGCCGTCGGCCGCGTTGACGGCGGCGACCAGCGTGGTGTTCAGGTTGGAGGCCACCTCCACCCCGGCGACCAGTCCGCTCGCCCAGGTGTCGGCGCGGGTGATGATGGCGTACGCCGCCCGGCCCGGCCCGGTCACGACCGCGGCCGCGGCGAGCATGGCGACCACCATGACCGCCGCCACCCGCGCCCGGGCCGGCCGGGCGGCCCGGCCGCGCCAGCTGACTGAGTCCATCGCATTCCTCCTGTCTGCCCGCACCGGCTACCCGGCGGTGCAGGTCACAGGATCACCGCGAGCCTTTGACTGCGCTTAAGACCGTGTGTCGTCTGGGGTTGTTGAAGTTCAAGGTCATTCGTTGACCGGGTGTGGACGACGTGCAGAAGTACTGCCCGGATGCGTTGTGGCACCTCGCTCAGCCGTTGTTGCCGGCGCATCCGGAAAGGCATCAGGGCGGTGCCCGGCGAGATCCGCAGCGACCGCCGGGCCTTGAACGAGCCGTGGGTGCGGTAGCGATGGAACCCGACTGTGACGCCGGCGATCAGGTAGCCGACCACCATCATCGTGGCGTCAAGGCCGGACAGCCCCAACCCACGCGATCGGAATAGCCGCGAGCATGGCGATGAACGGCGCGACGACGAAATCCAACGCTACGCCTGCGAATCGGGAGCCGACGGCGCCAGACCGGCCGCGACGACGGCCTGGTAGTAATCCTCGTTGGCGATGCGATGGTTGATCGGGCGCGCGGTACCCGGAACCGCATCCGGGTGGCCGTTGATGGTGGCGGGGGACTCGGACCAGGGTGTCGCTGTTGCCATGGGTCGTTGCCGTCGTCGGGCCAATGCGCGCGGGGCCGGGCCCATTGACGAGGGCGAGGGACGAGGCCGGGCGCCGAGACGGCGCCATTGGGTCAACCCCACCGTACGCGTGGGCGCAGCGACAGGTTCGTCCGCGGCAGGTGATCCTCACGGGGCATGCACGGCCGCTCCCAAGCCCCTTGCCGGAAGAGGGCGCAGTCGAGGGCTGGAGCAGCTGGCGAAGAGAAGGCCTTCCTCGGTGGCCGTGACGATATACCTCGTACGGCCGCCGGTGTGCGCCAACCCAGCCCGGACGGGGGATCGGTTCGGTCGTGTTAGCGGACAGGCTCATATCTATGCCGTGCGCCCGTCGTCGAGCGTCACTGGCGAGCGGGTCGCGAGCGTACAGTGTGAATTTGATTCTCATCTCTCCCGGCGCTGGCGTCGGCCGCCCGACGAGGAGTTCGCATGCGGCTGACACCGGCCGATATCCACAACATGACCTTCAAGAAGGCCGCGCTCGGCCGGCGTGGCTACGACGGGGAACAGGTCGACGCGCTTCTGGACGCTGTGACGCTCGAGATGATCGAGTTGCTGGAGGAGAACGAGGTGCTGCGTGGGCAAGCACGTCGTGCGGGTTCCGCCGTCGCGGACAGGACTCCACCCGACCCCGCCGTCATGCAGCTGAGCGCCGCCAATGACGTGCTGTACCGGGCGCGCCTCGCCAGTGACCGGGCCGAAGAGAACGCACGGAAGCTGCGGAATCAGCTAGATCGCGTGCGCCGTGCGGCCACCGCGGCGGTGGTCGGCAAGCCCGGGGCGGACGCCGATGGCGTCCTGGACATGGCGCGGCGCACTGCGGATCGACAGGTGCGCGATGCCTGCCTGGAGGCTGACGCACTGCTGCTGGACGCGCGTGAGCGGTCGGAGCGGATCGCCGAGGGGGCGCGGTCGACGGCGCAGGGCATCGTGGAGAGTTCCCGTCGCCGTGACGACGACGCGGAGGCGGATCTTGAGCGCCGGTGTGCCGCCCTGGCGCGGGAAGTTGATGAGCTGGCGGGCTTCGCCGGAAGTTATCGCACCGCGCTGATGGATCACGTACGCCGCCAGGGCCAGTTCTGACGCCCATTTCACGGCGGTCTTGGCGGGGCCCCTTTTCGCCCTCGAACCGGTGTTCCCACCGTACACAGTGTGGGTATTGTCGCCGAACTGCGGCTACGGTTCAGGACTATGACGACCTACTCGGGCCCGGCAACACTGGTTCTCAGCGACGGGGCGCGGGTGGTCGGTGTGGCTTCGCTGCGTAGCGACGAACGTGGCGGTCCTCAGGGCTGGAGCGGCTCCTTCCGCCCGGACCGGGGCGGCGACGATCTTCGCAACGCCACCGACGGACTGGAATTGGAGTTGCCTTCCGAGGAGGCTGGGCCCGTGGCCGTGACGAATGTCCGTCGTCTTCTCGCGACCCAGGTTCTCGTGTCGCTGGTTGGCCGCGGACCCGCACCGTTCTGAACTCCTGCCGGGCTGGCGTGCCTCGTCATGGGATCGGCCAGCGAGCTCGCAGGGCAACCGGCGCGGCCGCCCGGGCGGGTACGGTTGGCCCGGTGATGGTTCAGCGGCACTGGTGGAACGGCAGAAGTACGGCACGCTTGCGTCGCGACGTCTACATCCGTAGCGACGGAGTTCAGTGGGATGTCCTGGTCCAGATCGGCGGGAGGGCGGGAGCCTACCGGGTTCAGGAGTGCTCGAGCGGCAGCGCCGCCGTGATCATCGCCGATGCGTGGCGTGGCTCTGATGCCGACTGGCGCGAGTTGGTGCTACCGCCGGCGGCCGGTCCCGCCGTGTGGTCCTGACCGGCGGCATCCGGCCAGGCGGAGGTTGGCCTCGGTCGGTCGAGTTGTCCGGCGAAATCAGTCCAGGAAGTCGCGGAGCAGCTGAGATCGGGCCGGATGTCGCATTTTGGACATTGTTCGCGCCTCGATCTGCCGGATCCGTTCCCGGGTGACGCCGTAGACCTTTCCGATTTCGTCGAGCGTTTTCGGGTTGCCGTCGTGCAATCCGAATCGCAGGCGCATGACGCCGGCTTCACGGTCGGTGAGGGTGGCCAGGAGCGCGTCGATCTCGTCGCGCAAGAGGGACTGGCTGACGACATCGAGCGCTGTGTCGGCGTTGTCGTCCTTGATGAAGTCGCCGAGTTGCGCGGTATCGCCTTCGTCGCCGATCGGCTGGTCCAGGGAGATCGCTTCGCGCGCGTGCAGGCGGATCTCCACTACTTTCGTGGGGCTGACGGCCAGCGCTTCGGCCAGTTCGGCGACTGTCGGGTCCCGGCCGGACGTGCGGAGCAACTCGCGTTCGACCCGGGTCAGGTGGTTGATGAGTTCGACCATGTGAACGGGCAGCCGTACGACCCGTGCCTGGTCGGCCGTCGCTCGGGTGATGGCTTGCCGGATCCACCAGGTGGCGTAGGTGGAGAACTTGAAGCCTTTGAGGTAGTCGAACTTCTGAACAGCGCGAATCAGGCCGATGTTGCCTTCCTGTATGAGATCGAGGAACGGCATGCTACGTCCGGCATAGCGTTTCGCGATGCTGACCACCAGACGCAGGTTGGCCTCGAGCAGGTGGGTCTTTGCCTGCTCGCCGTCACGGGAGACGTAGCGCAACTCCCGCTCCAGCTCCGAGGCCAGCATCTGCTCGCCGCGACGGTGGGCGCGCAACAGCTCGGTCGCGTACACCCCGGCCTCGATGCGCTTGGCGATGGAGACCTCTTGCTCGGCGCTGAGCAGCGGGACCCGGCCGATCTGCCGCAGATAGGCCCGCACCGGATCGACGGCGCCGGCGTCCTGCCCCTGCCGGGGTGCCTGCGCGGCCTCCTCCGGTGTGAGATTGCCGGAACGCGTGCCGCCTGGCGGGCCTGTCATCGGATCACCGCTTCCGGGATGGTCTCGTGGGCTTCGCAGGCGGAAGACACATCGCGGAGAAACCGTTTGGCTTTCGGCAGGATGACCGAATCCCGACGATTGTAGCTGTTCAATGCCGCACGCGGAGGTCCGCCTGCCGGGCGGACCCCGGGCGGCGGGTGGTCTCCGAAATTCGTGGCGCCGGGCTGCTTCCAGCGCCAGTCGCCGCCTTTCTTCGGCGGGATTGCCGGCGATGGCGGTGCTGGCGTTCGCGGTCGTCCTGACCGGCATGGCGCTGGTGGCTCCGTTCCCGACCTCGGTGGCGTACACCGGGGTGGCTCAGGACCGCCGGCTGAGCAGGTTGGTCACCCGGGCGGGGGAGCCCCTGTGGTTTCGGTGTGGCCCACCGTAGTGTTCCCGTCGGCTCGACTTCATTTGCAGGTCGCTCCAGACCCCGGCGGCAGCCCTTCGACGCTCGCCCTTGGAGCTCACAATGCGAACATCTGTCCGTGGATGCAAGAGCTTCCGGGCACGCGCCGGGAGCGATGCCTGTGATCGGGCGTGCGATGAACGTCCATGATCAGCCAACCTTGGCGGCGATCTCACGCGGCAGCCGCGAAGCATTCGTTTCGTTGTTCGATCGCACCTCCGGTGCCATCGGTGCCGAGCTCGCGTCACGTCTTCCGGATGGGGACCAGGCGGTCCTCGTGTTCGCGGCCACCTACGTGGAGGTGTGGTGGCTTGCTGGCTGCCACAGCGGTCCGGGATTCGACGCCGTGGAGTGGATCACGCAGATTCTGCGTCGGCGCATCGCCGACCTGGACCCGAACGCGAGGCAGCATTCGCGGATGCCGTCGGCGGCTCCGGAGCCGGCCGTGGATCCACGGCCCAGCTACGCCGAATTGGAACTGGCAGCCCTGCTCGGACGGCCGGCCCGGCGGATGCGGCCTAATTGAGGACCGCCGATCGGCTTGGCCGTGGCTGGACGATCGTCACCGACCTCGCGAGCCTCCCGGAACTGCACCGTTCCTGACTATGTGCCCGGATCGGACGTCAAGCGTGCGGCGGCGGGTGTCAGTGCCGGAACTCGGCCGGGTATGTCGGATTTACCTGATATCAGGTATTCGGCGGAGTGGCATACCGAATGACCTCTGGCGGTGATGAACGAGCGCATGCTCGGTGAATGGCGCATCCCACGGTTCTCGAACTCGATGGAATCCACATCGAAACGCTGGCGCGAGAGGCGTCGGCGGGCAACCGGGTCGCGCTGAACTCGCTGCTGGTCGCGGTGGGGCCGGAGACGCTCCAACGGTGCCGGCGGCTCCTGGCGAACCGGGAGGACGCGGAGGAAGCGTGCCAGGACACGCTGTGGGCGGTGGCCGTCGGCATCGGGAAGTTCCACGGCCGGCCCGCGTTCCGCACCTGGCTGCACGGCCTTGCGACTGATCGAGCGCAGTCGACCTACCAGGCGATCCGCCGTCGATACAACGGTGAGGCCGTGGGCGCACCGATGGCCGACCCGGCTGATCCCTGGCACACGTGGCTGGACGTGCTCGACGCCGTCGACTGAACGGCCACTGATAGCGATGCGGTGCGATGGCATGCGTAGACTGGCGACGCCGCTCCAGACCTCGGTGGCCGAATCCGCCGCCGGCGGGAGAACCCAGAGAGCAGGCCATGATCATCTCAAAGGCAGTTGTCGTCGCCGTTCTCCGGCAGCGCGGCCAGCACGTCAGAGCCGATTTCGTGGACCGCGAGCTTCCCGAGCGTATCGACTCTGCCCAGCATGGCGGGCTGTTGGCCACGCTCCGCCTCGATCTGGCCGAGTTGGCCGACGCGGCATCCGAGTGAGGGTCGGCCTGCTGGGGCCGCTGGCGAGATCCTCGGCCGAGCGGCGGCGCTGCTGCATCCGATCGACTTCGATGAGCCGTTCGGCCTGTCGGTCGTGGAATCGATGATCTGCGGCACGCCGGTCGTGGCGTACGAGCGCGGTTCCATGCCGGAGGTCGTCGACGAAGGCGTCACCGGCTACCTGGTACGCGACGTCGGCCAAGCCGTCGCGGGGGTCGGCGCGCACCGGGCGATCGACCGATCCGGTTGCCGGGCGCACGCCCGCAGGCGCTTCGGCGCGGGCCGGATGGTCGCCGACTACCTGGCCGTCTACGAGCGGCTCATCGGCGGCCACGGGGACTGAGCCCGTTCCGTTTCTCAGCACGGCCGGCCCGATCGAGGCGCCGGCCCGTTCGCCCGCCACACACGCTGGCGGGTCGACGCCGTACCGCGCGTGAGGTTTGCCCGGCGTTTCGCGCTGTGGCCGGCCGACGACCGGAAGGCAAACATGACCATCAGGTACGGATTCCTCAGCACTCACCCGCCCACCCGATGCGGGCTGGCGACGTTCAACTCCGCGCTCGCCGCCCATCTTGGCAGGGCAGGCACCGTGGGTGGCATCGTCCGCGTCGTCGCCGCGAGCGGCGATGACCCGCGCCCGTTGCCCGGTGTGGTGCACACGTGGGCGGCCACGACGCCGGCCGGCTGGCGCGACAGTGCCGAGGTCCTCAACACCTTCGACGTCGCCGTCATTCAGCACGAGTACGGCATCTACCCCGGCCGCGACGGCGGAGAGGTCCTGTCCCTGCTGCGGAGGCTCACCGTGCCGAGCATCGTCGTCCTGCACACCGTGCTGACCCGACCATCCCCTCGACAGAAGTCGCTGCTCGAACAGATCGTCGCCGCTGCCGGTGGGGTCGTCACCAGCACCACAGCCGCGCACGACCGTCTGCTGCTCGGCTATGCCGTAGACGCCGCGAAGATCACGGTGATCCCGCACGGTGCTTCCGACTTCGCCGGCGTGCCCGCCTCGCCCCGCCCCCAGCCACACCTGCTCACCTGGGGTCTGCTCGGACCCGGCAAGGGCATCGAATGGGCGCTGCGTGGCCTCGCCCGGCTGCAGAAACTCAAGCCCGCGCCGGTCTACACCGTCGCCGGCCGCACCCATCCCAAGGTGGTCGAGCTGCACGGCGAGGCGTACCGGGCGAGCCTGCACCAACTCGGCGCGACTCTCGGCATCGGGCATCGGGTGTTCTACGAGCCGGCCTATCTCGACGACGCGGCGCTCGGGGCGCTCATCCGCTCCGCCGATGTCGTGGTGCTGCCGTACGACTCCACCGAGCAGGTCACCTCCGGCGTCCTCGTCGAGGCGGTAGCCGCCCGGATCCCGGTCGTCGCGACCACGTTCCCGCATGCGGTGGAGCTGCTCACCGACGGACCCGGCCTCCTCGTACCCCACAAGAACCCGGCCGCCCTCGCGACCGCCATCCGCCGGATCCTCACCAATCCAGGCCTGGCCGCCGACCTACGCGAACACGCCAGTCCCGCCGCGCCCACGCTGCGGTGGCCCGCCGTCGCCCAGCGATACCACGCACTCGCCGAGACGCTCGCCGCCGCCGGCACCCTCCCGGCCGCAATGGTGCGGTCGTGACCGCGCACGGGGCGACCATCGCCGTGCCGACTCCCGCCCGAGCCGTTCCGGCCCCCACCTTCACGCACCTCGCTCGCCTCACCGACGACGCCGGGCTCTTCGAACACGCCCGAAACGCCATTCCCCGCCGCGAGCACGGCTACTGCACCGACGACGTCGCCCGCGGCCTGGTCGTCACCAGCCGCGAGGCCGACCCGTCGCCGGAGGTTCGCCGGCTCGCGGAACGCTATCTGGCCTTCCTGACCCACGCGCAAGACATCGGTGGTGCCTTCCACAACCGGCTCGGCTTCCATCGAAGCTGGACCGACCAACCCGGACTCGGAGATTGGTGGGGACGAGCGCTCTGGGGCCTGGGAACCGCAGCGGCCCGCAACCCGGCGCCCTGGATCCGCGAGGAGGCCCACCTGGCGTTCGCCCGCGGCGCGTCCTGCCGATCCGCCGCGCCGCGGGCGATGGCGTTCGCCGCGCTCGGCGCCGCCGAACTGCTCCGCGCCGAGCCGGACAACGAGCCGGCCGCCGATCTCCTGGCCGATGCCGTCAGCGCCATCGGGCAGCCAGACAAGGACCCGCACTGGCCGTGGCCGCACGAGCGGCTGACGTACGCCAACGCCGCCCTCGCCGAAGCCGTCATCGCCGCCGGCGATCTCCTGGATCGGCCGCCGGTCCTCGACGCCGGTCTACGGATGCTCACCTGGTTGCTGGACATTCAGATCGACAACGACCACCTGTCGGTCCTGCCCTCGGCGGGCTGGCAACGCGGCGGCCCCCGGCTACGGCACGACCAGCAACCGATCGAGGTGGCCACTCTGGCCGACGCCTGCGCAACCGCCGGCAGAATCACCGGCGATCACCTCTGGCAGCGGGGAGTGCACCGATGCATCGCCTGGTTCCTCGGCGACAACGACGTCAACAGCGTCATGTGGGACCGGGAAACCGGCGGCGGCTACGACGGGCTGACACTGCGGGGACCCAACCTGAACCAGGGCGCCGAGTCCACCCTCGCCCTCATCGCCACCCTCCAACACCGAAATACTCAGGGGCGACTGTGACGACTGCGCAACGGTTGGCGGACGTGGCAGACAGCACTTCGAACAGCCGCGATGTGGCACGGGCTTGCACCCGTTCGGAGCGACATTCCGTGCTAGGTTGACCGAGTTGCAGTTCTGGTTTCCTCTGACGTTTTCACGCCTCGTGAGTGTCTCGGCCGTTCAGGCGGCTTTGTTTCGTCGGATTATGGTGATCATCGCCGCGACGCGCGGTGACGCGAGTGCGTCTCCGCAGCAGTCGAAAGGGAGAAAAGATGGCCACCGGAACGGTCAAATGGTTCAACGGCGACAAGGGGTTCGGCTTCATCGCCCAGGACGGAGGTGGTGCCGACGTCTTCGCGCATTTCTCGGCGATCGCATCGTCCGGCTTCCGTAGCCTCGAGGAAAATCAGCGGGTCGAGTTCGACATCGAGCAGGGCGCCAAGGGTCTGCAGGCGGCGAACATTCGTCCGCTGTAAAAAAGTGCGGCCCGGCGTCTGCTTGCAGAGCCGTCGGGCGTGGTGGCGGCCGGCTACCTATGGTCGATGATCCGTGACTTCGGCGTGATCTCCCAGGGCGGCCGGCCGTCTCCGTACGTTGCCGATGAGGGTGGATCCGCTGGCAGTCGGCCGCGTGTATCGATAACTGATCGCCGGGCCTGCCAGGCGCATGCTGCCGCGGACGAGGTGTTGCGGCGCGTGTCCGTATTTCCGTCGCGGGAGGGGATTAGTCTTCCGGCATGTTTGTTTGATACGTGGCGGTACCTGCCGCTGCCGGTCTTGTGCAGACCGCTGGAGGCGGCCGGCCGAACCGGCTGGCCGCCTCGCGGAGACCGATCAGAGCGGGCGGACGTTTACCGCCTGCGAGCCCTTCGGTCCCGGGGTTAAGTCGAACTAGACCTATCGGTTCTCCGCCAGATCACGGAATACGGGAGAACCGATGGTGAAGTGGTGAGCGAATACGTCAGCACCGCGACGTCCACGGAGACCAAAGCTGCAACGCCTGAACAGTAGCACGATATTGAGATCAGCAGCCGGATGAGCGGTCGGAATTCTGGTCGCGAACTTGGATGTGAATTCCTATTCCGCGCGACGGGGTTGGATATTTCGCGGCTTTCGGGCGGTCCGCAGCGGCGCCCCGACCTCGTGCAGGTGCCGCAGTGCCTGGCGGTAGGACATGATCAGACCGGTTTGTTCGTACGGTATGCCGATCTCTGCGCAGTATCGCCGGACGACCGGTTGGGCTCGGCGGAGGTTGGCGCTGGGCATGGCCGGGAAGAGGTGGTGCTCGATCTGGTGGTTGAGGCCGCCGAGAGCGACGTCGACGAACCAGCCGCGGCGTACGTTTCGGGACGTCAGCACCTGTTTGCGGAGGTAGTCCTCAGCTCCCGTCGGATGCGGCATCCCCTTGTGGTTGGGGGCGAAGGTCATGCCCAGATAGACGCCGAAGAGCGCCTGGTGGACGATCAGAAAGGCCAGCGCCCGCAGCGGGGACAGCACCAGGGGCAGCGCCGCGAGATAGCCGGCCGCGTGCACGATCAGCAGCGTCGTCTCGAGGCCCCGGCGCTTGACGACGCCTGCCCGCAGGGCCTTGATGCTCGACACCTTGAGATCGATGCTGAGCAGTGTCAGCAGCGGGAAGAAGAGCCTGGCCTGGTGGCGGGTGACGAAGCCGGCCAGCCCGCGACGGCCGGCGGCCGACGAGGTGGCCCAGATCAGCACCTCCGGAGCCACGTCCGGGTCGAGGTCGTCGTGATTCGGGTTGTTGTGGTGCCGGGTGTGCTTGTCCATCCACCACCCGTAGCTCATGCCGATGCCGAGGTTGCCGGCGATGCGACGGGCGATCGCGCTGGATCCTTTGGTGCGGAAGACCTGGCGATGGGCCAGGTCATGCGCGACCAATGCCAGTTGGGCGAACGCCACGGCAAGGAGCACCGCGACGGCCAGCGTCCACCAGGACGAGCCGACCAGGACGAAGGCGGTCCAGCCGCCGGACACCAGCAGCCCGACGAGCACGAGGCGAAGGACGTAATAGATAGGTCGCCGGCGCATGAGCCCGAGGGCGTTGATCCGCGTGCCGACCTCGAGCGGCGGCTCGGCGGATGGGTGGGTATCTCGATCCGCCGGCCATATTTACCCGCGCCGGATCGGGCGGCGCTGGGTAGCCACCAGTGGGTGAGGTGGGATCATCACCGACCCGGCGACCTGGCGCGACGCGTCTTGGCTGTCCCCCGGCGGGTTGATCGGAATGGCGCTCGGCCTGATCACCGTCTTGGTTCCGGCCTACGGTCTGGCCGGGGTCGGGTTGCTGCCGCTCTGGTTGTTCCTCGGGCACGTCTGGTTCGGGTACGGCGCCTTCCGGCCGACCGCGAATCTTGGTGAGGCCTGGCTGGCCTTGCCCCAGGGGCTCGCGATCCTCGTGACCGGGCTGGCCGTGGCTCCGCTGCTGCGCCGCACCGATGCCCTGTTCGCCCGGCTCTTCCTGGCGCCGACCTCGGCGGCCGAGCTCCGGCTGCGGGTGGCCCATCTGACGACGACCAGGACCGACGCGATCGACGCGCAGGCCGCTGAGCTGCGACGCATCGAGCGCGACCTGCACGACGGGGCTCAGGCCCGGATGGTGTCGGTCGGCATGACGATCGGGCTCGCCGAGCGTCTCGTCCGGCGGGATCCGGCCGCGGCCCTGAAACTCCTGGCCGAGGCGCGCGCGTCGAGCAAGGCCGCGCTGGCCGACCTGCGGCAGTTGGTGCAAGGAATCCACCCACCGGTGCTCGCCGAGCGTGGCCTGGAGGGCGCGGTCCGGGCGCTCGTGCTGCACCTGCCGCTGCGCACCGAGGTGACGTCGCGGCTGTCCGGCCGGTTGGAGACGCCGGTCGAGTCGGCGGTCTACTTCGCGGTCGCCGAGGCGCTGGCCAACACGGGACGGCACAGCCGGGCCCGTACCGCCTGGGTGAGCATGCGGCACGACGACGGCCGGCCTGTCGTCGAGGTCGGTGACGACGGGATCGGCGGCGCTGACCCCGGCCGCGGTACGGGGCTGCAGGGCATCGAGCGCCGGCTCAGTGCCTTCGACGGAACCGTCACGGTCTCGTCGCCGGCGAACGGACCGACCGTCGTGACCATGGAGGTGCCGCGCGAGTTGTCATCGCCGAAGACCTGACGCTGCTGCGGGACGGCCTCACCCGCCTCCTGGAGGCGTTCGACTTCGACGTGGTCGAGGGCGTCGACAACGGCCCGGCGCTGCTCCCGGCCCTGCTGCGTCATCGACCGGACGTCGCCATCATCGACGTACGGCTGCCGCCCACCTACACCGACGAGGGTCTGAAGGCGGCCGTCGCCGCCCGAACCTCGATTCCCGGTCTCCCGGTGCTGGTGCTTTCCCAGCACGTCGAGCCCCTGTACGCGCGCGAGCTGCTCACCGGCAGCCGCGGCGGCGTCGGCTATCTGCTGAAGGAGCGCGTCTCCGACGTGGAGCAGTTCGTGCAGGCGGTGCACCGGGTCGCCGCCGGCGGTACGGCCTTCGACCCCGAGGTCATCGCGCAGCTGATGGCCCGCCAGGCGCCGCTCGCCGGCCTGACCCAGCGGGAGCGGGACGTCCTCGAACACATCGCGGAAGGCCGGTCCAACGCGGCCATCGCTGGTCGGCTGTTCATCACCGAGAAAGTGGTCAGCAAGTACATCAACAACATCTTCGCGAAGCTCGGCCTGCCTCCGTCCGAGGACGTCAACCGCCGGGTCCTGGCGGTACTGATGTTCCTCGATGCCGGAACGTGATCGCGGCGCACGTCATGTCAGCTGCTTGTGGGCGGCCGATGCCCATGGCGAGGTATCGCCCGTTCCGTTGATGGGGATGGGCGGTCTTACCTACCATCGCGATGTAGGGAGGTTGTTCTGCCGGTAGAGCGTGTTGCGGGCCGTGCGCGCTGTGCGGGAGGCTTTGATGATTCGTCTCGATATCAACACCTATTTTGATGGTCGCGGCTTGGCCAGGCTCGAAGTGGCTGGTGAGATCGACGGCGATACTGCCGATCAGGTCGTGCAGGCGGTGGAGAAGGTATTGGGTGGCGATGCCCTCGGCGCGATCCAGGTCGACTTCTCAGGGGTGACGTTCCTGGGCTCTGCCGGTATCCGGGCCCTGTTGACCGCGCGACGTATTGCCGGCGAACACGGTGTGGCACTGTGCCTCACCGAAGTCCACGGCTACGTGCTCGAGGTTCTGAAGATCATGGGATTGCTGGACCTCCTCGGCCGCCCCCCGGCGAAAGGGTCTGCGGCGCTCGGCGGTTAGCGTGGTCTCAACCGCGGTCGACGCCAGCCGTCCTTTCGCCTGACGCGACCAATTGCCAAGATCCGGTGTTTGTTCGGGATCACCACGGGAATACGCTCGGTCTCGGAGATTTCGGACTCGGCCGAGCAGTTCGGCTTGCAGGTCATCCAGCTTGTGACTCCGCGCAGGTGCCCGGCGGAGGGAAGAAGTGATGTCAACAGCTGGTAATGCGCCGTTCACCTGGGATTACGGCGTTCAGGACGGTTTGCCGGTCCTGACGCTGAGCGGCACGTTGACCATGGCGGCCGACGGGTTGCTGCACGAGGCGGTGGCGCGGGCTCGGCGGCGCAACCAGGCTGCGATGTTGATCGACGTGTCGGCTTTGGTGGTGACCGAGGGTGCCGCGGTTGCCGTGTTCACGGGCCTCATGGCGGAGGCGCTGCGGTGGCCTGACGTGCTGGTCCTGATCTGTGCGCCCACCGCCGACCTGACGGCTCTGCTGGACGCGGAGGTGCTGGATCCGAGGTTGCTGTTCGGCAGTCTTGCCGAGGGGCGGGCGGCCGGGTTGGTGGAGTTCTCGCCGGTCACCGAGGAATTGCTTCCTGTCGCCGGCGCGGCGCGGTGGGCCCGTAACGTGGTCACCGGGGCCTGCCTGCGGTGGGACGAACCCGGCCTGGTCGGTCCCGCGGCGCTGGTGGCGAGTGAGCTGGTGACCAACGCGGCGATCCACGCGAACACGATGGTGACGATGCAGGTCCGGCTGCGGCCGTGCCACCTGTATGTCGGCGTTTTCGACGGCTCGGCGGCCCACGCCGTGATGCGTGACTCCAGGCCGGCCCATGAGGGCGGCCGCGGGCTGCAGTTGGTTGACGCCGTCTCCGCGGCCTGGGGCTCGACGTCCCTGCCGACCGGCAAGGTGGTGTGGTCGGCACTGGCCCGGCCCGCCATTCACTGAGCTTCGAACAGCTCAAGGTGGTCGCCGGTCACGTCAGCGTGGCCCACACCACCTTGCCGCCGCGTGTCGGCATGGCGCCCCACGCCACGCAGATCGCCTGCACAACCAGCAGGCCGCGCCCGCGAGCCTGCGCGGGTGCGGGCAGTCCGGCGGATGATGCCCGATGTGGACGCGGAAAGGCGGGAGCGCCGTCCTGCACTGCCACGTGCAGGCGACCGGCATCGCGGGACATGGTGACGACGAAGTCCGTGCCGGCGTGCTCGATCGCGTTGCTGGCCAACTCGGACGCAACCAGTGCGGTGTCGTCGAGGAGGTGGGGCAGGCGCCACCGGTGACAGGCGTGCCCGGCCAGCTCACGGACGTCGCGTACGCGATCCGGCCGGGGTGGTAGCCGAGCCTGCAGCCGGTCCGCCTGGAGACTCCGCACCGCAACCGCAATGCGCGCCTCCGGCGCGCTGGCGAACATCGGCGGTTGCGGCCCGTCGGAACCGCACAACCGGCGGCCCAATGCGCTCGCGGTGGACAGACAGAACACCAAGCGGACCGGCGACGGTGCGAGCCGAGCCTGACGCCACGCCGCCATCCAGAACGGCATGCTGAGCCCGGACCGATCCTTCAAGTGATGCAGATCGATGATGATGGAGACGCAAGGGCTGGCCAGGCAGAGACGCAGGCCCGCGGAGAATCGGTCCCCGAACTGTGGCGACCATTCACCGTGGACCGCCATCTCGACGACCGCGGTGGTCGCGTCGCCAACGACCGCCACCGCCACCCCACGTCCATCGGTGAGAGCGGTCAGCAGGTAAGGAGGCCCCGACGGTCGCGCCCGCGCCCCGTCGCCGGCGGCACTCATCGCGAACTGTTCGTGATCGGTGAGGGCGAAGCTCGCCGGACGAGACGATGAACTTCAATCATGGCTGCTCCCGAGCCTCTGGTCAGAGCGGGTGCACTGCCGGGGCCGGAGCAGCTGGCGAGTGAAGGAATATTCTTCGCGTAGCCCGACCATATACCCACACGGCGCAGATGCGCCCCCAGGTATCGCCTCCGCCGAAAGGCGAGGAAGCGACGCTGGACGGCGTGTCATCTTGGACTGCGACGGCGAGGTCCCACCCGGACGCCCTGCTCGACCAGCTCACCGCCCCCGATGCGGTCCCTGGCCGCCATCGTGAGGTAGATGTCGGTCGCCTGCGCCTGGGGGAGAACGGCCCTTCCCGAGAACAACGCCGCCAGGAGAACGCTTGCTCGAGCCGCCTCGCGTTCTAACGATCCACTGACGACCGGCTCGGCCGGCTTTCCCGCAGCTCGTCGCGATCCTGGCCGCGACCGTGGTGCTGGGTTCCGCCGGCCCGACGAGGACACGCCCGGGTGTCGACCGGCTCCCGGGCGTGAACAATTCGTCCCACGGTTTCGCCCGGAGGGTCACCAGACCACGAGGGCCTCCATGCCGGAGCCGTCGGCGAAGACCGGCAGACCCTTGTTCAGGGTCGTCACCAGGGTCAGCGATCCGTTGCCCGCCACCCGGAAGCCCACGACCGTGCCGGCGAGGGTGTTCTGCACGTAGAGCAGCGAGCCGTCAGCCGTGGCGGCCAGATCGATCGGGCCGGCGCCCGGCGACCGCTTCGCGTCCGTCGGGCCGGCGCCCGGCGACCGCTTCGCGTCCGTCGGGCCGGCGCCCGGCGACCGAAGACCATACCGCCACGGTCGGCCGCGTTCCCCGCGCCGTACCTTGCAGGCTGCTGTGGGGTTTCGTGCGCGAAGGCAACCCCGGTGGTGACCGCGGCTCCGGTGACGAGCACCGTGGCAGCCGCCGCGATCCGGCTACGGCCGTACGCGGATGATGGTCTTTCCCCGGAGCCGCTCGGTCGGGTTGAGGGCGGCGACGGCATCGTCGAGTGTCGTGACGTTGCCGATGTTGGTGCGCAGCCGTCCGTCGCGCACGCGCTGGACGACCTCGCTCAGCTGGGCACGGTCGGCCTCGACGACGAAGTCGACCGCCCGGCCGTCGGCGGGCCGCGCCACGGACGGACCGACGATCGATACCAACGTTCCGCCGGCTCGGACCAGACCCGCGGACCTTTTCTGGACTTCTCCGCCGATGACGTCGAACACTAGGTCGACGCCGCCGACCTCGGCGGTCAGACCCGAAATCGGCAGGCTCGCGCCCACCGTGAAGTCCACGTCGCCCGGCAGCGGCGCGAGGTTGCGCGCCTCGACGGCCACAAATTCCGCCAGGGTGCCGTCGCGATGCCAGTCGGTGAGGCCGAACACCCGCTGTCCCACCGACAGTCCCGTCGTGCCGTAGCCGAGGGCGCTGACCACTCCGGCCAGCTCATGCCCGAGGATCGACGGTGCCCGGTCACGGCCGCCGCGATCGGTCCACGTCGACGGCCACTCCATCTCGGTCGGGACGAACCCCGACGCGTGAACCTCGACGACGACGTCGTTTATCGCGGCCGGTGGCTCGGGCCGCTCCACCAGCGTCATCCCGGCCGTTCCCGCCGCCTGATCCGTCACCACGATTGCTTTCATCCGAATTGTCCCCTCCTAATTTTGTCTCGTTGGTGGAAATGTCGCAGGGTATGGGCAGTTCCCCACGCTACGCTCGCGGGTGCCTTGGACCTGAGAAGAGACGTTGGCCAAACTCGACAGATCGGACTCGGCGTGCCATGACCGGACCTCAGGAGAACGTCAAGATTTTCGGGCTTCGCCCGGTGGAGGCGGTCGCGGGGCTCGTCCCCGGCGGCCGGCACTGTGTGCCGATCATGGCGGCCCTGCCCGGGCTGGGCATCGAGACGGACATCGTCGGCATCCTGCACGGCGCCGACGGTCTGCGCATTCTCGACCCTGAGCCGCATGGGATCGGGCAGCGTGTCCTCAAGTTCTTCGAGAGCTGGGGCTACCAGTACGAGATCATCAAGCTCTGGGACGAGGGCCTGCGCAAGGGTGAGTCGATGATCGTAGTGCCGGCGTCGTCTCCGGACCGGGTCGCTGTCGGCGATCTGATGGCCGGCAACGGCGGCCACGCTGTCTACTACTTCGGCGTCGGGCACGTGGAGTCATTGACCGGCCCCTGACGGTGACAGCGTTCGAGGTAGCCCGAATCGGCGGAGGACGTCTGGTGGGAAGAGCGTCATGGTGCTGATGTGGGTGCCGGCGAGGGTGATGACCAGTAATCCCGTGGCGTGCTGGATGGCCGCGTGGGGGTCGGTGCGGTAGATGGCGAGGGCGGGCTGGTGGTTGGCGCGGGTTTCGACAAGTCGGTAGTGGTCGCCGTGCCGGGGCGAGTTCGAGGCGGCCGAGGCGGGCGCCCGGCACTGCGAGGAGACGCGGCCCGCCTGTGGCTCACCCTCGCCCAGCAGATCGCGGTCTGCGTACGGGTCATCGTGGCCGGACACCGGGCCCGGCGGTCCGACGTCGCCGCGCTGATGGCGCGCTTGGCCGAGTTGGGCGGGGAGGACAACGACTGCTACTCGGGTGCGCACGGGCTTGGGCTGGCCTTCTGCCACCTGCTGCACGAGGAGCCGGAGGCGGCGCTGGCCGAGCTGGACGCCGCGAGCGAACGGGAGGCCCGGCACCCGACGCCGTACCTTTCGCTCATTCATGGGCCGCACCTGCTGCTGAGCGTCCGCGTCGGCCAGGCCGGGAAGGCCGAGTGCGCCGCCTTCGCCTCCTCGCCCCGGAACCAGGCCGCCTGGAACCGGCAATTCCTGGTGCTCGCCGAGGCCGTCGTTGCCGGCCGGGCCGGCCGAGTGGCCGACGCGGACCGGGCGCTGGCCCGGTTCGCGCAGGTGTCCGCGCCGTATCCGCTGGCACACCACCTCGGGCTGCGAATCATCGCGCAGGAGGCCTTGGCGGCGGGCTGGGGCGACCCGGTCGCCTGGCTGCGCACCGCCGACGGGTATTTCCATGACGCCGCGCCTGAGGTGGCCCGGGCGTGCCGGGCGCTGATGCGCCAGGCCGGTGCGCCGGTGCCGCAACACCGGCGGGGCAGCGCGGAGTTGCCGGCCCAATTGCGCCGCCGCGGCGTGACGGTCCGCGAGTACGAGGTGCTGGACCTGGTCGCGGCCGGCCTGACCAACCACCAGATCGGCATCCGGCTGTTCCTCTCGTCGCGGACCGCGGGGAAGCACGTCGCCAGCCTGCTGGCCAAGACCGGCGCCGACCGTCGCAGCGGCCTGGCCGCCTTCGCGCCGAAATCTGGGTAGCCGGCACGCACAAGGGTGGTAGCCGGCCGTCATGCGTCGTCGGGCCCGCGGTCCGCACGATAGGAGTGCCACGTATGGAGGAAAGGACTGCCCGGAATGCGTATGTACCGTCTCGGCGCCATCGTAGCGGCCGCCGGACTCGTCGTTGCCGGAACCGTGCTCCCCGCGGCCGACGCGAGCGCGGGCTCGCCGGCGGCCTGGCAAATCCCCAAACCCGTGCCGCGCCCGCCGAACCCGAGCGCCGACACCATTCTGCAGGGCGTTTCGATGCACGCGCCGGACGACGTCTGGGCGGTCGGCACTTGGTGGGTCGGCGATGACGTGAACCCGTTCGCCGTGCACTGGGACGGCTCGAGCTGGGAGACCGCCTGGCTGCCGAACCTCGCGCAGCCCACCTACCTGACCGGGGTGGACGCTCGCACGCCCGGCAATGTCTGGGCGGTCGGCAGTGGGGACGACGACGCCGTTCCCACGTCGACGCCGAACACCGCGACGATCCTGCACTTCGACGGCGCCGCCTGGAACACGGTGCCTACTCCGGCCGTGCCGACCGGCTGGGAGACCGACCTGTACGCCGTCGACATGCGTACCCCGGACGACGGCTGGGCGGTCGGCTACACGGTCGCGGCCGGGGATACGGAGCCGTACATCCTGCACTGGCAGGGCTCCGCCTGGGTCACGGCGCCGACGCCGAAGTTGCCCGGCGGCAGCCTCGACTCGGTGGTCGCCACCGCGGGCGACGACGCCTGGGCGGTCGGCGGCGCAACCGCCGACGGGAGCGCTCTGGTGCTGCATTGGGACGGCGCGAGCTGGACCCGCGTCACCGTCCCGGCCCCGCTCGGGGCCAAACTCACCGGGGTGGCGGCCACCTCGACCGCCGTCTGGATCGGCGGAGCCGAATGCCTCGCGAACATCGTCTGCGTGCCGGCGGTCCTGCACCGCACGTCGCTGGGGTGGAAGGCCAAGAAGACCGCAGGAGGCTCGGCCGTGACCGCGATCGCGGCTGTCGGTTCGGAGGTCTGGACCTTCGGCTACTCCAAGGCCGTCGCATCGAACGTGCTGGCCAGCCACATCGAACACTGGAACGGGCAGGCGTTCGCGACCGACAACACGATCCAGCTCGCCGACGACTCGGGCGGGGTGGTCAGTCCACGGGGCGGGATCGCCTCGATGATCCCGCTCGCCGCGGCCGCCGCCGACGCGGCGTCCGGCGCGGTCTGGGCGGTGGGTTGGACGTCCGGAAAGCCGCGGCTGCCGAACGTGATCTGCCGGCAGTGAGGTCACCGTCTCCGTCGTGCTCGGGCGCCGACGCGATCGGCGCCCGAACGAGGACAACTCCTGGTGGCAGAAGCAGGAGGGCCCCCTCGACGACTCGCTTGCCTGCCGAACCTGGGTTGTGGCGCTGACGCTCTTCGCCCGGGCGCAGGTGGTTCAGGCGTCCATCGCGCGGATGAACGAAATCCTCACCCACCTCACCGAGTACCAATTCGCGACCGTTGTCACTGCTGTTCGGCGATACACAACCCATGCCGCGCCGCGTCGTCTCGACCTGTATGCCCCGTTGCACAGCCGGACCATGGCTCCGGCGGCACGCACCGCACTGCTCCTACATTTGGCTGCGTTCGACGCGACCCGACCTGAGCTGGACGCCTCGTCGGTGAATCCCTCGGTGAGCTCCTCACGATCAGTCCCGACGTGACTCTTGTGGGGCGGAATTTAATATTGAGGCTTCTGGGATCCCCGAGAGTCTTGGGATCAGCTTTGATGCCGTGCCGTACCGAGAACACACGGCCCGCCCTGTTTCTGCCAGCCTGTCCGTTCCTATTCTTGTCGGACCCGCCATTTATCGTCGGCTCGAAAGTGCATGGTTCATTTCGAGTGACGGGGAGGAGAGTGCAGGAAAAGCCGAAGGCGTTCCGGGTGGAGTCGTTGTTGCAGATGGGGTCGTAGGGCGTGCTGGATGTTCCTGAGATCCAGCGGCTGTTCAGCCGGGGCAGTAAATGGTGTGCGGAGCTGTTGGATTCGCTGCATCGTGGTATCTCGCTGAGTGCGTCGCTGTGCTGGCAGCTGGAAGAGCGTAAGCGGCCGAAGGCAGGTAGGTATCGCGGCAGTTCTTCGACGGGCACGCTCATCGTGGACGGGCAGCACCGGGTTACGGGTCTGTTTGCGGCGCTGGCGGGGTTCAATCGGCGAGCCAGCCGGGAAGGCCTTCAGCAAGGGTGAGGATTGGTCGATCCCGGTCGCGGTGACGATCATCCGGATCGTCGGGCCGGCCCGTAGCAGGCAGATCCGGTGGCGGCCCGCCGCGTGGATTCCGAGCAGGAAATGGGCGAGTACGGAGCCGGCGAAGGTGACACCGGCCAGGTCGATGAGCACGGTGCGTGGCAGCACCTCTTGGATGCGGTCGACGGCCTGGTGGAGCGTCAGCGCCGAGCCCAGGTCCACGGCACCGATGAGACGAATCCGGATCGCGTCCTCGTCCGGAAGGACCCGGACCGACACCACGCACGATCTGCCGATATCGCAGCCACGGCTTCCACCCATTGAGCAGCGTAGAGGCGGGTGAAGCTGCCGTGGTCCGGGGCAGCGACGGTCATCCGACCGTTTCGCCGGTCCAGAACGCGCCCGTGGTCGGCGCCACCGGCCGCGTCACCAAGGCCGTCATTTTCGCCGACCGGGCAGCAAGACGCCGGCCGTTGCCGTGAGGAACGGCGAGCTCCACCGCTAGACTCGACGTATCAGACACGCCGCTGCCCTGGTCCTCGGCAGTTCACCGGATCAGGAGATCGTGTGGCCATGAACATTCACCCGTATCGCGTATCGGCTGTCGGCCGTGGATGAGCCCGACGCCGCTGTGGCCAGGCTGGTCGCGGGCGAGTTGGCGCGGCCCGGCGACGGCTCGGGTGTAGTGGGTACGTTGCGGCGCTTGTGCAGCGCGGCCGGTCGGTCGCTGACCGCCTCCGGGGTCGGCGTGAGCGTGATCGCCGAAAGCGGGATGCGCGGCGTGGCGGCTGTGTCCGAGCCGGCCTATGAAGCCATCGAAGAGTTGCAGTTCACCCTGGGTGAGGGTCCTTGCCTGGACGCGTTCACGACCCGCCGGCCCGTACTCGTCCCGGACCTGGCCGACGCGGCGGCACAGCGCTGGCCTGGTTACGCGCCGGCGGCGCACAGCCGGGGAATGCGGGCGGTGTTCGCGTTCCCGCTGCAGATAGGCGCGGCGCGGCTCGGGGTCCTCGACGTGTTCCGAATCCGCCCGGGTGAGTTGTCGAGCGAGCAGTTGCGGCTCGCGTTGAGCTTCGCCGACGTCGCGGTCTCGACGTTGCTCGACGGTCAGGAACACGCGATCCCGGGAGCGATCGCCGACGGCCTCGATGACGTGATGGAGCACCGCGCGGAAGTGTTCCAGGCGCAAGGAATGGTGGCCGTGCAACTGGGCGTCTCGTTGTCCGACGCGCTGGCGCGGCTGCGCGCGCACGCGTTCGCCATGGACCGGCCGCTGGCCGCGGTCGCCCGCGACGTCGTGGCGCGTAGGCTCAGCTTCGACGGCGGGCCCTCGTGACGCCCGGCGCGGAGGGCGGTCGCGCCGCGTCGGGCCTTGCCTGTCAATGCCATCGGCACAGGGATGCCGCCCCGCGCCGCGCGATCAACTCGGCGGGAGAAGCCGTCAGGGCCAGTTCTGACGAAGGTGTCGTCTCCGTAGCCCCCGGGGCTCACCTGGTGCTCGACGAGACCGAAAGACGCAGCCGCTTTCCGTTTCCTCCACCAGGAATCCGTCGGGTTCTCCTTCGCCGCGCAGCATCGCGTCGTACAGCTGCGCGTTGGTGGTATCAAGTTTTCCGCCCGCGCGCTCGATGAGAACGATCAGAACAGCTCGCAGATTCACATCGCTGAGATAGCGCAACAGACATCCTTTCCTGTCGGAGGTTCATCGGGAGGCCACGCCGACCTGTATTTTCCGGCCAGGAAGATCTGGTCGACCGGCAGACGCGTACTGCACGGGTGTACACCGGACGCGAATGCCGGCCCAGGCGCACCACCAGGTAAGGATGGCCGTGCCCATGGAAAACGCGGAGCAGCACGGCCCGAGCGGCCGGCCGGTCGACCGGCGCGCTGAACCGCAGCACAGGTACCTGCCGCCGCGTCGCGGCCAGCCACGCCGCCGCGAGCGCCTCTCCGGCGCGCAACCAGTCCAACCGCTTGTCGCCGGGACCGTACAGCACAGCGAACGTCGCCGCCCGCCGATGCGGATCTTGCTGCCGGGCCGGCCGCCGATACGCACCGCCAGCCCGGCCGCGGCCGGCCCACCGTGCCATCTCCCCGTACCATTGGGCCTCGTCCGGCTCGCGACCGTCCGCCGGATCGGCCGCGAGGACGAGTCTCAGGATCTCGTCCGAGCGCAGTACGTGCAGGTGCCCACCTTCGAATTCGACGGCCGTCCGGAGCGCGCCCAGATCCGCCGGACCGAGCGGATCGCGGTGACGGGCCGCCGATCGGTGTGCCGCAGCCCCACGCTCTGCGCCGCGTCGACAGCCTGCCGGCTGACGCCGATCGCCGCAGTTTCGTCACCATTCGAAGCCGTCGGCTTCGGCCGTGGTTTACGAAATTTCTGTGCCACGGTGGCGGCATTACGGTTTTGATTTCCGTGGACGTTTCCAGCGCCTCATGGGTGTCTCAACCATGCGTGCGCCTTTCGTTTTCCGTTGCGGGATCACCGTTCACGATCAACGCGGTGGGATTGGGAAGTCCGCTCGATACGGACTTGAGCAGCCCGCTGAGGAGCAAACACCGCTACCGGTAGAGTGAAATGGTTCAACGCCGACAAGGGCTTTGGCTTCCTCAGCCAGGACGACGGTGGGCCAGACGTTTCCGCCCACTTCTCCGCCATCTCGGTGAGTGGCTTCCGAAGCCTCGACGAGAACCAGCAGCGCGTGGAATTCGATGTCACCCCGGGGCAGAAGGGCCCGCAGGCGGAGAACATTCGCCCGCTCTGACCCAGACCTGTCGAACGGCGACCCGACTGGTTCAGCGGGGCGCCGTTCGGCATGTCGACACCGGACTTCCGGCTGTCGTGACCGGCATCGCCACGAGGAAATCGGTCGGCGTCGCCGGGGCCGCCCAGTGAGCGTCGGCGCTGACCAAGCCACGCGCGACGTGGCCCGCGTGCCGTAGACCACCAGGGCGCGTACGGTGGATAGTGAACGATGGCTCCGTCATCGGTGCCGGCCCCCGGCCGGCGTGCGCGGCGCGGTACCCTCCGGCTGTCGCGCTTTCACCGGCCTCGGTGGACCTCGTCTCGCCCTTGTCTCAGGGCCGGACCCGCGCCTGCGTTGGTCCCGGACGACAGGAACACCCCGTGGCATCAATGAGTTATCCGCCGGAACCACCTGCCTCGTCGGATCCGCCTCGGGTGCTGCCCGAGCCGGTCCGAGTCCCCCGTCCGCTGCTCAACGGCAGTTGGTGGCCACGCTCGACCGACCTCGGTGTGGAGCTGTCCGTTTTGCTTCCCGCCCTCGACCAGGTCCGGGGCCCGGTGAAACGGCTCCTGCTCGGCGTGGGCGGCTGGAAAGCCCGGCCCAGCCGGATCAACGCCCGCGACCGTACCGTCAGCATCGGCTACGCGGCCGGCCAGTCCTCGGCGATGATCAAAGTGTTCTGTGTGGACGGCGGTTCCTTCACCATGCGCGTCGCTTTGCCCGGGTC
The DNA here is from genome assembly GCF_000721705.1 of Actinoplanes subtropicus. Taxonomy (GTDB): domain Bacteria; phylum Actinomycetota; class Actinomycetes; order Mycobacteriales; family Micromonosporaceae; genus Actinoplanes; species Actinoplanes subtropicus. Next base: position 484,731 of record NZ_JOJL01000002.1, read on the forward strand.
GGCTTCGGGCGTGCCGGATCCGCCGGACGACGGCCCCGGCGAGGCGATATGGGAGGACGAGGGCGGTGGCCTCCGCTTGCTGCGGAGCCAGGCCGTCCGATGACTGTGTCAGCTGAGCGCGAAATGTCGGCAGAGACCCTGGCGATTTCCAAATAATCAGAAAGGCGGCGCGCCCTCGCCCATCAGCGCCAGGGTGACGCCACCCTTGCCGGTCTTGAGGCTCTGCACCACAACCTGGCCCGACCTACCGTCGGGCAGTTCCAAGGTGAAAGTCTTGCCGACCGCGTTCCGGGGGCGGTCGCCGGCGTCGTTGGCCGGTCGGAAGTCGGCCGCCCACGGCGCGACGCCGCCCTTGCGAGCGGGCTCGGTGAACAGCGCGACCGTACCCCGAGTCCTGGTTCCATCCGAGGAGAGAAGCGTTGAGGCACTGCGAAAAGTCGGCATTGCAGCAAGGCTATCGCGGAACGCGCACGTTCGCTCGCTCCCGTTGTGCCGTACTTCTCGATCATCTTTCGAGCCGGAATGAGCGTAGGCTCGGCCTGCCGAATCGACCTCACGAACGCCACGCGCCCCTTTTCCCATCGCCGGAAGGCCGCGATCAGCGGATACGTTGCCGCACTCCACCGACCCGTTTCAGGGAGGTTCGATCATGTCCAAGGACTCGAGGACCAAGGCGAACATCAAGAAGAAGGGCAAGACGATCAAAGAGAAGCAGACGGCGAAGCGCTTGAGGCGCGACAAGGAGAACGGTCACAACTCGAACATCCCGCCCACCGGGCACTGACCGGGGTCCAGGGCTTCGCTCGCCGCCGGCGTCGAGCGTGCCGGTTCACCTGCCAGGCCGGCGGACCACCTGGCCGGCCGGTCCCAGGATGCGCTGCCGGCATTCGCGAATGCCGGCTGTTGCTTCAGCCGCCCGGCCGGCGGGTATACCATCCACGTGACGGCTCAGCGTTCCGTGCGGTGGATCGAGGGCGCCGTACGGCGGTTGCGTCGCCGGGTCGGTTGGGTCGATCATCTGATCCGGGCCGGGATCCGTTACGACGAGGCCGACGGTGGCCGGCTTGCTGCCGCGGTGACCTACTACGCCTTTTTCGCCACCTTCGCGCTGGGGTTGCTGGGCGTCGCGATCTTCGGATTCCTCCTCGACGACCCGGCGGTGCTCCAGTCGGTCCAGCGTTACGTCGCCGAGGATCTGCCGCACCTTGACGTGCAGGCGCTGCGCAATGCCCGGGGCGCGGTCGGCGTCATCGCGTTCGTCGGCTTGCCCATCACCGGGTGGTTCTGGGTGGACGCGTTGCGCTCGTCGATCCGCCGGATCTGGCACCTCGGCGAATATCCGGGCAGTCTCGTCATCCGGGTGCTGCTGGACCTCCTTGTGCTGGCCGGGCTGGGGCTGCTGCTGATCGCTTCGCTGGCGGTGGCGTACGCGACCAACGTGGCTGCGAACCGCTTGGTCGACGTGGCGAACACCGGCGGCAGCCTCTCGCGGTGGCTGCTCAGCTCCGTCGGCCTGCTGGTGGGCCTCGGCTTGAACACGGTTCTCGCGTGCGGCGCGCTGACCGGACTTCCCCGCGTACGGATGCCGCTGCGTCGCCTGCTCGGCCCGGCGGCGCTGGTCGCGATCGGCTTGGAGCTGCTCAAGACCCTCGGCCGGCTGTATGTGCGGCACACTGAGGCCAATCCGACCTATCAGGTCGTCGCCGGCTCGGTCGGACTGCTCGTCTTTCTGAACGCGATCAATCAGTTGCTGCTGTTCGCCGCGGCGCTCACGGCGACGAGCACGGCCGGGCATCCGTCCGATCTCGCCGCCGAAGGCGAGGACCGTAGTCCGGCCGAGACCGGGTGAGCGCCACGGTTTGCGCCATCCTGGGTGGGGTATCCGCGTACCTGCGTTCCCGATGCCGGGGCTGCCGTGATGGCGGCTCGCGGCTGCCGCCCGGACCCTGCGGCCCCGTTTCCCCCACCGCTGCCGTCCGCGCGACCCTCTAGGAACTGTCACCTGCGCCGGGCGGCAAGAAGCGAGGAGCCACCATGCCCCTGGTTTGGGTCGACACCGCTCAGCAACGGGCGCGAGCACGACTGGCGGCCGCCCGGAGCGGCCTGACACCGCCGCCGTTCGTCGCCGGCCCGGAGCTCGGCGAGGCGGCTTCCCGGCTGATGGTCGTGGAGCGGAGTCCGTCCGTCGACGACGGGCTTCCCCGTGGTGTGCGTACGGCCGGCGCCTGGTCGTGGCGGCTCATCTTGTTCGTCGCGGCCGCCTATCTGCTGATCCGGGTCGTCGGCGTGCTGAGGGTGGTGGTGATCCCGGTCGTGGTCGCGTTGCTGCTGGCCGCGATGCTCGAGCCGATCGCCGCCGCGCTGCGCAGACGCGGTGTGAACCGCTCGCTCGCGGCCGGGCTGGTGCTGGTCACCGGCCTGGTCGCGGTGTTCGGCGGGCTCACGTTGATCGTGCAGACGTTTCTCTTCCAACTCGACGATCTGAGCGCTCAGGTCGCCGACGGTCTCGACGAGGTGCAGAACTGGCTCGTGCGGGGCCCGATGCACCTGTCGCAGACCCAGCTCAGCGATGGCCTCGATCGTCTGCAGAAGTCCATCACCGACAACCAGAGCGCGCTCACCTCGGGCGCGCTGAGCACCGCGGCCACTCTCGGCGAGGTCGTCGCCGGCTTCTTCCTGGTGCTGTTCACGCTCTTCTTCTACCTGCGCGACGGCGGTCAGATCTGGTCGTTCGTGTGCCGGCTGCTCCCGCACGGAGCCCGCATCCCGGTCGCCCGGGCCGGGCACTACTCCTGGCACACCCTGGTCTCCTACGTGCGTGCCACCGTGCTGGTGGCCTTCGTCGACGCCGCCGGGATCGGCATCGGGCTGGCGGTGCTCCGGGTCCCGCTCGCGCTGCCGCTGGCCGCGCTGGTCTTCCTCGGCGCGTTCATCCCGGTCGTCGGCGCCACCCTCACCGGCGCGATCGCCGTCCTGGTCGCCCTCGTAACCGTCGGACCGGTCAAGGCACTGATCGTGCTCGGCGTCGTCATCGCGGTGCAACAACTCGAGGGGCACGTCCTGCAGCCACTGATCATGGGCCGGGCCGTGGCGCTGCACCCCCTGGCCGTCATCCTGTCCATCGCGACCGGCGTCGTGGTCGCCGGCATCGTCGGCGGACTGGTCGCCGTCCCGCTGCTCGCCGTGCTCAACACCGCCATCCGTTATCTGTCCAGCCACCCGGGCGGCGAACCCACCCCGGATCGGGAGCCGCCGGGCACCCGGCCCGCCGACGAGCCGGACGATCCGGCCGGCTCCGGGGCCGCCGGACATGCGGCGTCGGCAGTCCCGCCGGCGGAAACCTCGCTGAACTCGAACGATGATCATCCCGCAGTCACACCACGTGCCGGGTCCGACCGGTGACTCGCACGCTTCGCTCGCGATAAGTCGGATGAGTTTTCCCTGCTGCGGCCCCGGCCTTCAGCGCGGTGGCACCAGCCGGAGGCGGTGGGGAAGGAAGACCGCGCCCGGTAGCGGGGTGGAGCGGTACGCCGAAAATGTCTCGTTCTGCAACAGGCCGGCGGTGGCGACGTCGGCAAGCATCCGGCCGAGCAGCTGTTCGCCGTAGGGCAGGGCCTCGCCGGTGGACCTGAACAGGTTGAGCACCCCGATGATCTGGTGACCGTGGCGCATGGTGATGGCGTGCGAGCCGCGGAACCCGGCGCTGTTCGCGGTCCGTGCGAGGTCCGCCCACCGGGACCCGTCCGGCTCGAACCGGTGGTGGGTGATGGCGTGCCCACGACGATAGGCGTCCACACAGGGTCCGTCGTTCCGGTCGAGCTCGTTCAGCTCGAGCCGCCGCGTCTCCTCGCCGGAGGTGGCCAGGAGACTCAGGCCGCCGTCGGCGCCGGCGAGCATCACTCCCGCGCCGGAGACGTCGAGCAGGTTCACGCAGTATCCGGTGAGCCGATCGAGAAAACCGGGGAGATGGAAGTCCTCCCCGCGGGTGTCGGCCAGCGAGGACAACGCCGCACCGACGGTTAGGACCGGTAGTGGGGCGGTCATGACCGTGAATCCGGGTGGCGCACCGGCCGACCCCTGCTGGGCCCGCCCACGAAACTCCCCATGACGACTCCGATCACGTTAGTGTGACCGGGGTCTCGAGCCACGTCAGCATCCCAATTGTTCGCCGCGACCTGCCCGGCGGCAAGACGAGTTCTGTGCCATTCGGGCGCCGGTCATATGATCACCGGCTCAAGCGTCCAGGAACATCAACACGGCCAGTACCCGGCGGTTGTCGTCATCGGACGGCGGCATTCCGAGCTTGGCGAAGATACTGTTGATGTGTTTGCTGACCACCTTCTCGGTGATGAACAGCCGTCCCGCTATGGCCGCGTTGGACCGGCCCTCGGCGATGTGCCGCAGCACGTCGTGTTCGCGCGCGGTCAGCCCGTCCAGCGGCCCCCGGCGGGCCAGCAGCTGGGCAACCACCTCCGGATCGAAGGCGGTGCCGCCGGCGGCCACCTGGTTGACCGTGCTGACGAATTGCTCGACATCGGAGACGCGCTCCTTGAGCAGGTAGCCGATGCCGCCGGCGCGGTCGGTGAGCAGCTCCCGTGCATAAAGCGGCTCGACGTGCTGGGACAGGACGAGCACGGGAAGACCGGGTATCGCCACGCGCGCGGCGATGGCTGCCTTCAGACCTTCGTCGGTCTGGGTAGGCGGCAGCCGTACGTCCACGACGGCCACGTCCGGCCGGTGCCGTAGCAACGCGGGCAACAGTGCCGGGCCGTTGTCGACCGCCTCGACCACCTCGAAGTCGAAGGCCTCCAGCAAGCGGGTGAGCCCGTCCCGCAGCAGCGTCAGGTCCTCGGCGATGACAACGCGCACGGCAGCTCCATAGTGACGACGGTCGGGCCGCCCGGCGGGGACGTGACCGACACTGTTCCATCGAACACGTCCAACCGCCGCTCGATGCCGTGTAAGCCGGTGCCACGCTCGGGGTCGGCGCCGCCGTCGCCGTCGTCGCCGACCTGGACGAACAGCACGCCGTCCGCGTGCCGCAGCAGCACCCAGCCCGACCGGGCGTTGCTGTGCCGGCTCATGTTGGCCAGCGCCTCGGCCACCGCGAAATAGACCGCGGACTCGACCGGTGTGTCGAGGCGTCCGGGCAGGTGGGACGTGACGTCGGTGCGGATCGGCAGGCTCATGACGAGCGCCTGGACGGCGCCCTCGAGGCCACGTTCGGCCAGGACCGGCGGATGGATGCCGCGGACGAGATGGCGCAGCTCGACCAGCGCGGTGGTGCTGGCCGCGCGGGCCTCGGCGAGCAGCTTGAGCGCGGCGGCGGGATCCCGGCGTACCAGGCGTTCGGCGAGCCCGATCGTCATGCCCACGGAGACCATCCGGGCCTGCGCGCCGTCGTGCAGGTCGCGCTCGATGCGGCGCAGCTCCGCGGCCTGAGCGTCGACGGCGTCGGCCCTGGTTACGGTCAAGTGGGCGACCCGCAGCCGGAGTTCCGCCGAGTGGGTGGGGGCGAGCAGGAGCCGTCCGAAGCGAAGGTTTGTCGCTCGCAGCAGCGGCGCCAACGCCAATCCGGCGGCAAGAATCGCCATCCCCTGGGGGAGGGCCAGCCATGCCTCGCCGAGGTCCGCGGTCGGCCAGAACACGCCGTACCCGAACCAGATATCGCCCAGGAACAGCCACAGCGGCACCAGAAGGACACCGATCAGGGCGTACCCGACGACGGCGATCGTGATCACGCCCAGAACCGCCCCGACGATGGCGCCGGGAACCAGCCAGGACGCGTCGCGCCAGGTGGCCGGGTCGGTGACGACCCATTTCAGCCAGCGCCGGCTGCCCACCTCCGCGCCGGCCGGCTGCGGGAGGTAGGGCCGGCGGATCGGCACGCCGGCCCGCGTGCTGAGGCCCCGCTCGAGGTCAGCGCGCCATCGCACCACGGTGGTGGTCACGCCGAGAAGCTCGGGCCCGAGCACCGGTACCGGGCTGAGCACCAGCCCCGCCAGCCAGAGCGCCAGCACCCCCGGGTTGAGCAAGGCGAGGCCGATCGCGAACAACGCGTCCGCCATGGCGCTCAGCCCGGTGCGGAACCGGTGCGCGACTCTCATGACACCATCATGGCGCGACGGCGAGCCGGAACGGGAAAACGCAAAGACAAGGGTGCTGGCACCCCTGCGGGGTGGGGTCCGGCACTCCTGACCTTGGGGCCTGGAACGCCCAGACTGAGAACATGACGGCAACCACAACGCGACCGCGGGCCACCGCCGGAAGCGATTTCGCGGGCTTGAACCGGCTGGTCAACGCGGCCGGCCTGCAGCAGCGGCGACCGGCCTACTACGCCCTGCGGCTGACGATCGTGAGCGTGCTGCTCGCCGGCGGCTGGGCTGCCTTCTTCCTGATCGGCTCCTCCTGGTGGACGCTGCTGGTAGCGGCGTTCCTCGCGGTGGTTTTCACCCAGGTAGGGCTCGTCGCGCACGACCTGGCCCACCGGCAGGTCTTTCGGACCAAGCGGCCCAGCGAGATCACCGGCCGGATCGCTGCCAACCTCGGCGTGGGCATGAGTTACGGCTGGTGGATGGACAAGCACACTCGTCACCACAACAATCCCAACCACGACGACCTCGACCCGGATGTCGCGCCCGAGGTGCTGATCTGGGCCACCAGGTCGGCACTGGGCCGGCGTGGCCTGGCCGGCTTCGTCACTCGTCATCAGGCGGGTCTCTTCTTCCCGCTGTTGACCTTGCTCAGCACCGACCTGAAGGTGTCCAGTGTCAAGGCGTTGCGCGCGGGGGTTGTCAAACGGCCGCTCCTCGAGTCGGTGCTGCTGCTGGTGCACGCGATCTCGTACCTTTCGGCGCTCTTCCTCGTGCTCTCGCCGCTGCAGGCCGTCGCCTTCCTGGTCGTGCACCAAGCGCTGTTCGGCGTCTACCTGGGCATGACTTTCGCGCCCAACCACAAGGGCATGCCGCACCCGACCGGCGACGAGGACTTCCTGCGCAAACAGGTGGTGACCTCCCGCAACGTCCGCGGTGGCCGGTTCACCGACATCGCCCTGGGCGGCCTCAACTACCAGATCGAGCACCATCTGTTCCCCAGCATGCCCACCCCGAACCTGCGTAAGGTCCAGCCGATCGTGCGGCGGTACTGTGCCGAGGTCGGCGTGCCGTACGAGGAGACCGGGCTGGTCGAGTCGTACCGCCAGGCGCTGCGGCATCTGCACGAGGTCGGTGCCCCGCTGCGCGCGGCGGCCCGCGCCGCGCGGTAGGTCGTCGACCCCGCGCCGGTCAGCGGTCCCACCCGGCCAGGGGCGGCAGTTCCCGACGGCCGGCGAGCAGGGCGCCGGCCGTCACGGTCGCGCCCGTGGCCACCGGCGGCGGCTGGCCGCACCCCGCGGTGAGCGGGTCGAGAAGCCCGGTCAGGTCCAGAATTCGGCGCACGAGGCGGCGCGGGTTGGTGATCCGCAAGCAGCAACCGGCGCGGGCGGCGGCCTGACCCGCGTCGACCAGGACGGTGAGTCCGCTGCAGTCCAGGAAAGTGACCCCGGCGAGGTCGACCTCGATGCGGCGGGGGTGCTGCGTGGCGAGGACGTCGAGGAGTCTGACGTGCAGCACGTCGGAGCTCGACAGGTCGATTTCACCGGTCGCAACGACCCGGGCGGTCCCCGGCGCGGGGCAGTCGGCGTCGATGGCCAGCTGTGCCGGCGGTGCGACCGGCCAGGATGAGGTGTACATGGATCCTCCAGCCCAGCGACTTCTTCACGGAGCGCGTGGTGGGCGGGCAGGGTCTGGACCCGCGGCCGGGATGCAACAACCGAATATCGCGGGTGCTGCAGGCTCGACAAGGTGCGTGCGTCGGCACGGTAAGCAGCTACAGACTACGCGCCGAACGTCGCTCCCGGAGCCTCGCGGTGCCGGGGAAATGGCGCCACCTCGCCGGCTCATGATCGCAGACTTCGCCCGGACCGGGTGGACGGGCGCTCCGCGCGGCGCCTCCAGCCCGGATGCGCGTAGGGTGGCCAAGCTCACGTTCCAGGTCGACGTGCCGCTGAAGACGGTGCGCAAGCCGCGGCACGGTATGGCCGGCTATGTGACGGACCCGGTCTGCCCGGCCGGATCACCACGACGCCGCGGAGGGTCGAGCCGAAGGTCGACACCAACCGGCCGAGCCACGGGTGATCCGCGCGACGGCGGCCGAATGACGAGACGGGTGTGCCGGCCGGAGCCGCACACCCGCGGGCTGCCATAGGTGCGGCCGTCAGCGGCCGACCAAACGGGACAGTCTGCCGGCTACGCCGCCCCACACCTGGCGCGGACGCTGGAGTCGGCGATGTCCTGCGAGGCGCCGTTGAGGCCGACGGCGCCCATCAGCGAACCGCCCATCCAGACGGCGGCGCCGATGTCGTGCAAAGTACGGATCGTGGTGTGGCGGTCGTTCATGGCGGTGCTCCTTCGGGTGGGGTGAATCGGACCTGCGAGATTCGTGGCCGAGCTCCCCTTCGCCCCGGCCGGACCCTCAGGGTGAGATCGAGCGCTGCTCGGTTACCGAGTACGTCCGCAGATGGTTCTCTTCGTGGTCGTGGGTCTCCACGCCTCGTCGTCGGGAGTCGTAGTAGGCGCGGAGCATGTCCTCGTCGGCCGGGTGGAGATCCCCGCCGGCCGGGATCCGCGGTGCGCCGTCGACCCGATCCTTGTCGAACGGGATCACGAGCCGATCGTCGCCGAGGGTGGCCTCGTCCACGGGCACGAAGGACTCGGTGGCCCCCGCCATGCCGGATCGGACGCTGATCCATTTCGGTTCGCCGGTCCGGTCGTCGAGATAGAGCCGGCCGGCTGAGCCGATCTTCTGGCCGTCGGCGGCATAGACGTCGACGCCGTTCACATGCTGCAGGTCGGCCTGGGCGATCATCGGATTCCTTCCGGTGGGCCCGGCGCGCAGCCCGAGAGCATCTTCCTGATGGGGTGCCCCACACCCGGCCGGGGCAAACATGCGCCGGACGGAGGTGGCCGGTGGATCGCCACCGGGCCTGGGTGTCTCAGTCGACGGCCATCAGCCGGATGTCCTGCATCTCGCCGGCCATCATGTGCAGCCGTTGCACGGGTACGTAGCGGCGCAGCAGCGGGAACTCTTCTCGCTCCTCCTGCGTGGCGTGGTCGAGCAGCGCGCTGGACACGGCCATGAACCTGGCGTCGAAGGCGGGGTGCTCGACGCCGAGCCGGCCGAGCTCGGTGAGCAGGCGTTCGAGCCGTTCGCCCTCCGCCTGACAGGCGAGAGCGATGGCGTCGCCGGTCGGGCCGCTGCCGCGGGCGGCCGGGTGAGCGACCGCGAGCTCCCCGAGCTCGTGCAGGTGGACGGCGCGCCGCAGGACCGCGAGCCGATACTTCTTCCGCTCGCGTTCAGCGGTTCGCACATCCGTGCACAGCTGTCGGATCTGCTCATGCTCGCGGTGCAGGACCTCGACGACATCGGGCGAGATGATTACCTGGAACGTTTCCATGGCGGCCTCTGGCGTGTCCGGAAGACGCCGTGGTCCGGGGCGATGACATCTCAACAGTACGCGGCCGGCCGGCTGTCACGCCGTGATCGCGTCGACCGCCTTCTTCAGCGCCGAGGGCTGAGCCGGGCCGCGCGGCGCCTTCTCCCGCATGTCGTTCATGCGGGCGCCCAGCTCCGGCAACTGGTCGCGGCCGAGAGCCTCGAGCGCAGCGCTCGGGATGGTGGCGGGCCGGGTGACGCTGGCTCATTCATGAAGCCAGTTCCTCTTTGCCGGTGGTGACGGGTCGGTCGCCGGTGCCGCCGATGGTGGGGGCGGCGGTGGGCTGGAAGCCGCCGGGGCGCACCGGACCACGGGTGTCGCGGATGGAGTCGCAAGCTGCCGCTGCGACTGCTTGCGCCGTGATGCCGAATTCGCGGAAGAGGCGTTGGTAGTCGGCGGAGGCGCCGAAATGCTCGAGGCTGATGATGCGGCCGGCGTCGCCGACTATGTCGCGCCAGCCCTGCCCGATGCCAGCCTCGACACTGACTCGCGCCCGCACGGCCGGCGGCAGCACCTCGTCGCGGTAGGCGGACGGTTGCTGGGCGAACCATTCCCGGCAGGGCATCGAGATCACGCGGGCGGTGACGCCATCGTCGGCGAGCAACGCGCGGGCCTCGAGCGCGATCTGTACCTCCGAGCCGGTGCCGATCAGCAGGACGTCCGCGTCCTCCCCGGCGCCGGCCAGGAGATAACCACCCCGAGCGGCGCCGTCCGCGGAGGTGTACGCCCGCGCGCCGCGCTCGAGCACGGGCAGGTTCTGGCGGGTGAGGATCAGGCCGGCCGGCCGGTCGCTGTGTTCGAGGATGGCGCGCCAGCAGGCTGTGGTCTCGTTGGCGTCGCCGGGACGGACGACGTCGAGGCCGGGGATGGCGCGTAGCGCGGCGAGGTGTTCGACCGGCTGGTGGGTCGGCCCGTCCTCGCCGAGGCCGATGGAGTCGTGGGTCCAGATGTAGGTGACCGGCAGTTGCATGAGAGCCGCCAATCGGACTGCCGGCCGCATGTAGTCGCTGAACACCAGGAACGTGCCGCCGTACGGGCGGGTGAGGCTTTGCAGAGCGATGCCGTTGAGGATGGCGCCCATGGCGTGCTCGCGGATGCCGAAGTGCAGGGTCCGGCCGTAGGGACCGCCGGGCCATTGACGGGTCTGGCGGTCGGCCGGAATGAAGGAGGATTGGCCGGTCATGGTGGTGTTGTTGCTCTCGGCGAGGTCGGCCGAACCGCCCCAGAGCTCGGGCAGCAGCGGCGCCAAGGCCGAAAGCACCTCGCCGGACGCCGCACGGGTGGATATGCCTTGGGGATCCGGCTCGAAGGTGGGCAGTGCCGTGCTCCAGCCGTCGGGCAGCTGTCGTTCCTGCAGCCGGTCCAGCAGAGCGGCCCGCTGCGGGTGGTTTCTGCGCCATGCTTGGAAGCGCGGAAGCCATTCCCGGTGTAGGCGGGTTCCACGCGCGACGGCTTCCCGGGTTCGGGTCAGCACGTCATCCTCGACGGCGAACGTGGCGGCCGGGTTGAAGCCGAGTATCCGCTTGGTCGCGGCGACCTCTCCGACGCCCAATGCGGCACCGTGTGCCTGACCGGTGTTCCGTTTGGTAGGGGCGGGCCAGCCGATGACGGTGCGTAGCTCGATAAAGGATGGCCGGCCGGTCTCCGCCCTTGCCGCCGTGATCGCGGCGCTCAGCGCGTCGACGTCCTCGACGTACGCGCCGGTGCGGGTCCAGTCGACGGTCCGGACATGCCAGCCGTACGAGGCGTATCGTGCGGGAACGTCTTCGCTGACGGAGATGCCGGTGTCGTCCTCGATGGAGATGTGGTTGGCGTCGTAGAAGACGATGAGGTTACCGAGACGCTGGTGGCCGGCGAGGGAGCTGGCCTCGGCGGTGAGGCCCTCCATGAGGTCGCCGTCGGACGCGATGACGTACACGTGGTGGTCGAACGGGCTGTCGCCGGGTGCGGCGTCGGGGTCGAGCAGCCCGCGCTCGCGGCGCGCGGCCATGGCCATGCCGACGGCACTCGCGAGACCTTGGCCGAGCGGCCCGGTCGTGATCTCGATGCCGCGCGTGTGCCGGTGCTCGGGGTGCCCCGGGGTGGCGGAACCCCAGGTGCGGAGGGCACGCAGGTCGTCGAGCTCCAGGCCGTAGCCGCTGAGGTAGAGCTGGACGTAAAGGGTGAGGCTGGTGTGCCCGGCGGACAGCACGAGCCGGTCCCGGCCGAGCCACTGATCGTCGTTCGGGTCGTGCCGCAGCACGTCGTGAAAGAGCAGGTGGGCGAGCGGAGCCAGGCTCATCGCGGTGCCCGGATGGCCGCTCCCGGCGCGCTCCACCGCGTCGGCGGCCAACAGCCGGGCGGTGTCCACGGCTCGGACGTCGGTGGCGATCCAGCCCACGGTGTCCGCGACCGGCGACGATACCTGTCGATGAAGCGGTGCCGGCGTACGAGGGGGCTGGGTCATGATGATCTCCTCGGTGGGACTCGTGCCTGGGACCGTGAACGGTCACGACCGGAAGCTCGCGGTGTGTCCCGGCGATGCCGTAACCGGCTCGGCGCGAGCTCCACGTGCGATCGGTGTCGTCGATATGCCGTGAGCCGGCGTTTGCGGCCTGACGATGTGGCCGGTGCCGGAGAAAGGGAACGGACGGCACGCTCGATGCAGGTGTGCGCCGACGCGCGACGCCGCCATGTCCGTCCCCGTCGGTGTACCCCGAGCGGCCGGCACGAAACGGTGGCCGGCCACGCGTACTCACGGCCGGGGAGCACTCACGACGGATCGGACATCCTGGTCCAAGGTCAGGTGTGGTGGTGTCCCGGGCGTTCCCACCCCCGGGACACCACCTTCCCCCGGCCCCCCAGAAACGACTCGAGATCAACGATCACCCGGACAACTCGCATCGACGACGTGGCCGGCGCCGGAAGCGGCGACCTCGTCGACCTCCATGACGGCCCGCAGCCTGATCAGCGAACGGGTCAGCAATCGCGAGACCTGCATCTGCGACACGCCGACCCGCGCGGCGATCTGCGCCCGGCTCATCTCGCCGACGAACCGTAAGCCGACGACCCGCCGCTCCCGCGCCGGCAAACTGGCCAGCGCCCGCCGCAACGTCTCGCGCCGATCCACGGCCTCGAGCGCGGAGTCGGCTTCGCTCAGCAGGTCGATCAGACGCATGTCCCGTGTGCCGTGCACCGGTTGTTCCAACGACCACGGCCGATAGGCATGAGCGCTCCGGCGGCTGTCGAATACCTGGTCGGGACTGACCCCGAGCCGGGGGGCCACCTCCCGCGTCGTCGGCGAGCGGTGCAGCGCCTGCGTCAGATGGTCGACGGCCGCGGACCGGCGCGGAGCGAGCTCCTGCAGGTGGCGGGGCACGTGGGCGGTCCATCCGGCGTCGCGGAAGTATCGCTTGATCTCCCCGACCATCGTGGGGATCGCGTAACTGGAGAACGCCACGCCACGCGCGGGATCGAAGCGGTCGACCGCATTGATCAACCCGATCGCGGCGACCTGGGTGAGATCGGCCATCGGTTCACCACGGCCGCCGAAGCGGCGAGCCACCCACACGGACATCGGCGGATATTCGTCGATCACCTGGGCCCGCGTCGCCGCCCGACCCGCATCGCCGGGCGCCAGTCTGTGCAGCCGGACCAGCAAGGCATCGGTGGTCGGCGATGTGGCAGCCGCCGTCATGACGACACCGGATCGCCACGCAGGCGAACGACGATCGACGAAGGCGTGCTTCCCGGCATGGTCGACCCCTCGGGCGGCAGTGAGTCCGATGTCTTCAGGACTGCGCCACCAGGGACCGGAGTGACAACGTCACAGTACGCCGTTTCGCTCCGCGTCGCCCGTCGCGGCGCGGCGGTACGCGGTTCTGCTCGCGGCCTGATGTCGCCACCCGGAGCGCACCCACCTTCGCCGCGCGACACCGCTGATCCGTCGCGGTCGTGCCGGTCCGCGGGTCGGGACAACTAGCGACGGAGCGCTCGACGCCGGACCATGCCGATCGCGACGGTCCCGACGAACAGCACGATGCCGATGATCGCCAGCCACAGCAGGCCGTTGATGGCGAAGCCGACGATCGTCAGAATGAGCCAGAGCACGAGCAGGACGATCAGAAGTACGAGCACGACGGCCTCCGTCTCCACACCGGCGCATGTGCAGCGCCGATATCCGGCAGCCGGGGTCTGGGGCGATGCTGCAACCGTACGCCCCCGCGCCGCGCCGCGCCGCGACCGCGTATGTGACTCGTCTTCACCCTCACGGTGACCAGTCTTGTCGGCCGCACGGGGTATCGTCGTCGGGTCGGGGATGAGGTTCTTCCCCGCTCAAGCTGCCCCAGTCCCCGGTGGCGTCCCAGTTCTGGAACGACGCCCGGGAGCTGTTGTGTCCGTCAAGAGCCGTCCGTCGAAGCGTTCCTTGATCGTGCGACCGAGCCGGCGTGTCGCCCGCCCGGACGGTTCACTGTGACCTCCGCGAGCCGGCCCGAGCGGGCGGAGCGCTCGCACCTGCTCGATGCGGTCACCGATGGTCCGGGCGTGGGGGTGGCCGTCGCCGCTGACGCCGATCTGGCAATGGTCGAACTGGCGGTGCGCGGCCAATGGTCGCCATCCCTGGCCGAGCAGGCTTCCGCCGCCCTCCGCTTGTGCCTGGCCGGGCCCTCCACTTCGATCATCGTCGACCTGAGCGATCTGGGGGATCCCGATGGGGTGAGCGTGTCCTACTGGTTGATGCTCTGGAGGCGGGCACGGCTCGGAACCGCGCCGGTGAGAATGACGTTCTGCCTCCCCCGCGCGACCGTGTTCAGCCGCCGAGTCCGGTTTCTCCAAGGTCCGCAACCGCGGGTCTTCGCCTCCGTGCTCGAGGCGCGGACGGCGATCGGCAAGCGGACGCCGCAAGCCGACCGCCTGCAGGCTCGCCTGGATCCCCAGCCGGGGTCCGTCAGATCTGCCCGCGACCTCGTCATGCAGGCATGTCACGCGTGGCGGCTGCCGGCGCTGCTGTCGGACGCCCGGCTGATCGTCTCCGAGCTGGCGGCCAACGCGGTGGAGCACGCCGGCACCGACTTCATCGTGACCGTGTCACGCGGTGGCGTACGAATCCACGTCTCGGTTCATGACTGCGTCGGACGGTTCCCGCACCCGGATGAGCGTGAACTCGTTGTTCCGCAGGCCTCGCTCGACGAACGCGGGCGCGGACTGCGGCTGGTGCATACCACCGCGGTCGTGTGGGGTGCCCTGCCGACGCGTGACGGCAAGGTGGTGTGGGCCACGGTGGCCGCACCAAGCTGACCATGTTCTGATCGGATCCGGGTGGGGGAGCGCCGGTTCAGTCAGCACGGGGGTGGCCGGGGCCGGCGATGACGGCCGAGCCGGCCGGGTCGTTGACGATGGCGTGGGCGACGTCGCCGAGCCGCCGGTTGTGGCTGCGGGCATAGTCGCGGATGATCCGGAAAGCCTCGTCGACGCTGAGGCCGAGGACCTGGGCGATCACGCCTTTCGCTTGCTCGATGACGATCCGGCTGTTGAGTGCGCCTTGGAGCTGCTGGGTGAGAATTTCGCTCCGGCTGATGGCCCGTTCCTGCAGCAGCCCGATCGCGGCGACGTCGGCGAGTGCCTGAATGATCTGGACGTCGCCGTCGTCGAAGCCGCCGCCGATCTCGGTGCCGAAGACGTTCAACGCGCCGATCACCTCCTTGCGCAGGCGGAGCGGGAAGGCGTGCACCGCGCGGAACCCGGCCGCCGTGGCGCGGGGGGCGAAACGCGGCCACCGGGCCTGGGCCCGGCTCAGGTCCGCGTTGATCACCGACCGGGCGGTGTGGTAGGCCTCCAGGCAGGGACCCTCATGGTGCTGGACCTGGAACAGTTCGAGGAGTTTGGTGTTCTCGTCGGAGGCCGCCATGAACTGCAGTCGGCCGTGTTCGTCGGCAAGCAGCAGCCCGACCGTCGACACGCCGACCAGGTTCGCTATCCGATCGGTGAGCATGTGCAGGAAGTCGATCAGGTCGAACTCGTCGACGAGAGTGTCGGCGACCTCGACGAAGATCGACGCCAGTCGCTGCGGGGAAATGGTGGTCATGTGTGCTCCTAGCCTGGCCGGCATGCGGGGGCGCGATCGCCTCGTCGAGTCGGTGGGCCGCCGATCTTGCACGACGTCGTCCCCGGAGCCGTGCGTGTGGATCGTCAGATCGGTGAAGACGATTGCCTGGCGCGGTTCGTCCCCGGACAACCGGCCCGCTCGGGCGCGAAACATGTCGAGCACTCCGAGCCTGGCCGCGCTGACCTGCAGCAGGACCGCGAGGACTGCGCGCACCCCCTCATCGTGCGCCGCGGAAAGGAGGTCGGCCACCGGTTCACCACCGCCTCGACAGAAATGGCAGGAACCGAGTGGGGAGACGGGTGTTGCCGTGGTCCGGAGCAGCCGCGAACCGCCGGCCCGCAATCTCGACCCGACCCTATCCCGGCGACTCCGGACCTGCGCCAGGCCGCGTCGCCTTGTGCTTTCGGGGGATGGGTGCTGCACTGTAGCTAGCACTCGCCTGGTGTGAGTGCCAACCGAATGGGATGGAACCCCCGGGAGGGGGGCCGTAGCAGCGGTCATCGCAGGTCGGCCCGAGCAGGTGCTGCACGTGGGCACGACGATGGTGAGGATTCCGCAGATGGCCAAGTTGATCGCATTCGGACAAGAGGCCCGCCGTGGCTTGGAGCGGGGCATGAATGTCCTCGCTGACACGGTGAAGGTGACCCTGGGCCCGAAGGGGCGCAACGTCGTGCTGGGCACTCCGTGGGGTCCGCCCACGATCACCAACGACGGCGTGAGCATCGCCCGGGAGATAGAGCTCGACGACCCGTACGAGAGGCTCGGCGCCGAACTCGTCAAGGAGGTCGCGAAGAAGACCGACGAGACAGCCGGCGACGGAACGACCACGGCGACGGTGCTCGCCCAGGCGCTGGTCCACGAGGGGTTGCGGAACGTCGCGGCCGGGGCCAGTCCGATCGCGCTCAAGCGCGGCATCGAGCAGGCCGTCGCCGCGGTGACCGAGGCGTTGGGCAATCAGGCCCAGGAGGTCGAGACCAGGGCGCAGATAGCGGCCACCGCGTCGATCTCGGCCGCCGACCCGGCGGTCGGCGAGATGATCGCCGACGCGATGGACAAGGTCGGCAAGGACGGCGTCGTCACCGTCGAGGAGGGCAACACCTTCGGTCTCGAGCTCGAGCTCACCGAGGGCATGCGTTTCGACAAGGGCTACATCTCTCCGTACTTCATCACCGACGCCGAGCGGTCGGAAGCGGTCCTCGAAGAGCCGTACCTGCTGATCGTCGACGACCGGATAGCGAACCTGAACGACCTGCTGCCGATCATGGAGAAGGTCGTGCGGGCGGGCAGGCCGCTCGCCGTCGTCGCGGAGGATGTGGCGGACGAGGCCTTGGCGACCCTGGTCGTCAACAACATCCGGGGCACCCTCACTTCGGTGGCGATCAAGGCACCCGGGTTCGGTGACCGGCGCACCGCCATGCTGGCCGACCTTGCCGTGCTCAGCGGAGGCCAGGTGGTCAGTGAAACGGTCGGCATAACCCTGGAGAACGCCGGCCTCGATGTGCTCGGCCGGGCCCGCAGGATCGTGGTCACCGAGGACGAGACCACCATCGTGGACGGTGGCGGGGTCGTCGCCGAGATCAACGGGCGGGTCGCCCAGCTCCGTGCCGAGATCGACGGCAGCGACTCCGACTACGACCGGGACAAGCTCCGGGAGCGGCTGGCGAAATTGGCCGGCGGGGTCGCGGTGATCAAGGTCGGGGCGTCCACCGAGGTGGAGCTGAAGGAGCGCAAACACCGCATCGAGGACGCCGTGCGCAACGCCAAGGCCGCCATCGAGGAGGGTCTGCTGCCCGGGGGCGGCGTGGCGCTGGCCAACGCCGCCGACACCGCATTCGACAAGCTCGACCTCACCGGCGACGAGGCCACCGGTGCGAACATCGTGCGGGTCGCGCTGACCGCGCCGTTGCGGCAGATCGCCGAGAACGCCGGCCTCGAAGGCGGCGTCGTCAGCGGCAAGGTCAAATCTCTCCCTGCCGGTCACGGTCTCAACGCCGCCACCGGCGAGTACGTCGACATGATCAAGGACGGGATCGTCGAACCGGCCAAGGTGACCCGCTGCGCGCTGCAGAATGCCGCCTCGATCGCCGCCATGTTCCTCACCACCGAGGTGCTCGTCGCCGGAAAGCCCTGATCGAGCCGAATCGGCGTACGCTGGAGGAGGATCGGCGTCCGCACACACAGCCGGTCAGCGTGCATCCTGACGCATTTCTCTTCCGCCTGGACCCCGCGGCTATGACCCGACCTCCGGCGCTTCATCTGACGTGTCGCCCACTACTTTCCATCCGGCCGGTGTGCCCCATCCGGCCGGTGTGCCGGCTGACGGTCGAGAACGCATGGAGTGGTGCGCCCGTACAGGCCAGCCGTCGAAGCCCCCGAGGCGCGCGGCACCAACCCGGCCGACGGCATGACCGACAACCGCGAGGACGGCCACCATGAACATCCAGGCTCCGACCCGCACCATCGACTCCCTGGCCGCTGCCGAGGCCCTGGTCGCAGCGGCCGAGGCCGCCGGATACGCCCCCTCGATCGGCAACACCCAGCCCTGGCGCTGGCGGCTCACCGGCGACACGCTCGACCTGCATCTGGTCCGCAGCCGGATGCGGCGGGTCTCCGATCTCGACGGCCGGTTGGCCACGGTGAGCTGCGGCGCCGAGCCGGTCGCCCCTGGTGCGCCACGCCTCCCCACCGACCAGATCATCGAACGCTACTGACCGCCGGCCTCGCCGGCGAGGAAGAAGTCATCATGACCGTCGCCACGAAAAGACCCGCGTCGTCCGCCGTGCGGATGAAGCTGAACGGCGGCCCGTCCCGCAAGGCCGCATTCGACGGGGCCTGGTGGCCCCGGACGACGGACGCCGCCGCGGAGCTCCCACCGTTGCTCGAGGTTCTCCGCGGCGTCCGCGGCGAGATCACCCATGTGCTGCTCGGCGCCGCCGATTGGGACCTGCCTCATCCACGCCGGCTGGCGGCCGGGCCGACCATGGTCCGGCTCGGCTGGTTCACCTCCCAGCCGGCCAGCCTTCTCACCCTGGTGACCGAGTTCGGCGAGGACCGTTTCGACCTGCTGGTGGTGCCACCTGATGCGACCTCGGCGGCCGCCGAGATGGCGATGTCCGCAGCGGCGGACGCCGACGACCGGAACCGTCCCGCCGAGCTCCTGGACAGGATCGAACGGGCAGTCTGACCGGTTGCCGCCGCTGGGGACGCGCGGTTCGTCCACCTGCGACGCCCACGACGCGTGCGGTTCCCGCCGATCCCCACGTTTGCCCGGCATGCGACGCGGGCAGGTAGAACACGACGCGCCGGCCCGAGCGTGACGTGCCACTCAACCCGGAGCCGGCGGTCGTCGGCGCCACGTAGGGAGCCCGATGACTGCCGTCGCCGATTCCACCGTTGCCGCCAAGGCATCATTTGCCACGACCCGTACGGCTGCTGAGTTGATCGCCGCGCTGGCAGCCCTGCCCGCGGGGCACCCGTCCCGTCCCGCGTTGCGGGACAGGGTGATCGCGGCATGGTTCCCGCTGGCCGGTCATCTCGCCAGGCGGTACGCGGGTCGTGGCGAGCCCGCCGACGACCTGTACCAGGTCGCGGTGATGGGCCTCATCAAGGCGGTCGACCGTTTCGAGGTCGGCCGTGGCGTCGAATTCGTCGCCTTCGCCATCCCCACTGTCATCGGCGAGCTCAAGCGGCACTTCCGCGACCGCACCTGGTCGATCCGCGTTCCTCGCCGCCTGCAGGAACTGCGGCTGGCCATCACCGGCGCGAACAGCCACCTCACGCACAGTCTTGGCCGCTCTCCGACGGTGGCGGACATCGCCGCGCACCTGAACCTCAGCGAGGAGGAGGTCCTGGAAGGACTGGAGGGTGCTCGTGCCTACACCGCCACCAGCCTGTCAACGCCCGCGAACGACGAGGGCAGCACGACCCTCGGCGACACGCTCGGCGGCGAGGACGCCGGCTTCGAGCTGGCCGAGCTGCGCATCGCGCTCGGACCCGCGCTCGCCAGCCTGGACGAACGCGAACAGAAGATCGTCTGCCTGCGTTTTTACGGCAATCTGACCCAGTCCGAGATCGCCCGGCAGGTAGGCGTCTCGCAGATGCATGTGTCCCGGCTGCTCGGCAGATCACTGGCCAAGCTGCGCGCCAAGATCGACAGTGGCGGCTGACCCGTCCGGTCCGGTCCAGCCGGCCGCATCCCGATCCGGACGAGGTGACCTGCGCGAAACGGCGGGCCGAGCTACTTTCGACGACATGGCGACTACGGTGTTGCGGGTCAGGCTCGTCGGCGGCGACCGCATGGATATCTCGTACGATGAACCGGACGCTTCCGACCAGGGCCAAGTCGTGGAAAAGGTCATCTCGACGCTGGCCCAGGACACGGGCGTGCTGCGCGGGAAGCACGGTGATCGTCTCGTGGTGCTCTACGGCCGAGGTGTCGCCGCCGTCGAGGTCGCGCCGCGGGGCGCGGTGCTGTGACGGAGCACCCGCCCGCCGCCGATCGAGTCAGGCGCGTTCGCGCCGGTTCCGCCCTTCCCGTATGAAGGACTGAGTCTTCCCGATCGCCGCGGCTCGACGGCATCGAGTCCCCGCCCAACGGCACGTAGCGATGATCGCCGGGGTCCAGGGCGGCGCCACCCGTCCAGCGGGGGCTGCTGCCCACGACAGTAGTCGATGCCCGAACGCCCCGACAGACGCGAGACGCCGGGCGTTCGGCCCACGCACGGCGAAATACGGCCGGCCCCGGTCAGGCCGCGACGGCCGGGGGTGCGGTGCTCGACGAGCGGCGGTGCTGGAGGGTGGCGATGAGAGCGAGGGTGGACTCGGCTCCCTGGTTCAGGTTCGGCCCGCGCGGGGTCAGCCCGTCGTAGCCGCCGCCGGTTGCCCGGTCCCACATGACGGCGCGCAGGTCGTTCTCGCCGAGGAACCAGCCGATGCAGCGCTCCAACCCCCGCCACCAGACGTGATCACCGGTGACGGCGGCGGCGGTGGCGCAGGCGTCGGCCAGCGTGGCCACCTCGATCGGCTGCTGATCGTGCCGGGGCCGGGGCCCGCCGCGTCGCCAGCCCACCGACGGGACGACCGACAAATGGTCGCCGGTGGTCTGGATGTCCAGCAGCCACTGGAGCATCCGGAGGCCGGCGGCGAATGTCGCCGCCTCGCCGAGCAGGTCGCCGGCGGTGATGAGGGCCTCGGCGAGGGCGGCATTGGCATAGGTCAGCCGCTCGTGTGGCCAGCACCAGCCGGGATCTTCACCGGGTTGCCCGATTGCGGTGACAGCGTCGGCGAGCAGAGCGGCGGCCGCCCGGTTGCCCGGATCGGCGCGCAGTAGTTCGCCGGCGCCGAGCGCGGCGAACGCCATGGCCCGTGGAGCGGCGGATCGGCGAGTAGCCCCGCGAGTGAAGGCCAGGGCGGCGTCGGCGCGGATCCAGGGCGCCGGATGGCGAGCGGCGGCGGTTCCCAGGGCCCACAGGGCTCGGCCCCACCAGTCGCCGAGCCCGGTCTGGTCGGTCCAGCTCCGATGGAATCCGAGCCGGTTGTGGAACGCGCCGTCGCGGTCCTGCGCGTGGGTGAGGAATGCCAGGTAGCACTCGGACAGCCGGAGCGCCTCCGGCGACCGCCCGGCCGCACGGCTGGTGACGACGAGACCGCGGGCGACGTCGTCCGTGCAATAGCCGTGCTCGCGGCGGGGGGTGGCATGCCGGGCATGCTCGAACAGCCCGGTGTCGTCGGTGAGGCGGGCGAGGTGCGTGAAGAGGGGTGGTGGAGCGTCATTGGCGTCCGGCGTGGTGACGGTCGCCTCCGCAGCGGTCACGAGCGGAGCGCCGCGACCGGGCGGACATCGGCGAGGAGCGACTCCGCGAGTGCCCGGTATCGCCGGGCGACGGCCGGCCATCGCAGGGTGGGTTCGGCGAGGCTGGTGCGTCCGCGCAGGGTGGCGGCCAGACCGGGCGTGGTGAGGATCCGCCTGATGGCTGTCGCGAGGGCGGCCGGGTTCTTGTGCGGCACGAGCAGGCCGGGGCCGTCGGTGAGCAGTTCCACCGCGTGCGGGAAGGTGGTGGCGACGACGGGGATCCGGGCCGCCACGGCCTCCACCAGGACGCCAGAGGTGACCTGTTCGGTGGAGTCGTACGGCAGCACGACGACATCGGCGGAATGGATCAGCTGCCCGAGAGCCGCGTCGTCGAGGTAGGCCGACTGATAGTTCACCTGGTGCGCGATGCCCAGGGTGGCGCCGAGCCGGTGCAGTCCGGACCGGTACGCCTCGCCGTGGAGCTCGATCACCTTGGGGTGGGTCCGGCCGGCGACGGTGTAGACCGGCGCCGGTCTGAGCTCCTGCAACCGGGCGAGTCCACGCAGCGCCCACTCGATGCCCTTGCCGGGTCCGAGCAGACCCCAGGTGAGCAGGTGCGGCTGAGGGCGCCGCGGGGAGGGCGCTCCGGCGTAGGCGGATGCGCCGTGCGGTATCACGGAGACTTTTCCGGCATCGACGGCGTAGCCGAGGAGCAAGCGGTCGTGAGCGGCCGCGGTGATGGTGACGACCGCGCCGGCAGCGGCGACGATCCGTTCCAGCAACGACTTCTGCCCGGGGGAGGGATGGGTCAGCACGGTGTGCAGGACGACGATGCTCGGCACGGTGAGGCGGTGCAGCAGGGCCAGGACCTCTCCGCCGTCGCGGCCGGGGTAGATGCCGTACTCGTGCTGGATGACGGCGATGTCGAAACCGTTCAGCACCTCCGCGCTTTCGCGCCAGCCGGCCGTCGCCGTGGCGTCCCAGGTGTGCACCACGCCGGGCTCCGCCGCCGGGTCATCGCCGCTCGCGCCCACCCGGACCACGCCGCCCGCGATGCCGGCCTCGCCAAGATGGGCGGCCAGGGCGGAGTTGAAGGTCGCCAACCCGCATCGCGTGGGCGGGTGGGTGCTGAGGAAACCGAATTTGATGGTCATGAGCCGTGCCTTCCGGTCATCGGCTCGCCGGGGTGACGCGTCGGCGGACCTCACGCGGCGAGAGCGTCGGCCGGCCAGCGTGTATGGCGGGCGAACGGACCGGCACCTCGGACGATGCCGCAAACGGGCGAAGTCGCACCCGGGCTCGAACGGCGGGGTCTCAGCCGATGTTCTGGACGTGCCGACCGCATGTGGTGCAGCCGGCGCGGTGTCAGCCGCTGTGCTTGATCGGGGCGCGCAGCTCCGATGCGCGGCCGTGCGGACCCCACCATACCCGCCTCGGCGGTGGAGGGCAGCGCAAGTGACCGCCGGTCGGGCGGCCCACGATGATCGGACGCCGGGTGATCACCCGGTCGCGGGGCGGTATCTCATCGACTCGCCTGCGGCGTCGTCACCGATTTCGTCAGCCTCCCGGACCTGTTCCGGCCGTGACCGTGGTCGTCAGGTCTTGCCGGACACGTCCGCGGTTCAGCGGGCCGAGCCGGGCGCCGGGGCTGCGGGAGCCGCGAACGGGTGGCGAAGCCAGTGCATCGCCTCGGCTCCGCGATCGACGCTCGACTGTGGTCTGCCGACGGCTTTGGTACCGGGGGTTGCGGGCGGCGCTACAAACAAAGTGGCATGGTCGTGGTTCGGTGTCATGAACGTCCTTGATTTCGGTTCGTTGAATGGTCCCGGCACAGGCCTCTGGCGAGTCGCATGGTTGGCCGGTGACAGTTCAACGGCAATGGTGGAACGGCAGCGGCACGGCGCGATGTTCTACATCCGCGGTCGCGGCAGTGGTGCGAACTCTTCGCACTGATGGGGCGACCGGCCGGCCGTTGGAGTAGCCCGAACGTCGCCGCCGCGTGACGGGCGGGCTTCGGACCGTTGACGGGCAGAGCTGGTCTCAGCATCGCCGTCAAGTCGGAGTATACCCGGCCCGCTGAGCGGGATCGGACCGCGGGGTACCGATCGCGGCCCACGTGGCCGGCGCCACGTGACTCACGGTCCCTATCGGCGCCGTCCTCGCCGCGGTTAGGGGTTTCCCAGGTCCGGCAGGGCGGGGAGGCCGGTGACGATGCTGCCGGCGACTTCGCCGAGGCGCCGGTTGTGGCGGCGGGCGAAGTCGCGGATCAGGGTGAAGGCGTCGTCGGGACTTACGCCGCGGGCCTGGGCGACGATGCCTTTCGCTTGTTCGATGATGATGCGGCTGTTGAGTGCGCCCTGTAGTTGGCTGGTGAGGATTTCGCCGCGCCGGATGGCGCGTTCTTGCAGGAGGCCGATCACGGCGACGTCGGCGAGGGATTGCACGATGAGGGTGTCCGAGTCGTCGAGCTCGGCGGTGCTGCCGAAAACGCCCATGGCGCCGAGCACCTCCTTGCGCAGTCGGAGGGGGAATGCATGCACGGATTGGAAGCCGGCGCGGGCGGCCTGTGGTGCGAATCGGGGCCACTTGTCGGTTGCGGCGTCCAGGTTCACGTTGGTCACCGGGCGGGCGGTGCGGAACGCATCGAGACAGGGACCGTCGCCGTATTGCAGCTGGAACAGTTCCAGCAGCCGAGCGCTCTCGTTGGAGGCGGCCATGAACGTCAACCGCCCCCGGTGGTCGGCGAGCATCAAGCCGACCTCGCCGGTGTCGAACAGATCGGCCACGCGTTGTGTGAGCATCTGCAGGAACTCGACCACGTCGAATTCGTCGACGAGCGTATCGGCTACCTCGACGAACAACGTCGCGAGCCGCTCGGCCGAAACGGTGGTCACAGCGGCCTACCGCCTTTCTCCGGGTGCCGGGCCGACGGCGGTCACGGGCGGCCGCTATCGAACGAAAGCCTACGCGCGACCACGTCGCGTGCTACTTCTCCCAATGCCCTGTCCTCGGCGCAGGCGTAGGCGCGTAGCCGGGCCAGCGCGTCGGCCACGAGACGCCCAGCTGCACCGACAACAACCCCTCGGCCTGGAACAGCTCCGCTCGCCGGCCCATCACCTCGTTCAGCCCGTCGGCCGGTGCCCCGGGCAGCGTCCGCGCGTCGAACTGCCCTGTCCGTGAGCGCCCTCGGGCGGTGAGCCACCGCGTCCGGGCAGGATCAACTGGCCGCGGTGACGCCTCGCATCGGGGATGAGAGACTCGGATCGTGAAGCGAGCAGAGCGTCCGGCGGCCGACTGCGTCCCGGCCTAGTGCGGCGGCCCGGTCGCCGGAGCGAGCCGGTGGATCTGGTGGAGGACGACCTCGACGACCTGTACGACAACGCACCGTGCGGCTTCGTCTCCACGCTGCCGGACGGCACGATTGCCAAGGTCAACGCCACCCTCCTCGCCTGGCTGGGACACGCCCGCGCGGACCTGGTCGGCCGCCGCTTCGTCGATCTGCTCGCACCGGGCAGCCGCCTCCTCTACGAGTCGCACTGCGCGCCGCTTCTGCGGCTGGAAGGCGAGGCCAAGGGCGTCGCGCTGGAAATGCGCACCAGCAACGGTCCGGTGCTGCCGGTCCTCGTCACATCTACGGTCAAGACCGGCCACAACGGTGTGCCCGCCATGGTTCGTACCACGGTCTTCGACGCCCGCGAGCGACGCGCGTACGAGAACAAGCTGCTGCTGGCACGCCAGGCGGCCGACCGGGAACGGGACCGGCTGCGACTGCTCGTCGGCGGTCTCCAGCGCAGCCTGCTGCCCGCCACCTTGGCGGTTCCGCCCGGTATGACCACGGCTTCGCACTACCACATGGCCTCGGCCGACGAGGTCGGCGGAGACTTCTACGACCTCTTCCCGCTCTCCGCCGGCCGGTGGGGCTTCTTCCTCGGCGACGTCCGGGGGAAGGGGGTGGCTGCGGCCGCGGTGACCGCTGCCGCCCGCTACACGTTGCGCGCGGCCGCCGTTTACGACCCCGAGCCGGGTGCCGTGCTGCGGAATCTCAATACCGTCCTGTACCAGGAGTACGCAGCGGCGGGGCATCGGCACTGCACCGTCATCTTCGGCATTCTCGAGCGCCGGGGGAGCACTTACCGCGCGACAGTCGCCTCCGGTGGTCACCCGCCGGCTCTGGTGGTCCGCGCCGACGGTTCCGCCGCCTACCACCCCACGGAAGGCGGGACGTTGATCGGCATCCTGGCCGAACCGCGCTTGGTGACCCGGACGATATCCCTCCGAGCGGGCGACACGTTGATCCTGTACAGCGATGGGCTGACCGAGGCGAAGACCCGGGCCGGTGGGCGCTACGGCGATGAGGCGTTACGTGAGTTCGCGCAGGATCTGGGTCCGACCAGCGCCGCGGCGGTCGTCGACGCGCTCGCCGGCCTGCTCACCTCGTTCGCCGAGGTCGACGACGACGTCGCGGTGATAGCACTGACCCTGAATCGGGAGATCGACGCCGACGCGCCGCCGGGCTGACGCCGGCACGCGGATGTGCGGATCAGCAACCATGGACGATCGGCCGCCGTAGTGCCCGGCGATTCGCAGGCGAGGCGCCGGGAGCGCGTGTCACAGCGGGCGGATGTTCTCCGCCTGTGGGCCCTTGGCGCCTTGGGTGACGTCGAACTCCACCCGCTGGTTTTCCTCGAGGGTGCGGTAACCGGAGGTGACGATGGCCGAGAAGTGCGCAAACACGTCCTTGCCGCCGTCGTCCTGGGTGATGAAGCCGAATCCCTTGTCCCCGTTGAACCATTTGACCGTACCGGTTGCCATGTTTCTCCCTGCCGGCTTGGAGCTCCGCACCTTACGGAGCTCGCCGTCGCCGCGTTGATCATCCCGGACACCGACGAAATAAAGAACGCCTGCGGGCATCGGATAACCCGGCAGGCGTCAAGAACGTCCAAGGAAATCAAAACTGCAACGGACGAAGCGTAACGCAGCGTCCCCGCAAAAGCGAGACCGCCGGGTCGCCGTCCTGGCGGCAACCGCCGGAAGGGGCGAACGTCGGCCAATGCCCGAGCGGCGAAAAGGGGGGCCGAATTTCGGAGCCGCGCGACGCCGGCCGAAATCCGCCCCATCGTGCGGCGCAGAATCCCGTCGCGGGCCGGGCGCCGTGATCTCGATACCGTGCTACGGTTCGACACGCTGCAGTTCAGACTCCGCCCGGTGGGGTTTTATCCGGAGCCTGGAAGAGAACCAGCGCGTCGTATTCGAGGTCACGCCGGCTACCGCGGCACCTCCGGGCCACGTCGCCCGGTGCCCCGCGAGACCGTCCTGGGAGTGATCAGCCGATGACAGCGACAGCTGACGGAACCCGTGCCGCCGTTCTGGATCCGGTCCGCGCGTATCTGGCGCAGATAGCCCGGTCGGCGCTGCTCACCGGCGAGCAGGAGGCTGACATCGGCAGGCGCATCGAGGCCGGGCTGTACGCGACCGAGCTTCTGCGCGCCCACGACGAGGCGGAGGGGCGGCTCGGCGCGGAACTGGCGCGCGACCTGCGGATCATCTCTCGGGAAGGTGAGTGTGCGAAGGCCGATCTGGTGGAGGCCAACCTGCGCCTCGTGGTCAGCATCGCAAAGCGTTATATGGGTCGAAACCTGCCCTTTCTGGACCTCATCCAGGAGGGCAATGTCGGCCTGATCAGGGCCGTCGAGAAGTTCGACTATCGCATGGGCTTCAAATTCTCCACCTACGCTACGTGGTGGATACGCCAGGCCGTCTCGCGCGCGGTGGCCGATCAGGCGCGGGTCGTTCGTATCCCGGCGCACGTCGTCGAACTGATCAACAGGCTGAGGCGGGCCCAGCGCGATTTGATTCTGGAATACGGCCGGGATCCCACGGTCGCCGAACTGGCCGGCTGCATGGACATCGCGCCGGAAAAGGTCGTGGAGATTCGGCAGCATGGCCGGGAGGTGCTGTCGCTCGATCAGCCGACCGGCCCGGGGAGCGACATGGCGGTGCTCGGGGAATTCATTCAGGACGAACATGCGATCGTGGCGCTCGAAGCTGTCAGCCACGCCCTGCTGCGTGACGAAGTCGACGCGGTCCTGGCCACCCTCACCGAGCGTGAGGCCGGGGTGGTGCGCCTGCGGTTCGGGCTGGACTGCGGTGTCCCGCGAACGCTGGAGGAGATCGGTATCGTCTACGGCGTCACCCGCGAGAGAATACGGCAGATCGAGGCGCGGACCTTGTCGAAGTTGCAGCATCCGGCCCGGTCGCGGCGGCTGCGCGACTTTCTGTGAGCTCGGTCGGTGGTCAGAGCAGGAAATACGTACGACGCAGGGCCGGGTTGATCAACTGTTCCACCAGCTCGCGGCGCCCGTCGCCGGCTGCCCCGCCGACATCGGCTACCACCACAAGCACGCGCCCAACCCGCGCTACCGCGAGGTAAGTGTTCCGGGCGGCGGTCCGATCGGCGTGCGTGACGTCGTGGCGGAGCCGCAGCAGCAGCGAATCGCGGCCGGCCACCCCGGCATCGAGGATGTCCCAGCGCCCCTCTGCGTCGATACCGCGACACCTGTCCATTGCCCGGTGCAGGTCGCGGACGTATCGGCGGGCCCCGTTGGGCAGGTAGAGGGCAACATACTCCACGGTCAGCGCGGGCGGCCCGGGCGAACGCACCACTGCCGAGATGGTGCGCGAGCCCAAACGCATCCCGGCACTGGGATAGGCACCCTCGGCGCACGGCTCGGGCGGCCGCAACCACGCCCAACTGTCGTCACCGACCGTGGTCCTCGTGGCGGCGTGCAGTTCGATGGTCTGAAGCATCGCTCGATCCGGAACGGCCACGGCACTGTCAGTGGCAGGTGGCCGGCTGCCGGAGTCCCTGCCCCGGCCGGCGGAAGCGGACCCCGCCGCGACTCCCACCAGCAGCATCAGGCGGCAGAGAGGCTTGCGGGACCGGCGGCCGGCCGGTTGCCGACCGGTCACAGCGGACGAATATTCTCCGCTTGCCCGACCGCGGCGCCCTGCGGGACGCCCGACGCGACCCGCCGTTTTTCGCCGGGAGTGCGGAAACCGGCGGTGATGGCGGAGAAATGCACGAATACGGCCGCGCCGCCATCGTCCCGCGTGATGAAACAGAATCTCTTGGCGCCGTTGAACCATTTGAAGGTACCGGTGGCCATGACTGGTCCCCTTCGAATCGGAGGTTCACCTCGCGTCGCCGCGTCGGTCTTCTCGGGTACTGAACCAAAAGAGAACGCCTGCCGGGAAATCTCCCAACCAGCAGACGTCAAGAACATTGACAGAAATCCAAACAGTAGCCACCACAACCTAACCCCGCAGCAGCACAAAAGCGAGCCTCGCCGGCTCGGCGCCGAGCGATACCGAGGCCTACCCGCGTATCCCGTTGACATTGGCCGACATGCACAAACATCGCCGTCCGGCGTCAACGGTGCCATTCGGTTGGCTGACGCGGTCGAACGCCCTCCTTCGAACGCCGGGCCATGGAGATCGACGCCGGCACCCGCGCGGCCGGCCCGCGGCGATCAGAGCGAGAACCGCGGGCCGAGCAGCTCCGGCGACAAGGCGACCGCGGTCAGCGGCCGGCACCTTGCGGCGCCGTCGCGGCGTCGCCG
Organism: Actinoplanes subtropicus; assembly: GCF_000721705.1. Classification (GTDB taxonomy): domain Bacteria; phylum Actinomycetota; class Actinomycetes; order Mycobacteriales; family Micromonosporaceae; genus Actinoplanes; species Actinoplanes subtropicus. The sequence continues at coordinate 513,758 of NZ_JOJL01000002.1, forward strand.
AGGCGTTTTGCGGCGAGTCGCACCGGGTCGGGCCAGCGTACGTCGTGGGCCCAGCCGAGCTTTTCGAAGGCCCAGATGAGGCGGGCGCCGGGGTCGATCTGGCCGCGTAGGACGCCGTGTCGGGCGCCGGTCGGGTCGGCGTGATGACTGTTGTGCCAGCTTTCGCCGAACGAGAGGATCGCCAGCGGCCAGAAGTTCGCGGCTTTGTCCCGGCTGCGGAAGGGACGCTCACCGACGACGTGGCAGATCGAGTTGACCGACCAGGTGACGTGGTGCAGCAGGGCCATGCGTACCACGCCGGCCCAGAAGAAGGCGGTCAGCGCCCCGGTCCAGCCGGCCGTGAGCAGCCCGCCGACCAGCGCTGGGAGCAGCAGCGAGACGGCGAACAGGGGCAGGGCCAGCCGGTCGATGGTCTGCATGTCGCGGTCGTCGACCAGGTCCGGCGCGAAGCGGGCCTTGTTCGTCACCTCTTTGTTGAAAAACCATCCACAATGGGCGTACAGCAGGCCCTTGGCCAGGGCACGTAGACCGGTGCCGTAGCGCCAGGGGGAGTGCGGATCGCCCTCCTGATCGGCGAATGCGTGGTGCCGACGGTGATCGGCGACCCACTCGGTCGGCGGACCTTCGGCCGCGAGTGTTCCGGCGATCGCCAGCGCGATCCGCAGCGGACGGCGGGCCTTGAAAGAACCGTGGGTGAGGTATCGGTGGAAGCCGACCGTGACGCCGGCGCCGGCGATCAGATAGCCGGTCACCGCCATCGTGGCGTCCAGGGCGGACAGCCCCCAGCCCCAGGCGACCGGGATGGCCGCCAGCAGGGCGAGGAACGGCGCGACGACGAAAATCCACAGCGCCACCACGGCGTACGTCGGCTGCTGGGTTGTCTCGAGCATGGGCAGGCGGCCGGGCAGGGCGCCCGGCGGTGTTGATGTGGAAGCGCTCACGGAAGCGACTCCTCGAACTTGCCGCCCGGTCACGCCGATCCAAGATCGCGTCGAGCGGGCGTGGCCACCGTTGGAAGGGAGCCGCGGGAGTCTGGGCGGCTGCCGCGATCGCGCCGTCGTGGGCGAAAGCGACTTGAACTCGAAGGGTCGGTATACCCCGGTCCTGGGTCGGTATACCCCGGTCCTGGGTCGGTATACCCCGGTCCTGGCCCGCTGAAACGTCGGGCGGCAATCCGAAGCCTTGATGTGCCCGCTGTGTGACCGCCTCAGTCCGGCTCCGCCACCAACGACAGGAGGTCGATGGTCTGGATGGACTTCGGTCGCGACAGGTGCGGTACGTCGGTCTCGTTCACCTCCCGGCCCAGGCGCACGATCAGGTACGGATGACCGAGCTCTGGCATCGTCCGGAGGACCGTCCAGGTCGCGGCATGTTCGACCGGGGCGCCGATCGGCCGGAGCGACAACCCGGCGCGGACCGCGGCGAGGGAGGCCGCGGAGAGGGCCTCGCCGGCGCGCAACCAATCGATGTCGTGATCGTGCGGGCCGTGCAACACAGCGACGGTCGCCGTCTCGTCGTGAACGCCGAGCGTCCCGGGAAGCTGCGGGCCGAGCGGGTCCGCGGTCGATTCCGGGCCGGACCACGATGCCGATTCCGCACTCCGCCCGGAGCCGGTCGCCGCGTCGTGGCCGGTCGCCGCCGGCAGTTCGAGAATCTGCGCCGGCGTCAGCACGCCGACGCGGACGTCCTGAGCCTCGGCGGCCGCGCTGACGGCCCGCAGAGTCGCCGGCTCGACCGGGTCGCCGGTGAGCGGCCGCTCGTCCGCGCGAGGCAGGTCGATGGAGCGGGCCAGGCCGGCGGTGTCCGGATTCACCGGCGCCCTTCCCGCGATGAGCAGGCGGGCCAGGTGGGCCGGGTCGCCGGTCACCGGCCGCCGGCTCACTGACACCGACCAGGCTCGCGCGGCGAGCGTCAGGCGTGCGTGGTGCAGGGCGGCGCCACAGCTGATCGTGACAAGCCGGCCGTCCGGGTCGGGGAACCGGGACATCCGCTGGTGCGCGGCGAAGAGGTCCAGAACTCCACCGGTGACCTGCCATCGCCACGGCTGCGAATGGTGAGCCGATGGCGCCAGTCCGGCCGCGACCACGGCCCGGTAGTAGTCCTCATTGGCGATGCGATGAGTGATCGGGCGAGCAGTACCGGCCAGCCGCGCGGCCGCGCCGCCGTTGACCGCTGCAGGGGACCGGGAGCCGGGTTTCGTGGTTGCTATGGGTCGTTCCCGTCGTCAGGCCAATGCGGGCGCGGGGCCGAGCCCATCGATGAGGGCGGGGACGAGGCCTGGCGCCGAGAACGGCACCATTGGGTCGACCCCACCGTACGCGTCGGCGCCGCGACCGGTTCGGCCGCGGCAGGTGATCCTCACGGAGAACGCATGAGCTGAACGTCCGCGTTCCGTGGTCAGGTGAGCGTGGCCCAGACCACTTTGCCGCCACGGGTCGGCATGGCGCCCCACGCGGCAGCAAGCGCGTGTACCAGCAGCAAGCCGCGTCCCCGAGGGTGCAAGGACGGTGGCGGGCTGACGACGGCCGGCCACCGCGGACGCGGAAATTCGCGGACGCCGTCCTGCACGGCCACGTGCAGCCGGCCGGCATCACGGGACACGGTGACCCACGAAGGCGACCACCGTGTTACGCAGCAGTTTCCCGTCCGCGTCTGGGCTCACCGGCCATGCGTATCACCTTGCGACGGTGGGTGCAATCAGTGGGGCCGTAACAGATCTGGTGGCAGGAGCGGCTCGTCGGCGGCGAGGGGCCGCGGGTCGCTGATGTGCCGGGCGAGTTCGTCGATCCGGAAGCGGTTGGGGCCGACAGCCCACCAGACGCCGGATGCCACGTCTCCGGTCAGCCGATAGGCGCCATCGGCGCGCACCGTCATGGACGCGGAGTCGCGTAGCAGGTGCAGGGTGGCCACGATCCGGCCCCGTCGGCGGCTCCGGCGGGTCCGACATCCGTCTCCCGTGGCTGTCTCCGGCATGGGTCAGGATGTCTTGAAGGCGGTCAACGCGCGGCGCTCGGCGGAACGGCACACTGAGACCATGGCGGAGTCGGTGCTCGACCGGGTGGTGCGCATCCTGGCCGCGTTCAGCACCGACGAGCCGGCGCTGACCGTCACCCAGCTGTCGGCCCGCACCGGGCTACACCTAGCGACCACGTCCCGGCTCGTGCGGCAACTGACCGAGCACGCGCTGCTGGCCCGCGACGCGGACGGCCGCGTGCGGATCGGCGTACGGCTGTGGGAGCTCGCCGCCCGGGCCGCGCCGACCCGCGGGCTGCGCGAGGCTGCGATGCCGTTCCTGGAGGACTTGCACGCGGTCGTCGGCCACCATGCACAGCTCGCCATCCGGGAGGGTGCCGAGGTGCTGTTCGTCGAGCGGCTCAGCAGCCCGGGTGCGGTGATCAATTACTCCCAGGTCGCCGGGCGGCTGCCGCTGCACGCCTCATCGTCAGGGCTGGTGCTGCTGGCCTGCGCGCCCGCCGAGCTGCAGGAGCAGGTTCTGGCGGCCTCGATGCCGGCGTACACGCCGGACACCATCACCGACCCGCGCCGGTTGCGGCGGGTTTTGGCCGAGGTGCGACGGCAGGGGTACGCGTTCAACGCCGGCCACCTTCACCCCGATGCCACCGGAGTGGCCGTGCCGGTGCGCGACGGCGCCGGACAGGTCGTGGCGGCCGTGTCGGTGATCGTGCCCAACGACGCCGCCGCGCGGGCCACCATTGGCGTGCTCCAGACCACGGCGCGCGGCATCTCGCGCAGCCTCTCCTCTCACTGAGTGATAGCGCTCTTCTTTCGAACGTGTGACCCAGGTCATCCTTCCGGCATGTACGCCCTGACCCCGCTCGTGGACACCGCCACCACCGTCCGGCTGCGCGTCGCCAGCAAGACCACGGTGGCCGCCGACGTCCAGACCGTCGTCCTCGAGGACCCGGACGGTCGCCGGCTCCCGCCGTGGGCGCCCGGCGCGCACATCGATCTGGTGCTGCCGAACGGGATCACCCGGCAGTACTCGCTGTGCGGCGACCGCTTCGACCCGTACCGGTATCGGATCGGGGTGTTGCGTGAGCCGGCGGGGCGCGGCGGATCAGCGTACGTCCACGAGGTCTTGAAGGTTGGTGATCTTGTCGGCCTCGGCGGGCCGCGCAACAACTTTCCGCTGGTGCCGGCCGACCGCTATCGCTTCGTAGCCGGTGGCATCGGCATCACGCCGCTGCTGCCGATGATCGCGCAGGCGCAGGCGATCGGCGCCGACTGGCGGTTGCTGTACGGCGGGCGTACCCGTGGCTCGATGGCCTTCCTCGACGCGCTGGAACGCTACGGCGACCGGGTAACCGTCCGTCCGCAGGACGAGTACGGCCTGCTCGACCTCCCTTCTGTATTGGACGGGACCCGGCTGTACTGCTGCGGCCCGGCGCCCCTACTCGACGCCGTCGAGCGGCTCTGCGCGGACAAACCTGCCGGCTATCTGCGCACCGAGCGGTTCGTGGCCGCCACGACCGGTGCGGCCCGGGATGCCGCCTTCGAGATCGTCTTGGCGCACTCCGGAATGAGCGTCACGGTAGCGGCCGGCGACAGCGTGCTGGACGCCCTGCGCGGTTGCGGCGTCCCGGTTCTGTCGTCCTGCCGGCAGGGGCTGTGCGGCACCTGCGAGGTCGCCGTGCTGGACGGCGACGTCGACCACCGCGACAGCCTGCTCGACGAGCAGGAACGCTCCGACAACACCTGCATGTTCGTCTGCGTCTCCCGCGCCCGTACTTCCCGCCTCGTCCTCGACCTGTAGGAGCCGACGATGACCGCCACCCTCCCGGCCCTGCCGCGCTCGGACGCCGACCCCTTCGGCCACGACATCCTGGAAGACCCCACCGCGTTCCACGCCGAGCTGCGCGACGCCGGCCCGGTGGTCCATCTCGAGCGCTACGACCTGTACGCGATGGGCCGCTACCAGCACGTGCACGCCGCCCTGACCGACTGGCAGGCCTTCCAGTCCGGCGCCGGCGTCGGACTGTCCAACTTCCGCTACGAGAAGCCCTGGCGGCCCCCGAGCCTGCTGCTGGAGGCCGACCCGCCGGCCCACGACGCGCCCCGGGCCGTCGTCAGCAAGATCCTCAGTCAACGAGCCATCCGCCGCCTGCACGAGCAGTGGATTCGGGACGCCGAGGCCCTCGTCGACGAAGTCCTCGCCGCCGGCCCCACCTTCGACGCCGTTCCCGCCCTGGCCGAGGCGTTCCCCTTGCGCGTCTTCCCCGACGCGGTCGGCATCGCCCGGGAAGGTCGAGAACACCTTCTTCCGTACGGCGATCACCTCTTCAACGCGTTCGGCCCCGCGAACGACCTCGTCGCCAAGGGAGCGCCGCGGATCGCCGAGCTGTCCGCCTGGGTCAACGCCCAGTGCGCCCGCGACGCGCTCACCCCGGACGGCTTCGGCGCCCGGATCTGGGCCGCCGCCGACCACGGCGACATCACCCACGACCAGGCGCCGCTGGTCGTCCGTTCTCTGCTGTCGGCCGGCGTCGACACCACCGTCAACGGACTCACCGCCGTCCTCTACGCCCTGGCCACCACGCCCGGCGCCTGGCAACGCCTGCGCACCGACCCGGGCCTGGCCCGCGTCGCGTTCGACGAGGCCGTCCGCTGGGAATCCCCCGTGCAGACGTTCTTCCGCACCGCCACCACCGACGTGACCGTCGACGGAGCTGTCATCCCGGACGGCAAGAAGATCCTGATGTTCCTCGGCGCCGCCAACCGCGACCCGCGCCGTTGGGCGTACCCGGAGGTTTTTGATCTCGACCGCGACCCGTCCGGCCACGTCGGCTTCGGCATGGGCCTGCACCAGTGCGTCGGCCAGCACGTCGCCCGCCTCGAAGCGCAGGCGCTGCTTACCGTCCTGGCCCGCCGGGCCCGCACAGTCGAACTCGCCGCCGAGCCGGTCCGCCACCACAACAACACCATGCGAGCCTGGGCGTCACTGCCGATCCGGATCGCCGTCTGAGCGGGGATCACCGTGTGGCGTGTAGAGCTTCGATGGCCCGGAAGTGCCGGCGCACGTCGCATCGGTGCGGCTGGATAACGCTGTTCGAACAGGGAGTGGGGGCTGCTGCGGTCAGCGGCCTCCGCCGAGACGAGCACGAACAGCTCAATCAGACCCGGCTGGGCCAGATGTCGCTCGGTGGCGTGAACCATTTCGGCGAGGACACCTTCGATACCCGCCTCTCGACGTCCGGCTGCTACCACCATGCGGACGCGACGTCCAGGCGGTGCTGCGCCACGGCGAGGAGCAGGTGCTTCTTCGACGGAAAGTGGTAGAGCAGCCCGCCTTCGGTGAGCCCCACGTCGGCGGCGATCTGCGCCATCGGCGTGCGGTGGTAGCCGCCGGCGGCGAAGCGTTCCGCGGCCGATATCAGGATCTGCGCACGCTTCTGGCGGCCGACCGCACAGCTTCCGGTACGTCGTCGTGGCATCGCATCAGGGTTGAGGGCTCTTCAGGCGCGGGGGCCAGGAGCATTTCGTGGCGGCCCTGCTCTCCGACGGCCCCAGGACCCACGATGCCGAACTGCGGGCGCACGTGCTCACGCACGCCGTCACGGACGCGATGCGTGTCGCCGTCACGTTCTTGCTCGAATCAGGCATGCGTGGCTCTCTCCAAGAGGAGTGCGAGAAGGCCCTGTCGTTCCTGCATGAGGCGTTCGCGCGGCCCGAGGGACCGGGCGCGGGCCCAGTGGCCCGAGAGACTGAGCACCTCCCGTCGCTCGGGAGATGTCCGCTGCCGGTCCGCGATGGTCAGCTGCCCCTGGACCGAGGCGCTGCTCTGCAATGGGTTCCGTGTACCGGTCGAGCACGACGCACTCGTACGCCGGGTTCGTGTAGTCGAGGCTGATGATCGGGCACCACCGCGCCGCAGGATCGCCGCGGAGATCGATCGCCTGGATCGGAGGCGGTTGCGCGGCGTTCACCGGTTCGCCGCGCGGTGGGTCATCGTGAGCTTTGCAGGGGCAGGATGCGCGCGTAGACCGGGACGGCGACGGCGGCGACGACGACGTGCATGACCATCAGCGCGGCGACGGCACCCCAACTGGTGCCGGCCATCTGACCGGCCACGCCGACAAGCACGTCTGGCACCAGGCTGACCACCAGGACGGCGGGCACGAGGATACGCAGCGTCGCTCGCGGGTTGGCGGCGCGGGCGCGGATGATCGCCCAGCCCACCGCGCCGGCGAGGATGCCGATGATCGTGAAGAAGCTGTAGGTCCCCACTTGCAGGGGTACGTAGTCGTGCGACGCGCCGCCGGCGTGCGCGATCGCGGCCACGGCGCCGTTGAGCGCGATAGCGCCGATCATCGCGACCACGAGGCCGCCCGTGATCACCAGTGGGCCCGGCCGGCGGTGGCGGGAAAGGACATCGGACATCGTCTACTCCAAACAGTCGAAACGGGGTTGACCGGCAATGGTGGTCAGTAGCCGCGGAAGTTGTCGTTACGGAGCTGCTGGCCGCTGAAGCCGAGATCCTTCAGCGTGGCGCTGGTCTCCGCGATGAACTGCGGCACTACGGACGCGTAGTAGGTCGCACCCGGATGGTCGGCGGTTACCTGCTGGAGGCCCACCGAGAAGTCTTCACGGCTGCGGTGGTCACGGGCATCGCGAGCGATGCTCCTGCGTCTCGGCCGCCTCCTACGGCAACGAGGAACACCTTCGTTGAAGCTATCAGATCGTTTGTGGCTGTCAACTATATTGGTCACTAAATGATCGGCGAGATGATAGATTATGGTCGTGACCTCCCTTCCGAGCCCTGACCGAGGCATCCCGTTGCCGGTACTGCTCTCGCAGGCCGGCGAACTAGCCCGGGAGCTCCTGCAACGCCAGCTCGCGTCTTCGCGCCTGCGCCCACGGCACGCGCACGTCCTGCTGTTTCTTGAGCACACCGGCGCGGCCGGGCAGCAGGATCTTCTGGAGCGGCTCAATGTCGACGCGAGCGTGCTGGTAGGCCTGCTCAACGACCTGGAGGGCGACGGCATGGTGAAGCGACGCCGCGATCCCGCCGACCGCCGCCGACACATCGTCACCATCTCCGAGCAGGGCAGAGCCGCGGTCGCGGAGGTGCACTCCTCGATCGACCGCATCAGCGACGCGCTGTTCGGATCCCTGAGCGACGCGGACCGCGGGCACCTTCACCGAATCCTGGTCGCACTGACCTCCGGCATTCCGGTCACGCCGTCGGCTTGCGAGCGTTGAGGTCTGCGCTGGTGCTCCGTCACTTTGCGACAGGTTCAGCAACCGCCCGGGAACTAATAAAACGATCTCCGGCCGGGCCTACCTGATCAAGCGGGCCGGGCCGCCGCGACCGGCCCGGCGGTCCCGCTACCTCGACGCGCTACGGCCATCGGGGCGTTCCTGCGAACCGGCACCGACGGCGCCGGCGATGGTGTCCGCGCCGGCCGCCGCTGACCGCGGCGACGGGGCGTACTGGATGTCGCCGCGCCTCAGGCGGTGCCGAGAACAGAGCGGCGTCGAACTCGGCAGCGTCCGGCCAGTTGCCGTTGATCTCAGCGGGACACGATGGTTCAGCTTGATCCGGCGACCGGGGCGGCGGTGGGTGGGGCATCCACTGGCCGGCGGGACGCTTCGTCGCCCCGCCGGCCAGTGGATGCCGGGGATTCAGGAGCCGTTTATGGCGGCGTCGAGGTCGGCTGCGTCCGACCAGCTGCCGTGGGTTGTCAGGGGAATTCGGTGGTTGAGCTTGATCCGGGCGATGGGCGTGCCGGTGAAGTCCTGGGCTTCCTGAATGATGACCTCGCTGCGGTCGGTGGTGGGGTCCCACCAGGTCGACAGCAGCCAGCCGTCGTCCTCGGCCGTGGCTTCGGGGCGGGGCACGAACTCAGGTTCGCCGGGGGAGGTCAGCACACCGTCGGCTGTCTGCATCGACGTCTCGCCGGTGAGGTAGTCGTGCTTGGCCAGGCCGTCGATGAACCAGGCACCGGTTCCCCGGGTCGTCACGTAGTAGCCGTATCGGTGGGACTGGCCGGTCCGCTGATCGTTGATCCGGGGGAACTCACCGAGGATGTCGCTGACCTGGCTGTCCGTCGTCTTCCCGGTGGCGAGGTCGAGCTCCCAGCGCCAGGGGGTGGCGACAATGCTCTTGAACCAATAGTTCCAGTCGCCGCCCGGCGGCGGTGACTCCAGCTCCTTCCAGGTGGGGCCGAAACGGGGGGTACGGTGCCCGTCGACGACGATCTTGGAGCCGTCCTGGTAGGCGTTGAGGAAGTGAGTCTCGGTGAAGGCGTCGGGCGCCTCGAACCACGTTACCTCGCCTGTCCTGCGATGCAGGACAGCCCAGCGGCACGTGTCCAGTGTCTCCGGCTCCCAAACCGTCGACGGGACTCCCTGGAAATAGTGCTCGAAGCGGACCATCGCCGGATTTACCAGGAAGATCGCGTAGTCGGTGGTGACGGCGTAGTCATGGGTGAAGGTGGGGACGCCCAGGTCGACCGTGTGAAGGTCGATGACCTGCCCGTTACGGTCGGCCCGGAACCACGTGACCACGCCCCCCCGGTTGCCGAAGGTGAGGATGTCGCCGTTGGCCGGATCGATCTTGTGGTGGGCCGTCAGCGGGGGTCCGGTGAACCCACCGTGGAAGTCGTAGCGCTGGCTGACCGTCTCCAATGTGTCCGGCCGAAGCTCGTGCGGAACGTCGGCCTCGCAGAAGACCAGCAGGCGGCTGTCGAAGAGGGTCACGTGCGTGTTGGCGAGGTTCTTCGGAAAGTTACCGGGCGCCAGCGGGACGGCACTGGGGTTCATGAAACCGCTGTAGAGGGAGTGCCCCACCTCCCTCTCCCGCTGCAGGCCGACGGTCTTCACGTAGCGGTTGCGGTAGCTCGCCCTGCCGTCGCGCAGGAAGAGGGCGTGGACCATGCCGTCACCCTCGAACCAGTGGTAGCGGCTCGGATCCTTGGGCCGGTACATCGGGTTCGCGCCCACCCGGTACAGCGCACCGTTCAGCTCGTCCGGGAGCCGGCCTTCGATCTCCAGATCGAAGGCCTCACCCTCTTCTCGCCAGGGTGTGTAAGGCCCGTTGAGAAACATGTTGTTGGGGTCCCACATGGACACCCCTCCTTGTCATTACCGAAGTTGTCCTGTAATTCAGGACTGGATCTCTAATACTTGGGACTCCCGGTGATCGTATTGCCGGTACTTGGAAAAGGTCAATCCCTGCGCAGGCGCCAATTTCGAGGTGGAGTGAGTAATTCCGATGAGTGTGAGCCGTGTAGCCGCGCCTATTTCAGGGGCCTCTTTCTGGGCTACCCGTCACTCATGGCAGGATCATCGTCCTAATCTGTGGAGTCCCTATGACTGATGCCAATGTCAGCGCTGCTTCCGCACCCCTGGCGAGACCTTGTCGTGTCCCACTCCGTTCGCCGGCCTGCGGGATGTCGTGTCCGTCAAGGGCAAACTGACGCAGGAGTATCACGCAGCCATCGAGAAAGGTCTTCCGTCCTGGTTCTTTGTCGGAAAGGTTAACGACGCGCCGAAGCAAGGCAGTTATTTCGTCCTGGACGTGCCCGGTGAGGGAACCCTGCGCTCGGTGCTGGACAAGCAGCAACACCACATGGCCACCGAAGGTATTCAAACCTGGAACAGGCAACCCCAAACCATGGAGACGTGCCCCGAACAATCACGCCGATAGCCCTGGAACCAATCGGCACGATCACCGCTGGAGAGATGCAGAACCGGACCGCCGGCCAGGCCGCAGCGGTGGCCATCGGGCAAATGCTCACGCACTGCTCAAGGTCATCCGGAATTGCTAGCCCAAGCGCGGAACTTACAGCGGCCGCGTGCCCACGGGGTGGGTGGCGTGGTTCAGTGCATGAGGACGGGTTCGGTGGTGGGTTGTTGTTGTGGTATGCCGCGGCGTAGGAGTAGGCCGCAGACGATGGCGCCGGTCGTGAGGATGGCGGCGGACCACCAGTAGGCGGTGGTGTAGCTGTGCAGCATGGATTGGACGACGGCGTTGGGTTCGGACTTGTGAGTGGTCAGGTAGTTGGTGGCGGCGCTGGCGGCGAGGGTGTTGAGCAGGGCGGTGCCGATGGAGCCGCCGATCTGCTGGCTGGTGTTGAGGGTGGCCGAGGCGACTCCCGCGTCGACGGCTTGGACGCCGAGGGTGCCTACGCTCATGGCTGGCCCGATGATCAGTCCGAAGCCGAGGCCGACGGTGATCAGTGGGGGCAGGATGTTGGCGGCGTAGCTGCTGTCCAGGTCCAGGCGGGTCATCCAGATCATGCCCGCGGCGGCGACGATCATGCCGGCGGCGACCAGCGGTTTGGGGCCGACCCGGGGGATCAGTGTGCTGGTGGCGGTGATGGAGGAGATCATCAAACCGCCGATCATGGGCAGGAACGCCAGCCCGGTCTTGACCGGGCTGTAGTGCAATGAGGTCTGCAGATAGTAGGTGAGGAACAGGAATACTCCGAACATGCCGGCGCCGGAGAAGAAGACGGCCAGGAATGAGCCGGCGCGGTTGCGGTCGAGGATCACCCGTAGGGGCAGCAGGGGGTTGGCCGCCCGGGTCTGCAGGAACACGAAGACGGCCAGCAGTACCCCGCCGGCGGCCAGGAAGCCCCAGCTCATCGGGTCGCTCCAGGCGTAGGTCTCGGCGTTGGAGAAGCCGTAGACGAGGGCGAACATTCCGGCGGAGACGGTGATGATGCCGGGCCAGTCGAGGCGGGGGCGGGTGGCGGCCTGGCGGTGGTGCAGCAGCAGGATGCCGCCGATGGTGGCGATGGCGGCGAAGGCGACGTTGACGTACAGGCACCACCGCCAGTCGAGGTATTCGGTGAGCACGCCGCCGAGCAGCAGGCCGACGGCGCCGCCGGCGCCGGCGATGGCGCCGTACACGCCGAATGCTTTTCCGCGTTCGGACGGGTTGGTGAAGGTGGTGGTCAGCAGCGACAGCGCGGCGGGGGTCAGCAGGGCGCCGAAGATGCCTTGCAGGGCGCGGGCGGCGACGAGGATCTCGAAGGATCCGGCCGCACCGCCGAGGGCGGAGGCGGCGGCGAAGCCGATCAGGCCGACCAGGAAGACGCGTTTGCGGCCGAACACGTCGGCGATGCGGCCGCCGAGCAGCAGCAGGCTGCCGAAGGCGAGGGAGTACGCGGTGACGATCCATTGCCGGTTGCTGTCGGAGAAGCCGAGGTCGTGTTGGGCGCTCGGGAGCGCGATATTCACGATGGTGGAGTCGAGCACGACCATGAGCTGGGCGATGCCGATGACACCGAGGATCAGCCACCGGCGCCGGTGGTGCGGATTGTCCGATACGGCGGCGGGAGCCTCGCTCTCGCCGGCAGTGCTGGCGGTGGCGGTCATGAGTACAGCCTTTCGAACGTAATCGAGAAGTGCGGCCTGGTAGAGGAACTTGAGGCCTCTATTCCAGTTGGAGGTAGGGCCTCCATTTCGGCAGCGTAGCACTAACCGGAGGTCTGTCCTCTAGTTATTGATATGCTGGTCACATGTCAGTCACCGGCACCGTCGGCGCGAGCGGCGCGGATCGTCCGCTGCGGCGCGACGCCGAACGCAACCGTCAGCTCATCCTGCAGACCGCTCACCGGGTGTTCGCCGACCGCGGACTCGACGTGTCCCTCGACGAGATCGCCCAGCAGGCCGGCGTTGGCGTCGGCACCGTGTACCGGCGGTTCCCCACCAAAGAAGCGCTGGTGGAGGCACTGTTCGAACAACGGCTGCAGGCGGTCGTCGAGATCGGGCAGCAAGCACTGACCGACCCGGACCCCTGGCGCGGACTGCTCACCTTCTTCGAACGCGTCAGCGACATGTTGGCCAATGACCGCGGCCTGCGCGAGGTCACGCTCGGCACCCGATACGGACGCGAGCACGTCTCCGACTTACGCGAGAGCCTTCAGCCGATCGCCACCGAACTCGTTGCCAAAGCCCAGGCCGACGGCCGGCTCCGCGCCGACCTGTCCGCCACCGACCTTCCCCTGCTCAGCCTCATGGTCGCCGCCGTCGCGGACTACACCCACCACGCGCACCCGGACGCCTTCCGCCGCTACATCACCATCGTCATCGACGGCCTGAGCACCGGCCGCGCCGATACGACACCCCTACCGTTCGGCCCGCTGACCGACGACCAAGTCGACCAAGCCATGCGGACCTGGCACCCTCCGCGCCGGTGATTCACGGGCCACGCCTTACGTGAGTGCGAACCGGCCGCCGACGAGGCTGCTGGCATCGCGTGGTCACCGGATCATGACTGGCTTCCCTGATATGTGACGCTCCGTCACCGGGGTGGCGGCCCGGCGTCAAGCACGTCAGGGATGAACAGCGAGCCCTTTCGACCTCGATAGGTCGGGTTCTCGACCTCGTGTAGGACTCGGGTGGCCTGCACGATCGCGGTCGCCCGGCGCGGGCAGCAGCGCAGCTTGGCCAGAACCTTCCAGGTCTTGAGGGTGGCATTGGCGTCGACTCGAGACCATCCGGCTCGATTTGCGTCGGCAGCATTCCGCGCGTGCCGCCACGCTGCTCCAGGCGCTGGACGAGGCATGGGACGTCATCGACGCCTCCGCCCGGCCGGGGCGGACCGAGACGTCGACGCCCTACGTGCGACCCACGCACAACTGAGGCGCCGAGACTGAGGAGGCCGCCGGCCAACATATTCCTAGCTCAGGCAATGCTCTTCTCTAACGTGCCGAGGGCACCCCTGCGCGTTCTTCCGGCAGCGAACCCACAGCGGTGCCCTCGCGCAGCACGACAACATGCCATCTTCGCGCCGCGCGGATTAGTGAGCAGCCTCAAACGCTCCACGACCGGGCCAGGGAGCCGCCCCCGCTCAGAGACCGGGTGACCGTTCCCATTCGCCCAATCACGGATCGCCTGATTTTTCTCCCGGCTGTTCACAGGAGCCGCAGCACGGGTGTCGCGCGTCGCCTTGCGATCGACGCGGACCTCGCAATATTCGGCTGCATCAATAAAATTTGTGGGCGATATTTCGTGCTTTCTATCGTGGTCGGCAGCCGGGCGGATTCAAACACTTGACGCAATGACTTGTAAACCCAGGTTCCTAGGACGGTTACAGATTGGGATGGTCCTAGGGCCGCCGCCGAGGCTGGTTATGCCTTCGGGTTGGTTCCGGCTGTTGCTGGCCTGTACCGCGCCAAAACTCCGTGCATGGTTGTGAGCTGACGTTTTGGAGATTGCTAGCGGACGCGGCGACACCGGACAGGACGACGCTCGGCGTCTGCTGTCCTCCCGAGGTGGAGCCACCACGCCGGCCGGTGTGCGGGACGGCGTTGTCCAGCCCAACGGACACTCACGCTTGACGAGTCATCACCGCTCCGTTTTACTCTGTCCTGCAGAGCAGTATTGCGGTCCGAATATTCGGGACAACCTGTGGTGCCTGGCGAGGAGGTCATGCGCGATGAGAGACGTTGCAGACAAGGTCGCGGTCGTTACCGGAGCGGGCGCGGCATCGGTCTCGGGATTGCACGAGCGTTCGGACTGGTTGCCGGAGATCGAGAGGTGGCCCGCGCCCCCCACCACCGACTTGGCGCAATCCTCGACGGTCGCCGGCGAATCGGGGCTCCGTTGACGACATCAGGGCTGGACAACGTGGGCGGACTTGACGAGAAGTTGTTTCAGGCCGCGGCGATCGATCCCGAAACAGCCGGCTTCAACCTGCAACTTCGCGCGCTGCTGAAGAGCAGTCCTGGCGGTGAGGCGGGCCCCGGCGGCCTTCCGATGCCTCCCGAGGAGCCTTCGGAGCGTGCACGCACCATCCTGATCACGGGACAAGGCGGTCACGAACTGGCTCTGCGGGTCATCGCTCCGGACCGCCCCGAGGGCGTCTACCTGAACTTCCACGGCGGCGGTTTCGTCAGTGGCAGCGCAACGCAGTCGGATCAGGAACTGGAGCGGATCGCACGGAACACAGACTTCGCCTGCATCGACGTGGACTACCGGCTGGCGCCCGAGCACCCTTACCCGGCGGCCTGGGACGACGCCGAAGCCGCGGCGATGTGGCTGATCGAAAATGCCCAGTCGGAGTTCGGAACCGATGCGCTCGCGATCGGAGGAGTGTCGGCGGGCGCGACACTCGCGGCCTCCGTCCTTGTCCGGCTACGCGAGCGGCGTGGCTCCACCGGGTTCCAGGCGGCGAACCTGGTCTTCGGCAATTTCGACCTCTCGATGACCCCGAGTCAAACGCTGCTCGGCGCCGACGCGGTACCAGTTTCGTTGGACGCCATCCGAGCGTGCACCGACGCGGTCGCGCCTGAGACCGAAAAACGCCAGGACCCGGATCTGTCGCCCCTGTACGCCGATCTGCGGGATCTCCCGCCGGCGCTGTTCACGGTCGGCACCCTGGATCCGTTCCTGGACGACACGTTGTTCATGCATGCCCGCTGGATCGCAGCCGGCAACCCGGCCGAGCTGGCGGTATACCCCGGCGGCGGGCATGTTTTCACCGCATTCCCCATCAGCCTCGCGAATCAGGCGAACGACCGCATCGAAGCCTTTCTCCGCCGGATCGGGTAACCCGTATCGATTCTCGACACGGGGGACCGCAGCGGGCTGGTCGACGGAGTCGAGACCAAGCCGCCGCAGGCTGGCGCTGCACGGGTGATGCGGCACGCCATGGGGACGTCGAAACTGGCGGTACCTGCGCCGATCCGAACGCCAGTTCCTGCATCGGGAGCAGGGCTGTCTCTGTGAGGCAGTAGCTGCGCCGGGCCAGCCGGGGGATCCGAACTGCGCCGTGTCGCCGTGGCCGCCGCGCTGCATCGCCAGCCCCAGAACGTAGCGGGCCAGCGTGGCATAGGAGCGTGCGGCCAGCTCTGGCGGGAAACCGCTGGCGAACGGAGACGGCGGCGACGCTGATGGCGGCGACGACGTCCCCGGCCTTGTCGCGCAGGGGAGCAGCCACCCCGAGGACGTCGCGGTCCAGTTCGCCGCGGCTGAGCGCGTAGCCGCGCTTACGGGTGTCCTGCAGCCGGTTCAGGATGTCCGGTTTCGTGGTCGGCGTGCGTTCGGTGAACGACTCGAAGTGCGCGCCGTCGAGGCCCGATCCACCGCATACCGGTACCTGCAGAGCCTGACCAGGTCGCATTTCGTCGAAGAGGCTGGGGACGGCGAATACCGGCTGGGCCGCAGAGTGCTGGAACTGGCCCGCCTGGCCCGCCGCGGCATGGGACTGTCCGCACTCGCCCGGCCAGGGATGAGGCGCCTGGCCGCCGGCACCGGCGAACCGTGTTGCTCACCCGCTTGGCGGGGGCGGGCGTCCTCTGCCTCGAACGCGAGGACGCCGATGTCCGAGTCGTACGGATCTCCTATGAACGGGGCCAGATCCTGCCGATCAACGCCGGCGCCTCAGCCTTCGTGCCGCTCGCCTGGCTGCCACAGCCCGAGGTGGACGCCATCACGCTGGTCGGCGGTCTTTCGCTGGTCGGCGGTCTTTCGTAGCGCACGCGGTCCGCACTGGAGTTGCTATCACGATATCCGGTCGTGAAGTCCCTTACCTGCTATGCGGGACACCTAACAGTTGGATTTACCCGACCCGATCCCCCGCTCGGCGGTGGAGGGCCCTTCAGATCTTGTCACCCCTACGGCTCCGCAGTAGTGTCCTGCTAGTAGAGACGTGAATCCTATTTTACAGGAGCGAGCATGTCCGATGTTTTCGTCAGCTCCGACCCTGGCACTGCGCCGCGCGAGCTCCGTGACGTGGTGACGGTCCGGGACAAGCTGACCCAGGGCTACCACGACGCGGTACTGGAGAAGGTCTTCCGGCCGTCCTGGTTCCTGATCGGCAACGCCAACGAGCTGCCGAAGCCGGGAAGCTTCTTCGTCCGCGATATCCCCACCTTCCGCACCTCTGTGCTGGTCAAGCGCGGCAAGGACGGGGTGATCCGGAGCTTCCACAACGTGTGCCGGCATCGCGGCAAGAAGGTCGTGCCCACCGAGTGCGGGTGGGCCGAAGGCACCTCAAGCTCGCACACCTGCTGGTTCCACGGCTGGTCCTACAGCGCCGACGGCTCGTTGCGGTCGGTTCCTGACGAGAATCAGTTTTTCAGCATGGACAAGGCGAAGAACGGGCTGGTCCCGGTACGGACCGAGGTGTGGGCGGGACTGATCTTCGTGTACTTCGGCGGCGAGGACGGGGTCGGGCTCACCGAGTGGCTGGGCGAACTCGCCGACGGATTCGAGGGCTACTACACCGAGATGGAGAAGATCGGCACCTTCTCCGCCGACGTCCGGGCCAACTGGAACATCGCGATGGACTCCTTCTCGGAGGGCTATCACACCATCTTCCTGCACCGGCGCACCCAGCCCAAGCTGGTCGGCAAGGACAACCCGATGCGCCATGCGCCCCTTATCGACGTCTACGACCGGCACGTCCGCGTCGGCACCCCGGCAAATTCCGAGTACCTGGGGCCGCCTGCCGAACGAGCCCTGTACGCGCATGGCCGCAAGCTCTCGCCCGCGGTGGAGACCGACTTCAGCCTGCTGCCGCCCGCGGTGAACCGGACGCGCTTTCAGCCGTGGTTCTTCGACATTGTCGGGCACTTCCCCAACGTCAGCATCCTCAACGGCCCGCACTGGTACAGCGTGGTCACCGTCTGGCCCATCGACCGGGAGAACACGCGGTTGCACTTCGATCTCTATGCCCGCAAGACCCGGCATGCGGGAGACCGGCTGGCCCAGGCCTACACGCGCGGGTTGCAGTACACCGTCGCCCGTGAGGACCTGTCGGCCATGGAGGACGTACAGCGCGGCCTGGACTCGGGCGCCATCGACAGCATCAACCTCTCCCTGCAGGAGTTCAGCCTGCAGAACCGCTACGCCATCATCGACGAACTGATCGGAGCGCGGTAATGAAACTCCACAGCGAGCTTCCCGACGGATTCTCCGACCTTGCGCCGTTCCTGGACCGGTGGCGGCTGATCGGCCAGCAGTCCAGGATGCGTGCGATGGCCGCCGCCGACATGCCGGAGCTGCGGACCTTCTACGACGCCGTGCTGCCGCGCATCGACGCGATCATCGCCCATCTGAACCAGTTTCCGGTGGACGACATGCCCCCCCAGGAGCGGGCGCTGTTCGACCTCGCCCTGACCTTCGCCGAGGTCGCCCACCCGGTGGACCTGGAGTGGCGGTCGGCTGACGTGAGCGACCTGTTCCCGGCCGAGCGGATCGACCTGGTCGGGCCGTCTCAAGCCTGGTGACCAGCCGAAGTGATGTGACGTCATGAGTGACAAGTTCGGCGTGCTGACCAGAGTGGGACCGGACACTCCGGCCGGCGACCTGTTCCGGCAGATCAGGCTTCCGGTGGCCAAGTCCTCGGAGTTCGAAGCCGACGGGGAACCGATCCGGCTGATGGCACGCGGGGAGCGGCTGGTCGGCTTTCGCGACACCCAGGGCTAGCCGCGCGACTGATCGTCAAGGGGGTTGCGCCGTGGAAGCCGCTTCCCGCTGCGGCCGATGAGGGGGTTGCGATCGGTGCTTGCGTCTGCCGTTCGCAACCAGCCTCGATCCGTCAGAAGGTATTGATCCCTCGGTAATGTTTTCGGCTGACCGTTTTGTCCCTTAGGGCTCAGCGCGGACCTACTCAGTCATTTGATCTTTGATTTGTTGCTCAGACCGAGTTTCCGCGTCCGTCCACAACCGATGCCGTGGTTCCGTTCGCCGTGAAAGTCGTGCGGGGCAAGGGGAACGGCCGCCCACTCGTTGTCGGTAACCTTGACCCCGGTCGGGTAGACGCCGTCGTCCAGACACGCCGACACGGTCAGCCCGGTCTCGGTCGTGGTGTGCGCGATCAGCTCCAGGATCGTCTGGTAGTCGGTCAACGGCCGACCCGCCAGTTGATGGAGATGAACGGGAACATCTTGTGCTCTATCTGACCGGAAAATGACCTTGGCCACGTCGGGGTTTGGGCAGGCGGCGTCGCCGGGCCAGTGGCCGCTGAACCGGTCGGTGGTGAGGCCGGTCAGGTCGTTGCGTTCACGATGAAAATGGTTCAGTGCATGAGGACGACCAAGTCGACCAAGCCATGCGGACCTGGCACCCGCCGCGCCGGTGATTCACGGGCCACGCCTTACGTGAGTGCGAACCGCCCGCCGACGAGGCTGCTGGCATCGCGTGGTCACCGGATCATGACTGGCTTCCCTGACATGTGACGCACCGTCACCGGGGTGGCGGCCCGGCGTCAAGCACGTCGGGATTGAACAGCGCCTGCCGATCATGGTCGGACAGGGTGCTTGTCCCGATACATCGCCACATCCGCGGCCGCGGTCAGCTGTTCGACGCCGGCCGGATTCCCGGACGCTCTGCAGGCCACGCCGATGCTGACACCCACCTGCACCACCTCTGCTCCGACGTCGACGGGCTGGCAGATACTGGCTCGTAGTCGTTGCGCCAAGACTTCGGCGGCCGCCGCGTCGGCGTCCGGCAGCAAAACGATGAACTCGTCCCCACCGAGCCGGCCCGGCATGTCGGTACCGCGCAGCAGACCCTTCATCCGCCGGCCCGTCTGGATGAGTACCGCGTCGCCCGCGGCGTGGCCGAGTGAGTCGTTGACCTGTTTGAAGCCGTCGAGGTCGAGCAGCAGCACCGCCATACCGCGGCCGTCGAGGCTTGCGGCGTACCGCTCTACTGATGAACGGTTCGGCAGGCCGGTGAGCGCATCATGACCGGCCTGATGCTCCAGCTGCTGGTGAGCCTGCTGAAGCTGGGCGACCTGCCGGGCCGAGGCATTGGATTGGGCACCGCACAGGGCGGCCACGATCAAGATGACCGGAATGGCGACTGGTGTCGTCCCTCCCTCGGTCAGGAGCCGAGCGGACGTCAATATCCCTGCCAACACCACGCCCGCGGCGATGGCCCCGACGACGAGGGTGCTGCGCAGGAGTAGCCGCTGGGCGGCGACCACGACCGGAATGATCACCAGCGGCCAGGCAATCTGGTCGCCGTGCATTTCGAGCCAGAGAACGCCGCCACAGGTCGCGGCCGTGTCGACGGCAACTTGCAGGATGCCGTAGAGGCGATAGCGCGGCCCGTCCGGTCTGGCGAAGTTGATCACGGTCAGGGCGCAGGTACCGGTCATTATCAGGACGTTGATCGCACAGATGGCGGGTAGCCATGACGGCTGTGGCCCGCGCCCCGGATCCATCAGGCTCACGAGAAAGGCCAGGTTGCCGCCGGCGCCCGCAGCGCGACAGACGAGGTTGGCCAACTCGATCGTTTGCCGCCGCCGAAAATGCGGATCCGCTCTGAACTTCACACCTGCGACGATCGGTCTCTCCGCGACCCGGATGAGGCGTCCCACGGGTTCCGTTCGGGAGCGAATCCGGAGTCCGGTCGCCGGCTGGTTACTTCGGGCGCGGCCGGCCCGGCCGTGCGGTGGCCTCCGATCCCATGGTAGATCGCTAACTGGAGGCGTTGCCTCAAGTTGGTGATAGCCTGATCACATGACCCTTACCGGCACTGGCCGCGACCGCGCGGATCGGCCGCTGCGGCGCGACGCGGAACGCAACCGTCAGCGGATACTGCGGACCGCTCACCGGGTGTTCGCCGAACGCGGACTCGACGTGTCCCTCGACGAGATCGCCCAGCGCGCCGATGTCGGCGTCGGCACTGTCTACCGGCGGTTTCCCACCAAAGAAGCGTTGGTGGAGGAGCTTTTCGAACGACGACTACAGGAGGTCGTCGAGATCGGGCAGCAAGCACTGGCCGATCCGGACCCATGGCGCGGACTGATCACTTTCATCGACGGTGCGTGCGCCCAGCAGGCCGGCGACCGCGGGCTGCGCGAGGTCATGCTCGGCGCTCGGTACGGAAACGACCGGGTGGCACGCGTACGTGACAGCTTTCAACCGATCGTGGCCGAACTTGTCGCCCGTGCCCACGCCGGCGGCCGGCTTCGGGCCGACTTCGCCGGAACCGACGTTCCGCTGCTCGCGGCCATGGTGAACGCTGTCGCCGACTATGCCCGCGAGGTGAATGCGGACGTCTGGCGCCGCTACCTCACCATTTTGATCGATGGCATCGCCGCCAGTCGTGTCGATGGGACGCCCCTGCCGGTCGCCCCGCTTGACGAAGATCAGGTCGATCGCGCGATGCGGTCCTGGCACCCCCACAGCCGATAGCCCGGCCGGCACACGGCAGGGCGCCGTGCCGATCCAGCCGGGCTCCGCTCCGGAGCGCCGGTGGTGGTGGCGGGCGTTCGTGCCGACGACCAGGATGGCTCGAGTCGTGACTTGGCCGCGTCGTCCAGCCGCAATGCCGCCCGGACCTGCGGCGCGGCGACCCCGTTACGATGGAGGCGCTGGTGATCCGCATTTCGCGTGCGCCGTGTCGTGCGAGCGCCGATGGAAAGGGCACCCGATGATGGCAGGGCCGCATGCGGTGGCGCCGCCGGCGAGGGGGACCCGCCGCCGCATCCTCGTCATCGAGGATGATCCGGGCATCCGGACGATGCTGGGCTCGATCTTGCGCCACTCCGGATACGAGACCGAGTGCACGTCGACGGGTCAGGAGGCGCTGGTCTCGGTGGATGAGTTCCGCCCCGACCTGATGGTCGTCGATGTCATGCTTCCGGACATTGATGGATTGGAGATTGCTCGGGTCCTGCGCACCTTGGGTGTGGCGATCCCAATCGTTTTCTTGACGGCCCGCACCGATGAGGAAGACGTCGTCGCCGGCCTGCGTTCCGGCGGCGACGACTATGTCACCAAGCCGTTCAATGTCGACGAGTTGCTGCTGCGTATTCGCGCAATTCTCGGTCGGCTGCATCCCGGAGATCCGATCGGCGAGGATGATCAGGCCGACATGTTGGGCTTTGCCGATCTGTTCCTCGACAGGCGGACGGGCGAGGTGCGGCGAGCCGGGCGGATAGTCTCGCTGACGCCCACCGAGTTCAAGCTGCTCGCCTTCCTGATGACCCACCCGAAGCAGGCCGTGAGCAAAAGGGTCATCGTCGAGACCGTCTGGGGCGGTGAGTTCGCCGGTGGCATCCGCATCGTCGACACGTACATGAAGTCACTACGCCGCAAGGTCGATTGCTTCTTCCCGCCGTTGCTGCACAGTGTCCGTGGCGTCGGCTACTGCCTGCGCCTGCCTCCCGCTGAGGACGCGCCGGGGTCACCGGGATGATCGCTCGTCGTCTTGCGTGGCCGGCGCGCCCGAAGTCGTTGCGCGCTCGCCTGGTGTGGGGCGCCGCGGTGCTGTGTACGGCGGCGGTCTTGACCGTTCAGATCATCGGCGTGCTGGTGCTTCGTTCCTGGCTACTGGGCCAGGTGGATCAGCAACTGGCCGGATTTCCGACGCCGACACCGGCCCTCGCCGCTCTGCCACCGCCGGCCGTGACGGCGACCGGCTCGATCGTTCTGCCCTCCGACTTCCGGTTGACCATCTACGACCACGCCGGGCGGCGCACGCCGGCCATCGGCGCCGGCTCTCCGCCGGGGCCGCGCCTCCCCGAGGAGATTGTGGGAACGACGTTGCCTCGTGGCACACCGATGACGGTCGAGGCTGTCACCGGCGACGGCCACTGGCGGGTGAAACGGGGGGACGGACCAGACGGGTCGACGTACGTCGTGGCGCTCCCGCTGGACACGTTCGACGGCGCGACGTCGAAGCTCATGTGGCTCAACGCCGTGGTCCTCGTGGTCACCGCCGTCGCACTCATCGTCCTCAGCCGGTGGGTCGTCGGGCTGGGATTGCGGCCGCTGAGCAGCATGGAGGAGACGGCCCGGGACATCGCGGCCGGCGATTCCGACCTGCGCGTCCGGGACACCGACCAACGCACCGAGGTCGGTCGCCTCGGCACCGTGCTCAACACCATGCTCGACCGGATCCACGAGGCGCTGCGGGAACGTGAACGCTCGGAGGAGCGGCTACGGCGTTTCGTCTCCGACGCGGGACATGAACTGCGCACGCCGCTGACGACCATCCAGGGCTTTGCCCAGCTGGCGCTGCGCCGCCGCGAGTCGCCCGCGGCGGAACTCGACGAGGCGGACCGGCTCATCGCCCAGAACGCCGAGCGGATGAGCCTGCTGGTCAACGATCTGCTGCTGCTCGCCAAGCTCGACCGGGAGCCGGTCTACCGCCGGGAGCCGGTCGACCTGCTGGCCCTGGCCGCGGAGACGGTCAGCGCGGTGGCGCCCCAGCTGGATGGACGCCCGCTGAGGCTTGGCCCGTTGCTCAGCGTCGACGATCTGGAACCGGTCGAGACGATCGGTGATCCGCTCCGGCTGCGCCAGGTCGCGGACAACCTGCTGGCGAACGCTCTCATGCACACGCCATCCGAGGCCGTCATCGAGGTACGCGTCGGCACGGCCCGATCCGGAACTGCCGTCGGCGGCACCGACCGGCCCGGACGGGCCAGCGCTCTTCCACCCCTGCCCGACGGCGTCGTCGTGCACATTCTCGAGGTGGCCGACCATGGCCCGGGCTTGACCAGCGCGGAGGCCGCCAAGGTCTTCGAGCGGTTCTATCGCGTCGACCGGTCACGCACGCGCGATCAGGGCGGATCGGGACTGGGGCTCGCCATCGCGACCGCCATCGCCGAACGGCATGGCGGTCGCGTCGAGGTCGACACCGCGCCCGGAAACGGCTGCACCTTCCGCCTGGTGTTACCCGCGGTGGACGGTGGGCAGTCCGGTATGGACGGTGCCTGAGCGCGCCGCCTAATCCGACTTGGTGATCTTGGTAGCGGCGACCGTGCCGTCGGAGCCCGTCGTGCCGTCCACCGTCACGGTGGAGCCGGTTTTCAGGTCCTTGACAGAGCCCTTCTTGGGGATCTGGACGGCTGTGCCGGTGCCGGTTTTGACGGTGATCGTCTGGCCGTCCGTGGTCACGATGTAGACGGTGTTCCCGTCGATGAGTTTCACCTTCCCGGTGGTGCCGCCGCCGGTCCCCTGGCTGCCGGTGTCCGTCTGCTGTCCGGTGCCGGTGCCCGTGGGGAACCCGCCCGGAATGCCGCTGGCGCCGATCTGCGGGAAGCCGCTGCCCAGGCCGGCGAAGGGGTTGCTCTGCGCGGAGGTCGAGCTTTCACCCCACCGTTTCTGGACCTGCGTGCCGCCGACGAACCCGGCGACGAGCAGGGCGAGGACGCCGAGCGCGATGGTGGTGCGGGTGACGATGCGCCGCGGTGCCCGTTCTGCCAGTTGATCAGAGAGGTCGTCGGCGAACGGGTCGCCGTCGAGGTCGACGTGGTCGGTTGAGCCGCGGTCGGAGACCTCGGCGGTGTCGTCATCGGCGGGGCGGCCGTGTGTCGTCATGATGGATCCTATTCGTAGCGAAGGGCTTCGATGGGGCGGAGAGAGGCGGCCCGGCTTGCCGGATAGCTGCCGAAGAACAGGCCAATGACGAGGGACACGCCCACGGCCAGGAAAATCGAGTAACCCGCGAGGACCGGCCTGATGCCGACGATCGTGAATTGGCTGCCGACCACACCGACGACGACGCCGAGCAGACCTCCGAGCAGGCTCAGCACGGTGGCTTCCACGAGAAACTGGGTGAGCACCACGCGTTTGGGCGCACCGAGCGCTTTGCGGATGCCGATCTCCCGGGTCCGTTCGGTGACGCTCACGAGCATGATGTTGGTGATGCCGATGCCGCCGACCAGCAGGCTGATTCCGGCGACCGCGCCGAGCAGCACGGTAAAGGTGTCCGAGGTGGATTGAGTGGTGGACAGCAGTTGCGAGGCGGTGCGTACCGAGAACGGCTCGTCCGTGGGATCGGACACCTTCAGCTTGTTGTTCAGGATCGCGGTGACCTCGTTCTGCGCGTCGGTCACCGTGTTCTCGTCGGTGGCCTCGACGATGATCTGGCTGAGCGCGCCGTATCCGGTGATCGACTCCTGGACCGCGGTGATCGGCGCGATCGCCACGTCGTTCTGGTCCATGAAACCCGAACTGTCCTTGCTCTTCAGCACCCCGACCACGGTGAAGAGGTTTCCGTTGACGGTGATCTGCTTGTTGACCGCGTTCACGCTGCCGAACAGGTCGTCGGCGACGGTCTTTCCGAGGACCGCCACCTTGCGGCCCTGGTTGACGTCCTGCCGGGTGAATCCGGTACCGGAGGCGAGCGAGTAACTCTCGGCGCTGAGGTAGCTCGGAAAAGTACCGACGAACTGGCTGATGCTGTGACTGCTCCCCGCGTACGTGGCGTTCTGGGAACTGCCGCTCGCCACCGGCGAGACCGACTTGACATGCGGCGCGCTCTGCGGATCCTCGAGCGCGGAGGCGACGTCCAGGGTCAGTGACGTGTCCTGAGTCTTGGTCGTGCTGCTGGTGTCGGTACCACCGAACAGGCCACTGCCGCTGCTGACGGTCAGGGTGGTGGTGCCCAGGGCGGAGATCTGCGACTGGACGGACTTCGCCGAGCCGTTGCCGACGGCCACGAGAATGATGACCGCAGCGACGCCGATCATCATGCCGAGGACGGTCAATGCGGAGCGCAGCTTGTTGGCTGACACCCCACGGATGGCGAACCGGATGGTTTCGAAGGTGTTCACCGGAGTACCGCCCGCTCGTGGTCGTTGATCGGCCGCTGCCGGACGTCCTCGACGATGGCGCCGTCGACGAGCCGGATCAGGCGCTTGGTGTGTGCGGCCACGTCGGGTTCATGGGTGATCAGCACGATCGTGCGTCCGGATCGGTTGAGCCGGTCGAGCACACTGAGGACGTCGGCGGTGGACTGTGTGTCGAGGTTGCCGGTCGGCTCGTCCGCGAGCACCAGCGCCGGCGCGGTGACCAGCGCCCTGGCCACCGCGACCCGCTGCTGCTGGCCGCCGGAGAGCTGATTGGGCTCGTGGCCGGCCCGCTGGGCCAAGCCCACCAGGTCGAGGGCGGCCCGGGCGCGACGACGACGTTCGCGCGCCTTCAGACCGGCGTACGCGAGCGGCAGCTCCACATTGGCGAGCGCGCTGGTTCGCGGGATGAGGTTGAACGACTGGAACACGAATCCGATGCGCCGGTTGCGGACCAGCGCGAGCTGGTTGTCGGAGAGCCGGCTCACGTCCACACCGTCGAGCAGGTATCTGCCCGAGGTAGGGATGTCAAGGCAGCCCAAAATGTTCATCAAGGTCGACTTGCCGGAGCCCGACGACCCCATGATGGCCACGTAGTCGCCCCGCTCCACCGTCAGGGACGCGCCACGTAGCGCATGGACGGTGGCCTCGCCCTGGCCGTAGGTCTTGACCAGTTTCCGGACATCCAGTACCGGATGAAGATGTTCGCTCATCGTCGTCTCCCTCACCGGCCGCCGAGGCCGCCGCCAAGGCTGCCCCCACCGGGGAAGCCTCCGGCCGGGAAGTTCGGGATGCCGCCGCTGCCACTGGCCGACGTCTGCTGCTGCAACACCACGGTCTGACCGGCGGTCAGGCCGGACTTGATCTCGTAGTACGAGTCGCCGGCCACACCGACCTGGACCGTCGCCGTTTGCGTCTGGTCGCCGCTTCGGGTCTGGACCGTGTAGAGACCGCCGGCGGCACGGACCGCGGCGGTGGGAACACGCAGGACATTGCCGGCCGATGCGGTGGTCACCTTGACGGCGACGGTCTGGCCGATGCGGGCCCCTTTGGGCACCGAGGTGATGGTGACGGTCACCTGATAGGAGTTGACGTTGTTGGAGGTCGTCGCCGTGGGTGAGATCAATTTGACCTTGCCCGTGGCGGTCGCGCCGGACAGCGCCGACCAGGTGACCGAGACTGGCTGGCCGACCTTGAGCTTGGTCGCGTCCGCCTCCGCGAAATCGGCTGTCGCCTGGATCCGAGACACGTCGGCGAGTTGGACGAAACCGCTGCTCGTGGACGACGTCGAGGAGGTGCTGGAGGTACTACTCGCCGAACCGGTGGCGGACCCGCCGGTCGAGCCGCTCCCGGATGCCGCGCTGGAGTTGCCGACCGTGCCGTTGACGGCGGTCACGGTGCCCGCCATCGTGGCCTTGAGAACGGTGCCGTCCAGCGCCTTCTGGTCGGAATTGACTGTCGTCCGGGCGGAGGTGACCTGCGACTCGGCGCTGGAGATGGTGGCCGAGTCGGAGCTGTCGTCGTCGTTGACGCGGTCGAGGGCGTCTTCGGCCGCCTGGAGATTGGCCTTCGCGGTGGCGAGGTTGTCCTCGGCCGAGGACGGATCGACCTTCGCGAGCACCTGGCCCTTCTTGACCACGTCACCGACCTTCACGTCGATCTCGGTGACCGTCCCGCTGGTGACGAAGCTGAGGTTGGCGGTATTGGCGCTGCTCACGCTGCCGGAGGCGGACACGCTTTGGGTCACCGCGCCGGTCGTGACCGTGGCCGTTTGCTGAGTTGCCGTATCGGAGGCGGGCGCATCGCTGACCGTCACCGTCCGGTAGGCCCAACCCCCACCGGCGAGAACGAACAAGCCGAGCGCCACGTTCAGCGCCAGAGTCGGCCGGCTCGGAAGCGATTTATACGATATTCGCATGTTATGTATCCTCACTGAGCGTACTGGAAACCGGCCTCGGGTTGGCTAAGAGCCGGCTTGGAGTTGTGGGTGGAGCACCTCGGCGGACCGGTTCAGCGGCAGCAGCACCCGGAACCGGGCGCCCCGAGCGGGAGCCGTCCACAGTTGAACCGCGCCGCCGTGCGCGGTCACGATCGCGGCGACGATGGCCAGGCCGAGACCGGCTCCGCCGCCTCGGCCGCGGGCCCGGCTGTGGTCGGCGCGGTACAGCCGCTCGAAGACCCGGGACGCGTCCGCGGCGTCGATGCCGGGGCCGGCGTCGGCCACGTCGACCACGGCGTACGACTCACCCGGTTGCGGCCGGTGCCCCACCTCGGCCACCGGCGCCGGGCTGTCCGCCGGCGTGGTGCTGCCCACCCGGACGATGATCTGGGCCTCGTCGGGAGTGTGTTGCAGAGCGTTGGCCAGCAAGTTGCTGACGACCTGGCGGATGCGTTGGTCGTCGGCCCGGACCGTGACCGGTTCGAGCCGCCCGATCCCTTCCAGCAGCACGAACCGGTGCGGCAGCCGCACGTGCGCCGCCGTCACCGCATCCGCCGCCACCTCGAGCAGGTCCACCGGGTGCAGGGCCAGCGGGCGTTCCTCGTCCATTCGGGCCAGTAGGAGCAGGTCGTTGACGAGTAGCCGCATCCGCCCGACCTCGGCCTCGATCCGGCCCATCGCGTCGTCGAGTGCGGGACCGGGCGGCGCGCCGCCGCGCCGGTAGAGCTCGGCGAACCCCTGAATCGAGGTGAGCGGCGTGCGGAGCTCGTGCGACGCGTCGGCGAGGAACTGCCGCATTCGCCCCTCCGAGGCGGTGCGGACCTGTAACGCGCCCTCGATCTGCGCCAGCATCACGTTCAGCGCCTGGCCGAGCCGCCCCGACTCGGTGTGTGGGTCGGCGTCCTCGACCCGCCGGGACAGGTCGCCGGCGGCGATGGCGGCGGCGGCCTGCTCCATGCGGGTGAGCGGGCGCAGCCCCACCCGCACCACCCGGGCGGCGGCGAGCGCGACGAGCAGCAGCACCACGGCGACGACCGCCGCGTCGATGGCCAGCAACTCGTTCTCGATACCGTCGATGTACCGCAGTGAGACCGTGAGCACGTCATACCCGCTGCCGTCCGCGCGCCGGACCACGGCCACCCGCCAGATCGCGCCGTGTGGGCCGGAGATCGTGTAGGGCCGTTGCGACCGGGCGTGGTCCGCCAGGTCGGCGGCGCTGCCCATCGCCGGTGACTCGCCCGCGTCCGTGTCGGAGTCGCCCGTCGCGAGCCGTGCGCCGGCCGCGTCGAAACGCATGATCTTGATCGGCAGGCCCGAGTTCGGAGGCTGGCCGAGGACGTCCGGTGGGGGCGTCTGCGGGGCCCGCAGCGCGAGCGGGGCATCGCCGATGGCGTTGATCCGCTCGTCGACCTGCCGGACGAGTTGCCGGCGCAGAAGCAGCACGCCGGCCGCGTTGCTGACCACCAGTCCCAGCGCCGCGAGCGCGGCAATGGCGATCATCATCCGGGTGCGCAACGTGCGGTGCCGCCAATGGTGGGAGAACCTGTCCGGCAGGCGCCTAAGCGTCATCGGTGAGGGCCAGCCGGAGCGCGTAGCCGAAACCGCGCACGGTGTGAATCAGCTGCGGCTCGGTCTGATCGATCTTCTTGCGCAGGTAATAGACGTACGACTCCACGATCTGGCCGTCGCCGCCGAAATCGTAGTTCCAGACGTCGGAGAGGATCTGCGCCTTGCTGACCGCCCGGCCGGCGTTGCTCAGCAGGTATCGCAGCAGGTTGAACTCGGTCGGCGACAGCTCCACCCGGCGGCCGGCCCGGCGGACCTCGTGCGCGTGCTCGTCCATCTCCAGGTCTGCGTAGCGCAGCACACCGCCGGCATCGTCGGGTTGTTCGAGGTCGCCCCGGCGGAGCAGCGCGCGGATGCGCAGAATGACCTCCTCCAGGCTGAACGGTTTGCTCACGTAGTCGTCACCGCCGGCGGACAGGCCGGAAATCCGGTCCTCCACGGCGTCCCGGGCGCTCAGAAACAGCACCCGAACCGGGCTGCCGGCTCCTCGCAGCCGCTGTGCCACCTCGAAACCGTTGAGGTCTGGCAACAACACGTCCAGCACGATGAGGTCGGGCCGGAACTCCTCGGCGATCGTCAACGCCTCCTCGCCGGAGGTGGCGATGCGGGTCTGCAGGCCGGCCAGGCGCAGGGCGGCAGTCAGCAGGGCGCCGATGTTGGGCTCGTCGTCGACGACGAGGACCCGGGCCCCCAGCAGGCCGGACTCATCCGCCACCGGAAACCACCACCTTGTCGCCCTCGGACAGCCCCGACCTGATTTCGGTGTATTGGTCGCCGCTGAGTCCGATCCGAACCGAGCGCTGCTCGGTGCGGCCGTGGGCGCTCACCGTCACGGTTGCCGTCGATCCGGGTCCGATCGTCACCGCCGTGGAGGCCACGTACAGCACGTTCGCGGCCGAACCGGTGGTCACGACCACGTTCGCGCTCTGCCCGTACAGCAGGTCGGCCGGCGGGTCGTCGAACGCGATCATCACGCTGTACTGCACCAGCTGGCCCGAGGACGTGCCGCTCGGCGAGATCTGCGAAACCTTCCCGCTGAGTGTTTCCGTGCGGCTGCCCAGGGTGATCGTTGCCTTCTGGCCGACGGCCAGCGACGCGACGTCCGCCTCGGAGAACTCCGCCTGTACCTGCGTGTCGGAGACATCGCCGATGGTGATGAAGGCCGAGCTGCCCGGCGACTCCGATGTCCCCGCGGTGCCGTTGACCGACAGCACCCGCCCGTCGATAGGCGCGGTGATGACCGTGCCCGCCAGATTCGACTCGGCCTGCTCCAGTTGGAGCTGGGCGTTGTTCAGTGACTGTTCCGCGGAGTAGACGCTGTCCGTACCGCTGCCCGCCCGCGCACCGGAACCGGCCTGGGTGCCGGCGCAGGTACCGGTGCCGCCGGTGGGCCCGGCGCCCGGTGTCGTCGGCATCGTCCCGCCCGGGGCCGGCTGCGACGCGATCGCCGACGACCGGGGTGGCGCCGACGGCACGGTCGAGGCCGGCGGTGACGCTGTCGATGTGGGGGAGCCGGTCGGCGAGGCGGTCGGCGACGGTGTCGATGTCGGGGATGCGGACGTCCGGTACGCGGCGGCCACCTGGCACCCACTGGTGCTGGTGCCGGCGGTGGCCGATGCCGTGCTCTTGGCCTGGGAGAGGGTGTTCTCCGCGTTCGTCACGCTCGACTGGGCGGAGGAGACCGCGTCCCGCTGATCCGTGTCGTCGATGCGGGCGAGGACCTTGCCGGCGGTCACCATGTCACCAGGCTGGACCGCGATCGTCGTGACCGTGCCGGACACGGTGAAGCTCAATCCGCGTGTGTCGGTCGCCTCGACCGTCCCGGCTGCCGCCGCGGACACGGTGACCGTACCCCGCCCCACCTGTACCAACGACTGTTCGGCGATTCCCCCGGCCATCCGGTCCCGATGGAGGTAGGCGAACGAGCCCATCGCCAGCAGTGCCACTACGGCCACCGCGACGCTTCCCCACAGAACCGGGCCGCGTCGCGCCATCGCCGGTGGCGCATGAAGCCGGAATCTCATGTCGGCGGAGTCTGCCTCATCGCTTCTTCCGAACATATCGGCATCAGCTAGAAATCGCCTTGGAGATTGTTCCTCACACCATTCCCAGCGGTCTTTGACCTACATCTGAGGTACGACGAGATGCGCGAGCCCTAGTATCGATGCCTTGTTGTGCTTCGATCCGAATCAGCCGACTCGCAAAGGGCAGGGTCCGAACGGTGAAAATCTGGACACGCGTGGTCACAGCGGCGCTGTGCATCGCCTCCGCGGCGGCATTCACCGCTGCCTGCGGAGACGATTCGGATAATGGCTCGTCCAGTTCGACGGGCGGTGGCAATTCGGGGAACGGCGGCGGTTTCCAGGCTTTTCAGAGTTGCCTGAGCAAAAATGGTGTCGAAATGACGATGCCGTCCGGGATGCCCGGTGGCGGGTTCCCGTCCGGTGCGCCGGGAGCGCCGCCGTCCGGAATGCCCGGTGGCGGCATGCTCCAGAAGCCGGCCGGGGTCGATGACGCCACCTGGCAGAAGGCTCAGGCCGCCTGTGCGTCGGTCATGCCGAGTTTCGGCCCCGGCATGACGCAGGACAACGGGGCGATCAGCGCTTACCTCAACTGCTTGTCGAACCACGGCGTGAGCGCGTCGGCTCAGCCGCAGGCTCTCAACACGGCCGACCCGACCGTATCGGCCGCGCAGCAGGCATGCGTTGCGCTACGTCCCAGCGGCATGCCGTCCGGCGGCTAGCCCGCATCGTTCGGCGTGCGGGCCGCCGGCCAGGGCCGGGGCGCCGGAACCGTGATTGCCCCTTGTGGTCCGGCTGCCCCCTGCGCCACACGCCCACGCCTCTCCTTGGAGCCACCCTTGACCGACCCCGCCTCCGACGCGGCGATAGGGGAACGCGACACGTTCACCCTGCCGCCGCGATTCGGCCTGATCTTCGCGGGCCTGATGGCGACGATGTTGCTCTCGTCCCTCGATCAGACGATCGTGTCGACCGCGCTGCCCACGATCGTCGGCGAGTTGCATGGCGTGCGCCACATGGCCTGGGTGACCACCGCTTACATCATGGCGGCCACGATCGGCATGCCACTGTACGGCCGGTTCGGCGACCTGATCGGGCGTAAGTTTCTGTTCCTCGGCGGTATCGGCATTTTCCTCGCCGGTTCGCTCGTCGCCGGCGCCGCGTCCGGCATGACCATGCTCATCGTCGGCTGGGCGGTGCAGGGGCTGGGTGGGGGCGGCCTCATGATCACGTCGCAGGCCATCGTCGCCGACCTCCTCCCGCCCCGGCAACGCGCCCGGTACATGGCGCCCATGGGTGCGGTGTTCGGCCTGTCCTCCGTGGTCGGGCCGCTGCTGGGCGGTTGGTTCACCGACAGCGCCGACTGGCGCTGGGCCTTCTGGATCAATCTGCCGGTGGGCGCCACCGCCCTGGGGATCAGCGCTTTCGCGCTCCGCCTGCCCCGCAAGCCGGTCAAGGTCTCGATCGACTACCTCGGCATCACGCTGATGGCGGCATCCGTCGCCGCCACGGTGCTGGTGGCCGCGTGGGGTGGCAGCGAGTACGGCTGGACCGACCCGGTGATCCTCGGCCTGGCCGGCGGCGCCGCGCTCGGCTGGGTGCTGTTCTTCCTGTCCCAGCGCCGAGCCGCCGAACCGATCATCCCGCTCTGGCTGTTCCGCAGCCGGATCTTCAACCTGGGCACCCTGCTCGGGCTCATCGTCGTCGGCCTCGGCATGTTCGCGGTGATCGGTTACCTGCCGACCTACCTGCAGATGGTGTACGGCATGAGCGCGACCGAGTCCGGTCTGCTGCTCATCCCCATGGTCGTCGGCCTTATCGGCACCGCGATGCCCTCCGCACAGCTGATCAGCCGGACCGGCCGCTACAAGCCCTATCCGATCATCGGCACGATCGTGGTCGGCATCACCGCGCTGCTGCTGTCCACGCTGACGGTCACCACGCCCGTCTGGGTGGTGTGCTGCTACGTCTTCCTTCTCGGCGCCGGCGTCGGCCTGATCATGCAGAACCTTGTGCTCGCCGTGCAGAACGCCTTCCCCGCCACCGCGGTCGGCACCGCTACCTCGGCGAACAATTTCTTCCGCGAGATCGGCGCCACCCTTGGCACCGCCGCCGTCGGAGCGATCTTCACCGCCCGGCTCACCGACCAACTCGCCGCCCGGCTCTCCGGCGACACTATCGCGTCGATCGGCGGCACAAACTCGCTCACGCCGTCGCTGGTGCGCTCGCTACCCACCTCGGTCCGGGACTCGGTCATCGCCGCGTACCAGCACGCACTGACCCCGGTCTTCGGGTACATGGTGCCGCTGTTCGCCTTCGGCCTGGTTCTGGCCCTGCTGCTCCCCGAGCGGAAACTCGCCGGCACCCACGCCGAGATGGGCGCCGAGACTCCGGCCGACCGGCCACAGCCGGCGCAGGCGGCTCAGAACTGACGGCGGATCAGCTGGCAACCATGGCCAGACGGTCACTGATCTCACCGGCGGTGGCCAGCAGCCGGGCCACTATCTCGGCCTCGGCGGCGGCGTCCACCCGCGACTCGAGCGCGACGACGCTGACGGCGGCGACCACCTGGCCGCGCTCATCGCGTACCGGAGCGGCGATACCCACGACGTCCGGGTCCAGCTCGGCCCGGGTGATCGAGTAACCGGCCCGCCGGATCTCCTCCAGCCGCCGCATGACGGCGTCCACCTCGGTGAGCGTGGAGGAGGTGAACCGGCGCAGTTCGACCGCGTCCAGCAGCCGCCGGGCCTCCTCGGGTGGGCTCCAGGCGAGCAGCACCAACGCCGACGCGCCCGCGTTGATCGGCAGCGAGCTGCCGCGTTCGTAGGAGATCCGCACGGCCCGGATGTCCGCCTCGGCGCGGTCGACACACACCACCAGATCACCGGTGCGGCGGGTCAGCAGCACGGTCTCCCCGACCGCCTCGGCCAATGCCGTCATCTGCGGCATGGCCGCCTCGGAGAGACCATAGCTGCGCCGGGCGAGCCTGCCGAGCTCCAGCACGCCCAGGCCGAGCCGGTACCCGCTCTCGGGGGCTTCCTCCAGGAACCGGCTGGTCACCAGGCTCTGCAGGTATCGGTACGCGGTGGAACGGGCCACGCCGAGCCGCTCGGCTACGGCGTTGCCGGAGATGACCGGCTGGGTCTCGGTGAACATCATGAGGATGTCCAGCGCACGGTCCGCCGTCGAGTTGCGTTCGCGGTAACCGCTGGGCAGAGACATGGGTGACAACATACCGTCTATCGGTCTTTGACCACGACGTTGCGTAGCTCGCCGATGCCTTCGACGGTGGTGACCAACTCCTGCCCGGGCTGCAGGAACACCTCGGGGTCTCGCCCGGCGCCGACGCCGCCCGGCGTGCCGGTGCAGATCAGATCGCCGGGCTGCAGGGTGATGATCCGGCTGACGTACGCGATGATGGCGGCCACGTCGAAGAGCAGGTCCGCTGTCGTGGACTTCTGCATGGTGCGGCCGTCGACGGCGCAGCTGATGGCCAGACCGGCGCCACCGGCGGGCAGCTCGTCGGGGGTGACGAGGGCCGGCCCGACCGGCGTGGTGGCCTCGAAGGTCTTGCCGGAGAGGAACTCGCGGGTGCGGTGCTGCCAGTCGCGGACGGTCACGTCGTTGACCACGGTGTAGCCGGCGACGTGGTCGAGTGCGCGCTCGCGCGGCACGTGGCGGCCGGGCCGGCCGATCACCACCCCGAGCTCGGCCTCCCAGTCCAGCTGGTCGCTGACCGCGGGCGCGTGGATCGGGTCGCGGGCGCCGACGAGCGCGCCGTCGTACTTGGCGAACAGGGTCGGGTACTCGGGAGTGGGCCGGCCCATCTCGGCGATGTGGGTGGCGTAGTTCAAGCCCAGGCAGATGATCTTGTTGGGGTGGGGGACGACGGGCGCGAGCGATGCGCCGGCGAGGGGTATCCGTTCGCCGGTGGCCGCGGCGGCCCGGGCCGGCCAGTCGTCGCCGGTGGTGAGCAAGGCAACCACGTCGGCGTGCGGTAGCAGCACGAGACCGTCGCCGTCCTGCCGGGCGGCGACGGTCCGGTTGCCGATCCGGACGGTGCTGAGCCTCATGGGCGTACTCCTTCGGTTGACGGTGCGGTGGTGTCCGCCGCCCGGACCGCGCGCAGGGCCGCGCCGATCCGCTCGGCCTGCGCGGGCGGGAAAACCGCCGCGACCAGGCGGTCGGGACGAACGAGGAGGAACTGGCCGGCCAGATCGCCGAAGAGCGCCTGCAGCCGCCCGTCGGCGTCCGCGACACCGGCGCGGCCGGCTCGCCGCCGGGGAGCACGGTCGTCGAGGGCAACGTCGACCTCGACGACCTCGGGCAGCCCGGCCAGCCCGGCGGCGAGCCAGCCGTCGTCGGCCACATCCACGCCGAGCAGGCTCCACCGCGCGCCGAGCACGTCGTCCAGGCGGGCCGGCGTGAGTTCCGGCCCGAACAGCACCCGAGGCTGCGGCAGCAGCGTGCCGACCAGGAGATGGGCCCGGCCATCCAGCCGCACCACCGCGCCGGAGCTGATCGGGGTGCGTGGCCGGAAGCGCATCTCGGTGAAGTAGCGGCGCCCGCGCCGGGTACGCATCGCGCCGCGGACGGCCAGATCGCGCAGCCACGCCCGGCGCCGGTCGGTGGTCATGACGATGCGGCCGAGACGCACCGACAAGTCGATCATGGCGCGGGCGTGCGGGCGGCGCTCGGCGTCGTAGGTGTCCAGCAGTGTGTCGCCGGCCCGGCCGTCGAGCGCCTCGGCCAGCTTCCAGCTCAGGTTGGCCGCGTCCCGCAGGCCGGAGTTGAGGCCCTGCCCGGCGAACGGCGGCATCATGTGCGCGGCGTCGCCGAGCAGGAAGCAGCGCCGGTCGCGCAGCCGGTCGGCGAGCAGCGCGTGGAACCGGTACGCGACGGCGCGCTCGACCTGGCCCGGCGAGATGTCCCGATAGCGCAGCAGCAGCTCGCGCAGCAACTCGAACGGTGGTCGCTCCCCGGGCTCGCACTCGCCGGGCCGCAGCAGGAACTCGTAGCGGCACCGGCGGTCGCGGCCGGGCACGACCACGTGCGGCCGGCGCGGATCGCCGTAATGCATCCCGAACCGCTGGTCGTGCGGATCCTCAACGGTGTCGGCGACCAGCCACACCTCGGGGAAGCTGCGTCCCTGCATCGGAATGCCGAGCAATTCGCGGACCGTGCTGCGACCGCCGTCGCAACCGAGCACGTACGCCACATCGACCGTCTCGGGTCGCTCGTCGCCGGCGCGCAGCTCCACCCGTACCCGATCGGGTTTCTGCTCGAGTCCCGTCAGACGTGTCCCGAAACGCTGAACGACCCCGGCGAAGCGGTGCAACTCGGCGTGCAGCACCCGCTCGAGGTCGGGCTGCGCGAACGGGTTCTTGAACGGGTGACCGAAGCGGTGGTCGCCAGCGCCCCGGGCATGCACGAGCGGGCGGCCGCCGATGCCGAAGTACCGGGTGCCGGTGCCCGGGACGATGATCGGGTAGATCGCCTTGTCGAGGCCGGCGAGTTGAAGGATGCGCAGGGACTCGTCGTCGAGGCTGATCGCCTTGGCCTCGTCGCTGGTGGTGGCGTTCTGCTCCACCAGCAGCACCTGGACGCCCATCGAACCCAGCAGGGCCGCGGCGGTGAGGCCGGTGGGACCGGCGCCGACCACCAGTACCGGAAGGTGCGCCACGCTACTGGACCGGCTGGTAGGCCGGGCCGCCGTCGTCCAGCAGCCGTTCGGCCTCGGCAAGCACGGCGGCCGGGTCCTGGTCGAGGTTGATGGTCTTGCGGAACGGCTGCCGGATGTCACGCTCCACGCGCAGGTAGACCTCGTTGCGGTTGCCCTCCGGGTCGAAGAAGTAGATACCGATCGCGTTGCCGTGGGTGACCTCCTGCTGAACGGCGATGCCTTCGGCGCGGAACCGGCGGTGGTACTCGAGGATGGTCTCGATCGAGTCGACCCGCCAGGAGACCTGGTGGGTGAGCTTGGACCCCGGCGGCGCGGTGCGGCCCTTCTGCAGCACGAACTCGTGGTGCTCCTGCTCCGGGCACGAGGAGAAGAAGACGATGCCGAGTTCCTCGTCCTCGTCGGTGACGGTGAGTCCCAGCACCCGCTCGTAGAAGTCGCGCATCTTCGCCAGGTCGGTGACCCAGAATCCGGTGTGGCCCAGTCCGGTGATTGCCATGTCGTCTCCTAGTTCTCAGTCGATCAGGGGGTTGAGGATCTCGGCGGCCATGGCCGCGGTGACGACCTGGTCGGGGCGCAGCTTCTCGATGGTCCGGCTGGCGCTGTCCTCGTAGATGTGCTCGCCGAGGAGCAGGCACCGGTCGTCGTAGGGCCAGAAGGAGGCCACATAGTGGGTCAGCAGGTACCACGCGTCGGGATCATCGATGTCCTCGCCCTGGGCGGCCAGGACGTGCCCGGGGAGGTAGTTGCCGAACAGCGACTCGATCGCCAGGCCCCAGTCCGCGACCGCGATCCGGTCCTCGATCGGACCGAAGACGTTGAGCCCCTGCTCGGCGATCTCGCCGTAGAACGCGCCGATCTCGTCGAGCCCGGTCAGGTGCGTCGACTTGCCGTTCTCGTTGATCCGGTAGAACGGCCGAGCCACCACCATCGACGGCGTGAGGATCTCTCGCCAGCGGCCGGCGACCTCCAGCAGGGCGTGCCGGCGGAAGTTGGTGAGGATCGCCCGGTGCCGCGGGTTGTCGGTGCGGGCCAGCAGCTCATCGGGGGCTTTCACCACATCTCGTACGTCAAATGTGCGCACTCATGCTCCTTGAAGCGACCGGATCGACGATGTCGAGACCGCCGTCGACCACCAGGACGGCGCCGGTCAGGTAGCTGGCCTCGGCGCTGAGGAGGAAGACCACGGCGGAGGCCAACTCGTCCGGTGTGCCCATCCGGCCCAGCGGGCTGCGGGCGTGCAGGGTTTCCGGATCAGGTTGGGACGCTTGCATCGGCGTATCGATGAGGCCGGGCGCGACCACGTTGACCCGCACGCCGTTCGCGGCGCCGGCGAGCGCGGCGCTGCGGGCCAGCCCGATCGCGGCGTGCTTGGACGCGACGTACGGCGCGATGGTCGCGCTCGGCCGGAGGCCGGCCAGCGAGGACGTGACGACGACGGACCCGCCGCCGCCCTGGGCGGCGAACTGGGCCAGCGCGGCACGCAGGCCGAGGAAGACGCTGCGCTGGTTGACCTCGACGGTGTGGTCGTAGTCGGCGACGTCGAGGTCGGCGAAGCTCGCATGCGGGCCGGAGACGCCGGCGTTGAGGTGCACGCAGTCGACCCGGCCGAAACGATCGACCGCGGCGGCCATGAACGCCTCGACGCCCTCCGGGCGGGAGACGTCCGCAGTCACCGCCAACGTCTCGCCCGGCAGCCGGGCCGGCGCGATGAACTCGCGATCCACCAGGACCACGCGCATGCCCTCCACGCTCAGACGGCGGGCGACGGCCGCACCGATCCCGCTGCCGGCGCCGGTGACCACTCCCACCCCGCCGGAAAGTCCCCGCATGAAGACCCTCCTTACGTCCTGCAAACTAGGACTAGCGTCCTGTAAAAGGGGACTGTACGCTCGCCGAAACCTACCGTCAACGTGACGTCAAACATCGCGGGAGTACCCATGAGCGGTCAGCTGGCAGTCCGTGACCTGCACAAACGTTTTGGTGGCGTGCAGGCGCTGGGCGGGGTCGACCTGCTCGTCGCGCCGGGCGAGGCGGTCGCCGTGATCGGGCCGAACGGGGCCGGCAAGAGCACGCTGCTCAAGACGATCGCCGGCGGCCACCGGCCGGACCGGGGCGAGGTCTGGCTGGGGCCCGATCGGCTCGACCGGCTGCCGCCGCACCGGATCACTCGCAGCGGCGTCGCCCTGGCACACCAGGTGCCCAGGCCGTTCCCCCAACTCACGGTGCGCGACAACGTACGGGTCGCGGCGATGGCACGCGGTCACGGCGCCACCGTCGAACAGGTCCTGACGCTGTGTGAACTCGACACCAAGGCCGACCGCCCGGCCGCCTCCCTCGCGGTCCTCGATCTCAAACGCCTCGAGGTGGCCCGCGCCCTCGCGACCGATCCCACCGTGCTGATGCTCGACGAGGTGGCCGCCGGCCTGGCCGGGCGTGAGCTCGACGAGGCCATCGCGCTCATCCGCCGGATCCACGCGACCGGACGCAGCCTGCTGCTCGTCGAGCACATCGAGCGCGTGGTCCGCGAGATCGTGGGCCGGGTCCTCGTCCTGGACTGGGGCAAGCCGATCGCCGAGGGCACCCCGGACGAGATCGCCCGCGACAACCGGGTACGCGAGGTCTATCTGGGTGACGGCTCAGCGACGACGTCGTCCCGCCGCCCGGCGCCGCCGCCCGCGTCGGAGCCGTTGCTTGCGGTGCACGGACTCACCGCCGGCTACGGCGACCTGGTGGCGTTGCGCGACGTCTCGCTCGACGTCCGCCCCGGCGAGATCGTCGCTGTGCTCGGCGCGAACGGCGCCGGAAAGTCCACCCTGTGCGGATCGATCATGGGCGCGGTGCGGGTCCGCGGCGGCAGCGTGCGGGTCGGCGGGACCGAGATCACCACCGCGCCGCCGTACCGCCGGGCCGGCCTCGGCATGGCTTACTGCCCGGAGGGACGTCGCGTCTTCGCCGAGCTCACGGTCCGCGAAAACCTTCAGCTCGGCGCACCGCTCCGGCTGGCCCCCCAACAACTGCGCGAGCGCCTTGCCGAGGTGTACGACATCTTCCCGGTGCTGGCCGAGCGAGGAGCCCAGCTGGCCGGCACCCTCTCCGGCGGGCAGCAGCAGATGCTCGCCGTCGGCCGGGCGCTGATGAGCCGTCCCCGGCTGCTGATCTGCGACGAGATCTCCCTGGGCCTGGCACCGGTCGCCGTCGACACCCTCTATCGGGCACTCACCCAGATCAACGACCGCGGCGTGGCGATCCTGCTCGTCGAGCAGAACGTCCACCGCTGCCTCGCCCTGGCCGACCGCGCGTGCGTGCTGTCCCGGGGCCGGCTGTCCTACGCCGGACCGGCGGCGGACCTGCTGCACGACGACCGGCTCGACGAGGCGTATTTCGGCACGTCGGACGACCACGAAACCACTACGTAGCTAGGGGCACAAGATGATTCGAAGGATCGTGGCGACCGCACTGGCCGTCACCACCACCGTCGGCCTGACCGCGTGCGGCAGCAACTCCTCGTCCGAGGGGAGCACGGACGCCGTTGTCATCGGCGCGAGCATGATGCTCAGCGGCCAGACCAACCTGGAAACCATTCGCGACGGCTACCAGTGGGCGGTCGACGAGGCCAACGCCGCCGGCGGCATCGACGTCGGTGGCGCCAAACGCAAAGTCACCCTGAAGATTCTCGACAACCGCGGTGACACCAACACCATGGTCCAGCAGGTCAGAAGTCTTGCCCTGCAGGACAAAGCGGCGGCCCTGCTCGGCTCCTGCTGCCAGCAGAACATCGACATGTCCGCGCAAGCGGACTCCTTGAAGACTCCGCTGGTCATGGGCGCCCTGCCGATCGAGCTCCGGCCGGACGGCAAGGGCTACGTCTGGGACTCGTTCCAGTCGCTCGTCGACGGTGCGGGCGGCTTCTTCCAGGTTGCCGCCACGGCCGGCACCAACAAGAAGATCCTGCTCATCACCAACAACGACAGCCAGGGCAAATCCACCGCCGACCTCTACAAAGGGCTCGCCGGCAAGGCCGGCTTCACCGTCGCCGTCAGCACCGACGCGCCGGCCGGCACCACCGACTACTCCGACGCCATCGGCAAGGCCAAGGCGGCGGGCGCCGAGGTGGTCATCGCCTCAATGACACCTCCGGACTGCTTCGCCATGTGGAAGCAGATGAAGGCGCTCGCCTACACCCCCAAACTCGCGATCGGCCTGCAGTGCGCGCAGACACCCGGCTGGGCCTCGCTGGGCGCGGTGGGCGCCGGCACGCTCGTCCAGATGTCCTGGATCCGCACCTCCGGACTGCCCAAGGCCGACGAAGTGGTCTCGAAGTACTCCGCGAAGTATCCGAACGACAACGACCTCTCCTCGGTCGCGCTCGGCTACCACGAGGCCACCATCCTGCTCGCCGCGATCACCAAGGCCGGTTCCACCGACCACGAGAAGGTCAACGCGGCGATCGGGCAGACCGACCTCAGCTCGGCCTTGGGCAAGGTGAGCTTCGCCGGTGGCAAGAGCGCCACACCGAGCTTCGTCGGGCAGTGGAACGCCGACGGGACCATCACCCAGGTCTGGCCCAAGCAGGGCGCGTCCGCACTCAAGTCGCTGTCCGGACTGGCCTGATGTCCGCCGACGTCCTGGTCGCGGGCCTGCTCTCCGGTGGGCTGTACGCCCTGATCGGCCTGGGTATCTCGCTGGTCTTCGGCGTGCTGAAGGTGATGAATCTGATGCACGGCGAGCTGGTCCTCGGCGGGGCCTACCTGGCCGCTCTGCTGGTCGGGTCGGCCGGCTTCGACCCGCTGGTCGCGCTGCCGTTCGCCATGCTCGGCGTAGCGCTGATCGCCTACCCGCTGCAGCGCTATCTGCTGACCGGCCTGCTGCGGGCCAACGGCAGCGCCCCGATGGTGGCTACCTTCGGGCTGTCGCTGGTGGCGCAGGCAGCGCTGCAGGCGGCATTCGGCACGGACCCGCGGGCGCTGTCCGCGCCGTACGCCCAAGCGGGCTTCACCGTGCTCGGCGTCCGCGTCCAGGCCGTCTACGCCATCTCGTTCGCGCTCACCGTGGTGCTCTGCGGCGTCACCCATCTGGTTCTCAGCCGCACCCGGGCGGGCAGCGCGGTGCGCGCCGCCGCAGCCGATCCGACGACCGCGTCGATGCTCGGCATCAACGTCGGCCGGGTCTATGCGCTGACGCTGGCCGGCTCCGCGGCGTTGGCCGCGGCCGCCGGGGTGATGACCGGCGTGGCCCAGAGCTTCACCCCGAGCGCCGGCCTGCCCCTGCTGCTCACCGGATTCGCCGTGATGGCGCTGGCCGGCATCGGCAGCGTCGGCGGCGTGCTCCTCGGCGGCATCACCCTCGGCCTGCTCCAGTCGCTCAGCACCGCCTATTTCGGCGGCGGATGGCGCAACTTCGTCGTCTACACCGTCTTCTTCCTCGCCCTCTCGTTCCGCCCCACCGGCCTGTTCCGACGGGTGGCGCACGCATGACGGGCCGCAAGGACGCCACCACCGCCGGCGCGGCATTGCTGGTCGCCGCCGTTGTCGGCCTCGCGGTCGCGCCCGGGCTCGAGCCGGGTGTCCAGGACCTCGGCACCACGTTGCTCGTTTATCTCACCGTGGCGCAGGCGTGGAACATCCTGGCCGGTTTCGCCGGGCAGGTGTCGCTCGGCGCGGCGGCGTTCGTGGCGACCGGCGCCTACACCGCGGGCCTGGCGCTGGCGCACACCTCGATCGGCTGGGCCGCCGCGGTGGCGTTGGCCGGCGCCATCGCCGGGCTGATCGCGGCGATGCTGGCCGTGCCCCTGCTGCGCCTTCGTGGTGACTACTTCACCATCGGCACTCTGGCCGCCTCGATCGCGGTACAAGCCCTGCTCACCAACTGGAACTGGGCGGGCGGGGCCAGCGGACTGACCCTGCCGATCGATCGGATTCCCGCCGGCACGACCCTGCTCCGGCTCGCCGTGGTGGTCGCCGCCGCCGCCATGGGGTTGACCGCCTACGTCCGGTACAGCGCCTTCGGCCTGCGCCTGGGCGCGCTACGCGACAACGAGCCGGCCGCCGCCGGCCTGGGCGTCGCCGTGTACGGCCACCGGTTCGCCACCTGGGTCGGCTCCAGCGTGCTGACCGGAATGGCGGGCGCGGTTGTCGCCTACCAGTACGTCGCCGTCTCGCCGTCCGGCGTGGCCAGCGTCAACTGGAGCCTCGACGCCGTGCTCATGGCACTCGTCGGCGGCGCCGGCTCCCTGATCGGCCCGGTGCTCGGGACGACGATCGTCTACTACGGGCTCACCCGGATGCTCGAGGACTTCCAGGTGCTCTCCCTGCTGGTCGAAGGGACCCTGCTGGTGCTGATCGTGAGGTTCGCGCCGGCCGGGGTGTTGGCTCTGCTCACTAGGGCGGCCCGGCCGCTGCGGAGGGCCGCCACCCTCCCGGCGGCCGGGACCGAGCCGGCATGAACGCCGAGCTCGCCGGGAAGGTCGCGCTGGTCACCGGCGGCGGCAGCGGCATCGGTGCGGCCACCGCCGCTCTGCTCCGCCGCCTCGGGGCCGAGGTGGTCGTCCTCGGCCCGGACGCCGCGGCGCTGCGGGACATCTGCTCCGCCACCGGCGCGGTGGCGGTGACCGGCGACGCCGCCCAGCCGGCCGACTGCGACGCCGCGGTCGCCGTCGCCCTCCAGCGCTGGGGACGGCTCGACACGCTGATCGGCTGTGCCGGCGTGGGAACCTTCGGCACCGTGCTCGACACCGGCGAGACGGACTGGCACCGCTCGCTGCGGGCCAACCTGGACACCGCGTACGTCGCCGCGCGCAGCTGCCTGCCACAGCTGATCCGCACCACCGGGACCATCGTGCTGGTCTCCTCACTCGCCGGGCGGCTGGGGGCGCCAGGCTCGGCCGCATATGTCACGGCGAAACACGCGGTGATCGGCCTGGTCCGGTCGCTGGCCGCCGACTTCGGCCCGCACGGGGTACGCGCCAACGCCGTCTGCCCAGCGTTGGTGCGCACGCCGATGGCCGACGCCGTCCTGGACACCCTCGGCCCCGGCCATAGCTACGAGAACGCCGCCGCGCTCTACCCGCTGCGCCGCCCCGCCGAACCCGACCAGATCGCCGAGGTCATCGCCTTCCTCGCCGGGCCACGCTCGGCGGTCGTCACCGGCGCCGTACTGATGGCCGACTGTGGCGTCTCCGCCGTCGACATGAGCCTTACCGCATTGACCGACTCTGCCACCGATGGGAAACAGCCATGAGCTTGCTCGACAGCGACACGTGGACGAACCGGATCTTCACCGGGGAGTGGGCCCAAGGCTCCGGCGAACCCCGCGACGTCGTCGAACCGGCCACCGGCGCCGTACTCGGCCGGATCGGCACGGCCACGCCGGACGACGTGCACAAGGGCGCCGAGCGCGCGGCACAGGCGCAACGGGACTGGGCGGCACTGCCGTACGACCGGCGGGCCGCCGTCCTGCGCCGTGCCGCCGGCCTGTTCGAGCGGCACCAGACCGAGATCGAGAACTGGTTGATGCGCGAATCCGGCGCGATCCGGCCGTTCGCGCAGTTGCAGGTGGTCAACGGGGGAGTCGAGGAGTGCTACGAGGCCGCCGCGCTCGCCGCGGCGCCGTACGGGGAGGTGCTCCGCTCACAGCAGCACCGCTTCTCGTTCGCCCGCCGCCTTCCCGTCGGTGTCGTCGGGGTCGTCGCCCCGTTCAATGTACCGATCATCCTCGCCATGCGGGCCGTGGCCCCGGCGCTGGCACTGGGCAACGCGGTGATCCTCAAGCCCGACCCGCGCACCGCGGTCTCCGGCGGCGTGGCCATCGCCCGCGTCTTCGAGGAGGCCGGCCTGCCCGCCGGCCTGCTGCACGTGCTGCCGGGGGGCGCCGAGGTGGGCGCCGCGGTGGTGGCCGACCCGCTCATCCCGGTCATCGCGTTCACCGGCTCCACCGAGGGCG
The DNA here is from genome assembly GCF_000721705.1 of Actinoplanes subtropicus. GTDB lineage: Bacteria > Actinomycetota > Actinomycetes > Mycobacteriales > Micromonosporaceae > Actinoplanes > Actinoplanes subtropicus. The sequence goes on from NZ_JOJL01000002.1 coordinate 558,418, forward strand.
GCCGGGCCATCGCGACCGCGGCGGCCGCCCGGCTCAAACGGGTCCACCTCGAGCTGGGCGGCAACTCCGCGCTCGTGATCATGGATGATGCCGACCTGGAGAGGGCCGTCTCGGCCGGCGCCTGGGGATCGTTCGTGCACGCCGGGCAGATCTGCATGGCCAGCAGCCGCCACCTGGTGCACGCCTCGATCGCCGACGACTACGCCGAACTGCTCGCCGGGCACGCCGACCGGCTGACGGTCGGCGATCCCACCGGGGAGAACGTCGCGCTCGGGCCGGTCATCGACCGTGGGCAGCGTGACCGCATCCACCGCCTGGTCACCGACACCGTCGACGCCGGGGCCCGGCTGGCCGCGGGCGGCACCTACGACGATCTGTTCTACCGCCCCACCGTGCTCGCCGACGTGCCGGTCACCGCCCGCGCCTACGCCGAGGAGATCTTCGGCCCGGTCGCTCCGGTGACGACGTTCCGCAACCTCGACGAGGCCGCCCGCCTGGCCGCCGGGACGCCCTACGGGCTGTCGCTGGGCATCCTGACCCGGGATCCGATGAAAGGACTCGCGCTGGCCGAGCGGATCCCCAGCGGCCTGGTCCACATCAACGACCAGACCGTCAACGACGAACCCGCCGCCCCGTTCGGCGGCGTCGGCGATTCCGGCAACGGCGCCCGGCACGGCGGCAATGCGGCCAACCTGGAGGCGTTCACCGAGCAGCAATGGGTGACCCTGCGCGGCGACCTGCCCACGTACCCGTTCTGACACGTCGAGGAGAAACTGATGATCAACAGCTATCCCGCCGGGGCGCCGGATGCGCGTCCGTGGCCTACGGCGAACAAATTCCTCAACGGGCCGTTCGCGCCCTGGGCGGCCGAGGACGACGCGTACGACCTGGACGTGGCCGGACAGATCCCGGCCGACCTGGCCGGTGCGCTGTTCCGGGTCTCCGCCAACCCGAGGTTCCAGCCCCGCAACACCGACCGCTACCACTGGTGGGAGGGCGACGGCATGGTCTGCGGCGTCTACCTGCGCGACGGCAAGGCCGCGTACCGCAGCCGCTGGGTCGAGACGGCGTCGATGCGGGTCGAGGTGGGGGCCGGGGAGGCGATCTACAGCGGGTTCGTCAACGGCGGCACGGCGGGCCGGCTGCCCGAGGGCGCCCCGCCGGCGAAGAACGTCGCCAACACCAACGTGGGTCTGTTCGACGACCACCTGATCGTCTACTACGAGGGCGGCCTGCCCCACCACCTGCACCCGGAGACCTTGGAAACCCTGGGCACGTACAATTTCCACGGCGGCATCGACGTGCTGTGCACCGCCCACTTCAAGATCGACCCCGACTCCGGTGACATGCTGTTCTTCGCGGCGACCGGACCGGTCGTCACCTGGTACCGGGCCGACGCGAAGACCGGACACGTCATCGACTCGCACGCCGTCGACATCGGCGTACCCGTGCTCATGCACGACTTCGCGATGAGCGAGACCTACGCGATCTTCTTCGTCACACCGGCGCAGTTCCGCCTCGATCTGGTCGGCCAGGGCCGCCCCGGCGTGGTCTGGGACGAGAGCGCCACCCCCGACGGCGTACGCATCGTCCTGCTGGACCGCCGCACCCACCAGGTCACCTGGCACGACGTCGGCGGACAGTTCGCCAACACACACTTCTTCAACGCCTACGAGCAGGCCGGCGAATTGATCATCGACGGCCATCGGATCACCCGTCTCGGCACCCCCACCGGCCGGCTCGACGCGCCGCTCGGCTCGCACGAGTGGTTCCCGCCCGCGCTTCCCTACCGGTGGCGCATCGACCTGCGTACCGGCCGGGCGAGCGAGGAACCGGTCAGCGGCATCGCCGGCGAGTTCCCCCGGATCAACGACGCGTACACCGGCCGCCGGCACCGCTACGGTTACTTCGTCACCACCCGGGGCCTGGCCGCCGACACCATGACCGACGGCCTGGCCCGGCACGACTACCTGCTGGACACGACGACTGTCGTGGAGGGCCCGGATGGGCTGACCAATCCCAGCGAACCGGTCTTCGTCGCTCGAGCGGCCGCCCGCGCCGAGGAGGACGGCTACCTGCTCACCATCTGGTGGAACCGGGCGACCGACCGCAGCGAACTGCTCATCCACGACGCCGCCGACCTGCGCCGGGAACCACTGGCCCGGGTCAAGCTGCCCGCCCGGATCCCGTTCGGTTTCCACGGCAACTGGGCCGACCGCGCTGCCTTGGAGGCTGCCGTCGCGGCACACCGCCCGGCGTGACGCTACTTCGTCCGCCGTACGCGGCGTCGGGCGGCTACCACGGCCGGACGACGCCGCGACCGCGCGCCGGCCAGTACCGTGGTTCCCGTGATCACGCCGCTGTTTTCCCTGGTCATCGCCGCATGGTGAGTCCTGCCGACCGTCTGCGCCGGTGGGCGTCGCGGCATCCGGTCAGCGTGGACGCCCTGTTGGCCGCGCTGCTCGTGGGAGCGTCGAGCCTCGCGATCGTCGTCGGACCGGGCCGCGCCCAGGGACGGCCGCTCACCGTGGCCGACGCGGCGGCCATCGTCATCGCGGTCGTCGCCATCACCCTGCGGCGGCGCCTGCCCCGCGGCACGCTGTTCGCCGTCGTCGCCGCCCAGGTGGCGCATCTCGGCTTCACCGGCGAGATCCACCCACTGCTGGTCCTCACCGAGGGCCTGGCCGCGTACACGATGGCGCTGTCCACCGACCGGCGCACCACCTGGCGGCTCGCGGCCGGTTGCGCGGCGGCCCTCTACCTCGGCAACACTCTGCTGCTGCACCGAAGTTACTGGCCCGCGGAGGTCGTACCCATGCTGGCCTTCGTCGGCATGGCGACGGCTGTCGGGGACGCCACCCGTAGCCGGAAGGCCTACCTCGCCGAGGTGGAGGAGCGAGCCCGCCGCGCCGAGCAGACCCGGGAGGAGGAAGCCCAGCGACGGGTCATCCAGGAGCGGCTGCGCATCGCGCGAGAGCTGCACGACGTCATCGCACACCACATCGCGGTGATCAACGTACAGGCCAACGCCGCCAACCACCTGCTCGACCGGCGGCCCAGCCAGGTCCGCCCGGCCCTCGACCACATCCGCCAGGCCGGCGACACCGTTCTGCAGGAACTCGCCTCGATCATCGGGGTGCTCCGCCAGTCCGACGACGCGGACAGCACCACCGAACCCGCCCGCGGCCTGGCCCGGCTGCCCGAACTGCTGGACGCGGCGGCGGCGGCCGGCCTGACGGTTCACTACCAGCAGACCGGCGCTCCGCGGCAACTACCCGCTCTGGTCGATCTTGCTGCCTACCGCATCGTGCAGGAGGCGTTGACCAACGCGCACAAGCACGGCCGGGGCGTCGCCGGGCTGACCATCGCCTACACGCCGACCGGCGTCGGCATCAACGTCGTCAACTCCATCGCCGCCGGCGTCTCCACCGCCGGATCCGGCTACGGCCTGGTCGGCATGCGGGAACGCGCCGCCGCGGCCGAGGGCAGGTTCGACGCGTACGCGAGCCCCGATGGAAGGTTCACCGTGCACGCCGTGCTGCCCGCCCGCCACACACCCGCTCTCGAGGAGTCCCGATGACGATCCGTGTGCTGCTCGCCGACGACCAGGCACTGATCCGCGCCGGCTATCGCATGATTCTCGACTCGGAGCCGGACATCGAGATCGTCGGTGAGGCGATCGACGGGCGCGAGGCGGTCAGCCTCGCCCGGTCGGCGCGCGCCGACGTGGTCCTCATGGACATCCGGATGCCCGGCGTGGACGGGCTCGAGGCGACCCGGCGCATCGCCGCCGACGACGACCTGGCGGGCGTGCGCATCCTGGTTCTCACCACGTTCGAGAACGACGACAACGTCATGCTCGCGGTTCGGGCCGGCGCCAGCGGTTTCCTCGGCAAGAACGTCGGCTCGGAGGAGCTGATCCACGCGGTGCGGGTGGTGGCCGCCGGTGACGCGATGCTGTCTCCGAAGGCGGCCCGCGGGTTGTTCAGCCACCTGCGCAGCCAGCCGGAAACCCCGACGGCGACGCCGGTGTCGCTCGAAACGCTGACGGACCGGGAACGCGAGTTGGTCGTGCTGGTGGCACGCGGGCTGTCGAACGACGAGATCGCCGAGCGGCTGGTCCTGTCCCCGCTGACCGTCAAGACGCACGTCAACCGGGCGATGACCAAGCTGGGCGTGCGCGACCGGGCGCAGTTGGTGGTGGTGGCCTACCAGAGCGGCCTGGTCCTGGCTCCGGACGTCGTTCGCGGTACGGCAGCCCCACATCTACCACGGTTGGAGTAGCCGAGCGAACTGCCGTTGGACGACGCGGGCGAGGCGCTCGGTTCAGAGACTGGGCACCGACCGACCAACAACGTCCCGAACGGGGTCGCCCGTGTCCTTCCTGTCCCGCATCAGCCTGGCGAATCGAAAACTGGTGGCCCTGGTCGCCGTGATCGTGGTCGCCTTCGGCGTGTATGCGACCAGTTCGCTCAAGCAGCAGCTGCTGCCCGATCTGTCGTTCCCGGCAGTCACCGTGGTGGCCGCCTACCCCGGCGCCGCACCGGAGGTAGTGGAGGAGCAGGTCACCGTCCCGATCGAGAACGCCGTCAAGGATCTGGACGGCGTCGAGAGCACCACCTCGACCTCGAAGCAAGGCTCGGTCACGGTCCTGCTCTCGTTCAACTTCGACACCGACATCGACACCGCCTCCTCGGACGTGCAGCAGGCACTGTCGAAGATCACCTCGTCGCTGCCGTCGGGCGTCGACCCGCAGGTGCTCACCGGCAGCACGAGCGATCAGCCGACCATCGTGCTGGCCGCCACCTCCGACAGCGGCCAGCGAGCCCTGGCCGCCGACCTGGACGACAAGGTCGTGCCCGAGTTGCAGGCGGTGGACGGGGTCAACGACGTCTCCATCTCCGGCACCCGCGACCAGGTGGTCACCGTGACGCCGGACGACGAAAAGCTGACCGCACACGGACTGACCAGCCAGTCGGTCATCAACGCGCTCAGCTCGCTGACCGGCACCTCCTCGGCGGGATCGATCACCGCGAGCGGGAAAGACCTCAGCCTCGCCGTGGGCGAGCCGGTCTCCTCGTTGCAACAGATCAAGGACCTGTGGTTGACCCCGGCCGCGGCCTCCACCGGTGGCGCCTCCACCCAGGGAACCGCGACGGGCACGCCCGCCGGGCCGTCTGCCGGCTCGGCCGCCGGGCGGGGCGCCACGTCGTCCACCGGAGCCGGGACCTCCGACCCGGTGCAGCTGTCCGACGTCGCTACTGTGCAGCTGACCGACGCGGCGACCACCTCGATCACCCGAACCGACGGCAAACCAAGCCTCGGCATCTCGATCACGATGGACCACGACGGCAGCTCCTCCTCCATCTCCGACGACGTCCGCGCCAAGCTGCCCGACCTCGAGAAGTCGTTGGGCAACAACGCGAAACTCACCGTCGTGTCGGACAACGGACCCCAGGTCAAAGATTCGGTTGACGGCCTGGTGGAGGAGGGCGCCCTCGGCCTGGTCATGGCGATCCTGGTCATCGTGCTGTTCCTGCGCTCCGCGCGGTCCACCCTCGTCACCGCGGTATCGATCCCGTTGTCGCTGCTCATCGCCCTCGGCGTGCTCTGGTTGCGCGACTATTCGCTGAACATCCTTACCCTGGGCGGCCTCACCATCGCCGTCGGCCGGGTGGTCGACGACTCGATCGTGGTTCTGGAGAACATCAAACGCCATCTCGGGTACGGCGAGGAGAGGCGCACCGCGATCATCACGGCAGTCCGCGAGGTCGCCACGGCGGTCACCTCCTCGACCCTCACCACGGTCGCGGTCTTCCTGCCGATCGCCTTCGTCAGCGGCTTCGTCGGCGAGCTGTTCGGCTCGTTTTCGATCACGGTCGCGGTCGCCATGGTCGCCTCGCTTCTGGTGTCGCTGACGATCGTCCCGGTGCTGGCCTACTGGTTCCTGAAGGCGCCCAGGGACGCCGCGGGCGTGCCGCCGGAGGTCTACCGGGCCCAGGTCGAGGAGAAGGAGCGGCACGGGCTGCTGCCCCGGATCTACCTGCCGGTGATCACCTGGGCGGTCCGGCGCCACAAGACCGTGCTCGCCCTGGCGGTCGCGCTGTTGGTCGGCTCGGTGGGCCTCGCCGGCACGCTGAAGACCAGCTTCATCGGCGACTCCGGCCAGGACAGCCTGCGGGTCAGCCAGGAACTGCCGGCCGGCACCGACCTGGCTACGACCGATGCCGCCGCCGAGGAGGCGGAGAAAGCCCTCGCCGGGATCGCCGGCATCGACTCGTACCAGGTGGTGATCGGCTCCTCCGGTGGCTTCTTCGGCTCGACCAGCGGCGCCAACACCGTCTCCTTCACCGTCGAACTGGCCGACGGCGCCGACGCGAACACTGTCAAGGAGAGCCTGCGCGCCCGGCTCGGCACGCTCAGCGGGGCTGGGAAGTTCACCGTGAGCAACGGCAGCGGCTTCGGCGCGAGCAGCGACATCGAAGTGTCCGTCAAAGCCGGTGACGACACCACCCTGGCCAAGGCCACCCAGCAGATCCAGCAGGCGATCGCGCAGGCCGGCGACGTCACGGACGTCCGCAGCGACCTCAGCGAAAGCGCCCCGCAGATCAGCATCGTCGCCAAGGGTGAGACCGCCGCCCGCTACGGCGTGACTGAGTCGGCCATCACCTCGGCGCTGCGCCAGGCGGTGCAGGGCGCCACGATGGCCCAGGTGACCCTCGACGGCGTCCAGCACGACGTCATCGTGAAGACTACCAGCACCGCACCGGACAGCCTTGCCAAGGTCAAGGCACTTACCATCGGTACCTCCGCCGGCCAGGTCCGGCTCGACAAGCTCGCCACCGTCACTCAGGTGAACGGCCCGGTCCAGCGCACCCGCGTCGACGGCGCCCGGACCAACACCGTCACCGCCACCCCCGTCGGCGACGACACCGGCGCGGCCAGCACCGCCGTACGCACCGCCCTGAACGACCTCAGCCTCCCGGCCGGCGCGAGCTATGAGATCGGCGGCGTCACCGCCGACCAGGGCGACGCGTTCTCCCAGCTCATCCTGGCCATGCTGGTCGCCGTGGCGCTGGTCTTCCTGGTCCTGGTCGCGGTCTTCCGCAGCATCCGGCAGACGTTCATCCTGCTCGTCAGCATCCCGTTCGCCTTCACCGGCGCCTTCCTCCTGCTGCTGGTGACCGACACCCCGCTCGGCGTCGCCGCCCTCATCGGCATCCTCATGCTCATCGGCATCGTGGTCACCAACGCCGTCGTCCTGATGGACCTGGTCAATCAGTACCGCACACAAGGCATGGGCGTCACCGAGGCCGTCGTCGAGGGTGGCCGGCGCCGGCTGCGGCCCATCCTGATGACCGCCCTCGCCACGATCTTCGCACTGCTGCCGATGGCGCTGGGCATCACCGGCGCCGGCGGCTTCATCTCCAAACCGCTCGCCGTCGTGGTGATCGGCGGCCTGATCACCTCGACAATGCTGACCCTCGTACTGATCCCGGTCCTCTACACCATGGTCGAGACCCGCCGGGAGAAGCGCGCGGCCCGCAGGCTCCGCCCCGACCCTGATCCGGACGACATCCCGTCGGCCGACTCTGAGCCGGTGCCGGTGACCTGACCGACAGCCGATTCCGGCCGGCGTGATGCTGCCTCCGTCACGCCGGCCGGTTCGGCTCCCCGCGCCGGTCATGCGCGGCTCGCCGCCGCCGGGCCTGGGCCGGCCGTCCGCGCCTCGCGCTGCGCGCTCAACTGACCGGCAGGCGACGCCGTCCGGGGCGGGCGGGGCGCCCGCGCCTCGCGCTGCGCGCTCAACTGACCGGCAGACAACGCCGCCCCGGGGCGGGCCGGGCGCCCGCGGGCCCTCAGCCGGTCGACTCGGCGCGGATCTGCGCGCAGGTCGTCAGCCGTGCGCGGGCCAGTTCCTCCGCCCGCCCGTGGAACCGCTGGGCGGGTATCGGCACGCTGACCGCCATCGGCGACGGGTCGTGCGGGTCGACCACCGCGGCGACCGCGCAGATGCCGTCGGTGTGCTCCTCCCGGTCGAAGTCCACCCCGTCCCGGCCGATCCGGTCGAGCAGGCCCTCGCCGTACAACCGCAGGCAGGCGTCGAGGTGGCCGGTGCCGTAGATCTCCAACTCGGGCTTGACGTCCAGGTCGCGCATGCGGGCGGCCAGCCGGCGTACGCCCGCGGGCGGGTTGCGGAACTCGCCCGGACCGAAGCTCATGCTGCACGGGTTGAGCTTCGCCATCCGGGGGCGCAGCTCGACCAGCTTTTCGCGGTCGGCGAGGTCGACGTCCGCCAACCCGAAGCCGCCCCGGACGCTCGCACCGTGGCCCATTCCACGCTCAATGGCCTGTTCCTCGGCTCGGGGCGGTGGCCCTGCTCGTCGGGGATCGGAGTCACCAACGCCGTCATCTCCGTGGGTCCGGATGCAGCACACCGAGGCCTTCCCTTGGCTGAGGCAATCGCGTACTCGTTCGCGAGCGGCAGGTCGCCGAAGTCGAACGTCGGCCGGCTGCGGCCTCGAGAGGTTCGATCGAGCGGAACGGCCGGGCGGCTGGCCGATTGTCGGCTTTGTCGCCCGGCCGTGGTGGTCCGGTTTCTTGCTGTCGTCACGGTGCGAGGGTGGTGGTGGTCGAGCAGCCGGTGCGGTGCCGGCATCTCGGTCGTCGGTAGTCACGACCGGCTTGCCGGGTTCATACGTCGGAGCGCTTGAGGCGCCAGGCGGCGCCGCCGGTGACGGCGGCGAGGTAGCCGAGGAAGACTGCCAGGCCGGCGGCGGGGGTGAGGGAGCCGGATGCGTGGGTGACTGCGGTGATGGCACTGGTGACGTTGGAGGGCAGGTATTGCAGCACGTTGCTCCAGCTGTCCGGGAGCAGGAGCTCGACGACGCCGGTGAGCAGGAACAGGACGCCGAACAGGGCGGTGATCGCTGCGGGGGTGGAGCGCAGCAGGGCGCCGAGGGCGATGCCGAGGATGCCGGAGCCGGTCAGGACGACGGCGGTGCCGATGACGGCGCGGATCACGCCGGTGTCGCCCCAGGAGGCGCCGGCGTCGCCGATGAGGGCTTGGCCGGCGGTGAAGGTGATGGCGGCGGCGGCCAGGGAGATCGTGAAGACCACGCCGGCGAAGACGGCGATCTTGGCCCAGAGGACGGGGAGGCGTTTGGGGACGGCGGACAGGGTGGAGCGGATCTGGCCGGTGCCGTATTCGCCGGACATGAACAGGACGCCGAGGGCGCCGAAGGCGAGTTGGGCGAAGGTCATGCCGGTCAGGCTGGCCGATACGGGGTCGGTGGCGCCGTTTTGGCCGGGGTTGGTGCTGGCTTGGCCGGTGTAGACGGATGCGGCGATCAGGCCGACGCCGACGAGCAGGGCGACGGCGACGGCGAGCGTGGTGATGGTCGAGCGCAGCGACCAGAATTTGATCCATTCGCTTCTGACGACTCGGGCCGGGGTGACGCGCCGGTGGGGGACGAGGGCGTGGGCAGGGGCGGGGGCGAGGGTGCTCATCGGGTGGCTCCGGTCAGGGTGGCGTGGTATTCGACGGTGTCTTTGGTCAGTTCCATGAAGGCTTCCTCGAGGGAGGGCCGCACGGTGGTCAGTTCGTGCAGCGTGATTCCGGCGCGGGCGGCGATCTCGCCGATCTCGGCGGCGGGCCGGCCGGTGATCTCGAGGACGCCGGGTTCGGCGCTGAGGGTCGTCACGTCGGGTCCGGAGACCAGGCTGCGCAGTTGGCTGGTGTGGGGGGAGCGGACGCGGACGCTGTCGCGGGCGGCCTGGTCGATGAATTCGTTCATCGAGACGTCGGCGATCAGCCGGCCCTTGCCGATGACGATGAGGTGTTCGGCGGTCAGCGCCATCTCGCTCATCAGGTGGGAGGAGACGAAGACGGTCCGGCCCCGGGCGGCGAGGTCGCGCATCAGGTTGCGGATCCAGAGCACGCCCTCGGGGTCGAGGCCGTTGGTCGGTTCGTCGAGGATGACGATCTGCGGGTCGGCGAGCAGGGCGGAGGCGATGCCGAGGCGCTGGCCCATGCCGAGGGAGAAGCCGCCGACCCGCTTGCGGGCGACCTGGCGTAGTCCGACGAGGTCGATCACTTCGTTGACCCGGGCGGAGGGCACGCCGGTGGTGGCGGCGAGGGCGAGCAGGTGGTGGTAGGCGGAGCGGCCGGTGTGTACGGCCTTGGCGTCGAGCAGGGCGCCGGCCTGATACAGCGGGTCGGGGTGGTCGGCGAAGGGACGGCCGTTGACGGTGGCGGTGCCCGAGGTCGGCCGGTCGAGGCCGAGGATCATGCGCATGGTGGTGGACTTGCCCGCGCCGTTCGGGCCGAGGAATCCGGTCACGATGCCCGGCTTGACGGTGAAGGTGAGCCCGTCGACCGCGGTCTTGTCGCCGTATCGCTTGGTGAGTTCCTGTACTTCGATCATGCATCAACTATCGGCAACGGCGGGCATCTCCCGCGTCGTCCACGTGCAGACAGTCTGGCTACCACCGTTGCGGTAGCCAGGCCCCGCGGATACTCGACCCGGACGAGGGCTTCGGTCCGGATGGTGCCGGGTAGGTCGTGGTTGCTGATGTGGCCGAGGTGTCCGTCGGGGCGGATGAGCAGCACGGTGTCTCCGGCCAGGCCGTACGCGCGGCGGAAGGTACCGGCGGGGTCGGTGGGTCCGCCGGTGCCCATGTGGAGCTGGTCCGATTCAGAGCTCCTGATTGCCGCCGTGGATGGTGGCTGAGTGTGCCGAACGTCCTTGGTGGAGTAGGCGGTGGCGCACGACGAGCCCGACGACGCGTTGCCGCAAACCGGGCAGCGGTCCGGGCTGGCGGAGTCGGTGCAGCAGGCGCTCGCTCGACTGCTGGAGTCTTTCTTGCACCATGTCGGTGTGGGCATCGAGCAGGCCGTGTTCGCGTTTGCGCCATCGTCCGGCGATCATGACTGATTCGATGTTGCCGACACCGGCGTGCAGTGCGGCGGCGCTCGGGTCAGGACCGGGCCACAGGTTCAGGGCGCGGATGTCGATGACGGCAAGATCGGCTTGCATGCCCGGTTCGATGCGCCCGACTCGGTCGGCGAGCCCGAGCGCGCGTGCTCCTTCGACGGTTGCCCAGCTCAGCGCTTGTTTGCTCGTGACGGTCGCGGTCATCGAGAAGGCGCCGGTTCTGGTGCGGTGGCGGTCGTGGTCGAGACCACGTTGGTGGGCCAGGGCGATGCGGGCGGCGGTGAGCATGTCGCCGGGCAGGACGGCATCGGTGTCGGTGCCGAGAGAGGGCGCGGCACCGAGCGGAAGTAGCTGTGCGGTGACGGGCGTGCCGTGGCCTTGGCCGAGTTCGTTCTCGGGTGTGGAGGTGAAGCTGGCGCCGGCGTCGGTGAGGGCCCGGATCCGGTCGTCGGGCAGGCCGGAGCCGTGTACGACGTTGGTCAACGGCCCGATCAGCCCGGCGGCGTGCGCCGCCTCCCAGCCGTCCTCGGGGCCTCCCATGCTCTGATGCGTGGAGACGACCAGGCCGCGCTGCTGTGCGGCGCGCATGTCGCGGACCACGACTTCAGGCCGTGACAACTGTGGCCCGCGGATCGCCATGCCGACGGTGATCAAGGGCTGCGCGTGGGCTGGCCCGTTGAGCAGCCGGTCGACTTCTTCCACGGCGTGGGTCGTGCCCCGGTTGCCGTACGGGGTGCCGTGCAGGAAGACCGCCCGGATTCCGGAGTCAAGCAGCCCGGTGATCGCGGCATCGGTGTGTGCGGGCGTGGGATTGTTGTGGCACCAGTCGCCGAGGGTGGTGGTGCCACAGTTGATCTGGTTGAGCGCGCCGGCGAGGGTACCGATGTGCATGTCGTCGAGCCGGTAGTGCCGGGCGATGCCGTAGTGGATGTTGGCGAGGTATTCGGCGAGTGTCCAATCCGCGCCGACGCCGCGCAATGCGGCTTGCCAGGTGTGCAGATGTGCGTTGACCAGGCCGGGGATGATGATGCGCCCGGTGAGGTCGATGGTCTCGTCGACGGGGCCGAGGTTCTGACCGATCCCGGCGATCGTGTCGCCGTCGATGAGGAGGTCGGCGTGCTCGCTGTCGGGCCGGTGCCGGCCCATGGTGATCACCTGCGCGCCGCGTAGCAGCGTCCGGCTCATGCGTGTGTCCTCGGCTGTTCCGATGGTGTCATCGGGCTGATCGCCGCGGCGGCTGCGTCGGCGACGTCGGCGGTGGCGATCTGGGCGAGGTAGCCGTCGGGACGGATGATCAGCAGGGCGTCCTGGGTCAGGCCGTAGCCGCGGCGGAAGGTGCCGGCGGTGTCGGTGAGGGTGTGGTCGGCGTGTGCGGTGCCGTCGATCACGATCCGGGTGAGGCCGGCCCCGGAGTTCGGCCACCGGAGTCGGTCCAGGGCTGTGGCGGCGCTGGTTCCGTACGCGATCGCGGTGAAGTGCGGCCCTCGGAACGTGTCGAACAGTCGTACGGTCCGGCCAGTGGTGTCGCGCAGTTCGGCGTCGGGAGCGCGGTCGCCGGCGCGCAGGGTGGTGGTGGCCGGTGGGGTGGCCGGGGCCAGGGGCCCGCCGAAGTAGCTGAGGGACAGTTGTTGTTCGTCCTTGCCGCGGCGCAGGCTCGACGGGTCGAGTTTGGCGATGCCCTGGTATTTCTTGGTGGACAGGCCGAGCACGTTCGCGGCGATGGGTTGCCGTTCGGCTTCGTAGCTGTCCAGCAGGTGCTCGTCGGCGCCGGCCAGGACCTGGGCGAGTTTCCAGCCGAGGTTGTAGGCGTCCTGGATGCCGGTGTTCAGGCCCTGTGCGCCGGCCGGGGTGTGCACGTGCGCGGCGTCGCCGGCGATGAACACCCGCCCGCTGCGGTAGGCCTCGGCGAGGCGGATGTTGGGCCGGAATACCGAGCGCCATTGCAATTCGCGCAGCCGGACCCGGGAGTTTCGGATGTGCGCCTGGATCCGTCGGTTGATCGGGGCCTCGCCGTCGGGGGCGTCCTCGCCGGGCGCGAGGCGGACCATCCATTGGAAAAGGTCGCTGTGTGGCAGAGGGCAGGCCCCGACGAACCGGCCGCGGGCCGCGGGCCAGACGTGCCAGCGGTCGCGGGACAGGCCGGTGGTGACGGCGTCGACGATGAGCAGCCGGTCCTGCTCGTCGGTGCTGCCGATGAACGGGATTCCGAGGAGTTTGCGGACGGTGCTGGCTCCACCTTCGGCGCCGACGAGGTAGCGGGCGGTGATCTGTTCGGTGCCGGCGGGCGTGGTGACGGTGGCCGTGACCGAGGTGGCGTCCTGGGTCAGCCCGGTGAGCTCGTGGCCGAACTGGACCTGTTGGCCGAGCTGGGCGAGCCGGTTGTGCAGGGCCCGGTCGGTGCGGTACTGCGGGATCAGCCGGGTGTTCGGGAGCGGTACGTCCGGGCTGCGATCGCGGTGACGGAACATCCGCCACGGCACAGTGACGGGGCCCAGATGGATCCCGAGCAAGGGGTAGTCGCCGCTGCCGGCGAGGATCTCGTCGAGCGCGCCCAGGTCGTCGAGAACCTCCAGGGTGCGCGGTTGCAGTCCCTTGGCGCGGGAGCCGTCGAAGGGGTGCGCGGCCTTGTCGACGATGCGGACGGTCAGTCCACGGCGGGCCAGGTCGATCGCGAGTGCCGAGCCGGTCGGGCCGGCGCCGGCGATCAGGACGTCGACGGTTTCCTGCGTCATGGGCCGATCCTCTCCGGGTGGGATGCTGCGAACGCGACGAACAGGTCGGCTACCTCGCGGGGGCGTTCGAACGGGGCCATGTGGCCGCTCTGGTCGATGAGGTGGAAGACCTCGGGTTCGAGCAGCGTGCGCGCGAGTTCGAGTTGGTCGGCCGGTATGACCTGGTCCTCGCTGCCCCAGGCCAGCATGGTGGGCAGTTCGGAGCCGCGGGCTTGTTGGTATAGGTCGGTGCGGCCGGCCATCCGGAGGTCGCGCAACGTGGCCAGCAAGGCGTACATCGAGCCTTCGAACCGATAGGCGTCCAGAACCATCGCGGCGAGCTGCTCGGCCTGATGCGGGTCGCGAACGTTGTGGCCGAGGTGTTGACGGAGCATTCGGTGCCCTAACCGCCTGCCCACCGCGCGGGCGACGCGGTCGTGGCGCAGTGGCCAGGCGGGCAATGCGGGTCGCTCGGCCAGGCCGGCGGGCGCGATCAGGGTCAGTGTCCTGGCGGCGGACGGGCGCCGGCCGAGATGGGCCATGGCCACGACGGCGCCCAAGGACGTTGCGACGAGGTGCTGGGGGAGCGACACGTCGAGGGCGTCCGTCAAGTCGACGAGCTGACGGACGAACAGCGCCTCGTCGTAGCGGGCCTGCACACGGTCCGAGTAGCCCCGGCCGTAGGCGCTATAGGCGAGTGTGCGGAATCCTCGGTCGCGTAGTTCGGCGGCGAAGCCGTCCCAATAGAACAAGGGAACGGTGAGGCCGCCGACCAGCACGACGACCTCGCCGCCGTCGGGGCCGCTCAATTCGTAATGTGTGACGCCGTCGGACAACGGGACGAAGGCGCCCCGCAATCCTCACCGCGTCGCCGCGTCGAGCCGGCGGTCCTCGCCGGGAGTGGCGAAATACCTCATACCCCGTCCCCTCGTCGAACTTTGGCCGGCCTCAGGAACTGGGAGATGGCATCGGCGACCCAGCGCGGGTCCTCCTCGGGCAGCAGGTGTCCACCGTCGGGGTGAACGAGTTCCCGGCTGCCGGCTATGTCCCGAGCGAAGTGCTGCCCGTCGATGCCGGAGCTGCGCAGCAGCAGCGTTGGCGCCGACACACGCGGGATTTCCGCGCTGCGGTCGCGTTGATCGGTGTTTGCCACGTCGACGAATGCCGACCGATTGCCGGGGCGGCCGATCAGCTGATACGCCCGGTCGACCATGGCGTCGGTGACTATGGCGGACCGGGGGCCGACTGCCGAGCGCAGGTTACGTTCGATGGCCCGGCGTGGCATCCATCGGCGCAGTACCAGCCGCAGCAGCGGGTTGCGTACCAGGCGCAGACCGGCGGGCAGGGTCTTTTCCGGTTATCCTGTGGCGTTGATCAACACGAGGGCGGTGACCAGCCGTGGCTGGTCGAGCGCGAGATTCCAGGCGATGTTGCCGCCGAGTGAGTTCCCCGCCACCGCCGCGCCGGTGACGCCGACGGTGGACAGGAACCTCGCGACGATCGTGCTGAAGGTGCTGATGTGGTAGTCGCGGTGGGGGTGGGGTCCGGTCAGCCCGAACCCCGGCAGGTCGGGGCGGATGACGTCGAACGAGGGGACGAGAAGATCTGCGACGGCCTCGAAGCCGTGCAACGAGGAGCCACTGCCGTGCAGCAGAACGACCGTGGGCCCACTGCCGGCGCGCTTGTAATGCACCCGGAGGTCGTCCACGTCGGCGAACCGGGAATCGTCTTGAGGACTGCACCAGGGGAACATAATGGCAACAGTGTTGCCGATATCGGAGCGGTCCGTCAAGGGTGGGTCATACTTGCCGGCGTGACGAAAGCTTCCGGCCGGCGCCCGGCCGGCCGACCCGCGGTGCCGCTGGACCGGATCCTCGACATGGCGCTGCTGATCCTCGATGAGCACGGAGCGGACGCTCTCTCGATGCGGACTCTGGCGCAGCGCCTGGATTCCAGCACGGCGACGCTGTACCGGCACTTCGCCGGGCGGCCGGACCTGATCGCGCAGGTGATCGACCGGATGTTCGGCAAGATAGACGTGGATCCGGGCGAACTCGGCACCGTGGGCTGGTCGCAGGCGTGCCGGCAGGTCGCGCATCAGATGTTCGACGTGCTGCGCCGGCACGGGAACGTCGCGCATCTGCTGGTGGAACAGGTGCCGGTGGGGCCCAACGCGATGGTGCTGCGGGAGCGTCTCGTGGCGATCCTGCTCGACGGGGGATTCCCCCCGCCGCTGGCGGCACGCTCGTACGCGACGGTGGCGCGCTTCGTACTCGCGTTCGCGCTGCAGCCGGGCGATCCCGGAGCCCTCGAGGGGGACAGGGCGGCGTCCGTCAGCCTTCACACGGTGGATCCCGCACGGTTTCCGGCCACAACGGCAGTCGCGGACTGGATGCCCGTGCCGGTCGAGGAAGAGTTCGCGTTCGGGCTCGACCTGTTGCTGCGGGGTCTCGCCACGGAGAGCCGGTGACCGCCGGCCGAGCGGTCGGCGTCAACTCGCCCGACCGCCTCCGGCCGTTCTTCGCTTGACATTCCCCGCCTCTTCCACGGATACGAACGCGCCGCCAACGACGCACGGATAGGATTTCGGTACCCCATGGGTGGCGATTGCCGCGGATTTGTTCCGCTCAACGAGCGATCGGCCGGATCCCGACCGTGATTGTCGGCTTTCAACGAATTCCGGTATCCGGCCCGCCGGCGTGGGGACATGCGCGAAAGGAACTCGGATGACTGCCGTTCCCGGTCCCGCTTCCAAGCCGATAATCCGCAACCTCGACGCGATCGATCGTGAGCGGCCTCTCCAGGGCATGATGAGCCTCGCTGAAAGGTACGGCGAGCTGTTCCGGCTCGAGCTGCCCGGCCAGGCGCGGCTGCTCGTGGTGAGCAGCCAGCGCATCGTCGACGAGATCTGCGACGAGTCGCGATTCGACAAGCGGGTCCAGGGGCCGGTGCGGGAGGTCCGGGCCTTCGCCGGGGACGGTCTGTTCACCGGGCATACCGAGGAAGAGAACTGGGGCCGGGCCCATCGCATCCTGATGCCCGCCTTCTCCGCGGTCGCGTTGCACGGCATGTTCGACGGGATGTCCGACATCGCCGAACAACTCATGCTCAAGTGGCAGCGCGTAGGCCCGGAAGCGAATGTCGACGTGGTCCATGACTTCACCCGGCTGACGTTCGACACGATCGCGCTGTGCTCCTTCTCGTACCGTTTCAACAGCTTCTACTCCGAGTCGATGCACCCCTTCGTCGATGCGATGGTCAGCGCGCTGCAGGAGTCCGGTGGCCGGGCCCGGCGACTGGCGTTGCAGAACCGGCTCATGCTGAACCAGCAGCGCCGCTACGACGAGGACATCAGGGTCATGCACAAGGTGGCCGACGAACTCGTCCGGCATCGCCGGGAGCATCCCCTGCCCGAGGGGCAGCGTGACATTCTCGACACGATGCTGTCGGCGAGAGACCCGCAGACCGGCGCGGCGCTGCCCGACGAGAACGTCCGCTACCAGCTGGTGACCTTTTTGATCGCCGGGCACGAGACGACTTCCGGCCTGCTGAGCTTCGCGGTGCACGCCCTGCTCCGGAATCCCGAGGTGCTGGCCACCGCTCGCGCTCAGGTCGAGGAGGTGCTCGGCGATCGCTTCCCGGCCTACCCGGACATCCCGAAGCTGACCTATCTCAACCAGGTTCTTCTCGAGACCCTGCGGCTGTGGCCGACGGCTCCGGCGTTCGCCGTCTACCCGTACGAGCCGACCACGATCGGCGACGGGGTGGCGGTCACCCCCGACGACACGATCGTCATTCTTTCCCCTTCACTGCACCGCGATCCGGCGGTCTGGGTGAACCCCGAGGTCTTCGATCCCGACCGGTTCGGGCTCGACCGGGCGCGGGAGTTGCCGCCCAACGCCTGGAAGCCGTTCGGCAACGGTCAGCGCTCCTGCATCGGGCGTGGCTTCGCCTTGCTGGAGGCGCAGCTGGTCCTGGCCCTGCTGGTGCAGAACTTCGACTTCCGGTTCGCTGATCCCGGCTACCAGCTGAAGATCAAGGAGACCCTGACCTGGAAGCCGGAGGGCCTACAGGTCCGCATGCGGGCCCTGCGCGATCGGCCGATCAGCCGCAACGCGGCTGCGCCCTCGGCGCCACCGGCCAGCCGCCTCGCCTCCACGACGCGAACAGTCCAGACGCACGGCACAGCGGTGCAGGTGCTGTTCGGCTCGAACGCCGGAACCAGCGAGGCCTTCGCCCGGCAGATCGCCGCCCGGGCGACCGCACTGGGGTACGCCCCGACGGTCGCATCGCTGGACGACGGCGTCGATGCCGTACGGCGTGACGGTGCCCTCATCGTGGTGACCGCATCCTACGAGGGGCAACCGCCGGACAACGCCAGGAGGTTCGTCTCCTGGTTGCAGAATCAATTGGCCGGTGCGTTCGCCGGTGTGCGCTATGCGGTGTTCGGGTGTGGCAACAGCGATTGGGCCCGTACTTACCAGCGGATCCCGACGCTCGTCGACGACGAGCTGAGCCGCGCGGGAGCGACCAGGCTCGTCACTCGCGGCGCGGCCGACACCCGAGGAGACTTCTTCGGTGACTTCGAGGCGTGGCAAGACGCGTTGTGGCCGGCGACCGGCACCGTGCTGGGCGTCCCATCCGTCGCGACCGACGCGGTCTCGACCGGCATCCAGGTGGAGATCGTCGGCGCGGGCCGCGAACCGCTGCTGCGCGCCGATGACCTCGGGTACGGCACGGTCGTGGTCAACCGTGAGCTGGTCGACATGACCCGGCCCGGTGCCCGCTCCAAGCGCCACCTCGAGATCGCGCTGCCGGAGGGCCGGACCTACCGCACCGGCGACTACCTGGCGGTGCTGCCGCTGAACCCCTCGGCCGTCGTCGACCGGGCGTTGGCCCGCTTCGATCTGGCCTACGACACCCGCCTGCGGATCACGGCCACCGGACCGAACCCGAACCTGCCAACCGACCAGCCGATCGCCGCCGGCGAGCTGTTCGCAAGCCACCTGGAGCTGTCTCGGCCGGCCGGGCGGCGCCACGTGGAGCACCTGGCCGAGGCAACCGACTGCCCACCGGAGAAGCAGGCCCTCACCGCGCTCGCGTCGCCCGACCGCTACGAGAGCGAGGTCCTGGACAAACGGCTGTCCGCCCTCGACCTGCTCGAGATGTACCCGTCGGTGCGGTTGCCGTTGGGCAGCTACCTGTCGATGCTCACCCCGCTGTCGCCCCGCCAGTATTCGATCTCGTCCTCGCCGTTGTGGAGTCCCGACCACGTCACCCTCACCGTCGCCCACGTGGATGCCCCGGCGCTGTCCGGTTCGGGCAGGTACGAGGGGGTGGCCTCGACCTTCCTCGCCCACTCGCGCCCCGGCACCCGGGTGCCGGTCACCGTCCGTCCGTCGAACATCGCGTTCCACCCGCCGGAAGACCTCGCCACGCCGGTTGTCATGATCTGCGCGGGCACCGGCCTGGCTCCCTTCCGCGGGTTCCTGCAGGACCGCGCACTGCGCGCCCAGCAGCAGCAGGCCGAGCCCGCACGGGCGCTGCTGTTCTTCGGCTGTGACGCGCCGGACGTCGACCTGCTCTACCCCGACGAACTGCGGGCCTGGCAGGAACAGGGGATCGTCAGCATCCGCGCCGCGTTCTCCGAGGCACCCGAGGACGGTCCCGACGGACCGGTGCGTTTCGTTCAGGACCGGCTCTGGGCCGACCGGGACGACGTCGCGGACCTCGTCCGCCGGGGCGCGACCGTCTATGTGTGCGGCGACGGTCGCCGCATGGCCCCTGCAGTCCACCAGACCTGCGTACGCATCTACGCCGAACACATGAAAGCCAGCCTGGACGAGGCCGAGGCCTGGATGGACGAGATGGAGCGCGCGCACGGTCGTTACGTCTCCGATGTCTTTGCCTGACGGCAAGCGACTGGTGCCGACCCGGGCCGGCACCGGATCAGCCTTTGGAGCGCCGACCGATCACGCAGCCGCGGCCGCCGGGGGCATGGCGGCGGGCAGGCCGAAGCGATGGTACGTGCGCCTCCGGCGAGCGCGCACCGGTCGGGGTGGCCCCGGCGTCGCTGTCAGCCCGTGACGCTGATCATCCGGCTGCTGATTTCCTGTGCCGTCTCCCGGACCTTGCGGGCGAACTCCGCCTCGGCCTCGGGGAACACGCGGGAGGCCAGGGCCGCGATACTCACCGCCGCGATCACCTGTTGCCGCTCGTCGCGGACGGGGGCGGCGATGCCCAACACTTCGGGGTCGAGCTCGCCGCGGGTGACGGAGTAGCCGGCACGCCGGATGTGGTCGAGCCGCTGCATGAGGATGTCGACGTTCGTGAGGGTGGCGGAGGTGAATTGGTGCAGGTCCGCGGATTCCAGTAGTTGCCGGGCCTGCTCCTCGGGCAGCCATGCCAGCAGGACGAGAGCCGACGCGCCGGCGTTCAGGGGGAGTGTGCTGCCCCGCTCGTAGGAGATGCGCACGGCACGGGTTCCCGCTTCGGCCAGGTCGACGCATACGACCAGCTCTCCGGTTCGCCTGGTGAGCAGGACCGTCTCATGCACGTCCGCGGCAAGCGCCGTCATCGCCGGGAGCGCGATCTCGGAAAGCCCATAGCTCCGTCGTGCCAGCCGGGCGATCTCCATGACGCGTAGCCCGAGACGGAATCCTCCACCCGGTGCTTCCTCCAGAAAGCGGCTGCTCACGAGGCTCTGTAGGTAGCGGTAGGCCGTCGAGCGCGCTACACCGAGTCGCTCGGCGACCGCGCTGCCGGAAACGACGAGCTGCGCGTCGGTGAACATGAGAAGGATGTCCAGCGCCCGGTCGGCCGTGGAGTTGCGCTCGCGATAACTGGGGGACGTAGCTCCTGACATGTGAGACACCGTACCGGGTGGCGGCCGTCTTGGGCACGGAGGCGCCTTGGATGACGAATTCGTGGCGCTCCTGCGCGCGAGGCGATGCCAGGCTCCGCGGTCACGGTCAAGCCTGCCCGGTGCTCCGGCTCCATCGCGGCCGCCGTGCGCCGTAACGGCTTCTTCACGCCGCGGCATCAAACCTCACTTGCCGGGCTGACGGATCCGTTCGGCGCGGGGAGACGACACTTGACGAGGCGGCGGCCGCCGGTGATTATTGTTTCGTATATCGAGACAGTGGTCCTGAATATCAGGACCATGATGAAGCTCGGCTTCTTTGGCGCGTCGCGTCGGCATCTGGCACCGCGCGGGCGCCTCGGACTTCTCGGCAGTCACCAGCGTTGGGAGGCCGCGATCACATTGTCCGGGACGGATCATGTGAGTGGGGCTTGATGGGTCGTTGTTCAAGGTGGAAGCGATCGCACCCGAATCCGCGGAGTTCAACTCGCGGCTTCGTGAGCTCCCCAAGAATGTGCCCGGGGTGGGCCGCGGCCTTCCCGTGCCGCCCACGGCGCCTTCCGACCGTGCGCGCACCGTCCGGATAAGGGACGGGACGGTCACGAGTTGGCTCTGCGGGCCATCGCACCGGACCGCCCCAGAGGCGTGTACCTGCACTTTCACGGCGGCGGATTCGTCGGAGGCAGCGCGGCGAATTCCGGGCCCGCCGCTGGAGTACGGTCCGCGTGACCACGTTCACCCGACGTGGTAGAGAGCTGGCTGCTCGGCGACGACGAGATCCGTACCTGACGGGTGACGGTTCGCACGCACGACATGCGCGCCCCGCTGCCCGCGGTACCTCGCCGTCTCTCGTGTTACCAAGGCCTCGGCGGCTGTCGTGCAGGGGAAGTGTGGCCGGTCTCCTGGACGGTGGGCTCGGCGGAGGTGTAGAGGACATGCGGCACCATGCTGAGGGCGACCGCTCGACAGTAGCCGTCGGCAATCCACACGCCGAGCGCCACCACGACGAAGGGGGTGCCAACGACGCCGAGGATATCCAGGACTACGATCACGATCACCACCGCGGTAGCGGGGTTGAACATGACGAACGTCAAGGTGTCCCGGACGGTCTGCCAGTTGGGGACAGGCGTTTGCCTCCGGCGTATCGCCAGGCCTGATATGGCGAACAGCGCTACGACCGCGCCCGCTTCCAGCACTGCGTTGAAGCGTACATCCGCGGAGCTGAGTCGGGTAAAGCCGGACCAGGCGATCAGGCTCACGGCGATCAGGCCCAGGCCCATCGCCAGGACGACGCGCAGGCTCGGCTTATGGTGCCCGGCCCGGCCGGCATTCACTGCGAACGTGCCGGTGCCGGCTGGCAGCAACCGTGCCGACAGGGCAAGAACCACGATCCCTAGGCCTGCGCCCATGGCCGTCAGGAGACGCCAACCGTGCTGGACCGGCACTGCGCCCGTCGCAGTTTGCGTGATGATTCCCGCGATCGGCATGCCGATCAGCGCGAAGATCAGCGTCCGCCTGGCTCGCGTGGCGACATCCGCCCGCGCGCGGTTGGCTCGGGCGGCGGCGTCGTGCAGGAAGCTCAGGATCAGTGGGTAGGCGGCGCCCATGCCGATCCCCGCGATCATTCTGAGGAGTCCCAGTTGCCAGGGGGCGGTGGCGAGCGCGCTGACGCCGGACCAGAGCGTGAGCCACAGGATCGCGGCCAGGGTTGCCGGTCGGCGCCCGAAACGGCGGGCCAAGGGCGCAGCCGCGGCGGTGCCTGCCAGGATCCCCAGGAACACCGTGCTTCCGATCAGGCCCGCCCCGCCCGGCGACAGATGCCAGCCGGGCTCGGCGAGCAAGGAGCGGAGAAAGTTGGGGAACGCGACGATTTGGTAACTCTGGGCGATCACGAGGACCGTTACGACCGGAATCAGGCCGCGGCTTACCGGGGGTGTGACGGTGTCGGACGACACGCCGGGCCTCCAGATGGCGAACGAAGGCCAGGGACCGGCAAGGGCGCGGACCCGGGCCACGGTGAGGAGATGTCTCGGGGTCGGCGGCGTGCCGCATGCCGGCAAGCCGCGGGTAGGGAGATCGGTGCTGCCGGGTTCCCGCGGACGAGTGGCCGAGCGTGGGAGCGCGCTGGTCGACGGGGTGCTCCGGCACCCCGTCGACCAAGGGATTGTCGAGGACTCAGGCGCCGCGGACCGCGGCGTCGAGTTCGGCTGCGTCCGACCAGTTGCCGTGGAAGCCCATGGGTACCCGGTGGTTGAGCTTGATCCGGGCGATCGGCGTGCCCGCGAAGTCCTGGACCTCCTGAACGATGACCTCGCTGCGGTCGGTGGCGGGGTCCCACCAGATCGACAGCAGCCAGCCGTCGTCCTCGGCCGTGGCTCCGGGGCGGGGCACGAACACCGGTTCGCCGGGAGAGGTCAGTACACCGTCGAGTGTCTGCATCGACGTCTTGCCCGTCTGGTAGTCGTGCTTTGCCAGGCCGTCGGTGAACCAGTCGCCGGCTCCGCGCGTCGTCGTGTAGTAGCCGTACCGATGGGACAGGCCGGTTCGCTGGTCGTTGATCCGAGGGAACTCTCCCTGGATGTCAGTGACCTCACTGTCCGTCGTCTTGCCGGTGGCGAGGTCGAGTTCCCAGCGCCAGGGTGTGGTGACGACCTTCTTGAACCACCAGTTCCAGTCCCCGCCCGGCGGCGGTGACTCCAGCTCCTTCAGGGTGGGGCCGAACTTGTCGACCCGGTGCCCGTCGACGACGATCTTCGTGCCGTCCTGGTAGGCGTTGAGGAAGTGGGTGATGGCGAACGCGTCGGGGGCGTCGAACCATGTCACCTTGCCCGTCCTGCGATGCAGGACAGCCCACCGGCACGTCTCCACCGTCTCCGGCTCCCAGATCGTCGACGGCCGGCCGGAGAAGATGTTCTCCATGCGGACCATCGACGGGTTGACCAGGAAGAGCGCGTAGTCGGTGGTGACGACGTAGTCATGGGTGAAGGTGGGGACCCCCAGGTCGATCGAGTGGCGGTCGAGGACCTTTCCGTGGCGGTCGGCTCGATACCACGTGACCGTGCCGTCGATGTTGCCGAAGGTGAGAAAGTCCCCGTTCGTCGGATCGATCTTGTGGTGGGCGGTCAGCGGCCCGGCGAGTCCGCCGCCGAAGTCGTACAGCTGGCTGACCGTCTCAAGGGTGTCCGGTCGCAGGTCGCGCGGAAGGCCGCCCTCGCAGAAGACCAGCAGGCGGTTGTCGTAGAGCTGCACGTTCGTGTTGCCGGGGTTCTTCGGGAACTTGCCGGGTGGCAAAGGGGTGGTCCGGCCGTTCATGAAACCGCCGTAGATCGCCCGGCCCAGTTCCATCTCGTCCTTCAGGCCGTCGGTCTCCACGTAGCGGTTGCGGTAGGTCGCCCGGCCGTCGCGCAGGAACAGGGCTTGGATCATGCCGTCCCCGTCGAACCAGTGATACCGGCTCGGGTCCTCCGGGCGGTAGAGCTGGCTGACGCTGGTCCGGTACAGAGCACCGTTCAGCCCGTCCGGGAGCCGGCCCTCTATCTCCAGGTCGAACGCCTCGCCCTGCTCGCGCCAGGGTGCGTACGGCCCGTTGAGGAACATGTTACTGGGGTCCCACATGGACGCCCTCCTTGCGGTTGACCTATCGTGTCCTAGTAATCAGGACATCGTAATGCGATATTCAGGATATGGTAACGCTGCCTTCGGAAAAGTACAGCCGCTTCCGGGGTGGTCGAGCATGGCATCGGCCTGGGCCAAGTGCGGAAATGGGCCAACTATGCGCAGCTGACTGCCACTTTGGCCGTCAGCTTGCGACGGGTCTAATCGTAACGTACTGTCCCTTATTACAGGACTGCCGTCCTAACTTATGGAGGTATCGTGTCTGAAGCCGCCGTCAGTTCTGCTTCCCCGTCCGCCGGCGCGCCCCCGCAAGGGCCCAACCCGTTCGCCGGCCTGAGGGATGTCGTGTCGGTCCCGGACAAACTGACGCAGGAGTATCACGACGCCGTCGTTGAGAACGTCTTCCGTCCGTCCTGGTTCCTCGTCGGAAACGCCAACGACCTTCCGAAGCCCGGTAGTTACGTCGTCCAGGACATTCCTACCTTCAATACCTCGGTGCTGATCCAGCGTGGCCGGGACGGCGAGGTGCGCGCGTTCCACAACGTGTGCCGGCACCGCGCCAAGAAGGTGATACCGACGGACTGCGGTTACGCCGAGGGGACGTCGTCCGCGCACACCTGCTGGCTCCACGGCTGGTCGTACACCGGCGAAGGAAGACTGCGTTCGGTGCCCGACGAGCAGCAGTTCCGCTCCGTCGACAAGTCCCTTCTCGGGTTGATGCCGATCCACGTCGAGGTCCGATACGGGCTGATCTTCGCCAACTTCAGCGACCATCCCGAGTCGCTCGACAACTGGCTGGGGGATCTCGCCGAGGGCTTCGACGACTACTACAGCGAGATGGAGAAGACGAGCTGCTTCTCCATCGACGTCCGGGCCAACTGGAACGTCGCCATGGACGCCTTCTCGGAGGGGTACCACACCGTCTTCCTGCATCGGCGGACCCAGCCGAAGCTGGCCGGCAAGAGCAACCCGATGCGGCACAAGCCCGTGATCGACATCTACGACCGCCACATCCGCTCCAGCAACCCGTCCAACCCCGACTACGTCAGCCCACCGGTCGAGGGTGCCCTGTACGAGCTCGGGCGCAAGCAGACCCCGGCGATCGAGACCGACTTCTCCATGCTGCCGCCGGCGGTGAACCGCACCCGCTACCACCCCTGGTTCTTCGACATCGTGTGGCAGTTCCCCAATGTCGCCATCCTCAACGGCTCGCACTGGTACAGCACCGTCACCGTCTGGCCGATCGACCGCAACCACACCCGCGTCGTCTTCGACACGTTCGCCCGCAAGGCCCGGCACGCCGGCGACCGCCTGGCCCAGGCGTACAGCCGGGCCCTGCAGTACACGGTGGCCCGGGAGGACCTGTTCGCCATGGAGGACGTGCAGCGGGGCCTCGAGTCGGGTGCGGTCCGCGACATCTATCTCTCGATGCAGGAGTTCGCACTCCAGCACCGGTACGGACTCATCGACGAACTGATCGGAGCCAAGTGATGGAGCACTCCGCCGACGTGGGACTACCCGATGGCTTCGCCGACTTGGAGCGCTTCCTGGAACGATGGCGCCTGCGCGACGCCCAGGAACGGATGGAGGCGATGGTTGCCGCCGACATCGAGGACCTGCGTGAGCTGTCCGCAGCCATGCTGCCCCGTATCGAGGCCGTGGTGAGTCATCTCAACACCTTCCCCCTCGACGAAATGCCCCCACGGGAGCAGGCACTCTTCGAGCTGGCCCTGACCTTCGCCGAGGTCGTCCACCCGGTCGACCTCGGCTGGGAGTCAAGTGAAGTCAGCGAACTGTACCCGCTGGACAAGATGAACCTGGTCGGGCCTGCCCGCACCTGGTGAGCAGGCGAAGCAACGACGCCGTACAGAGATGGATCGCTCTATGACTGACTCCTTCGCCGCGCTGACGCACGTCAGTCCCGGCCGTCCGACTGAAGAATTCCTCCGCCAGTTCTTCGAGCAGCGTTCGGCCTTGGGCGGCGCTCGTGTTCCCGAGGGGGTGATGGTGTGACGGTGAAGGAGTATCCCGTCCTGCCGTTCGCCGCCCGGGAGCTGCGCTGGCAGCGTACCCGTGCCTTCATGCGAGACAAGGAGCTCGATTGTCTTCTTGTCTTCGGGCTCAAGGGCCGCGAACGGTACGAGGGTTACCTTGCCAACGAGGTGCTCGACGGTGTGGTCGTCTTCTTCGCCGACCGCGACCCCATCCACCTCACCTGGACCCATCACCGCTACACCCGTCGCCTGGCGGAGAACATGCGGGAAGTCCGCTTCTGGATCGACGATGTACGCGTCGGTCCGTTCGGCCGCGGCGTGGTCCAGGCACTCACCGAGGAAGGACTGACGTCGAGTCGCGTCGGCGTGGTCGGTTTGACGGGTAGCTCGGCGGGGGAGATGGAGGGCCTGATCACTTATATGATGTGGGACTACGTCCTGAAGAACCTGCCCCAGGCTGAATTCGCGGACGTCTCCCTCGACTTCGCCCAGACGATGCTGCCCAAGACACCGCAGGAACTGGAACTGGTCCGCTTCGCCGCCCAGGCGGCCGAGGAGGCGTGCCAGACCATGCTGGAGATCACCCGGCCCGGTATCCGCGAGGCCGAGATCTACGCGGCCGTCGTGGAGGTCCTGCACCGCAACTCGTGCGCCACCACGTACCCCCACATCATCATGAGCGTCGGTGCCGACGACCCCGGCTGGGCGCCGCCGTACTGGACCTATGCCGGCGGTCC
Source organism: Actinoplanes subtropicus (assembly GCF_000721705.1). Classification (GTDB taxonomy): domain Bacteria; phylum Actinomycetota; class Actinomycetes; order Mycobacteriales; family Micromonosporaceae; genus Actinoplanes; species Actinoplanes subtropicus. The sequence continues at coordinate 585,274 of NZ_JOJL01000002.1, forward strand.
GTCCCGGACAGTCCGGCCCGGCGACCTGGTCCAGGCCGAGATCATGTCGTGCTACGGCGGATTCGAGGCCCAGGTCCAGATGTCCGTCGCCATCGAGCCGGTGCCGTCGGTGCTGCACAAGCTCCACGACGTCGCACGGGGCTGCTACGACGCCGGCCTTCAAGCCCTGCGTCCCGGAGCAACCTTCCTCGATCTGGCCCGGGCCATGAGCGAGCCTCTGCTGGCGGCCGGCCATTACAACATGACACCGCTGGTGCACAGTCTCGCTCCCGCGGCCTTCGCGGGGCACATCGCGCTGAATCCAGGGCAGATTCCCGGCCAGGACACCCGCCGTGTCTTCCGCACCATCGAGCCGATCACCGACCTGGAACTCGTGCCCGGCATGGCGTTCGCTTTCGAACCCAACGCCTGCACAGGACAGCACCGGGTCAACATCGGCGGCACCGTCGTCGTCGGCGAGAGCGGACCGGAGGAGTTCAACGCCGTTCCCTGCCGCATGCACGTCGTGCCCTGACGAAACCGAGACCTCACTCCGTCCGCAGCATTCGCTGTCCCCCCAGCCGCCATGATCCTTCCATTCCGGACGGCGCCAGCCACCACCGCAGTACAGGAGACACCGTGCCCGAACAGAAATACCCGATGACTGTGGACGGCAAGGACGTCCACGCCGGCGACACCTTCGGGGTGTGCAACCCCGCCACCGGCCAGGTCTTCGCTCAGGCGCCCGACTGCTCACCGGCCCAACTGGACGACGCGTTGCGAGCGGCCGCCGACGCCTTCCCACTGTGGCGCGACGACATCAGCGCTCGCCGCAGCATCCTGCTCGCGGCGGCCGCACGGATCGAGGAGTGCACCGAGGAGCTTGCCACCCTGCTCACCCTCGAGCAGGGCAAGCCCTTGGCCGACGCCCAATTCGAGATTCAGGTGGTCGCGCTGATCCTGCGCAGCACGGCCACCCTCGACGTGCCCCGGGAAGTAATCCTGGACGACGACGACCAGCGGATCGAGGTGCTGCACCAACCCGTGGGCGTTGTCGCGGCGATCACCCCGTGGAACGTTCCGCTCGCCCTGGCCGCCATGAAATACGCGCCCGCGCTGTTGGCCGGCAACACGGTGGTCCTGAAACCGTCGCCCTTCACCCCGCTGTCGTCGCTCGCGCTCGGAGCCGTTCTCCGCGACGTGCTGCCGCCGGGCGTGCTGAACGTCATCAGCGGACGGGACCCGCTGGGTGCACAGCTCGCCGAACACACCGTAACCCGCAAGGTGTCGTTCACGGGTTCGGTCGCCACCGGAAAGCGAGTTGCCGCCGCCGCAGCGCCCGACCTCAAGCGCATCACCCTGGAGCTGGGCGGGAACGACGCGGCCATTCTCCTCGACGATTTCGACCTCGACACCCACGTGGACCGCCTGTTCTGGGGAGCGTTCGCCAACTGCGGGCAGGTGTGCGCAGCGGTCAAACGCGTCTATGTACCACGCGGCCGATACACCGAGGTGGTCGACGCCCTGGCCGACCGGGCACGGTCGGTAGAAGTCGGCGACGGCATGCGGCCCGGCGTCCAAATGGGACCGCTCGCCAACGCGCCGCAGTTCGACCGGGTCCAGGAGCTGGTGGCGGAGGCCCTGGCCGGTGGCGCCACGGCGGCCGCCGGTGGCCGGCGCCTGGACGGTGACGGCTACTTCTTCGAGCCGACCATCCTGAGGGATCTCGACGACGGCGTACGCATCGTCGACGAGGAGCAGTTCGGACCGGCTCTGCCGGTGATCCCCTACGACGACGTCGAGGACGCGCTCGCGCGGGCGAACCGCACCCACTTCGGGCTCGACGGCTCGGTGTGGAGCGCGGATCCGGAGCGGGCCGCGGTGTTGGCGGCCCGGCTGGAATGTGGCACCTCCTGGGTCAACACGCACGCCATGCCGACACCGGGCGTGCCCTTCGGCGGGCACAAATGGAGTGGCATCGGCGTCGCCGGCGGACTGGCCGGTCTGTTGTCGTACACCGAGACCAAGGTGCTGCACGTCGTGCGCGGCTGAGTCAGCCGACGGCCGGGACACCGTGGTACCGGACGGCCAACTCCGGACCCCGCGCTCCCTGCGGGTAGTCCGGCATGATCGAGGACGGCCTCGCGCGCATCGCCGATCCGCCGTCACGCCGGCGCGACGCGTTGCTGCGTACGCATGGCCTGCGATTCCCCCAATCGACGTGCGGCGACGATCGGCCGCCGGCACGACAAACATCCAACCACGAACGAGGAGGCTCAAGAATGAGTATCGACGGAACCTGGAACATCACCGTGAAAACCCCGATGGGAAACCAAGAAATCCGGCTCGCGCTGCAGTCCGACGGCAAGACCCTGACCGGAACCCAGTCCACCAAGGACGAGAGCATCGACATCCAGGACGGAGTGGTCGAGGGCGACGAAGCGACCTGGAGTGCTAAAACCAGCAAGCCGATGCCCATGCAGGTCAAGTTCACCGCCAAAGTCGATGGCAACGACATCTCCGGAACCGCCAAGGCCGGCTTCTTTCCGGCCTCGCCGTTCACCGGGCACCGTTCGGACGCGTAACGACCACCGGCGGGGCTGCTCCACCAGAAGCACCCGGACACACTCACGAGGGCCAGGACCGAGCCGGCATAAACGCCGAGCTCGCCGGAAAGGTCGCGCTGGTGACCGGTGACGGCAGCGGCATAGGGGCCGCCACCACCGCTCTGCTCCTCCGCTGCCTCGGCGCCGAGACGGTCGTCCTCGGCCCGGAGGCAGCGGCGCAGCGGGACACCCGCGAGTTCCCCGGATCAACGATGCCAGGCCGTGTGGTAGCAGCGGCGCCGCGCATCTCGTACCGGCCCACGTGACCCGACGGGGACGGACGCTTCGCCTTCCACGCCCGCAGGAACGGATCGATCAACGCCCACTTCGGATCGGTGAGATCGGTCGAGTACGCCTTACGGTCCATGACCAGGCCCTACGCACCACCGGTACCCCGGTATCAGCCCGACTCCAACGTTCACGACATCGGGCGATGACGTAACAGGCGAAAACCTCCGAACGCCCGCTCAATCTACGAAACGGCCATAAGAGTACTTATAACCCTCTGAGATCTCGGTACGCACGGCGCGTCCGTCACGGCCAGCATGCTGATCTGTCTACGGTTATCCACTGTCCTCGGCCGCCCCTAGGAGACCGCTGAACAATGGGCTCGGCGCCCGTGGTCGACGTAGCGAATCACTCCAGATCGGCGGTGTTTGCGGCCGACCGGGCGACTCAGCCGTGTTTATTCGTACACGCCCCGTAGCGACGCATTTATTCGGCGGTCTCCTAGTAGTGCTTTGTCATCTTTTGGGTGGTTGATGGTGACAGCTGTGGCTTGATCTTGGTGTCGTCAAGGCATGGACACCGTTGCTGTGCACCGTCTC
>NZ_JOJL01000003.1 GCF_000721705.1 Actinoplanes subtropicus
CATCTTCGGGAACCAGAAGTAGATGCCGGCGAACACCGCGAACACGATCGTGCCGAACAGCACGTAGTGGAAGTGCGCGATCACGAAGTACGAGTCGGACACGTGGAAGTCGATCGGCGGTGAGGCGAGCAGCACCCCGGACAGGCCACCGAAGAGGAACGTCACGAGGAAGCCGATCGCGAACATCATCGGCGTCTCGAAACTGATCTGGCCGCGCCACATCGTGCCGATCCACACGAAGAACTTCATGCCGGTCGGCACCGCGATCAGGAAGGACGCGGCGAGGGCGAACAGCGCGGCCGCCAGGAACGGGAAGACCATCACCACCAGCAGGCTGGTGACCAGGATGTTCCACGTCATGATCGGCATGCGGAACATGGTCATGCCGGGGGCGCGCAGGGTCAGGATCGTGGTGATCATGTTGACCCCACCGAGGATGGTGCCCAGACCGGAGAGCGCGAGACCGACCACCCACATGTTGCCGCCGACGCCCGGCGAATGCAGCGAGTCGCTCAGCGGCGCATACGCGAACCAGCCGAAGTCGGCCGCGCCGCCGGGGGTGATGAAGCCGGCCACGGCGATCGTGCCGCCGAACAGGTACAGCCAGTACGCAAAGGCGTTGAGCCGCGGGAACGACACATCCGGCGCGCCGATCTGGATCGGCACCACGAAGTTGGCGAAGGCGAACACGATCGGCGTCGCGAAGAACAGCAGCATGATCGTGCCGTGCATCGTGAACAGCTGGTTGTACTGCTCGGGCGAGAGGAACTGCATGCCCGGACGGGCCAGCTCGGCTCGCATGAGCAGCGCCATCAGGCCACCGAGCAGGAAGAACACGAAGGAGGTGATCATATACATGATCCCGATCTGCTTCGCGTCCGTCGTGCGCAGGATCCGGGCAAGTGCCGAACCCTTGACCTGCCGCCGGACCGGGTAGGGCCGGGTCACGATCGGCTTAGGCGCAACGGTCGTCACGAATAGCCTCCGTTGTCTCGTCTGTGCCGCTCAGTGCGCCTCGCTAGGGATAAGGCGTACCTCGCACGCAGAATAGTCCCCCACCCGCGTGAAGTCGGCGGGGGGCTCCCTGTGACCTGATCGACTTCTCAGGCGGGTGGCACGAGTGGACGGTACTGCTCCGAGAAGATCCGCAGGCCACGCCGGCGCAGCATCGGATCGCGCAGCGCCGGCGGCACGTCCCGGGTGCGATCACGCTCCCTGGTCCGGTCGCGGACCGCGCCGCAGCGGGGGCGGCGCCGCGTCTCGTACGCCCGCAGCGCGACCGGAACGTCCCCTCCGGACCGTTTCAGCTCCTCGCCGAGGACCACCGCGTCCTCGAACGACATCCCCGCGCCCTGGGCCAGGGTCGGGGCGGTGGCGTGCGCCGCGTCGCCGACCAGCAGCACCGGCCCGCGCGACCAGGACTCCAGGACCACCTCGTCGGTACGCGCCACCGACACCGTCTCGATCGCCTTGAGGATGGCCGGCACCGGGCCGCCGAACGACCCGAAGATGTTCCGCATGTGCGCCCGTGGATCGGCCGGGTTCGGCGCGTCCGGCGCGGTCTCGTCGGCGTAGCAGTAGAGCCGCCGCCCGCCCATCGGCATGGCCACGAACGAGGACCGCCGGCCGAGCAGCGCCGTCCAGTCGCTCAGCGGCGGCCCGCCCCGGACCACCGACCGGTAGACGATCTGCCCGGTGGGCACCGCCGCCCCGCCCAGCCCGGCCTTGGCCCGGATCGTGGACCGGCGGCCGTCCGCGCCGATGACCAGGTCGTACTCGGCGACGCTGCCGTCGCCGAACTCCACCTTGGCGGTGGCGTCGAAGATCTCCAGGTCGCGGACGGCGGTGTCGTACCGCACCTCGCCGCCGACCCCGGTGAGCAGCACCTGCTGCAGTTCGCCCCGGGACAGCGCGCGGGACTCGCCGACGCCGGCCCACAGCCCGGCCACGTCCATCTCGAACAGCGCGCGGCCGCGGGCATCCAGGAAGACCTGACGGAAGATGAGGTCGCCGAGCGGCCGCAGCGGCGCGTCGAGCCCGAGCAGGCGCAGGGCGCGCAGGGCGTTGCCCGGGAGGTAGATGCCGGCGCCGGGCATCATCGAGGCCGGAAGCTCCTCGACCACATCGGGCCGATAACCGGCGAGCCGCAGCGCCCGGGCGGTGGAGAGGCCGGCGATTCCGGCGCCCACCACGAGGATGCGCAAGGTCATCGCGGCGCTGCCTCCCAGCGGTCGGACACTCGTCGGAGCCAAGAGACTACCCCTAGCCACCGGGCCGGGAAACCCTCGATCATCCTCGCGTCCGATTTGTTCAAGACATCGGTGTAGTCCCGCCGTAGCGTCGGGCACATGGCAGCGATGATGAACGCAATCGGCCTCGCGGTGGCCGACATGGCAACCTCACTTTCCTTCTATCGCCGTCTCGGGCTGGATTTTCCGGCCGGGGCGGAGAGCGAGCCGCACGCCGAGGCCGAGCTGCCCGGCGGCGTCCGATTGATGATCGACACGCACGCGGAGATCGCCTCGTTCGATCCCGATCACCGCCCGGGTGGCGCGATCAAGGACGGGCCGAGCCTGGCCTTCCTCTGCGCCGACCCGGCCGAGGTGGACACTGTGCACGCCGATCTGGTCGCGGCCGGATACCCGAACGTCAAGGAACCCTGGGACGCCTTCTGGGGTCAGCGCTACGCGATCGTCCTCGACCCGGACGGCTACCGGATCGAGCTCTTCGCCCCGACGAAGAGCTGACGATCAAGAGCCGATCAGCACGCCGAGCGGGACGCCGGCCATGGCTCGCACCTCCCGGGCGAGGTGGGCCTGGTCGGCATAGCCCGCGTCGGCGGAAACCGACGCGAACGGCGAGCCGCGCCGGGCCAGCATGACCGCCCGTTGCATCCGAAATATCCGTTCCAGCACCTTGGGACCATAGCCGTAGGCGGCATTGCTGCGACGCTGCAGCTGCCGAGGGCTCAGGCCGCACCGAAAAGCGACCGCCGAAATCGGCTGCCCCGTGCGGGCGGCCGAGACAAGCGCCACCGAAACCGGGTCGGGATCGGACCACCGGTGCCGGGCGGCCGCAATCAGCGCGGCCAGCGGATCGGCCGCCTCGGAAAGCGGGCGCACGGCCGCGGCCGGCCACAGCGCGTCGAGCGGCACCTGCCGGTCGACGAGCTCGGACGCGGGCAGCCCGAGCACCCCCGGACCGGTGCCGGCGCCGAAGCGCAGCGCGAACAACCGGCTGCCGACCACCGGCCGGGTGATCTGGGCGGTCGTGTCCGGCCCGGCGACGAAGACGCGGCCGTCCTGCCAGATGATGTCGAGACAACCATCCGGCAGGATGCGTTTCTCCCGCTCCGCCGGCCCGGTCACGCTCCACCAGGCCACCACGTGCGGTAGCGACGACGCCCGTTCCGAGTACATAGGAAGACCCTGGCACACGGGTACGACAAGAATGGCCTCATGACCGACCGGTTGGGCGAATATCGGCGCAAGCGGGACAGCGCGAAGACCCCCGAGCCGATCCCGGCCGAGCATTCCAGCGAAACCGGGCAGAACCGCTTCGTCATCCAGCAACATCACGCCCGGGCCCTGCACTGGGACGTCCGGCTGGAGCGCGACGGCGTGCTGGTCAGCTTCGCCGTCCCGCGCGGCCTGCCCCGCGACCGCACCAAGAACCACCTGGCCAAGCACACCGAGGACCACCCGCTGGAGTACCTCACCTTCCACGGCGAGATCCCGGCCGGCGAGTACGGCGGCGGCCGGATGCGGATCTTCGACTCGGGCACCTACGAGACCCGGAAGTGGCGCGACGACGAGATCGAGGTCGTCTTCCACGGCGAGCGCACCGAGGGCCGCTACATCTTCTTCCAGACCGGGGGCGCCGACTGGATGGTGCGCCGGATGGACCCGCCCGAGCCGGGCTGGGAGCCGATGCCCGAGGACGTGCCGCCGATGCTCGCCGAAAAGGGCAGAAAACCCAAGGACGACGATCATTGGGCGTACGAGATGGGCTGGTCCGGACTCCGCGCCATCGCTTTCGTGGACGGGGGCCGCGTACGGCTGAAGGGAATGGGGGGTGAAGATCTGACCGCTTGGTTCCCGGAGATCCGGGCCCTCGGCCCGGCGCTCGCGCCGGTCGAGGCCGTGCTGGACGGCGAACTCGTCGCGTTCGACGGCGCCCGGCCCGACGCCAAGCTGCTGGAGCGGCGGATCGCGCCGAAGGACGCCCGGCGGGCGGCCGAGCGCACCCCCGTGCAGTACCTCGCCTACGACCTGCTGTGGCTGGAGGGGCACGCGACCACCGAACGGATCGGCTACGCCCAGCGCCGGGAGCTGCTGGACGGGCTGGCCATCGCCGGCGAGCACTGGCAGACGCCGCCCTACTTCCCCGGCGGCGCCGACTTCGCGATCGAGACCGCGCGGGCCCAGGGGCTGACCGAAGTGGTGGCCAAACGGCTCGACTCACCCTACCTTCCCGGCCGCCGCAGCCCGTTCTGGCGGGTCATTCCGGTCGGCTGAGCGGCCATCTAGAGTTCAGCCCCGGTTCACCGCGGCCGATGAGTCATGGGGGTGGCGCACCGGCAGTCCGTGCCCGCACCGCGACACACCGGTTCTCTTCAGCGGATGAACGCAGCGGAAAGGGCTCCCGATCAGATGCCGGACGACATGTCTGCCGAACTTTGGAACTCCGCCGTGCGGGTCCTCGAAACCAACTGGACCGGCGATCACATGGTCCCCTCCCGCAAGCTCTATCCCCACCAGTGGAGCTGGGACGCCGCCTTCATCGCCATCGGCCTGGTCTACGTGAACCCGACCCGGGCCTGGCGCGACCTGCGGAGCCTGTTCGAGGCGCAGTGGCCGGACGGCCGCGTGCCGCACATCGTCTTCGACCCGGCGACCGCCGAGGCCGACTACTTCCCCGGCCCGGGGTTCTGGGACGTTCCGGCGTACGGGGACCGCCCGGCCCGCGGCAGCACCGGCATCGTCCAGCCGCCGATGCACGCGATCGCGGCCTGGGAGGTCTACCGGCACGCGGCGGCGCACGGCGCGGCCTGCGGCCAGCAGGCCCGCACCGAACTGGAGTGGCTCTACCCGCGGCTGGTCGCCCAGCAGCGCTACCTGACCACCAGCCGCAACCTCGGCGGCGCCGGCCTGGCCAGCGTCGTGCACCCCTGGGAGTCGGGCCTGGACAACAGCCCGGCCTGGGACGAGGCGATGGCGAACGTGCCCGCCGACCTGGGCCTGCTCACCACCTACCGGCGGCGCGACCTGGCCGTCTCGGACGCCGCGCACCGCCCCACCGACGTCGACTACAGCCGGTACGTGGGCCTGGTGCTCACCTACCGGGCCGGCGGCTACTCGGACGACGGGCTGCTGGAGCGGCACGCGTTCGCCGTCGAGTGCCCGTCGTTCAACTCGATCCTGGCCTCGGCCGAGCTCGCCCTCGCCCAGATCGCCGGCGAGCTGGGCCTGGCAGCCGAGGCACGCGCGCATCGGGACCGGGCCCAGGCGATCACCACCGCGATCGTCCAGCGGCTGTGGAACCCGCAGACCCGCACCTTCCACGCGCTCGACGTCCACACCGGCAAGCTGAGCCCGGCACGCTGCGTCAGCGGCCTGATGCCGCTGATGCTTCCCGACCTCACCGCCGGCCACGTCGAGGCGATCATGGCCGAGGCGAGGTCGGACCGCTTCGGCATCGGCGAGCTGCCCGTCCCGAGCTACGACCGCACCGCGCCGGATTTCGACACCCAGCGCTACTGGCGCGGCCCGCTCTGGGTCAACGTGAACTGGCTGCTGCGCCGAGGCCTGCTCGTACACGGCTTCCGCGACGAGGCCGAGGACCTGCGCACGGCGATGGTCCGCCTGGTCCACCACAACGGGCACTTCGAGTATTTCCACCCGGTCACCGGGGAGGGCCTCGGCGCGCCGACCTTCAGCTGGACCGCGGCCCTCTCCCTCGACCTGCTCGCCGACCGCTCGGTGCCGGCCTACGCCCGGGCCGGCTAGAAGAGCACGACCGAGCGCAGGACGCCGCCGGTGTGCATCTTGGCGAACGCCTCTTCGACCTGGTCGAGCGCGATCTCCTCGGAGACGAACTTGTCCAGGTCGAGGCGGCCCTGCTGGTAGAGCGCGACCAGCATGGGGAAGTCGCGGCTCGGCAGGCAGTCGCCGTACCAGCTGGACTTGAGCGCTCCGCCGCGACCGAAGACATCGAGCAGCGGCAGCTCGATCGTCATCTCCGGCGTCGGCACCCCCACCAGCACCAGCGTCCCGGCGAGATCACGAGCGTAGAAGCCTTGCTTGTACGTTTCGGGCCGGCCGACCGCCTCGACCACGACGTCGGCGCCGTTCCCGCCGGTCAGCTCGCGGACCTTCTCGACGATGTCGACGTTGCGGGCGTTGACCGTGTGGGTGGCACCGAAGCCGCGCGCCCACTCCAGCTTCTGATCGTCCGTGTCGACCGCGATGATCGTGGTGGCGCCGGCGAGCGCCGCGCCGGCGATCGCCCCGTCACCCACGCCGCCGCAACCGATCACCGCGACCGAGTCGCCGCGGGTCACCCCGCCGGTGTTGATCGCCGCGCCGATGCCGGCCATCACGCCGCAGCCGAGCAGCCCGACCGCCGCCGCCCGGGCGGACGGGTCGACCTTCGTGCACTGGCCGGCCGCCACCAGCGTCTTCTCCACGAACGCGCCGATGCCCAGCGCCGGGGACAGCACCGTGCCGTCCTCGAGCGTCATCTTCTGCGTCGCGTTGTGCGTGGCGAAGCAATACCACGGCTTGCCGCGCAGGCAGGCCCGGCAGTTCCCGCACACCGCACGCCAGTTGAGCACCACGAAGTCGCCCGGCGCCACGTCCGTGACCCCGTCGCCGACCGCCTCGACCACGCCCGCGGCCTCGTGCCCGAGCAGGAACGGGAAGTCGTCGTTGATGCCGCCCTCGCGATAGTGCAGGTCGGTGTGGCACACCCCGCACGCCTGGATCTTGACGACCGCCTCGCCCGGCCCCGGGTCGGGGACGACGATCGTCGTCACCTCGACCGGCGCACCCTTCGCCCGGGCGATCACGCCCCGCACCAGCTGACTCATCCGCGCAGCACCTCCGTCAGTGGAATCACTGCAGCCCAGCCTATTAGGGCCTGTCCGGCTGATCACGCAGGGCTGCGGCGTGGCCCAGCCGGCGCCTGACGGCGTCCGCGAAACGGCCACATCCAACACCGGGATGCGACCGCTTCGCGGCCGACGCCAGCCACCACCTGGACCTCGCCTCGCTCCTCCGTGATCAGCCGGACAGGCCCTAGTCAGGGGGCCGCACCTCGACGGGACCTTCCAGAAGAGCGTCGGCGAGCTTGACCAATTGACGGACCTGGGCCGGGGAGAGCCGGTCGAAGACCAGTTGCTGGACGGCTTCGGCGTGACCGGGGGCGGAGCCGACGACCTTGGCGTACCCGGCGTCGGTGAGCACGGCGATCTGCACCCGGCCGTCGTCCGGGTCGCGCTGGCGCCGCACCCAGCCCTGCGCCTCGAGCCGGGCCACCACGTGCGACAGGCGGGACAGCGAGGCGGAGGCGTACTTGGCGAGCCGGCTCATCGACAGCCGGCGTTCCGGCTGCTCGGAGAGGGTGAACAGCACGATGTAGCCCATGTGGGTGAGCCCGGCGTCCCGCTGGAGTTGCGCCTCGAGGGCGGCGGGCACCTTGACCAGAACCTCGACGAATCGACGCCAGGCCTGCTGCTGTTCATCGGTCAGCCACCGGGGGTCGTCCATGGTGGAAGGTTAGTGGTTCGGTGACCGAAGTATCTCGGTGGGGCAACGAGAAGGCGACCAAACGGGCACGCCGATCGATGGGGTAGCGCGCCCCGGGTAGTGTGCCGCCGGGGGTAACACCCCTGCGCGGCGCCGGGATCGGCTGGCTGGGGGGCCTCGGCCGGTCCCGGCGACGTGTGGGGGCTCCGCCCGAGTCAGCCCCGCCCGAGTCAGCCCCGCCCGAGTCAGCCCCGCCCGGATCAGCTCTGCGGCGGCTCGTCCTTGCCGGCCTCCTCGAGCCGGTCCGCCTCCGCCTTGGTCTTGTGCACGGCGCCGTCCGCATGCTCCGGCGGACCGTAGACGGTGTAGAGGACCAGCGGGTTCGGGCCCGCGTTGACGAAGTTGTGCTTGTGCCCGGCCGGCACCGCGACCAGGTCGCCGTGGACGACGTTGCGCGTCTGGCCGGAGACGATGGCCTTGCCCACGCCGCTGACGAAGGTCAGGATCTGGTCCACCTCGTGGACCTCCTCGCCGATCTCGCCGCCCGGCGGGATCGTCATGACCACGAGCTGGGTGTGCTTACCGGTCCACAGGACGCGACGGAAATCGGGGTTCTGCTCCGCGACGGTGGCGATCGTGAAGTGTTCCATGCCAGGTTCTTACCCGTGCCGGGGGCTGGACAACCGTTCGGCCGCAGGCCCGGGTTCTCCGCGCCGTCGGTAGGACCAGGCGCCGGTTGCGGCACAGCTCAGGGGCCGGGCAACCGTCCGGGCAAAAGCGGGGCCGGGCGGCCGATCAGGTAGCCCTGGACGTAGTCGACGCCCAGCTCGCGCAGCAGCCGCAGGGTGGGCTCGTCCTGCACGAACTCGGCGACCGTGCGGATCCCGTACGCCTGGCAGACCTGCACCAGGGCCCGCACCAGGACCTGGTCCTGCGGATTGTCGACCAGCTCGACCACGTACTCCCCATCGATCTTGACCAGGTCGATCGGGAAGATCCGCAGGTAGCGGAACGAGGCGTAGCCCGAGCCGAAGTCGTCCAGGGCCAGCTCGCAGCCGAGGTCGCGGACCCGGTCGGCGAACCGGCGGGCCTCGCTCAGGTTGCCGATCAGCGCCGTCTCGGTGATCTCGAAGGTGAGCTGGCCGGGGTGCACGCCGTACTTCGCCAGGAGCCGTTCGACCTCGTCGGTGAGCCGCGGGTCGCCGACCGAGCGGCCGGACAGGTTGATCTGCAGGCACCGGCCGGGCTGCTCGGCGGCCAGTTGCATGGCCCGCTCGACCACCCACAGGTCGATGTCGTAGACCGCGTCGAGCCGCTCGGCGGTGTCCAGCACCTGGATCGGCGACTGCGGCCCGTTCGCCTCGTCGAGCACCCGCAGCAGCAGCTCGTGCCGGGTGACCTCGTTACTCTGCAGGTCGAGGATCGGCTGGGCGTACAGGGTGAACCGGTCGGTGCCGAGCGCGTCGGCGACCCGGGTCCGGTACGAGCCCTGCCGGTCGCGGGCCGGCACCGGATGCGCCACCGCGGTGACCGCCTTGCCGCCGTCGCGGGACTGCCGCCAGGCGTGCTCGGCGTCGATCAGCACCTCGTGGCTGCCGGCCTCGGCGTCCGGGGTGAACCGCACCAGCCCGCCCCACGCGCAGACCCGCAGCCAGGTGTCGGGCAGCACGAAGGTCTGCGACCGCAGCGCCTCGACCAGCAGCTGGGCCTCGCGCCGGGCCATCGGCCAGGAGGTGCCGGCCAGCAGCAGGCCGATCTCGCTGGGGCCGACCCGGCCGAGCAGGGCGCCCTCCTGCACCACGCCCTCGAGCACCCGGGCGGCCCGGTGCAGCAGGTCGGCCTGCAGCTCGGGGCGGATCGCCACGTCCTCGGACCGGGCCGGCTGCACCCGGATGATCAGGATGGCGCCGCCGCCGCGCCGCTGCGCCCGGTCGATCTCGTCGGCGAACCGGGCCCGGGTGAGCAGGCCGGTCGCCGGGTCCGGGTCGATCAGCGAGTCCTGGACCGTCTCGCTGCGGCGGGCCAGCCGGACCATCTCGCGGCGGGCGCTCTCCCGGGCCGAGACGTCGGTCACCGTGCCACGGATGCCGCGGACCGTGCCGTCCGGGCTCTTCACCGGCTCGAGCCGGCAGTCCACGTCGAACCAGCCGCCGTCCGAGCGCATCAGCCGCAAGGTGGTCCGCACCGGGATCCGGCCCGTCCACGTCCGGGTGATCGCGCCGAGCGCCTTCGCGTGGTCGTCGCGGTGCACGTACCGGGCGAGGACCTTGCGGCTCACCTCGTCCTGGGCGGGCGGGTGGCCGAGCATCGCCCGCAGCGGCGCCGACCAGACAATTTGGTCACCCGCCGCGGTGTAGGAGAACCAGGCAGCACTGCCCATGCGGTCCTCGGCGGGCGTGCGTGGCTCCGGGAGGGCAGCCGGAAGCGACCGCCGCTCATCCGGTGCAGCCATGCGGCGTCCACCTCCCCCTTACCCGCGCCCCCAGCCCCGACCTATTACCACCCGTCACGGGCACGAAGTAACAGATCCCGGCTGCGTCAATGTTTTGCCAGATCCTCCGCCAAACCCACTGGCAGCAGCTACTAGCCCGATCAGAGTAGGGATTCAACCGATCGGCTGACCACTGCGCTGCGTAATTCCGGTCCTAGATCACCCTTGAAACCATGACGGACAGTTACTGCATGTGCTGATGGTGGAACCTTCTGCGACTCCTACCCAGGTCGGCACCGACCATGCACGGCGGAACTAGATCCACATTCGCCGGATATGGTGGCGATTGGACCGACGCGGAGCGAGGACGACGAGGCATGGGCATCATCCGGGACATGCAGCGGGCACACGCCACGCAGGTGGCCGACGGCCAGCGGGCCAATACCGCCGCGGCACAGCAGCGCGACCTGATCCGGCGCAACGCCGATCTGGCGATCGCCGCCGCCCAGCAGGCGGCGACCGATGCGGAACGACAGCGCGAACGGCAGCGGCTGTACGCGGAGGCCCGCACCGCCGACGCGGCCGCCGCCAACGCCGAGGTGCGGGCCCGGCTCAGCGACCTGGACGCGCTGCTGCTCTCCACCCTGGACGTGGACGATCACATCGATCTCGACCAGTTCAAGAAGCCGCTGACCGTGCCGCCGTTCGACCCGGGGCCGCTCGCCCGCCCGCTGCCCGAGCCCAGCTGGGACAGCTACGTGCCGCCGCAGCCGCGCGGCATGGGCAAGCTGCTCGGCGCGCCGCTGCACCAGCAGCAGACGGCGAACGCCCGCCGGGTCTACGAGGAGGCGCACGCCCGCTGGGTGGCGGCGGAGGAGCGGCGGGAACGGCAACTGCGGGCGCGGAAGCGGTCGTACGACGAAAGCCGCCGCAAGTACGAGGCGAAGATGACCGCCTACAACGCCGAGGTCGACCGGTTCGCCGCCGCGGTGGCCGGCGCGGACCCGGCGTCGGTGGTCGAGTACTTCGCGATGGTGCTCGGCAACTCGGTCTATCCCGACGACTTCCCGCAGCACTTCCGCCTGGCGTACCTGCCGAAGCAGAAGCACCTGCTGATCGAGTACCACCTGCCGCCGATCGAGGTGATCCCGGTGGTCAAGGAGTACCGCTACGACCGGGTGCGGGACGACCTGACCGCGGTCCCCCGCGACGCCGGCGAGATCCGCCGGCGGTATGTGCAGATCATCGCCCAGGTCACGCTGCGGACCGTCCACGAGGTGATCGAGGCGGACCGCGGCGGCCTGGTCCGGCAGGTGTCGTTCAACGGCATCGTGGACACCATCGACCGCCGGACCGGCCGGTTCGTCCGCCCCTGCCTGGTCTCGGTGAAGACCGACCGGGAGACGTTCGCCGCGATCAAGCTGCGCCGGGTCGACCCGGTGGCCTGCCTCAAGCACCTGCACGGCACGCTCTCGGTCGAGCCGGACCAACTGGCCGCGGTCACTCCGAAGATCGACTTCGACCGGGACGCCGACCGGGACTTCACCGAGGAGTTCAACGTGCTCGCCGAGATCGACGAGCGCCCCAACCTGGTCACCCTGACCGACGCGGCCTGGGAACGGCAGTTGGCCGAGTTGTTCGGCGTGATGGGCCTGGAGATCGGGCCGGCCGACCGGGGCGCCGGCGGCTCCCGCTGGGTGGCCACCGACCCGCGCCCGATCTTCGGCGGCCCGGTGGTGATCCACGCGCTGCGCGGCGCCCCGGCCGGCGCGGCGGCGGTGCACGCCCTGGCCGGCGCGGTGACCGCGGCCGGCGCGACCAAGGGCATCCTGGTGTCGCTGGGCGGCATCGAGCCGGAGGCGTACGACGCGCTGGCCGGCCGCCCGCTCGAGCTGATCGACGGCCCGGCCCTGGTCACGCTGCTGGCCCACCACCTCCGGGTGAAGGCCCGGATAGAACTAGCCCGCGAGCCGTAACGCGTAGAAGAGCTTGTCGAAACGCTGGTCGCCGACCGCGACGAAGCGCTCCAACCGGCCGTACTGCCGGAAGCCGAGCGACTCGTAGAGGGCCGCCGCCCGCGTGTTGTCGGCGCGCTGGTCGAGGGTCAGCACCTCGACCCCGGCCTCGCGGGCCGCGGCGATCAGCTCGGTCATGATCAGGCGGCCCAGGCCACGGCCCTGGAAGCGCGGGTCGACGGCGAGCTTCTCCACGTCGGCGTGCGGGCGGTGGGTGGGCCGGTCGTACCGCCGCCAGTAGCCGAGCCCGGCCAGCCCGCCGTCCTCGCCGGCCACCACGAGCACCGCGTCCCGGTCGGCGGCCACCGCGGTGAGCAGGCGGCGCACCTCGTCCGGGGCGGGCGGGTCGACCCAGCCCAGCGCCGCGCCGCCGGCCACCAGGCCACCCAGCAGCGCTGCGGCGTCGGCGATCTCCCGCTCGGAGAGGTCGGAGAGCTCGGAGAGGTCGGAGAGGTCGGAGAGGTCGGAGAGCTCGGAGAGCTCGGAACGCACCCGGCGAAGCCGCATGGCGGTCAAGTATTGCCCGAGGATGCCAAGTTGAGATCGACCGGTACGACCCAAAGCCCGGCCGGCGTGTAGCGTCCCCGCGTGACCGATCAGTACCCGCCGCCCCCCGCGTCGGTTCCGCCGCCCGACCCGACGAGCAATCCGGTGCCGCCCCCGCTGCCGTCCTTCCCGCAGCTGCCGTCCTTCCCGCAGCCGCCGGCCTACCCGCAGCCGCCGGCCGACCCGTACGCACCGCCGGTGAATCCGCCGCAGGCGTACCCGCAGCAGGCCTACCCGCCGCCGCCCGGCTTCCCGCCCCCACCGGGCTACCCGCCGCCGCCACCGTACGGCTACCCGGGCCAGCCGCCCGTCGACCCGGGTGTCAACGGCTTCGCGATCGCGTCGCTGGCCTGCGGTTTCTTCGGCATCTTCGGGGGCGTGCTGTCGATCGTCTTCGGCATCATCGCGCTGAACCAGATCAAGCAGCGCGGGCAGCGCGGCCGCGGCCTCGCGATCGCCGGCCTGTGCCTCTCCGGGGTCTGGGTGTTGGTGATCGTCGCGATCTTCGCTTTTGCCGCCGCCAACGGCACCAGCTCGGCCAGTCACACCCCGAGCGACACCATCGTGCCGACCGTCGCGCAGTCGACGCCGGCCGACGACCCGACCGCGACCCCGACCGACGAGGCGACCCCCGCCGACAAGTTCGTGCCCGGCAAGTGCCTGAACGACCTCAACGGCGCCCGCACGCCGGTTTCCTGCTCGACCCCGCACGACGGTGAGGTCTACGCGGTCTTCGACCTGAGGAGCCGGAACTGGCCGGGCGAGAACGCGATCAAGCAGGAGGCCTTGGCCGGCTGCGACTCCCGGCTCGGCTCGTACGCGAAGAACCCCGGCAAGCTGACCTACTACTACCTGTACCCGGACGAGAGCTTCTGGCCGGACGACCGCAGCGTCATCTGCATCGCCGCCGACCCGCACGACAAAAAGATCACCGGCTCGGTTCGTCGCTGAACAGGGCCGGCACCAGTCGGGCCAGGACCGCTCGATCCTCCGGGCGGTCCGGTTCGTACTCGGTGATCCCGACGCCCGCGATCGGGAACCGGGCGGTCAGCTCCCGCACCGCCGCGATCAACTGGTCGGGTGTGACGCCCTCCGGCTCGGGCGTGCCGACCGCCGCGAAGATCGAGGGGTCGAGCACGTCCAGGTCGATGTGGAGATAGACGGCCTTGGCGTCGAGCCCGGCGACGACCGAGGCCAGCGTGCCGAGCCCGGCCGGCTCGACGTGCGCGAGGCCGGCCTCCTCGACGTACTCCTTCTCGGCCGGATCGAGTGCCCGGACGCCGGCGAGCACCACCTGCTCCGGCCGCAGCGTACGCAATGGTGAAATTTCGGGAAAATCGGAACCTAGGAGCGTCCGCAAGACCATCCCGTGGAACGCCCCGGACGGCGACGACTCGACGGTATTGAGATCGCCATGGGCGTCGAACCACACCACGACGAGCCCGTCCCCATGCGTGGCCAGCGCCGCCTCGACCGGCGCCACCTCCACGCCGCAGTCCCCACCGACGACCACATCGGGTCGCTCACCGAGGGCGGCCCGCGTCATGGCCAGATTTTCCGACAAAGACGATTTATCCGAAATAGGCACGCGGATGCGCTTGTCCGCTGGGACAAAAGCCGCAAGCTCCGCCGCCCCCGCCACGAGCCGGCGGGACGTCGCCGAGCCCGATCCTTGCCACTGCCCGATCTCGACAACCGTCCGCCGCGGCGTCGGCCTGATCGCCAACTCCTCGATGCGCTGCCACACCGGCCACATCGCGACCTCGGGCTCGCGCGCGAAGATGCTCCCCCGGATCCGCACGAAGACGCAGTTGCCGACCCGCTCGAGCACGGCCTGCCGGCGCATGTCGCTCTCCCACTGCTCCGGCCCGTGGTAGGTGTCTCCGTCGCACTCGATCGCGAGCCGCCGCCCGTCCGGCGCGTTCAGCACGAAATCGATCCGATACGCCCCGATCCGGAACTGCGGGATCGGCCGGTACCCGCGCGCCACCAGCCGCTTGAACACGTCCCGCTCGAAGTCGCTCTCGCAAAGCCCCAGGTCGGCCTCCCGAACTTCAAGATCAAAAGCATTGTCCGCGTACGTGAGGAGCAGTGCCCTCGCGTCATCGGCCAGGAGCGACCCCGCGCGTACCGAATGGAAGATCCACAGTTGGTCGCGAGCCCGGGACGCGGCCACGTTGATCCGCCGGTGGTACTCGCGCTTGGTGAAGGCCGCGACCCGCGGATCGTTGTCCGACACGACCATGGACACCAGCACGACGTCCCGCTCGTCGCCCTGGAACGTGTACGCGTCGCCGACCCGCAGCCGCCGCGCCTGAATCTCGTCCTCGCCGATCTCGTCGCGCAGCAGTTGCAGCAGATAACCGGCCTGCCCACTCGTGCTGAGCAGCGAGATCACGCCGAGCGTCTTACCGCCATATTCCGGATTTTTCACGATCGCCGCGACCTGGGCCACCAGCGCGAACGCCTCGGCCGTGTTCACGTCGCCGAACCCGGAGAGCGGCTGCCGCACGCCGTCCGGCAGGAAGACCGTGCGGATCGGCGCGAGCGACGGCCGGTCCGCCCGCAGCGGCATGATCTTGCCGTCGTAGTAGTGCCGCGAGGAGAACTCGATGATCTGCGGCACGCACCGGAAGTGCTCGCGCAGCAGGATCCGCTCCGGCGACCGGCGCACCGCGTGGTCGTAGAGCGACGACTCCGGGTCGAAGTGCTCGGCCGACGGCACGTCCCCGAGATGGCTGTGGATCAGCCCGGCGACCGACCCCACGAACCCCAGCTGCGGCCCGATCTGCTGATCGTCGCCGACCACCACGGCCCGCTCGGCCAGCGACAGCACCGGCAGCGAGAACAGATCCGCCTGGGACGCCTCGTCCACGATCACCACGTCGAAGTGGGCGCCGCCGGCGAACTGCTCGATCGCCCGGTCCACCGACATGACCCAGACCGGCACCGCCTCGACCGCCGACTCCATGTGCCGCTGGGCGTGCGCCTGCCAGGCCGCGGCGGTCCGGCCGGTGCCCTTGCCGATCTTCCGGAGCGCGGTGGTCCAATCGGCCAGCGCGGCCTTGCGCCGGTCGTCGAGACTGCGGGCCACCTCGAGCCACGCGCTGGCCACGACGAGATCCGCGGTCCGCCGCCGGATCTTGTCGCGGGCGTTCTCCACCCGCTTGGCCAGGATCGCCGGGTCGACGCTGCCGATCACCTCGTCGAACCAGGTCTGCGCGCTCCGCCAGGCCCACGCGTCCAGGCACGCCCGGCCGGAGACGGCGGGCACCTGGCCGACCTCGATCATCGCAGCCCACTCCGGCGCTTCCTCCGCCAGGCGATTGCGCAGCTCGATGTATTGCTCGACCTCGGCACGCAGCGCCTGCAGGCGACGGACCTCGGCCACCGCGT
This sequence comes from Actinoplanes subtropicus, assembly GCF_000721705.1. Lineage (GTDB taxonomy): Bacteria > Actinomycetota > Actinomycetes > Mycobacteriales > Micromonosporaceae > Actinoplanes > Actinoplanes subtropicus. Next base: position 16,137 of record NZ_JOJL01000003.1, read on the forward strand.
CGTCCCAGCCCGCCAGCGTCGACCACGCCTCGGCCAGCCGCGGCCAGGGCGCGAGCCGCTCCGCGATGGCCCTGTCCTGCTCGACCAGCGCGTCCCATTCGCCGACCGCCGGGGCCTCGTCGATCAACGTCTCGACCGCGGCCAGCGAGGCGGGATCAAGATCAAGGTCATGTTGCGGTACGAGCACGGCCAGGCGCTCGGCGAGGGCCGGCCAATGGCGTACGTCCCAATCGAGAGACTGACCCGCGTCGGACAGCAACGTGCCCGCCCAGATCTCCGGGTCACCCGATGGCGTTTCTATCCCCAGGCGGTCGATCCACTCCGACCAGTGCCCGCCGAGCCGGTTGCGAGCCTGCGCGCGGCGCACCCAGGCCGTGACGAGATCCACGTCCTCGGCCGTGCGCAGCGGCTCGCCGTCCACCCGCACCTCGTCGGCCAGCTTGAACAGCCCCGCCTGCAGCAGCCGGCTCAGCCCGCGGCCCGAGACGAACCGCTGGTGCACCTCGGCGAGCTGGGCGAGCAGGCGTTTCGGTTCCCGCGCGTACGCGTCGGGCACGGTCACCCGATGACCGGCCAGCTCGCGGGTCAGCGCGGCCAGCTCGGCGAGCAGCGCCTCGGTCGCCGTCACGTGGTCGCCCCAGACCGAGCGCCAGTGCGGATCGTTGAGCAGCCGGCCCAGCCGGTCGGTCCACGCGCCCTCGCGGCGGCGCAGCCAGGACAGCGCGTCGCGCAGGTCTTTCCGCACCGCGGGCAGGTCGGCCGCGCGTACGGCCGCGAGATCTAGTCCTTGGGTCGCGGCGCGCGACACCCGCTCGCCGAGCGACGCCCGCTCGGCCCGGGTTTCCGCCGCCTCGGCGGCCTCCGGCAGATCGCCGGTCTCCGGCAGCCGGCGCAGCGCCGCGGCCCGGTCCTCCGGGGTCAGCCGGTGCGACAGCGCCAGCAGCGCGCCGAACTCGTCGGCGGTCAGCGGCGGCGCGGCCGACACCGGATCCGGGATGCCGCTCTGCGCCGAGGCGCGTTCCCGCAGCCAGGCGCCCACCTCGACGGGTGTCTGCGGAACGCCGTCGATCGGGTAGGTGACCGCTTCGTTCTCGGCGATCGCGCGCAGCCCGGCCAGCGCGCTGGCCAGCTCGCGCTCGGCCTCCTCGAGCAGCCCGGTGAGCCGCTCCACCCGCCGCGCCTCGGCCGGCTGGTCGAGAGTGGCCGCACGGTCGGCCAGCTCGCGCGCGGCCAGCTGGAGCTGCACCAGCTGATCGGTGGTGCGGCCGAGCACCGCCAGGCAGAGCGACCGGATGCCCTCGGGCAGGCCGTCCCGCAGCACCCGCAACGGATCTTCCTTCTGCGCGACGACCAGCACCCGCTTGCCGTTCGCCATCAGGTGACAGATCAGGTTGCGGATGGTGTGCGTCTTGCCGGTGCCCGGCGGCCCCTGCACGGCGACGTTGCGGTGCTGGGCGAGGCGGCGGGCGATCGACTCCTGCGCCTCGTTGGTCGGCAGCGGCATGAGCAGCCGCTCGCCCACCCGCTGCCAGGCCTCCGGCTGGTCGTCGGGCATCCGCAGGCGGGACGGCTCGTGCGCGACGATCGCGGCGAGCGCGCCGATGCTCGTGGTGTCGCCGGCCAGCAGGCGGTCGCGCAGGCTCTCCAGGAAGCCGCGGAGCAGGCGCTGCTTGGGCCGGGCGAAGAGGACGCCGACATCCTCGATATGCGGCCGGGTGGTCTCGGCCATCCCGTCGGTGACGACCTTGTCGTAGCCGAGCCGGGCCAGCGCCCGCTCGAACAGCTCCCGCCGGTCGAGGTCGTTCCAGAGGTCGACCTCGAGCGTGCCGGCCGGGCCGGCCAGGGCCAGCAGCTGGCCCAGGTAGCGGTCGTCGAGGCCGGTCAGCGCGTCGGTCTGCAGCCGCGACGGGCCGGCCGGCGAGACGGTGACCAGGGAACTGTCCGGTTCGTACTCGATCAGCACCGGGGTCGCGACCAGCGGGTAGCGGACCCGCTCGCCGTTGATCGTGGTGTTCAGGACGCCGTGGCCCCAGACCAGCTCGGTGGTGGCGGCCGTCATGTCCAGCTGGTGCATCAGGTCGAACAGCTGGCGGTGCAGCACGCGGGTCTTCTCCGCCTCGCCGGTCGCGTGCGCCCACGGCCGCCAGACCTGATCGCGCCAGGTCTCGAAGTCGTCCTGCTCGCCCTCCTCCGCCTGCGGCTCGTCGGCCGCGGAGACGTCGCCCCGCAAGCGCCGGCGCAACGCCGCGGGCACCTCGACCGGCGGCGGCAGATCGGGCAGCCCGACCCGCAGCCACGAGGTACCGTCCGCGGCCGGGCCGGTCTGGCAGGCCGGATGGCCGGGCAGCCGGTCGAGCCGGTGCGCGTCGGCCGGGACGGTGCGGGCCGGGCGCTCCATCTGGGCGCGGACGGCGAGCAGATAGTCGGCGACCGCGACGGCCCGATCCCGGATCGTCGTGGGCGATTCCCCCTGCTCGGACATCTTCCCGATTCTAGAGCGGGCTGTCGCGCGCCGCCGTGGGCGCGGCACGCGCGCCGACCCGGTAAGGTGTCGTCGCCGATCTTGAGTGAGAGCGTGACCACGTGAGCGAGAACCCGCCCCCCAACCCGGACGACGCGTTCACGCCGCCGCCGTACGGGCAGCCCGCCTATGGGCCTTCGCCCTACGGCCCGCCGGTAGGCCCGCCGCCCGCCTACGCCCTTCCGTCGCAGTACTACGCCGGCCCCGAGGACCCGCTGGTCAGCAGGGACATCGCCGGCTGGTGGAACCGCAGCCTCAGCCTGCTCAAGACGGCCTGGCTGCCGCTGCTGCTGGTCTACCTGATCTCGGTGCCCGCGCTGGAGATCCTCATCGCGTGGGCGCAGGCCGGGGCGTCGAACGACATCGGGCCGGACGCGCAGGAGATCGCCCCGAGCGACCTGCTCCACGTGCTCCTGCGGTTGGGCGTGGCGCTGCTGGTGGGCGGCCTGCTGAGCACGATGGTCAGCCTGACCGCGCAGGGCATCCTGGTCCAGGCGGCGACCGGCCGCCGGATCTCGATCGGCGCCGCCCTGCGCGACGGGCTCCGCCGCACCCCGGCCCTGATCGGCTGGGGCATCCCGGTCGGCCTGATGGTCGTCGCGGGCGTCTTCTTCTGCATCCTGCCCGGCCTCTACCTGGGGGCGGCCTTCACGGTGCTGCCGGCCGTCGTCCTGCTCGAGCGCGGCAACGCCATCTCCCGCTCGTTCCAGTTGCTGCACGCCGACATCGGCGCCGCACTGGGCCGGATCGTCATCTACTACGGCGTGAGCCTCCTCTTCGCCATCACCCAGGGCATCGTCACCGGCGGCGTGGGCGCCATCGGAACGCCGGTGGTGGCCACGGTGACCTCGACCGTGCTCGCGACCGTCTTCACGCTGGCCGGTTCGATCGTCGTGGCGCCGATGGTGCTCACCGCCTACGCCGACATGCGGGCCCGGCGCGAGCCGTTCTCCACCGCCTATCTCAGCCCGGCTCCGCCGGCCGAGTGACGCCTCCGGCGCCGGCCCCGACCAGGTCGGCCTCGCCGCTCGGCGCTCGATAGTCGGCTATCCACTGCTCGATGTCGTCGACCGCCCAGACCTTGCCCTGAGCCAGGATGGCGACCGGCTCGGGAAAATCCGGGCGGGCCGCCAACTGGTAGACCCGCTGGCGACTGACCCCGAGCAGTTCCCGGACCTCGTGAGCGCCGGCCAGGCGCATCGGCTTGCCGTCCATGCACACGACTATAGTCCTACGACTACTGGTGCAAGCCCGTCCGACATGCCATTTCGCGACTTTTCCGGTTCCCGGTCACGCCTCTTCCGGGTCGCGTCCCACGGCCGATCGCCCGCCGTCGATCGGGATGACGGCGCCGGTCACGAAGGCGGCCGATGCGGACAGCAGGAACGCCACCACGTCGGCCACCTCGGCCGGGCGGCCCAGCCGGCCCAGAGGCTGCAACCGGCGGATCTCCTGCGCGAAGCCGGCCCTCGCGTCGTCGGCCAGCGACGCGAGGTAGGCGTCCGACCGGTCGGTGGCGATCGAACCCAGGGCGACGGCATTCACTCGTACGCCCGAAGGTCCGTAATCCACGGCAAGCGCGCGAGTCACGCCCTCGATCGCCGCCTTCGCCGTCGCGTAGGCGAAGGCGCCCCGGACCGCCCGCTGGGCCTGATGCGACGAGACGTTGACGATCGCGCCCGCCGCGCCCTCGCTCAGGAAATGCCGGACGGCCGCGGCGCAGCCGACCACGACCGGGTCGAGGTTGCGGCCGATCAGCCCGAGCACCTCCCGGGCCGGCGTCTCGTGCAGCCAGGCGTCCCGGAAGATCGCCGCGTTGTTGACCCACCCCCGCAGCGGCGCGACGGCTGCCGCCCGGCCGGCCGCCCGGCTCGCGACCTGGTCGTCCGCGGCGTCGCCGACGACGGGCAGCAGCCGGTCGGCGGCCGGGTGCCCGTCGAGCCAGGCCAGCGCGCCGGGGTCGTGCTCGACGACCGCGACCACGTCGTCCTGCCCGGCGAGCCGCTCGACGATCGCCCGGCCGATCCCGCGACCGCCACCGGTCACCACATACGACACCGTCACCGGCGGCCCAAGGCCGTCCAGGCCTCGGCGAGATTGTCGAAGACCGTTCCGGCCGGCAACCGGTCGAGGTCGTCGAGCACGTCATCCGGCGCGTGCAGGGCCTCGGCGCTGCGCTTGAGCGCCTCCCGGTCCCCGGGCAGCGCCGACCGCCCGATATACCGCCCGAAACGGCTGAACTGCTCGGACTCGTCGACGTCCAGGAACTCGGTGGTATCCGGCTGGTCCTCGCCGGACGGCTCGGCCAGGTGCCACTCCTCGGCGCGCCCGCCCGGGTTGCCGCGTACCTCGCCCCGGACCTCGTCGCTCATCTCGTCGTCGATGCGGGCGCCGTGCTTGCTGCTTCCTCGATCCATGGCTCCTGGCTTTCCCCACACCCACCACACAAAACAGCCGCACGCAGTGGCGGGCTGCGTGCGGCCAGGGAAAGCGCGAGAAGAGATCAGGGGAACCGCATGCGGCGCGGCCGGGGGATCACGGGCGGCGGGAGGGGCAGATCGTCGAGGTGGCTCCAGAGAAGGTGCCCGTTGTCGGTGGACTTGATCTCACCGAGGCAGGCCCGCAACAGTCCCAGCTGCGGCGCGCCGGCGAAACCGGCGATGACCACCTCGGGCTTCGGCTCGAGCTTCGCGATGGCCGCGCAGATCTTGGCGACCTCGCGCTCGTCGACGGCGTCGAGCGGGAGGGGCGCCTCGGCCTGGGACCGCCGCCAGGGCGGACCGAAGCGGCGCAGCAACTCCCGGGCGAGCCGGCCGAACGAGCGCCCGACCTCGGCGTCCCGCATGGACACCTGGGCGGACTGCCCGTAGCACCACGGCACGACGACGTGCCCATTGATCACGACAAGCTGGTAGACCGACTTGGGAACACTGATGATCTCGGCGCCCGGAAGCGCGCCGAGGAACAGCACGAGCTCCTCGTACGGGAGCGGCCATCGCGGATTCGCGAGCACTCGTTCCTGGGTCTGCGTCATAGCGGGACGGGCGTTGACCTCCCGGTCGATAGCGGTGCTCAACGCCTCGGGGACCCGGGTCCACAGTTCGCCGGCGACCTTGTCGCCGAACTGCTCGACCACCCACTCGCTCGGACCGACCAGAACGTCTGGGCGCATTCGTTACCACCACCGTCCGTGTCGCGGGCGTTACTGCTGGCTTAGAAGAGTTCCACTTCCGGTGATCGACTGGAAGGGTTCGCCTCCCACATCGCAGAAACGCTCATGAATGAAATACCGCGCGACGATCAAAACTGGGCTACGACGACGGAGCAGCAGGTGGAGACGTTGCGAAACATGCAACTTGCACGGCGAACCGCACGTGCAAGTTGCATGCCGGCCTCGCTATTCCACGTGCCTACACAGTGAATCACTGTCATATTTCAACGCGGTGACCACTGTGCAAACATCCACTCACAGTGACGGCGATCAGTGCCCCGACCAGCACCTGGGGAACATCAACCAGACCAACCCCAAGATTGCGTACGGCCGGCCTCGAGCCCCCAAGGTCCACTCTGGCCGGAGGCCCCCGCGCCAGGCGCGCATCCCCCGCCGGTCCGCCGCCAAGCCCCGAACCGCCCGGCTGTCGGATATCCGTCACTAGCCCCGCACGGACCCACCCGACACGGGATTTGCCGCTTGGGCCGGTTTACTCATATCGGACTTGCCGCGGGGATCAGCCGCCGGCGCGGATGCTGTCGAAGGCGTCGGCCCGGCGCTGGTCGGTGGCCGCGTAGCCCGCCGCGGTGACGCGCAGCAGCGCCGCGGTGTCGTGCAGGGAGTCGGCGGCCGAGCCGAGGCCGTCGACCATGACATCCTGCAGCTCGGCGAGCATCGCCGGGACCATCGAACACAATCTGCCGTACGCGTCGGCGCCCGGGCGTACCACTCGGCCGGCGTCCTGCGCGGTCGCCACCTCGTCGCCGACGGCCGAGACCGTCGCGGCGTGCGTCATCAGGTCGGGGTGCCGGACGCTCACCTGCGGAAGCATCACGCACCACCCAGCCGGCCGGCGTAGGACGCGAGCACCGCGCGCCCGGTCGGCGAGTCGGCGCCCACCGTCTCGGCCGTCGCGTCGGCGACCGCCGCGGTGAGCCGGGCCTGCGCCGCCCGCAGCGTCTTCAGGATCGTGCGGGCCGTCTCGGCGGCCGGCCGCTGCCGGGTGCGCTCGTCGAGCTCGAGCCCGACCAGGTCGCCGGCGGCGCCGACGGTGACCGTGACCAGCCGGTCGTCGCTGCGCGCGCGGGCCGAGAGGCGGGACAGCCGGGCCGACAGCTCCCGGGCCCGCGCGGCCCGCTCGTCGATGCCGGCCTGCCAGTCGTCGATCATCCGCTCGGCCGCTTCGAAGTCTCGCCCGTCGAGCATGGCCGCCCTCCATCCAGAGTGACGAGTTCGACACACAGGGTAGTCCCGCCTGGCAAATCCCCGGCGGCCGCGGGATGGCTCGTCCGGACGACCCCACCGCGCCGCGGCGGCCGCTTGATTACCCGACCGCGCCGTGGCGGCCGGAAAGTGTCGGAGGCCCGCGCTACGGTGCCCCGATGATGGCGAACCCGCCGGCCCCGGTGATGGCGACCCCGCCGGTCAGTCCGGCCGCCGAGGCGGCCCGCGTCGTCGACGCCGTGCTGCGTGAGCTGCGCGTCGGCGACCATCGCGGGGTCGTGGTCGACTCGCCGCCGGGCGCCGGGAAGTCCACGCTGGTGGTGCGGGCGGCCGGCGAGCTGGCCGCCGCCGGGTCGCCGCTGATGATCGTCGCGCAGACCAACGAGCAGGTCGACGACCTGATCGAGCGGCTCGGCGCGCGCTCGCCCGAGGTGCGGGTCGGCCGGCTCTCCGCGGTCGACTACGAGCCCTCCGACCGCGTCCGTGACCATCCCGCCTGCCGGGTCGGCGCCAAGGTGGCCGAGCTCGGGTCGCCGGCGATCACCATCGGCACGGCCGCGAAATGGGCGACGGTCACCGAGGGCAGCTGGCCCTGGGCGATCGTCGACGAGGCGTACCAGATGCGGTCGGATGCGCTGCTCCGGGTCGCGCCGCGGTTCGAGCGCGCGCTGTTCGTCGGCGACCCGGGCCAGCTCGACCCGTTCTCCACCGTCGAGGTCGACCGCTGGACCGGCCTCTCGTGGGATCCGATGCAGAGCGCGGTCGCCGTGCTGCTCCGGCACAATCCCGACCTGCCGGTGCACCGCCTGCCGGTGTCCTGGCGGCTGCCGCACTCGGCCGCGTCGGTGGTGGCCGAGGCCTTCTACCCGTTCACCGGGTTCCGGTCGGGCACCGGGCCGGGCGATCGGCGGCTGACCTTCGGGGCGCCGACCGCGGCCGGCCCCGCCGACCGGGCGCTCGACCAGGTGCTCGACCGGGCCGCGACCGGCTGGGCGCTCGACGAGGTGCTCGACCGGGCGGCGGCGACCGGCTGGGGGCTGCACGAGCTCGCGCCCCGGTTCACGATCCGCACCGATGCGGAAGCGGCGGCCGCCTGCGCGGCGCTGGCCGGCCGGGCGCTGAGCCGGCAGGCGGTCGCCCACTCGGAGGCCGGCGAGCAGCCGCTGACACCGGCCCGCGTCGCGATCGGGGCGGCGCACCGCGACCAGGCCGCCGCTGTCCGGGCGCTGCTCCCGCCCGAGGCGGTCGGCGTCACGGTCGACACGGCCAACCGGCTGCAGGGCCGGGAGTACGACCTGACCATCGTGCTGCATCCGCTGTCCGGCCGGCGCGACGCGACCGCGTTCCACCTGGAGTCCGGTCGGCTGTGCGTGCTGACCTCGCGGCACCGGCACGCCTGCGTGATCGTGGCCCGGGCGGGCATCGCCGAGCTGCTCGATGCGCACCCGTCCACCGAGCCGGTGCACCTCAACGTGCCGGTCAAGTTCCCCGACGGCTGGGAGGCAAATCAGGCAATACTCGCTCATTTACACTCGTGATTGTCGCGAATCCGACACGAGTCGCTACTCTGGGTAAATGGCGGTCTTCACGACGGCGGGTTCCCTGCGGGATGACGTCTACCGTCCGATCCTGCGGCCGCGACGGGGCGAACTGGCGGCGCTCAGCCATCTGGCGCCGGGCGACGAGTCGAGAGTCATGCCGATTCTCGAGGTGGAGTCGGGGCCGGGCCTGCTGGCGCTGATCCGGCAGTTGCCGCCGCGCGCGGGAGCGGTCGCGATCGACTTCAGCGCCGTGCCCGAGCCACGCGGTCTGCTGTGGAGGCCCGCGCTGGATCTGGCGGAGTCGCTGGCCGACCTCGGGGTGACGATGGTTCCGGTGCTCCGGGCGTACGACGGCAATCGTCGCCTGACCGCCCACGGCCTGGCCGCGCGGATGCACCTGCGTCGTGCGGTGTTGCGGCTTCAGCCGCATGTCGACGCCGGGAATCCGGCGGAGGCCGACGCCGTGGCCGAGCGGCTGCTGCAGGGCGCGGGCCTGGAGGCCGAGGAGGTCGACCTGCTGATCGACCTGGCCGAGACCGCCTGTGTGGCGCACGCCGACGTGGTCGAGGAGCAGTGCCGGCGGGTGCTGCGCTGGGCGCGCGGGATGCCGTGGCGGTCGGTGAGCGTGGCCTCCGGCGCGATGCCGGCCAACCTCGACGACCTGCCCACCGACCGGCCGGTCTCGGTCGGACGGCTGGACGCTCGGGTGTGGAGCCGGCTCGGTGAGCCCGGCGTGGGCTATTCGGACTACGGCGTGACCTCGCCGGTGCGGCGGCTCGGCGTGCAGCGGCACCGCCAGCTGCCGACCCTGCGCTACACCTCCGAGAACGACTGGTGGATCTACCGCTGGGCACGCCGCGGCGCCCGCAGCGACGACCGCTGCCACGACCTGTGCCGCACGCTGGTGCGCTCGCCGCAGTGGCCGGCCACGGGCGCGCGCTTCTCCTGGGGCGACGCCGAGATCGCCCGGCGAGCCCGGACGGCGCACGGCGGCGGCAGCTCGGCGAGCTGGATCTCCTGGAGCACTTCGCACCATATCGCCCATGTGCTGGAGTCGCTGACGGCCCACTGAATTGTCGTACGCTTGTTCTAATGTTGCTGACAGCCGCGTTGGCGTACGCCCGGCACGGGATCCCGGTCCTGCCGGTGCACACGCCTGACCCGAGCTGCGGCTGTTCCTGCGACAAAGGAGTGCGATGCGACCGGCCCGGCAAGCATCCCCGGCTGCGACACGGCCTCACCGAGGCCACCACCGACCCGCGGCTCATCGACGTGTGGTGGTCCCGCTGGCCCGAGGCGAATGTCGGGCTGCGCACCGGCATCACGATGGATGTGGCCGATATCGACTCGGCCGAGGGCTGGCACGGCCTGACCCACCTCCTCGGTGGCGAGCTGCCGCCCGGCCCCCGGGTGCGGACCGGTGGCGGCGGCTGGCACCTGTGGTTCCGCCCGATGGGCTTCGGCAACCGGGTGGGCCTGCTCCCCGGGCTCGACTGGCGCGGCGCGGGCGGCTATGTGGTGGCCCCGCCGTCCCGGCACGTCCGCGGCGGGGAGTATCGCTGGGTCCGCCGTCCGGGTGACGCGCTGCCGGTCGGCCCGGCCCCGCTCCGCGCCCTGATCGAGGGCCCGCCCCCGCCCCCCGCGGCGCGGCGGGGGTCCCCGCCGCGGGTGATCGCGCACCCCGATCGGTACGGGCGGGCCGCGCTGACGGCCGAGTCCGACCGGGTGGCGTCCGCGCCGGTGGGCACCCGCAACGACACGCTCAACCGGGCGGCGTTCGCCCTCGGCCGGCTGGTCGGCGCCGGCCTGCTCGACCCGGGCGACGTCATCCGCGAACTCGACGCGGCCGCGCGGCGGTGCGGGCTGGGCCGCGCCGAGACCCGCCGCACGATCCGCTCCGGCCTCACCGCGGGCCGCCGGTCACCGATCGACCCGGAAGCCGGCCGCCGCGTGGCCTGACCACAACCCGCCGACAACCACCCCTCACCCGACGCGGGCGCCACCCGACAACCACCCCTCACCCGACGCGGGCGCCGCCCGACGACCGCCGCTCGCCCGATGCGCGCGCCACCCGACGACCACTGCTCGACCCCGCTGCGGCCGCCGCGCGGCGTCGGCGTCACGGCCCGGCCGTCTGACCCCGGAGCGAGCAGCTCGACGGCCGCCGTCCGACCCCGCGGCCCGACAGCCATCGAACGACTCTCGAAGGGAGCGCCGCCCGACATCTTCCGCCCGACCCCGGTGCGAGAGCCGCCCGACAGCCACCGCCTGACCCCGCAAAGGCGCTGCCCGACAGCTGCCGCTCGACCCTGAAGTGGCCGCTACCGGGGCGTCAGCGGGCGTCGCGGGGCGTCGTTCGACGGCTGCCGATCGGTTGCGGGGTGGGCCGGCGCGTGTGCGGCTGCACGGGCACCGTCACCGATCGATCCCGAAGCCGGCCGCCACGTGGCGTGAGCGGGTGCTTAGCCCAATGATGGGGGGCATGACCGATCAACGCGGGCTGAAGCCGTACGACGTGCACGTCACCGTGGACGCGGGCCGGGACGAGGTGTGGGAGGCGGTGACCCAGCCCGCCGTGCTGCATCAGTGGTTCGGCTGGGACTACGACGGGCTGGCCGCCGAGATCCGGCAGATCTTCGTCGACGAGGCGACCCTGCTGGCGCCCGAGCGGATGGGCTGGGCCGACGGGTCCTACCTGGAGGTGAGCGGCGGCGACGAGCTCGCCCGGGTACGCGTCTCCCGCGAGGGCACGGGTCCGGGCGGCCCCGAGCGGTACGACGCGATCGAGGAGGGCTGGCGCGCCTTCCTGGTCCAGCTGCGGTATCTGTTCAGCGCCCGCCCGACCGGCCGCCGCCGCACGCTGTACCTGACCGGCGAGACGACCGGCCGGCAGGCCCTCAGCCTCGCCGACGGCGGGTGGGAACGCTTCGGTCCGCGGGTCGCCTGGACGGTGAACGCCGAGGGCCACCTGATCGTGGTCGCCGGGCGGGTCCCGCTCGACCGGCACGAGGCGGCGCGCATGGAGGTGACCGTGTCGACCTTCGGCCTGGCCGACGCGGCCTTCGTCGACCTGCGTGAGGAGTGGACGAAGCGGTGGGCGCCGCTGGCCGCCTTCGCCGAGGTGACCACCGCAGCCGACCCGGCCCCGCAAAGCTGACGCCTCGGAAGGCCCCGAGCCGGAAGGCCCCGAGCCGGAAGGCCTCGAGCCGGAAGGCCTCGAGCCGGAAAGCTGACCCCGACCCCGAAAAGCCTGCTGGCAAGGCCTGGATGGGATGAACGGAGGGTCGATACGACGTTCGCGGGCCGGTAGCCTGTCAGGTCTGGGCGGCCGGGGGGCGACGTGCTGCGGGGAGACTTGGTCGGGACAGCGGAAGGCGTTCTCGCGCATCCGGAACGTCTGCGGGCGGTTCGGCGACTTGGGGTGGGCGCGCGGCCCGATGCCGCCTTCGACCGCATTGCCGTGCTGGTCGAGCGGCTGATCGAGACGCCGGCCGCGGTGGTGACCGTGCTCGGGGCCGATCGGCAGTTCCTGCCGGGTCAGGTGGGCCTGCCCGAGCCGCTGGCCAAGTCCCGGGAGATGCCGCTCAGTCACTCGCTCAGCCGGCACGTGGTCGAGGACGGGCGGCCGCTGGTCGTCTCGGACACCCGGGTGGATCCGCGGATGCGGGACAACCCCGCGGTGCACGAGCTCGGCGCGGTCGCCTTCGCCGGCGTGCCGCTGACCGACGCGGAGGGTCACGTGCTCGGCACCCTGGCGGTGATGGACCGGGAGTCCCGCGAGTGGACGCGCAGCGAGCTCGCGCTGCTGGCCGAGCTCGGCGAGATCTGCTCCTCCGAGCTGCGGCTGCGGATAGCGCGGGAGATCGCCGACGAGGCGCGCCGGGCCGCGGAGTCGGCGCACGACCAGCTCACCCTGCTCGGCGAGCTGTCCGAGACGCTGACCGCCACGATGGACATCGACGAGGCGCTCGGCCGGCTGGGGCGGACGGTCGCCGGGCGGCTGGCCGACTGGTGCGTCGTCGCGCTGGCCGAACCGTCGGGCACCGTCCGGCACGTGTCGGCGGCCCACCACGACCCGGCGTACGCAGAACCGGCGAAACGCCTCGCCCAGCTCGCGGCCGCGGCACCCCGAGAGATGAAATCCCTGGTCGCGGCCGTGCAACGCGGCGCGCTGCCGATCCGGGCGGAGACGGCCGACCCGGCTGCGCTGCGCGCCCGGGTGCTGCCCGGCGAGATCGTCGAGATCGCCGAGCGGATCGGCCTGGGCTCCTATCTGGTCGCCCCGATCACCGCGCCGGTCGGCCGGCGCATCGTCGGCGTGGTGATCCTGGTCAACGGCGCGGGCCGGGGCACGTTCGGCGAGGCCGAGGAGCGCACCGCCGTGGAGATCGGCCGCCGCGCCGGGCTCGCGGTCGACAACAGCCGGCTCTATGGCCGGCAGCGCCACGTCGCCGAGGTGCTGCAGCACAGCATGCTGCCCGAGTTGCCGGAGATTCCGGGCGTCGAGCTGCACGCCCGGTATCTCCCGGCGCAGATCGGCGCCGCGGTCGGCGGCGACTGGTACGACGCGTTCGTCCAGCCGGACGGCAGCGTCATGCTCGCGGTCGGCGACGTCTCCGGCCACGACATCGAGGCCGCCGCCACCATGGGCCAGGTCCGCAACCTGGTCCGCGGCGACGCCTACGGCCGCGACGACGAGCCGGGCCCGCTGCTCGCCCAGCTCGACCGCGCGCTGCACGGGCTCGGCATGCCCGCCGCCGCGACCGCCGTGCTGGCCCGGCTGCGCCGCGACGGCGACGGCTACGAGCTGACCTTCGCCAACGCCGGCCATCCCCCGCCGGTGCTGCTGCGCCCGGACGGCGAGGTCGAGGTCTGGTGGGAGGCACCCGAGCCGCTGCTCGGCCTGGTCCCGCGCGACGAGCGCAGCACCTACCGCCGCCGCCTCACCCCCGGCTCGACGCTGATGCTCTACACCGACGGCCTGGTCGAGAACCCCGCGCAGCTCATCGACGAGGGGATCCGCCGCATCCGCGAGGCGATTCAGGGGAAGGCCGCGCTTCCCACCGACGACCTGTGCACGCTCCTGCTCAACACCGCCACCCGCCGGGACGACGACGTAGCGCTGCTGGTCATCAAGGTTCGGTAGGCGGGCCGCCGTGCGTCCACGGTGTATCGGCGGGCTCGGGGAAGGCCGCGCCCGGCCGGTACGCCTCGCTCAGGGTGGTGAGCAGCAACGTCTCGCCCACCGACGGGACGCTGCCGGGCTCGGCCACCAGCTTGCGGCCCATCCCGCCGGAGAGTTCCAGCAGCACGTCGTAGCCGGTCGCGGTGGCCGTCACCGAGATGACCTTCGCCTTCTGCGCCGGGCGGGCCGGCGACGTCAACGTGGCGCCCGCCTCGACCCGGACCGTCTCGGTGGTGGCGACCATGATCCGGGGGCGGAGGACGGGCCGCTTCCCGGTGTCGTCGACGCGGTCCGGCGCGGCCAGCGTGACCACGCCGCCGAAGGCCGCCCCGGCCAGCCGGTACTCGGCCATCACCAGCGGATCGTCGAAGGCGCGCTGCACCGCGTAGCGGGCCGCCGCGTTCTCCAGCCGCTGCAAACGCGCGGCCGCGGCCACCGCGCCGTCCCGGCGGGGCTGCGGCGCGCCGTCCTCGGCCAGGTGCTGGACGTACGCCGAATAAGCGTCCCGATCCCCATCCCAGCGCGACGCCACCCGAGCGCCCGGCGGCAGCCCGCGCAGCAGATCGAGCGCCCGCCACATCCCCGCCCAGGTGGGCAGCAGCAGGTCGTGCAGCACTTTCGGCAGCCCGGGATCGGCGTCGGCGATCAGCGGCGTCAGCACGTGGTTGTCGAAGTCCGGGTCGGTGGCCGGCCCGGCGACCGGTCCCCGCTCGGCCTCGCGGGCCGCCTCCGCGCCCGATTCGATCCACGCCAGCAGCGACCCCAGGTGGTTGTCCTCAGCCCCGCTCTGCCCGGTCGCCCAGTGCAGCATCAGCGCCTGCACCGTGGTCGGGAACAGCGCCGACCCCGGCATCTCGGCCGACCCGGCCAGAAACGTCAGCCACCGGCCCAGCAGCGGCACCGACGGCGGCACCGGATAGTCGCCGTCGACCCGCCGGAACCGGGTCGACCGGCCGAGGAGGCGCAGGAAGTCGACGCCGCCGGAGTTCGGCACCCAGACCTGGGGCGCGTCGACGAAGCGGTACCGCACGTCCCGCCCCCGGTCGACCGGCACCGCCTCGGTCTCGCCGGCGAACGACTCCAGGTACGGCACCAGTTGCCCGGCCAGCTCGGCGGCGAAGGCGAACCGCTCATCGCGGTTGCGCGGCTGCGAGACGACGAGCAGCCGCGGCTCGGAGGCGACGGTTCCCACCATGGCGGCGAGCGGGGCGTTGGCCTCCCCGGCCATGGCCAGCGGAATCAGGACGAACGGCCGGTCGTGCACATGCAGGTGACGAACCGTGGCGATCGGCTGCGCCCGTCCGGCCTCGAAGGCCTGTGCCCGGGCGAGCGCGACGAGCGTACTCAAGAAAGCGCCTCGGCCCGCAAGCGAGCCGCCTGCCGCAGCAGCGCGGCCGCCTCCGCCTGATCCGGCGCGGGCGCGACCGCCCCACGCGCCAGATCGAGCGCCACCGAGACCTCCTCGATGCCGCCCAGCGACTCTCGCACCGACCGCCCCAACGCCGCCGTGGCTCCCGAAGCCTCTTCCCGACAATATACCGACATTTCGCAGGACGACAGGCACTCGGGAGCATATCGGGCATCGACCAGCGACAGCGACTCGATCAGGGTCGACGGGGAGAGCGCTAGGTCAAAAGACACCGAAGGGGGGAAGGAACTGATAAGCGAAGAAACCGACGACAATCGCGACAACTGCCGCCGCAGCGTGGACAGCTGCTTCCGTACGTCCAAAACCACCGCAACCGGCTGCAGCGAGAAGTTCGCCGGGCAGACCAGCACCACCTCGTGGCTGACCCGATCCTCGCCGAGCAGCGCCCGCAGCGCCAGCACGTAGACCGCAGCCTGCACCGCCGCGGACGACACCGCCGCCGAGTCCGCCTGCCCGTCCACGATCGCGAACGACTTGATCTCGACGACCCGCAGCCGCCCCTCGCTCTGGAACGCGATCAGATCCGGCTCGAGAAACACCGTCTGCCCGCCGACCTCGAGCGTCAGCAGCGGATGGTCGATCAACGCCGAGGTGGCCGAGGCGAGCAATCCCCGGGTCCGCTCGTGCCGCGCCCCCAGCGTGTCGTCCGAGTCGGCCCCGAGATCGTGATACCCGACCACGCCCACGTCGAGCACCGACCGCAACAGCGCGCAGTCGTCCGCCTTGAGCATCGCCTCGAAGGCGTTCCCCCGCGCCAGGGCGAACCGCGACTGCCCGAAGTTCCCCGGAAACCCGATCCGCGAGGCGAGCGCGACCTTGTCCACCCCGGCCGCGTCGAGCACCGCCCGCCGCGAGCACCCCGGGTTCCCGGTCAGCGCCGCGATCGTGCGCGCGTTGTGCCGTTTCGCCGGCGTCGAGCCGCGCAGCCGATCCAGCTGGTTCACCCCTTCTCCCGCTGGTGGGGCACGACCGGAACGCCGTACAACTGCTGCCGCTCGTCGAGGTCGGCCGCCCGCGCCAGCACCTGCGCCCGCAACTCGGCCTCGGCCTCGACCGCCTCGCGCAACGACTCGGCGGTCAACGCCGCCCGCGCCGCCGCCGCAAGATCAAGAGCTTCCACCCCATCCGGTACGCGCTGCGCCAACTCCCGCAGCAGCCGGGCCGCGGCCCGCCCGGCGACCGGGGACATCGCCACGAACTCGGCGACCCGCACGATCATGGCCAACTCGTCGGCGCGCCGGGCGGCCGGCGTGACAATCCGGCGGGAAAGCGGCCATTCCGCCAGCGCCACCAGCCCCGGCGCCGCGCTCAAATCACCCGTCAGGGCGGCACACAGGCCCGGCACCCGCTCCCGCACCAGCGTCGCCACCGTCAGATCCCCGTCGAACAGCGCCGCGTGCACGTCCGCCACGAGCCGGGCACTGGCGGGCGCGCCGAGCAGCAGCAGCGCGTGTCGTGCCTGCTCGCCGGTGGTCGGAAGGGTGCTCAGGTGGTTCACCGGGCCACTCTCGTCGGGGTCTGGCGTGGCGGTTGACTCTAGATCTTCATACACCTACGGGGCAATGTGGGTAGGAGTCGCCACGTTTCACCCACGATAGCGATTAATGTTCGCATATCGGACGCCCGTCGGGTTCCGCGCTACCTTCGACCGTATGCCGAAGGCCATCTGGAACGACGAAGTTATCGCCGAGAGCGACGACACCGTGGTTGTCGAGGGCAACTACTACTTCCCGCGCGCGTCCCTGCGGGAAGACCTGTTGCTGCCCTCCGAGACCCACACCGTCTGCCCGTGGAAGGGCAAGGCGTCCTACTACACGCTCTCGTCGAACGGACACATCGCGCCGGACGCGGTGTGGTTCTACCCCGAGCCGAAGCCCGACGCCAAGGCCGTCCGCGACCGGGTCGCCTTCCGCAAGGACGTCCACGTAGAGGTCTGACCATCGAAAGGGCCGCCGTGAGGCCCGCTCACGCGATGCGCGGGTGGGCCTCCTCGATCGCCGAGACCTCCAGATAATCCAGCATGTCCCGCTGCTCCTCCGGCTCCAGCGCGCCGAACGCCTCGTAGGCGGACGCCCGGGAGTGCTCCGTCTCGGCCGCAAGCAGCGCGATGATCGCCGACCAGGCCAGCGAGACCCGGTCGAACAGCCGCGCGCGCCGCAACGAGGTCAGCCGGCTGAGCATCGCCACCTTCGTCGCCGCGTCGTCGTCGTGCGGGATCCGGTCGGAGAGCTCGAACAGCGCCTTCCCGCGATACGGGTGCTCGGCCTCGACCATCCGCGCCAGTTCGGCGTTGCTCATCCGGTCGACCGGGGGCGCCGGTCCACGCCGGGGCAACTGGGGAACGTCAGCGGGCACGGCTGTCCCTTCCACTCTCGTATCCGTTGCCGGGCGACTGCTGCGGCAGGGTCGGCACGTTCTCGAACGTCGGGAACGGGATCACCGGCATGACCGGCCCGGCCGGCCGCTCCCGCTCGTCCCCCTCATCCTGCTCGGCCACCTCGGCCAGCCGCTCCTCGGGATTTCCACCCGGCACAGTTCGTCCTCCGTCGCCGACTCTCCAGCTGTTGGCGTCCCTATGAGATCACGGACGCGCAACAACGGCGGCGCCACCCGCCCGCTCCGCCCGGGCGTCACCCACCCCGGCGACCACCGTAGCCTTGCCGCAATACATTGATTGTCACTACTCGCGGGGAAAGGGGGTGTCGTGGACCGGACGGCCGATAAGGAAGCCGCGGCGTGGCAGTCGCCGATGGTCGACGTGTCCGGCATGTCCCTCGAGGAGCTGGCCTCGCACGACGGCGACACCGCCCTGGCCCACTGCCTGCGCCGCCTCGCCGCCGAGCTGGACGATCCGGCCGAGCCGATAGCCGGCTTCAACTCGGCGCTCTAGGTGCGCACCTTCCGGCTCAGCGACGCCGCCTTCGCCGCCCTCGCGGCCGGTCGTCCCTCCGCCGAAACCATCGCCGAGCTGCACAAAGCACAGATCAGCCGGCACTTGCTCCTGCTCCGCGAAGTAACCCAGATCAACCCCAAAAAAACACCCATCTGGTACGCGGAGCCACTCCCCGAGGCGCCTCGGAGCGCGTCGCTCTCCGACCCCATGAAAGCGCTGCACACGTCGGCCACGCTGACCGCGCTCCGAGCCGGGAGCACTCCGCCGGGGCCAACTGAGCCGTCCCCGCACCACCTCTCCACCACCGATGCCGGCCTCACCCTGAGGGTCCGCCTGGAGGACACCGACCCGCTCCGCGCCCGGCTGGGTCTGACCCCTTCCCGACAGCTGACCGGCCAAGAAGTCGACACCTGGCGGCGGCTCCTCGCCGAGGCCTGGCACCTGCTGGCGACCCGGCACCGCCCGGCCGCCGCCACCGTCGCCGCCGTCCTGCGGGTGATCGTCCCGATCGAGCCCGACCCCGGCTCGGCCGGCCTGAGCGCCACCTCGGCCGAGGCCTTCGGCGCCGTGGCCCTCTCCACCCCCGCCGACGCGACCGCGCTGGCCGTCGGTCTCCTGCACGAGACCCAGCACAGCCTCCTGAACGCCACCCGAACCCTGTTCGACCTGGTCCTCCCCGGCGCCCAACCGACCTACTCGCCCTGGCGGGACGACCCGCGCCCGCCGTTCGGCCTGCTGCACGGCGCGTACGCCTACCTGGCCGTGACCCGCTTCTGGCGCACCGAGGCGGCCGCCTCCGGGCAGGCCCTGGCCCAGTTCGAGTTCGCCCGGTGGCGGTCCGCGGTCGCCGAGTCGGCCGACGCCCTGGCCGGACTCCTGACCCCGGCCGGCGCCCGGTTCGTCCGGGCTCTGCGGGCGGAGGTCGCCGGCTGGCTGGCCGACGAGGTCGACCCCGAGATCGAGCGCCTGGCCCGCGGCGCGAACATCGAGCACCGCGTCCGCTGGCGGCTCCGCAACCTGACCGTGGACGCCGAGGCGCTGGCCGAGGCGTGGCCGGACGGCCGTCCACCGGCGGCGACGCCGCGCGCCGGGCACACCGGGCGGGCCCTCGAACGCAGTGATCGGCTGGACCTGGTGCACCGGTTACTCCGCGACGGTGACCAAAGTCTTCCGCCCGGAAGCCGCCAACGGCTCGGAGACGACGCCTGGCTACGTGGCGCAGCGGGGACTGCTGTCCACGCGTACGTCCAAGGTTTGAACAGCATGAGGCGCGCCACCGAGCCGGAGACACCGCCGGGCCCGCGGGAAGTTGACCTCTGGGCCGGCATCGCGATCGCCGGCCCGTGGCGGAGCGTGCGCGAGCGGCCGGAACTCGTCCGCGCCGCCTACCTCGCGCTGCCCGGCCAGGAGCTTGACAAGATCGCGGACTGGCTGGACTTCTCAAGTTGACCTCGCGCCGGCCGATGGACAGCGCGGAGGTGGCTGATGAGTTCCAGCAAGGCCCTGGATCGGGTCCGTCGCGGCATCGACGAAGCCATGATCTTCGCGTCCTTGATGGTGCTGGCCTGGCCGCTCGCCTTCGGGCGGCTCACCGCCGGCCACCACCGGGTGCCCGAGTGGCTGCTGCCGGTCGGCATCGTGGTGGTGCTCAGCGGCGTGATCTCCAAGCTGGCCGATCGCTGGCCGCTGGCCCAGTACGCGCCGGTCGGCGCGGCCGTCGTGATGGCCGCCCTGCTGAACGCGGGCGAGGGCGGCGCCGAGACCGCGCTCACCTGGCTGATCATCGTGGTCGCCGGCACCATCCTGGTCCGCCAGTTCCTCGGGGCGCGCACCAACCAGGGCCTGATGCGCGACCTCACCCGGCAGCGCGCCCAACTCGCCCGGCAGGCGTTCCGCGACCCGCTCACCGGCCTCGGCAACCGGGCCATGTTCATGGACCACGCTCACGACGCGCTGGCCGACGCCGACGACACCATGACCGCGGTGATCCTGCTGGACCTGGACGGCTTCAAGGGCGTCAACGACACCTACGGCCACGCCGCCGGCGACGAACTCCTGCGGGTCACCGCCGAACGCCTCAACGCGAACGTACGAGCCAACGACACCGTCTCCCGCCTCGGCGGCGACGAGTTCGTGGTGCTGCTGCCCCGCCTCACCGACGACCAGATCGCCGACACGGTCGCCAACCGCATCCTGCGCGACCTGCTGCAGCCCCTGGTCTTCGGCGAAACCGTGCTGACCATCCGGGCCAGCGCCGGCCTCGCCTTCGCCCGCGGCCGCGACCACGACGTGGACGCCCTCCTCCGCGAGGCCGACGCGGCCCTCTACCAGGCCAAGGACGACGGCAAGGGAGTGGCCCGCCGCTTCGACCCGGCCCGCTTCGCCGCCGCCGAGCAGCGCCGCCAGGACGAGGACGACCTGCGCACCGCCCTGGCCGAGCACCAGTTCGAGGTCCACTACCAGCCGATCGTCGACCTCGCCGGCGAGCACACGGTCGGCGTCGAGGCCCTGATCCGCTGGCGCCACCCGCTGCGCGGCCTGCTGGCCCCCGCCGCCTTCCTGGACCTGGCCGAGGAGATCGGCCTGATGCCGGAACTGGGCATCTGGGTCCTCGACCAGGCGTGCACGCAAGCTGTCGAGTGGCAGCGCGACAACCCCACCTTCGAGCTGAACGTCAACCTCTCCGCCGCCCAACTGGCCAGCCCCCACCTGCCAGAGGACGTCCGCGCGATCCTGACCCGCACCGGCATCCCACCCCACCTGCTGGTCCTGGAACTGACCGAGTCCACGGCCCTCACCGACCTGACCGAATCGGCCCGCATCCTGTCCACCCTGAAAACCCTGGGCGTACGGATAGCCCTGGACGACTTCGGCACCGGCTTCTCCTCCCTGAGCCACCTGGGCACCCTCCCGGTAGACGTGGTGAAGATCGACCGCTCCTTCGTCCAGGCGATGCCCAGCACCCCCACCGGCACCTCAGTAGCCGAGGCGGTCCTCCAGATCGCCCGAACCTTCGGCCTGTCCCCCGTCGCCGAGGGAGTCGAGGACGCCGCCCAGGCGGCCCGCCTGCGCGACCTCGACTGCGCCCAGGCCCAGGGCTACCACTTCGCCCGGCCCATGCCCGCCCCCGCCCTCACCGCGCTGCTACTCCAGCAAAGCGCCGTCGCCTAGCCCCCACACCGCCGCCCGCCCCCACCACCTCTCCCCCTATTTCCCCCAAATCGTGCGACCCCGCGCCCAGCCCGGCAAGGGTGAAGCTTTGGTGCGCGCACCGAACACGGACTCATCAAGGTCTGCGGCCCGGAACCCGATCGTGGAGAGTTTCTGCTCCTGCCCGACTGTCCTGCCCGACGTCCCGCACGCAGCCAACGCCCGCCAGCACAGCCCACAGCTCCAGCCGCAGCCGGACAACGGCCCCAGCCACAACGGCGCGCCATGGCGGCGCAGCCGCCGCACACCTCGACCTGTAGGTGGGTGATCTCCTTGCGACGGCAGCCGAACGCCATCTGATGCCGGGGTGGGGCGCAAGCGGTGTTTGCTTGCGCCCCACCCCAGCATCAGATTCCCTACGGATGTCGTCGCAAGGAGATCACCCACCGCCCCACCGCAACCAACACACAAGCCCCTGTGATCTTCGCAGCGATGGCCGGGTCTGGGCAGAGCCCAGGGTCTACCCCACCGCACCCAGGACCCCACGCCACCCCAGGCCCACCACAGAGTCAACGAAACCGACCACGCGCCCACAGCGCCTGCCCCCGCCGACGGTCTCCTCACGCCCACGGCCGCAGCTACCTCATCCGCAAGCCCAGCGAGTATCTCGCCCCACGAGTATCTCGCTCAGATAGTATCTCGCTCAGCGAGCGATCCCTCTGCCCGCCGCAGACAAGCGCCACCCCGACCAGCCCCGCCCCAGCACTCTTGGGCCGGGCCCACCCGGCAGCCGGAGTCGGAGCCGGTGTTGCACCCACCGACCCGCAAAACCGGGGACCCATCCCACCCGTACGGTCAAAGCAGCGAAAGCAAACCGCCCAGATCCCCACAACGGGGGTTCAGAGCGGCGGCAAATCAACCTCAGTCTCCAGCCGCTCCCCAGCAGCCACCCGAGCCAGCAGCGGATGCCCTTCCCCATACGCCTTCGCCAACGCCGCCGTAACCTGATGGCGGGCCTCCTCGTCCCCACCATCCAGGACGGCGTTCCAGGCGCACGCCAACGTATCCGGATGCTCCGCCCCCCGGAGCAGATGCGACCGCTGCCACGTATCCGCCGCGATCTGCTGGGCCTCCTGCCGCTCCCCCAGCCCGAACAAATCCGTCGCATACCCGTTGGCGCAGGCCAGCGTGAACGGATGATCGGCGCCCACACTGCGGCGCAACCCGTGCAGCGCCTCCTGGTCGATGCGCCGGGCCTCCACGTGCCCACCGCCGGCCCGCACCACCCCCGCCAGACCGGCCGTCGCGGCCAGCGTGAACGGGTGGTCGTCGCCGAGCAGCGAGTGGTAGCGGACCACCGCTCTCTCCAGCAGATCCAGCGCTCGCCCCAGATCGCCGACCGAGGTCGCCGCGTGGGCCAGGGTGACCAGCGCGCCCAGCGTTTCGACATGCAGGTCGCCGAAGCGGCGGCGGGTCAACTCGGCCGTCGTCTCGGCCAGGGGCAGCGCGTCGGGCCGGCAGCGGCGGCGGGCGGCCATCGCGCCGACCCGCGCGGCCCAGATCGCGAACGGATGGTCGTCGGCGACCGCGCCGGGGCGGATCGCGGCCAGCACCTCCGCGGCGCCCGAGTAGTCGCCCATGCCGAACAGGTCGTAGGCGAGCCCGGCCCGGGAGGACAGGATCTCCGGGTGGCCGTCGGCCAGGACCGCCTGCCGGTGACGCAGGGTCTGCTCGTCGAGGGTGCGGGCGCCCCGGAAGTCGCCGATCAGGCGCAGGTCGGCGGCGAGGTTGTTGGCGCAGCGCAGCGCGGTCGGGAAGCCCTCGCCGAACAGCCGGCGGTAGCGGACCAGGTTGTCGCCGTCGAGCTGGCGGGCCTGGCCGAAGATGCCGCGGATGCGCAGGTCGGCGCCGACGCTGTTGGCGGTGGCCAGGGTGGTCTCGTCGTCGGCGCCGAGCGCGGCCCGCTGGGAGCGCAGGGTCTGCTCGTTGAGCTGCCGGGCCTCGGCCGTGCGGCCCAGCGCCCGCAGCGCGTTGGCCAGGTGGAACGAGGCGAGCAGGGTCTGCTCGTCGGCCTCGCCGAGGGTCTCCTGCCAGCGTTGCCGGGCCGCGGCGGCCAGGTCGCGGCTGGAGTCGTAGTCGCCGGTCGCGTACAGGAACCGGACGCAGTTGACGACCAGCTGGCGGATCTCCTCGCGGTCCGCGCCGAGCACGTCGGCGTGCCGCAGGTGCGGGGTGAGCTCGGCGTAGCGGGCGCGGCCGGCCGGGTCGTCGGGGTCGCCCGGGTCGGCGGCGGCGAGCATGCCGCGGACCGTGGCGAGCAGCGTGTCGTGCCGGTCGGCGTCGAGCCCCTGGACAAGCATCGTGCGGGTCAGCGGGTGCACGATCAGGCTTTCGCCGGGCGGGTCGAGCTCGGCCAGCCCGTAGCGGCCGATCAACCGCAGGGCGGCCTTCAGCCGGCGCTCGATGCGCACGGTCGCGGCCAGCTCGTCGGGGAGCGGCAGCATGCGGGCGCCCCAGAGCACGCGCCAGGAGACCGGCGCGCTGCCCAGGAACGCGCCCAACTCGAGCAGCTGGTAGGCGGCCGGGGAGTGGACTCGAAGCGCTTCCGCGGCCAAGCACCAGGCCGTACTTGTCGGATTTTTTCCGTTAAATCGTGACAAGTACTCCTCGACCGACCAGCCCGTCATCGTGCGGGTGGCGGCGGCCAGCGCGAGCGCCATCGGCAGGTCGCCCAGCCGCTCGGCGATCCGCTCGGCGTTTTCCCGGCTGAGCTCGGGCGTACGGCGGCGCAGCAGGTCCACACTGTCCGCCCGGTCGAAGACGCCGACCGGCAGAGCCTGCGCCACCTCGGCCGGCCACTGTGGATTGCGGCTGGTCACCAGCACGTGGCCGGCGCCGCTGGGCAGATACGCCTTGATCTCGTCGGGCTGGTTGGCGTCCTCGAAGACGACCAGCCAGTTCCGATACGGCTCGCCGCGGCTGAGCGCGTCGCGCACCGCCGCCAGCGTGCGGTTGATGTCGCCGGTCTCCGGCAGCCCCAGCTCCTGGGCGAGGCCGATCAGCGCGTGCCGGGCGCCGGCCGACTGCTCCGAGGGGATCCACCACACCAGGTCGTACGTCTCGGCGTACCGGTAGACATACTCGACGGCCAGTTGGGTCCGCCCGGTGCCGCCCAGCGAGTGGCCCGCGCCCGGAAGCAGCACCACGGGGCCCGCGGCGAGAGACCCACGCAGGCCGGAAAGGAGATCCTCGCGACCCACGAAACCGGGGTTTCGTGGCGGCAGACCGCCCAGGATCGGCATGCCGATTACCGTACGTGGAAACGACGGTGACGTCACGCCTCAGCGGCGACCAGCCCGATGCCCGGTGCGATCGGCTTGAGCCGCTTCCCGGCGAAGAGCATGAGGCTGAGCAGGCTGGCGAGGATGGCCAGCGCGCCGGCGCCGTACCAGGCCGCGTTGTACGTGCCCAACTGGTCGCGCAGCAGGCCGGCCGCGCTGGCCGCGATCGCCGCGCCGAACTGGTGCGAGGCGAACACCCAGCCGAAGACGACCGGGCCGCTGGCGCCGAAGTACTCCCGGCACAGGGTGACCGTCGGCGGCACGGTGGCCACCCAGTCGAGCCCGTAGAAGAGGATGAAGACGACCATGCTCGGATGCGCGCTCGCCGCGAACAGCGACGGCAGCACCAGCAGCGACAGCCCGCGGCCGAAGTAGTAGACGCCCAGCAGCACCCGGCTGTCGACCCGGTCGGTGAGCCAGCCGGAGACGATCGTGCCGGCGATGTCGAACAGGCCGACCAGGGCGAGCAGGCTCGCGGCGGTGGTCTCCGGCATGCCGTGGTCGTGCGCGGCCGGGATGAAGTGGGTGCCGACCAGGCCGTTGGTGGTCGCGCCGCAGATCGCGAAGCCGCCGGCCAGCAGCCAGAACGGCCGGGTGCGGGCGGCCTGGCCGAGCGCGCGGACGGCGGTACGGGCGGCGCCGGCGGGAGCGATCGGCTTGGGCTCCTCGTACTCGCCGCCGTACGGGCCGAGGCCGATCTCCGCGGGGTGGTCGCGCAGCTTCCACCCGACCAGCGGCACCACGAGCAGGGCCACGCCGGCCACGGTCAGCGCCGCGAACCGCCAGCCCTGGTGCTCGGTGAGGGTGGCCAGCACCGGCAGGAAGATCAGGTTGCCGGCCGCGCCGCCGGCCGTCAGCACGCCGGTGACCAGGCCGCGGTGCTTGACGAACCAGCGGTTGGTGACGACCGCCACGAAGCCGAGCGCCATCGAGCCGGTGCCGAGCCCGACCAGCACGCCCCAGCAGAGGAGCAGCTGCCAGCTCTGCCGCATGAAGACAGTGAGCCCGGAGCCGGCCGAGACCAGCAGCAGCGCGCCCATCACCACCCGGCGGATGCCGAACCGCTCCATCAGCGCGGCGGCGAACGGCGCGGTCAGGCCGTAGAGCAGCAGGTTGACCGAGACGGCCGCCGAGATCGTGCCGAGCGACCAGCCGAACTCGTCGTGCAGCGGGCGGAGCATGACCGAGGGCGTCGCCCGGAAGCCGGCGGCGCCGACCAGCGCGACGAAGGCGACGACCGCGACGAACCAGGCCGGATGGATCTTGTACGTCTTCTGCACGACTCCATGGTCGGTGGCCGCGACCGATCGGACGAGTGGCCGGGAGGCCATCCTGCGCAAGAATTGGGCCATGGTCCCTCACAAGATCGCGGTAATGGCCCTGGACCACGTCGTCGGTTACGACCTCGGCACTCCGCCGCAGGTCTTCAACGCCGCCCGCAAATCAGATCAAGACCGGTTCTATGACGTACGGGTGTGCAGCGCCGGCCCGATCCGCAGCACGGCCGGGTTCACGGTGATCCCCGACTACGGGCTCGACGAGCTGGCCACCGCCGACACCGTCCTGGTCCCGGGGATCGGCGCGGGCGGCCCGGTCACCGACGGCACCATCCCGCCCGAGCCCAGAGAGGCGCTGCTCGCCGCCGCCGCACGCGGCGCCCGGATCGTCTCGATCTGCACCGGCGCCTCGGTGCTGGCCGCGGCCGGCCTGCTCGACGGCCGTACCGCCGCAACCCACTGGGCCTGGGCCCGCCGCATCTCCGGGCTGTACCCGCGGGTGAACTGGAACTTCGACGTGCTGTTCGTGGACGACGGCGACATCCTCACCTCGGCCGGGGTCGGCGCCGGCGTCGACCTCTGCCTGCACATCGTGCGCAACGACCACGGCGCCGAGACGGCCAACCGGGCGGCCCGCCGCTGCGTGGTGCCCGCGGTCCGGCAGGGCGGCCAGGCGCAGTACATCGAGCGGCCGGTGCCGCCGGTCGCCGGGGCGGGCACCGAGCCGACCCGGGCCTGGGCGCTGGACCGGCTGGCCGAGCCGGTCAGCCTCGAGGAGATGGCGGCGCACGCGCGGATGAGCGTACGGACCTTCACGCGGCGGTTCCGGGACGAGACCGGGCTGAGCCCGCGGCAGTGGCTGCTGCGCCAGCGGGTCGTGCACGCTCAACTTCTGCTCGAGTCTACCGATCTAGGGGTCGAGACGGTGGCCCGGCGGTCGGGACTGGGCAGCGCCACGGCGCTACGGCAGCACCTGCAGGCCTCGATCGGCGTGGCGCCCAGCGCGTACCGGCGGATCTTCCGGGAATCGGCATTCCGGCATCCCGTGCAATCTGCTTCATAGGGTCTCAGCTCGGACGCGCGACGTCCGATCATTCCGGGCGTGGACCAGACCTTCCGCCCCCTGCTCGACGCGCTGAAGCAGATCGGTGTCGATCCGCGCGCCGTGGACGCGGCCGCGGACGAGGCCCAGCACAGCGGCCGCTCGGTGCGTGCTGTCCTGATCAACGACCAGGTCGTCACCGAGGAGCAGCTCACCGAGGCGGCCGCCCAGGCCTTCGGCATCAACACCCTCGACCTGGTCACTTTCACCCCCGAACCGGCGGCGCTCAAGCGCATCCCGCTGGCGGTGGTGCTGCGCCACCGGGTCCTCGGCCTATCCCTCTCCGACGGCGAGCTGGTGGTCGGCGTGACCGACCCGGGCGACGTGGTGGCGCTCGACGACGTCCGCGCGGCCACCGGCCTGACCGTACGCCCGGTCGTGGTGGCCCGCAGCGAGGTCCGCCGGATCATCGAGAAGCTCCAGCGCGAGTCCAGCGACCTGGCCGACCTCGTCGACGACGACCAGGACGACCAGGTCGGGATGACCGCCCAGGCCACCAGCGTCGACGACGCGCCGATCGTGCGATACGTCAACAACCTGATCGAGCAGGCGGTCCAGAACCGCGCCTCCGACCTGCACCTCGAGCCGACCGAGGACGACATGCGGGTCCGCTACCGGATCGACGGCGTGCTGCACGAGGTCGACCTGGTGCCGCGGGGCGTGATGGCGGCGCTGACCTCCCGCATCAAGATCATGTCCGGGGTCGACATCACCGAGAAGCGGGTGCCGCAGAACGGCCGGATCACCGCGATGATCCGGGACCGCACGGTCGACCTGCGGACCGCGACGCTGCCCACCGTCTGGGGCGAGAAGATCGTCCTGCGGGTGCTCGACACCGGCGGCATCGACCTCGACATGAACAAGCTCGGCTTCGCCCAGCACAACCTCGACCGGTTCGCCGAGTCGTTCTCCAAGCCGCACGGCATGGTGCTGGTCACCGGGCCGACCGGCTCGGGCAAGTCGACCACGCTCTACGCCACGCTGGGCCGGATCAGCAAGCCGGAGATCAACGTGATCACCGTCGAGGACCCGGTCGAGTACCGGCTGCGCGGGATCAACCAGGTGCAGGTCAACGCGAAGGCCGGGCTGACCTTCGCGGCCGTGCTGCCGGCCATCCTGCGGTCCGACCCGGACGTGGTGCTGATCGGTGAGATCCGGGACGGCAACACCGCGCAGATCGCGGTCGAGGCCTCGCTCACCGGCCACCTCGTGCTCTCCACGCTGCACACCAACGACGCGCCCGGCGCGGTCACCCGGCTCACCGAGATGGGGATCGAGCCGTTCCTGGTCGGGTCGTCGCTGGACTGCGTGCTCGCCCAGCGGCTCTCCCGGCGGCTGTGCGACTGGTGCAAGGAGGCGTACCGGCCGACCGAGGAGGAGCTGGTCGGCGCCCGCTGGCCGTTCGAGGACCTGGCCGTGCCGGAGGTGCTGTACCGGCCGGTGGGCTGCCGGAACTGCGCGAACACCGGCTACCGCGGCCGGCTCGCGATCCACGAGGTCATGCCGATCTCGCCGGAGATCGAGTCGCTGACCATCCGGCGGGCCTCGGCGAGCGAGATCCGCGAGGTGGCACTCGACCAGGGCATGTACGAGCTGCGGTCGGACGGGCTGGCCAAGGCGGCCGGCGGGCTCACCTCGGTGCGCGAGGTCTCCCGCGTAGCGATTTGAGCACTCTACCCGATTTTTCAAGCTATTCCGGTAAATCAGCGGAATAGCTGCTAAGGGCACTCGATCGGGTGCCGAATACAGATGGCGTCATGACCCGCGAAGGGGTTGCCGATGTACACGACCGACCAGATGGTGCCGCACCAGGCCGCCCCCGCCCCGGCGAGCGGCGACCTCGGCGTGCTCAACCAGATGCTCGTGACGCTCGTCGAGTCGCGCGGCTCCGACCTGCACCTGACCGTCGGCACCCCGCCGATGATCCGGGTGAACGGCTCGCTGCGCCCGCTGCCCGGGTACGGCAACCTCAACTCGGCCGACACCGCGCTGCTGGCCCGGGCCGCGGTGTCCGAGGAACAGTGGGAGACCTTCCAGGACCGCCAGGAGCTGGACTTCGCGCACAGCATCGTGGGCGTCTCCCGGTTCCGCGGCAACCTCTACGTGCAGCGCAACTCGTGCGGCGCGGTCTTCCGGGCGATCCCGCACGAGATCAAGGCGCTCGAGGAACTGGGCATGCCGTCCTCGGTGTCCCGCTTCGCGAACCTGCCCCGCGGTCTCGTCCTGGTCACCGGCCCCACCGGTTCCGGCAAGACCACCACGCTCGCCTCGATCCTCGACCTCGCGAACCGCAGCCGCGCCTCGCACATCATCACCATCGAGGACCCGATCGAGTTCCTGCACCCGCACAAGCGCAGCGTGGTCAACCAGCGCGAGGTCGGCTCGGACACCGAGGACTTCGCGGCCGCGCTCAAGCACGCGCTGCGGCAGGACCCGGACATCATCCTGGTCGGCGAGCTGCGCGACCTGGAGACCACGGCGACCGCGCTGACCGCGGCCGAGACCGGTCACCTGGTGCTGGCCACCCTGCACACGCAGAGCGCCACCCAGACCATCGACCGGGTCATCGACATCTTCCCCCCGCACCAGCAGTTGCAGATCCGTGCCCAGCTGGCCGCGTCGCTGCAGGGCGTCGTCACCCAGGCGCTGGCGCCGCGCGCGGACGGCAAGGGCCGGGTGGTGGTCTCCGAGATCCTGACCGCCACCCCGGCCATCCGCAGCCTCATCCGCGAGGGCAAGTCGCACCAGATTCCCTCGTTCATGCAGGCCGGCGGCTCCGACGGCATGCTCGCCTTCGACCAGGACCTGGCCGAGAAGGTGCGCGAGGGCCTGGTCACGCTCCAGGTCGCGCTCGAGCTGTGCCACTCGCAGGAAGAGCTCAAGCGATTGATCGGCCGGATGTGATGCCATGCCCATGACCAAGACGTTCCACTACAACAGCATCGACGCCAACGGCCGCAAGACGAAGGGCACCGTCGAGGCGCCCAACGAGATCGCGGCGACGAACATGCTGCGGCAGCGCGGCGAGGTGCCGCTCGAGGTGACGGCGGCCGGCCAGGGCCTCAACAGGGATCTGAAGATCCCGGGGCTGGGCGGCCGGACCAAGACGAAGGACCTGGCGATCTTCGCCCGGCAGTTCGCCACCATGACCTCGTCCGGCATGACGCTGCTGCGCTCGCTCGCGATCATGGAGGAGCAGACCTCGGTCGCCTCGCTGAAGGCGGCGATCGGCGAGACCCGGTCGGACGTGGCGGGCGGCATCTCGCTGTCGACCGCGATGGCCAAGCACGACAAGATCTTCCCGCGCCTGATGATCGCGATGATCCGGGCCGGCGAGACCGGCGGCATGATCGACCGGGCGCTCGAGCAGATCGCCGAGAGCCTGGAGAAGGACACCGCGCTCCGCGGCAAGATCAAGAGTGCGCTCACCTACCCCGCGATCGTGCTGTGCTTCACGTTCGTCCTGATCGCGGCGGTGTTGATCTTTATCGTCCCGATCTTCGAGGCGATGTTCAAGAGCCTCGGCGGCCAACTGCCGGCGATCACCCAGTTCCTGGTCGACGCCAGCCACAACATGTGGTGGATCGGCCCGCTGGTGCTGATCGTCGGGATCGGCGGCTCGATCGGCTACAAGCGGCAGGTCCGGGCGAACGCCGAGTTCCGGCTCGCCGTGGACAAGCTCAAGATCCGCATGCCGGTGTTCGGCTCGCTGTTCCAGAAGCTGGCGATCAGCCGGTTCTCGCGCAACCTCGGCCTGCTGCTGAACGTCGGCGTACCGGTCATGCAGGCACTCGCGGTGGTCGGCGAGACCACCGGCAACGAGGTCATCAACATCGCGATGAAGGACGTCCAAGGGGCCGTACGGGACGGCCAGCCCATGTCGTCCGCCATGCGGCACCACAAGATCTTCCCCGAGATGGTCACCCAAATGATCGAAGTGGGGGAAGAAAGCGGTCAGATCAGTCAGATGCTCGACAAGGTTGCCGATTTCTATGACAGAGAGGTCGACTCCGCCGCCGAGTCGCTGACCGCCTCCATCGAGCCGATCATGGTGCTCGTGATGGGAGCCGTGGTCGGCGGCATGGTGATCTGTCTCTACCTCCCGATGTTCACCATTTATCAGAACATCCAGAGCAACTGAATCGCAGTCCCGTCCCGCCCCACCCCCACACACGCCACGGAGGCATGCTCCATGCACGAGACCATCAACCGCCTGCGCAACAAGAAGGGCGACGAGGGCTTCACCCTCATCGAGCTCCTCGTTGTCGTCGTCATCATCGGCGTCCTGGTCGCGATCGCGGTCCCGGTCTACCTGAACTACCGCAAGGGCGCGGCGGACAAGTCGGCTCAGTCCGACGTTCGCGGCGCGGTCAGCGCGGTGGAGCAGTTCTACACCGACAACAACAACACCTACCCGATCTCCGTGGACGGCGTGAACGGCACCACCACCCTCTCCGGTGTCCCCACCGCCACCTCGCTCGGCCTGATGCTGGCCACCGGCGGCACCGCCACCCAGACGATCACGCTGTCCGACAAGACCCAGCTCGGCTACGTGAACAACGGTTCGAGCTACGTGCTCTGCGGTAACAACACCGGCGGCAGCGGCAAGTGGTACTTCTACGACAGCTCGGTCGGCGGCTCGGTCAAGGCAAGCACCAAGACGGTCACCACCCTCTCCTCCTGCTCCTGATCCACCACGGCGGCGTCGCGCTCACGGCGCCGCCGCACCACATCCCCACCGACGAGGCCGAGGAGGTCCGGACGTGCCGCAGTCGCTCCTGCTCGGCTTCGCCGGCCTGCTCGGCCTCGCCGTCGGTTCGTTCCTGAACGTCGTGATCTACCGGGTCCCCCGCGACGAGTCGCTGGTCCGGCCCGGCTCACACTGCCCGCACTGTGGCAACGCGGTGCGCAACCGGCACAACATCCCGGTGTTCGGCTGGCTGCTGCTGCGCGGCAAGTGCGCCGACTGCCAGGCCCCGATCAGCCCGCGTTACCCGCTGGTCGAGGCCGGCACCGCGGCGCTGTTCGTCGCGGTCGCCGCGAAGTTCGGCTTCTCCTGGGAGCTGCCCGCCTATCTCTACCTGGCCGCAGTGGCGGTCGCGCTGGCCGCGATCGACCTCGACGTGATGCGGCTACCAGACAAGATCGTTTTCCCGTCGTACGCGGTCGCCCCGCTCCTGCTGCTGCCCGCCGTGATCGCCGAGCACAGCTGGCACGCCGCGGTCCGCGGCCTGGCCGCCGCCGCGCTGCTCTACGCCGGCTACTGGATCCTCGCCGCGCTGCCCAAGGGCATGGGCGGCGGCGACGTGAAGCTCGCCCCGCTGCTCGGCTTCTACCTGGGCTGGCTCGGCTGGAGCTCGGTGCTGGTCGGCGCGTTCGCCGGGTTCCTGCTCGGCGGCGTGGCCGGCGTCGCGCTGATGTCCGCGCGGGTCGCCACCCGCAAGAGTCGCATCCCGTTCGGCCCGTTCATGCTCGCCGGCGTCTTCCTCGCGGTGTTCGCGGCGGCGCCGATCGCGGACTGGTACACGGGCCTGCTGGTCCCCACCGCCTGACCGCCTGAACTCCCGCTCCCCACCGCCTGAACGAAGGGATTCACCAGATGGCTGGCGTCGTCCCGATCGGGCTGGACATCGGCTCGTCCTCGATCCGCGCCGTCGAGGTGCGCCGGAGCAAGGACGGCTACGCGCTGAGCAACTTCGGCCAGATCGCGTTGCCGCCGGGCACCGTGATCGGCGGGGTCGTCCAGGACCCGGTCCAGGTCACCAGCCTGATCAAGCAGCTCTGGGCGGGCTGCAAGTTCGGCACCAAGCACGTCAGCATCGGGGTCACCCATCCCCAGCTGGTGGTACGCGAGATGTCGGTGGCCAACCTGCCCGCCAAGGAGCTGCGCCAGGCGCTGCCGTTCCAGGTCAAGGACGCGCTGCCGCTGGCGGTGGAGAAGGCGGTGCTCGACTTCTACCCGCTCGAGGAACCGGGCAGCAACCCGACCGTCCGCGGCCTGCTGATCGCCATGCCCAAGGAGGCCGTGCTGACCGCGGTCGAGGCCGCGCAGAAGGCCGGCCTGCACGTCGAGTCCGTCGACCTGGCCTCGTTCGCCCTGCTGCGCGCCGCCTCCCGGCTGGACGCCCAGGTCGAGGCGATCGTCGACATCGGCTCGGACGTCACCAGCGTGATCGTGCACGCCGACGGCGAGCCGCTGATCGTCCGGACCGTGCCGCGCGGCGGCGCCGAGATCACCGCCGCCATCGCCAACCGGCTGGGCGTGCCGCCGCACGAGGCCGAGGGCATCAAGTGCCATTACGGCCTGCACGGCGACGGCACCGCGGAAACCGTCGAGGCCGCGACCGAAGCGGTCCGCCCGCTCGCCAGCGAGTTGCGCAGCTCCTTCACCTATCTGGCGTCGGGCGAACGACAGAAGCAGGTGACCCGGCTCGCGCTCTGCGGCGGCAGCGCGCTGATGCCCGGCCTCGCCGAGCACCTCCAGCGGCAGCTGGGCATCACCGTGATGTACGCCGACAGCGCCAGCCGGCTGCGCGACACCCGCAAGGGCCGCGAGCGCGGGTTCGAAAGCTTCGTGCCCTCGGCCGCGGTGTCGATCGGCCTGACCCTGGGAGCGGCTGCCTGATGAGTACGAGCACCACGGCCCTGATGCCGCTCGACCCGGCCCTGTCCCCCGAACACATCAACCGGATCCTGCCGATCCGCACCAACCTGCTGCCCCCGGAGATCACGGCCGGCCGGAACGCCCGCCGCACCCGGATCGTGCTGGCCGGCGCGGTGGTCCTGGTCGTGCTGCTGACCGGCGGCTGGTACGTCCAGGCCGACAAGCAGCGCGATCAGGCGACCAAGGACCTCGCCGTGGTCACCGGAAAGGTCGACGACGTCCGCCGGGACACCAAGGCACCGGACCTCACCAGGGTCACCGACACCATCACGCAGCGCGACGCGATCGCCGCCGACCTCAAGACCGCGATGAAGCAGGACCTGCCCTGGCAGACGCTGCTCGACTCGCTGCGCGCGACCGCCGCCAAGAAGGACACGACCCTCACCACGATGGTCGCCTCGCTGACCGCCGACACCGGCGGCAAGACGGCGGCCTCGGACACCGTCGGCACGCTGACGCTGACCGGCACCGCGCGGGACAAGCCGACCATCGCCGGATTCGTCGACGCGGTCGCGAAGGTGACCGGCGTGACCGACGTCTACCTCAACTCGGCGAGCCAGCAGGCGGACATGTGGGATTTCACGCTCACCGCGAGTATCGAGGCCAGCTACTTGTGCGGCCGGTACAGCGCCAAGACGTGCGGAGGTAAGTGATGAACCTCCGCCGCACCGACCGCCTCTGGATGCTGGGCGGCCTGTTCGGGATCATCGTGCTCGTCGTGGCCGCATACCTGCTGGCCATCAGGCCGATCTACAACGACAAGGCCGACAAGCAGAGCCAGGCCGACGACCAGGCGCTGACGCTGGTCACGCTCAAGAAACAGCTGAACCAGCTCAAGGCCAAGGCCAAGGACCAGGCGATCTACACCGCACAGCTGAACGCCAAGACGGCGGCCATGCCGGATTCGTACGACATGCCGAACTACCTGCGCGCGCTGCAGACCTCCGGCACCGCGGTGCGGGTGGTGGTCAGCGGCGTCAGCGTCGGGGCGCCCGCGAAGGTCACCGGGTTGCCCGACGTCATCGCGGTGCCGATCAACCTCACCGCCACCGGCGCGCCGGCCGATCTCGGCCGGTTCCTCAACCGGCTGCAGGACGTGCAGAGCCGGGCGGTGCTGATCTCGTCGGTCAGCCTCAGCGTCAGCGCCACGGCGGGGATGGCCGCCTCGCTGACCGTCTCCGCGTTCTGCCGCAAGAGCGCGAAATGCACCGCCGGCTAGCCCTCGGCTTGCCTCGATAGCGCCGGGTCAGCGCACCCGCCAGACCCCGGTCACGCCGCGCAGCGTCGGGCAGAGCAGGTAATCGCCGCCGATCTGGCAGCGGAACGCGGCCACGTCCGCCATCGACCCGGCGGTGCGCAGGTCGCCGGTCGCCTCGTCGGGCACCGACACCCAGGTACGGACGCCGTCCGTGCGCAGGATCAGCCGGCCCAGCTGGCGGCTGTGCCCGAGCGGGCGCAGTTCCCGGCCGGTGCCGGCGTCGATCAGCGCGGCCTCGGCGTCCTCCTGGTTGTCGTACGCGAACAGCCGGTCCCGGTCGTACCGGTAGGCGATCCCCCAGGACGGCTGCTGCCAGCGCACCTGGCCGCCGGCCGGGTCGACCCCGCTCACCCACCGGGTGTCGGCCACGCAGAGCACCGGCCCGCAGTCCGAGACCGAGCCGACCGGGCCACCGACCGACTGCCACAGCGGGGTCAGCGGTCGCATCGAATACGCGGTCAGCGACGCCCGTCCCGGCACCCGCCGGGACAGGTAGAGCCGGTCGCCGACCACGCTCACCGAGGCCGAGTCGGACGGCAGCGACCGGTCGGCCGGCGGCGCCGAGCCCAGCCGCAGCTTGCCCTTGGCGATCTCGTGGCCGTCCGCGTACGAGAAGAGCACCATGCTGCCGGTCGCGCCGACCGCCACGATCCACGGTGAGCCGCCGCCGTGGAACAGCTCGTCCGGCCCGAGGAAGCCGCCCGGGTCGACGTCCCGGGTCCACAGCGTGCGACCGGTGCGCGCGTCGAGCATCCGGAGCGCGCCCTCGCCGTTCATCCCCTCCTGGGTGAGAACGCCGCCCCGGGACACGGTGACCACCACGGTGTCCGCCGACACCTCGCTCCACAACGGCCGGCCGGTCGCCGCCTCCAGCGCGGTCAACCGTTGCTCGCCGCCGTCCGACAGGACGAGCAGGACGCCGCTGCCCGAGTCGATCCACAGGTCCTCGACGGTCAGGTCGAACCGCCGGGACCACTGCCGGACGCCGGTGGGCAGGGCGTAACGGCGTACCTCCGTGGGAGTGCCCAGGAAGAGCGACCCGGCACTCAGCTCGGCCGCCGTGACCGGCTCGTCCAACGCCAGCACGGGCGTCAGCCCGGGCCGGGCCGGCACCGAACCGCCCAGCGCGAGCAGCACCGCGACCAGCACGATCGCCAGCAGCGCCGAGCGCGACCGCACGATCGATTCGCCGCCCGGAGGCTCGGGCGACGCACGGTCGAGGTCGATCAGCGGGGTCTCGCCGGCCACTCGCTCAGCATGCATGCCTAGGCCGCCGGTTGGCATCCGGTCACCGTGAGTACTCTGCCCGTATGTCTTACGCGGTTCCACCGACCCGCACCGCGGCCGTCGTCCGGCAGCTGCGCAACGAGATTGTCACCGGTGAGCTCCCGCCCGGCACGCTGATCAAGGATGCCGAGCTGGCGTCCCGCCTCGGCGTCAGCATCACGCCGGTGCGCGAGGCGATCGCCCAGCTCTCGGTCGAGGGCCTGATCGACATTGCGCCCAACCGCACCCGCCACGTCACCCGGGTCACGCAGAAGAACGCGCTCGAGCTGATCGACGTGATGAGCGTGCTGGCCTGCGCCGGTTTCGAGTGGGGCGTGGACAACCTGACCGGCACCCACATCGCCCTGATGCGCCAGCGGCAGAGGGAGTTCGTCGAGGCGCTGCGCGCCGGGAACGTGCTGGCGGCCAGCGCGGCCGGGGCCGATTTCAGCACCACCGTGATCCTGGCGAGCGGCAACCGCGAGCTGCAGTCCATGGTGGATCTTGTGGTCGCGCGCACCATGCGGATTCTCGCGATGACCGCGGAGAGCAACCTCTGGGACACCTGGATCGAGGGGCACGAAGAGATTCTCGCGCTGCTCGAGTCCGGCGACCGGAAGGGCGCGCTGGCCCGCTACCGCCAGATCTACGTCGACTACCGCAACCGGGTCGAGCGGGAGCTCTTCGAGGACCTTTAGTCCGTCATGACCACCTCCACGTCGAAGGTTCGGACCGCGTAGCGGGCGATCCCCCATCGGCTCTCGATGTCGCGCAGTTTCGCGGTGATCTCGT
The DNA here is from genome assembly GCF_000721705.1 of Actinoplanes subtropicus. Lineage (GTDB taxonomy): Bacteria > Actinomycetota > Actinomycetes > Mycobacteriales > Micromonosporaceae > Actinoplanes > Actinoplanes subtropicus. The sequence continues at coordinate 52,991 of NZ_JOJL01000003.1, forward strand.
CGACCGTGCCGGCAAAGGCGTAGGGCGCGGCCGTCAGATCTGATTCGTCCTCGTGCAGCTCTTCTGCCCACTTCGCGTAGGTGGCGCCGGCGTCGTCGGTCACCTCGAAACGCTGCACGAGGGCCTCGGTCGGTTTGTCGCCGCAGAGCTCGACCTGGGCGTCGATCTGGTCGCGCCGCCAGCGGGTCTCGTGCATGTGCCCGTCCTCGAGCGTGCGGCCCAGGCCGGAGAGCCCGATCAGGTCGGCCTCGGCGGCGGCCCAGCGCAGCAGTCGGGTGTTGCCGCCGCCGAACAGCAGCGGCACCCGCTCCTGCACCCTCGTCTCCTCGGCCAGGAAAGCGCGGGTGCGCTCGGCCACCTCGATGCAGTGGTCGACGCGACCGCGCACATCCGGCCGGGTGCGGCCGACCGCCGCCCACTCGGCCGGGGTGTGCCCGGCGCCGATGCCCAGCACCGCCCGGCCGCCGGAGACCACGTCGAGGGTGGCGACGTCGGAGGCGAGCAGGGCCGGCTCCCGGACGCCGGCATTCGACACGTACGACCCGAGCGAGATGCGGCTGGTCACGGCGGCGGCCGCGGCCAGCGCCACGAACGGTGACGCGCCATAGCCCGGATGGTCGGCCACGTAGAGCGACGCGAAGCCGGCCCGCTCGGCGCGGCGGGCGAGCTCGAGCCACTCGGCGGCGGCGGTCGGCTTGGCCTGGAGGGAGAAGGTCGTCATCGCCCGATCCTCGCCGACCGGTTCTCCGGCGCCCAGGCCCTTCTGCCATCAGCAGAGGCGGCAACCGGAAGGCAACCAAGATCTTGTTAAGGCGCACCCGTCGCCGGTCGATCTGCCGGACAGCCGAGCCGCGAAGGGAACCCCCGGATGAACCAGAACCTGATCCTGATCGCCGAGGACGACGCCGACATCCGCGACATGCTCACGTTCGCCCTCGAGTCCGCCGGGTACCGGACCGTGGCGGCCAAGGACGGGCACGCGGCGGCGCGCATCCTCACCGTGGCGAAGCCGGTCGGGCTGGTCACCGACGTCCGGATGCCCGCCATGAACGGCATGGAACTCTGCCAGCTCGCCCGCCGTACGCCCGAGATCAGGGACACCGCGATCCTGATGATCTCGGCCAACGCGCACGCGTACGACGTGGACGCCGGGCTCGGCGCCGGCGCCGACCGCTACCTGCCGAAGCCGCTCTCCCCGCGACGGCTGGTCAGCGAGTTGCAGGACCTGATCACCAACCGGCACCCGTCGATCAGCTAGGAGACGCACCCATGACCCCGGTCCTCACCGAGCCGCGCACCGACGAGTTCGTCCAGGCCCTCACCTCGGCGCCGATCACCGCGCCGGCCGCGCCGACCATCCTCATCGCCGACGACGATGACGACATCCGCGACGTCATCGCCTTCAAGCTGCAGGTCTCCGGCTTCCGTACGCTCAGCGCCGACAACGGCCGCACCGCCCTGAACCTCGCGGTCGAGCGGCAACCTCGCATGATCATCCTGGACGTGACCATGCCGCAGATGGACGGCCTGCGCGTCTGCTACGAGCTGCACGCCCGCCGGGAGACCGCGCAGATCCCGGTGCTGATGATCAGCGGGAACGGCCGGCCCGCCGACCGGGAGCTCGGCTTCGCCACCGGCGCCGACGACTACCTGCCCAAGCCGTTCAGCCAGCACGAGATGCTGCGCCGAGTGAACTGGCTGCTGATGTCCTCCGGGCGCTGATCCACCCGGCCAGCCGGCCCGCGCCCATCAGCACCGTAACGATCTCCATCAGCGGGATCCGGTCGGCGGGGTAGAACGAGATCGTCACCAGGGCGGCCATGCTCAGCCACGCCCACCCGCCGACCGCCGCCCGATACCGCGACGCCACCACCACGAGGATCATGAACTGGGCCACCAGCAGCGCCGGATGCCACGAGAACGGCGGCCGGCCATGCATCTGCACCGGCACCCCGCCGGCGATCCCGGTCACCACGGCCAGCCGCCACGCCAGCAGCGGCCGGGTGAAGGCGACCACGAACGGCGCCGCCAGCAACAACCCCAGCAGCCAGCAGACCACCGCCGGCAAGCCGGACTTCAGATCGAGATACGTGGCCGCGGCATAGGCCAGATACGCCGCGCCCGCCCAGCCCGCGACCCGGGCCGCGGGGAGCCGTTTCGGATGAGACAGCGGCGCGTCCGCGCCGGCCAGGAACGTACGCAAACTGTTCATGGCGCCGAAGGTAGGAGCGCGACGGGGTCGCCGTCGTGATACCGGAGAGCCAACTTCCGGCTACGACCTCAGCGGGAGGGACGCCGGGCGGCGTTGGTCGCCGGCCGGGCGAAGTGGGCGACCCCGCTGTTGTCGTGGCGGCGGCGCCGGGGCGGCGGCGGGATGGCCGCACCGGGTGCTCTCGCCGCCACGGGAGCACCCGGTGCCGTTGGGGTGGGCTCGGGGAGGGGCGCCGGTTGCCGCCGGCGCCGGGCCAGGCGGAGCAGCGCCAGTAGAAGCAGCGCCGCGCACGTGACGACGGATCCGGCGATCAGCATCACGGTGCCACCCACCTCTCGCGGAGCGAGCCCGTTGGCTATCGAGACAATGACGCTAGCAGCCCTTGACGCCGGAGCCAATCAGTCGCGCGGGCCACGGCCTCCGGCTACCTGGCGGCCTATGCTGTGCCGGTGGCAGCCACCGGCTTCGGGGCCTATTTGAAGGAAGCGATCCTGGCTGCCCAGTTCCCGACGCCGACGCACTTCGCCCGGGCCGTCGGCACCGATCCCTCGGTGGTGCTGCGCTGGCTGAGCGAGGAGCAGCGGCCCACGATCAAGTCGATCGAGCGGATCGCGCCGGTGCTCGGCAAGAGCATCAACGAGCTGGTCCTCGCGGCGTACCCCGATCGGTTGAACGGCCCGGCGCCGGCCGCCGTGCCCGCCGCCCACCCGCTCGTCCACGATCTCGCCCGGGTGCTCGCCGACGACTCCCCCATCCCGCGAGCCGACCGCGAGGCCTTGGAGACGGTGCTCGATCGGATGATCGAGCCGTACCGCCGACTGCTCCGCCGTCGTAAATCCGGGTGACAGATTCTCGTCTGAAGGGGACGTCGTCGCTGGTCGATGTCGCGATTCCGGCCGCGGCGCACTAGCCTCGGACCGTGACCGCGCAGGCCCGGGCCGACCACCACTCGCCGCTGGGGAGTTTGCATCTCCAGATCAGCAGGCTGCTCGTGGTCGCGATCATCATCGCCACCACCGCGACCGGCGCCCTGATCGTCACGGTGCTGACCCAGATGCCGTCCGGCCAGACCCCCGCCCCGGGGCCGAACGGGTTGCCCCCGCCGCCGCCCAACCTGCGTCCGCTGGCCGTCGTCTCGATCGTGACCGGCTTCTTCGTGCTGGCTTGGCTGGCCGTGCTCGTGGTGTTCGCCCGCGACCAGATCCTGCGTCAGCTGCGGCAGCAGGCCGGGCCGACGCCGACGGGCATCTCCGGCGACGACCTGAACGCGCTGCTCGGCGATCTCCGGGCGGAGATCGCCAGCGATCGCGAGCGCGACCTGCAGAACCTCGCCGAGAGCATGGCCGAGCTGACCGGCGAGTACGGCGAGAGACGCGAGACCGACGGCTACCTCAGCGGCATGCGGGCCGCGACCGGCGGCGAGCCCCCGCCCGACGCCAACGTCCGAGCCCTGCGCCGCTCGCCCAAACGCTAAGCGCCGGTGACCGCCCGGTAGCTCGGGTGGCCGCGGAAGTAGTCGGCCATCGTGTCGTCGCGCAGGGCCAGGAAGAGGGCGCGGCAGCCGGCCGTGTCCAGGCGGTTCGCGGTGCCGGCGGCGCTGTGCACGAAGCCGGTCGACGGGACGGTCGCAAAATCCAGGTCTTGCGTACGCAGGGCGGACAGCTCCCGCGCGGTCGCGGTGAGGTCCAGCCCCGCGTCCACGACCAGCGACTTCGCCACCGCGGTGAGCAGCGAGTTGAGCCGCAGCGGATTGGCCACCACGCCCATCGAGAGGATCTTGTCGCCGAGCGCGTGCAGGTACTGCTGCTGCCGCTTGACCCGGTCGAAGTCTCCCTCGGCGAGCCCGTACCGCTGGCGTACGTAGATCTCGGCGTGCTTGCCGTCGAGGTGGTTCACGCCGGCGTGGAAGCGGTACCCGGTGCGGCCGTCGGTGACCGCCTTGCGGATGGTGACGTCCACGCCGCCGACGATGTCGGTGATCCGCCGGACCGCGGCGAAGTCGACCCGCACCACGTGGTCGATGGTCAGACCGGTCAGGTGGCTCACCACCTGCACGACCAGCGGCGCTCCGCCCCAGGCGTACGCAGCATTGATCTTGGTTTTGCCGCCGGACCAGCGGCCGGGCACGAGCGGAACGTAGACGTAGGAATCCCGCGGGATCGAGACGACGCTGGCGTGGCCGTGGTTGGCGTCCACATGCACCAGCATGATCGTGTCGCTGCGCGAGGGCTGGCTCGGCGTCCAGGTCGCCCGGGTGTCGACGCCGAGGATCAGGAAGTTCTCGGCGCCGGCCGCGGCCGGTGGCGGCGTGGTCGCGCCGCCGTTGACGATCACGTACTCCGGCGCCTCGGTGATCTTCGGCAGCGCGGACGCCTGACCGAGGATGTCGTCGCGGCCCACCTCGCCCTCGACGTGGTGGGCGTACCGGACGGCCGCCCCGAAACCCGCCCCGGCCAGCCCGATCACGACGGCGAGGGTCACCAGGGCCACTTTCGCCCACCGCTTCACGGCGCCACCTTCGTCCCGGGCTCCGCCACCCGAGGCGGGGCTCTCAAGACCTATCGGCCTCCGCGCGGATCCCGTGAGCGAGGACCGGCGCCGGCAGCCAGGACTCCTGGGTGAGCGCCGCAAGAACGGCAAGACTGAGCCAGACGTACGCGTTGCTGCCCGGGAACGCCCCCCAGCCGATCGGATGCGCCCACCAGATCCAGACGAGGCTGCTGCTCATGATCACGAAGCCGCCGCCGAGCAGGGCCAGGCGACGCCGCCGCGGCTCGGCCCCGGGGATCCGCAACGCGCGATCGAGCAGCAGGAACACGCCCGGGATCAGCCACACCAGGTGATGTACCCAGGTGATCGGGCTGACCAGGCAGGCGATCACGCCGGTCACCGCGAAGCCGAGCACGCCGTCCGGTTTGCGGCTGCGAACCCACCAGCACCAGTACGTGACGACCAGGGCCACGCCGGCCAGCCACAGCGTGGGCGGCGCGTCCAGCCGGGCCACCACGCCGCGCAACGACTGGTTGGAGACCTGGTAGAGCTTCCCGATCCGGCCGGTGTCCCAGACCGCGTCGGTCCAGAACTCCGTCGACGCGTCCGGCGCGATCAGCAGCGCGAGCACCGTGGCCGTGGCCGCCGCGGCGACCGCCGTGGCGGCCTGACGGTACTGCCGGGACAGGATCAGGTAGCCGATGAACACCACCGGGGTCAGCTTGATCGCCGCGGCGAGGCCGATGCCCACCCCGGCGAACTTCTTGTTCCGCAGGTCGCTGCAGACCAGCACCAGCAGCAACAGGTTGACCTGGCCGTAGCTGAAGGTGTCCCGGGACGGCTCGAACACCAGGAAGCCCAGGAACATCAGCGCGCACGGCGTCCACAGCGGCCACCCGTGGCGGCGCAGGATCGGCACGAAGTACCAGCGGATCAGCACCGCCACCGCGGCCGCGTTCAGCAGCGCGGCAACCGCGACCGCCACCGGCCAGGAGGTGATCGCGAGCGGGCTCAGCATCAGCGCCGCGAACGGCGGATAGGTGAAGCCGTACTCGGTGTCCTGGTAGCGGTAGTCGTACAGCCCGTTCCCGTCGATCAGCCAGGAACGCACCGCGCCCCGGTAGACGCCCAGGTCGAAGAAGTGGCGGAAGGTCGGAATGGTGGCCAGGAAGACGGCGACCGCGACGGCGGTCATGGCGACCAGCGCGACCTGCGCCGGCGGTCGGCGGAGCGCCTTCATCGGCGGGCCAAGATCGGCCGCAGGATCGCGGGCGGCGCCACGACCATTCGGACGAGCAGGAACGCCGCGATCCCGATCAGCGCGCCGAGGACCGCCAGCAGCACCCGCTCCCCGTCGGCGGCGAACCCGTCCGGCAGCACCACCAGCACCAGCGCCGCGCAGAAGCCGGCCAGCAGGCCGCGCACCCGGCGGTGCACGGCCACGGCGGCGAGCGGGGCCAGCCCCCAGACCACGTACCAGGGGCGGATGGCCGGGCCGAAGACCACCACGGCGACCAGCACGATGCCCAGGCCGTAGACCGGGCCGAGCCGGGCGCGGTAGGTCCAGACCACCCCGGCGACGATCACCACGGCGAGCATCCCGAACCAGCGCCACACGTCGGCGGCGGCCGAGGTGCCCAGCAGGCCGGCCGTCCAGCGGCCGAGCAGCCCGGTCAGCGACCAGTTCTGCGTCGAGATCGGGGTGCCCAGGGCGCCGATCCAGCCGTACCCGGTCCCGGCGACCGCGGTGATCACCGCGGTGGCCGCGACCGCGGTCGCGCTCACCGCACCGGCCGCCCGCAGCCAGGGCCAGCGGCCGGGCAGCTGGGTGGCCCAGATCGCCGCCACCGCGATCAGCCCGAGCGCGGCCGGCACCTTCACCAGCGCGGCCGCCGCCACCAGCAGGGTCGCCACCACCGGGCGGTGCCGCACCGCGGCGGCCAGGCCGGCCGCGAGCAGGCCGACCATCAGGGCGTCGTTGTGGGCGCCGCCGACCAGGTGGATCAGCACCAGCGGGTTGAGCACGGCCAGCCAGGTCGCCGCCGCCGGATGCACGCCCGCCGACTGGGCCAGCACCCGCACCGCGCCGGCCAGCAGCGCCAGCCCGGCGAGCGCGACCAGGCGCATCGCCACGATCCCGAGCATCAGGTGGGCGTTGAGCAGGGCGGCGATCGTCTTGGCGACGATCAGGAAGACCGGGCCGTACGGGCTCGGCGTCTGCTGCCAGATGGCCGGCACCTGATCAGCGATCATGCCGCCGAGCAGCGCCGGGCCGTGCCGGTAGACATCCATCCCGGCGTGGATCATCAGACCCTGGGCGAGGTAGCTGTACACGTCCCGGCTGAACATCGGCGGGGCGAGCAGCAGCGGCGCCACCCACAGCGCCAGCGTCGTGCCCGTTTTGTCGGGCGCCCGCTTCACCAGCCGGCCGTACCACCACCAGGCGAGCAGCAGCAGCGCCAGTCCGCTGTAGACACAGACGAGGCCGAGCCGGGCATGGCTGCCGCCGAACATCGGATTGCCGATGGGTAAGGCGCCCGCCCCCAGCCCGCCCACGGCGATCAGGGCGGAGCCGGCAAAACCGACAGCGCGCGACCAGGCATGATCCTTGAGCACGGCTGCACCTTCTCAATAGACGGTGTCGCGCCGGAGGCCGGTCAGTGACCGCTCGATGTCTCCCGTTTTTACGGCAGGTCGAATGGCAGCTTGATGCCATCGAGAGCGGTCGCACAAACGCAGTCACGCACGGTGGGAAGTCTGGTCACCGCATCCATCAGGACGCCCCGCAGCCGGGCGGTGTTCGCCGCGAAGACGCGGAACACTTCCTCCTGCGTGACGCCATGATCACCGGCAACGCCGGCATCGAGATCGGTCACCAGCGCGATGGTCGAGTAACAGAGCGCGAGCTCCCGGGCGAGGACCGCTTCCGGGTGCCCAGTCATATTCACGACAGTGCCGCCGATCGAGGCGAACCAGCGCGACTCGGCCCGGGTCGAGAAGCGCGGCCCCTCGACGACCACCATCGTGCCGCCGTCGACCGGCTCCACCTCCGTCCGCAGCAGAACGGCCCGACCATTGGGGCAGTACGGGTCGGCGAACGAGAGGTGCACCGCGCCCGCGTCGTAGAAGGTGTGCACCCGGCCGCTCGTCCGGTCGATCAACTGATCCGGGACCACGAAAGTGCCCGGCCCCAGCTCCGGACGCAGGCCGCCGACCGCGCAGGGAGCGAGGATCTGCCGTACGCCCAAAGCGCGGAGCGCCCAGAGATTCGCCCGATAGGGGATCTTGTGCGGCGGGTACCGATGATCACGCCCGTGCCGCGGCAGGAACGCCACCCGCCGCCCTCCGACCTCGGCCACCGTGATCGGATCCGACGGCGCACCGTAGGGGGTGGACACGTCGAACTCCTCGGCATCCTCGAGGAGCGCGTACAGCCCCGACCCGCCGATCACACCGATCTCCGCCGCTGCGTTCATGCGCAGACCTTATCGAGGCCCGGAATCACGGGCTAATGTGCTGAGCATGGCGTTGGTGGAACACGACTCTCAGGCGCTTTGGGCAGCCCGCGCGGCTGAGGCGCTTTTGGCGGCCCGCGCGCTCGGGGCGGCCCGTGTCGCGCTCGGGGCGGCCCGTGTCGCGCTCGGGGCAGCCTGTGTATAGCGAGGGTCAGCGGATCGGAGGCCGGTCGATGGAATCGATGACCGGCCGGTTGCTGGTGGCAACCCCGACCCTCAAAGATCCGAACTTCGACCGTACGGTCGTGCTGCTCGTCGCCCACGAGGCGGGCGGCGCCCTGGGCGTGGTGCTCAACCGGGCGACCGAGGTGCCGGTCTCGGACGTCCTGGGCAGCTGGGGCGAGCTGGCCGGCGACCCGGCGGTCCTCTTCGAGGGCGGCCCGGTCCAGCCCGAGTCGGCGATCTGCCTGGCCCGCACCCGCCCCGACGTGAAAAAGCGGATCACCGGCTTCCACCAGGTCTCCGGCGCCCTGGGCACGGTCGACCTCTCGGCCGACCCCGACCGCATCCGGGACAGCGTGGCCGGCATCCGGGTCTTCGCGGGCTACTCCGGCTGGTCCGCCGGCCAGCTCGAGGAGGAGATAGCCGCCGGCTCCTGGTTCCTGCTGGACGCCCTCCCCGGCGACCCGTTCATCAACCGCCCCGACGACCTGTGGGCCATGGTCTTACGCCGCCAGGGCGACATCCTGGCGGCCGTGGCCCACTTCCCACCCGACCCCCTGCTGAACTGATCCCGTCCGGGTGTGTAGTATTTCCCCCGTGCCCGGGCGACCGGGGACGGTAAGGGGCTGTGGCGCAGCTGGTAGCGCACCACACTGGCAGTGTGGGGGTCAGGGGTTCGAGTCCCCTCAGCTCCACCCTTCTGAGCAGGCAAAACGCACCGTCTCTCTATCCATTGAGGACGGTGCGATTTTTTCCGCACACATGCGGACACATGACGATCTTGGCGAGGCTGCCGTAGAGGTCCTCGGCAACCGCTTTCCAGGCTCCCGATTTGCCGCCTGACCTGCGAAAACGCATCGTCGCGCCGACTTCGCGGCCGTTGCTGTCACCGGCCCTCACGGTGCCCAGGCAGTGGTATCTCGTGACCGAGATCACAACTCGGTCGTGTCGTGGGATGCGATGCCTAACCGCCCGAACCCTCCCGCCGCACCCCGGGGACTGGGAGGCGTCACCGGACGAAGACGGGCGGGCCCGCAGTCGCGTCTTGGTCGCCAGGCGGACAGGGGCGGACAGGATCAGCCAGGGGCTTCAGACCTCACGGAAACCGCTTCCTCGGACCAACCTGAACAGGGACAACGGGAAGCTGCATGACGGCTCCCTTTGACACCCGCCGACGCCTAGCAGGCAGCACGGTCTGTCCGGGGGCCTCTCGCTAGAGCATCGCCGGCGCAAATGATCGCAAATGATGGAGGGAGGTAGCTGATGCCAGCCAGGGTGCCCCGCGGCCGCGCACAACGGAAACCGCCGAGGAGGAGCTTTACTTCTCCGTGGAGCAGGTCGCGAAACGCTTGAAGGTCTCAGCGCTTTGGCTCGCCGATCAGTGCCGCGACGGCCGCGTTGAGCACGTCCATCTCGCGAGGAAGCGAAAGTTCACGCCGGAACAGGTTCAGAAGCTGCTCGATAGCCACACCGTTCAGCCGGCCAAGGTCGCGGAACGTGAACGTGGCTACGAACGTGCGTTACGACGCGTCCGACGCGAACGAGCCAGGAACGGCCGGTAACCCGCTCGGGTGCACTAAAAATCCGGGGAATTATGGTGCGTGACTCCCACAAGGATTTCTGTGGGGGTCACGTCCTTCCGTGCGCCATTCAGGGCGGGTCTGAGGCCCGAGGCGCTTAGGTCAGGGTATCTCGCAGGGACGACCGCCCGCCACCGTTCGCCGTGGCGGTGGATACTCATGGGGACTGAGTGGAATACATGCCTGACACGTTGGCGGCCGCATACGCCTGGCATGACGCCGGCTGTGCCGTCATTCCTATACGAGCAGACGGAAGCAAAGCACCATTGGTGGCCTGGAAGGCTTACCAGTCTTCGCGCCCAAGCCGAGCGCAGGTGGAGCTGGTTCACCGGTGGCCCGCCTGGGATCGGCGTGATTTGCGGTGCCGTATCTGCGAACCTCGAAATGCCGGAGCTTGACGGGCGCGCGGTTACAGAAGGGCTTGGGCAAACCCTCGTCGACTTGCTGGAGAAGGCCAGACTGTCTGACCTATGGAATCGGATCACGGCGACCGGCTATTGGGAACGGACACCGGCGCGCGGGGTACACATTCTTCACCGGGTCGACGGCACTCCGGTCGACCGCAATCTCAAACTTGCCCGCCGCCCCGCAACCGAGGAAGAACTGCTGCGGGACCCTGCCGACAAAGTCAAGACGCTGGCCGAGACGCGCGGCGAAGGCGGATACACCATCGTCGCGCCTTCGCACGGCACCGTACATGAAAGCCGACAGCCCTGGGTCGCGCTGAGCGACTCGACCCCAGCGCGGATCCCGACCATTTCCGCCGAAGAACGCGCCGCGCTTCTGGACGCTGTCCGAGCACTCGACCAGATGCCAGCGCCTTCACCGCCATCGACGCCTCGACGAATGGCCACGAAATCCGCGGGCCCAGGCGTGACGCCTGGCGATGACTTCGAGCGTCTTACCGACTGGAGTGAGATTCTTGTACCGGCTGGGTGGACTCTGGTGCACGCGTCCGGCCGCACCCGCTACTGGCGCCGGCCAGGAAAGACGTACGGGATTTCCGCGACGACGGGTCGAGCCGACGATCGAGACCGGCTCTTCGTCTTCAGCACCAGCACACTACTGGAATCCGAAACGCCACTCACCAAGTTTCACGTCTTCGCTGTACTGCACCACGGCGGCGACCATGGTGCCGCCGCCCGTGCCTTGCGGCAGGCCGGATATGGCACCGAAGTGCATCCGAACCCGGGCGACAACGAACGAAACGGCGTAACCGACGGCTCCCCCCAACATCAACCGGCAAAGGGACCGGTCACCGTGAGCATGCAGTCCTTGTCACCGCCTGCTGCGTGGGGCCCGACGGAGGATGGGCTCGCTCGCGCGCTGGTTGCCCACCACGGCCATGAACTTCGGTACTGCCCGCAGCGCGGACAGTGGCTGCTGTGGCAGGGCCACCGGTGGGTGTGGGATGACGCCGAGCGGCACCGTGAGTTCGTCCGTGCGCTGGCTCGGCAGTTGCCGACCGCGGGAGGGTGGCGACGGTTCCGGGCGCAGGCGCTGTCCGCCGGCGGTGTGTCGGGCGTCGTAGGCTGGCACGGTCGGACCCTGCTGTGGCTGTGCCGTTCGCGGCGCTGGACGCCCGGCCGTACGAGTTGAATACCCCGGCGGGCGTGGTGGATCTGCGTACCGGCGCCCTTCGCCCGGCGGACCCGGGTCTGCTGCATACCCGGTCCACGGCGGCGGCGCCGGACTTTGAACGCCGCTCCGAGGCTTTGATCAATTCCTGCGCGACACCTTCGGTTACGACACCGACTTGGCGGGTTACGTGCAGCGGCTGATCGGCGTGTCGGCGATCGGCAGCGTGCTGGAGCAGCTGCTGCCGTTCGCGGTGGGGCCGGGCGCGAACGGCAAGTCCACGCTGCTGGAGGCGGCGATGCATGCCCGTGGTCGGGGCGAGGACGGCTACGCGCGGGCCGGGTCATCGGAGATGCTCATGGTCCGCAAACATGCCGAGCACCCCGCCGAGTTAGCCCAGTTGTCCGGCGCGCGCCTGGTGGTATGCGCCGAGTTGGACGACGGCCAGCGGTTCGCGGAGGCCCGGGTGAAGCAGCTGACCGGCCGGGACTCGCTGTCGGCGCGGTTCATGCGCCGAGACTGGTTCACGTTCGAGCCCAGCCACACGCTCTGGCTGCTCGGCAATCACCTTCCCGTTGCCCGAGCTGGTGGGCCGGCGTTCTGGCGACGGCTGCGCGTGCTGCCGTTCAGCCGGATAGTGCCGCCCGAGCGGCAGGACAAGAAGCTTGGCGAACGCCTCGCGCAGGACGCGCCGGCCGTGCTGGCGTGGATCGTCGCCGGCGCGGCCGCCTATCACGAGGGCGGTCTTCGCGAGCCGGCATCGGTCACGGCGGCGACCGCGGCGTACGCCTGGGACCAGGACACCGTAGGGCGTTTCGTCGAGGAGCAATGCCGCCTTGACCCCGGCAATGCGTATGTCCGCACGGCGGTGGGCGTGCTGCGAGAGTCGTATGAGCCGTGGTGCGAGCAGGTTGGCGAGCGGCCGGTGTCGGCGAAGCGGCTGACGCAAGAGCTGCAGGGCCGCTTTGGGGTGGCAGACGCCCGCGGCAGCAAGGGGCAGCGGTTCTACACCGGTATCGCGCTCCTGGAGGGCCAGGACATGCAAGGCACTCTGCCGGTGGAGCCGTGATCACTTGCGCTCGACAGACGAGTGGCTGGGGTGACGGGTGACAGATGTTCCGGGTTTCTCCGGTTGACGGCTATACCCGCGCGGGCGCGTACACGTGGTGCGCGCGCGTGGTCAGTGAACTTCAGATTGAAGGACGAACTGTCACCTGTCACCCGGTGAACTGTCGCCGGTCGCGCGGTGAATTGGCGCGTATCCGACACAATAGGCTTGATGGCCCTCAAAGTAGGCGGTTTCACCTCCAGGATCTTGATCACGATGGTCGCCGTAGGGGCTTTCGCGTACGTCCGGGGTGACATGCGTTGGGATCCGACGATCGAGGGCTGATTGGCGACACGCAGTTCACCGTGGCGGTGACGCCCGAGTTAGTCGCCGGGATCGAGCAGCGGCAGCCCTTGCTTCGGATTGAGCCGGTTGTGACGACTCATGCCAACGGAGATCGCTGCTGGGCAATCAGCTACTGCCGACCGCGGAGATCATCGGTTCGGCAGAGAGTTGGCGCACGGCCGGCGTCTGTACCGAGATCGAGCTGTTGCATTGGCGCTCGGCGGGCTGTCGCTGTTCAGGTGGCGCGTGATCATCGAGCACCGAGTTAGTGGTTCGGCGGTGTGACATGGGTCGGGCGAGGGTCAGCCGATCGTCCACTGCTGGTTGGATCCGCCGTTGCAGGTCCACAGCTCGACCAGCGCACCGTCGGCCGTCGAGGCCCCGGCGACGTCCAGGCAAAGCCCGGACTGCGCGCCAGTCACGGTGCCGTTCGAGTTGAACAGCCACTGCTGGTTCGTCTGCCCGTTACAGGACCAGATGATCACCTTGGTCCCGGCGGTCGTGCCCTTTCCGTTGGCGTCCAGGCACATCTGGCTGCCGCCGGAGTAGACCGACAGCTGATTGCCGGTGGTGTGGGTGAAGGTCTGGTTCGCGGCGCCGGAGCAGGCGTGGATGTCCAGCTGCGTGCCGCCGGTGGTCGAGCTGTTCGGCACATCCAGACACTTGCCCGCGCCGACCGAATGCACGGCGCCGGTGGCGGAGCCGCCGCCTCCGGTGGTGCCGCCGGCGACCCGGAGCATGACTGTGCCGTGGCCGGGAACTGAGGCGCTGATGGTGTTCGTGGTGGTGGAGGTGGCGCCGGACCACAGGTCGGTCAGGGTGTAGCTGCTCGCGCCGGACTTGCCGATCGCGCCGACGGTGGTGGTGATGGTGGCGGTGCCGCTGTTCTCGTTGAACAGCGCGACCGAGACGTCGCCGTTGGCCAGGGGCTTGGCCAGCACGTCCAGGCCGCCGGAGGAGGAGACCTCGGTGCCCTGCTTGCCCAGGGAGTCCTGGTCGACCGCGATGACGTTCTTGTTGGTCAGGATGCTCAACGTGGTGCCGCTCGCGTTGGCGATGTTCGTTCCGGCGATCAGCGGGGCGGCCATCTCCGACCAGAGGGAGAACTCGCTCTGCTGCTCGGTGGTGGTCATACCGTTGCCGATCTCCAGCATGTCCGGGTCGTTCCAGGCGCCGGGGCCGGCGTAGGAGGCCAGGCCCACATTGGAATGGAAGATCGAGAGCATGCTGCCGAAGCTGGCGTTGATGTCGCCGGTGGTGCGCCAGGAGTTCCCGACGGCCGCGCCCCAGGTCCACGGGCTCTGGAAGCCCCAGTCGCACAGGCTGAACAGGATCGGCCGGCCGGTGGCGGCCAGTGCGTCGCGCATCGTGGTGTAGCGGCTCTGGGCGCTGGGGCCGCCGTTACTGGTCTGATTGACGCCGTCGGAGTAGCAGTTGTCGTACTTGAGGTAGTCCACGCCCCAGGAGGCGAAGGAGTTCGCGTCGGTGGTCTCATGCCCCAGGCTGCCGGGATAGCCGGCGCAGGTCATGGTGCCGGCATCCTCGTAGATTCCCAGCTTCAGGCCGAGGGAGTGCACGTAGGCGGCGGTGCCGGAGATCCCGTCGGGGAACTTGGCGGGATCCGGGACCAGGTGCCCGGAGGAGTCCCGGCTGTGGGTGAGCCAGCAGTCGTCGATGTTCACGTACTGGTACCCGGCGGCCTGCATCCCGTTGTTGTGCATCGCCAGCGCTGTGGCCTTGATCAACGACTCCGAGACATTGCAGCCGTACGCATTCCAGTCGTTGAAGCCCATCTGCGGGGTCAGGGCGAGTGAGTTGTTGAGCGCATGTGCAGGCTGCGCGAGTGCCAACGCGAACAGCGGCGCGCTGGCCACGCCGACGGCAAGGGCCAGCGCCGCGCGCCACGGGCGGACGAGGAGGTTTCCCCGGATCATGCAGGTCTCCGATGATCGACTCGGTAGCGGAAGAGCGGTGAGACGACACACTCCGCGCGGAGATCGGGCCGGGCATCGGTGTTCGTCGATGTAGGAAACTCCGTGTTGGAACGGCTGTCAAGAAGTGGTGGAAATTTTCGAAGCGTGATGGAAAATGTTCTGCTACGTCGGCGCGTCAGAGTCGCCGCCATCCTCGCCCGCATGCTTGGGATCCACATCAAGGTCGCCGTCGCCCGGCAGGAAGCATCCGCCGGAGACTGGATGACCTACGCCGCCGACGTCGCCCATCGAGGAACCACTCCGGAGCTCTGAGCCCTGCCCCAACAATCGCCCCACCGGCGAGCAGGCACGTACAGTGACTGCCGCGCTGGCCAGCGAGCGATGACAGCGGCAAATACGGATGTCGACCCATCGACTCCTTGACATGCGGCACGCCTTGCTCTTCGGCATGCTCTTACCATGCCGAGCGCTCAGAGGGTTATAAGCACGCCTATGACCGCTTCGGGGACTGAGTAGGTTATTGCGGTATTTCGGGGCAGTACGTCATCGCTCGATGTCGTGAACGTTGCGGACGGGGCTGATACGCGGGTCCGGGTGGTGCGTAGGGCCTGGTCATGGAGCGTAGGGCGTACTCGACTGATCTCACCGATCCGCAGTGGGCGTTGATCGATCCGGTCTTGCGGGCGTGGAAGGCGCGGCGTCCGTCCCCGTCGGGGCATGAGGGCCGGTACGAGATGCGGGAGATCGTCAACGCGCTGTTCTACCAGAACCGGACCGGTTGTCAGTGGCAGTTGCTGCCGCATGACCTGCCGCCGTGGTCGGCGGTCTGTTACTACTTCCGCCTGTGGCGCGACGACGGCACCGACCAGGTGATCCATGATCTGCTGCGGTGCCGGGTCCGGGAGAAGGCCGGCCGGGCCGAGGATCCGTCCGCGGTCGCGCTGGACACCCAGTCGGTCCGGGCGGCGAACCACGTCCCGGCCGCCACAACGGGAAAAGAAGCCGCGAAACGGGTGCCTGGGCGCAAGCGGGGCCTGGCGGTGGACGCGCTCGGGCTGATCATCGCGGTGGTGGTGATGGCTGCCTCGGCGACCGACAACCAGATCGGTGTCCGCCTGATCGACCGGGTCCTGGCGCACACCCCGACGGTGACCAAAGCCTGGGTGGATGCGGGGTTCAAGGACCACGTCGCGATCCACGGCGCGATCAACGGGATCGACGTCGAGCAGGTCCTGCGCTCCGAGGGCGCGGCGGGGTTCGTGCCGGTCGCGAAACGGTGGATCGTGGAGCAGGTCAACGGCACGCTGATGCTGCACCGCCGACTCGTGCGTGAGTACGAGATCCGCGAAACGTCCAGCGAGTCACGCACATGGTGGGCGGGCACCGCGAACCTGGTCCGCCGGCTGACCGGCACCACCACGCCGAGCTGGCGTTCGACGTGAACCCGGCACCGATCCTGGACGTGATCACCGCCCGCGAGGCCGTCGCGGGCGTCGCCGCCGACCAGCTCCGCGAGCAGATCAGCACACTCGCCGAGCAGTTGACCGCGCTGGAGACCGAACTGGCCGAGCTGGCGACCACCCGCACCACCCTGCTGCGGCTGACCGGTCACCCCGGCTGCGACGGTCCGAGCGCCGACACCACGCCGGGCAACCCCACCTACCAGCAGATCCTCGCCGTGTTCGCCGCCGGGCAGCCGCTGCGCTCCAAGGACATCTGCCGCGCTCTCGGCGTCGAGGTCACCGCCAACCACACCGAAAGCCTGCGCGCCAAGCTCAAGCGCCTGGTCAACCGCGGCGTGCTCACCGAGGACCAACCCGGCCTGTTCACGCTCGCCCCGAGCACAGCCGGCCCCGCCGATGCCGCCGTCGCGTAACGACATCCGTAACGACATCCCCGCGGCGCGGGCGGCGACCTGCCCCACCTGCCGGCAACCGTTCACCCCGATCCGCCGCCAGCGGTACTGCACTCCCGCCTGCCGGCAGGCCGCCTGGCGCGCCCGCCACCCGCCACCGGCGCCCGAGCCTGCCGTCGCTGCGCCGGTCACCAGCCGGCGGGCGATCACCGTCTACCAATGCCCGCACTGCGACACCCGCTACCTCGCCCAGCAGTGGTGCCACGACTGCACCACCCCGTGCACCCGCCTCGACCTCGGCGGCCTCTGCCCCCACTGCGACGAACCCGTCGCGATCAGCGACATCATCGGGCAACCTCGATAACTTCCCGCGGCACCGAAAGCCTCCGAAACTATCTCAATCTACGGAAAGGGCATAAGCGCACTTATAGCCCTCTCATTCAGTCGTGTGGCCAGCCACGACGAGATGGCGTCGCCGATCTGCTCGACGACGCCTTGGCCGATGCCGGAAGTGAGCAGTCCGTGGCAGTCGAAGTTGATTGCCTGCACGTCGGATGA
Organism: Actinoplanes subtropicus; assembly: GCF_000721705.1. Taxonomy (GTDB): domain Bacteria; phylum Actinomycetota; class Actinomycetes; order Mycobacteriales; family Micromonosporaceae; genus Actinoplanes; species Actinoplanes subtropicus. The sequence continues at coordinate 70,268 of NZ_JOJL01000003.1, forward strand.
CGCGGGGGCTGCCCGGCATCTCGGGCAGGCGGGTCCGGCCTGCCCGAGATGGTCGCCGGTTGCCAGTGCGCGGCGCTGACGCTGCAAGCCGGGGGTGTTCTCAGCCCGAGACGTTGATGCCGATGCTGATGTTGAATCCTGCGCCATGGTTGGCCACGCCCATCAGCAGTGGACCTGCGGACTCCAGCCAGTGCGCCATCGCGAGGTCGCCGGCATCCAGCGGGCGTAGTCCGAGGCTCTCGATGAATGTCGATACGCTCGCCTTGGCGTTGGCGTCGTCGCCGGCGATGAACACGTCCAGCGGTCCGCCCTGGGCCAGGACGTGGCCGAAGACGGTGTTGAACGCCTTCACGACGTGCGCGCTTGCCGGAACGGCCTTGGCGATCTCCTGTGCCCCGGAGGTGCCTTCCGGGGTGATCAGCGCGGTGGCGTCGGCGTTGAAGGTGTTCGAGATGTCGATGACGACTTTACTGGCCAGGGCGTCCCCGTACTGGGTGACGACCTGCGTGGCACTGGCGTAAGGCACGGCGAGGATGACGAGGTCGCCGGCCGGGGCCGTTCCGAATGTCCCGGCCGTTGCGCCGCCGCCGAGCGCGGCGGCCAGGTCCTTGGCCTTGGCCGCGTCGCGGCCGATGACCTCGACGGCGTTGCCGCCCTCGACCGCGCGGGTGGCTATGGCGCGGGCCATGCCTCCGAGTCCGATCAAGCTGACGTTACTCATGGAAGTCCTCACTTTCGGTGGTCTGGGTTGAACCTTTCCGTTGTCGAGGCAGGCGGGGTCGATTGCCCAGCCGCTGAGCGTCAGATGTGACTGAATCCGCCGTCGACGACCAGGTTTGCGCCGGTGATGAAGCTGGCGTCCGGGGAGGCGAAGAACAGCGCGGCGGCCGCGATCTCCTCGCTGGTGCCCAGCCGTCCCAGGGGGATGAGGGAGGTGATCTGCTCCCGGAATTCGGGCGTGACGGTGCTGAAGAGCGCGGTGTCGATCGAGCCGGGGCTGATGACGTTCACCCGGATGCCGCGGTCCTTCAGCTCCGCCGTCCAGGTGCGCGCGAGTGAGCGAACGGCCGCCTTGCTGGCCGAGTACACCCCGGCGCCGGGGATGCCCTTGGTCGCGCTGGTCGTGCCGTTCAGGATGATCGACGCACCGTCGCTCATCAATGGCAGCAGGCCCTGAACAGTGAACACGGTGCCTCGAAAGTTGACTCCGACGATCGCGTCGAACGAATCCGGGGTGATGCTGCCCAGTGGGTCGGACACCGAGCCGAGGCCGGCACTGGCGAACAGAACGTCAACGCGTCCGCGCTGCTCCCGCACGGTCTCGGCTAGACGGGCGAGGTCGTCCAGATTTCCTGAGTCCGCCTGCACGCCCGTTACATCGTGGCCGATGGCGGCGACTGCCTCGTCCAGTTTTTCTTTGTGCCGTCCGGTGATGAACACATGGGCGCCTTCGGCCACGAACAGCTTGGCCGTTGCTAGCGCCATCCCGGACGTGGCTCCGGTGATCACTGCGATCTTGCCATCCAGTTTGGGCATGGTGATCTCGCCTTTTTGCCGGCCCCACGGCCGATCGGTATGCGGCTCCGTCCGTGAGAACACCTCAGGCCGAAGCAGATGACCCGCTCTCGACGAAGCGGACCTCCGGGGTATGCGCGGCCAGCGGGCAGCGCTGAACGGGGTCCTGAGTTGCCACGGGCGCCTGGTACGGCTTACCGCTGGATAGGAAACGTTCGCGCTGTTCAGGACGACGTCCGGTCATGGCTGGCGGATGGCTTCGCCCTCGATCTCGATCTTGATCTTCTTGCTGACTCCGAGGCCACCCGTCTCGAGGATCATGTTCCAGGTCAGGCCCCACTCTTCACGGTCGACCTCGGCGGTGGCGCTGAACCCGAACACGTCCTGGCCGTACGGGCTCACGGTGGCGCCCTCGAATTCGACCTTGAGCTCGACCGGCTTGGTGACGTCCTTGATGGTCAGCTCGCCGTCCAGGACGAACTCGCCGTTGTCCCACGACCTCAAGCTGGTGCTGCGGAAATTCATCTCGGGATACTTCTCGGACTCGAAGAAGTCACCGCTTCGCAGGTGATTGTCGCGGTCGGTGGAGCTGGTGTTGACGGTCGCGGTCTGGATCGACGCGGTGACCGACGACTGCAGGGGGTCCTCTCCAACTACGATCGTGGCCTCGGCGGTCTCGAAGTGCCCCCGCACCTTGGCGACCATCATGTGTCGCGCTACGAAGCCGACGCGCTTGTGGTGGGCGTCGAGTGTGTAGGTGCCGGCGGCCGGGATCTGCAGACCCTGGTACTCACGAGGCCCCAGGGCAACGGAATCGGTCATGAGGATTCTCCTAAGCAACTTGGATTTGAACGGGTTCAGGAGGCGAGTTTCACCAGGTGCTGGCCCACGAGGGGGCCACCGCCTACCTGCATGAGGCGCCCGGTGCGCAGATCGCCGATGTCGATGGGGGCGAAGCCCATCGACTCGACGAACGCGGAAACGGTCGCTTTGGCTTCGGCATCGTCGCCCGCGAGGACGACGACAAGGTTGCCGTCGGCCCGCCGGGGGTCCTGTACGACGATCCTGGAGAAGAGCGTGTTGAACGCCTTGACGACCCGCGCGCCGGGCATCAGGGCGGCGTTGCGTTCGCTGCCCGTCTGGTCACCCAGGTCGATGGCTACGCCCGGCGCCTTCCACTGGTTGGTCGCGTCGATGACGATCCGCCCATCCCATGCCGGAAAACCCCCTACGGCGTCGGGAACCTGGTGCCAACGCACTGCGAGGACGGCCAAGTCGGCTTGGGCCGCGTCGGCAACCGTGCCCGCCGAGGCCAGGGGTCCCAAGCGCTCGACCAGCAGGGCGAGAGATGCCGGACCGCGGCTGTTACTCAGGACAACGCGGTGCCCCGCCGCCGCGGCGCGCCGCGCGACCGCCTGAGCAACATTTCCAGCGCCGATCGTTCCCACAGTGAAACTGCTGCCTCGGGCCATGGTCTACGCTCCCCGCTAGATGTTGATGCATCAACCTAACCCGATTTGGGTGATGCGTCAACCTATGAGATGATGGCCACATGGCTGCCCAACCGCGATGGCTCGACGCCCGCGAGGACCGTGCCTGGCGGGTCTACAAGCACGCCCAGGAACAGCTCGATTCGCGCCTTCGCCGACAACTCCTGCAGGATTCCGGGCTGTCGGAGGCTGAGTTCAGAATTCTGGCGATGCTCTCGGAGCACCCGACCGGCCGGGTCCCCGCGGGGGAGTTGTGCAGTTCGATGGGGTGGGAGAAAAGCCGGCTCTCACATCTGACCCGGCGAATGCAGGAGCAGGGCCTCATCGCCCGCGAGCCCAACCCCACCGACGCCCGCAGCTCTCTCATCGTTCTCCTGGCCCTCGGCCGCAAGACCATCGAGGACGCTGCCCCGCAACACGTTCAGCAGGTCCGCCAAGACTTCATCGACGTGTTCACGCCCGGTGAGCTCGACCTCATCGGCGACCTGTTCGAGCGGCTGTTGCACCACTTCGCGGAAGAGCCCGACGGCGCGCTCGACGAAGCGTGAAGCTTCAAATCCCCGCTTCAACCCGGCAGCAGTGCGCCGAGCTCGTCTCGCTCCTGACCGACATGATCGTCAGCTGGCGCCAGGAGCAGTACCTCGAGCGGGTCCGCGCTGCGGCAGCGCGGGAAGACGCTAACCGACCAGAGGAACCACCAGGTCACGGCCTTGCGCCATGATCGAAGAGTTCGTATGCCGTAACCTCAGCTCCACGAGACGGTAGGCGGTCTGTGTTCGCGGAAAGCGCGGACCGGGCCGCCTCGTCATGTCTGCTCAGGGGGCCGAGCCCACTGAAACCCCACGGTACGGTGGTTGCGCTTGGTGCGGTGGGAGGCAGACATTCGCGCTGGCGTGCGATGTCGTCTGGGGCGTGCCACCCCACCCGTGGCGCGCCACGCCGCAGCTACGGTTGGGTCGAACGGGGCAGTCAGGTCCGGTCGAGTAGCTTGCGCATGCCGGTGACGGCGACCGTCCCCACCCGGTCGTAGGACAGTTCCAATTGAAGCCCCTCGACGGCGTTGCGCAGGTCCGTCGTGACCTCGTCCGGACGGAACGTGCCGCCCCAGCCGTTGAGTCCTCCGCGATGGGTGGTGCTGAGGGAGGCCATGCCGGATATGCACGCGCCGTCGACCAGGATCAGTCTCGCCGGGCCTGAATAGGTCGTCGTCATAGCCTGTCCTTCGGGGCGTAGCGCCGTGTACCCACGGTTCCGGCCTTGATACGAGTATGCGGACGATCTTCATGGTGCCGCGGTAGGGCCGTGAGACGCCGAACGGCGGCCCGCTGAACCAGTCGGGGCCGCCGTTCGCAGTGCGTGGGTCAGAGCGGACGAATGTTCTCCGCCTGCGGGCCCTTCTGGCCCTGAGCGACGTCGAACTCGACCTTCTGATTCTCCTCGAGGCTGCGGTAGCCGCTCGTCGAGATCTGGGAGAAGTGGGCGAAGACGTCGGCGCCGCCGCCGTCCGGGGTGATGAAGCCGAACCCCTTGTCGGCGTTGAACCACTTCACGACACCTGTGGTCATGTCTGCTCCTTCGCAGGTCTTCCGAGACCGCACCGCGCGGACCCAGACGCTGCCGCGTTGATCACCCGCGCCGAAAACGACACGAAAAACGAAAAGCGCCTGTACGGGTTCAGATAACCCATCAGGCGCCGGATAACGTCTACGGAAATCAAAACTGCAACCCGATCAAAGTAGCACACAGCCCGGCGCCGGCCCCACAAACGCGTCACCCGCCTGCCCGCCACGTTGCCTTCGATGACGCCAGCGACCCCCACCTTCGTGAAGTTGGGGGAATCCCGCCACCGGAGGGCGGGGCCACGGCGCGCTATCGCGGCAGCATCATGGAAACGTGCGCCGCGGCGGGGCCGAGCCAGGTCGCCAGCCAGCGCAGCGGGCCCACCAGCGACGCACCCGCCGCGGCCAGCGAACCCGCGCTGGCCAGCATGCGGGTCAGCCGCTCCAGCGCCCGCGCGCCGCGCGCTCGGTCCGGTTCCGGCCCGGCGCTCACGGCGGCCTCGATTTCGTCCACTGCGGCCCGCGCGGCGGTGGCTTGGGTCGGGGACAGCGGCTGCCGGGCCAGGGCGGCGCGCAGCTCGCTGAGGGCCTGGTCGGCGGGGCCAGTGTGCATCTGCTGGCCGCCGTAGATGTTCTGGTTGCCGGCGACGTTGTTGAAGATGCCGCCCGACTGGTTGCCGATGTTGAAGGTCATGGCCGTATCCAGATAACTAGTGGGGAAATGGCACGGGGTAGTCGCGGTCGACCCGCTTGCGCCGCGACGCCGCCACAATGTGCAGGACGATGCCGATCACGATCAGGAAGGAGCCGATGGCGGCGAGCGCCCAGCCGACCAAACCGGCGGGGAAGCCGCCGATGTCCCCGCCGAACGGTGAGACGGTGCTGGGCTCCGCGCCGGTCTGGACCGAGTCTGCGATCGCGGAGAGGAATCTCAGCACGCCGGAGGCGAACATCGCCCCGCCCGCCACGGTGAGCACGACGCCGAGCCAGATCAGCCAGCGTGCCTTCGTCCTGGTCGCGGCGACGTGGCGGAGGAAGCTCTCGCGCTGCTGAAGGATGTACTGGTCCCGGCCGACGTTGTGAAAGACGCCGTCGCGCTGGTAGCCGATGTCGAAGCTGACTGGCGACGGCGACGGTGGTGGTGGTGGTGGTGGCGTTGTGGAGCCGGGCCAGGCATCGGGCAAAGACTCGACCGCAGGACCGGACCGCGGCTCGACCGCGGCGAACCGCAACTCGACGTCGGCGAAGCGGACGATGTCGCCGTGCCGGAGTTCCGTCGGGCCGGCGGCGGCCACGCCGTTCACGAACGTCCCGCCCGACGAGCCCAGGTCCTGGACGTAGACGGCGTGGCCGTGCCGTTGCAGGCGGGCGTGGGTACGGCTCACGAACGGATCGTCGAACCGGATGTCGCAGCCGTCGCCTCGCCCGACGAGCAGGGTGTCCCGGCTGACCTCGATGCGGCGGCCACGCTCGGTGTCGGGCACGAGCACGACGAGCTGCGGGACGCCGCTGATCGTCGGATGCATGATCCCTCCCCACGGCGACCACACGTGATGTTCCTACTACCTAGCGTGTTAGCACCGCGGTGAGATCAAAGGGATCCAACGTCAGCCTTACGACTCGGCGGCCCGACCCTCTTGAAACGGCCGTCCTCCGCTCGACGGCGTCCATGTCCAGCTCTGGGCGCCCTGCACCACGTGTTGCCGGACTGCCAGAGGGCGGCCGCCCTGGGCGCGTGGCAAGGCTGGCTCGCGCGCGGCTGCCGAAAAGTACTCAGGGCGGCAATCAGCGCTGGCGCCCGGCGGTCGGCTGGGCGCCAGCGTTCTGGTTCTTGGTCAGTAGCTGCAGACGTCGACGCCGGGGATCCAGTCGGTGTAGCCGGTGTAGACGTAGTAGTCCGCGACGTAGCCCTCGCCGCCGCTGTAGGAGATGTAGTCCCAGACGGCGTCGCCGTAGATGTTTTGGCCGCTGTGCTGGCAGACGATGTGCACGGCGGTGCCGGCGGGGACGTACTTGATGAACGTGCAGCTCTGGCTGGGTTGTGCGGCCTTCGTCGGGTGGTAGCAGTCGCGCAGGCTGACGGCGCTGTTGCCGATGTTGGCGGACTGCCAGCTGGCCATGGCCGGCGCCGCGTTCATCACCAGAGCGGCGCTGATCCCTGCGGTGGTCAGTCCGACCGCTGCCGCTACGCGCTTGGTCACGCTGCGCGGCTTTGTCGGGGTTGGCTGAGTGTTCACGGGGGCTCCCTTGCTAGTCGGATCTGGCCCGTCCAGCACACGGTCTGGGCGCCTCCGGCGGGAAGACGCCGGGGCTGTTCCGGCCGGACTCCGGACGCGTCGCAGGGGGCGCCGGACGTTGTCCGGACATCGTGTTCAGGGGCAAGGCGGCTGGTAGTCCCGGCCAGGGACGTACTTGGCCCATTCGGCGCGGGTCATCGGCTCGCCGGAGGTGGTGCAGATGAGCGCGGCCGCCTGGGCGGGGTCGGTGTGCCAGAGCCATACCGTGTCGTTGGCGCCGCCGGCGGCGAGCATGTCGCTGCCGGGTCGGAATGCTGCCGTGTAGAGGCTGCCGGTGGGCAAGGTCAGTTCTGCGTCGAGAGTCGGGGTGTCGCGGTGGGCCGTGTTCCAGAGCCACATCGTGCCGTCGGTTGCGGCGGCGGCCAGCAGGGAGCCGTCGTCGTTGAAGGTGACCGCGTACACGTAGTCGGTGGGGCCGCTGAGGGGCGCCGCAACAGGCCGGGGTCGCGCCGGGTGACTGATGTCGTAGAGCCGTACGGTGCTGTCGGCCAGGCTGACAGCAAGGGTCCGGCCATCGGGACTGAACGCGACCGAGTACACATAGTGCTCTCCGGGCTTGAGCGGCGGCCCGGTCAAGCTTGGCTGGGCCGGGTCGGCGACGTTCCAGATGCGTACGGTCTCGTCGGAGCTGGCGGCAGCCAGGAGCTCGCCGCTCGGGCTGAACACGACCGAGAGAACATCGGCGGTGAATCCTGAGAGCGTTGCGGCGAGGTGCGGCGCGGACTGCTCGCGGACGTCCCAGAGGCGTACGGTGTGGTCGCGTGAGGCTGTGGCGAGGGTGCGTCCGTCGGGGCTGAACGTCAGGTACTCGATCTGTTGGCCGGGGTGGGCGGGGAGCGCTGGTCCGAGTGTTCGGGGATGGGCTGGGTCGGCGATGTTCCACAGCTGCAGCCCGCCCGATTTGCCGAAGGCGGACGCCATGGTGCGGTTGTCCGGAGTGAAGGCGACCGAGGAGGCGAAGCCGTCCTGGTTGGTCAGGGGCGGGCCGTATTGTTTTGGGCGTTCCGGGTCGACGAGGTTCCAGAGGCGTGCGTCGCCGCTACCCACGGCCAGGGTGCGGCCGGTGGGGTCGAAGACGGTGGAGCTGACCGTGTAGGGCAGCGCCAGTGTCGGACCTGGGAACGGCCAGAGTCGAGCCATGCCGTCGTTGGCACCGGTGACGACGGTCGTCTCGTCGGGCGTGAACCGGACGGACGTGACGGGCGCCGGATGCGGCAGGGTCGCCACGACGGTGCGGCTGGCGATGTCGATGACACGCACGCCCACGGCGGCGTCGGAGCTGGCGACGGCGAGGAAGACGCTGCTTGGGCTGAACGCGACCGCGTTGATCCAGCTGGTGGCGCCCGTGATCGGTGGTCCGGCGGGCTGTGGGTGACGTGGATCGGCGACGTTCCACAGGTACGCGGAGTAATCGGCGCTGCCGGCTGCCAACCATCGTCCGTCGGGACTGAAGGTCAGCTGCCCGATCGCTTTGGTCGGCCCGGTCGGGCTTGCGATCCGGGCAGGCCGCGCCGGGTCTCCGATGTCCCAGATACTGACTTTGCCGCGGGCGTCGCCGACCGCCAGGTATCGGTTGCCGTCGCGGATGCTCAGTGACTTCGCGGCTCCGCCATCCACGTGGATTGCTGCCCCGAAGGTAGTGAGGGCACCCCCGGGGGCGACACGCCACAGCCGGATGGTGCCGTCCGCGCAGGCTGTGCCCATCAGTCGGCCATCTGGGCTGAACACGACGGAGTAGACCGTGCCGCCCAGCCCGGTGAGCGCTGGCAAGGGCTTGGGCGTGGCCGCGACGTGGGTGTCCCAGAGCAGGACGGTGGCGTCGGCGGTGGAGGCAACCAGCAGATCGCCGCTGGGTCCGAAGGCAACCGCATAGACCTTGCCTGCCGCGCCTGCCGGCATCTGGGCGAGCAGGGTGGGGTGTCCTTGATTGCGGATGTCCCACAGCTTCACCGCGGTGTCCGCGCCCGCTGCCACGATGGTGCCGTTCGGGTGGACTGCTGTGGCGTAGAGGATTCCGGCACTGCCGCGGATCCGCGTGGCTGGGCGCATAGCCGACGCGTCGAGCAGGCTGGCGCGGGCCTCATCGGTCGGCGAGATCCGGTACGCCACCAGCGACAGTTGCCGGGCCAGAGAGACATCGCGGTCGCGCAGTCGGTCGGCCCGTACCGCGGTCTCCCGGGAGAGCGCCAGATCCCGTTCGGTCCGCGCGTCGTTGCGCTGGTGGTACGCGACAAAACCTAGTGTCACCGCGAGGACGAAGAGGGCGGCGAGGGCGGCCACGGCCTGATAGAGAATCCTTTGTCGGCCGCGCTCGTGGCGTCGGCCGGCGTCGAGGAAGTCATGGCTGACCGATGACACCTCGCCGCTGTGCAGGTCCGCCCAGTCTCGGGCGGCGGCGAGCAGGGTGCCACGGTACAGCCGGGCGTTGTCACGGCCGGCGTCATCCCAGGCGACCGCGGCCGCGTCGAGCTGCTGCCCGAGCAAGAGGGCGCCCCGGTCGGCATCGATCCACTTTCGCAGTCGAGGCCAAGCGCCGATCAGCGCCTCGTGAGTGATCTCAACCGTATCGACGTCGACGGTAACCAAACGCTGCGAGATGAACGCGCTCAGCACTTCCTCGAGTTCCGTGTCGGTGTCGAACAGTAGGTCTTGCAGCTTCACGCGGCGGCGAGTCTCGGGGGCTTCCGGATTGAGCTGTACAAGTCGCAGGAGCAGGCGCTGGGCCACACGCTGCCGGGCGGCATCGAGGCCGACGTAAATGGTTTCAGCACTGGCTGCGACTGCTCCTTCGATCCTCCCGACCTGCAGATAGTTGGCGGTGGTCAGTGCGGTCTGCCCCTTGGTCCAGGTCTCGTGCAGGGCGTGCGACAGCAGCGGAAGCACGCCGGCCTCGTGCACGGTCGTGCCTCTGCCGGGCGCGATCTCACGGATCAGAAGCTCCACCAGGCCGGGTTCTATCTCGATGCCGGCCTTTGCCGCGGGTTCGGTGATCACCTCCCGTAGTTCGCCGGCGGTCATCGGTTCGATCGTCACCTGGGACGGGCCTAGCGCCGCGCGGAGCGCATCGTGCCGCAGCGCGTGGCCGTAGAAGTCGGCTCGTAGGCTGAGGACTACCACCGCGCTGTTGCGCGCGGCCGCCGCCAGCGCTGCGACGAGTTCCTCTTGGTCGGCGCTGCCGGTGAACGTCTGCTCGAACTGGTCGAAGATCACCACGGGTGCGGCTGGCCGCATTCTGGCGTTGTCGAGAAAGCGCTCGACCTCGGCCGGTGAGTCGTCCGTCGGCGTGGTGATCAGGATTGGCCAGTCCGCGCTGCCGGATCGGTCGCCGCCGCGCAATGCTGGTACAACTCCGGCGAGCAGCAGCGATGATTTACCCGAGCCCGACGCTCCGACCACGACGAGCAGTCCGCCACGCTGATCGTGCAGGGTCTCGACTCGGTCGAGCAACTCTTTCACGACGGCCGCGCGGCCGAAGTACCAGTCGGCGTCGGCGGTCCCGAAGCTGAAGAGCCCTCGGTACGGCTGGATGTCGCTGGGCCGGTTCTCGTCAGCGTTCACCTTGATCCGACAGCGGGCTGTCCACCAACGCCGGATGTCCGTCTCGCCGAGGCCGAACTCCTTGAGCATCTGTTCAAAGGCCGCTCTCAGCAAACTGGACGGCAGCGTTCCCTTGAACCAATCACCCAGCGTGCTCTTGCCGATGTCGTACGTCTTGAGCAGACCGACGAGATCTCTGACCGAGAGGCCGGCCGCCTTACGTAAGGTGCTCAGCGCGGCGCCGAACTCCGCTCGGTTACGCAGGCGATCAGGATCGGGACGATTCCCGGCTTGCGGCGATTCGGTCACGCGACGGCTCCAATCGAGGGAGTAGCCGGTTCTACCAAGCAGTCCGATCCTCACATCGTCCGGTGTCCGGCACCTGTCCGGAAACCGTCCGGAGCTGGCACCGCCGCTTCCGGCACAGGATCTGATCAGGCAATGCTTATGTTGGCGAGATCATCCGACGCCGAACTCACCGATCGATTCAGCAAAGAACCGATGGGAGAAACGAGACAATGCTGCTGCGACGAGGCGCTCTCCGGGCCGCCACACTCTGCCTCGCCACCGGCCTGGCTGCGGTCGCCGGCACGGCCGCGGCACCCGGCGCCGCACACGCCGATCCGATCTACTGCGGCCCGAGCAAGTTCATCGACAAGATCGAGGTAGCTGACTGGGGCAACGGCAGATTTCAGATCGTCGTCACACCGAACGGCGAGGCCCGCAATTACGCAGCGTGGGCGCTGGACCAACGCGCGGCGGTGGTCGACGAGTGGCACGCCATCCAAGCCTGCGTACGTGGTCTTTACGGCGGGCTCGCCGACAGCATCTGGCAGCAACTTGATTGCCACCAGCGGATGTCCTGGGCCTGGGACCCGCGCCGCCGAGACTGGTTGACCGGGCCGACCTACGACCTGGAGAGTTGGCGACCGCCGCTGTCGGGGGCGAACCTGGTCAGCGAACTGCGCACGGACTGCCTCAACAAACTCGGCGTCGACGAGAACTCGCGGGTCGTGGACCCGCACCGCCCCGACGACGGGGAGACCGACCTACAGAACGCCTGGGCTGACATCGCCTGAGGGCTTTCCTCCAGTGATGCCCGGCGAGTGGCGGCTCGCCGGGCATCACCTCGTGCTGACGGCACGCCGAGCCTTCGGGGCTTCGCCGCCGGAGAACGCCCGTTCGAACTCTCATGCCTAGGTTCTCTCTGCCGGGTCCGTAGGGGTGTAGTCGTGCCGGAAGACGTCGCTTGGTACGGGCAACAGCGGCTCGATCATCAACCAGAAATGATCAACTGATCGGCAGGACCCGGCCTGGTCCATTCGACGTCGAACGCCTCCCCGAGAGCAACTTGTCCCGAGGAGGCGTCGACCGATACTGGATGGAGTTCGTGTTCGTCTAGAAGAAGACCACTCTCTCTCTGGCACCGGTCTCGGGGTCCTCCACGAAGAACAGCATTCCTTCCTCAGCTTTCTTGACGAGGTAGGCGTAAAACTGCACTGCGCGGTTGAGGACGTCGGTACGGGAGTCTCCGGTGACCTCGCTGGCCACCTCCATGGCAACGACTGCGCGGCGTTGAAAGTTGGCGCTCACCTTCGTCAGCTCCGGCGAGCGATGCCTCGACCCGGCGCCCGCGCCGGTGCCGGTGCCGGGCTTCGTGTCTTCCGTCGGTGATTTGAGATCAGTGTCGGTGGCGTTTCGCGGCTCTGGCGACATGTCGGACTCCTCAAGCGAGATGCGCCGCGCAAGGCACATCCCGCCCTTCTCTTGGCAGGGCAGCAGAGGGAAGGTCGGGCAACGGATGATCCCCGGCCCGGCGCGGGACGAGCGCAAAGACGGACCGGCGGCATTGCCGGGGACGGCCTGGTGGCAGACAGGCCGGACACGGGTTGACGACCCGGAACCCGGACCAGGTCGTAGGGGTGACTCATGGACCGGGCGTGGTCCGAGTCTTTGAAGTTGTCAGGGTCAGAGGGCTAAGGGAAAGGGCATCCTCGATGAGTTGGCGCTCACCAAGGTCACCCGTCTGAGTGAAACCGTTTCATACTCCATCTGTATTATCCAGATGGCCAAGATCTTTGCTGTGACATGAGTCACACTCTCTTCCGCGTTCTTGGAAAGTCTTCCGGATGTATTCCAATCGTACGTCCAATGCCCTCCCACAAACGCCCCGGAGGGTCGTCTGCAACCGGCCAGCACCCGATTTGCCCCTATCGGGGCATGGAATGTAACCGTTTGAGTCGCGATCGGTCACCCTTAGTGGCACTCTACTACTCAGCGCTATACCTGTGGAAGAAAAGCCGGGAATGACGGTTTTGACGCAATGGACAGCGCGGATGCGTCAAGCAGCGTCAAATTGTGACCCCATGGTCATCCCAAGAGGGTCCGGACGGATGACGCGAGGGTACGATGTTCGCCGAGTACTTCCCTCCGGTACACATGGGCGACGCGATTCAAGATCCAACCAGAGGGATTCGCCCCCGGGTCAAAAGCCCAGGGCGTTCGGCTAGGAGGACAGTGTGCCGGCCCCCTCTGACCACCACGCGCTCCATCGCGCCGCGACCAACGGGAACACGAAGCAGGTCCAGGTCGAAATCCTGGACCTCTCGCACGAGATCCCTACCGAGCGGGCAGACCCAGTAACCTGCGACGGCTACCTGGTGGATCCCCTGATCCAGGACTTGCACGAGTCGCGTACGACCACACCCGGGAGTCACGATGGCTACGCCCCAAGAACCTGACCAGCCCCGTCAGGAACCCCGCCGTCTCCACAAGCAACAGCCGTATGCGCACAGAGTTGACTGGCAGAAAGCCGGCGAGTGGTCCTCAGATCACTCGGATACCGGAAACCCGCAGATCAACGAGTATCTCGACGCCGAGAGCGCCAAGCGCGACGAGATCCTTAACACCGAGCTGCGCGTCGACCGCGACGAACAGGGCAAGAGGCGGTTCATCCACAAGCTGGTACTCAGCGGTGACTTCAACCCCATGAAGATCGCCGCGGTGGCCATCGGCGTGACCGCCTCCTTCGTCCTCGTCGCGGTCGTTCTCGCCGTAGCCGGCCATCCCGGGGGAGCCATCGGCGCTCTCGCTCTCGCACTTGTGCCTCTGCTCGCCGCCATCGGTCTCGCCCTCTACGAGAGCCAGACCCGCCGGATAGAAGCCGAGGCCGACGCCGAAATCGCCAAGACCAAGAACACCGCCGTGGTGATCGTGCCGCAGACGCCGGCCGGAATCGAAGCCAAAGCAGCCGAGATCGAGGTCAAGGCGGCCGAGATCGACATCAAACCGGAGACTCTGCTGCGCCAGCCCTTCGAAGAGCCGCCTGCCCCTCGCGCACTCGACGGAGGAGAGCCCAGCGCGTAGCCGGCGGGCCAACCTCAGCGGCCGTGCGAGCCCTCGCCCCATCCCGTTGCGAGGGCTCGCACGGTCGCTGAGGCCTGCTGCCTGACCGCCGCCGTCCTCGGCACATCGCGGCGTCCGCCTCGGTCGACCCGGCCTGGCCCTACCCGCTGGGCTCGGTCGGCCTCAACCGGGAGGGCTTCAGCTGGAACGCCGCGGTGGCGGCCCTGGTCGTCGGGGGTGCCCGATGACCGCCCGCCGGCGGCTTCTGGTGGTCCTGACCGCCCTGGCGTTGGTCACGCTGCCGCTCCCGCGGGCTGATCCTGGACATCTGGCAGTCCGCACGGACGTCGGCGTGGGGCTCCAGCAGCGCGCCGACAGCGGGGCGGCGAGCCAGCAGTGGTCGCTGGCGCCGGTCGGATAGCAGTGGGGTGGACGCCGCGGGCGCCCACCCCTAGCGGCGTCACTCTTTGACTAGTCTGCCCGTGTGATCAAGCAGGTTCTATCCATGGCCGCCGTTGTCGCGTGCCTGTCGGGATGCGCCGCGTCCGCGGCTCCCGCGAGCATCTGGTCGACGCGTGCGCGGCGCTGGTGGAGCGGCTCCTGCGCGCGACGTCGGGGGTGCGGTTCCTGGTCTGGTCACCGGGCGGCAGGCGCTCCCGGTTGCCGGCGAGCGGGTGTACGGGCTGGAACCGCTGCCGACGCCGGCCGGCGACGAGCCGTCGCGAGAGACGGATCCGGACCGCTGGCACGTCGTCCAGTTGTTCACCGACCGGGCGGCGGCGACGGCGCACGGCTTCCGGGTCACGCCGGACAACCGCCGGTACGTGGTGGAGATCTGCCGCCGGCTGGAAGGGGTTCCGCTGGCGATCGAGCTCGCCGCGACGCTGCCCCCCGTGCTGAGCGTGGAGCAGATAGCGGTGCCGCACGGCCCTGGGCGAGACGCGGTACGCGTACGCCTTCGCCCGCGGCAACGCCATGACCACGGACCAGATCGTGGCGCACGCGCTCGACGAGGGGCGGCCCGCCACGGCCCGGGCCGCCGGGTCGTTGACCCCACGCGAGCGCCAGGTCGTCGCGCTCGTCGCGCGGGGACTGACCAACCGGGAGATCGCCACCGAGCTCGTCGTCTCCCGGCGCACCGTGGAAACCCACGTCCAGAACAGCCTGCGAAAGCTGGCCCTGACGTCCCGCGCCGAGATCGCGGCCTGGGTCAACGGCTGATTCCGGGGCTCACCGGGTCGGCAGCCACTTCTGCCAGGTGTCGGGGTGCGCGTCGACCCAGCGCTTGGCGGCCGCGTCCGCCAACAGCTTCTGCTCGGTCATGTCCCGGGCCACCGAGTTCTGGTCGGCGGTGGTCCACTGGAAGTTCCGGACCAGGGTGGCGGCCGGGTTGCCGGAGTTCACGAACGCACTGCGCCCGATCTTGTCGAGGTCGTACGGCTGGTAGTCGCAGGCGACCTTGTCGGCGTCGGCGTCGCAGCCCGGCTTGTACAGCGGCAGCGGGATGTGCACCAGCTTGATCTCGGAGAGCAGCCACTGCGGCTCGTAGAAGTAGCCGATCATCGCGGTACGGTTCGCCTCGGCCTGGCGGAAGGCGGCGATCAGCTTGTCCTCGCTGCCCGCGTACACCACCGTGTAGTCGAGGTCGAGGTTCTTGATCAGCGTGGCGTCGTTGGTGACGAACGACGGGTCGCCGTCCATGAACTGACCCTTGTCGCCGGACTTGGCGGTGCGGAACAGGTCGGCGTACTTGTTGAGGTTCTTCCAGTTCGTGATGTCCGGGTATTTCTTGGCCATCCACGGCGGCACGTACCAGCCGATGATGCCCTTGTTGCCGGTGAGGCCGAGCTCGACGGCCAGTTTCTGGTCGTCGATGTACTTCTTCTTGAGGTCGTCGTGGCCCCAGTTCTCGAGAATCACGTCGACACTGCCGTCGGCGATGCCCGACCAGGAGTCGGTCTCGGTGAGGTTCTTGACCACCACCTGGCAGCCGAGCTTCTGCTTCAGCAGATAGGCCACCACCGCCGTGTTGGCCGCGTAACCGGCCCACGGGTTGTTCGCGATGGTCACCGTTCCGCACGGGACGCCGCTGGGCACCCCCGGCGGCGCGACGATCGCCGCGGTGCTGCCGCAGCCGGCCAGCGCGGCCAGCCCCAGCACGGCGGCGGCCGCCCGGACCCGCCGGGCCAGCCGCCCGCCGCCGAAGTCGAAGGTCACCATGTCGCCGCCCGCTCCCTGGTCAGTCGCTTGGTCAGGACCTCCTCGGTGAGCGCGACCAGCACGCTCTTGACCGACTCGCGGTCGCGCGCGTCGCACTCCATCAGCGGGGTGGCGTCCGAGATGCCGAGGGCGTCCTGGACCTCGTCCATGGCGAACCGGCGGGAGTAGTCGAAACGGTTGACACCGATGATGAACGGGATCTCGTGCTCCTCGAAGTAGTCGATCGCCGGGAACGAGTCCTCGATCCGCTGCGTGTCCACCAGCACGATCGCGCCGAGCGCACCGTCCACCAGGTCGTCCCAGAGGAAGGCGAACCGGTCCTGGCCGGGGGTGCCGAACAGGTAGAGCAGGAGCGCGTCGTCCAGCGTGATCCGGCCGAAGTCGAGCGCGACGGTCGTGGTGGTCTTGCCGGCCACCGCCGACGTGTCGTCGATGCCGATCGACTTCTCGGTCATCTCGGCCTCGGTCACCAGCGGCTCGATCTCGGAGATCGCACCGACGAAGGTGGTCTTGCCGACGCCGAAGCCGCCGCTGACGACGACCTTGACGGCCACCGGCGAGGGCTTCGAATCCCTATAGGGCCCGGACACGATCCCTGATCCTTTCGATCAACGCGGTGGAGATTTCGCCCGGCTGCTCCTCGACCTTCAGGTAGCCGTCGGCGATCAGGTCGGCGACGATCACCCGGGTGACGCCGAGGGGGGCGCGCAGGCCCACCGCGACGTCCGCCACCGACATCGGCTGCTGGCACAGCTCGACGACGCGCCGGGACTCGAACCGGAGCGGGGCCGAGAGAGCGGCCGGGGCCGCCCGCAGCAACGTCTCGATCCGCAGCCCGTCGTGCAGCGGCGTGGTGCGGCCGCCGGTCAGCATGAAGGGGCGCACGACCGGATCCTCGTCCGACACGTAGGCCGGCTCGTCAGCCGGTCGCGCGGGCGTGGGCGCTCCCGCGTACGGGATCATGTTCGAATCCCACGGCATCTGGCTCATCGCGGCAGGTGTTGCCGGGACTCTGCGATCAGCGCCGGCGTGAGCAGGCCACCGAACCGGTCGGCCAGCAGCGAGATCTCGTAGCCGACGAGACCCAGGTCGCTGTCGCCGCCGGCGACCACGCCGAGGCAGCTGCCGCCGGCGATCACGGAGACCAGCAGGAAGCCGCGCCGCATCTCGATCATGATGAGCTTCAGCCCGTCGAAGTCGTAGCGCCGCGACGCGCTGCGGGCCAGGCTGGCGAGGCTCGACACGATGGCGGCCAGCTGGTCCGCCTCGGCCCGGCCCAGGCCGTCCGAGCTGGCGATCAGCAGGCCGTCCGACGACACCGCCACGGCGTCGCGTACCCCGTCGGTCTGGTGCACGAAGTTGCCGAGCAGCCAGTTGAACTGGTGCCGGTCGGCCGAGGTGTCAACGCTCATGGGTCATCCTTCGCAGAGGCGGACGTGGGGGACGTGAACGGTCACAGTTGGCCGGCTGTCTCGGCGCTGCCCCGCTGCACGCCGTCGCGGAACGCGGTCAGCCGGGACCGCACCGCCTCCGGCGTGTCGTTGACCGGGGCCGGTTGCTCGGCCGTGGCGGACGGCGCCGCCGCGGTCGTGCGGGCCTCGCCGCGCCGCGCCTTCGGGGTGCGTTTGCGCAATCCGTTGGGCGTACGCGCGGCCTCGTCGTCGACCGCCGGCGGTGGCGGTTCGAAGGAGTGCAGACTCATGACCTCGCCCCCCGCGGGCGGCGACCCGCCGTCCAGTACCACGTACTCGATCGTGCTCGGCTGCAGCCGCCGGTCCGCGGTGATCCGCGAGCCGACCGGAGCGGGGCTGTTGCCCGGCGGCAGCCGGAGGGCCATCTCGGCGGGCGTCCGGTCCGGGGTGGCCGGACGGGCCGGCCACGCCTGCGCCCGGGCGGTGACCGGGCCGGGGCCGGCGCCCTGGGCCGGGCCGGGTGCGGCGGCCGCTTCGGGCGGTGACACCAGCTCGGCGGGCAGCCCGATCCGGGCCGTCACGCCGGTCACCGGCGACGGCGTCAGCTGGACCTCGACGCCCATCTCGACGGCGAGCCGGCCGACCACGTAGTGGCCGAGGAAGCGGGCCGGTGCCGTGATGAAGTCGCCCTCGCCGCGCAGGCGCTGGTTGGCCCGCTCCAGCTCGGCCGGGCTCAACCCGACGCCCTGGTCGCTGACGGCGATCAGGTAACTGCCGTTGATCAGCCGCCCGTGGATCTCCACGTCCACGTCCGGCGGGGAGAACGCGAGGCCGTTCTCGATCAGCTCGGCGAGCATGTGCGCGATGCCGCTCGCCATCGCGCCGGCGATCATGGCCTCGTCCACCCGGCGCAGGGTGACCCGGCGGTACTCCTCGACCTCGGAGACGGCGGCCCGGATGACGTCGGTGACCGGCAGCGGCCGCGACCACTGCCGCGGGCTGGCGGCGCCGACGAGCACGAGCAGGCTCTCCGCGTTCCGCCGCATGCGGGTGGCCAGGTGGTCGAGCTCGAACAGGTTCGCCAGGCCGGCGGGGCTGGCCTCCTCCCGCTCGAGGCGGGTGATGAAGCCGAGCTGGCGGCGCAGCAGGTTCTGGTTGCGCCGGCCGAGGTTGGCCAGCGACTCGGCGGTCGAGTGCCGCAGCTGCGCCTGCTCGGTCGCCAGGGCGTACGCGGTGGCCTGCACCCGGTCGAACGCGTCGGCCACGAGCCGGACCTCGTCGCTGGCGCCGCGGGACACCCGCACGGGCGTCGGCGGGGAGCCCTCGTCGCCGGCGACCGCGCGGCGTACCGCCTCGGGCAGTTGCTCGCCGGCGAGCCGGTTCGCCTCGCCGGCCAGCGAGGCCAGCGGCCCCGCCACCGAGCGGGAGGCGACCGTGGCCAGGTAGACCGAGCCGGCGACGCAGATCAGCACGGCGGCGAGCAGCACGCCCATCCGGATGGTCGCCTGGTCCTGCAGGGTCGCGGCGCGGGCCTTCATGACCGAGCCGACGTGCCGCTCGAGGGTCAGCATGTCGTCCAGCACCGTGGTCAGCGCCGACCACCAGGACTGCGGGTTGACCTGCAGGTAGCGGCCATCGCCGGAGGCGAGCGCCACCTGCTCGAAGTAGGCGGACTCGCGGGCGGCGCCGGTGTCGAACACGTAGTCGCGGCCGGACTTCTCCGACGCGTTCGCGTACCGGTCGAAGGCGGCGAGCGCCGCGTCCTTGTTCGCGGTCATCGTCACGAACTGCAGGAACTCGCCGGTCTTGAAGCCGCTGGCCGAGAAGACACCGTTGAGGAACGCCCGCTCCTGCGCGGTCGCCTCCTTGACGTCGCCGAGCGCCCGCAGGGCGGAGGCCCCGCGCCGCAGCTCGGTGTCGGTCGAGCTGTCCAGGCCGAAGTCGACGTTGCTGAGCTCGGCGATCCGCTGGGTGTAGAACGCGAACATGGCGGCCCGCCCGGCGGCGCCGGAGTCGGTGCCGGCCCGGATGGCGGAGAGGCCGTCGAGCTGGCGGACCGCGGAGGCGACCCGGTCCTCGACCGTGCCGCCGTCGGCGATCAGCTTCTCGACCGCGGCCCGCTGCGCGTCGACCCGTTGCCGCTCCGGGGCCATCTCGCTCTTGAAGCCGCCGTTGCCGCCGAGCAGGCCGGCGGTCAGGCCACGCTCGGTCTGCAGCTCCTGGATCAGATCCTGGACCGCGAGGTCGAGGGTCACGGCGCGGGCCGTGGCGGCGGCGCCGCGATAGTTGTCGACCTCGCCGACCGCGATGACGGCCAGCAGGACGAGGGCGGCCGCAACCGGCAGGGCGAGGGTTCGCACGATCCGCCGGTGGATCGTCCGGGTCCGGGCCCGCGGCCGGGGCCCGAGGTCGTCCGGCGGCGGTACGACATCGCCCGGGGTCGGCGGGATGGGGGCGGTGATCTCGGACGGGCCGGCGATGAGCGCCGCTGGGCCGCCGCTCATCCCGCGACCCCCGCGGGTGAGTGGCGGACGGCGGCGATCGGGCCGGCGTCCGAGTGTCCTCGGGAGGACAAGCGATCAGCTCCTCTGTCGACTGGCGGCTTGGCGGCCCCCCGCAGCCCCATCCGGCGTGGGGCTGGCACGCAAGTCGAAGTGCTACGAGTGGTGGGACAAAATGCGGCAGTGACGTTACGACGTGGCGGTTGTCTGCACTGTTCCTCGGCTCCCACGGGCACACGGTTATCGCGGCGCGGCCATTCGCTTTCATTGTCGAGAGTGGAACGGCCCGAGCCGACGCCGGGATATAATCGACGCTCGGCCGGGCCTGGTCAACACTATGATCGAATATTTTTACTGATCTGCGATCTCGACCATGGTCCCGGGGCTCGGTGAGCAGGTCAGCACGTCCGGGCCGGCCCCGACCGTATTCGTGATTGCCGATCATTTCCGTCACGTAACGCTCCCGGTCGCTCGGAAACCGTTGTTCACAATTACGTCGACCGGCGGAGAGGGCGGCGGGTGCAGAGGGCGACGGGCAGGTCCCGGCGGAGCCACTCGCCGTAGAACGCCGCCAGGTCGGGCGTGAAGTCGACCTCGACCGGGAAGGTCGGCGGTACGCAGTCCACGTCGAGGACCGTCCCGGATACCGGACAGAGGAACTCGCGATCGTCTCGTCGAAGCGGGCCGGGTCCTTGGGGGCCCGCATCAGGCCGAGAAGTTCCTCCCAGGACAGCTTGCGTTGCACCAGGGCGGCGGTGAGCGAGGTGTCGGTCACGAGAGATTCTCCTTGGTTGGGCGGCTGGACGAGCGCGGGTAGTAGAAGCCGACCGGGGCCGGGGCCGAGAAGTCCGGCTCGCCGGTCTCGGTGTAGGGGAACTCGTCGATCTGCCAGAACGCCTGGTACTGCTTCACCAGGGCGTCGGACAGCTTCGCCGAGCGGGCGAAGGCGTGGTGCACCAGTTCGGAAACGTCGCCGGCGGCGGCCCGGGCCCGTTCGGCGGTCCACCATTCCGACGCGGGCACCGACCGGGCCAGCCGGGCCCGGCGGCGCGCGTCGCGCTCGGCCGACGTGGCGCCGGCGTCGCCGCTGTAGGCGTACGCGGCTCGTGCTCCTTCGACCGTCATCAGGCCGTTGGCCAGGTCCTTCTCGATCGCGGCGGGGTCTCGCTCGAGCGGGTCGCCGTAGCCGGCGCCGCCGTAGTAGAGGACCCCGAACAGGTCGCCGTCGCGCAGGTTGGGCGACCACTGGTTGTCCGGGCCGGCGTACCACTGTTCGGCGGTGATCGTGCCGTCCCTCAGCATCCGCTCGGCCTCGTCGATGCTCGCCGGCAGCTTCTCGCCGCGGGCGATCAGGTCCTTGACGTTGGTTCCGGTGGCCCACAGGCACTTCCAGCCGGCCGGCGGGTAGCCGCCGAACAGGCCCTTGTGGAACACGCCGCCGTTCATGCAGCCGGAGGCGGAGATGGTGACGTTGACGAGTTCGGAGTTGCGGACCATCCACAGCGACTGCCAGGCGGAGCCGCCGCGGAACCGGCCGTAGCCCTGGTGATCAGGGACAAAACCGCGTCCCAGGTACGCGTTGGGCCCGGTCAGCTCCCAGACCTCGGCGTCGCCCTGAATGCCCTCCGAGTTCCAGATCGGGCTGCCGCAGTCCAGGCCGTCGGCCACGCCGCGGGCGCCGAAGCTCTCCCCGGCCATCTCGAAGTCGTTGTAGCCGGTGGGGCTGCTGAACTGGTCGAACCCGGTGACGCCCACCATGCACGTCGGGGTGGACATCAGGATCTCCTCGGTGAAGCCCCGCGCGTACGAGCTGATCCCGATCAGCCGCCAGATGTTCGCGAAGATCGGGATGAGGGCCCACCAGGCCAGCGAGGTCGCGACACCCTGGCAGCTGGCGTTCACGATGGAGCCCTCCGGCAGGTACTGCTTCACCGCCAGGTAGGCGCCGTCGTTCACCCGGCCGTCGTAGTCGAGTAGCTGGGTGAGGGTGATCCAGAAGCCGCCGTTCATCGGGCCGGGCGCGCAGTTGAACGGGTGGAAGCTCCAGCCGGTCGACCCCTCGTAGTCCAGCTCGATCCGCCCGTCGGCCGTGATCGTCATCTCCTGGCGTACGAGGTCGATGAAGTCGTTCTTGGCCAGCGGATGGACGGAGGGCACGTGGCTGCGCTTGTGCACGGGCATGGTCAGGCCGCGGTAGGTGCCCGGGACCATGGTGGTGCGGACCCGCTTGATGAACTCGCGCCGGCCCTCCTCGATGAGCTCCTGGGTGGCCTGCTTGTAGTAGTCGATGCCGAACTCATCGATGATCTTGCCGAGCGCCTCGCGGACCATCAGGCAGCCGGAGAGCTTGGCCTTGTCGTCGAGGATCCACCAGTTCGCGTTGCGCAGGCCCATCCGCAGCCGCAGCAGGTAGTCGGCGCGGAAGTGGTCGTTCTCGCCGACCTTCTCGGCGCTGATGTGCAGGCCCTCGCCGTACCGGTCGGGGGTCGGCACCGACATCCCGGGGCCCCTCGTAGGTGCCCGCCTCCAGTTCGTGGGCCACCGCGCCGACCCAGGCGATCAGCTCGTCGCCGTCGAACACCGGGATCAGCGTCATCACGTCGGGCGTGTGCACGCCGCCGGCCCACACCTCGTTGTTCTCGAAGATGTCGCCGGGGCGGATCTTCGGGTCGTTCTCGTAGCCGTTGCGGATGACGAACTTGATGAACTCGGAGAGGGTGTGTACGTGCACCATGATGCCGGTGGAGAGCGCGATCGCGTCGCCCTCGGGGGTGTAGAGGCCGATCACGAATTCCTCGAACCGGGTCTTCAAGAAACACACCGGCGTGCCGCCCGGCTACTACCGCAAACACCGCTGACCGAGCGAGAACGGCGGGTGATCTGGGAGCGCTCCCATTGACTTTGGTCGATTGATGGCCGATGGTGGTGTGCCCAGGCTGCCACCGGGAGGACGTCGTGGGTCGCGGATGGATCAGTACCGCCGCCGTTCTCGTGGTCGTCGGTGCGCTGACCGCGGCGCCGATCGCCGGCCATGCCGAGGAGACGCCGGCGCCCGACCGGGTGGTGACCCTGCCGACCGGCGAGCGCGTCGTCCTGGCCCCGGGCCCGGGCGGGCGGGCCGTGCGGAGCGTGCAGCCGGCGCCCGGCACCGTGCTCGGCCCGGCGAGCGAGCCGGCCCGGGTGCGCACGATGGCGGTCGGCAGCCACTTCTACGTCGTGCCCGACGAGGCCTTGCCGTACGTCGGGCGGCAGCTCGACCTGGCGCTGTTCGACGTGTCGGCGCCGGTCGCCGGGCTGCAGGTGCAGTGGGCGCCGGGGGCGAGCGTCCACGCCGTACCCGGACTCGAGCTGAAGCCGGCCGTCGCCGGCCGGTCGGCCGCCCGCATCGGCGATCCCGCCGCCTTCGGGGTCGCGCTGGCCAGGGCCGCGCGCGCCGCTCGGGCCGCGCGGTCCGCGGTGTCGGCGGCCACCGGGCCGCTGGCCGGGATCCAGGCGCTGCACGCCGTGGCATCCCCGCCGCCCACCGCTTCCCCGCAGTTCCCGCTGGCCACGCTGACCGTGCGGGGCCTGGACACGCGGGGCGCCCCGGCGTTCTCCGGCAGCGTCACGGTGACCAACGCCGAGGACGTCCAGCGGTTCAGCAGCCTGCAGTCCTTCGTGGACGGCCAGTTGTCGTTCAGCGTTCCGGTGGGGCACTACTCGATCGAGGTGTCGATCACCACGTACGACGCCGGCAACAGGTACCTCGGCGACGCGCTGCTGTTCTTCCCGCAGATAGACATCACCGAGAACGGCACCGTGGTGACCGCGGACGCGAGCACGGCCCGGACCGTCGTTCCGATCCCCGCCACGCCCGACCCCTCGACGCTGGAGCAGCTGCAGGCGACCTACTCCCGGGTCTCCGCGGCCGGCTACGACTCGACCACCGCGTTCATGCTGATCGGCGGCTCGCCGGAGCTGTCGGTCACGCCGACCGCGCCGGTGTCCATCGGCGAGGTGCACTGGTACACGTACTTCCGGCTCAACTCGCCGGCCGGCGCGGCCACACCGTACCTCTACGACCTGGTCTTCCCGTCGGACACCGGCGTGCCGGCGCAGTTCCCGGGCGCGGTGCCGGCGCGCGACCTGGCGGTGGTCGACGCGAGCTACGCGGCCGAGGCCGGGCCGGCGACGATCAACACGTCCCGCGCGTCGTTCCAGTACTGGGAGAAGTTCCCGATCCGGTTCGCCAGCACGGCGGTCGCACCGCTGCGGCGCACGGAGTACGTCGCCGCGGTGCCGGACGTCGGCTGGATCGGCACGGCCCTGGCCAGCCCGCAGGACGGCAACGGCCTGGCGCAGACCCCGATGACCGCGTACGCCGCGGGTGCGCACGCCGTCGACGACTACCTGATGGCTCCCGCGGTACCCGGCGTGGACCGCGGCACCGTACGGCCGGTGCCCTGCCCGATCTGCCGCCAGGGCGACCAGCTGCTGCTGAACCTGCAGCCCTGGACCGACGCCGGCGGGCACGCGGTGCAGTTCGCGACCACCGACACCACGACCGCCACCGTCCACGGCCGGGTCTACGCGGACGGCGCCCCGATCGCCGACGGCACCGGCCCGACCGGCGCGGTCACCATTCCGGCGAGCGCCAAGCAACTGCGGCTGGAGCTGGACACGGCCGTCTCCGCGCCCTGGCGGACCACGGCCGGCCGGGTCGCCACCGCCTGGACCTGGAACACCGCCGCGCCGAGCGGGCCGCTGCCGGACGGGCGGACCTGCGCCCGGCCGGACCAGCCGTGCGCGTTCCAGCCGCTGCTGTTCGCCGAGTACGCCGCCGCGGTGGACACCACCGACGCCGTGCCCGCCGGGGTCGCCACGCCGCTGACCGTGGTGGTGCGCCACCAGGCGTACGACCCGGCACCGGCCGCCGACCACCTCACGCTGGAGGTCTCCGGCGACGACGGCGCCACCTGGACGGCGGTGACCGCGGGCGCGACCGGCGAGGGGCGGTTCACCGCGACCGTGACACCGGCCGCCGGATTCCTGTCGCTGCGGATCCACGCGACCGATCCCCTCGGCGGAACCCTCGACCAGACCGTCCTCCGAGCGCTCCGCGTCGCCGGCTGAACACGGAAGGAAGGCCCATGCGAGTCCGTACCGTCGCGCTGGCGCTCGGCGCCGCGTCCACCGTGGCCGCGCTCACCCTGGCCGGCATCGAGAACGCGGCGGCCGACACCGCGCCCCGGATCAGGAACGCCTGCCCGAGCGTCGCCCCGCCGAAGGCCATGTGCTTCGCCCAGGTGGTGGTCGGCGGCGGACCGCTGGCCGCGCCCGCCGGGTTCGGCCCGGCCGACCTGACCTCGGCATACCAGATCCCGGCCGGCGGGAGTGGCCAGGTGGCCGGCGTCGTCGACGCGTACGGCGACCCGAACCTCGAGGCCGACCTCGCCACCTATCGCAGCACATACGGGCTGCCGGCGTGCACCACGGCGGACGGGTGCCTGCGCATCGTCAACCAGGCCGGCGACGCGTCGCCGCTGCCCGCGCCGGACACCGGCTGGGCACTGGAGACGTCGCTGGACGTGGACATGGTCTCGGCGGTCTGCCCGGCCTGCCGCATCCTCGTGGTCCAGGCCGACTCCAACGGCCTCGACCAGTTGGGCAGCGCGGTCGACACTGCGGTGCGGCTGGGCGCGACCGTGGTGTCCAACAGCTACGGCACCGGGGTCGAGTTCGCCGGCGAGACCGACCTCGAGTCGCATTACGTCCACCCCGGACATCCGATCGTGGTCAGCGCCGGGGACATCGGCTACTCGGCCTCCTTCCCCGCCGCGTCCCCGCACGTGACCGCGGTCGGCGGCACCACGCTGACCCGGTCGGCCGGCGGCTGGTCGGAGACGGTCTGGCCGGGGACCGGCTCGGGCTGCTCGGCGTACCTGCCGAAGCCGGCCTGGCAGACCGATCCGCACTGCCCGATGCGGATGCTCAACGACGTGGCCGCGGTGGCCGACCCGGCGACCGGGGTGTCGGTCCAGGACAGCTATCAGTCCACCGGCTGGCAGGTCGTCGGCGGCACCAGCGCCTCGGCCCCGATCATCGCGGCCATGTACGCGCTGACCGGCGCGGCGAGCCGGATCAACGACGGGTCGGTGCCGTGGCTGCGGCACAGCGCTGCCGCGTTCCGGGACGTGACCAGCGGGTCCAATGTGCCCGGTCCGTACTCGGCCACCTGCGGCGGCGACTACCTGTGTACCGGGACGGCCGGATACGACGGCCCGACCGGCTGGGGCACGCCGACCGGTGTCGGCGGGCTGACGCCGGCGTCCGTAGGCTGACGCAGGCGTCCGCGGGCTGACGCAGGCGGCGGGCTGACGCAGGCGACGGCGGGCTGACGCAGGCGACGGCGGGCTGACGCAGGCGACGGCGGGCTGACGCGGGCGTCAGCGGCCGGCTGATCAGCCGACCGCGACCCGGTTGCGGCCGCCGCGTTTGGCCTCGTAGAGGGCCTCGTCGGCGATCTTGATGAGGCTGTCGGGCTGGACACCGGCGACCGGCGCCCCGGCGGTGACGCCGACGCTGATCGTGACGATGCCGCCGTCGACCAGGGCGTGCGGCGCCCGCAGGTCGGCCACCGCCCGCCGGGCCCGCTCGGCGACCTGCGCCGCGCTGGCGGCGTCCGCGCCCGGCATGATGATCGAGAACTCCTCGCCGCCGTAGCGGGCGACCAGGTCGGTGGTCCGGACGCTCGCGGCGGCCGCCCGCGCGACCAGCCGGAGGCACTCGTCGCCGCCCTGGTGGCCGTAGTGGTCGTTGTACTTCTTGAAGTTGTCGATGTCGATCATGGCCAGCCCGATCGACTCCCCCGAGCGCAGCGCGCGCAGCCACTCGTGCTCCAGGACGTCGGTGAGGCGGCGCCGGTTGGCCAGCCCGGTGAGCGGGTCGGTGATGGTCAGCAGCTCCAGTTGCCGGTTGGCCTCGGCCAGCGCCTCGGTGCGTTCGGCGACCTTGCGTTCGAGGGAGGCGTAGACGAGGGCGTTCTCCAGCGACACCGTGAGCTGGCCGGCGATCATCTGGACGGCGTCGAGCCGCTTCATCGTGAACGCGCGCCGGGTGAGCCGGTTCTCCAGGACGAGCATGGCCTTCGGGGCGCCCTGGCTGAGCACCGGGACGACCAGCAGCGAGCAGTGCTCCAGGCCGGACAGGTACGGATCGCGGGCGACCCGGTCGTCGCGGGAGGTGTCGTCGACCAGCATCGGCTCGCGGGTCCGTTCGGCGTAGCGCAGCGCGGTCAGCGGCAGCAGGCGCTGCTCGGCCGCCTCGGCCAGGCTCAGCGCGGGCCGGCCGGCGACCAGGTCGGCGGGCAGCAGCCACCCGCCGGTGGCGTCGTCCCACAGCACGACCCGCACCTGGGTGGCGCCGGTCATGGCGCTGAGTACCTGCTCCACCCGCAGCCGCAGCCGCTCGAGGTCGGTCTCCGAGCTGAGCGCCCGGGCCGCCTCCAGGACCGCGAGCAGGTCGATCACTTCGGTGGAGACGTTGACGCTGCTGGTGGTGCCCAGCGCGCTCCCCCGGGCCCCGTTCCGGGAGGGCGCGGCGGCGACGAACGGGTGGTCGTGTTCCAGCTGGCGGGCCTTGGCGTGGGCGCCCCAGGCGGCGTACGCGTGGAAGGCCTCAGTGAGCAGGTGCTGTCCAGCGTGTTCCATCCCGTACCGCAGGAAGAAGTTTCCGGCCCGCTCGTGGATCAACGCGGTGTGCCAGAGCCGGCCCGACCCGGTCGCGTCGCCGCAGGCCGCGTCGTAGGCCTTCGCCGCGGCGGCGAGGTCGCCGGCGAGCACGGCGGTCTCCGCGTCGGCGAGCCACTGCAGGTGGCGGAAGTTGCCGGGCTGGTCGGCGGCCCGGGCCGCCAGGAAGTCCCGGCTGGTCCTCAGGTCGGCGAGGGCCGCCTCCCGGTCGGCGCCGGTGGCCGTGCCGGCGCGGGCGGCGGCGCCCAGCACGTTCAGCAGGTGCCCGAAGAGCGTGCCGTAGGTGGCGGTGATGAACGGCAGCAACGCCATGGCGGCCGTGCTGTGCCGCGCCACGGCCGGCTCGTCGCCGAAGGCGGCCGCGACCATCCCCCGGCACAGGTGGAAGTTGACCACCGCCGTCGGGTTGTCCGCCACCGCCGCCAGGTGGGCGTCCTCGTCGAAGGAGTCGTCGGTGAACATGCCCGGCGCCGCCGTCTCGCCGCGCAGGGCCCGCCGGAGCTGCCGGTAGGAGACCATCACCTTGGCGGTGTGGTCGTAGCCGATCCGCTCGAACAGCGACAGGGCCGACTCAACCTCGGCGCCGAACCCGTCCAGGTCGGCGCAGTCGAGCGACTGGGTGATCGAGCCGTAGTAGGTGTTGGCGGCGTTCTGCAGGTCGCCGCCGCGCAGCAGGCCGTCGCGGGCCTCGCGGCACAGCCGCACCCCGTTCTCCACCGGCTCGAACCAGGCGATCGTGCCGAGCCCGTGCAGGAACTTGGCCTGGGACGTGTCCGGCTCGTAGCCGCGGGCCTCGCCGACCGCGATGACCCGGCGCACCGCCTGGTAGCCGGCCCGGTAGTCGCCGCGTACTGGGATCGTCACGAAACCGGCGTGGCTGAACGGCCCGATCAACGCGGCGGCCGGACCGTGCCGGGTCCACACCTCGCCCGCCTCCATCACCAGCCACGCGAAGGTCACGTGGTCGGAGAAGAACGCCGGCGGGATCATCCGGTTGATCACCCGGGCGATCGCGACCAGCCGCGGATCGGCCAGCTCGGGCCGGTGCAGGTCGTCGTCGGGGTCGCGGGCGAGCCAGCCGTACACGGTCTCCAGGCCGGCGCCGATCGCCGGGCCCATCTCGTCGGTGGCCGGCACCGCCACGCCGAGCCGCCGGAGCTGGGCGAGCCCGAGCCCGAGGGCCTCGCCGAACATGCCCCGGTTGGTCCAGCCGACGATCTGCTCACTGACCGGGCCGGTGTGCGGCACCGGTTCGGGGCCGGCCGCCTCGAGCGCCTCGAAGACCGCGTCGGCCTCGGCGAACTTGCCGAGGCTGCACAGCGACGCGTGCCACTCGCCCTGCACCGCCCGGTAGCTGTCGTCGGCCGGGTCGAGCAGGGTCAGCGCCGCGGAGAGGAAGGACTCGGCGGCGCCGTGGTTGGTGACCATGCGGGCCGCGGTGGCGGCGTGACGCAACAGGGCGGCCGCCGACTGCCGCTCGGCCGGCTCGGTGACCTCGTCGAGAGCGGGCAGATACTGCTGGGCCGCGGCGAGGGCGTACGCCGGGTCGTCGGCGAGCCGGCGGGCGATGGCCAGGCCCAGCCGGGTCCGGAAGTTCACCTCCATTTTCCCGTACGCGGCCTGCTGCACCCGGTCGTGCCGGAAGCTCGCCACCGGCGTGCCCTCCCGGCTCACCACGATCAGGCCGTCCTCGGCGGCGGGCAGCAGCGCGAGCCCGATCTGGTCGGCCGGCTGGCCGGACGCCACCCGCAGCAGCGTGAGGTCGACCTCGCCGCCGAGGCAGGCCATGACCTCGAGCAGTTCCCGCGTGCTGGCCGGCAGCGCCTCGATCCGGGCGCCGAGCAGGTCGACCACGTCGCCGCGGCCGACGAACCGGCGCAGCGTGGCCGCGTCCCAGCGCCAGCCGGTCCCCTCGGGCACCAGCGCACCCTCCCGGCGCAGCGCGTTGACCAGCTCGACGGTGTCGAACGGGTTCCCGCCGGTGCGGCCGGCCAGCGCCTCGGCCAGCGGCGCCGCCTCGGGCACCGGCAGCCGCAGCATCTCGGCCAGCAGCGTGCCGAGGTCGCCCGGGGGCAGGTTGTCCAGGCGCATCTCGCCGCCGGTGCGGCGCAGCCGGGCCAGGATCGCGGTGAGCGGGTGCGCCTCGTCGACCTCGGCCTCCCGGAACGCGCCGAGCACCAGCACGCCGGGCAGGTCGGATTCGTCGAGCACCGAGTCGAGGAAACCGAACGCGGCCGGCCCGGCCCACTGCAGGTCGTCGATGAAGAAGACCACCGGGTGGGCGCTGGAGGCGATGCACCGCAGCAGCGCGATGCCCACCTGCCGGATCCGGGCCAGGGCGGTGCGCGGGTCGTCGACGGTCTCCTCGGGGGCGACGCCGAGCAGCGCCGCGAACGACGGCAGCACCGCGGCGGCCAGGCCGGCGTTGCCGCCGAGCGCGTCGAGCAGCCGTACCCGCAGGGCCGCGACCTCCTCGTCCGGCTCGGCCAGCAGTTGCGCGCCGAGGGCGGTGAAGGCCTGCCCGACGGCGTCGGCGCCGAGGTCGCGGCGGTACTGGTCGAACTTGCCGGTGACGAACCGGCCGCCGGCGGTGGCGACGGCCGGGCGGAGCCGGTCGATGAGCGCGGTCTTGCCGACGCCGGGCGGGCCGGTGACCAGGGCGATGCCGCGGTTGCCGGTGACCGCCTCGGCGAACAGGCCGCGCAGGGTGGCGAGCGGCGCCTCCCGGCCGACGAGCCGGGCGGGCGGGGCCAGGCGCAGCGGGAAGTCGCGCTCGGCGAGGGGGAAGGCCGCGTCGCCGGCGCGGAGCCGGTCGAGATCGTAGGCGAGCCCCTCGCCGGACTGGTAGCGCTGTTCCGGCTCCTTGGCGAGGAGCCGCATGACGATGTCCGACAGGATATCCGGGAGGTCCGGGTTCAGCTGGGTCGGCGGGACCGGGATCCGGGCCAGGTGATCATGTACGAGCGTGAGCGGGTCGGCATCGCGCCCGAACGGCGGCGTCCCGGTCGCCAGCTCGTACAGCGTGGCGCCGAGCGCGTAGAGATCCGCACGATGGTCGACCGGCCGCCCGGTCCGCCCGGTCTGCTCGGGCGCGAGATAGGGCAGCGTGCCGGCGAGACCGTCCTGCCGTACGGGCGCGAACCGGTCCTCGGCCATCGACGTCGCCAGCTCGAAGTCGATCAGGGTGGGCGGCCGGTCCGGCGCCGGCTCCCCGTCGACCAGCGGCACCAGGATGTTGCCGGGGCTGATGTCGCGGTGCACCACGCCGTGCCGGTGGATCGCCGCCAGGACGCCGGCCAGCCCACGGGCCAGTGCGATCAGTGGTTCGGCGGCCCACGGCGCCGGCAGCGCCGCGAGCGGGCGGGACGGCGTGTCGACCAGGAGCAGGGCGTCGCCGTCGCCCTCCCCGACCGACCGGGGGATACCCTCGACGCCGTCGAGCCGGCGCAGCACGTCGCGCTCGTTGCGGAGGCGATCGGCGGCCGTGGGTCCGAGCGGCTGCTTCCGGATGAGCGGAGGCGAGCCGTCGGCCGGGTAGACCCGGACAACCCGAGTGCGGTCGCTGTCATGGAGGACTTCGTCGCGGGACCTCACAAGCCCCTCATCGGCCGGATGGGCAGTTTCGCTGAGGGTACGGGATTTCCCGGGCCGGCCGTGGTGAAGCGGGGCAGCGCGGCGACCGCCACCGAGAGCAGGGCGACGATGGCGATCTGGACGACCTCGACGCCGAGGGTGGCGACGCCGCGCCAGGCCTGCTCGCCGCCGTCGAGGCCGGGGTCGTCCGGGCCCGATCGTCGGTTTGCTGACTTTTTGGTGGGGTTTATTATTGGGTGCCGGCAGATAACCGACGAGTAGCTGACCGGAATCTGATAGCGAGCGATGGTCCGCAATTTTTCCGATGCCGGGTGGTCGATTTTCCGATTGGTCCGCGCTTGCCCGCGGATGGTAGTTTCGCGAATGTCGCGGCGGGTTGCCGACCGTTTCGGCGAGCCGCAAAGCGGGGCGAGAGCGGGGCGACATGCGTGCGGTGTGCCGATGAATCGACAGGGCGAGGTCGTGCTCGTCGCGGGCTGCTGGTCCGCGTTGCCCGACGGTGCCGCGTCGGTGCGGGCCGGCGATCATCTGGTGGTCCGGGTCGACGCCCGGGTGCGCGCCTGCCAGGCCGCCATCGTCCGGTACTCGGCGACCTGGCTGATCCTGGCCGGCGGCATCGACGACGTGCAGCGTGACTCGCTCGTGCAGGCGGCCCGGCACGCCTCGGCCGAGGTGCACGTGGCGGTGCTCGGCGGCCCCGGCGACAACAGCCACTCCGAGCGCTGGCTGCGCCGCGGCTGCGCGGCCTACCTGGAGCTGACCGACCCGGTCGAGCGGGTGCTGCGGGTGCTCAATTTCGTTCGCGAGACCGGCCTGATCGCCGTCGACAAGCGTTTCCACGTCGCCTCCGCGCCGGGCGAGGTGATTGCGATCTCCGATCTGACCCGGCGCGAACGAGAGGTTCTGCATTGGCTGCGGCAGGGCCGGCGGAACCACGAGATCGCCGCCGCGTTGAGCGTTTCCGGCAGCACGGTCGGATTCCACGTACGCAATGTTCTGGAAAAGCTCGGCGCGCGGAATCGCGTCGAAGCAATTCGACGGGCCGACCTTTTGGGCCTGTGAGTAGCCCGATTCATCCCTACTCACGATGACCGCCCGGTTCGTCGATAACGTCCGCCGGGTGACCACAGCAGAAATCGCCCCCGAGCACGCGACCGACCGCCGGCGGTGGGCCGTGCTGGCCGTCGCGCTGACCGGCGCCTTCCTGGTGATCGGCGGGGTCTCCATCGTCAACCTGGCCATGCCGTCCATGCAGAGCACGCTGCACACGAGCGCGAACACGGTGGCGCTGGTGATCGCCTCGTACAGCCTGGTCTATGCGATCTTCCTGATCGCCGGCGGACGCCTCGGCGACCTGGCCGGGCGCAAGACCGCGCTGATGGCCGGCCTGGCGCTGTTCACCGTCGCGGTGGCGGCGTGCGGCCTGGCCCCGACCGCCGGCTCGCTGATCGCCGCCCGGGTGCTGCAGGGACTGGGCGCCGCGCTGATCTACCCGCAGATTCTGTCGATCATCGAGGAGACCTTCGACGGGCCGGAGCGCAACTTCGCGCTCGGCCTGTTCGGCGCCACGATCGGTGGCGCCGTGGTGGCCGGGCAGCTGATCGGCGGCGCCCTCATCCAGCTCGACCTGGGCGGCCTGTCCTGGCGGCCGGCCTTCCTGGTGCTGGTGCCGGTCGGCGTGGTGGCGCTGGTCGGGGGCCACGTCTCGATGACGAACACGACCTCGCGGACCCGGCACAGTCATCTCGACCTCGGCGGCATCCTGATCCTCGGCGGCGCGCTGACCATGCTGATCCTCCCGCTGCTCGAGGGGCGCGCCGCGGGCTGGCCCTGGTGGCTGGTGGCCGTGCTGGCGGCGGCGCTGCCGGCGTTGGCGGGCTTCTTCGCGTACGAGAGAAGGCTTTTGCGCAGTGGCCGGGTCCCGCTGCTCGACCCGGCCCTGTTCCGGCAGCGCTCGTTCTCGGTCGGCAGCGCGATGGGCATCGTCTTCTTCATGGGCTCGCTCGGCTTCGCGGTCTACACCTCGCTGGTGCTGCAGACCGGCGCCGGCTTCAGCACGATGCGGGCCGGCCTGGCGTTCGCGCCCACCGGCCTCGCGCTGCTGGCGGCCTCGCTGACCGCGCCCCGGCTGATTCCCCGGCTCGGCCGGCACGTACTGAGCATCGGGTACGCGGTCCTGGCCGCCGGGCTGGTGGCGACGTTCGTGACGGTGGAGCTGGCCGGCCCGCACCTGTCCGTATGGACGCTGGCGCCCGCCCTGATCGCGGTCGGCGCCGGCCAGGGCTTCGGGATGTCGCCGCTGGTCGGCACCGTGCTGTCCGGCGTACGGAAAACCGATGCCGGCGCGGCCTCCGGCGCCCTGACCACGTCCTTCCAGGTCGGCCAGACGCTGGGGATCGCGCTGGTCGGCACGGTCTTCTTCACGCTGGTCGGCGCGGGCGAGGGCAGCCAGTCCGAGCGCTACCTGTTCGCGTACCGGGGATTGACGCTGTTTCTGGCGGCGCTGGCCGCCGTGCTGTTCCTGCTGGTCTTCTTGCTGCCGCAACCCAAGGCTCGGGCCGACGTCTTCCTCGATCGGCACCCGCACGGGCTGGCCGGCCTGGTGCACGCGGCCTACCTCGCGACCGGCGGGCGAGCGGGCGAGCGACTCGTGCACAAGATACTCGCCCACCATCAAAACGAGGACTGAAAAGGCCGCCCGGTCCGGGCGGCCTTTCCGTACGCGAGGTCAGCCCAACCGGAACCGCGGCCCGTAGAAGACCGGCGCCGACAGGTCGGTGTAGCGGACCAGGAAGCCGAACTCCTCGGGGTAGAGCTCCGGCAGCCGGTCGATCAGCGGGCGCGGGATCTCCCGGCGCATGAAGGTGAACGACGAGAACACCCGCAGCTTGGTCATCGCCTCGACGGCCTGGCCGAAGGTGGGCCAGATCTGGTCCACCGGCCCGACCCACATCTTCTGCAGTGCGTCGAGCATGCCCCGGTAGATCTCGTCGAACGCGGCCAGCTCGCCGGCCACCGCGTCCGCGTCCGGGTCGAGCCGGACGATCCGCTCGTAGCCGTCGGACGGCACCGCCAGCGTGTTGATCACCTCGGGCCAGGGAATCTCCGCGCCGGCGAAGAACAGCGGCTCGGTCTCCCGGGTCAGCGCGGTGCCGCCCGGGTCGTGGTACGTCGCGCCGTAGTACAGCTCGGCGAACCGCCCGTAGTGCGACTCCTCGTTCTGGAACTCCGGACCGGCGGTCAGCCGGCCGGCCGGCGAGCCCTCGCCCTGCTCGAGGATCTCGTCGATGCCCCGGTTGAGCTGCTCGATCGGGTCCATCGGCAGGTCCGGCGAGAACGTGTTGAAGCCGATGTTGTCGCCGACCTGGTTGGCCGGCCCACCGCCGGCGAAGGCGGCCCGCACCTCGTCGGCGTTCCCGTTGATCGCGTCCTTGATCGCCAGGTAGAGACGCCCGATGGTCGGGTAGCTCTCGGCCGTGTGCTCGGGCGCGAGCAGGAAGAACGGCGCCTCCAGCCGCATGAAGTTGGCGAGCTGCCGCTTGGACAGCTTGGCCAGCCCCACCTGCAGGTCCGGCTCGACCCCGCCGGGCAGGCCGAAGCGCGGGTAGCCGGGGTCGAGGTCACGGATGCGCGGCGTGCCGCCGAGCGCGGAGAGCATGTTGGCGGCGATGGCCATGTGCACCATCTCCTCCATCAGCACGCTGCGGATGACGTTGTACGTGGTGTAGTTCTGCACTTCCAGGGACAGCATCGCGGCCGTGTAGAGCGGCAGCGTCGAGTGCTCCAGGGCGATCGCGGACTGCAGCGCCTCGCGCAGCCAGGCGACATCGCGATGCGCCGGCGCGGTGGCGATCTGCTCGACGGCGGTGGTCATGGTCCTCCTCCTCGGGATACGCAAAGAGGCGGGGGCAGCGACCGCTGCCCCCGCCGGAAAACTCAGCCGCCGATGCCGCCCGGGAATTTGCCGGTACGCACCCACTCGGTGAGGGGCTCGCGGTCGCTGATGTCGACGTACTCGATCCGGCCGCCGAACAGGTCCGGTCCCGTGATCATGGCGAACGGCGGGCTGTCGCCGTCCATCCGGAACAGCGCGTCGATCGCCACGTCCTGGGCCCGCAACTGCTCGAGCCGGCCGGCCATGTCCGACTCGTAGAGGCCGTAGTAGAGGATGCCGCCGCACTGGGCCGCCGACACGATGCCGTCGCCCTCGGCCTGGATCAGCTCGTAGTAGGGCGGCTCGGTCATCGACATGACGGCGGTCAGCTTGAACTCGTGCGGCTCCGGGTCCTCGAGCCGGGGCACGTCGAAGACGGCCGGCTCGGTGAACTTGACCCCCAGCACCTCGGAGTACCGCGCGACCGCCTTCTCCAGATCCGGCACCACGATGCCGGTGTGGAAGAACGCGGTCGGCGGCGGCGGAGCCACCAGGTCGCGGTGCACCTGTACGGCCGGCGCCTCGAGCAGGCACTCCATCAGCTCCGGGATGAAGTCCCGCAGGTAGGGCGTCGACTGATGCAGGCGCAGCGCCTCGTCGTCGCGATATTTCTCGATCACCGTACGGGTGCGGCCGTCACCTTCGACCGGCGTCACGTACTCGAAGGCGACGCAGCCCTGCTCGGCGCCGAGCACCTGCCCGGTCAGCTTGGCCATCAGCCGGTCGAGCGCGGCCTCCTTGCCGGGCCTGACCTTCTGGACCGCGGTTACCGTGATCACTTGGCCTGCTCGGGCAGCAGCATCGGCTGGAAGAAGTCCTGGAACAGCGGCTCCAGGTCGGGGTGGTAGTAGAACTCCGGCCCGGCCTCGTTGAAGATCTGCTCGCCGATGCCGCCGAGGGTGTCGAACATCATCGCGACGATGGTGCCGACCTCCCGTCCCCAGTAGTGCGCGACCAGCGCGACCGTGCTGCCGTTGACGCCGTACGAGCCGGTCGTGGTCCACAGTTTCTGGTCGGGCAGGCCCAGCCACATCTTGCGCGGCTGCGGGACGGTCGTGCCCTCCTCCCGCATGCCCCGGGTCACCGCGGCCACGCAGGTGACCGGGTTGCTGCCGAGGATGCCGGCGCGGTGCAGGATGCCGACGCCCGAGCAGTTCGCCGCGATGATCTTGCCGGCCTCGTGGTGACGGCGGATCGTGCCGAGCATCCGGTCGTCGAGCGTCATCTTGCCCGAGCCCACGCCGCCCGGGATGTAGAGCAGGTCGAACAGGTCGTTCTCGGTGAGGACGGCGTCCGCCACGACCTGGGTGCCCATCTGCATCTTGACGATGCCCGGGTCGAGCGAGACGAACTTGACGTCGATGTTCCTCGCCGGCTCGGACCGCGGCCAGGGCGAGATCTGGCCGGCGAGCACCATCTGCGCGCCCTTGAAGATCTCCAGCGGGGTGATCGTGTCCTGCTCGCTGCAGCTCTCGTAACCCACGACGGCGACGCTCTGGATTTCGGTCATTGCGTACTCCCCTTGGACTCGTGCGGTGAGGAGGCCGACGCTAGGGGCGCGCGGATCGACCGTCCTGAGTACGCATGGCGGAGGATTACTCACCCCGGCCGGGACGACTACCCGTCAGAACTTGTCGAGCGGGTGGATCTTCGGGGCGATCGCGGAGTTGAGCTGCAGAAGAACGATGAAACCGATGCCCACGTACGTGTTCCACACGCCCAGCAGCACACCGGCGAAGTAGAGGCTCTGCGCGATCACGATCCGCCGCTCGGCGCTGCGCCGCATCTCCGGGTCCCGGTCCTCGCGCAGCAGCCCGGCCCGCTCGGCGTAGCGCAGCGCGGCCAGCAACAGCAGGCCTAGCAGCAGCAGGTTGAGCCAGTAGACGACCAGCGCCAGCCGGAACGTCATGTACTCGGCCAGCAGCGCCGTCGAGAACGGCATGAACGAGACACCGAGCAGGAACGCCAGATGCAGCCAGGTCAGCTCCCGGTTGCTGCGGACACAGTGGTTGAGCTGGGTCTGCTGGCCGACCCAGAACATGCCCAGGGTGAGGAAGCTCAGCGCGAACGCCAGCGCGCTCGGGCCCACCTTCAGCAGCGCGTGCCACAGGGCGCTCTCGGCGTTCAGGGCGCCGGCGTGCCACATCGGGACCTGCCGGTGCACCTCGTCGAGCACCGGCACCTTCAGGTCGAGCACGAGCAGGGTCAGGGTGACGGCGAAGATGCCGTCGCTGATCGCCGCGAGCCGTTCCACGCTGCCGCCCGCGATCCGGTGGTACAGCGTGTGGTGCCGCCGGTGGTGCCGGTCGTCCCCGGGTTCGTCGAGATCGTCCAGGCCGGGCGAGTCCATCGTCACCCGGCCTGCCCGACCGGACGCACCACGACGGTGTTCACGTCGACGCCGGCCGGCTGGGTGAGCGCCCAGGCGACGGTGGCCGCGATGTCGTCGGCGGAGAGCACCACCCGCGGGGCCTCCGTCCAGAACGGCGTGTCCACCGGGCCGGGCGCGATCAGCGTGACGCCGATGCCCGCCCCGGTCACCATGAGGCGCACGTTTTCCGCCATGCCGGTGATCGCCCACTTGGTCACCGAATACATGTTGCCGGGGGTGTGCTCGAGGCCGGCCACGCTGCCCATCAGCACGATGCGGCCGCGGCTCGCGGTGAGCGCCGGCAGCGCGGCCCGCACCAGCAGGGCCGGGCCGAGCACGTTGGTCAGCATCATCTCGCGCCACCGCGCCGGGTCGCCCTCGGCGATCGTGTCGTGGGTGGACAGCCCGGCGTTGGCGACCACGTGGTCGAGCCGGCCGAACCGCTCGACCGTCGCGGCGACCGCGGCCTCGACCGGCCCCGGCTCCGCGGCGTCGGCGACGACGGTCAGCAGCCGGTCGGCGGCGGCCGCCTCGGCGGCGAATTTCTCCAGCCGGGCCGCCTCCCGGCCGGTGATCGCGACCCGGCCGCCGGCGGCGAGCAGGCGCCGGGTGGTGGCGGCGCCTATACCGCTACCGCCGCCGGTAATCAAGGTAACCGGCGCGTCGCTGACCGTGACGATACTCATGCCGACTCTCCCGTGCGATGTGGACGGATAGGTCCGGGCGCGCCAGGTTTCTGCGGAAGCTCCGCGCCCAACCGTCTCATTACGATGACCCTGTGATCAATACGGCTGATAACGTGATCAAAGGTTCGGGGTGCTCTCCGCCGGGCCGAGAACCTCGGCCACCGCGCGCCCGGCCGCGGCCGCCGAGGCGGGGTTCTGCCCGGTCACCAGTCGGCCGTCGACCACCACGTGCTCGGTGAACTCGGGGGCCGGCTCATGCTTCGCCCCCCGCTCGGTCAGCGCGTCCGCCAGCAGGAAGGGCACCACGTCGGTGAGGCCGGCGGCCCGCTCCTCGGCGTTGGTGAAGGCGGCGACCCGCTTGCCCGCGACCAGCGGGCTGCCGTCGGCGAGCGTCACGTCCACCAGGCCGGCCGGCCCGTGGCAGACCGCGCCGACGACGCCACCGGCCTCGTAGATGTCGCCCGCGAGCCCGGCAAGCGTCGCGTTGCCGCGGAAATCCCACATCGTGCCGTGGCCGCCGGCGAAGAAGATCGCGTCGTAGGCCGCCGCGTCGACCGCCTCGGGCCGGCGGGTGTCGGCGAGCTGCTCGCTCATCGCCGGGTCGTCGAGGAAGGCCCGCTGCACCGGGTCGTCGAGATCGGCGCCGTCGATCGGCGGCCGGCCGCCGGCCGGCGAGATCAGATCGACCGAGTAACCGGCGGCCGTCAACTCGTGCCACGGGTGGGCCGCCTCGGGCAGATAAAAACCGGTGCTGCGACCGGTGTCGCCGAGCCGGTCATGACTGGTCAGAACGAGCAGGATTTTGCCGGTGTGCGTCACCGTGACCCCCGCAATTTTGAACATTATTTCATTGATCGGCGTATACAAACCGGACACGCCACATTTAGACCCTAGGGCACCGGGCAAGAAAGGTCCAGGAACAGAAAATGAATGGGCGTCATAGGATTTTTGATGGATGATTCGACGAATCCCGGCGGCGGCGTGGACCTGTCTTTGGTGAGTACGTTTCTGGCGGTCTACCGGGCCGGTTCGCTCACCGGGGCGGCGCCGCAGCTCGGCCTTTCCCAGCCCACCGTCACCGCGCAGATCAAGACGCTCGAGGCTCAGCTCGGGCAGCAGCTCTTCGAGCGCGGGCCGCGCGGCGTGGCGCC
Source organism: Actinoplanes subtropicus (assembly GCF_000721705.1). Taxonomy (GTDB): domain Bacteria; phylum Actinomycetota; class Actinomycetes; order Mycobacteriales; family Micromonosporaceae; genus Actinoplanes; species Actinoplanes subtropicus. Next base: position 109,607 of record NZ_JOJL01000003.1, read on the forward strand.
GACCATGGCCGCCGATGAGCTCGCCGGCCAGGTGGCGCTGCACATCGACGCGCTGACCGCGGCGACGCAGCGCAGCATCGCCGGCGACTCGCCGTTCAAGTCCTCGGTGCACCTGGGCGGGCCGGCCGAGATGACCGCGATGCGCGCCCTGCCGTCGCTGGCTCCCCTGGTCAACCAGGGCCTGCGGCTGCGGGTCACGCTGGGGCTCGCCGAGGACCTGTTGGCCGGCCTGCCGACCGGGCGCTACGACATCGTGGTCTCGACGATCCGGCCGCGCGGCGCGTCGCTGGTCGGCGAGCCGCTCTTCGAGGAGGAGTTCGTGCTGGTCGCGGCGCCGTCGACGGCCACGCGGATCGACCAGCGGCGGCTCGCCGACGACCCGGCCTGCGCGCTGAGCGGGCTGCCATTGATCGCGTATGCGGAGCATCTGCCGATCATCCGGCGGTACTGGCGGCAGGTCTTCGGGCAGCGGCCCGCGCAGAACATCGCGGTCGTCGTGCCCGACCTGCGCGCCGTGCTGGCCATAGTGGCGGCCGGGGCGGGCGCCAGCGTGCTGCCGCACTACCTCTGCGCCCCGGAGCTGAAGAACGGCGACCTCGTCTCGTTGATCACCCCGGAGGCGGCGCCGACCAACACGGTCTTCCTCGTGACCCGGTCCGGCGCCACCGCGTTCCCGCACATCGCGGCGGTGCGGGAGCGGCTGCTCGACGAGGCCCGCACCTGGTGACCAGCGGGCCCGGCGAGATCAGCGGTAGCCGATCACCGCGGCACACTCGCCGGGCAGCTCCACCGCGTCGGCGTTGAGCGTGACGCCGAGCCGCGAGGCGATCAGCACGCCCCGCGGCCACGGCGGCACGGCGATCCGGCGCCGCCCGGCGGCGAGGTTGGCGATCACCAAGAAGTCGTCCGGGCACAGCTCGGGATGCCGCGCGCGCAGGGCCAGCAGCCGCCGGTGGTAGTCGAGCAGCTCGCGGTCGGCCGGCTGCCGGACCGCCGACGGGAACGGCCCGGCCAGCAGCAGGGTGGCGCGCAGGCGGGCCAGCCGCAGCAGTCGTGCCCGCCCGGCATCGGCGGCGGCCCCGCTCGACGTGCCCGCCCCCAAGCGGGCGGGCACGTCGGATTCATGACGGACGCGACCCGGGTGGCCGTCGTGCAGCACCTCAGGCTTTCCCGGACCGGTCGGCCGAGACCAGCACCACCACGCTGCGCCCCTCGACCCGGTACGACGTCGCGGAGGAGAGCTCCTCCTCCTCGCCCGGCTCGGTGATGTCGTGCGGCGCCGCCAGGGCGGTGTCCACCGACCGGTACCAGCGGCGCCCGGCCACCGGCGGGATCTCGAACTCCAGCGGGTGGTCCTCCATGTTCATCATCACGTGCAGGTCGGCACCGTCGCCCGAGCTGCCCAGGGTGAACGCGAGGACGCCCGAGTTCGGGTCGTTGAAGCCGGGCTTGCCCAGCTCGCAGCCGTGCCACGACATGTCGGCCAGGCCCCGGTCGTTCACCTCGCCGGTGAAATAGCGGGCCCGGTGCAGCTCGGCATGGTCGCGCCGCTTGGCGATCAGCCGCGAGTAGAACCGGCCCAGACCGGCGTTGGTCGCGGTGAGCCGCCAGTCGAACCAGGTCAGCTCGTCGTCGTGGCAGTACGCGTTGTTGTTGCCCTGCTGCGTACGCCGGACCTCGTCGCCCGCCACGATCATCGGCACGCCCTGGGAGAGCATCAGGATGGTGGCGAAGTTGCGGACCTGCCGCTCGCGCAGCGCCTCGACCGCCGGGTCGCCGGTCGGCCCCTCGACCCCGCAGTTCCAGCTCAGGTTGTTGTCGACGCCGTCCCGGTTGTCCTCGCCGTTCGCGTCGTTGTGCTTCCCGTTGTACGACACCAGGTCGTTCAGCGTGAACCCGTCGTGCGCGGTGACGAAGTTGATGCCGTTGATCGGCGCCCGGCCGCCCGGCTGGTAGATGTCCGAGCTGCCGGCCATCCGGGTGGCGACCGCCCCGGTCAGCCCCCGGTCACCGCGGACGAACCGCCGGATGTCGTCGCGGAACCGGTCGTTCCACTGCGCCCAGCGCATCCCCGGGAAGTAGCCGACCTGGTAGAGGCCGGCCGCGTCCCACGGCTCCGCGATGATCTTCGTATCGGCCAGCGCCTCGGTCAGCTCGATGTGCCAGGGCACCGGCGCGTACGGCATCGGCGAACCGTCCGGGCCACGGGAGAGGATCGACCCCTCGTCGAACCGGAAGCCGTCGACGTGCATCTCCCGGACCCAGTACTCCAGGCATTCGACGATCATCTTCTCGGCGATCGGGTGGTTGCAGTTGAGCGTGTTCCCGCAGCCCGAGTAGTCCATGTAGTACTGCCGGTCGGCCGGGAACAGGTGGTAGTAGACGTCGTTGGCCAGGCCCTTGTAGCTGATCGTCGGGCCCTGGTGGTTGCCCTCGCCGGTGTGGTTGAAGACCACGTCGAGGATCACCTCGATGCCGGCCGCGTGCAGCGCCTTGACCATGTCGCGGAACTCGCGCACCGGGTCGCCCTCGGCGGGGCTGACGCAGTAGCCGTCGTGCGGCGCGAAGAACGCCATCGGGCTGTAGCCCCAGTAGTTGGTCAGCCGGCTGCCGTCCGGCAGCGTCCGCTCCCCCTCGGTCTCGTCGAAGAGGAAGACCGGCATCAGCTCGACCGCGGTGATGCCCAGCTCCCGCAGGTACGGGATCTTGTCGATCACGCCGCGGAAGGTGCCCGGGTGGGCCACGCCGGAGGTCTTCGACCGGGTGAACCCGCCCACGTGCATCTCGTAGATGACCGACTCGTGCATCGGCCGGTTGAGCGGCCGGTCGCCGGCCCAGTCGTAGTCCGAGGTGTCGATCACCGTGGACCGCATCGAGGTGGCCAGGTTGTCGCCGTCGCCGCAGGCGTCGCCGCGCCGCCAGAGCGCCTTGGTCACCCCCCGGGCGTACGGGTCGAGCAGCACCTTGTCCGGGTTGAAGCGATAGCCGTGTTCCGGCGTGCCGGCCGGACCGTCGACCCGGTACGCGTAGTGGGCCCCCGGGCGCAGTCCCCGCACGTACACATGCCAGAAGTTGAAGGTTCGGTTTTCGTCGGACTGCAAGGGGATGGCCTGCACCGGCTCCACGTCGTCGTGCGCCGAGAAGAGCAGCAGCGTGACCGCGCTGGACCCCTCCGAGTAGACCGAGAAATTCACGCCGGCCGGGTCGACCGTCGCGCCCAGCGGGTGAGCCTGCCCCTGCTCGACCTTGTAGAGACTGGTCATCGGGTCACCTCCGGCTCGGCGATCGGCTCGATGGCGGAGGCGTCGTCGACCACCGTGGCCTGCTCGAGGAAGCCGACGTCGCCGAACACGGCGCGCGCGTCGTCCGGCACGCCGACCAGGTAGATGTCGGTGTCCAGGGTCAGGCTCTGGCAGGCGAAGACGAGCGCCCGGGCATTGGTGCGGGTGATCGAGGCGAGCGCCTCGGCCCGGAGCACGAGCTGCTTGGGCCGGGCCGCGACGACCCGGCTCAGGTGGTTGCGCAGCGCCTCCTCGGCCTCGTCGTCGAGGTCGCCGTCGAGCACCAGCACGGCGGCGCCCGGGTCGAGGTCGAGCCGCAGCCCGTGACCCACGGTCGAGGGCACCAGGCAGACCCGCACCTTGATGTCCGACTCCCGGTTCTTCGGCAGGTTCACGGCCAGCGCGTCGGCGTCGAAGTCGGTCCACCGCTCGCCGTCGATCCACACCGCCTGCAGGCGGACGCTGCCCGGCGGCAGCAGATCGGGGGCGACCCGCAGCACGCCGTCCGGGAAGCCGTTGGGCTGCGGCTTGAAGTACAGGTCCATCGGCTGCTTGCGGACCAGCAGGTTGGTGTACGTGGCGGCCAGGTAGCACAGCTCGAAGCTGTGGTAGCCGGACATCGAGTGGCTGCCCTTGAGCCGCTCGGTGCCCAGCAAGTAGGGCAGGCCGTCGGCGAGCACGTTGAAGTAGACGGCCCCGGAGTCGTGGTCCGGGAACCAGGCGTTGTAGAACGAGATCGACTCCCGGGCGTACTTCTGGAAGTCGGCGCCGCCCAGCGTGCCGTTGAGGATCAGGTACGCCAGGATCGCCTGCTCCTGCTGCCACCAGGCCTTGCGGTCGTGCCAGACCAGCCGGTGGAAGCTCTGGCCGGGGGCGAGCGTGCGCTCGACGACGTCGTACCAGCCGCCGCGCTGGCGGTCCATGCCGACCTGCGGCATCAGCTTGGCGATCTTGCTGGCCAGCTCGGGATACGCCTCGTTCGGCCGCAGCTGGTGGATCCGCATCAGGTTCCAGGCGATCTTCAGGTTGTGCCCGACCACGGCCCGGTCCTGCTGCCAGCCCCAGCCGCGGTCCGGCGACCAGTCCTCGTGGAAGCGCTCCTGCACGAACGGGCTGTTGTCGTAGTCCGGGAACCGCTCGGTGATGATGTCCCCGACCGAGGAGAGGAACTGGGCGTACCGGTCCGCGCCGGTGGCCAGCCAGAGATTGATCAGGTACGCCGGGGCGTGGTCGCCGATCGAGTTCCAGTTCTTGCGGGCCCGGTCGACGGTCAGCGACGGCGACCGCGGGTCGAAGGTGACCGGGTCGACGTGCGAGAAGTAGCCGCCCTTGTCCCGGTCGAGGAAGAACCGGTCGAACAGGTTGATGGTCATCTCGGCGTCCCGCAGGATCCGCGGGTCGCCGGTGATCCGCAGCGTCTGCACCGGGCCGGCCAGGGCGTAGATCTGCTCGTACGCCGGAATCGCGTCGTAGTCATCGCCGAACTGCGAGGCCAGGATCTTGCGCTCGCGGCCCTCCCGGACGTCGATGCCGTGGTACCAGTAGACGACGCCCTCCTGCTCGTCGACCGCCCGCATGTGGTCGCGCAGGTACTCGGTGCCGCGCTCGGCCGCCTCGAGATACCGGTCGTTGCCGGTAAGCAGGAACGCGGTGGCGAAACCGTAGATCAGGCGGGAGATCGTGTCGGTCTCCTGCCGGGTGCCGGGCACCTTCTGGCCCTCGACGGTGAGGTGGGTGCGGTAGCCGCGGTAGTCGATGACGCCGTCCGGGAACTGCGCCCGCAGGTAGAACTTGCCGAGCGCGTCGACCTGCTTGATCCACCAGTCCGGCTCCTCGAACCGGAACTCGCCGACGCCCTGGCCGACCAGCACGATCCGCTTGGCCTCGTAGTCGCCGTCCGGGTAGAAGATGCCGTGCGCGAACAGGTACCGGCCAACGCCGAGCGCCTGCTCGATGCCGCCGTCGGGCGCGGTGAACGGCTCGTCGAGGTTCCGCATGACCTCGGCGTACGTGGCATCGGTCAGCCGTACGGTGAACCGGCGGTCGTCGGTGGTGGCGAGTTCGAACGTACGGTCGTCCGCGTCGAACCGGGTGACGTATCCGGCGATGGTGTCGGAGAAAGTGAAGTCCATGCCAACCTCATCCATTCGCGAGTCCGCTTCCTGGGGCGAACGGTAGAGATCAAGCGATTGACGGTCGTGAGTAGCTGCCGCGAGCCTCACTCATGGCAGAAAATGATCTACTCACCGCCCCCGCCGGGTAATTGTGAAATCCACGTTAAACATTCCCTTTCCTGTTCGTTCTGTCAGTTGCGGAGGCAGCGATACCGCGTGACATCATCGGCCGTGACGTTCGGTCCACGCCACGTGACGAATTGTGTCGCGGCCAGGTCCCACATCTCAGGGGGAGGACATGTGCGGGCGCCATCGATCTTGACGGTCACGGACGAACGAAGGGCGCCGGAGGAGTGGCCGTTCGTCGGCCGCGAGGCCGAGCTGACCCGCATCCACCGGGCCCTGAACGGCCGGACCGCCGGCGTGGTGCTCTCCGGCCCGCCCGGCGTCGGCAAGACCCGGCTCGTCGCCGAGGCCCTGCGCCGGGCCGAGCGGCGCGGCCAGCCGTCCCACCTGCTGCGGGTCGACCACGCCTGGTCCGGGGTGCGGCTGGGCGCCTTCGCCCACGTGCTGCCCGTGACCAAGGCCGGCAGCCATCCGCTCGACCTGCTCGCCCGGGCGTCCCGCGCGCTCGGGCTGACCCACCAGGGCCGGCGCCTGGTCCTCGGGGTCGACGACGTGCACCTGATCGACGAGGCGTCCGCGGCGCTGGTGCATCAGCTCGCCGGCACCGGGCGGGTGGCGCTGCTGGTGACGATGCGTACCGACCAGCCGGCGCCGGAACCGATCACCGCACTGTGGAAGGAGGGCCTGGCCGACCGGGTCGAGGTGGCCCCGCTCGGCCGCGACCACGTCGAGGAGCTGATGCAGTCCGCGCTCGGCCGGCCGGTCAGCCCGTCGGCCGTGCACTTCATCCACCGGGCCGCCCAGGGCAACGCGCTCTTCCTGCGCGAGGTGGTGATGGCCGGGCTGGAGAGCCGGGCGCTCGCCGACGACGGCTGCGCCTGGAACTGGCGCGGCCCGCTGCGGATCAGCCCGCGCCTGCTGGACGTCGTCGAGTCGAGCATGGGCGCCCTCGACGAGGAGGAACTCGCCGTGCTGGAGGCGGTGGCGCAGAGCGAGCCGCTGGAGGCCCGCTTCCTGGAGCGGTGGTATCCGGGCGCCGCGCTGCACTCGGTGGAGCGGCGCGGGCTGATCGCGACCGAGCACGACGGCCGCCGCCTGTCGGTGCGGCTGACCAACCCGCTGCACGGGCACCTGCTGCGCGAGCGGACGCCGGAGCTGCGGGCCCGGGCGCTGCGCCGGCAACTCGCCGACGAGCTGGTGCGGATCGGCGCCCGCCGCAAGCGGGACCCGCTGCGGATCGCGATCAGCCGGCTCGACGCGGGCGGCTGCGAGGAACCGGAGCTGATGCTCACCGCCAGCCGTACCGCCCTCGAGGAGCACGACCACCCGCTCGCCGAGCGGCTGGCCCGGGCGGCGATCGACGCGGACGCCGGCGCGGCCGCCGAGCTCGCGCTCTCCTGCGCGCTGCACGCCCAGGGCCGGCACGAGGAGGCCATGAAGGTCATCGAGTGCCTCGAGCCCGAGACGCTGGACGAGGCCGAGCGGGCCCAGGCCGCCGCGCTGCGGGCACAGACCCTCTCCTCGATCGACGGCGAGATCGCGGCCGCGCTGCACGCCACCCACACGCCGACCGGCAGCGCCGCGTGGCGGCTCATGCTGGCCGTGCTGCAGGCGGCCATCCTGCTGGTGGCCGGCGAGATCGGCTCGGCGCTGCAGATCGCCACCGACGCGCTGGACTGGGCGACCGCCGAGGAGTTCATCCTGCTGCCGGCCGCGCTGACCGCCGGCATCGCGCTGGCCGCCCACGGGCGCTCGCCGCTGTCCGTACCGCCCGGCGACATCGAGACCGGCCAGCCGATCCGGTTCGCCGAGCTGGTGCCGGCGCAACACCTGGTGGTGCAGGTGACCGGCGGCCTCGACGAGGCGGCCAGCCGGCAGGAGCGCCGCTACCGCAGCTGTTTGGAGGGCAACGACCACAGCGTCGCGCGGGCCTGGTCGGCGCTGCTCGGGCGCACCGAGCTCGACCGCGGCCGGGTGCCGCAGGCGCGGCACCGGCTCAACGAGGCCGCGCACGGCGACCCGGCACGCGCCGGGCAGGCCCCGATGGCCTGGCTGGCCGAGGCGTGCGCGGTGCTCGGGGACGTCGAACGGGCCGAGTCCGCGCTGGCCGTCGCGGAGTCGGCACGGACCCCGGCCACCGCGCTCTTCGACCCCGACCTGGAGCTGGCCCGGGCCTGGCTGATGGCCGCCCGCGGCGACCTGACCCGGGCGGCGGGGCACGCCGAGCGGGCGGCCGAGGTGGCCCGCCGCGCCGGAAACCTGCCGATGGCCCTGGTCGCCCTGCACACGGTGGTGCGGCTGGGCGGCGCCGGCCGGGTGGCGCCGGCGATCGACGAGCTGGCCGGGCAGGTCGACGGGCCGCTCTCCCGGGCGTACGCGGCCCACGCGGCGGCACTGGCCGACGGCAGCGGCCCGGCGCTCGACCGGGTGGCCGAGGCGTTCCGCGCGGAGGGCGCGCTGCTGCTGGCCGCCGAGGCGTCGGCCGAGGCGGTCACGGCGTACTACGCGATGGGCCGCCGGGGCCGGTCGCAGGCGGCCGGCGCGACCGCCCACGCCCTGCTGCAACAGTGCGGCGGGGTGCGCACCCCGGCGCTGATCGGCCTCAAGGCGCCGGCTCTGACCCAGCGCGAACGCGAGGTGGCGATGCTCGCCGCGCAGGGCCAGTCGAGTCGCGGCATCGCGGCGCAGCTCGGCCTCTCCGTCCGCACCGTCGACAACCACCTGCAGATGGCGTACGGAAAACTGGGCATCAACGGCCGCCGGGCACTGGCCGAAGCGCTCGACGCCACCACCGGGTAGGCCCGTCCGGCGAGATCGCCGTCCAGGGCGTTGTCGCTGCGTGATTTCGAAGACGTCGTCCTCGGCGTCGCGTCGATGTGAACCTTGGCGGGCGTAGACCCTCAGACGCTTTCGAGGTCGGTGCCCTTGCCGACGGCCACGATTCCGGCGGGGCTGCGGCGGTAAAGTTCCGCGTCGGCGGCCGCGTCGACCCCCAGTTCGACCCCGTCGCCGACCCGTACCGCCGAGTCCACAATGGCCCGCCGGACCACCGCGCCCTTGCCCACGTGCACGCCCGGCAGCAGCACGCTGTCCCGCACCACCGCGCCGCGCTCGACCACCGCCCCGGCGCCCAGCACCGACCCGCTGACCGACCCGCGCACCGATACGCCCGGCGCGAGCAGCGACCCGTCCGCCCGGCCGCCGCCGATCACCCGCGCCGGTGCCCCCGCCACCCCGGGCAGGATCGGCCAGCGCGGGTTGTGCAGCTCGAACGCCGGCTCGTCGGTGAGGAGGTCGCGGTGTGCGTCGTAGTACGCGTCCAGCGTGCCCACGTCCCGCCAATACCCCCGCTCCCGCTCCGGCTGCCCGGCCACCTCGTTGTCCGCGAAGTCGTGCAGATAGGCCCGGCCACCGGCGACCAGTCGCGGGATCAGGTCGCCGCCGACGTCGTGCCCGGAGGCCGGGTCGGCGGCGTCGGCGCGCAACGCCGCCAGCAGTGCGGCCGTACGGAAGACGTAGTTGCCCATCGACACCAACGGGCGGGCCGGCGGGTTCACCGGCTTCTCGACGAACGCGTGGATCCGGCCGTCCGCGCCGGCGTCCAGGCAGCCGAAGGCGCTCGCCGACGACCGCGGCACCCGCAGGCCGGCCACCGTCACGTCGGCGCCCGCCGCCACGTGCTGGGCGATCATCTGGGCCGGGTCCATCCGGTAGATGTGGTCGGCGCCGAAGACGGCCACGTGGTCCGGCTCGTCGTCGTGGATCAGGTGCAGCGACTGGAAGAGCGCGTCGGCGCTGCCCGCGTACCAGCGGGCGCCGAGCCGCTGCTGGGCCGGCACGCCGACGACGAACTGCCCGGTGCTCGGCGGCGCGGCCCAGGCGGTGGCCAGGTGCCGGTCGAGCGAGTGCGACTTGTACTGGGTCAGCACGTACAGCCGCCGGAGGCCGCCGTTGACCAGGTTGGACAGCACGAAGTCGATCAGCCGGGCGCCGCCGCCGAACGGCACGGCGGGCTTGGCCCGCTCCGCGGTGAGCGGGCGCAGGCGCCGGCCTTCGCCGCCGGCCAGGACGATGCCGAGGATCCGCTGGGTACGCACAGCCGCAGCCAACCCGAATCGCCGCGCCCGGTCCTGAGTAATCGCCGGCCCCGGCCGCTCAGGCCGGTGGGTAGGCCCAGCCCATCTACTCACGACAGTCGATCGCAGCGCTCCTAACTTGGCTCCCATCGTCCGGAAGAACTCCGACCAGGGGAGTGCCTCATGAAGTACGACCACATCATCGTCGGCGCCGGCTCCGCGGGCGCCGTGCTCGCGGCCCGGCTGAGCGAGAACCCCGACTGCTCGGTGCTCCTGCTCGAGGCCGGGCCGGACTGGGCCGAGCGGTCGCAGATCCCCGAGGACATCGCCAACGCGCGCACCGTCTCGGTCGAGAAGCACGACTGGGGCTTCACCGCCGAGGCGGTGCCAGGCCGCACCATGGAGTACGCCCGGGGCAAGGTGGCCGGCGGCTGCTCGGCGGTGAACGGCGCGATCGCGCTGCGCGGCATCCCGGACGACTTCACCGGCTGGGCCAAGCTGGGCAACGACGAGTGGGCCTGGGAGTCCGTCCTCCCGCACTTCGTCGCCCTGGAGAACGACCGCGACGTGGACGCCCCGTACCACGGCAAGAACGGCCCGACGCCGATCGTCCGGGCCAAGCACGACGAGCTGGTGCCGCTGCAGAAGGCGTACCTCGAGGCGTGCCTCGGACAGGGCTTCGGCTACGTCGCCGACCACAACGACCCGCAGTCCACCGGCGTCGGCCCGATCCCGATGAACCGCGAGGGCGACCTGCGGTTCTCCACCGCGATCGCGTATCTGGAGCCGGCCCGCGGCCGGGTGAACCTGACCATCCGCCCGTACACGCGGGCGAACCGGGTGGTCTTCGACGGCGGCCGGGCGATCGGCGTCGAGGTGGAGAGCGGCGGCCGGACGCAGACCGTCTACGCCGACCACATCACGCTCTCGGCCGGCGCCGTGAACACCCCGGCCATCCTGCTGCGCTCCGGCGTCGGCCCCCAGGCGCAGCTCGAGGAGCTGGGCATCAAGGTCGTGCTGGACCAGCCGAACGTCGGCGCCAACCTGATCGAGCACCAGCAGATCACCGTCGGCATCCTGCCCAAGGACGGCGTCACCCAGCTGACCGACCCGGACGTGCAGATCATCGCCCGGTACACCAACCCCGGCAGCGACCAGTTCAACAACATGCAGATGTACTTCGTCAGCCGGTACGTCCCGATCACGCACCGCCCGATCAGCGTGATGAGCGTGCTGCAGAAGCCGAAGTGCCGCGGCGAGATCACGATCACCTCGACCGACCCGGCCCTCCAGCCGAAGATCTTCCTCAACTCGTACGGCGAGCCCGAGGACCAGAAGATCGCGCTGGACGGCGTCCGGCTCTGCTGGGCGATCGCCAACTCGGACCCGATCAAGGAGCTCTCCATCGGGCTCGCCGACACGCTGACCCAGCGGCAGGTCGACGACGACCAGGCGCTGCTGCGCTACATCCGGCAGCATTCGGCGACGCTGTGGCACCCGGTCGGCACCGCCCGGATGGGCACCTCCGGCGACGACGCCGTGGTCGACCAGCGGCTGCACGTACACGGCCTGGAGAACTTGAGCGTCGCGGACGCTTCGGTGATGCCCGACCACGTGAGCGGCAACCCCAACCTCACCACGTACGTGATCGGCGAGCGCGCCGCCCAGTGGCGCCAGCAGGGTCTCTGACACCAGGGAGGCACGATGCCCAGCACCGGCACCGATTTGGTCCACCTCTATTACGAGCAGTTCCTCACCGCCCCCGGCGACCTGACCGTCGCCGACAAGATCATGACGGACGACGTGGTGTTCCGGAATCCGATCTCGCCGGACGGCATTCACGGCATCGCCGAGTACAAGGCGTTCGCCCGCCGCTGGTACGTCGGCTTCCCGGACCGCGTCTTCACCGTCGACGACACCGTCGAGTACGGCGACAAGGTGGCGGCCGCGTTCACCATCACCGGCACGCACCTCGGCGAGTTCCAGGGCGCGAAGCCGACCGGCAACCCGATCGTCGTCAACGGGATGAACCTGTTCCGCATCCGGGACGGGCGCATCCAGGACGTGCAGGCGTTCTTCGACTCGGTCCAGCTGCACCGGCCGCTCGGGATCACCGGATGAGCGCCAGGGGCGTGATCGGCGTCCTGATCGAGGACCACTTCGACCAGACCGAGTACCGCCTGTTCAACGAGTTCTTCCCGGCTCGGGGGTACGAGGTCCGCTATCTGTCGCACCTGTGGGGCAACCCGTCGCTGACCTTCGGCGGCAACCCCGACAACGGCACGGTCGAGGAGCACGTCACGGTCACCGCCGAGGTCGAGGACGCGGACCCGGCGCAGTTCGCGGCGATCATCCTGATCGGCGCGTACGCGATGGACCGCCTGCGCTATCAGGTCACCGTGGCCAAGGGCCGGCCGAACGCCGCGCCGGCCGTGGAGTTCATGCGCAAGGTGCTGCGCCGCCCGGGGCTCAAGGTCGGCACGATCTGCCACTCGCTGTGGCTGCTCTGCGCCGACCCGGCGCTGCTGCGCGGCCGCCGGGTGACCTGCGCGCACAACATTCTGTGCGACGTGGAGAACGCCGGCGGCGAGGTGGTCTACGCCGGCGAGTCGGTCGCCGACCTGGTGATCGACGGGGACCTGATCTCGGCCCGGCACCCCGAGGTCACCACCGAGTTCCTGCAGGCGCTCGTCAAGGAAATCGAGAATCCCAGCTGAGGCGGAGGTGCGGCATGCCCGCGGCAGACCAGATCAGAGCCACCGTGCTGCGGTACGTGGACAGCTTCAATCGTCAGGACCGGGCCCAGTTCCTGTCCCTGTTCGCCGACGACGTCGTGCAGATCGACCCGGTCGGCTCGGCACCCCGCACCGGGATCGCCGCGCTCGCGGCGTTCTGGGACGGGCTCTACGCGAGCTGCGACGGTGTCGACTTCCGGGTCACCGACCTGGTCGTCTCCGGCGACGAGGCGGCCCTCGTCTTCCACCTCACCCAGACCCTGTCGAGCGGCTTCGTCGACATCGACGGCGTGGACGTCTTCGCGATCGGCGACGACGGCCGGATCGCGTCGGTCAAGGGCTACTCGGACGCCGACCACGTGAAGCAGCGCGGGTGAGTAGATGGCCTCGCCCGGTATAGCGGCGAAGGGCGTTCCGCCGCGTCGCCGGCCCCCGCGGTTGCGGACGGCCGGCGACGCGGTGGCCGAACGGCACGCCACCAACCTGGAGCTCTTCTTCGACCTGGTCTTCATGGTCGCGGTCGCGGAGCTGGCCGAGCTGCTCATCGACGATCCGACGCCGGCCGGTTTCCTGCGCTACGGCCTGCTCTTCGTGCCGGTCTGCTGGGCCTGGGTGGGCTACACGTTCCTCGCCGACCGGTTCGACAACGACGACGTCCCGCACCGGGTTGTCATGATCAGCGCGATGCTCGCCGTCGGCGGTCTCGCGCTCGCCCTCCCACACGCCTTCGGCGGCGGTTCGGGCCCGATCCGGTTCGCCGCCGGCTACGTCGTGGTCCGGGTGCTACTGATCTTGCTGTACGCGCGGGCCCACCTGCACGTCGAGACCGCCCGCCCGCTGACCGCCCGCTACCTGACCGGTTTCGTGCTCGGGGCGGCGGTCTGGTTGCTCTCGATCTTCGTGCCGGCCGGCGCCGTCCGATATGGACTCTGGTGCCTGGGCCTGGCGGTCGAGATGCTCACCCCGCTGCTGTCGGCGAAGGCGATCGCCCGGGTGCCGTTCCACGTCTCGCACATCCCCGAGCGGTTCGGCCTGTTCGTGCTGATCGTGCTCGGCGAGACGGTCGCGCTGGACGCCATCGGCATCACCGAGGGCGGCGCCGACCCGGTGGCGATGGCCGCGGCCGCGAGCGGCTTCCTGATCACCGCGGCGCTCTGGTGGCTCTACTTCGACTGCGTGGATCCGTCTCCGCTGCGCCGCTGGCTGTGGACCGGCGCCGCGTACGTCTACGGCCACCTGGTCATCTTCGCCGGGGTCACGCTGACCGGCGTGGGCACGCTGCTCTCCGCCCTGTCCGTGAGCCGCCCCGACCTGACCGGCACGGCCCGCTGGGCCCTGTGCGGCGGCACCGGCGGATTCCTGCTGGCGATCGGCCTCATCCACTGGGTCGACAAGGCACCGCGCGGCGACCTGCGCGCCTGGACCCGGGTCTCGCTCGGCGCGATCTGCCTGGTCGTGGGCGCCCTGGGTACGGGCCTTCCGCCGATGGCGGTCGAGGGCATCCTGGCGATCGGCCTGGCCGGCCAGGTCTTCCTCGAACTCCACCGCATCTGCCCGCCCCTGGGCACCCACCGTCAGTGATCAGGCGGCCCGGGAGCCGAGCATGCCGTGCGGGTCCAGCACGTACTTACGCGCCGCGCCCTGGTCGAATTCCTGGTAGCCCCGCGGCGCCTGGTCCAGCGTGATCGCGGTGGCGTTGACGTTCTTCGCGATCTGCACCTTGTCGTGCAGGATCGCCATCATCAGGTTGCGGTTGTACTTCATGACCGGGCACTGGCCGGTCACGAAGGAGTGCGACTTCGCCCAGCCGAGCCCCAGGCGCAGCGAGAGCGAACCGACCTTCGCCGACTCGTCGACGCCGCCCGGGTCGCCCGTCACGTACAGGCCGGGGACGCCGATCGCGCCGCCCGCCCGGGTCATCGTCATGAGCGAGTTCAGCACGGTCGCCGGCATCTCGGTCCGGGCGTCCTGGCCGTGGCCGCGGGCCTCGAAGCCGACCGCGTCGACCGCCGCGTCCACCAGCGGCTCGCCGATCGCCGGCGCGTCGTGCCCGAGGATCTGCTGCACCTGCTCGGCCGGGTCGCCCTCGGCGACGTTCACCGTCTCGCAGCCGAAGCTGCGGGCCTGCGCGAGCCGCTCCTCGTTCAGGTCACCCACGATCACCACGGCCGCGCCCAGCAGGAACGCCGAGGTGGCCGCCGCGAGGCCGACCGGGCCCGCGCCCGCCACGTACACCGTGGAACCGGAGGTGACGCCGGCGCTGACGCAGCCGTGGTAGCCGGTCGGGAAGATGTCGGCGAGCATGGCCAGGTCGAGCATCTTCGCCATCGCCTGGTCGCGGTCCGGGAATTTCAGCAGGTTCCAGTCCGCGTACGGGACCAGCACGTACTCGGCCTGCCCGCCGATCCAGCCGCCCATGTCGACGTAGCCGTACGCCGAGCCCGGCCGGTCCGGGTTCACGTTCAGGCAGACCCCGGTCTTGCCCTCCTTGCAGTTGCGGCACCGGCCACAGGCGATGTTGAACGGCACCGAGCACACGTCGCCGGGCTTGATGAACTCGACGTCCGGCCCGACCTCGACCACCTCACCGGTGATCTCGTGGCCGAGCACCAGGCCCTCGGGGGCGGTGGTCCGCCCACGCACCATGTGCTGATCGCTGCCGCAGATGTTGGTGGCGACCGCCTTGAGGATCGCCCCGTGCCGGACCTTCCGGCCGATGTTGGCCTTGTTGACGCCCGGCCCGTCCTTCAGTTCGTACGTCGGGTAGTCGATGTCGTGGACCTCAACGCGTCCGGGTCCCTCGTACACCACTGCTCGGTTTCCTGGCATCTCCTGCCTCCTCTCACACCGCCAGTCTTCACCCCCACAACGTGATCAAAACGGAGCGATTGTCGCAGATCAAGCCGATAGTGGCATTGGTTACATATGGCAACTGAATCCGCCATGAATCCGCCGTGAAAGCGGGCGCGCGCAGGCTTCCCCAGGTCGCGGCGACGAGCGCCGCGCTGACGGAGGGAGCGGCATGCCCAGCGCGATCGCGGTCTCGGGCCTGCGCAAATCGTTCGGCGACAAGGTCGTGCTGGACGGCATCGACCTCGAGGTGCCGGCGGGTACGACGTTCGCCCTGCTCGGCCCGAACGGCTCGGGCAAGACCACCACGGTGCAGATCCTGTCCACCTTGATCGGCGCGAGCGGCGGCACGGCGAGCATCGCCGGCCACGATCTCGCCACCGAGCCCCAGGCGGTACGCGGAGCGATCGGCGTGACCGGCCAGTTCTCGGCGGTCGACAACCTGCTGACCGGCGAGGAGAACCTGATCCTGATGGCCGCCCTGCACCATCTGGACCGGGCCGAGGGCCGGCGCCGGACGGCCGAGTTGCTCGACCGGTTCGATCTCGTGGATGCGGCGAAGCGGCTCGCGTCGACCTACTCCGGGGGCATGCGCCGCCGGCTCGACCTGGCGATGACGCTGATCGGCCGGCCCCGCGTGATCTTCCTGGACGAGCCGACCACCGGGCTCGATCCGCGCAGCCGGCGGCTGATGTGGCAGATCGTGCGGGAGCTGGTGGCCGGCGGCGTGACCATCTTCCTGACCACGCAGCAGTTGGAGGAGGCCGACGAGCTGGCCGACCGGATCGCGGTGCTCGACGGCGGCAAGGTGGTCGCGGCCGGGACTCCCGACGAGCTCAAACGCGGGCTCCCGGGTGGGCACGTACGGCTGATGTTTCAGGAAAAATCGGACCTGGATGCTGCGGTGCGGGCCGTCGAGCACGGCTCGCCCGACGATGAGGCGCTCACCCTCGACGTGCCCAGCGACGACGGAGTACGAGCCCTGCGGGATCTTCTGGACCGGCTGGACAAGGCGGGCATCGAGGTGGCGGGCCTGGACGTGCGCACCCCCGATCTCGAGGACGTCTTCTACAAGCTGACGGAGAAGGAGGCGGCGCGATGACCGACGCGATGACGATGGTGCGGCGCAACTTCGCGCACACCCGGCGCAACCCCGGCGCGATCATCATGACGATCGCGCTCCCGGTCGTACTCCTGCTGCTGTTCGTCGGTGTTTTCGGCGGCGCGCTGCGGGCCGGCTTCGGATCGAGCGAGGACTACATCGACTACGTCGTGGCCGGGGTGCTGATCATGGCGGTCGGCTACGGCAGCACGACCACCGCGCTCGCGGTCAACCGGGACATCACCGAGGGCGTGATCGCCCGCTTCCGCACCATGGCGATCTCCCGCGCCTCGGTGCTGACCGGACACGTCGTCGGCTCCACGGTGCGCACGCTGGCCGGTGCCGTGCTGGTGGTCCTGGTCGCGCTCGCCCTCGGCCTGCGGTTGCACGGCGGACCGCTCGGCTGGCTCGCGGCGGCCGGCCTGCTGGCGCTGCTCACGATCGCGATGACCTGGCTGGGCGTGGCGGCCGGCCTGGCCGCGAAGACCGCCGAGGGGGTTGCCCCGTTCACCCTGATCGTGCAGCTGCTGCCGTTCCTGAGCAGCGCGTTCGTGCCGCCGGGGTCGATGACCGGCGCGCTCCGCTGGTTCGCCGCGCACGAGCCGTTCACGCCGATCATCGACACCTTGCGCGCGCTGCTGCTGGGCACCGCGATCGGCGACCGCTGGATCCTCGCGGTCGGCTGGTGCCTCGCGCTGGCCCTGGCCGGCTATCTGTGGGCGCGGGCGCTGTTCGCGCGGGACCCCAACAGATAGGCCGACGCCGCGGTCCGCAATTCTTCAAGACCCATTCCGGCGTACGCGGAGACCGCCTCCGCGTACGCCGAGGGGTGCGCCTCTTCGGCGATCTTCCGGGCCCACGCCGGCGACATGGTCGGCTGGAACTCCAGCCGCAGGCCGAACCGGTCGGCCAGCGCGATCATCCGGGCCTTCGCCGCCGCGTCCGCAGTGGACAGGGCGATGGCCAGCAGGAGCGTGCCGCAGCTCGGCAACTCCACCGCCGACGCGGCGGGCAGCCGCGCCGCCAGCACCGAGGGCAGCGCGCCGGCGTGCTCGGCGATCAGGTCGAGCCGGCCGTGCCGGGCGTGCGCGATCACCGCGACCGCCGACACGTCCCGGGCCCAATGGGCGTCCTCGGCGCCCTGCACGTTGTCGGCCGCCCACCGCCACAGGCTCAGCCCGGCGTCGATGTCGCCCCGCCCGAGCAGGATCTCGGCGCGCGCACACGTGTCGAACGTCGGCCGCCAGGCCTCCTCCAGCGTGTTCCCGCCGGCCAGCCGGTCCAGCCCCTGCTCCGCCTCCTCGAACGCGCCGCGTTGCAGGTTCGCCACCACGATCGCCCAGCGGGCGCGCGCCGCGCTGGGCCATGCCCCGAGCTGCTCCATGATCGACAAGGCCGCGGTCAGGTGCAGGTACGCCTCCCGCCCCGGATCCGCCTGCAGGCACAGCTCGCCGATCCGGGCGTGCGCGAGCGCCCGCAGCCACAACGTGCCGCCATCCTCGAGCCGGGCCAGCATCCGCCGTGCCGCCGTCATCGCGCCGGGCAGATCATTCAGGATCTCCAGCAGATGGCTGTGCGCGAAGCCGGCGACGCCGGCGACCAGGGGCCATTCGCTGTCGCACAGCTCGCTCAGCGCGGCCACGTCCGGCGCACACAACGCGATCTGCACCGCCCCGACCATCGTCGACGGCTCGGGTGGCGGGAGCCGGCGCAGGGTGGCCAGGGCGCGCAGCGGTTGCGGCTCGCGCATCAGATAGGCAATCACCGCCGACCACACCGCCGCCGTCCGCACCGCCTCGGTGAGATCGCGATCGCCGGCCGGCCGCACCCGGGACAGCGCCTCGGGCACCTCCCGGGCCAGCGCGGCGAGCCGGACGAGGTTCGAGTCGGTGATCCACAGTGTGCCGAGCAGGGCGGACGCCGCCGCGACCGTGGGGTGGTCGGCCCGGTCGAGGGCGGAGCGGAGTGCCTGCGCGAAGTTGTCCTGCTCGGCCCGGATGGTGTTCACCACCCGTACGAAATCAAGGTCTTGATCTGCCTCGGGCAATCGGGCCCAGAAGTCGCGCACCCAGGCGAGGAACCGATCGTCGGTCTCGCCCGCGTCGGCCCGGCGCGCCCGGCCGAACTCGCGCACCGTCTCCAACATCCGGAACCGGGTGCCGGCCACGCCCTCGACCACCTCGACCAGCGACTGGTCGACAAGTTGCTCGACCACGGCGTCGTCCCCGGTCAGGAAGGTTGCCGCGGCGATCGTGAAACCCCCGGAGAACACCGATAGCGTACGCATCGCCGCCTGTGCCCGCGGCTCCAGCAGATGCCAGCTCCAGTCGATCACCGCGTGCAGCGTGCGATGCCGTTCCGGCGCGTCCCGCCCACCGCCCCGCAGCAGCGCGAACC
This sequence comes from Actinoplanes subtropicus, assembly GCF_000721705.1. Taxonomy (GTDB): domain Bacteria; phylum Actinomycetota; class Actinomycetes; order Mycobacteriales; family Micromonosporaceae; genus Actinoplanes; species Actinoplanes subtropicus. The sequence continues at coordinate 128,288 of NZ_JOJL01000003.1, forward strand.
GGTCGTCGAGCCGCCTGGTGATCTCGTCGACGGACAGCACGCGGACCCGCGCCGCGGCCAACTCCGCGGCCAGCGGAAGGCCCTCCAGCGACGCGCACAGCTCGCGCACGCTCTGCTCCGGCAGGCCGGCCGACGGCCGCGCGGCCCGCGCGCGCTGCTCGAAGAGCGCCACCATGGTCGCGAGATCCAGGCGCGGAAGCGGATGGACCGCCTCCGAGGACAAGCCGAGCGGCGACCGGCTCGTGATCAACAAACGCACTTTCCCGGTACGCGCGACCACCTCCCGAACCAGCGCGGCGACCTGGTCGACGACGTGTTCGCAGTTGTCCAGCACGACCAGCGCCGCCCCCTGGTCCAGGGTGGCCAATATCCCGGCCGGCCCCGGCGCGTCCGCGACGCCCACCGCCGACGCGACCTCGCCCAGCACGTCGCCACCCGCCGGGACGCCGGCGAGCTCGACGAAATGCACCACCCGCTGCGGCGCCTCCCGGCCCACCGCATGCGCGAGCCGGGTCTTGCCGAGCCCACCGGTCCCGACCACCGAGACCACCCGGTGCGCCCGGAGAAGTTCCAGCACGGCGGCCACGTCCCCGGCCCGCCCGAGCAGCTCGTTGGGCTCGTGCCGGAGCCCGTTCCGCACCACCGGCGCGTCCCCCGCCAGCAGCTCCCGCTGCACCTCTTGAAGCCCAGGTCCCGGGTCACTGCCCAGTTCGCGTCGCAGCCCGCGCCGGTACCCCTCGTACCGCTCGAGCGCCGCCGCCGTCCCCGCCACGACAGCCTCGCTGCGCAGCAGTTCCGCCAGCAGTTCCTCGTCGCGCCCGTTGTACAGTTCGGTCAGCGGCCCGATCGCCTCCGCCGCCAGCCCCAGGCGCGACAAGGCCAGCGCCCTCCCCCGCCGCAGCTCGTCCTTGGCCGCCGCCTCGTGCGTCCCGATCAGCGACAGCCCCGCCTCCGCCTGCGCCAGCGCCTCGGCGTGCTCCCCCGCCCGCGCGGCCCGCCGGCAGGCCTCGGCGCGACGCCGCACGGCCAGGAGGTCGACCTGTTCGTCGTCGAGCGCCAGTCGATAACCGGTCGCCGTGCTCACGATGATGTCCCCGCCGAGCTGCGCCCTCGCCCGCGAGACGACGGTCTGCAACGCCTTGGCCGGGTGCTCGGGCGGCTCGTCACCCCAGAGCGCCTCGACCAGCCGCGCGGCGCTGCGGCCGCCGTGCAGCTCCTCGGCCAGCGCCGCCAACAGCGCGCCGACGCGTCCCCCGCGGACCTCGACCCCGTCCCAGGAGACCGCCCCCACCAGCCGCAGCCGCACCACGCTGACACGCTATCGCGCGTGCCGCTTTCAGGATGCTGTCAACCTCCCGCCGGCGGGTCATCGCCCGCTCGCCATCGCCGCGCCGGAGTTCCGGGGCCTCGGCACGGCCCCCAGAACTCCACGGCTCATGCGGCCGCGTACGGAGCGGCGACGTCGAGAATCCAGGTCACGCCGAAGCGGTCGGTCAGCATCCCGAACGCCGGCGCCCACTGCGCCGGCCCGTACTCCTCGACGACGGTGGCCCCGTCGGCCAGCTTGGTCCACAGCGCGCCGACCTCCTCGGCGGTCTCGCCGCGCACGGACATGAAGAACGGGCGGCCGGTCAGCGTCATGCCGTTCTCGCGCCGGGTGGCGGCCGGCGCTTCGACCGGCGCTTCGGCGTGGCCGGGCACGTCGTACGCCATGATTCGGAAGCCGTTCCCGGCCGCGACCTGGCCCCAGACCACCTTGCCGGAGTCGGGCAGCTCCTCGGGCATCCCGAAGTCGCCGTAGGTGACGAGGGTGAGGTGGCCGCCGAAGACCGACCGGTAGAACTCCAGTGCCTCCCGGGCGTCGCCGCGGAAGTTGAGGTGGGTGGTGGTGGTGATGCTCATGATGACTCCCTGTTTCCGTTTCTGGCCCGCCCACACTGGCAGCCATAGGTGCCAGGTTGTGTCACCCGCGTACGGCAGGATCTGGATTTGTGCCCACCACCTCAGCCCGCCTGCTCGTGCTCCTGTCGTTGCTGCAGACCCGCCGGGACTGGTCCGGCTCCGCGTTGGCCGAGCGCCTCGCCGTCAGCCTGCGCACCGTGCGCCGCGACGTGGACCGCCTTCGCGAGCTCGGCTATCCCATCGCCGCCGGCAAGGGCCCCGACGGCGGCTACCGGCTCGGCGCGGGCAGCGATCTACCGCCGCTGCTGTTCGACGACGAGCAGGCCATCGCGCTCACCGTCGCCCTGCAGATCGCGGCCACCACCGAGGGCAACGGCCTCGCGGAGCCGGCCGCCCGGGCCCTGCACACGATTCGGCAGGTCATGCCCGCCCGCCTCCGCAACCGCATCAACGCCGTCGAGGTCACCGCCGTCAGCCGCCCCACGTCCCAGCCGGGCGCCCCGGTCGCCGGCGACCTGCTGCACGCGCTCGGCGCCGCCGTCCAGGCACGCGAGACACTACGTTTCGACTACGGCGCCCAGCCCTCGCGCCGGGTGGAGCCGCACCATGTGATCACCTGGGCCGGCCGCTGGTACCTGGTCGCCTACGACCTGGACCGCGACGACTGGCGCACCTTCCGCGCCGACCGGATCGCGTTGCGCACCCCCAACGGCCCTCGGTTCACCCGGCGAGAGCTGCCGGGAGGCGACGTGACCACCTTCGTCACCAGTCGTTTCCGCGGCGCCACCGACGCCTCCGGCGACTGGCCCTGCCGGGGAACGGTCATCCTCCCGTTGCCCGCCACCACCGTCGCCCTCTACACCCGCGACGGCATCGTCGAGGAACTCGGCCGGGACCGCTGCCGGCTGACCCTTGGCTCTTGGTCGTGGGTCAGCCTGGCCGCCGCCATTGCCCGCTTCGATGCGGACATCGAGGTCGTCCGCCCGGCCGAGCTGGCCACCGCCTTCCAGCGCCTGGCCACCCGATTCGGCGCGGTGACCTGGACCTCCTGAGGCCTCAGGCCCCGATGGGCTTCGCCGCGGCGACCGCGTCCCGGACAACGTGCGCGCTCGCCGGCGTGCCAGGAATTACCCCATAGGGACCGTACGGAGTCACGTAGACCGGGGTGTCCCGCTGGGTCCGCCAGTTCTCGGCGAGCGGGCCGACGTCCACCGTGTCGAAGCCGAGGCTGTCGAAAAGCTCGGTGACCGCCTTCTTCGCGGCCTCGTCGTCACCGGCGATCGGTAGCGCCGACCGGTCCGGGCTGCCCGCCGGCCGAGCGAGGGACCGCAGATGCTCAAACCAGATGTTGTTGAACCCCTTCACCACGTGGGCCTCCGGGAGATGCTTCTGCAGCAGCTCACCGGTGGTGCTGGAGCCGTCCTCCAACGCCTCGAAGACGCCGTCGCGCTCCGGGTAGTAGTTGTTGGTGTCGATGACCACCTTGCCCGCCAGCGGCTCCACCGGAACGTCCCGGTACGCCCACAGCGGCACGGTCACCACCACGACGTCGCCGGCCGCGGCCGCCTCGGCCGGGGTCGCGGCGCGCGCCTTCGGCCCCAGCTCGGCGACCAGGTCCCGCAGGGTCTGCGGGCCACGCGAGTTGCTCAGCACCACGTCATGCCCGGCGGCGACCGCCAGCCGCGCCACGGTGCCGCCGATGTTGCCACTACCGATAAGTCCGATCGTCGTCATGCCACCGCCAACCTCGGCGCTCCCCCCACCGATTCCGCCCGGAGCACCACCGTGACGGGCGGCACACCGGCCGCCGGTCACCGCCGTCGGACCGAAGTGCACTGCGGCGGCGCGGTGGGCTCGCCCTGCTGAACCAGGAACTGATTGACCTCGGTGGTCGTGTGGAACGAGGTGAACCCCGGCCCCACCGTCAGGTCGATGACGTCGTCACGGCGTGACGGATCGAAGATCGCCACAACATAGCCCGGCAGGTACGCCCGCAGCAGCGCCGCGTCGCCGATCGCCGCGGGCCCGTACCGCACGACGACGCCGCGTTTGAGATCGCCGGCCGGCTGCTCGGAAGGGCGGGCCGTCGCCGTGAACCGGCGATTGCGGAGCCCGGTGAGCGCCTTCTCCGCCGTCCCCGCGCCCGCCCCGCCGTCGATCACCCGGACCTTCACCTCGGCCGGCTCGTCCGGCAGCGAAAGCGTGCAGGTCAGCCCGTTGGACGCGGCCGAAACAGCCGGCTGCTGTGTCCCGGCGTGCGTGGCGCCGAACCCGCCCCCCGCCACCACGACGGCGACCGCCGCGACCACCGACGTCCGCTGCCGCCACGCCCGGCGACGCCCCCGCGCCCGCACGGCGGCGGCCGGCAGCACCTGCACCTGCCGGGCCTCGGCTTCGAGCTCCCGAAGCCGGTCACGAAGCGGAGTTGACACTGTTGACCTCCTTCTCCCCGAGCAGCCCGGCGAGCGTGCTCCGCCCACGGGAAAGCTGTGCCTTGACCGTCCCCACCGGCGAGCCCACGCTCGCGGCGATGTCACCGACCGACATGTCGAACAGGTAATACAGCGCGAGAACCTGCCGCTGCGCCCGCGGCAACCGCTGCAACGCCCCGACCACCGCCACCCGATCGGGCGACGGGCTCGCGCTCGCCTCCGGGGGCGGCCCGAGCCGCGCCAGCGCCGCCAGCCGCCGCCGCAACCCCCGCCACCGGTTCACCGTCAGCCGCCAGGCCACCATCCGCACCCAGGCCTCGGGGTCGTCATACCCGCTCACCCGCGCCCAGTGCTGCCAGGCCCGCGCAAAGGCCTCCTGCGCAATGTCCTGCGCCTCGGCCCGGTCCCCGCACGCGGCATACACGTAGAGCACGACCCGATGAACCGCCGCGGCATAGAGGTCGTCGAAGTCGTCACTCCCGCTGCCCGTCATGTCCCCGCTTCCGTTCGCTCCCCCACATCCGGAAACACCCCGCTGCACCCACTCAGGTTGCATCGACTGCGGCGGGCGATCTCTCTCACCGGCGACGGTGGACCTTGCCCGCCCGCGGATGTGGAAGCATCCCTACAGTGAAATGGGGACGCGCTCGCCGTTCGCAGGCGGCTCTGCTGGAGGAACAGTCGCTCGCCCTGTTCCGGCAGGGCCGGGTTGCCGAGGCCGTGCCGTTGCAGGAACAGGCCGTAGAGCTGGTCAATGCGGGTCATCGCCGCGCAGGGCGAGAGCACCGTCGACGACCTGGCGATGCTCGGCGCGCTGAAGAGGTCGCCGGCCTTCCTCTCACGCTCGCCGAGGTCAGGGCATCGTGGCCGGCCCCTACCCGGCGTCCGGAGCCTCGATCAGGTCGAGGTCGCGGACGCAGAAGCCGTGGTGTTCGAAGGTCTCGTTGAGCACCGTGCCGAGGCACTGCCGCACCGAGCGGCCCCGGGCGTACGGCGGCCAGACATCGTCGTCGGGCACCGGCGCTCGCGCCGCGAGCTGCCCAGCGGTGACCTTGTCGAGCCAGGCATCGAGCTCGGCGGCCTGGGCGTCACGCACGCTCACGATCTCGTCGAGGTCCGGGTCGAGCGAGAGGTCAAGGCCGTGCGCCTCGCGGTAGGGCTCGACGGTCGTCCCGATGCCCATCGGCGTGAACAGCTCCGTCGAGCCCAGGCAGCAGCGGCGGAACCACGAGTCGTGGACGAAGACCAGATGGCGCATCGTCTGCACCGCCGACCACTCGTCGTTCACACTGCGGCGCTCGATGCCGGGCGTACGACGGATTCGTTCAATCGTGGCGGCCCAGCCGGCATGAAGCTGACGCGATGCCTCGCGCAGATCGGCTGGGTCCTCGGAGCGAATCAGCACCCGCACCGGATGACGCCGGTCGAGCTCTGCCTCGACGTACTGCGCGACCTCGACACCGTTCACCACGAGGTTGGTGATGAGCCCGTCGATCACGGCATCCTGCATGACGACGCCGATCAGGCGTGCCCCGGTCAGATCGCACTCGCGGAACTCCGCACCGCGCAGATCCTCGTCGGCATATCGCGTCATGCTCCGCATACTAGGTCGGAGCAGCGGCAAGCCAGCCCCCGGCCGCCGCCGCGTACGGCAGAGGCGGAAGTAAGCGAAAGTTGCACCCACCACAACAAAATGCCATCGCGGTGGTTTCAGCGGGCTCGGCCCCTGAGCCAATACGGCACGCACGCAGCTCTCGAGATTCCGGTGCAAGACGGGCCCACGACATCTTTGCGATCTCTGGCGTTACGGTTCCGCTATCCTCTGGCGCACATTCCGTGAATGATCTCCGCAGGCCTGATCGAGCGCCCGACGCCACAAAGCACGCCGACCACATCGGCCGGATACGCGCCGGACGTCACCTGGTCGACTGGGTGCGTGAGCCGTCACGTGCTCGCCCTGTCAGCTCGAGCACGACCGCCAGCACAACACCGACGGTGAGGCACATGTCGGCGACGTTGAAGACCGGGAAATACTGGGCGTCCGGCCCGAAGAGGCTGATCATGTCGACCACGTGCCCGCGCAGCACGCCCGGATCGCGGAACAGGCGGTCGCCGAGATTACCCAGGGTCCCGCCGAGCACGAGACCAAGCGCGAATGCCCACGGCTTCGAGCGAAGGCGCACCGCCACCCAGCCGATCCACCCGGTGACCGCGATGGCCACCAGCGGAAACACCCACGTGTGACCGCTTCCGACGCTCCACGCCGCACCGCTGTTGCGCCACAGGCACAGATAGACCAAGCCGCCGAGGATGCGGACCGGCTCGTTCTCGGTCAGCCCGTTGGTCGACAGCTCCTTGACGAGCTGATCCAGCGCGACCGCCAGCACTGCCACGACGCCGAGCACCGTGACGGCCTTGGTCGAGACCCCGGTTGCAGTCTGCTCGGCCCCCCGTAGATGCGAACTCAGGCCGGGCCGGCCGGTATTCGACATCGTCATTCCTTCCCTGCGGGCGGCACGGCGGAACGCGAGCCGTAGAGGCCAATAGTTACCACACGGTGATCCGGAACGGCCCCCGGCTCGCGCTTCCGCGAGCAGGGGGCCGCCATGCCGTGGAGGCGCTGGCCGCTTACTTGAACCCTGCGGCGCACGTACAGCACCTGCGCACCATCCTGCACCCGCCCAGCCTGGGCGCCGACCAAGCTCGAGGTCGTTCAGCTTTAGGTGATGTTCAGTTATGATGAACGAAAACTTGGAATGAACGGAGTCGTGTGTTGGTCGTCGTGAACGGTCTCTTGGATGCCGCACGAGAGCGCCTGCGTGAGTTGGGCGTCACTTTTGAGGTGGAGCACCGGGACCCCGATGCGGGCATCGACGCGATCATCACTCTGTCGCGCGACAGCCAGCGGCAGCGGTACGCCGCGGAGGCGAAAGCACCGATGACTCTCAGCTCCGTGATCCGTGGCAAACAGGAAGAATTCGCCAGATCACCCGATCCGCAACTGATCATCGGTAATCGCATCAGCCGGCGCAGCGCCGACGCCTTCCGCGCCGCCGGCATTCAGTTCGTCGATGCCTCGGGCAACGCCTACATCACCTTCGGCAACGTGCTCATCGACGTGCGCGGCCGTACCGAATCAACCGCCATCTCTTCCGGCACCCACCGTCCGTCCGACCGGCCGACGCGTCCTACGAATATCTTCAGCTCTCGGCGTTCACAAGTCATCTTCGCGCTACTCAGCTGGCCGGACCTTTCGCACGCGACAGTCCGGGAGATAGCGGCCGCCGCTGGCGTCTCCACGGGACAGGCACACGACACCTTCCTGCGACTCCAGCAGGCCGGCTTCCTGACGACGGATTCAAGGAGACTGGAGCGGATCGATGAGCTCCTCGACCTCTGGACCGCCGCGTATTCGACGGGACTTGGCCCGCGACTTGAACTCGCCAGATATCACGGTGACCCGTCTCGGCCTCTCAGCGGGGTGACTCCCGAGCGGCGCGCCTATCGCAGCGGCGAGTCGGCCATGGGCATCGGAGTCGTACGTCCAGCAACGCTGACGGTCTATATCGACCATCCTGATCCGAAGTTTCCAGTCTTGAACCGGTGGGATGCGGGCTGGGACCGTGAGCCAAACATCTTCCTTCGACAGAAGTTCTGGGCATCGCCGCGTGCTGATGAGGAAGAGTTCTCGGCGAACGGGCAGAACGCTCCGTGGCTGCTGATATACGCCGACCTCGTAGCCACACGGGACGCACGCCTCCGTGAAGTCGCACAGAGCTGGAGGGCCCGCTTTGCTCGATCTGACGAAGTGTGATCCCGCGCTGTTGCAGCTACCGGACGCGGTGGTTACCGCGCTCCTGGCTCAATCGACAGAGCTTCGCGCCGAAAATGTGATGATCGTGGGCGCACATTGCCGCGACATCTTGCGCAACGCCACGGGCGAGGACTCCGGGCTCCGAACCACCGAGGACATCGACTTCGGTCTGGCCTTGGCCGACTGGGCTTCGTATGACGGACTGACGAAGAGGCTGGAGCCGGTCGGGGACACCCGCATTCGATACAAGGTGGCCGACGTGCCCACCGACCTCATTCCCTTCGGCAACCTGGAACGGCCGCCGGGCACGGTGCAGCCCCCAGCTCGCGAAGAGTCGATGGGCGTACTCGGCTTCACGGAGGTCTTCAAAGCTTCCCGTCCGCTTGCTCTGCCCAACGCCGGAACGATCCGCATTCCCACCATCGCCGGCTATGCCGCACTCAAGCTGGCCGCATGGCTCGACCGCAGCGCCTACAACAAGTACAAGGACGCCTCCGACATCGCCTCGGTTCTGCATTGGTACTCGGAGTTGCCCGAGGTCCATGCGTTCCTCTACGAAACGGAAGAGGGCGTGGACATTCTGGTCGAGGAGGGCGCGGACTACTCAGTGGCCGCGGCTCGGATCCTCGGACGGGATATCGCCGCAGTTCTCGGCCGCCGCACGTCCGAGCTCACTCGAAGCTGGCCGGGCCCGAGGGCGGAGTCGCTCTACGGCGAAATGGCCGTAACGAACGCTCCCACGTGGCCCCGCTCCCTGGAGCGCCGCAAGGAACTGATCCACGGCATGGAGCGAGGGCTCGGGCTTGGTTGACTGAACCAGACCGCCATCCGGGAAGCCGTGTTCAGGAATGATGAACACCGCCGAAAACTGAACGCGCCGGCGATCGGGCCACAGCACCACACCGAGCGCATGCCGCACAGCGATCGAGACCGCGGTCGCACCTGACGCGCAATCACCCGCCCAGCGCAACCACCCGCACCGCGGGGCGTCCGGGGGTTCGGCCCCGGAGCGGAATACCGGAACGGCCCCGGCTCGCGCTTTCCGCGAGCAGGGGGCCGCCAAGCCGTGGAGGTGCCGGGAATCGAACCCGGGTCCTTCGTTGCTTCGTCAGGGCTTCTCCGAGCGCAGCTCACTATGCCTCTACTCGCCCCTACCGATCACGTGAGCAAGTCGGTATGACGGGGCCAGTCGCTGATTGATCTCGCCGTGCGGTCCCCGCGACCGGGGCCGGTTGGCCAACCTCCTAGCTGATGCCGGAAATCTGGGACGGAGGTGCTCCCAGCCCGACAGACTTGCTACTCGCCTCAGGCGGCGAGAGCGAAGTCGCGCTGATTGTTATCGGCGCTTATTGGTTTCCGACGACCGATTCTCGAGACGACGTCGGCTTCCTCGGCTCGCTTCCCCTGTCTCCACGTACGAAGTCGAAACCAGTCACCCCCTGGATCAGAACAACCTGGCAATCTTAGCTCACCCCGCACCTGCCGCCCACGACGGAGCAGCCGGACGGGCGGGTGTTGCCGCGGCCGGTGGCGCTGACCTGGTAGCCGAAGCCGGTCGAGGCGCCGGCGGCGAGCGGGGCGCCGGTGAAGACCACATTCTCGCCGTTCTGCGTGCCTCGGGCGGTGCCCCAGACGCCGAGCAGCCGCAGGTTCCGCAGGTCGGCGTGGCTGACGGTCACCGTCCACGAGCCGGTGGCCTTGCCGGTGTTCTGGACGCGTACCGACGCCACGTAGCCCTGGTCCCAGCTGGAAGTCACGCTCACGGTGGCGGAGAAACCCGCCGGGACGGTCCGGGTGGGCGTCGGCCTCGACGTCGTTGAAGACGGCTTCGGCGAGCGGCTGGTCGCCGTCGGCCGGGCGGAGGACCGCGAGGGCACGGCCGACGGCGAAGGGGACGGAGACGGCGAAGGAGGCAGAACGGACGCGAATGGGGAAGGTGAAGGCGAGGTGGGAAGCACGACCGTCGGCTGCTGGGCGGCCTCGACCGGGCCGACGGCGCGCACGGCGATCCAGACGACCAGCATGACGAGGACGGCCGCGGCGGCGCTCAGGAAGATCCGGGCCGGACCGAGCGGACGGGCGGTGTGCTTTGCGGGCAAGCGGGGCCACCCTTCAAGGATCTAGGGCCGCCCGGCAATGTACCCGATCAGGAGATGCCTTTGCTGCGTCGTCCCAGGGCCCGCGTGATCTCCCGCTGAGCGTCCCGCGTGGCCAGGTCCTGCCGCTTGTCGTAGCTCTTCTTACCGCGGGCGAGCGCGAGCTCCACCTTGGCGTACCCATTCTCGAAGTAGACCTGCAGCGGCACCAGCGTGATGCCCTCGTCGCGCAGCTTGCCCTGGATCTTCCGGATCTCGTCGCGGTGCAGCAGCAGCTTGCGGGTGCGCCGCGGCTCGTGGTTGGTCCAGGTGCCCTGGGTGTACTCGGGGATGTGCAGGTGGTGCAGGAAGATCTCGCCGTCGGTCTCCTGGCCGAACGCGTCGGTCAGCGACGCGCGCCCGGCCCGCAGCGACTTCACCTCGGTGCCGGTGAGGGCCATGCCGGCCTCGTACGTGTCGAGGATCGCGTAGTCGTGCCGGGCCTTGCGGTTGGAGGCGACGACCTTGCGCCCCTGTTCGCGTGGCATGCCGGCGACCCCCTGAAGATTGAGCGGAACGAACCCGCCAAAGTTAACAAAGGCAGTTCGGCAGATATTGCAGGGGATTCCTCGGTACGCCGTTGAAGCGGGTCTCGAAGTGCAAGTGGTTGCCGGTGGACGCGCCGGTGGTGCCGACCCGGCCGATCACCTCGCCCCGCTGCACGTACTCCCCCACGCTGACCAGGATCGCCGACTGATGCCCGTAGCAGGTCTCGAAGGCGTCCCCGTCGACGCGCCCGTGGTCGATGCAGGTGTAGTTGCCGTACCCGTCGCTCCAGCCGGCCCGGATCACGTGCCCGGCGGCCGCGGCTCGGATCGGGGTGCCCCGGGGCGCCGCGAAGTCGGTGCCGGCGTGCAACTGCCAGACTCGGTAGTACGGGTCGTAGCGCTCGCCGAAATCGCTGGACTTCCAGCCGTGTACGGGCATGAGCAGCTGGCCCCCGTCGTACCGGCCGTCGCCCGACTTGACCGCCCAGCCGCGCAGCGCCGCCCGGATCCGCTGCTCCTCGGCGACCGCCTGCCGGTAGCGGGCCAGCACGGCGGCCCGCTGGGCGTTGGCCAGCCGCAACGCCGCCTGCCGGGTGGCCACCAGCTGTGCCAGCGCCGCCTTGGCGCTCACCGCCGCGGTCTGCGCGTCCTTGGCCGCCAGCAGCTTGCCCTGGGCCAGCGCCTCGGCGTCCTCGGCCTGCCGCTTGGCCAGCCCGGCCTGGTCCTGGGCGCTGCGCGCGACCCGGCGGGTGTCGATCAGCCGGTCGACCTCCCGCTGCTGGGCGTGCATGAGCTGGTCGATCAGGCTGAGCCGGTCCATCAGGTCGGCCGGGCCGGTGGCGTCGACCAGCACGTTGATCCGGGAGAACGTGCTGCCCATGTAGCTGGCCTGGGCGATCTGGTCGACCCGGCCGCGGGCGTCCTCGAACTGGTCCTGCGCCCGCTGGTAGTCGCCGGCGACCTTGGCGTAGGCGATGCGGGCCGCGTTGGCCTGGCGGCCGGCGGTGTTGGCCGCGGTGATCGCGGCGGCGAGGGTGCCCCGGGAGGTGGCCACCCGCAGTTCGGCGGCGGGCATCGCGTTCGTGGCGGCCTCCAGGCGGAGTGCCGCGACGCGCGCTTGTTCGGTGGCGTTTTCCAGTACGGCTGAAGCGCGGTCCACGGCCTTTGCGGCGCTTGCGGCGTCCCCCGGGTCGGCGAAGGCGGGCGTGGGTGCGACCATCGCGCTCCCCAAGCACGCACATATCACCACAAGGAGCCTATGTCGGCATTTGGACCACACGGAGACTCACCGTACCCCCGTTGTCCGTCGAAGTTGCCGAAAACGCCCAACGGCCGCGTTCCAGCAGGAACGCGGCCGTTGTTGTGATCAGCGCACGAGTGTCAGACCTTGAGGTAGAAGCGCAGCGTGATCCACGCCGTCACCGCGCTCACCACCGCGCCCACCCCGGCCAGCAGGGGCAACATGAGCCACACGTTGCCGTTGTGCACCGGTGTGAGAATTGTCGCGAGCGCCTGCAGCTTGTGGTCGAGCAGCACCACCTTGCCGACGAAGAGCACCACGAAGCCGATGACCGAGCCGATGACGCCGGCCACCACCGCCTCGAGCACGAACGGCGCCTGGATGAACCAGTTGGACGCGCCGACCAGTTTCATGACCGCGACTTCTCGCCGTTTGCTGTACGCCGCCACCTGGATCGTGTTACCGACCAGGAGCAGCGCCGCGACAGCCATGAAGGCCGCCACCCCCAGCGCGCCGAATTGGAAGCCGTTGAAGATGTTGAACACCTTGTCGAGCAGGGTGCGCTGGTCGATGACGTCGAGGATGCCCTGCTGGCCCTGGATCTGCGCGGAGAAGTCCTTGTACTTCTGCGGGTCCTTGAGCTTGACCCGGAACGACTCGGGCAGGCTGTTCGCGCCCACCGACTTGACGAAGTCGGGCTGGTCGGACCAGAGCTGCTGGAAGCGGTCGTACGCCTCCTTCTGCGTCTCGTAGGTCTTCCCGGCGACCAGCGGGTTGCTGCTGATCGCCTGGTCGATCGCCTGACGCTGCGCGTCGGTCACATCGGGGCGCAGGAAGACCGACACCTCGATCTTGCCGTAGTAGTAGTTCTTCATCTGGTCGACCTGCATGTACAGCAGCACGCTGGCGCCCAGCATGAAGAGGGAGATCGACATGGTGATGATCATGGCGATCGTCATCGTGACGTTCCGCCACAGGCCCACCAGGACCTCGTTCAGAACGTATTTCAAGCGCAGCATCGGGGGGTTCCTTCCGGGACTCCGCGTCCCGCGATTTCGGGGGTCGGGGATTCGGCAGCGGAGCCGCGGGCGAGCTCAGCCGTAGACGCCACGGGCCTGGTCGCGGACGATGCGCCCGCTTTCGATCTCGATGACGCGACGGCGCATCTGGTTGACGATGTTGGAGTCGTGGGTGACCATCACGACCGTCGTGCCGGTCCGGTTGATCCGGTCCAGCAGCCGCATGATCTCGATCGAGGTGTCCGGGTCGAGGTTTCCGGTGGGCTCGTCGGCCAGCAGGATCAGCGGACGGTTCACGAACGCCCGGGCCACGGCGACCCGCTGCTGCTCACCGCCGGAGAGCTCGTGCGGGTAGCGGTGCTCCTTGCCGCCCAGGCCGACGAGTTCGAGCACCTCAGGGACGACCCGGCGGGCGACCGCCTTGGTCTTGCCGATGACCTCGAGCGCGAAGGCCACGTTCTCGTACGCGGTGCGGTTGGGGAGCAGGCGGAAGTCCTGGAACACGCACCCGATCGAGCGGCGGAAGTGCGGAACCTTCCACGACCGCATGGTGGTCACGTCCTTGGCGTTCACCACGACCTTGCCGCGGGTCGGCGCGACCTCGTGCAGCAGGAGCTTGATGATTGTCGACTTGCCGGAACCGGAGGGGCCGATGAAGAAGACAAACTCACCCTTCTCGATGCCCACGCTCACGTCGTCCAGCGACGGGCGAGACGCCTTGGGGTACGTCTTCGTCACGTTCTCGAGCTGAATCACGGGAAGGCAGTCTACGCGGTGTAACGAAATCGCCAACCCCGGCGGTACGTCAAAGTGCACCGGCACTACCGGAACAGGCGTTTCGGGGGCCGGCGCCTGACCGAACGTTCAGGCGCCGTTGCCGTCCGTGGTGGATCTTAGCTCAGCTCGCGGCCTGCGAGGTCTTCCGCCAACGGATCCCGGCCTCGATGAACTCGTCCAATTCACCGTCGAACACCGCAGACGGGTTGCCCGTCTCCTGCTCGGTACGCAGATCCTTCACCATTTGATAAGGGTGCAGGACGTACGAGCGCATCTGGTCGCCCCAGGAGCCGGTGGTGTCGTGCTTGAGGCCGGCCAGCTTGGCCTCCTCCTCCTGGCGCTTGCGCTCGAGGAGCCGGGCCTGCAGAACTCGCATAGCGGACGCTTTGTTCTGCAACTGGGACTTCTCGTTCTGACAGGTCACCACGATGCCGGTCGGGATGTGCGTGAGCCGGACGGCGCTGTCGGTCGTGTTGACGCTCTGGCCGCCGGGGCCGGACGACCGGTAGACGTCGACCCGGACCTCGTTCTCCGGGATCTCGATGTGGTCGGTCTGCGCGACCACCGGCATCACCTCGACGCCGGCAAAGCTGGTCTGGCGGCGGCCCTGGTTGTCGAACGGGCTGATCCGGACCAGCCGGTGCGTGCCCGACTCGACACTGAGCGTGCCGTACGCATACGGCACCTTCACCGCGAAGGTGGCCGACTTGAGGCCCGCCTCCTCCGCGTACGAGGTGTCGTAGACCTCGGTCGGGTAGCCGTGCCGCTCGGCCCAGCGCAGATACATCCGCATCAGCATCTCGGCGAAGTCGGCCGCGTCCACCCCGCCGGCGCCGGCCCGGATGGCCACCACCGCCTCCCGCGAGTCGTACTCGCCGGAGAGCAGGGTGCGGACCTCCATCTCCTCGATCGCCTTACCGAGCGCGACGATCTCGTCACCCACCTCGGTGATCGAGCCCTCGTCGGCCTCGGCCTGGGCCATCTCGAGCAGAAGCTCGGCGTCGTCCAGCCGGGAGCGCAGGCGCTCCAGCTTGCTGAGCTCGCCGGAGACGTACGACAGCCGGCTGTTGACCTCCTGCGCGCGCGCCTGGTCGTCCCACAGGTCGGGGGCGGACGCCTGCTCCTCGAGCTCGGCCTTGTCGCGGCGCAGCTTGTCCACGTCGAGGACCGTCTCGATGTTGCGCAGGGTGGCGTCCAACGCCTTCAGTTGCTCAGGAAAGTCGGCAGCTGTCACGACACTCAAGACTACGCCGCCCGGCCGGCTTCGCGGCCGGGCGGTCCGGTGCGGTCGTCAATTGGCCGGAGCGGTCTTCAGCCAGCTCAGGGCGGCCTTGTGGTAGGCGACGGCGAATTCGAGGGCGGCCGACCCGTACGCGTCGCCGTTCTTCTTCGCCTCCTTCGCCTGCTCCTTGGCCATGGCGAGAGCCTCCGAGTGATACTCGCTGGCGTCGTTGTAGAGCGACTGGAGTTGTCCGCCGGAGTGCTGCTCCCCGAAGGCGACCCGGAGCGCTACGGGGTTGCGCAGGGCGTCGCGGCCGGGAGCCTCGGCGAGCCACCGGCTGAAGGCACGCTTGCCGGAGGCGGTGATGGCATAGGGCTGGCTGGAACGGGGGCCGGGCTTGCCGAGCCGGACGAAACCCATGTCGGCAAGAACCGGCAATTCGCGGTAGACCTGGCTCCGCGTCATCGACCAGTAGGGCCCGAGGCGGCGTTCGGCAGCCGCCATGAGCTGTCCGCCGGTCATCGGCCCCTCGTGAAGCAGGCCGAGCAGAGCGGCAGCCGTGGGATTGATTTGAGTGTCGGGCATGCCTTCTAAGCTGCCACTTTGTTGCGTCCACGTCCAGGATTTCGCCCGATCCGTCCAGTTTGCGTCTCCACAAACGACTGTCCCGCACAGACAGTCCGACCACGAGGGTCGAGACGGCGCGTTTAGCCCACGATTCGGCGTCTGACCAGGTAAAATGGTCCTAGCAAACCGGTCAGACGGCGATGCCGGGCAGCAACCGCCCGAAAAGGGACGAGCCGCCGCACGCAAAGCGCGCGACGGCTCCTAAATGCACATGATTACCCCATGTGGGGGTAGCGCCAGGCGACCGGCGGCTCGAAGGTCTCCTTGAGAGTGCGCGGCGAGACCCACCGCATGAGGTTCAGCACCGAGCCGGCCTTGTCGTTGGTGCCGCTGCCACGGGCCCCGCCGAAGGGCTGCTGCCCCACCACGGCCCCGGTCGGCTTGTCGTTGATGTAGAAGTTGCCGGCCGCGAAGCGCAGCGCCGCCTGGGCCCGGTCGATGGCCGCCCGGTCGGTCGCGAAGATCGAACCGGTGAGCGCGTAATCGGCGATCGACTCCGCCTGCGCCATCGTCGACTCGAACTCGTCGTCCGGGTAGACGTGCACGGCCAGGATCGGTCCGAAGAACTCGGTGCGGAACACCTCGTGGCTCGGGTCGGTGCCCTCGACCAGCGTCGGCGCCACGAACCAGCCCTCGGCGTCGTCCGCCGTGCCGCCGGCCAGCACCGTGCACGAAGCACTGTTCTTGATCCGGTCCAGGGCGCCGGCCAGCTTCGCGAACGAGCGGCCGTCGATCACCGCGCCGCCGAACACGGAAAGGTCGGTCACATCCCCGTACGCCAGCGAATTGACCGAAGCCGCCAGCCGGTCGCGCAGGCCGCCGCCCTCCCAGAGACTCCGCGGGACGTAGGCCCGCGAGGCCGCGCTGCACTTCTGGCCCTGGTACTCGAACGCGCCGCGGATCAGCGCGGCGTGCAGCGCCTCGAGGTCGGCGCTCGGATGCGCGAAGACGAAGTCCTTGCCGCCGGTCTCGCCGACCAGCCGCGGGTACGTCCGGTACCGGTCGATATTCGCACCCACCTCGCGCCACAGGTGCCGGAAGGTGGCCGTCGAGCCGGTGAAGTGGATGCCGGCCAGGTCCCGGTCGGCCAGCGCCACCTCGGAGACCGCCAGCCCGTCCCCGGTCACCATGTTGATCACCCCGGGCGGCAGGCCGGCCGCCTCGAACAGGCGCATCGTGAAGTGCGCCGCGAACTGCTGGGTCGGCGACGGCTTCCAGACCACGGTGTTGCCCATCAGCGCCGGGGCAGAGGGCAGGTTGCCGGCGATCGCGGTGAAGTTGAACGGGGTGATCGCGAGGACGAAGCCCTCCAGCGGACGGTGGTCGAACCGGTTCCACACGCCCGGCGACGACTGCGGCTGCTCGGCCAGCAGCCGCTCGCCGAAGGCCACGTTGAACCGCAGGAAGTCGATCAGCTCGCAGGCGGCGTCGATCTCCGCCTGGTAGCAGGACTTCGACTGGCCGAGCACGGTCGCCGCGTTCAGCGTGTCCCGCCAGCCGCCGGCCAGCAGCTCGGCGGCGCGCAGGAAGACCGCGGCGCGCTCGGCGTACGGCAGCGCCCGCCAGGCCGGCGCGGCCCGCTTGGCCGCCTCGACCGCCCGATGGGCGTCGGCTTGCGTGGCGTTGCCCATGGCGCCGAGCGTCGCGTGCCGGCGATGCGGCTGGACGACCTCGATCGCCGGGCCCTCGGCCATGCGTTGCGCGCCGCCGATCGTCATGGTCAGGTCGGGGCGGGCGTCGCGCAGGTCGGCGATCTTGGCCGCGAGCGACGCGCGTTCCGGCGTACCGGGGCGATAGTCGCGAACCGGCTCGTTGCGCGGGACGGGCACGGCAAGCTGGGCGTCCATGTGGCACTCCTCGACGTGGTGGTCAGCTGAGTAGATCCGGGCGCCGGGGTGGCCGGGGCCGGATTCCCCATCCTCGCACCGGGTCGGGCCGCCGCGGTCCCGCCGCGTACCCTGAGCCCCATGAGTGCCCAGGACAAGACACCGGACGCCGAGCGGTCCTCGTCGAACGGTTTCCTCCTCGCGCTCGCCGCGCTGATCTGGATGGCCGCCATGCTCTGGTCGGCGCGCGCCACCATCACCGGCGGCGGCGACGCCGAGATGGAGGTGACCTCGACCGCGTACGCGTTGCCCGGCGCGGTCACCGGGGCACTGGTCGGCGGGGCCGCGGTCGCCCTCGCGCTGATCACCCGGCTCACCCGGCGGCGCGAGCTCGGCCCGACCGTCCGCTTCGCCGCCGCGACCGGCGCCGGCCTCGCGCTCGGTGCCCTCGGCGCGGTCGCCATCATCACGATCAACACCGAGGGCTGGATCTACGCGGTGGTCGGCGGCACCGTCGCCGCGGCGGCCACGATCGGCGGCGCGCTGGCCGGCTTCCGGCAGCCGCGGGTGCTCGCCGCGGTCTGCTGGGCGGCGATCGCGGTGTTCCTGGTCGGCTTCGTGCTCAACGTCTTCCAGGACCCGGTGCTCAAGGCGCTCGGCTCCGGCTCGACCGAGGCGTCCCAGAGCAGCGCGGCCAACTGGTTCACCTTCCTCCAGTCGTTCCTGTCCGGCCTGGCGGCGGGCCTGATCGCGTACGGGGTGCTGCGCCGTTTCCGCCGTCGCGCGGCCGGCGAGGACGTGGCCTGGCCGCTGTACGCGCTGGCCGGCGCGGGCCCCGGCCTGCTGCTGGTGGTCGGCGAGGCGCTGACCCGCACCGCCGGGTCGCGGGTGCTCGAGCTGGCCGGCAAGGTCAGCGAGCTGGAACTGGTGGTGCAGCGGATGCTGAGCGGCGCCCGGTTCAACAGCGCGCTGATCGTCCTCTTCGTCGGCGCGATCAGCGCCACCATCGCGGTCGGCCGCACGATCAAGTCCCCGGAGGCGGCCGATTCAAAGCCCGCCGTGTCGAAGCCCGCGGCCTCTGCGAAAAGGGCGGCGCCGAAGAAGAGCGCGCCGGCTGAAAAGGCCGCGGCCGAAACGGCCTCCGCCGAGTAGGAGCCGGCGTCAGAGCAGGTCGTCGAGTTCGGAGACCGCGTACCACTCCAGCTCGTGGTCCTCGGCGCCGTCGACGGTGAACTGCGCATCCGGGTCGCCGGCCAGCGCCTCCTCCACCACGTCGGCCGCGTCGGCCACCTGCTCGGCCGCGTCGGCGCCGTCCACGTGGATCGACGCCACCTCGGTGAGCGAGATCGGCTGCGGCAGCAGCACCGTGCTCGAGCCGAGCTCGACATCCTCGTGGACCAGCGCGCCGGCCGGCACGTCCGCCGAGACCACGACGCGCCGCCGGGGCGCCGCCGGATCGTGCCGGAGCAGTTGGAGGGCGGCCTGCGCGGCACGGGTGAACGCCACATACTCCAACTCCTCCTCGTCACCCTCCGCATACCACTCGCGCAGCGCCGGCGTGACCGCGTGCGCGGTCATCCCGCCGGCGCCCAGCTTTCCGGAGGCGCGCAGGGCCGCGAGCAGCGGCACGGTGGCCGGCACGTAGACCCGGACCAGCTCGGTGATCGGCACGTCTCCTCCTGGGTTGGGACCGTCCCCGTAGTACACCGCCACGGCGGCGCTCGGAAGGCCCATTCCACCAGTCGTGTCCGGATCGTGCCGCGCCGGGGTTTCAGCAGCCGCAGGCGGGTCCGGCAGACCCCGCGACGGGCGCGGTGAGGGGGTCGGCGGCGGCTGCGATGTCGCCTTCCCGCGTACGCAACGGGAAGCCCTCGCGGACCCAGTACTCGACGCCGCCGATCATCTCCTTCACGGTGTACCCGGCGAGCGCCAGCGCGAGCGCCGCCCGGGTCGCGCCGTTGCAGCCGGGACCCCAGCAGTAGGTGACCACGGGCACGGCCGGGTCGAGCAGCTCGGCGGCCCTTGCCCCGATCTCGGCGGTCGGCAGGTGCACGGCGCCCGGGATGTGCCCCTGATCCCAGGCGGCCCGGCTCCGCGAGTCGATCAGCACGAAGCCCGGGGTCGGCGCCAGCAGGCCCGCGCGAACGTCCGAGACGTCGGTCTGGAAGTCGAGCCGGGCCGCGAAGAAGGCGACGTTTACGCTGCTCAAAGTGGGTGTGATCGGCATGGGGGAAACGCTACGATCCCCGCGCCGTGCAGAACATGCGCATTCGACGGCACCCGGGGTGGATCACCGAGGAATGCCCGGTAGATTGCCGCCATGACCGTGGACTTGGCCCTCGACCGTACGGATTGGCGGCTGCTGGCCGAGCTGCAGCGCGACGGCCGCGCCTCCTACGCCGAGCTGGCCCGGGCCGTCGCCATGTCCGCGAGCGCCGTCGCCGAGCGGATCCGCCGCCTCGAGGAGGCCGGGGTGATCGCCGGTTACCAGGCCACCGTCAACCCGGAGCGGGTCGGGCTCACGGTGATGGCCTTCGTCCGGGTCCGCTACCCGACCGGGAACTACCGCCCGTTCCACGCGATGCTCGAGTCGACCCCCGAGATCGTCGAGGCGCACCACGTCACCGGCGAGGACTGCTTCATCCTCAAGGTGCTGGCCCGCTCGATGCGCCACCTCGAGGAGGTGACCGGCCGCATCGCCGGCCTCGGCCCGGTGACCACGAGCGTCGTCTACTCCAGCCCGCTCGCCGCCCGCTCGATCGCCGCCCCCACCCCCGCCCACCCGTAGCGAGACCCCCAGCCGGCGCCAGGCCCGCCCACCAGCCGGGGCACCGCCCACCAGCCGGCGTGCCGCCGACCAGCCGGCGTGCGGGCCGCCCAGCGGGCGTGCGAGCCGCCCAGCCGGCGTGCGGGCCGCCCAGCCGGCGTGCGAGCCGCCCAGCCGGCGTGCGAGCCGCCCAGCCGGCGTGCGAGCCGCCCAGCGGGCGTGCGAGCCGCCCAGCCGGCGTGCGAGCCGCCCAGCCGGCGTGCGAGCCGCCCAGCCGGCGTGAGAGAGCCGCCTGGCCAGCGTAAGAGCGGCCCAGCGCGGGGAGCGCGGGCTTCGTCACCGGGCCGGCAGCACGTCTTCCACGACGCTCAGACGGCCGGCTTTGACGGGGTGCGGACCTGGCGCGAGGGCCGCCCAGCGCCCGGCGCGAGGCCCGGCCAACGCCCACGCGAGCACGCGCACACGCACGCTCGACAGCGGCGCGAGCCCGACAGCGGCGCCAGCACACGCACACGCCTGCTCACCGGCCGCGCGCTCGCCGGCCGCGTCGGCAGCAGGCCCGAGACGCCCGCCGCCTCTACCGCACGGTGGGCGCCTCGGGGGTCTGGGGCCGCCGGGTTAGATCAGGCGCAGGATCGTCGCCGACCATGCATCATGGTGCAGCTCCAGCCTGAGCGCCATAGCCCACGTCCGCTCCCCCATCACCAGCGCCGCCGCCGCCTCCACCGCCCCCGGGCGGGGCTCGCAGAGCCGCAGCTGGATGACCGCCACCGGCGGCGGGCGCCTCGGCGGCCGCCGGCCGCGCGGCGCGGCAGCCGCCCGGCGCAGGTCGGCCACCCGGCGCGCGCCGGTCGCCGCCTGGGCGACCACCTTGGCCGCGTCGACCGGCACCGAGAGCTGTCGCAGCTGAGCCGGTGGCCGGTGGCCGTTGAGCACCTCGACACACATCCGCACGAACCGGTGCACGGCGAGCTTGGCATCGTGCGACGCCCCGGCCACCACCGCCGGGCGGGCCACGACGGCGGTCTCGTCGGGCATCGGCGGGGGTGCCAGCCGCGCGAGGCCGGCCGGTGACCAGTCGAGCGCGAGCTGATGGGCGGACGCCCAGACGGCCGGCTCGAGCTCGTCGTCGAAGGGCGGCTCGCACGGCGGCGCCGGGCGAAGACTGATCGAGGGCCGCGGGCCCCTGGGAGCGACCTCCACCATCCGCCTCATCGCCAACCCCCGCTCGCCAATCATTGCGTTTGCCTTCGTTTGCCTTCGACAGCGATTCTTCCGAATGACGCGACGGGGCGTCCAGCGGCGGCCCAAGACCACCACCGATCCGAGAAGAGGCGCAAACCGGGCGCTAGGTCAGCCGGGCTGGTCGGGTTCCTTGTCGGTCAGCGGGTTCGCCAGCACCCACTTCGCGGTCTCCGCGTACTTCTGCTGGATGTACTCCTCCAGCTTCACTCGCTCCACCCGCCACTGGCCGCGGCCACCGACCTTGATCGCGGGCAACTCGCCGCTGCGGACCATGTGGTAGACCTGCGAATCGGTCACGTTCAGCTCGGCCGCCACGTCCGACAGCAGGAGAAACCTGGGTTCCACGGCGAGCACCTCCCCGATCCGACCGGCTAAGTTTGCCACCGTTTGCCTTCGGTTGCCTTCCTCCCGTACGGGGAAAGGTGGCGCAACCAAAAAACGGCCCGCCGGAAAGCCGGCGGGCCGTTCTCGGCGTGGATCAGGCGGCTCCGGGAGCGCCGTGGCAGCGCTTGTACTTCTTGCCCGACCCGCAGTAGCAGGGCGCGTTGCGGGACGGGCCGCTCGACTCGGACTGCCCGGCGCTACGGTTGCCGCGCCCGGACGCCTGGGTGTGCGCCGGGGAGGCCGGCACCGGCGAACCGCCCGCGCCGATGCCCAGGGCCGGCGCCTGCGGCTGCTGGATGACCGGCGCGCCGTCGCCCGCCTCGCCGTCGATCGCCGGGGCGGTGTACTGCAGGTTCTGCGGGCGGCGGCCGCCGCCGAGGCCCTTGGCGCGCACCCCGACCCGGTCGGAGTCGGCGAGGTTCTCCTCCTCCGCGACCGGGCCGACCGCGGAGAGCGGCACTGCCTGGCTCGGGTCGACGGTGACCGTCGGCGCCTCCTCGACCTGGACCTCCAGGTTGAAGACGAAGCCGACCGCCTCCTCCTTGATGCCCTCCATCATCTGGTTGAACATGTCGAAGCCCTCGCGCTGGTACTCGATCACCGGGTCGCGCTGGGCGTACGCCCGCAGGTTGATGCCCTCCTGCAGGTAGTCCATCTCGTAGAGGTGCTCGCGCCACTTGCGGTCGATCACCGCGAGCAGCACCTGCCGCTCGAGCTCGCGCAGCGCCTCGGCGCCCAGCTCCTCCTCGCGGTTGGTGTACGCGGCGGCCGCGTCGTCCTTCATCTGCTGGACGAGGAACTCCTGGTCGACCGCGCTGCGCTCGCCGCCGGACTCCTCGATGATGTCGTCGATCGTGATGGCGACCGGGTAGAGGCGGCGCAGGTTGGTCCAGAGCTGCTCGAGATCCCAGTCCTCGGCGTAGCCGTTCGAGGTGGCGGCCAGCACGTAGTCGCCGACCACGTCGTCGATCATGTTGCGGACCTGGTCGTGCATGTCCTCGCCGTCGAGCACGCGCTTGCGCTCGGCGTAGATGACCTGGCGCTGCTTGTTGAGCACCTCGTCGTACTTGAGGACGTTCTTGCGGATCTCGGCGTTCTGGCCCTCGATCTGGGTCTGCGCGCCGCGGATCTGCCGGGTCACCATCTTGGACTCGATCGGCACGTCCTCCGGGATGTTGAAGCGGTCCATGACCGCCTCGACCGCGCCGGCCCGGAACCGCTTCATCAGGTCGTCCTGCAGGGACAGGTAGAACCGGGACTCGCCCGGGTCACCCTGCCGGCCGGAGCGGCCGCGGAGCTGGTTGTCGATGCGGCGGGAGTCGTGCCGCTCGGTGCCCAGGACGTACAGGCCGCCGGCGGAGGTGACCTCCTCGGCCTCCGCGTCGCAGGCCTCCTTCCAGGCGGGGAGGACCTCCTCGAGCGCCTTCGCGTACTCGTCGGGGCTCTCCACCGGG
This sequence comes from Actinoplanes subtropicus, assembly GCF_000721705.1. Classification (GTDB taxonomy): domain Bacteria; phylum Actinomycetota; class Actinomycetes; order Mycobacteriales; family Micromonosporaceae; genus Actinoplanes; species Actinoplanes subtropicus. The sequence continues at coordinate 151,620 of NZ_JOJL01000003.1, forward strand.
TCGAGCCCGCGCTGGTGCAGCTCGGCCGAGGCGAGGAACTCGGGGTTGCCGCCGAGCAGGATGTCGGTGCCGCGGCCGGCCATGTTGGTGGCCACGGTGACCGCGCCCTTGCGGCCGGCCTGCGCGATGATCGTGGCTTCCTGGGCGTGGAACTTCGCGTTCAGCACGCTGTGCGGGATGCCGCGGCGGCGCAGCAGCTGCGAGAGGATCTCGGAGTTTTCCACCGAGACCGTGCCGACCAGGACCGGCTGACCGGTGGCGTGCCGCTCGGCGATGTCCTCGATGACGGCGTTGAACTTCGCCTTCTCGGTCTTGTAGATGACGTCCGGGTGGTCGATCCGGATCATCGGCCGGTGGGTCGGGATGGTCACGACGCCGACCTTGTAGACCTTGTTGAACTCGCCGGCCTCGGTCTGCGCCGTACCGGTCATGCCGCCGAGCTTCTCGTACAGCCGGAAGTAGTTCTGCAGGGTGATGGTCGCGAGGGTCTGGTTCTCCTGCTTGACCTCGACGCCCTCCTTGGCCTCGATGGCCTGGTGCATGCCCTCGTTGTAGCGGCGGCCGTGCAGGATGCGGCCGGTGAACTCGTCGACGATGAGGACCTCGCCGCTCTCGTTGACGATGTAGTCCTTGTCCCGCCGGTACAGCTCCTTCGCCTTGATGGCGTTGTTCAGGTAGCCGACCAGCGGCGTGTTCACCGACTCGTAGAGGTTGTCGATGCCGAGGCGGTCCTCGACCCGGGCGACGCCGCGCTCGGTCACCGCGATGGTGCGCTTGGACTCGTCGACCTCGTAGTCGCCCTCGCCGTCCTTGCCCCTCTGCAGGCGGTTGACGATGCTCGCGAACTCCGCGTACCAGCGGGCCGAGTGCTCGGCCGGGCCGGAGATGATCAGCGGGGTACGGGCCTCGTCGATGAGGATCGAGTCGACCTCGTCGACGATCGCGAAGTGGTGGCCCCGCTGGACCAGCTCCTCCCTCGACCACGCCATGTTGTCGCGCAGGTAGTCGAAGCCGAACTCGTTGTTCGTCCCGTACGTGATGTCGCACTGGTACGCCGCGCGGTGCTCGGCGGCCGGCCGGTTGGGCAGGATCACGCCCACGGTCAGCCCGAGGAAGACATGCACCCGGCCGACCCACTCGGCGTCGCGCTGGGCGAGGTAGTCGTTCACCGTGATGATGTGCACGCCCTTGCCGCTCAACGCGTTGAGATAAGCCGGGAACACGCCGGTCAGGGTCTTGCCCTCACCGGTCTTCATCTCCGGGATGTTGCCGAAGTGCAGGGCGGCGCCACCCATCAGCTGGACGTCGTACGCCCGCTGGCCGAGGACCCGCTTGGCGCCCTCCCGGGCCACCGCGAACGCCTCGGGCAGCAGCGAGTCGAGCGACTCGCCGTCGGCGTAGCGTTCCTGGAACTGCTGGGTCCACTCCCGCAACTCGTCGTCGGTGAGGTCGACATAGTCTTCCTCGATCGAGTTGACCGCATCAGCGATCGCCTTGAGCCGGCGTAGCATGCGACCTTCGCCGGCGCGTAGGACTTTTTCCAATATCGACACGGGTCAGCGCTCCCCTAGACAGTCTGCCGAACCATCGTAGGCACCCTCCCGCGGAACCTGTGACCCGAGCCTCCGGTTAACCGCACAAAAAGGCCGAAAGGCGGCATCGCGTTCGCTCATGGCGCAGCGATTCCGGCAGGATTACCCGAAGTGGCACCATCAACAGGAGGATTCTTGAGCTCCGCGGAGATCAACGGTACCGGGGTGCGTCTTAGGGCATATCGCCCGGACGACGCCGAGGCGGTCGCCGCCGGATACGACGACCCGCTCAGCCACCGCTTCCTGCCCGCGCTGCCGTCGCCGTTCACGGTCGCGCACGCCGAGCGCTTCCTCAGCGAGGGGATCGCCTCGATCGTCGCGGAGGGCGGCGTGGTCTACGCGATCGCCGACCCGGAGACCGACGACCTGCTCGGCGGGATCAGCTTCGACAAGGTCGTGCCCGGCCGCGGCCAGGCCGAGATCGGCTACTGGGTGGGCCCGTGGGCCCGCGGGCGCGGGGTGGCCACCGCCGCGGTGCGCGCGCTGAGCCGGCACGCCCTGCACGCCGGCCTGCACCGGCTGGAACTCCTCACGCACTGGGACAATCCGCTGAGCATGCGGGTCGCGCTGGCGTGCGGCTACCGCCGCGAGGGGGTACGCCGCGCGGCGCTCCCGGACGGCCACGGCGGCCGCGACGACCTGGTGGTCTTCTCCCGGCTGGCCACCGACGACGGCGCCCCGATCGTGCGCGCCCTGCCCGACCTGCCCGGCGGCGAACTCACCGACGGCGTCGTCCGGCTGCGCCCGCTCGGGCCGGCCGACGCCGGCTTCCTCGCCGTGCTGCGCCGCCTGCCCGAGGTGTGGCAGACCAGCGTGCCGGCGGTGCCGCCGACCGACGAGGAGCTGCGGCGGCGCTGCACCCGGGCGGCCGCGCACTGGCTGGAGGGCAGCCGGGTAGACCTGGTCATCGAGGACGCCGCCACCGGCGAGCCGGCCGGCGAGATCGGCCTGTTCTACCAGGAGCCGGCGACCGGCCAGGGCATGATCGGCTACAGCATGCTGCCGGCGTTCCGCGGGCGCGGCTGGGCGACCCGGGCCGCCCAGCTGCTGACGCTGTGGGCGTTCGCCGAGACCACCATCGCCCGCCTCATCGCGGGCGCGCTGCCGACGAACGTCGGCTCGCAGCGGGTGCTGGAGAAGGCGGGATTCCACCGGGAGGCGTACCTGAGGTCACGCCTGCCCGGCCCGGACGGCACCCGCACGGACGACGTCCAGTTCGTGCTCCTCGCCGAGGACCTCCTTTCCGAAGGCCCTCGGCTGGACGGCTGACCCAACGGTTTTTCCTCTGGGGTTTTCCGCCGCGGGTCGGCTCAGTATCAGGCGGTTCCCTCCAGCGAGAGAATTCCGTAGTCGTAGCCACGCCGCCGGTAGACGACGCTGGGCCGGCCGCTCTCCTTGTCGAGGAAGAGGTAGAAGTCGTGGCCGACGAGTTCCATCTGGAAGAGGGCGTCGTCGACGGTCATCGGGTCGGCGGGGTGTTCCTTCTCCCGCACGATGCGCCACGGCTGGTCCCCGTCGTGTTCGGCGAGCGCGGTGGCGACCGGTGACTCCTCGGCCGGCTGGGCGAGGCTGAGGTCGGTGGGCAGGCCCGCGGTAGCGGCCGCCACCGAGACGGGCGCGTGCCGCCCGCGGTGGACCCGGCGGCGGTCGGCCGAGCGGCGCAACCGTCCGTCGAGCTTGGTGATGGCGAGGTCCAGGGCAGCGTAGAAATCCTTGGCGCAGGCCTCGGCACGAACGACCGGGCCTCTCGTCATGACGGTGATCTCGACTCGCTGGCAGGTGTCGGACTGGCGTGGATTGCGTTCGTGGAACAGCTCCACGTCGGCCCGGATCAGTTTCTGGTCGTAACGCTCGACCTTGCTCAGCTTGTCGGCGACATGCTCCCGGTAATGATCGGGAACCTCTACGTTGCGGCCCTTGACGACAATGTCCACTCGTGACCTCCCCCAACGTTTGTACTGCGACGCGGTGTGCTGCTGTTGGTTGGTTACGGCGACGCGGGTGCCATGTGCACCATGCGTGACCGATCGCGAATGAGACGACTCCTTTCCGGTGGCGGTAGCTCTGCACGCGGCCGGTGAGGCGGGTGAGCGATGACGCTTACCCTCGTCACCAAGACGCTAACGTGCCGATGCTCCCGCGTCACCCCTCGTTTCGGATAGCTGATCGCCGGGCTTCCGCCTTTTAGGTACCCGAGGGCGGTAATCATCCGAAACCGCTCGGCGCAGTCGGGTGGCAGCCAGCACGGCAGCCCCTGCGACCTGCATCTCCGCCTCCTCGAGACGACGGGTGACCGTGGCCAGCGTCGACCCGGTCGTGGCGATGTCATCAACCACCACCAGCGTGCCTTCGATCGGGGTCGCGTGTCGGGAAAACCCGATTCGCCGGGAGCGAATTCGCAGCGAACTCTCAGCCGCCGCACGGCGTTGAGCCACCGTAAGTGACGCTGAGTCAGGACGCGGCAACGCCACGAGAGGGCGGCTCACCCGAGCATCCCAACCGGCGGCCCGCAGGCGCCGTACCGCCTGTGCGGCGAGCCGGGCCATGTGGTCGCCGTGCCGCTCCCGGGCCGCCGCCGCGGTCGAGGGCACCGGGACGAGCGTGACCGGGCGGCGGGCCGGGGCGAACGCCGACACCGCGGTGGCGAGCAGCGTGCCCAGCGGCGGGGCGAGCCGGTGCCGGGCGCGTTCCTTGTACGCCAGTAGAACACCCCGTAAAGGCCCCTCATAGGCCCCTACGGCGACGCAGGGCGGAAATCCGGGCGGCGGTGGGGCCGGGGCCGTCCGGAACGGCCGGAGCGCCTCCAGGTCGGATGCGCAGGGTCCGCACACGCCGTACCGCAGCGGCACCCGCTCGACCCCGCACCCGGCGCAGGCGGCGGGCAGCACGAGGTCGGCGAGATCGCCGAGCAGGCCGAGCATTCAGTGGCCGCGCATCAGAAGAGGAAGAACGGGGCTGTCGGGGTCTGCCCGGGCGGCGGGTTGGCCGGGACGCCGACCAGGTCGCTCGCGGGGATCTTGGCGGGCACGCTGGTCACGTACCACGCCGCGCCGGCCGTCTCGTACGACTCGGCGTCCGCGTTCTCGCGGTGGCTGGTCGGGTTGGCCGGGTAGGCCGTGAGATAGGTGACCGCCTCCCCGCCGACGTCGGCGAGCCGGACGTACGACAGCGCGCCGTCGACCGACACGTCCACCACCGCGTACCGCTGGCCGTCCGCGCTGGCGCCGGCCACGGCCAGGTAGGTCTCGCTGCTCCAGGCCACCGCCGTCACCTGGCTGAAGAGCGGCGGGAACAACCGCTCCGGTGTACTCAGCGCGACCGTGTCGCCGCTGGTGTCGAGCGTCGCGCGGTAGAGCCGGCCGCCGGCCACGACCGCCATCCGGCACCCGTCCGGCGCCACCGACACGGCCGTGATCGCGCCGGGCTCGCCCTGCCAATCGACCTGCACCGCCGCGGAGCCGTCCGGCGCGAAGCTGTACAGCTTGCCGTTCACCGTGATCAAGCCGACCGCACCCTGCGGGCCCCCATCGGCGGCAATCGCCCAGACCGGCCGGCCGAGTGTGCCGGAAAGGCCGACGTCGTGCAGCGTGGCCTGCGCCCCGGCGGCCGCCGAGCCGACCCGCAGCTTGCCGTTCTTGCCCGCGGTCACCACGGCGACGAACGTGTGCGTGGCGGAGGTGCTCAGCGCGGCCGAGGCGATGTTCTTGTTGTCCTCCGGGCGCAACGCCGGGACGGGGTCGCCGGCCTGCGGCGACTTCACGCGGTGGACCACCCCGTTGAAGATCGCAAACCGCTGCGGCGTTTCGACCAGGCGGTCCGCCGGGTTGCTGACGAGGTAGTCCTGACCGGAGTACCGCACCGGGTCCTGGCCCTTGATCTTGAGCTCGAGCGTCTGCGGCCCCTGGTCGGGCCGCAACAGTGACCACTGCAACTGCCGCCGCAGCCGGTCGAGAGCCTTGGTGTCGCCGGCGGGGGCCGCCTGGGGGGTCAATGTCACGCTGAGCGTGTCGTTGGTGACGGCCGGCACGTTCTCCGGCGCCTGGGTGTTGTTCGGCAAGGGCTTCGCGACGTCGCCGAGCCAGCTGGCCGGGCCGGTCACCAGCCAGTTCAGGATCGTGGTGGGCTGCTGCGCGCTGGGGATGCTGCCGGGCATGTAGCGCAGGTCGGGGATCAGCGCGGTGTTCTCGTTGTTCCAGAAGTAGATCGTGCGGCGCTGGTAGAAGTCGTTCAGCGCGGTGTCGCTGAGCAGCAGAACCCGGTGCGGGGGCGGGCGAAGGACGAAGTAGCCGCTCTGCCCGGCGACCGGGCCGACCTCCACGCTGTACTGGGCGGAGCCGTTCGGGTCGGCGGCGGCCGGCTCCAGCGAGCCGTTGGACTTCAGCGTGCCGACGGTCTGCGCGTAGAAGGTGAACTGCTGGTTGCTCGGGCGGTAGACCGGATCGCCCTTGAGCCGGATCACCCGGATCTCGGGGCCGGCCGCCTCGAAGCCCGCTCTGGCGCTCGGCGCGAGGAAGGCCTTGACCCGCTCCGCCGCGTGGTCCGGATCGCCGGCCGCCGCCTCGAGGAAATACGTCAGCAACTGTCTCGGGTCGCTGGCGGCCTCGCGGGGGTTCGGCACCGACTGGATCTGATCCTCGCGGGGACCGGCGCCGCCGGACGGCCCGGCGCCGACGACGGTCACCCTCGTGTCGTCGGGGATGCCGCAGCCGCTCAGCAGCAGCGCGGCCAGGGCGGCGACGGCCAGCAGGCGACGCATCACACCACCTCGGCGGTCTCGTCGGCGGCGGGCGCCGCGGCGCCCGCCTCGATCGTGGGCACGCGGTCGCGCGGGATCAGCGGCAGCGGCGCGCTCAGCAGCCGGTCGCCGGCGCGCACCGGCAGGGTCAGCCGGAACTGGGCGCCCTCGCCGGGCGCGCCCCACGCCTCCAGCCAGCCGCCGTGCAGCCGGGCGTCCTCGGCGCTGATCGACAGGCCGAGGCCGGTGCCGCCGGTCTGCCGGGCACGGGACGGGTCGGCCCGCCAGAACCGGTTGAAGACCAGCCGCTCCTCCCCCGGCTTGAGGCCGATCCCGTGGTCGCGCACGGTGATCGCGACGGCCGCCTCGTCACACGCCAGGGTGACCTGCACCGGCCTTCCCTCGCCGTGCTCGACCGCGTTGCCGACCAGGTTGCGCAGCACCCGCTCGACCCGGCGTGGGTCGACCTCGGCGATCACCGGCGTCTCCGGCAGGCGCAGCTCGATCGCCACCCCGACCCGCTCGGCCAGGCCGGCCAGCCGGTCGGCGACCCGCTCCACGATCGGGACCAGGTCGGTGTGCTCGGCATCGAGCGCGGCGAAGCCGGCGTCGAAGCGGCTGATCTCCAGCAGGTCGGTGAGCAGGCCCTCGAACCGGTCCAGCTCGGCCTGCAGCAGCTCGGCGCTGCGCGCCACGGCCGGCTCGAACTCGTCGCGCTCCGAGAAGATCAGGTCGGCCGCCATCCGTACCGTGGTGAGCGGGGTGCGCAGCTCGTGCGACACGTCCGAGGTGAAGCGGCGCTGGAGGCGGGACATCTCCTCGAGGCGGACGATCTGTCGCTGGAGGTTGGCCGCCATCTGGTTGAACGACGCCGCCAGCAGGGCCAGGTCGTCCTCGCCGTCCACCTTCATCCGCTGGTCGAGCAGGCCGGCCGAGAGCCGCTGGGCGGTGCGCGCGGCGCCCCGCACCGGCAGCACGACCAGGCGCGTGACCAGGCCGGCCACCACGCCGAGCAGGAGCACCAGGGCCAGGCCGGTGACCAGGACCGTGGTGCGGATCTGGTTGGCGGCGCTGTCCTCGGTGGTCAGCGGCACCAGGTAGTAGAGCTCGACGTGGCCGAAGCTGGTGGGCACGGGCGACCCGTACACCAGATATTTGGTCTTCTTGCCGTCGATGGTGGCGGTGCGGACCTGCCGAGCGATCTTGGAATCCTGCGCGACCGATTTGACCAGATCGCCGGTGATCAGCTCGTCGGTGCTCACCTTCGTCGAGGTGACCTGCTTGAGCTCGGGGTACTGCCCGGCGCGCATCGCGACGATCGAGCCGCCGGACTCGGCCCGGTCGTTGTCGGCCAGCGCGGTGACCGTCTGAGTCATGGCTTCCGGCAGCTTCGGGTCGGGCACCCCGGGTCCCAGCGGGTAATACACGCTGAGCTGGGAGGCCGCCCACTTCGTCTTGCTCTGCAGCGAGGACTGCACCTCGTCCTGCGCGCGGTTGAGCAGGATGCGGGCGCTGTTCTGCGCGACGAAGAAGCCGAACGCGCCGACCAGCACGCTGGACGCGGCCAGGGTCATCGCGACGATGCGCAGCTGCAGCGAGCGCCGCCACTGCCGGCGCGCCGGGGCCGACCAGTTCTCGAACCGGCGCGCGAGCACGCGGAAATACCGCCGCAGCACCCGCAGGGCGCGGCGGACGGGCATCGGGAGCCAGGCCGGAGCACGCATCTCGCGGCAAGGTTAGCCCCTTACGATCAGGCGGTGCCCGCCTTGTAGCCGACCCCTCGCACGGTCAGGATGATCTCGGGGCGTTCCGGGTCGGGCTCGATCTTCGCTCGGAGCCGCTGCACGTGGACGTTCACCAGCCGGGTGTCGGCCGCGTGCCGGTAACCCCAGACCTGCTCGAGCAGCACCTCGCGGGTGAAGACCTGGCGCGGCTTGCGGGCCAGCGCGACCAGCAGGTCGAACTCCAGCGGGGTGAGCTTGACCTCGTCGTCGTCCCGGCTCACCGTGTGCGCCGGGACGTCGATGGTGATCTGGTTGCCGGGCGGGCCGATGGTGAGCAGCTCCGGCGCGGCGTCCTCACCGCGGCGCAGCCGGGCGCGCATCCGCGCCACCAGCTCCTTCGGCTTGAACGGCTTCACCACGTAGTCGTCGGCGCCGGACTCCAGGCCCAGCACCACGTCCACGGTGTCGCTCTTCGCGGTGAGCATCACGATCGGAATGCCCGACTCGGCGCGGATCGCACGCGCCACGTCGATGCCGCTCATCCCGGGCAGCATCAGGTCGAGCAGCACGATGTCCGGCCGGTTTTCCCGGAAAGCGGCCAGGGCGCGCTCGCCGTCGGCGACGAACGAGGGCAGGAAGCCCTCGCTACGCAGGACGATGCCGAGCATCTCGGCCAACGCTGGATCGTCATCGACGACGAGTACCCGGGCTCTCATGCGGTCCAATATTGCACTGTCCTCCCGAACCACGTGTACCCCGGTACCGATCTCTGTCCGACCGGCAGCCTACGCGAACAGCGCACGTCCCCAGAAGTCGTCGGGTCCGGAGACCCCGGGCGGGCAGGCCCACAGTCCGCTGGAGACGTGCCGGGTGTACTCGTTCATGGCGTCGTGGCGGGCGAGGTTGGTCTGGATCGGGACGAAGTGGGTACGCGGGTCGCGCTGGTACGCGATGAAGAACAGCCCGGCGTTGAGCCGGCCGAGCCCGTCCGAGCCGTCCACGAAGTTGTAGCCGCGGCGGAGCAGGTGGGCACCGGAGTTGGTGTCCGGATGGGCGAGCCGCACGTGCGCGTCCACCGGGATCAGCGGGTCACCCGCGCCGTTCAGACCCTTCAGGTCGATCTCGTCGAACTCCTTGGCCTGCCCGAGCGCCGCGCCCTCGCCCTTGGTCCGCCCGATGATGGTCTCCTGCTCGCCCATCGAGGTGCGGTCCCAGGTCTCGATCATCATGCGGATCTTTCGGGTGACCGCGTACGAGCCGCCGGTCATCCAGTCCGGCCCGTCCCCCGGCTGCACCCAGAGGTGCTGCTTGAGCAGGTCGGTTTCCTCGGCCTTCAGGTTGGCGGTGCCGTCCTTGAAGCCGAACAGGTTGCGCGGGGTCGCCTGCGTGGTGGACGTCGACGACGTACGCCCGAAGCCCAGCTGCGACCACCGCACGCTGACCGCGCCCATCCCGATCCGGGCCAGGTTGCGGATCGCGTGCACCGCCACCTGCGGGTCGTTCGCGCAGGCCTGCACGCAGATGTCGCCGGCCGAGATGGCCGGGTCGATGGTGTCGCCCGGGAAGTGCGGCAGGTCGGCGAGCGCGGCCGGCTTGCGCGCGGCCAGCCCGAAACGGTCCTTGCCGGACGCGTCCCGGAACAGGCTGGGCCCGAAGCCGATGGTCAGGGTGAGGCCGGACGGGGGCAGCCCGATCGCCTCGCCGGTGTCGTCCGGCGGGGCCTCGAGGATGCCCGCGGTGGCGCCGATCGGGCCGGCGTCCTGGCCGGCTGTCATCCGGGCGGCCGCCGCGGTCCAGTCCTTGAGCATCTGGACCAGCTCGGCGCGGTCCTTGGTGAGCACGTCGAAGGCCACGAAGTGCAGCCGGTCCTGGGCCGGCGTGACGATGCCGGCCTGGGTCGCACCGTGGAAGGCCACCGCGTCCGAAATGGCTGGCTCAGCCGATTTTTCTGATTTATCGGTAAAAAGCGACACGCCGACCGCTGACGCCCCCACGACGCCCGCCACCCCCGCGCCAGCGAGGCCGATCGCTCGCCGGCGAGAAACCGCATTCTCCGACATGGTCACTTCTCCGCGATCACGCCGGCGATCTTGCTGATCGGCTCGGCAAGCGCGTTGATCACGTCGGACAGGCCCTTCAGCTGCTCCTGCGTGAGCTGGTTCTGCAGCTTCCACCCGTCGCCGTCGCGGTACTTCGCGAGCTCGGAGTCGACGCTGGTGAACGCCGTGTCGATCTGCTTGACCAGCTCGGGCTTGCGCTGCTCGAGCGCCGGGCGCAGGGCCGCGACCGCCGCCTGCGAGCCGTCCACGTTGGCCGCGAAGTCCCACAGGTCGGTGTGCGAGTAGCGCTCCTCCTCCCCGGTGATCTTGCTGGTGGCGACCTCGTCGAGCAGCTCCTTGGCGCCGTTGGCCAGCTGCAGCGGGGTGAGCTTCTCGGTCTTGGCCTTGGCGACCAGGTCCTTGACGTCGGCCTGCAGTTGGTCGGCGATCGCGCCGTCCTTGCTCACGTCCTTGGTCACCCACAGGTCCTTCTCCAGCTTGTGGAAGCCGGTGAAGGGCAACTCGGCGGTGGCGTCGTCCTCACGGCCGTCGATCTTCGGGTCCAGGTCACCGAAGCTCTCGGCCACCGGCTCGATCCGCTCGTAGTAGGTGCGCGCCACCGGGTAGAGCTGCTTGGCCTTGGCCAGGTCGCCGGCCTTCACCGCGGACACGAAGTCGCCGGTCCTCTGCTCCAGGGCCTCGCTCTGCGAGACGACGTACGACGTGTAGCTCGTCACCGCCTGGGCCAGCGCCGCGTCCTGGGAGAGCGGCGCGGCCGAGCCGGCCACGGTCAGCGTGTTCCGGATGCCGTTGCCGACCATGCCCGGCTTGCACGCGGTCTGATAGGTGCCGGCCGGCAGTTCGACGCGCAGCTCGCGGGAGAGGCCCGGGGTGATGTTCTCGACCTCGCCCATCACCCGGTCGCCCTCGGCGTAGACGTAGAACTCGGTGACCTTGCTGCCCTTGTTGGCGATCGTGAAGACGTGGGTGCCGGCGTCGAGCTGGCTCCTGGCCACCTCGCACGCGGTGTCGGAAGCCTTTACGGTGATCGGGCCGGCCGAGCCGGCGGCGGTCGACTTGTCCGACTTGCTGCCGCAGGCGGCGACGGCGCTGATCGCGACCAGCGAAAGGATCAGAGGGGTACGGCGCACGAATTCTCCTAGACCTGCGGTGCGGGGGTGGGCGCCGGGGCGGGTTTGCGCGCCGGCCAGAGGAACAGAACGAGGACGGGCACGGCGTACAGCACCCAGGCGAGCACCTCGAGGACCGTCGGCTCGGCGGTGACGTTGAACATGCCGGCGAGCAGGGTGGCGTACCAGGTGGACGGGTCGAGGACGCCGGCCGCGTGGTAGGCGATGTCGTTCACGCCGGGCAGCACGGTGGCCTCCTGGAGGGAGTGCACGCCGTACTTGAAGATGCCGGCGGCGACCAGGATCAGCAGCACGCCGGTCCACCTGAAGAACACGGTCAGGTTGATCCGGACCGCGGTCGCGTACATCAGGTAGCCGATCGCGACGGCGGTGAGGATGCCGCCGATCAGCGCGAACAGCGGGCCACCGTCGAGGTTGGCGCCCTGTACCGCGGCGTAGAAGATCAGCGAGGTCTCCAGGCCCTCGCGGACCACGGCGAGGAAGGCCATGAAGCCGACCGCGAGCGAGCCGACCGCCAGCGCGTCCTGCAGCTTGTTGCGCAGCTCGCCGGCGATGCCCCGGGCGGCCCGGCGCATCCAGAAGATCATCCAGGTGACGAAGCAGATCGCCGCGATCGAGGTGACCGCCTCGAAGAGCTCCTGCTGCCGGTAGTCCTGCAGCAGCGTCGTCTCGGTGTAGCTGAGCAGCCAGCCGAAGATCACGGAGACCGCCACCGCGGCGGCCACGCCGATCCAGACCAGCTTGAGCTTGTCCTTGCGTTCCGACTTGACCAGGAAGGCGATGAGGATGCTGACCACCAGGGTGGCCTCCAACCCCTCGCGCAATCCGATGAGGTAGGTGGCAAGCATGGCTCTCCGCTTCTCGACGCGCCGCTGTAGGCTAGGTCACTATTAGCTAAGGCGACCCTAACTTAGGTCTGCCATACCTTAGCAAGTCCCTCGACTTATCTGTAGGCAGCAAGAAGCGGGCGGCCCCGATGGGACCGCCCGCTTCCTTCGGGTGAGAGCCTCAGGCCCCGGGGCGATCGAACTCCCCGGCCCGGATCCCGGCGATGAACCCCGACCACTCAGAGGTGGCGAAGGTGAGGACGGGACTGTTCGCGTCCTTCGAGTCGCGCACCAGCACGGCCGCCGTAACGTTCGCTACCTCGACGCAGTGGCCGGCTGCCGCGCTTCGAGTGCTCTTACGCCAGGTGAGATTGGCGTACCGCATGACTGTCCCCTTCCAGGATGGATGCGCCTCCATTTCAGCTCACCAGGCCGTCGCGGACCGGAGCGCTTCCTCCCTTTCAGCGATGACCGTTCGGCTGTCTTCTGCCGGCAAAGAGCGTTCCCGCAGGTCAGCGAGGGCGTCCCGGTAGATCTCCACCTCGACCTCGGTCACTCGGAAGAGACCGCCCATCAGTCCCTCGCAGTGCACGATCGGGTTACGTGTACCGGCCGGGAACTCGAGCACCAGGAACGACTCCCCCTGGCCGGCGTGCGCGCCCGCGGAGAACGGCAGGATCCGGAGCTCCACGCCCGGGCGGCGGCTGTCCTCGGCGAGTTTCGCCACCTGACGGCGCAGCACCTCGACGCCGCCCACCTCCCGGTAGAGCACCGCCTCATCCAGCACCATCAGCAGATACGGCGGCGGTTCCCGGGTGAGCACCGCCTGCCGGGCCATCCGCAGCGCGAGCCGGCGCTGGGCCACGGCCGGATCGCCCACGTCGGCGCCCGCCTCGATCACCGCGCGGGCGTACTCGTCGGTCTGCAGCAGACCGGGGACGACCTGGCTCTCCCACTCACTGATGAAGGTGGCCTCGGCCTCGAGCGCGACGAACTCGTCATACGGATCGGGGACCGACGACCGATACGGCGTCCACCAGGCCCGCGCCCGGCCGCGGCGGCCCAGGTCGTGCAGGCGGTCACGCTCCTCGGCGCCGACGCCGTAGGCCGCGAGGAGCCGCTCGAGATCTTCCTCGCTGATCGCGGTGTGCGCCGTCTCGATCCGGCTCAGCTTCGACTCGGACCAGCCGAGCGCCGCGGCGACCGCGGCCGCACGCCGGCCACCGCGGAGCCGGCGCAACTCGACGCCCAGCTCGCGCCGCGCAGTGGAGGTCGGCCTCGCCACGCCAGACACCTTAACCGCGCGGCGGTGGCTCTCTGCAACTTGCACCGCACAGTATGCACTTGCACGCACGTCAGGGCGCATGAGGAAATGAACCTGAGAGGCGGGGTCCCCGGTGGCGGCAACCACCGAACCCCGGGGAAATCGAGCCCCCGTCCAGCGGGCGCGGACGGGGGCTCGATGCCGCTCCTCGATGGCGGTAGCGATCGGCCTCGGATGGGCCGCCGGCAACCGTCATGAAACTCACTTCAGGACTTTGCTCGAGCGAATTCAGCGGATACGGGATGACGGCCCGGCCACAACCGCAAGAGCGGGAACCCGGCGGGCCGCGCGAGCTGGGTGCCATGCCGGCGTCTGCCGCGACCGCCGGGCTGACCTGCCCACTTGCGCTCGCGGCCGTCCCCCGGCCGGCAATAGCGAACGGGACGACAGGCAAAGCCCGCCGCCCCGTTCATCCCCCCGGTTTGGTACCGCGCGCGTCCGTGGGACCCCCCGATCACCAATGACGCTGCGTGGTTATAGATTCACACTACGCAGTCACCCTTGTCAAGCAAATCCGGAAATTTCGGTTTTTATTGTTCGGGCGCCCACACGGAGAGTGCCCCACCAAACCCATGCAGCTCAGCCCGGCGGTCGCGGCGCGGGCTGAAGTTGCACTCAGATCGCGGTGCACAGCGGGTCGGGTGGAATTGCGGTTGGGAACGGGCTCGCCTCGTACCGGCTACGGAAAACGACCAGAGTGAGACGCGGCCCGGAGCGGAGGCAACTCGAAGGTCGCGAGTCAGACCGGGACCGCAGCCACGAACGCCACGCCCTGGCCGGCGAGCTTGATTTTGCCGACGTCGGCGGGGGCGAAAGCCGCGTCGCCCCGGGCCAGCTCGATGGGGGTGCCGTCCACCGACTCGCCGGCGAAGAGGTCGCCTGATGTGGTGACGATGACGCGCGGGCCCTCGGCCGGGACTTCTGTCGGGGGACGGGTGCCGTCGAGTTCCAGGCGGTAGAGGGCGAAATCCGGGACGGGGACGGGCCAGGTCAGGACGCCGGGGGACAGCTCCGTCGGCTTGACGATGGGGTCGTCGAGGACCTCGAAGCGGAGGACCCTGAGCAGCTCGGGGACGTCGACGCGTTTCGGGGTCAGGCCGCCGCGCAGGACGTTGTCGCTGGCGGCCATCAGCTCTATGCCGGTGCCGCGGAGGTAGGCGTGCAGGTTGCCGGCGGGCATCCAGATGGCCTCGCCGGGCTGCAGGTGGACGTGGTTGAGCAGGAGCGCCACCAGCACGCCGGGGTCGCCGGGGTAGTAGCCGGCCAGGTGGATCGCCAGGGCGTGGGCCTCGTCGCCGGGGTGGGACTTCGCGGCGGTGACCACCGAGTCGATCAGGGGGGCGCGGTCGTCCTGCGGCCAGGAGAGCAGGGTCTCGACGGCGCCGCGCAGGTCGCCGGCGCGGAGGGACTTGACCACCGGGTCGAGCGCGGGGACGGCCAGTGCCTCGATGGTGTCGGCGGCGGCGGTGGGGGCGCGGAAGCCGCACAGGGCCTCGAACCGGGTCAGCGCGACCAGCATCTCGGGCTTGTGGTTGGCGTCGGTGTAGTTCCTGGGCAGGGTCGGGTCGGCCTGCTGGCGGGCGAAGGCCTGCTTCGCGTACTCGAGGTCGGGGTGGGCCTGCAGCGAGAGCGGGGCCTCGGCGGCCAGGACCTTCAGCAGGTACGGCAGGCGGGGGCCGAACTCGCCGAGCACCCGCTCGCCGAGCTGGGCCTGCGGGTTGCCGCCGATGAAGGACGCCAGGCTGACGTCGCCCGCGGGGCCGCCGACGACGGACGGGTCGTCGGGGTGGGCGCCGAGCCAGAGCTCCGCCTCGGGGGCCTCGGTGGGGGCCGGGCGGCCCTGCAGCTCGGCGAGCGCGGTGTGCGAGCCCCACGCGTAGGGACGGATGACACCGGACAGTGGATACACGGTCATCAGCTTTTACCCCGCATCAGCTTTTACCCCGCCGCCGCCGAGGCGCCCTCGGTCACCGTCGGCGCCTTGCGCTCGCGATAGATGTCGGGCTCGATGTAGATCACCCGGGCGATCGGCACGGCCTCCCGGATGCGGAGCTCGGTCTCGTCGATGTGCTGGGCCAGGTCGTCGGCGCGCTCGGCGCGCGGCACCGCGATCTTGACGGCGACCAGCAGCTCTTCCGGGCCCAGGTGCAGCGTCTTCATGTGGATGATCCGCTCGATGCCGGCGCCGGCCAGGATCGCCTTTTCAATCTTGCGGACTTCCTCGGGGTTGGCGCCCTCGCCGATCAGCAGGCTCTTCGTCTCGATCGCCAGGATCACCGCGATCGCCACCAGCAGCACGCCGATCGCGGCGGTGCCGACGCCGTCCCACACGCCGTCGCCGGTGATCAGGGTGAGCGCCACGCCGAACAGGGCGAGCACCAGGCCGATCAGGGCGCCGGTGTCCTCGAGCAGCACGACCGGGAGCTCCGGCGCCTTGGCCCGGCGCACGAAGTTGACCCAGGTGACCTTGCCGCGGGTGTGGTTGGACTCCTTGATCGCGGTCAGGAACGAATAGCCCTCGAGCGCGATCGCGATGACCAGCACCACCACCGGGACCCACTTCCAGGAGTGGATCGGCTCGGGGTGCTGGATCTTGTGGTACGCCTCGTAGAGCGCGAACAGCCCGCCGACGCTGAACAGCACGATCGACACGATGAACGCGTAGACGTAGCGCTCGCGGCCGTAGCCGAACGGGTGCTCGGGGGTCGCCTGCCGCCGCGAGCGCCGGCCGCCGAGCAGCAGGAGCAGCTGGTTGCCCGAGTCGGCCACCGAGTGGATCGCCTCGGCCAGCATCGACGACGAGCCGGTCAGGCCCCAGGCGACGAACTTGGTGACCGCGATGCCGAGGTTGGCCGAGAGCGCGGCGATGATCGCGCGGGTGCCGCCCTCCGCGCTCACTGAATCCCCTCCGGCATCGGGTTGGACAGCTCTTTCATCTCGCTGATCGCCGGCACGGCCATCGGGTCCAGCCCGTGCGCCAGCGCCAGGTAGAGCGACGCGAAGTCGGGCACCGCGGTGAGCGAGGCGAGCCGCTCGACCGCCGAGCCGCCCTCGGCGGTGAGCACGTCGCAGCGGACGCCCCGGCGCTCGGCGAGGGTCTGCACCGCGTCGGCGCGACGCTCCTCGACGGCGACCGGCTCGTCGGCGTCCTCCTCGGGGTTGAGCCCGCCGTCCCGGAGAAGCACGAGGCGCAGCCGGGTGCCGGCGTCGCCCTCCTCGTCGTCGGGGTCGGCGAAGATGTCGCGGGAGAACTCGGCCAGCCCGCCGAAGACGCCGTCGAGCAGGCCCACCCGGCCGCGGCCGGCCTCGCCGAGGGCGCCGGCCATCACCGGGTAGCGCGCGTTCGCGGCGAGCGTGTCGGCGAAGCGGCGGGCCGCGACGGTGGCCAGCGGGGACGAGCCCCAGACGATCGGGATCGAGCCGGCCAGGCCGAGCGCGAGCGACTTGGCCGGGTTGACGAACGAGTCGGCGCCGGGGCGGCAACGCTCGGCGTCGGCGTCCAGCCGGGTCGCGGTCTCGGCCAGGTCGGCCTCGTTGACCTTGACGAGCCCGATCGCGCGGGCGGCGAGCAGCACCGGCACGGCCAGGCCCCAGAGGCTGGCCCGGGCCGGCGCGCGGCGCGGCACCGGGATGAACGGCGAGCGGGCCCGCTCGGCCATCGCCTGCAACTCGGTGTCGGGGTTGCCGATCGCCACCAGGCGGGCGCCGCGGCGGACCGCGGCCTCGGCGGCGGCCAGCGCCTCGGGGCTGCGGCCGGAGGCGGAGACGGCGAAGACCACGTCGGCGGCGCCGACCCAGCCGGGGATGCCGGCGCTGCGGTGCCCGATGATCGGCACCGGGCAGCGGTGGCCGGCCACGGTGGCCAGGATGTTGCCGGTCAGGCCGGCGGTGCCGATGCCGGCGACGACGACCGCCCGGGGGCGGCCCTCGTCGGCCAGCAGGCTCAGGTCGGCCTCGGCGGCCAGCGCGGCCGATTCCCGGACCTGGGCGCCGGCCGACGCGGTGGCGCGCAGCATGCCGCCCGGGTCGTTGGCCAGCATCGACTTCTCGTCGTCGAGCAGCGACTCGTTCGCGACGCGGTGCCCGTTGACCTCCGCCATCAGTTACCCCCCGCCGGACGGGCCTCATCCAGCAGCAGGATCGGGATGTCGTCGCGGATCTCGAAGATCCGTCCGCACTCCGTGCAGGTCAGCGTCTGCGCGTCGCGGTCGTAGGTCAGCGGCGCGTGATGCTTGTCCGGGCAGGCCAGGATGTCCAGCAACTGCGGATCGAGGGCCACCGAACGACTCCTTACGGTGTTGCGGACTGATAGCCCTTTGATCCTACCGGCGCACTATCGCGAGCACTTCGTCCCGTAGCGATGCCATCCGGTCCGGCTTCGGAGCCTCCACGTTCAGCCGCAGCAACGGCTCGGTGTTGGACGCCCGCAGGTTGAACCAGGCGCCGTCCGGCAGCCTCGCGGTCATCCCGTCCAGATCGTCCACGGTCGCCTCCGGGAAGTGCTCGCGCACCTCGGCGACCTTGGCCCTGGCGTCGGCGACCGTGGAATTGATCTCGCCGGAGGCGCTGTACCGCTCGTACTCGGCGGCCAACTCGGAGAGCGGCCGCTCCTGCTCGCCGAGCGCGGCCAGCACGTGCATCGCGGCCAGCATGCCGGTGTCGGCGAACCAGAAGTCGCGGAAGTAGTAGTGCGCCGAGTGCTCGCCGCCGAAGACCGCGTTCGTCCGGGCCATCTCGGCCTTGATGAACGAGTGGCCGACCCGGCTGCGCACCGGGGTGCCGCCGTTCTCCGCGATGATCTCGGGGACCGCGGCCGAGGTGATCAGGTTGTGGATGACCGTGCTGCCCGGGAACTTGGTCAGCTCGCGCACGGCGACCAGCCCGGTGATCGCGGACGGCGAGACCGGCTCGCCCCGCTCGTCGACGATGAAGCACCGGTCGGCGTCGCCGTCGAACGCGATGCCCAGGTCGGCGCCCTGCTCGCGGATCGCCTCCTGCAGGTCGACCAGGTTGGCCGGGTCGAGCGGGTTGGCCTCGTGGTTGGGGAACGAACCGTCCAGCTCGAAGTACATCGGGACGATCGTCAGCGGCAGCGCCGGCAGCACCTGGTCACCGAGCACGGCCGGCACGGTGAAGCCGCCCATCCCGTTGCCGGCATCCACGATGACCTTGAGCGGCCGGATGCCGCTGAGGTCGACCAGCGAGCGCAGGTGCGCCGCATAGTCGCCGAGCAGGTCGCGGGTCACCACCCGGGACGGGCCGTCGGCCTCCGCGTTCAGGTCGTTCAGCAACTCCTCGGCGCGGCGGCGGACGACCGCGAGGCCGCTGTCCTGACCGACCGGCTTGGCGCCGGAGCGGCACAGCTTGATGCCGTTGTACTGAGCGGGGTTGTGGCTCGCGGTGAACATCGCGCCGGGCAGGCCGAGCGCGCCGGAGGCGTAGTAGAGCTCGTCGGTCGAGGCCAGGCCGATGCTGATGACGCTCGCGCCGGCCGCGTTGGCGCCGCGGCCGAACGCCGCGGACAGAGCCGGACCGGACTCGCGCATGTCGTGAGCGATCACTATCCGATCCGCGTCGTCGCCGGACTCGCGCAACATCTCGACGAAGGCCGTGCCGAGCGCCCGGGCCACCGACTCGTTGAACTGGTCGGGCACCGTCCCACGCACGTCGTAGGCCTTAACGATCTTGGACAGATCGGACAACTCTCCCCCTCAGCCTGGGTGAACTCCGCTGAGAGTAACGGAGCAGGCGCAACGAACGGGTGGCAATCGGGCACCGCGACCGTTACGAGCGGGTTGTCGCGGCTGGTCATGCCGGTCACGATGGGAGGCCTGGAGGTGCCCCCTTGGCCAACCCGTGGCTCGCTCTCGATCACGGCGCCGATCCGGCCGAGCGGATCCGGCAGATCGGGCATGCCCATGAGCGGTTCCTGGCCGGCGACGGCGCGGTGCCGCAGATCCGCTCGGTGGTCGCCGAGTCGTGGAAGCGCTCGGCCGACACGCTCCGCAGCCCGGACGGCACCGCCCCGATCGACCTGGGCGACCGCGAGCTGAAGGAGTACCGGGCGGCCCATCCGCTGGCCCGGGTGCTGCCGATCTTTCGCGACCTGCTCGGCGGGCTGGCCGAGGACGGCGATCACCTGATGGCGGTCTGCGACGCGTACGGGCGGCTGCTGTGGGTCGAGGGCGGCCGGTCGATGCTGCGCGGGGCGGAGCGGATGAACTTCGTGCCCGGCGCCCGCTGGGACGAGGAGCACGCCGGCACCAACGCGCCGGGCACCGCGATCGCCGTCGACCACTCGCTGCAGATCTTCGCGACCGAGCATTTCAGCCGGTCGGTGCAGCGGTGGACGTGCTCGGCGGCGCCGATCCACGACCCGGCGTCCGGGCGGCTGCTCGGGGCGATCGACGTGACCGGCGGCGACGTCGTGGCCAATCCGCACAGCCTGGCGCTGGTCCGGGCGACGGCGCTGGCGGCCGAGGCGTACCTGGCCAGCCACCTGCCGCCGCCGGCCAGCGCCGGGCGGGTGCTTGCGCTGGGCCGCAACGAGGCGTCGCTGACCTTCGGCGGCGTCCGGCGGCGGCTCGGCAGGCGACACTCGGAACTGCTCGTCCTGCTCCTGGCGCACCCGGAAGGGCGTACCGGCGAGGAACTTGGTGTTGATCTTTACGGCGACAACGTCAGCCCGGTGACGGTGCGCGCCGAGCTGTCCCGGCTGCGCCGCACGCTCGGGCCGGAGCTGCTCGAGTCGCGGCCCTACCGGCTGCGCGCCGAGCTGGACGCCGATTTCCGCACGGTGACACGCCTGCTGGAGCGCGGCCGGGTGGCCGAGGCCCTCGACGCGTACGCGGGGCCGCTGCTGCCGCTCTCCGACGCGCCCGGCGTCACCCGCCTGCGCCGGCGGGTGGACGGGCAGGTGCGCGCCGCGGTGCTGGCCGCCCGCGACCCGGCGCTGCTGCGGGCCTGGCTGCACGCGCCCTGGGGCGCCGACGACCTGCAGCTGTGGGAGGAGTACGCGAGGCTGCTCCCGCCGGGCTCCCCCGACCGCCCCCTGGCCGCCGGCCGGATCCGCGAGCTGGCCGTTGAATTCGGGCTGCGCCCGCCGATGTCGGGGGCTCCGAAAATGGCCAAGCGAAGCTGAAGGCATTTTCGGCGCCCCCGACATCGGCCCCGAAGGGTGCAGCCCCTGCGAGCCGGAGGCGACGCCGGCCGGCTCAGCCTTGCAACGTCGTTGCAACGTGGTCGTAACTAGCGTCCTGCGCACCTAACCCTGAAGGTGCGGAGGCCGCCATGACCACCTACTCCCCGCCCGGTTCCGACGGATCGATCGTCAGCTACCAGAGTCGGTACGACAACTACATCGGCGGCGAGTACGTGCCGCCGGCCAAGGGGCAGTACTTCGAGAACCCCACGCCGGTGACCGGCGAGACCTTCACCGAGATCGCCCGCGGTACCGCCGACGACGTGGAGCGGGCCCTGGACGCCGCGCACGGCGCGGCCGACGCGTGGGGCCGCACCTCGGTCGCCGAGCGGGCCACCATCCTGAACAAGATCGCCGACCGGATGGAGGCGAACCTCGAAAAGCTCGCGGTCGCCGAGGCCTGGGAGAACGGCAAGCCGGTACGCGAGACCCTGGCCGCCGACATCCCGCTGGCGATCGACCACTTCCGCTACTTCGCCGGCGCGATCCGGGCCCAGGAGGGCACGCTCGGCCAGATCGACGACGACACCGTCGCGTACCACTTCCACGAGCCGCTCGGCGTGGTCGGCCAGATCATTCCGTGGAACTTCCCGATCCTGATGGCGGTCTGGAAGCTGGCGCCCGCGCTGGCCGCCGGCAACGCGGTCGTCCTCAAGCCGGCCGAGCAGACCCCCGCCTCGATCCACTACCTGATGTCGCTGATCGGCGACCTGCTGCCGCCGGGCGTCGTGA
Organism: Actinoplanes subtropicus; assembly: GCF_000721705.1. Lineage (GTDB taxonomy): Bacteria > Actinomycetota > Actinomycetes > Mycobacteriales > Micromonosporaceae > Actinoplanes > Actinoplanes subtropicus. Next base: position 172,945 of record NZ_JOJL01000003.1, read on the forward strand.
ACATCGTCAACGGCTTCGGCGTCGAGGCCGGCAAGCCGCTGGCCTCGTCGAAGCGGGTAGCCAAGGTGGCGTTCACCGGCGAGACCACGACCGGCCGACTGATCATGCAGTACGCGTCCGAGAACCTCATCCCGGTCACCCTCGAGCTCGGCGGCAAGAGCGCCAACATCTTCTTCGCCGACGTTTCCTCCTCCGACGACGACTTCTTCGACAAGGCGCTCGAAGGCTTCGCGATGTTCGCGCTCAACCAGGGCGAGGTCTGCACCTGCCCGTCCCGGGCGCTCGTGCAGCAGAGCATCTATCAGGACTTCATGGCCGCCGGCGTCAAGCGGGTGGAGAACCTCAAACAGGGCAACCCGCTCGACACCGAGACCCAGGTCGGCGCGCAGGCCTCGAACGACCAGCTCGAGAAGATCCTGTCGTACCTCGACATCGGCCGGCAGGAGGGCGCCAAGGTGCTGACCGGCGGCGCGCGGGCGGAGCTGGGCGGCAACCTGTCCGGCGGCTTCTACGTGCAGCCGACGATCTTCGAGGGCAACAACTCGATGCGGATCTTCCAGGAGGAGATCTTCGGACCCGTGGTCGCGGTGGCTCCGTTCGCCGACCCCGACGACGCCGTCAAGATCGCCAATGACTCGCTGTACGGGCTCGGCGCCGGCGTGTGGACCCGGGACATCAACCAGGCGTACCGGGCCGGCCGGGGGATCAAGGCCGGCCGGGTGTGGACGAACTGCTACCACCTCTACCCGGCGCACGCCGCGTTCGGCGGGTACAAGCAGTCCGGCATCGGCCGGGAGAACCACCTGATGATGCTGGACCACTACCAGCAGACGAAGAACCTGCTGGTGTCGTACAGCCCGAAGGCGATGGGCTTCTTCTAGGCCATGGCCCGGGCAGCTCGCGTAGACGTGACTCCCGCGGCCGCCGAGATGATGCGGCGGCTGCGGGGGCAGCACGGTCCGTTGATGTTCCACCAGTCCGGCGGGTGCTGCGACGGCAGCTCGCCGATGTGCTACCTGGAGGGTGAGTTCCGCACCGGCCAGTCCGATGTGCTGCTCGAATCCCTCAGGATCGAAGGGGTGGACGAGCCGATCACGTTCTGGATGTCGTCCGCACAGTTCGAGCTTTGGAAGCACACCCACCTGACCGTGGACGTGGTCCCCGGGCGCGGCGCCGGCTTCTCGCTGGAGGCGCCGGAGGGCGTACGGTTCCTGATCCGTTCCCGCCTGCTCACCGAGGAGGAGCTGGCCGAACTCTCCTGAGGTTGCCGAGACTTCATCCGAGACCGGCCGGGCCACGTACTCACCATCGTGGACTGGCCGTTCTCCCGATTAACCGGAAAAATGCGAAAAATCGGAATTGTTCTTCTCCGATCGCGTGACGCAGATCCCGAAAACGTGCCGATGCAGCGGGGGCCGCTGGCATTGGAGCGCTTCCACCAGGCAGTGTCGTGGTTCGAGTCGCCAGTAATGACACTTGAACCGCCTGGGGAGGGTTTGATGCGGTTGTCGCGATCCAAGAAGCTGGTCCTGTTCGGGATAGCCCTGCTGATGGTGGGGCTGGCCGGGCGCGCCGCCGCGGACGAGACATCTTCGGCACGTACGCAAGCAAAACCCGCGGCCTCGGCACCCAGCCCGGCCAAGCAGCAACAGACCAGGAAGCCGCCGGCGAAGGCCACCGAGTCGGCCAAGCAGAAGATCGTCACGGTCTCGGCGCGGCAGGGCTCCGGGCCCGGCGGCAGCCGGATGGTCACCGGCGGCAAGGCCGTCGCGCTCACCTTCGACGACGGCCCCGACCCGGCGGAGACGCCGCAGATCCTGCGGTTGCTGGCCCAGCAGCACGTGCACGCGACGTTCTGCCTGGTCGGCAAGAACGTGGCGAAATTCCCCGCGCTGGTACGGCAGATCGTGGCCGGCGGGAACACGGTGTGCAACCACACCTGGAGCCACGACCTCAAGCTCGGCAAGAAGACGCCCGACCAGATCAGGGCGGACATGGCCCGGACCAACGCGGCGATCCTGAAGGCCGCGCCGAACGCGAAGGTCAAGTTTTTCCGGGCGCCGGGCGGCAACTTCACGCCGCAGATCGTGGCCATCGCCAAGCAGTTGGGGATGGGCTCGCTCTACTGGAAGGTCGACCCGCGCGACTGGGACCACCCGAAGGGCGAGACGCACGCCCAGCACCGGGCCCGAGTGATCGCGAAGGTGGAGCACAACACGCACGCCGGGGCGATCGTGCTGTCGCACGACTACGCGCAGCCGGACACCATCGCCGCGTACCACACGCTGGTGCCGTGGCTGAAGAAGCGCTTCCAGCTGATCGGCATGTAACGCCGGTCAGTGGGCCGGTGGGATCACCCTCAGGTGACCCCGCCGGCCCGTCTGGTGTCCGGGGAGATCCTGCTCGTCGGAGCGCGGGGGCGGCGCGGGCGGGCGGGCCGCCTCGCGCACGGCGTCGGCGAGGGCGACCAGGTCGTCGGTGGTGGGGGGCGGGGGCGCGAAATCGCCGTCGTGCCGGACGAGCTCCCAGCCTCGGGGGGCGGTGAGGCTGCGCGCGTGCGGCTCGCAGAGGTCGTACGTGTGGGGTTCGGCGAACGCCGCCAGGGGGCCGACGACGGCGGTCGAATCGCTGTAGACGTAGGTCAGTGTGGCGACCGCCTGTCGGGGACAGCCGTTCCGGGAGCAGCGCCGTGGGGACCTCACGGCGGCACGTTATCGCCCCGCGGGCTCGCGTGGGGGGCGATAACGTGCGACACGCCGACCCGCCGCGCATCACGATTCGGTCGACACGCCGCCCCTAAGGAGCGAATTGCATTTCCGCCCGTTTTCGGGACGCCGCTCCGCTCTTTCGGGACACGCGGCGGAACACGGCTGCGCCTTGCGCGGCCGTCGTAGGACTAGGCTGGATGGGTGACCACGAGCCCCGAGCGCCGCCGCAGTGACCGGGCGGCGCGCACCACCGGCCCGGGACACCCGGCCCGGCGCGACCGGCACGGTCGCGGTCTCCGCGGCCGCCTGGTCCCGGCCACCGTCCCGCTGGCCCGCACCAAGGCCGAAATCTTCGACGACCTGGTGCTCGACACCGTCGAGAGCCTCGAGCGGCGCTACGCCAAGGAGCTGGCCGGCGTCGAGTTCGCGGTGGAGGATGTGCCTCCCGACCTGAATGTCTACGACTCCGACGTGCTCGAGGACGGCGAGGTGCCGCTGGCCCGGCTGCTGCCCGGGCGGCCCGGCCGGCAGGAGCTTCCCCCTCGGATAGTGCTCTACCGGCGGCCGCTGGAGTTCCGGGCGATGGACCGCGAGGACCTCGCCGACCTCGTCCACGATGTGATCATCGAGCAGGTAGCCAACCTGCTCGGGGTGGATCCCGACGAGCTCTCTTAAGCGCTGAGCTCGCTCAAGCAACCCGTCGCTTCAGCTTGCGGCGCTCGCGCTCGGAGAGCCCGCCCCAGATGCCGAAGCGTTCGTCGTGGCCCAGCGCGTACTCCAGGCACTCGGCCTTGACCTCGCAGCGGCCGCAGATCCGCTTCGCCTCGCGGGTCGATCCGCCCTTCTCCGGAAAGAAGGCCTCCGGATCGGTCTGCGAACACAGCGCCCGCTCCTGCCACTCGGGCGCGTCCCCGAGCAGGTCTACCCCTTCAACCTGCGCTTCCATCGGCGTGCCTCCCAATTCCGCGCCGGCATCGCTGCCGGCGCTGACCCCCCACGCACGCGGCGTGTTTTCTGCGAGCCGGTACCCCTCCCGCTCGCAACCCCACCGAAATTACACGCGTGTAAGACGTGCGTCGTCAAGCCGAACCTGATAAATAGGCCCGTTTCCCCGGCGCGCCTTCGGCGCGTCGTGGTCCCGTTCCTGCCCTATCTCTCAGGAGCCGCACAGGGTTACGCCGCCGCGGCGCGTCATGCCCAATTTAACCCGATTTGTGACCTTGGTGATCAGCGCCGTCCGTAGACTGTGGTGCGCTCCACTGCCGGACGCCCCACCGCCGCCGCGAGCTCCTTGAGCTCGGCGACCGTGCGGGCCGAGCCGTGCTCCGAGCCGGCCATCCGGGAAATCGTCTCCTCCATCAGCGTGCCGCCAAGATCGTTGCAACCGCCGTTGAGCATTACCCGGGTTCCGTCGTCGCCAAGCTTCACCCAGGAACATTGGATGTTGTCGATCCGGCCGTGCAGCAGGATGCGGGCCATCGCGTGCACCACCCTGTTCTCCCGCCAGCTGGCGCCGGCCCGGGCGATCCCGGCCAGGTAGATCGGGGCGTTGGTGTGGATGAACGGCAGCGCCACGAACTCGGTGAAGCCGCCGGTCTCGTCCTGCACCCCGGCCAGCACCCGGAAGTGGCCCAGCCACTGCCGCGGGTGGTCGACGTGGCCGTACATCATGGTCGAACTGGATCGGATGCCCAGCTGGTGCGCGGTGGTGACGACCTCGATCCAGGTGCTGGCCGGGAGCTTGCCCTTGGTCAGCACCCAGCGCACGTCGTCGTCGAGGATCTCGGCGGCGGTGCCCGGGATGGTGTCCAGCCCCGCCTCGCGCAGTTCGGTCAGCCACTCCCGGATCGACACGCCGGCCTTCGAGGCGCCGGTGACGATCTCCATCGGGGAGTACGCGTGGACGTGCATGCCGGGCACCCGCCGCTTGACGGCGCGGACGAGATCGGCGTACGCGGTCACCGGCATCTTCGGATCGATACCGCCCTGCATGCAGACCTCGGAGGCGCCGTCCTGCCAGGCCTGCTCGGCCCGGTCGGCGACCTGCTCGACGGAGAGCCGGTAGGCGTCGGCGTCCTGCTCGCGCTGGGCGAAGGCGCAGAAGCGGCAGCCCACGTAGCAGACGTTGGTGAAGTTGATGTTCCGGTTCACGACGTACGTGATGTCCTCGCCGTTGACCTCCTTGCGCAGGTCGTCGGCGATGCGGGCCAGTTCGTCGAGGGCCGAGCCGTCGGCGTTGAACAGCGCCATCGCCTTATCCTCGTGCTTCGGGAGGAGGAGGGCGGCGGGGTCTTCGGCGGCCAGCTTCAGTCCGGCCAGGACGTCGGTGGGGGTCGACTGCTCGGTGCCGGTCTTGATGTGGGCGGCTACTTCCTTCCAGTCGCCGTAGACGTCGTCAAAATCTCCACGGCGATCGCTCGTACGCCCCGTCGTGTCGATCGTTGCGAAGAGGTCAATTCGCCCATTTCCCGAAATATCGTCGGGCTCTTGCCATGGGCGGCCGATCACCGGCGCGTCTTCCCTGGCCAGCCCGTTTTCATCGACCAGCGCCGCCACGTGGGCGGTCAAGCGGGGATCCAACCAGCCCTCCCGCTTGACGTACTCCGGGTAGATCGTCAGGCGCTCTCGCAGGACAAATCCGGCTTCGGCCGATTTTTCGCGCAATAGCTCGATCTGCGGCCACGGGCGCTCGGGGTTGACGTGGTCGGGGGTCACCGGCGAGACGCCGCCCCAGTCGTCGATGCCGGCCCGCAGCAGCAGGTCGAATTCCGCGTCGATCAGGTTGGGCGGCGCCTGGATGCGCGCCCGCGGGCCCAGGATGACCCGGGCCACCGCCACCGTCGCGGCCAGCTCGCGCAGCTCGGCGTCGGGCATGCCACGCATCGCCGTGTCCGGCTTCGCGCGGAAGTTCTGGATGATGACCTCTTGGATGTGCCCGAACTCGCGGGCCGTCCGGCGCATCGCGAAGATGGCGTCGACCCGCTCGGCCCGGGTCTCGCCGATCCCGATCAGGATGCCGGTGGTGAACGGGACGCCCACCCGGCCGGCGTCGTCGAGGACCCGCAGCCGTACGGCCGGCTCCTTGTCCGGCGAACCGTAGTGCGGACCGCCCGGCTCCGACCACAGCCGGGTCGCCGTGGTCTCCAGCATCATCCCCATGCTCGGCGCCACCGGCTTGAGCCGCTGCAGGTCGGCCCAGCTCAGCACGCCCGGGTTCAGGTGCGGCAGCAGGCCGGTCTCCTCCAGCACCGCGATCGCGCAGGCCCGCACGTAGTCGAGGGTGGAGTCGTAACCGCGCTCGTCCAGCCACTGCCGGGCGGCCGGCCAGCGCTCCTCGGGGCGGTCGCCCAGCGTGAACAGCGCCTCCTTGCAGCCCTGCGCGGCGCCCTGGCGGGCGATCTCCAGGACCTCCTCGCGCTCCAGGAAGGCGGCCGGCAGGCGGTGCGGCACGGTGGCGAACGTGCAGTAGTGACAGCGATCGCGGCAGAGCCGGGTCAGCGGGATGAAGACCTTTTTCGAGTACGTGACGACGCCCGCCCGGCCGGCCTCGCGCAGGCCCGCGTCCCGGATACCGCCGGCGATCGCGAGCAGGTCGTCGAGGCGTTCCCCGGCGGCGGCCAGCAGGGCCGTCGCCTCCTCGGCGTTGATCGCTTTGCCGTCGGCGGCGCGGCGCAGGGCGCGGCGGATGCTCGCCTCGGTGGGAACCGGTTCCTCAATGACCTCTACCACCAGAGCAGCCTAGGCCGGATTGTGCCCGGTTGTGCAGGTGGTGCCCGGGTGCGCGCAGTGGCATAGGACACGGCAGCGTTCGGGAATTCACTGCCGGGGCGGATCCTCCCCGGCCGGGCCGAAACCGGGGCGCTCGTCGCCGAGCTTCTGGGTGCGGTCGTCGGGCTGCTCCGGCGGGACCACCTGGGTCGGGTCGGCGGGCGCCGGGTGGGTGGCGGGCGCCGGGTACGTCGTGCCGGCGGGGGCGGCCGAGGCGGGCGCCGGGTAGCTGGTACCGGCCGGGGCGGCCGAGGTGGGGGCGTTCGGGCTGGGGATCTGGGCGGCCGGCTGGTTCCACGCGGGGGCGGGCTGGCCGTACGTGGCCGGGGCGAAGCCCTGCTGACCCGGGGCCGGCGGGTAGCCCGGGGCGGGCGGCGGCGGGTAGCCCGGGCCCGGCTGGCCGGGCGGCGGGCCGTAGCCGGGCTGGGCCGGGTAGGTGCCCGGCTGGTTGTACTGCGGCTGGCCGTACATGCCGGGCTGCGGCTTCGGGCGCGGGGTGAAGAACATGTTGCGCCAGATCTGGAAGACCGCGAAGGCTGCGACCCCGAAGACGGCGAGCCAGGCGACCCGGCTGAGCAGCCCCTCCAGCGCGCTGCGGGCGCCGTTGTGGTCGGCCTCGTTGATCAGGCCGAACAGCACGCCGAAGAAGACGCCGAACAGCGCCATCACCGCGTACTCCACCGCGGCGGCCACCACGATCAGCTGCGCCTTCGGATGCCGGGGCTGCACCAGCAGGGACAGCAGCACGGCGGCGAGCGGGAAGCCGATCGTCACGAGGTTGATGAAATTGCCGAAGCTGCCCTGGGTGCGGTAGCCGAAACCGTCGCCGATCAGGTCGACCACCGCCAGGAACAAGAAGACGGCAGTGGCTCCGACCAAGACGTACGCCGCGAGGTCGCGGAGCGGGCGAAGGTACTGGCCGGCCGATTTGACCTCGCCCGGCACGGGCTGCGGTTGGCTGGTCACTGGTTCTCCCTGACGGACGATGGGTGGGGTCGGCCCAGCGTAGACCGCCCGCGCATGGGCCACCTGATACCCGGCGGGCGGATTTGTCATACCCGTGCGGAAGGATGAACCCCATGCGGATCGTGGTTCTCTCCGGTGGCATCGGCGGCGCGAAGTTCCTCGTCGGTGTGCGCGCCCATGCCCGGGCCATCGGCGCCGACGTGACGGCGGTGGTCAACGTCGGCGACGACGTTCGGCTGCACGGCCTGCAGATCTGCCCCGATCTCGACAGCGTGATGTATACGTTGGGCGGCGCGCACGACCCCGAGCGGGGCTGGGGCCGCGTCGGCGAGACCTGGGTGGTGAAACAGGAGCTCGCGGCGTATGGCGTCGAGCCGTCGTGGTTCGGCCTGGGCGACAAGGACATCGCCACCCATCTCGTACGAACTCAGATGCTCGCCGCCGGTTTTCCGCTGTCCCAGGTGACCGCGGCGTTGTGCGAGCGCTGGAAACCTGGCCTGACCATGCTCCCGGCCACCGACGACCGGCTCGAGACGCATGTGGTGGTCGATGTCGACGGCGAGCGCAAGGCGATTCACTTCCAGGAGTGGTGGGTCCGCTATCGGGGTGACGTGCCCACTCACCGGTTCGTGTTCGTCGGCGCCGACGCGGCGAAACCGGCCCCCGGCGTGGTCGACGCGATCACCACGGCGGATGTGGTGCTGATCGCCCCGAGCAACCCGGTGGTCAGCATCGCCCCGATCCTCGCCGTCGACCCGATCCGCGACGCGGTGGCGAGCGGCCCGGCGCCCGTCGTCGGCGTCTCCCCGATCATCGGCGACTCCCCGATCCGCGGCATGGCCGACAAGTGCCTGGCCACCCTGGGCGTCGAGGTCTCGGCCGCCGGCGTCGGCGCGCTGTACGGTCCCCGCGGCGACAACGGCCTGCTGGACGGCTGGCTGGTCGACACCGCCGACGCGGCCGCCGCGGTGCCCGGCGTGCCGACCCGGGCGGTGCCGCTCTGGATGACTTCCGAGGAGGCGACGGCCCAGATGGTCGCCGACGCGCTGTCCCTGGCCGGTGTCGCGTGACGCCCGACGCTCTGGAGATCCGGCCGGTCCGCGGCATCGGCGACGTCACCCCCGGCGACGACCTGGTCGAGCTGATCGCCACCGCCGCACCTTGGCTGGCCGACGGCGACGTCCTGGTGGTCACCAGCAAGATCATCTCGAAATCCGAGGGCCAGTTGGTCGAGGTCCCGGCCGACGGCCCGGAGCGCGACGAGGCCCGGGCGGCCGCGCTGGCCGCCGAGACGAGGCGGGTGGTGGCCCGGCGCGGTCCGACCACGATCGTGCAGACCCACCATGGCTTCGTGATGGCGGCGGCCGGCATCGACGCGTCCAACGTCGACAAGACCCACCTGGTCCTGCTCCCCACCGACCCGGATGCGTCGGCCCGCCGCCTGCGGGACGGCTTTCGCGCCCGGGGCCTGTCGGTGGCGGTCGTGGTCTCCGACACGATGGGTCGCACCTGGCGAAACGGCCTGACGGATGTGGCGCTGGGCGCGGCCGGCATAGCCCCGTTCCGCGATCACCGCGGCGAGACCGACCCGTACGGCAATGAACTGCAGATCACCCAGATGGCCGTGATCGACGAACTGGCCGCGGCCGGCGAGCTGGTGAAGGGCAAGTGCGACCAGGTACCGGTGGCGGTCGTGCGAGGCTTCTTCGCCACGGCCGACTCGGGCGCGACGGCGGATGCGGGCGCGACAGCCCTGCTTCGCGATGCGGCCGGCGACATGTTCAGCCTGGGGACGGCCGAGGCGCGCGCGGCGGGCCTGCTCGACGCCGCCCGGCTGCCGGAGGAGGCGCATCTGGCCGGCGTCCCGGTCGACCCGGCGGCGATCGAGCGCGCGCTCGCCGCGGTCTCGGGCGCCCTGGGCCACACGACGACCGTGACCGCAGGCGAGGTCCTGCCGCACAACGGCGCGACGGCGGCTCTGCACCTTACGACGCTCGACACCAGCCCGGCGGGTCTGATGCGGCTGGGCGCCGACGCCCACCGGCTGCGGACCGCCCTCGCCGCCGAGTCGATCGTTTCGGTCCCTCTCCCCCACGAGGACGGCATCCGGCTCGGACTCTCCGCCCAGGAAGCAGCCGCATGAACGACGAGCTTTATGCCGACGCGGTACGGGTGCTGGGTGAGTGGGTGGCCACCTCCGAGGAGGGTGACCTGGCTCGGAAGCGGACGCTGGAACTCCTCGCCGACGGGCCGGAGGCGATGACTCGGGCGCATCGGGCCGGGCACGTGACGGCCAGCGCGCTGGTCGTGGACGGCGACGGGCGGGTGCTGCTCTGCCTGCACGGGCGGCTCGGCAAGTGGATGCAGCTCGGCGGGCACTGCGAGCCGGGCGACGCCACCCTGGCCGCGGCGGCGCTGCGGGAGGCCACCGAGGAGTCCGGGATCGACGGCCTGGTCCTCGACCCGGTGCCGATCGACGTGGACGTGCACGAGGTCCGCTGCGGCGCCGGCGACGGGACGCCCGCGACCGCGTCCGCCCACTATGACGTGCGGTTCCTGGTGCGCTGCCCGGCCGGCGCCACCGAACAGATCAGCGAGGAGTCGTCGGCACTCGGGTGGTTCCACCCGGACGCGCTGCCCACTCCGCTCGCCTCGGCGACCACGCGGCAGATCCCGCCGGCCCTCGCCCGCCTAACCTGACCAGGGCGCTACTCGTCGGTGCCGGGGCGGCGCTGGGTGGGGATCTCGAGACGGGTGGTCTCCTCGTCGGGGTCGTCCGGGGGGCGTTCCATCTTCATCACGGTCATCGAACGCCCGCGGGCCTCGCCGGCCTCGTCGCCGTTTCGGGAGGACAGCGTGATCGGGCTGGTCGGGTCCTCGGCGAAGTTCGGGGCCTCGGCGTCGGCGATCGACGCAGGCGCCTTGACATTCGCGAGCGACACGGGCGCCACGTTGCCAGCGGGCGAGGTGGGCGCCGGGCTGCCGGCGGGCGACGTGGGTGCTGCGCTGCCGGCGGGCGACGTGGGTGCTGCGCTGCCGGCGGGCGACGTGGGCGCCATGCTGTCGGTGGGCGGCGGGGGTGTCGCGTCGCGGAGTTTGGGGGCGCGGAACGCCAGCACCTCGCTCCGCTCGTCCGCGTGGGTGACCAGGGCCGGGCGGATGACCTGGGTCTTCTCGTCGTCGACCTGCTTGCCGGCCAGGCGGATCACCTGGGTCTCGTCGCCGCCGACGTCGCCGGTGGCGCGGTTGGAGAGGTCGCGGGTTCGCTGGCCGGGCTCCGCGCCGGGCGAACGCACCGGGAACTGCAACACCTGCGGCAGGCGGATGACCTGGGTCTTCTCCTCCGGGTCCACCGCCGGGAACGGCACCACCTCGGCCACCGGGAGGCGCACGACCTGGGTGCGCTCGCCGTTGTCGGCCACCGGGAGCCGGACCACCTGCGTCTTCTCACCGTTGTCGGCCACCGGCAGCCGAATGACCTCGGTCCGCTCCACCCCCGCCGCCGGAAGGGCCACGGTCGCCTCGTCCTCGCCCGACTCCTCATCCGCCACCGCATCGGCCACGGTCGTCTCGTCGTCAGCGCCCTCCAGCGCCGCTTCCGGCTCCGCGGCGTCGTCGTCCGGCGCCGCGGATTCCTCGGGCTTGCTGTCGGCCGTCGCGGTGGGCTCGGTGAGATCGTCGTCCGCCGGCGGGGCCTCCACCACTTCGTCCTCGGCTTCGATGACGACCGAGGTTGGCGCCTCATCGCCCGCAACCTCGGACGGGACGGCATCGTCCGCAACCTCGGTTGGCTCGGCGGTCCCGGATTCGGCCACGACCTGGGTCGGCTCCTCGTCCGCGACGACTTCGGTCGGCTCCCCGGCGGCAACGGCGTCGATCACGTCGTCGGCCTCGACCACCTCCGCCACCTCCGCCACCTCCGCGTCGACGACCGCTTCCGTCGGCTCCCCGGCGGCAACGGCGTCGATCACGTCGTCGGCCTCGACCACCTCCGCCACCTCCGCGTCGACGACCGCTTCCGTCGGCTCCTCGGCGGCAACGATCTCCGTGGGCTCGGCAACGGACTCTGTCGGCTCGTTGTCGGCCACGGCCTCCACAGCGACCAACTGCGTCGGCTCCTCGGCGGGGCCATGCGCCGGCGGGACGATTTCCGTGGGATCGCCGGCCGACACGTCTATGACGGTGACTGCCTCATCGGCCGGGTGGGCCACCGCGGCCGTGTCCTCGTCCGCGACGACGAGCGCGGCCAAGGCCTTCGGCACCGACCACGCAATGGTCGGGTCTTCATCCAGCACCGCGGCCGGCACGACGACGGCTTTCGAATCGGCCGAGGCCAAGGCGGCCGGAACCACCGCGGTCGTCGAGTCGACCGAGGCCAGCGCCGCCGGAACCACCGCGGTCGTGGAGTCGGCCGAGGCCGAGGCCGGGGCGGGGGCCGAGGACGCCGGAACCACCGCCGTCGTCGAGTCGGCCGAGGACAGGCGTAGCACCGTTGTCGGCTCGGGGTCGGTCGTGGAGAGGCCCGTGCCGATCACCGTCGTCTGGGCGATCGACAGGGGCGTGCCGTGCGCGGGCGCCGCCCCGCGGGCCCGGCCGATCTGGCCGATCAGCGGCAGGACGGGCGGCTCGTACTTCGCCCAGCGGCGCGCGCTCAACGCCGTACAGATCAATGGCACCGCAAGGATGGTCGCCAGGCCGTAACCCGGACGCGAAAGATCGAATCCGTTCTTGGCCACCGCCGCCGGCCAGACGTCGGCATAGGCGGCCGGCGCCGTCAGCGCCCACGCCGAGATCGCCAGGTAGACCACGCCGGCCAGCAGCGGGCCGGCCGGGGAGAACGGGCCCAGCACGAGGATGCCGTACGCGGCGCCGGCCAGCAGCAACAGCAGCAGGCCGGTGAAGTTTTCCACGGCGAAGCCGTCGCGGCCGCGCGCGGTCAGGTCGCCGGTCAGCCCGACGGCGGTGAGCACCCAGGCGGCCGGCGCCAGGACGAGCGAATACAGGATCGACCTGATGTGGCGCAACGTTGTCTCCCCGGGTGGTTCTGTCTTCAGGACGCTACCCGCGCCGGGCAAGTAGCCGTCTGACCGACTGCACCAGCAGAAAGCGGCGGTTCGGCTCCGCCGCGCGGCCACGATTGACGGCCGATCAGCCCACATATCCGAGGGCCCGGTGTGTCGATCGGCTACCTGGACTCCGGGCAGCGCGTTCGAGAGGCTCAGAGATCAGGTTGAACAATAGTTAAGGTGTGTGCATGACGGGCACAGTGCTGTGGGAACCGCCGGCCGACGTTCGCGAGACCACCCGCATCGGGGACTATTTGCGCTGGCTGGAGGCGCGCGGTCGGCGCTTCGCGGGCTATCCCGAGCTGTGGGAGTGGTCGGTGAACGACCTGCCCGGGTTCTGGCAGTCGATCTGGGACTACTTCGAGGTCGTCAGCCACGATCCGCCCACCGCGGTACTGGCCGACGCCACCATGCCGGGGGCTCGCTGGTTCCCGGGCGCGACCTTGAACTACGCCGAGCACGTGTTGCGGATGCCGGGCCGCGGCGATGACGATCCGGTGGTCCTCGCGTACTCGCAAAGTCGTGAGCCGATCGAGCTGAGTGCGCGGCAGCTCCGCGACCAGGTACGCAGCGTGCGTGCCGGGCTGAAGGCCCGCGGGGTCGGCAAGGGCGACCGGGTTGCGGCCTATGCGCCGAACATCCCGGAGACGTACGTCCTGATGCTCGCCACCACGAGTCTCGGCGCGATCTTCTCCTCCTGCGCGCCGGAGTTCGGCAGCCGCAGCGTGATCGACCGGTGGAGCCAGATCGAGCCGAAGGTGCTGGTCGCGGTCGACGGCTACCGGTACGGCGACAAGCCGATCTCGCGGACGGCCGAGGTCGACGCGATCACCACGGCGATCCCGTCGATCGAGCACGTCATCACGATCGGTTACCTCGACTCGCTGAACGGCAACTGGGCTCAGCTGCACGGGGACGAGCCGATGGCGTTCGAGCCGGTGCCCTTCGATCACCCGCTGTACGTGCTGTACAGCTCGGGGACGACCGGGCTGCCCAAGCCGATCGTGCACGGGCACGGCGGCATCCTGCTGGAGCACCTCAAGATCCTGGCGCTGCACCACGACCTCGGGCCGGCCGACCGGTTCTTCTGGTTCACCACGACCGGCTGGATGATGTGGAATTTCCTGGTCAGCGCGCCGGCGGTGGGCGCCTCGATCGTCCTCTTCGACGGCAACCCCGGCTTTCCCGACATGTCGGCTCTGTGGAACTTGGTGGATGCGGCCGACATTTCGTACTTCGGGACCAGCGCGCCCTTCCTGATGGCCTGCCGCAAGGCCGGGCTACGCCCGGAAAAATCCGGACTGAAGGCGGTTGGTTCCACGGGTGCGCCACTTCCGCCCGAGGGCTTCGATTGGGTGTACGAGGCGGTCGGCACCCACCTGCAGCTGCAGTCCCTCTCCGGCGGCACCGACGTGTGCACCGGTTTCGTGGGTTCCACCCCGCTGCACCCGGTGACCGAGGGCGTGATCGCCTGCCGCTGCCTGGGCGCCAAGGTCGAGGCGTACGACCCCGAGGGCAACCCGGTGATCGACCAACTCGGCGAGCTCGTGATCACGGCGCCGATGCCGAGCATGCCGGTCGGCTTCTGGAACGACCCGGACGGCAAGCGCTACCGGGAGGCGTACTTCGACGTCTACCCCGGGGTGTGGCGGCACGGAGACTGGATCACGATCGGCGCCGACGGCAGCTGCGTGATCACCGGCCGCTCGGACGCGACCCTCAACCGCGGCGGCGTGCGCCTGGGCACCGCCGAGTTCTACTCGGTCGTCGAGGGCCTGGACGAAATCGTCGACTCGGTCGTCGTACACCTCGAGCAGAATGACAACCCGAACGGCGAGCTGCTGCTGTTCGTGGTCCTCGCCGAGGGCCGCGAGCTGGACGACGAGCTGACCGGCCGGATCCGCCGGGAACTGCGCACCGCCCTGTCCCCCCGGCACATCCCGGACGAGATCTACCAGGTACGGGCGGTCCCCCGAACCCTGTCGGCGAAGAAGCTGGAGGTGCCGGTGAAGCGCATCCTGACCGGCACCCCGGTCGAGTCGGCGGCGGCCAAGGGCGCCCTGGCCAACCCGGAGTCACTGAGCGCCTTCGAGGAGCTCGCCGTCAAGCGGTCAGCACGACGGTGACCTTCTCGGCGGTGGTGCGGGCCTCCAGCTTGGCCGGGTGCAGGTTGGCGCAGAGCACCACCGATGCGCCCACCGCCAGCGGGGCGAAGAGCCAGTCGGCCGGGTCCGGGTAGGCGCGGGTGTCGATCAGCACCCGGTCGCCGGTGGTGATGCCCAGCTCGGCTGCCCGCTCGGTGGCGGTGCGCAGGACGGCTAGGTGGCTCAGCTCGACCGGGGCGGCCAGCGCCCGGGTGTCCGGGGCGACCGGGGCGCCGCCGAAGTGGTCGCCGTAGTTGCGTACGTCTGTCACATAGTCGACAAAACCCGGGGGCACCTCGCGGAGCGGCATGGCGAGCGGCAGGAGCCCGGTCGCGTACCGGTCGACGGCCGCCCAGGCCGCCGCCTCGGCGGCCCGCTCCGGGGTCGTGAACAGGGCATCCACCGGCTGCGGGCGGCCCGGGAGGGCGACCGCGAGGCCGGCCGACGACACGCCGAGAACGATCGCCGCGGCCTGCCAGTGCGGCGGGAGCAGCACCGCGACCGCCTCGCCGCCGGTCAGGCCGAGGCCGTCGATCAGCAGGTTCGCGGTCTTGGCGACCCAGTTGTCCAGGGTCGCTCCGGACAGCTCGGTGCGGTCGCCGGTGGCGTCGTCGTACCAGGTCAGCAGGGGCGTCGTGGGGTCGCGCCGGACCGCTGAGGCGAGAGCCTGCGGGATCGTGGTGTACACCCGATCAACGATAGTGGCGTCACCGTACGTAACCGATCCTGAACGGGCGATGAGGTTACGGAAACGCTTCGAATCAGGCGGTGTCGCGGTCACGTCCGCGATGCATTCCGGGCGTAGGCTTGCCACTGGTCTGAACTACCACCTCTTTGGGAGTTGCCTCGTGACCGCCGGTCGCCCCCCACGAGTGCTCGTCGACGCCACCAGCGTCCCCGCTGACCGAGGAGGAGTCGGCAGATATGTCGACGGCCTTCTCGGCGCCCTCGGCCGGATGGATCCGGAGAGGGTGGATCTCGCCGTAGTGGCGCAGCGGTCGGATGCGGAGCGTTACAGTCGCATGCTCGGCGACGCCGAGGTCATCGCCGGCCCGGCCGCGGTCGCCCACCGGCCCGCCCGGCTCGCCTGGGAGCAGACCGGGCTGCCGCTGCTAGCCCAGCAGGTCGGCGCCAGGGTGCTGCACTCGCCGTTCTACACCTGCCCGCTGCGGGCCGGCTGCCCGGTGACGGTGACCGTGCACGACGCCACGTTCTTCACCGAGCCGGAGCATTACGACAACACCAAGCGGACCTTCTTCCGCAGCGCGATCAAGACGTCGCTGCGCCGGGCCGCCCGGGTCATCGTGCCGAGCAAGGCGACCCGGGACGAGTTGATCCGCCTGCTCGACGCCGACCCGACCCGCATCGACGTGGCCTACCACGGGGTCGACCCGGCCGCCTTCCACGCCGCGTCCGACGAGGAGAAGGCGCGCGTCCGCGCCCGCCTCGGCCTGGGCGACTCCGGCTACGTCGCGTTCCTCGGCGCCAAGGAGCCGCGGAAGAACGTGCCCAACCTGATCCGCGGCTGGGCCCGCGCGGTGGCCGACTGGCCGCACCCGCCGGCCCTGGTGCTGGCCGGCGGTCAGGGCCACGACGACGAGATCGACCGGGCGGTCGCCGAGGTCCCGTCGCACCTGCGGCTGCTGCGCCCGGGCTATCTGCGCTACGCCGACCTGCCCGGCTTCCTCGGCGGCGCGCTGGTGGCCTGCTATCCGTCCTTCGGCGAGGGCTTCGGGCTGCCGATCCTCGAGGCGATGGCGTGCGCGACACCGGTGCTCACCACCCCGCGGCTGTCGCTGCCCGAGGTCGGCGGCGACGCGGTGGCGTACACGACGGAGGACCCCGACCGGATCGCCTCCGACCTGGCCGACCTGCTGCACGACGAGCAGCGCCGGTTGACCCTGGCGAAGGCCGGGTTCGACCGCGCCAAGGAGTTCACCTGGGCGTCCAGCGCGGAAGTGCATGTCACGACGTGGAAACGAGTTGCTGACGCGTGAGCCACTACACTCTGTGCCCATGACAGAGGAACAGGGTGCGCTGTACGGCGTTGTGCTCGCCGGCGGCACCGGAACACGTCTCTGGCCGCTCTCCCGGGCCGGCCACCCGAAGTTCCTGCACCCGCTGACCGGCACGGACGCTTCGCTGCTGCAAGCCACCGTCGACCGCCTCGACCTGCTCGCCACGTACGATCGGATCTTCGTGGTGACCGGCATCGCGCACGCCGCCGCGGTCTCCCGCCAGCTGACCTCCGTCCCGGATGAGAACGTGCTGGTCGAGCCGTCCCCCCGGGACTCCTGCGCGGCGATCGCGCTGGCCGCCGCGGTGATCGCCCGCCGCGACCCGGAGGCGATCATGGGCTCGTTCGCCTCCGACCACCTGATCGCCGACAAGGTCGCGTTCACCGAGGTGATCAAGCAGGCGATGGCCGGCGCGCGGCAGGGCCTGCTGATGACCCTGGGCATCACCCCGACCCGGCCGGAGACGGGCTACGGCTATCTCGAGTGCGGCTCGCCGATCGGCGACGGCCCGGTGATGGCGGTCGAGGAGTTCAAGGAGAAGCCCTCGTACGACGTGGCCGAGAGTTACGTGAAGTCCGGCAACTATCTGTGGAACGCCGGCATGTTCGTCTGGCGGGCCGACGTCTTCCTCGCCGAACTGTCCCGCCAGCAGCCGCAGCTCGCGGCCGGCATCTCCCGGATCGCCCAGGCGTGGGACTCGCCGTCGCGCGAGGAGGTGCTCGGCGACGTGTGGCCGACGCTGCCGCGCATCTCGGTCGACTACGCGGTGATGGAGGGCGCGGCCACCGTCGGCCGGGTCGGCACCGTTCCCGGCGACTTCGGCTGGAACGACGTCGGCGACTTCCACACGCTCGGCGAGGTGCTCGCCTCCGACCAGGCCGGCAACGTGGTGGTCGGCCGCAACGACGACTCGAAGCCGGGCGTGCTGCTGCACGAGACCGAGGGGCTCGTGGTGGTGCCGACGACCGGCCGGCTGGTGGCCGCGCTGGGCGTCCGTGACCTGGTCATCGTGGACACCCCCGACGCGGTGCTGGTCTGCCCCCGCGACCGGGCGCAGGAGGTCAAGCAGCTGGTCGATCGGCTCAAGGAGTCGGGCGAGCTGAGCTACATCTGACGGCCGCCAGCTCGGCCAGCAGGACAGCGCCGGTCACCACCGCGCGGTCGTCGAAGACGGCCTGGGCCGAGTGGTTCGGCGCGGCCGACTCCGGGTCGACGCCCGGCAGCACGGCGCTGAGCCCGAGGTAGGCCCCCGGCACCTGGTCGAGCACGAAGGCGAAGTCCTCCGAGGCGGCCATCGGGCGGGGCGCGGTGATCGCCAGCTGCGGCCCGACCAGCCCGCCGGCGACGCGCAGCGCGAACGCGGCCCCGGCGGCGTCGTTGACCGGCCGTCATCGATGGGGAACATGTCCGGCATGTTCCCAGGGGAGCGGCGCTCAGGGCAGCTTCTCCGGCAGTCCGAAGTAGGGCATCGCGCTCTGGTCGAACCGGGTGATGGCGCTGATCCGGTCGCCGTCGAGGGTGAGCACCAGGACGCCGCGCGCGCGGCCGACCGACTCGCCGTCGTCGTACCCGTACGCGCCGAAGGCCGGCTGGCCGTTCGCGGCCGTCGCGATGAGCCGGTAGCGGCGGGCGCCGCCGCGGAACACCACCACCCGCATGAACTGCCCGATGACCTCGGGGCCCTGGTACTGCTGCGGCGCCGGCGGCATGGTCAGCCACGCGTCGTCGCTGAGCAGGGCGATCATCCCGGGCACGTCGCCGCGCTCCATGGCGTCGGCGAAGGCCTCGGCCAGCGCCCGCTCCTCGGCACCGCGTACCCGCGCCGGGCGTTCGTGCGGCATCGCGGCCCGGGCCCGCTTGAGCGCGCTGGTCACCGACTCCTGCGTGGTGTCCAGCATCTGCGCCACCTCGGCCGCGCGGTAGCCCAGCACGTCGCGCAGCAGCAGTACCGCGCGCTGCCGGGGCGGCAGCGACTGCATCGCGGTCACGAAGGCCAGCGAGATCGCCTCCCGGCGCTCCACCCGTGCCTCCGGTCCGGGTGCCGCGTCCGGCACGCCGTCGAGCAGCGAGTCGGGGTACGGCTGCAGCCAGGTCGGTTCGGCCAGCCGGGTCGGTGGCGGCGGCACGGTCCCGAACCGGTCGCCGGTGCGCGGTCGGCGGGCGCCGTCCCGGAGCGCGTTCAGGCATCGGTTGGTGGCGATCCGGTAGAGCCAGGACCGGATCGAGGCGCGACCCTCGTACGCCTCAAACCCGCGCCAGGCGGCCATCAGCGTCTCCTGCACCATGTCCTCGGCGTCCTGGATCGAACCGAGCATCCGGTAGCAGTGCACGTGCAACTCCCGCCGGTACGGCTCGACCAGCGCCCGGAACGACTCCCCGGTCACCATCGCATCCTCGCATCGCCTCCTCCTCACCCCGGATAGACACCGGACCGCCCAGTTTCTGGGCGCCGCGGTGTCAACCCGGGCATGACTACGACAACGATCACGAGAACGCAGCGCTGGGTCCTGGGGCTGAGCTCCCTGGCCTCGTTCATGGTGGTGCTGGACCTGCTGGTGGTGGCCACCGCGCTGCCGTCGATCCGTCGCGACCTCGGCGCGTCCCTCGAGGACCTGGAGTGGACCGTCAACGCCTACACGCTCAGCTTCGCCGTCCTGATCATGACCGGCGCCGCGCTGGGCGACCGGTTGGGCCGTAGCCGGATGTTCGCCGCCGGGCTGGTCCTGTTCGCGGCCGCCTCCGCGGCGTGCGCCCTGGCGCCGTCGGTGGCCGCGCTGGTGGTGGCCCGCACCGCGCAGGGTGCCGGCGCCGCCATGATCATGCCGCTCGCGCTGGCGCTGCTCAACGCCGCCTTCCCGCCCGAGCGGCGGGGCTGGGCGACCGGCGTCTACGGCAGCGTGACCTCGCTCGCGGTGGTGCTGGGCCCGGTCCTCGGCGGTGCGGTCACCCAGGGTCTCGCCTGGCCCTGGATCTTCTGGATCAACGTGCCGATCGCCCTGCTCGCCGCGCCGCTGGTGATCGCTCGGGTACCGGAGAGCCGGCGCGCCGCCGCCCGCGTCGATCTGCCCGGCCTGCTGCTCGGCGGGCTCGCGGCCACCGGCCTGGTCTGGGCGCTGGTCCGCGGCAACAGCGCGGGCTGGGGCAGCACGGAGACGATCGGCGCCGCCGTGCTGGGCGTCGCCGCGTTCAGCGCCTTCGTCGGCTGGGAGCGCCGGGCGCCCGCGCCGATGCTGCCGCTGCGGCTGTTCGGGTCCCGGTCGTTCTCGGCCGGCAACGCGGCGATGTTCTTCGTGAGCGCGGCGACGACCGCCGCCGTCTTCTTCACCGCCCAGTTGTTCCAGGTCGGTCAGGGCCTCGGGCCGCTGTCCGCCGGCCTGCGGCTGTTGCCGTGGGGCGTGCTGCCGATGGTGCTGGCGCCGTACGCGGGCGCGCTGTCCGACCGGATGGGCGCGCGGAACCTGATCGTGGCCGGCACCGCGGCGTTCGCGGCGGGGATGGCCGCGCTGGCGCTGGCGACCGCACCGACCGCGGCCTACCTCGTCCTGGTCGGACCGATCCTGCTCAGCGGGGCCGGCCTCGGCATCGCCATCCCGGCGGTCACCCGCTCGGCGGTCAGCCTGGTCGCGCCGCCGGACCTGGCCAAGGCGTCGGGCGTCTTCAGCACCCTGCGCCAGCTGGGCGGGGCCTTCGGCGTCGCGATCGGCGGTGCGGTCTTCGCGGCGACGGGCGGCTACGGGACGGCGGCCCGATTCGTCGACGGCTACCGGCCGGCGGTGCTGATCGCGGCGGCGCTGGCCCTGGGCGCGACCGCCGCCGGCCTGACCCTGCCGCGGCTCGCGCCTGCGGCCACGACGGCGCCGCAGGCACAGCCCATGCCGGCGAAGCTGTAACTGCTGTGACGTGGCTGGATGCTCCCGGCCTAGCAGAGGTTGTGGTCGGCCGGCTTGGTCTGCAGCAGCCAGGCGAGGGGCATCTTGGTCGCCACCTCGTACGTGTGGTCGGGGCGCAAGACGAGGAGCGTCACGGTCTGCGCGGCATCCCGCTCGACCACCCAGTATCGAGGAATACCAGCGGCGGTGTATTCCTGAACCTTGGTGCGGGGCTCAACTCGTAGCGATGGCCGAACCGGTCAGCGGCATTCATCGCCGCAAGGTCGTCGAGCGTGATGATGGCAGGAAGATGACTGCCAAAGGTCTCAGCGCTCATGCCGTCATTCTAGGTTTGGCAGTCGCCGGAACCCACCGGGACAGCCCGGCGGCCGGGCGCGGAGGGTGACCATGCAGTCGGCCGTCCGCTGCACCGGGGACTTGGCTGAAGCGTACGGTATGGGGATTTTGATTGGTTTTAGGATGGGCGGCAGAGTTGGGGGTTGGCCAGTTCGGCGCAAGGGCGGTCGCCGTGTGCGCGGATGATGTCCGCGCCGACCTGGTTGGTCAGGTAGCGCAGGAAGCTTGCGGCCAGGGAGCTTGCGGGTGGCTCGCCGACGGTGTAGCCGAATTCGGTTTCCCAGAACGGGTAGGCGTTGTGGTCGGCCTCGGCGACGGTGGCCGGGTGGCCGCCGATCCGGACCACGGTGAGGTCCTTACGGCCGGTGGCGGCGCCGAGTTCGCTGTAACCCATTGCGCCGGGGATTGCCGCGACGGTGCGTAGTACGGCGTCGGTGGAGTCGCGGGCGCAGCGGACCACGCCGGCCAGCGAGCCGGGGTCGCGGTTCTGGCAGTCGTCGGAGTTGGTGCCCGGCTCGCGTTCGCCGCCGAGGACCCGGCGCTGGAAGGCGTTGCGGGTGCCGGAGCCCGGGTTGCGGCTGACCAGGCGGATCGGGAGGTTGTTGCCGCCGATCTGCCGCCAGTTGCCGATCCTGCCCTGGTAGATCTGCTGGATCTGCGCGACGGTCAGGTCGTCGACCCCGGTGTCGCCGTTGACCACCAGCGTGAACAGGACGAACGCGATCGGGCGGGGGATCAGCGCGGGCATCCCGTCGGGCTTCTCGCCGTCCGAGAGGGTGAGCTGGCCGGACGCCTTGCCGTCCCGGCCGGCCTGGTCGAGGAACTGCAGGCCCTCGCCGCTGCCGCGCATGTCGAAGGAGAAGCTCGTGCCCGGGCAGAGGTTCTGATAGGACTTCGCGGCCTCCTGCACGATCGGCGCGAACGCCGTCGAGCCGGTGACGTTGACGTGACCACGCGCGCAGTCGAGCGGGGCGCCGTTGTGGCTCTGCGTGAAGACGGCCAGTTGCGCGATGACGATGGCGACCAGGAAGCCGATCAGGGCGATCACACGCTTCGGGGTGCCGGTCCGGCTGCGCGTCTCCTGGATCTTGCCGCCGCTGACGCCGCCCTTGATCGTGCAGGCCACCTTCGGCGCCGGGTAGCGGATCATCTTGTTGCCGCCCTCGGTGTCGAGCGCGGCCAGCACCTTGTAGTGGGCGCCGCGGTTCATCGGCACCTTCGGCAGCAGGATCCGGTTGGCCTTGACCGCGAGACCGGCGCCCTCCTCGAAGCTCGAGCGCATGCCGTCGTCGCTGAGTTCGGTCACCACCATGCCGACGACCTTGCGGTCCGGGAAGGTGACCGTGACGCCGGCCTTCTTGTCGTGCAGGACCGCGTAGTCGTCCTCGTCGATGTGCGTCTGGCCGTTGTTCTCGATCCGCAGCAGCACCAGCGTGGGGTCGACGAGCGGCTCGCGCAGTTGGTCGAAGACGCCCGGGTCGTCCGTCTCGACCACGTTGGTGGCCGTCGTGTCCATTTGCACCCGATAGCCCAGGCGCTTGCGGCCCTTGACGACGAACTCGTAGATCGCCGCGATCCCGGGCACCACCACGCCGAGGGTCGCGAGCGCCACGCTCCACCAGAACTCGATGACCGCCTCCGCACCCGCTACAGGCGATCATTGTCGATCCGCTACGCGGAGTGGTCGATCGGTCGCATCGAGGATTCAGGCAACGTTCACTCAGATGCGGCGGAGGACGGTCACCACCTTGCCCAGGATGGTCGCCTCGTTGCCCGGGATCACGTCGTACGACGGGTTGCGGGGGACCAGATCGACCCGGCGGCCATCGGTGCGCAGGACCTTGACGGTGGCCTCCTCACCGATCAGGGCGGCGACGATGTCACCGTTTTCCGCGGTCGGCTGCTGGCGGACGATGACCAGGTCGCCGTCGCAGATGGCGGCGTCGATCATCGAGTCGCCCCGGACCTTGAGGGCGAAGAGCGTGCCATGCCCGACCAGGCTCTGCGAGAGGGTCACCTCGTCCTCGACGTGCTGCTCGGCGAGGATCGGGACGCCGGCCGCGATGGCGCCGAGCACGGGGACGCGGACCTCGTCGCCGTCGGCGTAGATCACCGGCTTGTCCTGGGTCAGCGCGACGGCCCGGGAGCCGCGGGCATCGCGCTTGAGGTGACCGCCCTTTTCCAGGACGGCGAGTTGGTGGGCGACCGACGACGGCGAGGCCAGCCCGACCGCGCGCGCGATCTCGCGCATGGTCGGCGGGTAACCGTGGCGGTCGACCCACTCGCGGATCATCGACAGGATCTGTTGCTGGCGTGGCGTGAGCTGCGGCGCAGGGGAAGCCATGCGGTGACGATACTACATTTCTCGATCATTTGTGCTAATCGACCGCGATCGGGTGAACGCCGACGGGCCTGTGCCACGATCTCGACATGCAGCGGCTGGCATTCTTCGATCTCGACAACACACTCGTCAACCGCAGCGCGGCCTTCCACGCATGGGCCCACGAATTCGTCAGCACCCACCGCCTCGACGACGCCGCGTTGACCTGGCTCCTGGAAACCGACGCCAACACCTCCGGCGCCAAGGGCCCCTTCTTCCACGCCGTCCGCGACGCCTTCCACCTCGACGAGGCCGCGGACGACCTCTGGCAGCAATACCGCCGGCGCATGCCCGAACTGGTCAGTTGCCGGCCGCAAGACCTCGAGGCGCTGCGCCTGCTGCGCCACGCCGGATGGCGGATCGGCATCGTCACCAACGGCATGACCGACAACCAACACGGCAAGATCCACCGCGCCGGCCTGCACACGCTGGTCGACGGCTGGTGCATCTCCGACGAAGTCGGCATCCGCAAACCCGACCCGGCGATCTTCGGCATCACCGCGCAGCGCTGCGGGACATCGATCATGCACGGCGGCTGGATGATCGGCGACGATCCGATCCTCGACGTCGCCGGCGGACGCCACGCCGGCCTGCACACCATCTGGCTGCCGACCGGCTCGACGTCCTGGCCCGAAGACCAACCAGAACCCGACAACACCGTCGCCACCGTCGCGGACGCCGTCGAAGTCCTCCGCAAAGCATCGGAATGACACGATGCCGGCCGCGATTCTCCGGATCAGTCGAGTCGAAACTCCCAGCCTTCCGGACGCCATGCGAAGTCCGTTTCCAGCAGTTCCCGCACGGTGAACCCGTTGATCGCATGCTCCAGACCCCGGTACGTCGCGAGGTGCCCGATCAGCATGACCCGGCGTCCCGCCCAGCGGGTCGGCAGATCGGCGAGGAACCTCGCCACCCGCTCGATCGCCTGACAATGGCTTTCACCACCCGGATACGGCTGATCGCAGAAGTCCAGGCGATCACGCTTGACGTCGGCTCCGGGTGAGCCGTTGCGCACTCCGAAATCACACTCACGCAGCCGCCAATCATGCAGGATCGGCATGTCCGTGCCGCCGAACGCGATCTCCACGGTTTCCACCGCGCGGCGCAGATCCGAAGTGAACACCGCCGCGATGCCGTCATCACGGCGCCGCCGGCCCATCTCGGCGGCATTGCCGCGGCCGCGCTCGCTGAGCCGACCGGGCAGCCAACCGGTCGCGACGCCCCGCTCGTTGTCCTCGGTCAAGGCATGGGTCTCGAACACGATCTCGATCGACATCGCACGAGGTTACTGAGCCGCTTGAACGATGTCGTGAAACGATGCGGGTCGACGCCGGTATCACGCGTACGCGCTGCGCCGTGAGCTGCGAGAGGAGACCGGCTTGGTCACCGCCGTCGATCCGCCGCACGTGTGGCATCGAGTGGTCCTCGCCGCAGATCATGCGCCCGGCTTCGACGGAATTGTCAACGACTACTTCCTTGTCCGCGTCACCCGCTTCGAGCCCCGGGGCGAGTTCACCGACGACCAACTCGCCGTTGACGAGCACCTCGCCGGCTTTCGCTGGTGGCAGCTCTCTGAGATCAGCGAATACACCGGACCCGACTTGTTTTCGCCCCGTGACCTCGCCACTCTGCTGACCGACCTGCTCACGTGCGGGATACCCGCCGAGCCGCTCGCACTCGGCTTATGAAGATCAGTGGCCCCGCCGACCCAGGTGATCACTGAAACCGGACGGGACAATGGCGATCAGCTCGGCGCGACGACGTCGAGGCCGGCCCGCTCGGCCGCCTCCGCCAAACGCTTGTCGTAGGTGACAAACGCGCTGATCGGCTGGCCGCTGGCGACGAGGAACTCCGCGGTGGCCAGATGGATGGCATCCAGCGAACGGAGTCCAGGCTCGGGATAGGCGCCGGCGGTTGCGCGGACAGCGGCATTGATATCGACGCGGTAGAGGCGCGCGAGCACTGCGGCGACACCGCCGAGCACTCCGGGCGCACTCCGGCGCAGGGCGCGAGGTAGCTCGACCTCGACCAGCGCCGACGCCACGACTCGCTCCGCGGGCTGCGATCCCAGCCAGTCGACGAGGGCCTGCGACTCGACCTCGGGCCGGACGAGCTTGACCAGCGCCGCCGTGTCGAGATAGATCACCAGCGCTCCTCGTCGCGCAGACCCGAGATCAACTCGCCGGCGTCCTGGCCGGCCACCGGCACTCCGCTCGGCATCGTGAAGGGAAGCGAGATGGTCGGCGGCGTTACGGCACCGGCATTGATCAGTTCGTCGAGTGGATCGACGCCGACCGGAACGATCCTCGCGACCAGGCGGCCACGGTTCGTGATCTCCACGGTCTCGCCCCGCTCGACCCGCGCGAGCACGCCGGCGGTGTCCTGGTTGAGGCTGCGGATCGGGATGCGGTCCATGACCAGAGTGTAGTACGAAATGTAGTACCGCGTGCGGAGCCCACTGCTGACATCGGGCCGCTACCGCCCGGTCGGGCCGCCGAGGCACCACCAGCCGACGAACACCACGACGAGCACGCCGCCCGCGGCGGTGCGGTCGGTGTACCGCTATGGTCGTCGGCGGAGATCGGACCAGGTCCCGATCCGGCTACCTACCGGTCGCCGCATTCACCGAACAAATTACCGCCCCGCCCATACCCGTCTGGTGCTACTCCTTCTCCAGCAGCGGCGTGAGTTGTTCAAGCAGACGTTGTGTACTGATGTTCGGCGGCAGATCGACCGTCAGGTCGATTCCGCCTCCCTTCACCGTGAGCGTGATCGAGTCCTTGTCCTGGTGCAGACGCCACCGGCGATTGGCCGCCGCCAACCGGGGCGCGTACTGCTTGATCGCCGCCAGCGTCACGATGCTGGCGGTGAAGTTGATGCCATCGATGGCGAGCGTGATGCCGCTCGCGTCACGCACCCCGTCGTAGGGGAAGCTCACCTCCTGCAGGATCTCGTCCGGCAACGCCAGCTGGACGCTCGTCATTGTCACCTCTCACTCGGGCCGCGATGTCCTGCCGAACCTCGATGGGCAGGGCCTTCAGCTCGGGACTGGCTGGTGCACGGGTGATGTGGCCCTGCACATACTTGACCTGCTGGTTGAAGATCTCCTTGAGCGCAAGCGGCGACTGCTCGTCGACCCCTTCGACAATCACGGCACGTCCGATGTAGGTGGTGCCACGGTCAAGCAGGTCACGAGCCACCTTCACGACCAGGGCAAGTTCATCGATTGCCCGGGAGTGGTGGAGCACCGCACGGTCGATCTTTATCTGCGTCAGAGGTAGTTCGGCGACCCGGGACACCGTGGCGTGGCCGGCACCGAAGTCGTCGACGGCGAAGTTCACTCCGATCCTGCGGGTCAGACAAGCGAGTCGCTCGTGGAAGTACACATGGGGCTCCGCTAGCCATCGTTCGCCACGTCGTTCTTCGATCGGGTCCTGCTCGGAGATTTCCAGAGTCACCTAGGCAGCGTTGAGGCCGGAACGTGCCACTGCATCTTCGACGGCCGCGACGTAGTTGTCGTCAAGCAGGGAGCGGACGGACACGTTGACCGACACGGGCTTCGGCAGATCACCAGACCACGGCCCGGCCGCGTGGGCCTCTGCGTACTCGGTGAGCGCCTTACGCACGATGATGCTGTCGCGTACGACCTTGAAGCTGTCCCCCCAGTCCTGAGCGATCTGGAGCATGGCGATCGGGCCCATGGCGATGAGCTCGGGCGGCATGTCGACAAACGCGAGCAGAACAATCTTGTCCTCGACGACGTCGACCGGCATGCAGAAGACGCTGAAGCCCTCCGCGGCGGCGACGTGCCCGAACCACAGGCGCCTGGCTGACGGGATGTCCATGAGCAGCGGCCGGACGTCGTCAAGATCAAAGCGGAGCGTTCGATCGATCGGGGTGAAGCCGTCCGGTCCCCGTTGGAGAAGCGCCACGGCCTTGGCGCCGGTGGCCGCCTTGAGGCGATCCACCATCGTGACGCGCGCATCCTTGGCGGCATGAGCGCGCCGACGCACCAATCGACCGACGACGTCGGAAACCAACTCTACGTATCGATCGAGAGGGCCCTCCAGCGGGGTGATCTGTACCTCGACCTGCGCCGGCGCCGCATGCCGTGCGGTCGTGGGAGAGGATCGGAAACCGGGCGTGGTCAGATGCATCGTTACGCCGCAAGCCTGCATGGTGACGCGCGGCCGAGGTTCCAGCCTCTGGTCGAGGATGTGCTTGGTAACGGCAGGCTGGGCAGCTGGACGTGCCCCCCGGCGTCATCGACCCCGATGATCACCGCGTAGCGCTTCTCTGTCACCGACTGTCCCCGAGATCGAGCGGTCCGGACGGAGCGCTGTCTTGTGCGGTGACGCGATGACAGCGAATTCGAACCGCTACTCAAAGTCGAACGAGGGCCAGTCGCGTCCCATGTCGAGTATGGGCGAACTCGACGTATGCGCTGGTCATGCCGCAGGAAAATGGGCGGCCCAGGGACAACGGGCGCCATCGTATACATAGGACAACTCCGGGCGGCGAATTGACATCGCTGTCAGGAAGTCGGCCCTAACTTCGCCGTCACGTCCCGTTACCGAGAGTAGGGACTTCGTTCTTCTTGGTCGCGAGATTTCGCTTCCCAGGCAGCCGGCACCCGGATCGGGGTGCTCGGGTCGCCCGGCGGGTGCCGATGCGTCAAGCGGCCATTCCGCAGTGGCCTTCGGCGGCAGGCGGTTACCGGTCGTCGCCGCGGGTGAAGATCTGCAGGAAGAACAAGAAGACGTTCAGGATGTCCAGGAAGATCGAGGCGGCCATCAGTGGTGCCGACTGGATGTCGCGGGAGCGGCGTAGGCGCTGGAAGTCGATCATGGTGATGGCGGCGAAGATGACCAGGCCGAGGATCGAGTAGATCAGGGCGCCGTTCGGGATGCGTACGAAGATCAGCACGATGCCGAAGCCGATCAGCGCGATCAGGGCCCAGAAGGCGAAGCGGGCGAGCACCGACAGGTCGCGGCGGGTGGCGTAGCCGGCGGCGCCGAAGCCGACGATGAACAGGGCCGTCGCGCCGCCCGCCTGCCACAGCGCCTGGGGGTTCTGGTTGGCGTAGTAGGACATGGTCGGCGCCACGCCCAGGCCGATGAACAGGCCGAACAGGGCGAGCAGACCGATGGTCAGCTCCCGGGACCGGCGGGCCGCGAACTGCATGCCGAACAGCGCGGCGAACGACAGCAGGTAGAAGAGGATGGCGGCGCCGCCACCGAGGTCGCGGCCCAGATAGGCGCCGGCCGCGAAGAGCGCCGCAGTGAGCGCGACGAAGCCCATGGTCTGGGCGAACAGCGTGTGACTCTGGTCCCGGGTCATGACCGGGGAGGCCGGGTACGGGTACGGCTCGTTCATACCTTTCACTCTCTCGCGCCGGGGCTCGGTTGACGCCAGGGTGCGTCCCTGGTCACTCCCGGGGACACCCCGGCCGACTGGCGGCCAACGGATTCAGAGACTTGAATGATCGAGGGTCGAGGAACCGAAACGGGGAGGGCTCGTGGCCGAGAAGTACGGATGGGTGCCCGAGGGAGTCGACATCACGGTGCCGGACGCCTCGCGGGTGTACGACTACGCGCTGGGCGGCGTACACAATTTTGCGGTTGATCGGGATTTTTGGCATCGGGCCGAGGCTGCCTTTCCCGGTGCCGGGCTGGCCGCGCGGACCAATCGGGCGTTCCTCGGGCGGGCGGTGCGCTGGCTGGCCGAGCGGGGCGTACGGCAGTTCCTCGACATCGGCTCGGGCATCCCGACGCTGGGCAACGTGCACGAGGCGGCGCAGGACGCCAACCCGGACGCCCGGGTGATGTATGTGGACATCGACCCGATCGCGGTGCAGCAGAGCCGCAGCCTGCTCGCCGGGAACCCGTACGCGCAGGTGATCGAGGGCGACCTGCGCGACCCGGAGAGCATCCTCTACCACCCGGACGTGCTGGGGTTGCTGGACTTCTCCGAGCCGGTCGCGGTGCTGACGGTCGCGGTCCTGCACTTCATCCCGGACTCGGCCGACCCGGCGGGCATCCTCAAGCGACTCGGCGACGCCCTGGTCTCCGGCAGCTACCTGGTGATGTCGCACGCCGGCCCGGAGGTGACGCCGGAGGCGCGGGCGAATCAGGAGCGGGTACGCAAGCTGTACGAGCGCACGCCGACGCCGGTGATCATCCGGGACCCGGCCGAGCTCACGGCGCTGATCGGTGACTTCGAGATCGTCGAGCCCGGCGTGGTGAGCGCAACCTACTGGCACCCGGACCCGGACGAGGAGGAGGCCACGCCGGTGCCGGCCGCGCTGGTGGCGGTGGCCCGCAAACGCTGAGCGGAATGCCGTTTCTCTCACTTGACGCACACGGTGACCCTCGGTGAGGTGGTCGGCGCTTACCAGGCGACCAAGCGTAGTGATCTCGATAGTTAGCCCGGATCGGTCGGCAAGGTAGGAATAGCCCGCGACGGACGTGAATGGGCATAATCCGTCGGCCACACACGACAGCCGCTCATGAGGGACGTGCGGAAGGATGCGGATGGATCTCACCCGGGAATGGCTGCGCGGTGTCACCCGCGTCGGCTTCGTCCCCGGGGTGCGCGCCCGCGCCCGCGCCGCCCTCCAGGAACTGCTGGACGAACTGATCGCCGCGGTCCGGGCCGAGCCGTTCGATCCGGCCGCCGGCGACCGGATCGGCGCCGAGCTGGTCGACCTGCGGATGTCCGCTCCCCCGGTGATCGGGATGACCGTACGGCTGCTCACCGACGGGCTGCCGCCGCTGGTCGAGGGCGACCCGGCCGAGGTACGCCGCCGCGTCACCCTGCTGCTCGAACACGTCACCACCGGCTTCGTTGCGGCCCAGCGCGACGCCGCCGTCCAGGCCGCCGAGCAGATGAACCGCTCCGAGAAGATCCACTGGCGCCGGGTGCAGACCGAGCTGCAGCGGCGCCTGATCGAGGACCCGGTCACCGGCCTGCCCAACCAGCAGCAGCTGCGCCAGCTCCTCGCCGCGCCGACCGGCGGCCGGCGCGGGCTGTGCCTGCTCGGCATCGACCGGTACCCGGAGCTCGCCGACAGCCTCGGCCAGGACAACGCCGACCAGCTGCTCACCGCCGTCGCGGCCCGGTTGCGGCAGCTCACCGGCGTCTTCCTGGCCCATCTCGGCGACGACGAGTTCGGCCTGCTGCTCGACGACACCACCGGCACCGACGACGTGGTCAAGGTCGCCGACCAGGCCCGCCGGGCGCTGGCCGCGCCGTTCCCGCTCGGCGACCACTCGCTGCGCCTGGAGGTCACCGCGGGCGTCGTCGAGGGCCGGAACCCGGGCGAGCACTGGCTGCGCGACGCCCGCCTCGCCCTCGGCTGGGCCCGGCAGGGCCGGCACGAGCACGCCGTCTACGAGCCGGCCCGGGCCGAGGCCGACCGGCGCCGGCACCGGCTGGCCGCGGCGCTGCCGTCCGCCGTGGACAGTGGCGAGTTCGTCGCGTACTACCAGCCGCTCTACCGCCTCACCGACCGCGCGGTGACCGGCGTCGAGGCGCTGGCCCGCTGGCAGCGCCCGGGCGGCGGCCCGCCGCTCGGGCCGCCCGACTTCATCACGCTCGCCGAGCGCACCGGCCTGATCCGCCCGCTCGGCCGGTTCATTCTCGAGCGGGCCTGCCGGCAGGGCGCCGCCTGGCTGCGGGCCGGCCGCGACCTGACGATCAGCGTGAACCTGTCGCCGCTGCAGCTCAGCGAGCCGACGCTGCCGGCCGACGTGGCCGACATCCTGCACCGGGCCGGCCTGCCGGCCGGCCGCCTGCAACTCGAGATCACCGAGAGCGCCGCGCTCGATCAGGGGTACGCCACCCTCCAGCAGCTGGCCGAGCTCGGCGTGCGGCTGGCCCTCGACGACTTCGGCACCGGCTACTCCAGCCTGGCCACGCTCTCCTGGCTGCCGGTCTCGAACGTCAAGCTGGCCGCCGAGTTCCTGGCCGGCGCGGGCGCCCCGGCCGCCACCGAGATGCTGCGGCACACGATCGCCCTGTGCCACGCGCTGAACCTGACCGTGACCGCCGAGGGCATCGAGACGGCCGGCCAGGAGGAGCTGCTCCGCGACCTGGGCTGCGACTACGGTCAGGGGTACCACTTCGCCCGCCCGGCCGCAGCGCCCTTCGCGAGCTGACCGTCGGTCACAGACGACGGCGGTGCCCGGTCTTTGTCGAGCAGGGGAACCGGATACCGCGGAGGAACGATGACGATCTCAATCGGTGACAGCGAGACGCACGGCAGCTATCTGGCCGCCCGCGATCACTGCCTCAGCCTGGTGCGGTCGGTGGACCGGCCGACCGGGGCCGCGCGCTACGGGCGGATGTTTCCCGGGTTGGAGCCGCTCGGCACCGATCCGCATCTGCTGATGCGGGCCGGGAGCAGCGGCGGGGTCTGCGACGCCGCGCCGGTGCTGGACTCGCTGGCGCCCGGTGGCGACGACGCGACCGAGGCGGCCGGCTGGCCGTTCTTCGGGCAGATCGTCGCGCACGACATCACCGCCGACCGGTCGGCGATCGGCGGCGCCACCGACCCCGGGGCGCTGCGCAACGCCCGCGCCCCGAAGCTCAACCTGGAGATGCTCTACGCGGACGGGCCGGTCGGCTCGCCGTTCCTGTTCGACCTGGCCGACCCGGCGAAGTTCCTGCTCGGGCCGGACGGCGGGGACGTGCCGCGCAACCAGCAGGGGGTGGCCCTGATCGGCGACCCGCGCAACGACGTGCACCTGTTCGTGGTGAGCCTGCACGTGGCGCTGTTGCGGGCGCACAACCACATCGTCGACTGGCTGCGGGCCAACGGCGTACCGGCGAATGAGGTTTTTGATCGTGCTCGGATCACGCTGACCTGGCATTACCAGTGGATCACCGTGCATGACTTCCTGCCCCGGCTGGTCGGGCCCGATCTGGTCAAGGAGGTGCTGTCGGAGGGCGGGCGGTGGTTCGCGCCGGAGCCGGGCGAGGGGTACATCCCGCTCGAGTTCGCCGATGCCGCCTACCGGTACGGGCACGGGCAGATCCGGCACGCCTACCGGCTCACCGCCCAGGGGCCGGCCCTGCCGCTCTTCCCCGATCTGGTCGGCTTCGGGCCGCTGCCGGCCGATCGGCGCCTCGACCTCGCCCAGATCTTCGACCTGCCCGGACACCCGCCGGCGCAGCGGGCCAAGCGGCTCGACGGGCGGCTCGCGGGCAGCCTGATCGGCCTGCCCGAGCAGGTGACCGGCGTGGTCGACACCGAGGCCTACCGGTCCTTGGCGGTACGCGACCTGCTACGCGGCGAGACCACCCAGCTGCCCAGCGGCGAGGCGGTCGCCGAGCTGATGGGGGTGCCGGCGCTGAGCGCCGAGCAGCTGGGGCACGCCTGGCCGGGGGGCACGCCGCTGTGGTTCTACATCCTCAAGGAGGCCGAGCACCTGGGCGCGGGCGGCGACCGGCTCGGCCCGGTCGGCGGCCGGATCGTCGCGGAGGTCCTGATCGGACTGTTGCGCGCCGACGAGGCGAGCTACCTCGCGCTCGAACCGGACTGGCAGCCGACCCTGCCGACGGCCGCACCGCCGTTCACCATGGCCGACCTGTTAGCACTGGGCTAACGTGCGTGCGTGGCTGTTGACAAAGGCGGGATAGCGTTCGCGGCGGCCGTCGGGGCGCTGGCCGGCGCGGCGATCGCCGGTCGCCGCGGTGTACTGCCCGGCGCGGCGGCGCTGGCCGCGACCGAGGCGGTGGCGCGGGCGCGGCAGCGGCCCGGCGAGATCCCGGCGTGGTGGTCCCGGGTGGCGATGAGCGGCGCGCTCGCGGCGCCGGCCGGCTGGCTGGGTGCGCGGCTGACCAAGGCCGGGCCGGTGCCGGTGGGGCTGGCGGCCGGGGCGTTCGCCGGTGCGCTCGGGCTGCGGCCGCAGAAGGTGGCGCTCGGCCCGGTGGCCGGGGCCGCGGTCGGCGCGGCCTGGCGTCTGGCCGCCGGGGCCGAGGCGCCGCCGGCCGCGGTGGCGGCGAGCGCGGTGGTCGGGTTCCGGGCGCTGTCGGCGGCGGTGTTCCGCGATCCGCAGGTGAGCCTGCTGGCCGAGCGGGTGCCGGCCGCGGAGCTGCCGTTCGTGGTGCCGCTGGAGGCGCGGACCGGGTACGTGGGCACCGACTACGTCCGGCAACTCGCCGAGGTGCTCGGCGGGAAGTACGAGGCGGACGCCGCCGACGTCGGCATCGTCGGCTCGCTGGACGACCTGGCCGGGCCCCAGTTCGAGCCGGCCGAGGTCGATCCGCTGGTACGGGAGTTCTACGAGCACACCACCCGGTTCAAGCTCGACATCCGGCCGGAGTGGCGGCCGTGGGTGCGGCCCGGCTACCTGATCTACCGGACCCTGGTGGCCCGGCCGCTGGGCCAGGCCAACGTGCCGATGAACCAGCGCGAGACGGTGCGTGGCGTCCGCAGCCGGATCGACACCATCACTCCGGACGGGTCGGAGCTGATCGGCGTACGCGGATGGATCAGGTCTTTCGCCGACACCGACGAGCCCATCTACGTCGGGATCTACACGACGTACCGGCACGACGGGCGCGGCTACGTCAGCGTCGGCTTCCCGGTGCCGCAGGCCAACTTCACGGCGACCCTGCTGCCGCTGCCCCGGCCCGGGGGTGGGCTGGTGCTCAGCAGCCGGAGTGGGTTGCCCCACCCCGGGCACTATCTGAGCTACATCGACGCGGAGTCACGCGAGCTGACGACGCTCGCGGTGCACGGCTTCGCCGAGCGGCTCGACGTCTTCACCGAGGCCGGCGAGCTGCGGGCGGAGCATGCGTTCTCGCTGTACGGGCTGCCCTTCCTGGTCCTGCACTACACGATCACGCGAAAGCCCTAGAACCCCGGGAAAACCTCGCGCAGGCCGTCCAGGGTGACGTTGCCGTTCACCTCGACGCCGGCCGGGGTGTGCGCCGGGGCCAGCCGGCCGACGATGAGCCGCAGTGCGGACTCGAGCGGGCCGACGAAGGTCGCGGTGACGGTGGCGGCGTCGGTGGTGAAGTGGGCCCGGTCGTCGAGCACGATGCGGTACGGCGTGCCGTCGATCCCGATCACGGCCGGCTCCGCGATCGCCTCGCGCTTGGCGATGAAGCTCAGGAAGAAGCTCAGGCCGCCGCTGAGGTGCTCGGCCAGGAGGGCTGCCGTGCCGTCGGACAGCGCGGCCGCCGGGTCGTCGCCGACCCGGATGTCCCAGCCGTGGTGGGCCACCTCGCTCAGCCGCAGGCCGGCGAAGGTCGCGAGCGGGACCGGCTGCGGCAGGAAGCCCGGGTTGATCGCGAGCGACTCGTGCTGCTCGGGCGTCAGCGCCTCGAGGGCGGCGACCAGCGCGGCGTTCGACTCGACCGCGCCGGCGGCCTGCGCCTCGGGGCTCATCGCGTTCCACCGGTCCCACACGCGCTGGTTGAAATCCGGCCCCGGCGCCTCGGCCTCGCCGGTGCCGGCGCGGAAGGCGGCCAGCGTGATCTCCGCGCCGCTGCCCAGGTGCGAGAAGACCTGCGCCACGGTCCAGTCCGAGGCGCCGGACGGGCCCTTGAGCTGGGCGGGAGAGATGGTGGAGCCCACCGAGGCGAGGCTGTCGTGCTCGGCGCGCAGGGCGGCGATCGTACGCGCGGCAAAAGTTGTCATGACACAGAGCCTAGATCCTCCGGGACCGCCAGCCGCCAGATCAGCTCCCAGGTGCGTACCTTCGCGTCCCGGCCGGCGGCGGCGACGAACCGGCCGTCCGGGCTCAGGCACACCGCGGAGATCTCTTCCGGGCGCTCCGGGAGGTCGTACGCCGGGTCGCCGGTCGCCAGGTCGTACAGCCGCAGCAGCCGGTTGCCCGCGGCCAGTGCGTACCGGCCGTCGTCGCTGAGCCGCACGTCGGCGAGCCCCGGCCACTTCGGCTCGAAGGTCCGCAGGCAGGCGCCGGAGGCGAGGTCCCACAGCCGCGCCGGCCCGTCCCAGCCGGCGGCGAGCGCCCGGCCGCCGGCGGCGCTCAGCCGGACGACGTCGACCGCGGCCCTCCGGTGGGGGTCGGCGAGCACCCGTACGCACTCCCCGGTGTCCAGGTCCCACACCCGGGCCGTGCCGTCGTGGCTGCCGGAGACGGCCCGCCGTCCGTCGGCGGTCATCGCCACCGTGGGCACGCCGCCGGTGTGACCGTCGAGGCGGCGGATCCGCTCGCCGCTTTCCAGGTCCCAGACCAGCAGCCGGTCGCCGTCCCGGGCGCTGGACACCGCGCGGCGGCCGTCGGCGCTGACCGCGACGGCGTACACCACGCTGTCGTGCCCGGCGAGGGTGTGCACGCTCCGCCCGGAGTCCAGATCCCAGACGCGGACCGTCTTGTCCCGGCCGGCCGACAGCACGGTACGGCCGTCGCCGGACATCGCCACCGACCGCACCGGCCCGGTGTGGCCGGTGAGGATCTGCCGGCAGGCGCCGCTCTCCAGATCCCACACCCGCAGCGTGCCGTCGCGGCCGCCGGAGATCGCGGTGCGGCCGTCCGGGCCGGCGCAGATCGATTCGGCCCGGTCGGTGTGGCCGTCGAGGACCCGGGTGGTGCGGACCTCCTCGACGGCGACGCGGTCGACCCGCGCGCTCAGCCGGTGCCAGGCGCGGAGCGCGCGCGGGGTCCGATCCTGGCGCCGATCGGCTCGCAACTGCAGCAACAGGGCGTGTGCCGTGCCGAAATGCTCCTCGGCGGTGGCCCGCTCCGCCCGGTCGAGGACCGCGCTCGCGACGGATTCGAGCGCTTCGATCTCGGCGTACGAGCGGGGACGGCACGGTCGGGCGGGCGCGACGTAGTCGGTGGGCGCCGGGAGGTCCCACAGCCGCACCGCACCGTCCAAACCGCCCGCAGCCGCGAGCCGGCCGTCCGCGCTCAGCGCCGCCGAATCGTCGTAGTAGCTGGGGAACGTGCGCAGGCAACGACCAAGATCAAGGTCCCACAGCCGTACGGTGCGGTCCGTCCCGCCCGCGGAGAGCGCGTACCGGCCATCGGCGCTGACGTCCAGCCCGCGTGCCTCGCGGACGTGCCCGTCGAGCAGGTGCCGGCACCGGCCACCGTCCACGTCCCAGACCCGCAGGACCGGGTCGTACTCCCCCGCGGAGACCGCGACCCGGCCGTCGGCGCTGAGCCGCAGCGCGCGTACCCCGGTCGGATGGCCGTCGAGGCGGAACAGGCACTCCCCGGTCCGCAGGTCCCACAGCCGTACGGCGTGGTCGAAGCCGGCCGAGACGGCGCGCCGGCCGTCGGCGGACACCGCGGCCGCCGACATCGGCCCGTCGTGCTCGATGACCCGCAGCAGCCGGCCGTCCCGCAGGTCCCACAGCTCGAACTGACCGCGGACCGAGATCACGGCGGCACTCAGGTCCTCGGCCCAGACGTCGACGACCAGCCCGCCGGCCCGGAGTCTCCGCAGCCGCTTGCCGTCCCGGAGATCACGCACCTTCACGAGGTTGCCGCCGCCGGACACCGCGTACCGCCCGTCGGCGGTGACGTGCAGCGCGTCGGCCTTGATCGAGTGCTCCTGCGCCTCGACCCGGCACCGGCCGGACCCGGTTTCCCAGGCCTGCAGCGTCTCGTTCCCGGCGGTCACCAGGATCCGGCCGTCGGCGCTCAGCCGTACGTGATCGACCTGCCGGCCCGGTCCCGCGTGCAGGGAGTCCGACCGGATCCCCGGCCGGACGCGGACCTTACGCGGCGGCACCTCGGCGGGGCCGCCCCGCTCGAGCTCGACCAAGCCCCGCAGGTCGTCGCGCCCGATCGCGTCCAGGGTCGCGAGCAGCCGGTCGTCGGTCAGTTCGCCGGCCCGCCAGCGCAGCAGCCCATAGTTGTAGGTCGCCTCCGGGTGCCCCGGGTGGGCGGCCAGGGCCTGCTCGAAGACCGGCCGCGCGGCCTCGACGCGGCCGACGGCGGCCAGCGCGAGAGCCTGGTTCGTGAGCTCGTCGGACGTCCGGGCGACCGGCCTCGGCGCCGGGCGCGGGTACGGCCGGCCGCACTCGCGCCGGTAGATCTCCACCAGCTCGGCCGCGGCCTCCACCAGGCGCAGCTCGTCCCGTACGCAACGATCGAGCAGGTCCGCGACCGGTGCGGGCAGCGCGGACCCGCCGAGTTGCCGCACAAATGCCGCGAAGCCGGCCGCGTCGGCCGTTCCGTCCAGGCCGAAATCGGTGACCTTGACGGAGCCGTCCGCGGCGACCAGCACAGTGCCGGGCGCGACGCTCCCGTGGGCGACGCCGTGCCGGTGCGCATGGCCGATCGCCCAGGCGGTCTGGATCGCGATGTCGAGCACCCGGTCGAGCGCCGGGGAGCCGACCGGGCCGCTCTCGACCTGCTCGGCGAGGATGCGCGGGCTGCCGTCGACGACCTCGACGGAGTGGCACGCGCGGACGTTCGGGTGCGCGCCGAGCGCCATCCAGCGTTCGGCCGCCCGGACGGCTCGTTCGGTGTCTGCTGTCCCCATGAGCAACCATGATCGCGTGGACGTGCCAGCGGGTCGCCGCGCGTGGGAGGATACCGACGAGTAACGGCCATGGGTCGCCGCGGCGGCCCGGGAAGGCGGTTCACCATGGGCGACGACCCGACCCGTACGGCCTATCGGACCTGCCCGTTGTGCGAGGCCGCCTGCGGCCTGGAACTCACCGTGAGCGGCGACCGGATCAGCTCCGCGCGCGGCGACCGGGAGCACGTCTTCAGTCACGGCTTCGTCTGCCCCAAGGGGGCGACCTTCGGCGAGCTCGCCGCCGACCCGGACCGGTTGCGCCGCCCGCTGGTCCGGCGCGGCGCCGGCCACGAGGAGGTGAGCTGGGACGAGGCGTTCCGCGCGGTCGAGGCGGGCCTGCGCCCGATCGTCGAGCGGTACGGCCCGCAGGCGGTCGCCCTCTACCTGGGCAACCCGAACGTGCACACGATGGCCGGCGGCCTCTACCTGAGGCCGCTGCTGCGCGCGGTCGGCACCCGCAACATCTTCTCGGCCAGCACGGTCGACCAGATGCCCAAGCACGTGTCCTGCGGCTACCTGTACGGCAACCCGCTCGCCATCCCGGTGCCCGACGTGGACCGCACCGACCTGCTGCTGATCCTCGGCGCGAACCCCTGGGAGTCCAACGGGAGCCTGGCCACCGCGGCCGACCTGCCCGGCCGGCTCCGGGCGATCCAGGCCCGCGGCGGCCGGTTCGTGGTGGTCGACCCGCGGCGCACCCGCACCGCCCAGCACGCCGACGAGCACCTGTTCATCCGCCCCGGCACGGATGCGTTCCTGCTGTTCGGCATCGTGCACACGCTGTTCGCCGAGGGCCTGACCGACCTGGGCGGGCTGGCCGGCCACGTGACCGGCGTCGAGCAGGTCGAGGAGTTGGCGCGCGACTTCACCCCCGAGCGGGTCAGCGCCGCGTGCGACGTGCCCGTCGAACGCATCCGCGGCCTCGCCCGGGAGCTGTCCGCCGCGCCCACCGCCGCGGTGTACGGGCGGATCGGCACCTGTACGGTCGAGTTCGGCACGCTGACCAGCTGGCTGGTGGACGTCGTCAACGTGCTCACCGGCAACCTCGACCGGCCCGGCGGGGTGATGTTCCCGCTCGCCGCGCACCTGCGCCCGCAGGCCCGCCCCGGCGGCAAGGGCTTCCGGACCGGGCGCTGGCACAGCCGGGTGCGCGGGCTGCCCGAGGTCATGGGCGAGTTGCCGGTCGCCACCCTGGCCGACGAGATCGAGACGCCGGGCGACGAGCAGGTGCGTGCCTTCGTCACGGTGGCGGGCAACCCGGTGCTGTCCACGCCGAACAGCGAGCGGCTGGCCCGGGCGCTGGACGGCCTCGAGTTCATGGTCAGCGTCGATCCGTACCTGAACGAGACCACCCGGCACGCCGACGTGGTGCTGCCGCCGACCGATCCGACCCGCAAGGGCCACTACGACTTCTCGTTCCTCGGGCTGGCGGTGCGCAACTTCGCCGCGTACTCCCCGCCGGTTTTCCCGCCGGAGCCCGACAGCATGGACGAGTGCGACATCCTCGCCCGGCTCACGCTGATCGCCAAGGGTGCCGGCGCCGGGGCATCACCGGCGATCCTGCACGACGGCCTGCTCGACGAGGCGCTGGCGAAGGTGGCCGCCGCGGCCGACTGCTCCGCCGACGACCTGCGCGCGCAAGTCAGCGGCGACCACCCGGCCGAGCGCCTGCTCGACGTCGCGCTACGGACCGGCGCGTACGGCGACGGGTTCGGCCTCCGCCCCGGCGGCCTGTCCCTGGCCCGCCTGCTGGACGCCCCGCACGGCATCGATCTGGGACCGCTGCGGCCCCGGATCCCCGAGGTGCTCCGCACGACGAGCGCCACGGTGGAGCTGTGCGCGCCGCCGATCGTGGCCGACGTCGACCGGCTGCGCTCCGCCCTCGACCGGCGGCACGACGACGACCTGGTCCTCATCGGACGCCGCCACCTGCGCTCCAACAACAGCTGGATGCACAACGTGCCGGCCCTGGTGAAGGGCCGCGACCGGTGCACGCTGCAGGTGCACCCCACCGACGCGGCCCGGCTCGCCCTGGCCGACGGCGACCGGGCCGAGGTGACCTCCCGGGCCGGCGCGGTGAACGCGCGGGTCGAGGTCACCGACGCGGTGATGCCCGGGGTGGTGAGCCTGCCGCACGGGTGGGGCCACGGCGTGCCCGGCACCCGGCTGGCCGTCGCGGCCGAGCACCCGGGGGTGAACAGCAACGTGCTCACCGACGAGCTGGCGATCGACCGCCTCTCCGGGAACAGCGTGCTGAACGGCATCCCGGTGGCCGTGAAGGCCGCCGGGAAGAACTGATCAGAAACCGCCGGTGACGGTGGCGTGGTCCGAGTCGGAGGCGATCGTGGTCACCGTGTACGTGTCGCCGGCGAGGGGCCGGGCGCCCTCGGCGTGACTGAACTGCGCCGCGAAGGTGTAGGTGCCGGGCGCGAGGGTGTTGCCCGGCTTGACGGTGAAGCGGTAGATCAGCGTCGCGTCCGACGTGTCCACCTCGCTGGTCGTCTGGTCGTCGGAGATCGAGCTCCAGTGCCCGGTCTTGGCCACCCCGTCGGTCCGCGCGATGTGGATCTCCACGACCAGGGCGGTGATCGGCTTGTTCGTGGTGACCAGGACGTCGCTCTGCGACCAAGTGCCGATCGAGCCGGCGTCGAGCGCCGCCGTGGCGCTCAGGTAGCCGTCGCGGACCACCACGGGCGTGGCGGAGGTGCTCGGCTTGACGGTGGGCCGGGTCGTCGACTCGGCGGGCGCGGTGCTCGTGACCGAGCGCGGCGGGGCGCCGTGGCCGCCGGAGCCGTCCACGCCGGAGCGGGCCGAGGGCGACGCGGGCGGCGTGGGCGGGGCGGACGTCTCGGCCGAGGACTCGGCGGCCGGCGCGGCCGGCCCGCTCGGGCGGCCGGCGACGCGGATGCCGGTCACCCCGGCCACCAGGATGGCAACCACGCCGGCCGCCGCGGCGATCGGCCGCAGGAAACCCACGGGACGGAACCAGGCGGCCAGGCGGGCGGCCGTCGACGACCGGGCGCGCCCGCGCTCGATCCGCTCGAGCATGGCGGCCCGGTCGGGCCGATGTCGCTGGGCCTCGGCCTTCAGCGCGCCGCGGAGGTCGCGCTCATCCTGCGGTAGCACGTCGTCCTCCTCCTGTCGCCACCGTGAGATCTTCGAGATAGGTGCTCAGCTGCGCCGCCCCGCGCGAGGTCATGCTCTTCACCGCGCCGACCGAGATGCCGAGGATCTCGGCGACCTCCCGCTCCGGCACGTCGAACCCGTACCGCAGCACGACGCACTCGCGCCGTCGTTGCGGCAGCCGGCGCAGCGCGGCCCGCACGTCGAGGACCGCGAGGGTGTCCGGCTCGGTGGTGTCGCGCCGCAACAGTCCGAGGCCGAGCACACCGGCGCGGTCCCGCGCCTGCTTCTTGATCCATTGCCGGGCGAGGTTGGCGACGATGCCGCGGGCGTACGCGACCGGACTGTCCGCCGCCTGCACCCGCGGCCAGTGCCGCCACACCTCCACGAAGGCGTCGGCGGCCAGGTCGTCGGCCGCTCCCGACTCGCCGGTGAGCAGGAACGCGAGGCGCGACAGGTCGGCATGGTGCTCCTCGAAGAATCGCCCGAAGGCGCTCCCGGGGTCGGTCAAGCCGAGTGCCTTCCTGGGGATGTGGGCCGGTACGGACGGGAAGCGCCCGGCCGGCCGGATGGTGGGGGCCGTCCGGCCGGGCGAGCTCATGACGTGCTCCATCCGCTTAGTGATCCGGCGGGCCGGAAAGGTTGCCCGCCGTCGAAACTTTTTCGCCGGACCCTCAGCGAACGAACCTGGCCTGCGGATAGCGAGGTGCGGGGCGCCGGGGCAGGCGGTCGTCCTGGTGGCGGAGGTGAAGGTCGAAGAACTCTCGTAGGTATGTAAGGTATGCTTTCCATAGTGTCAAGGACACTTGACAGTATGGAACGTGCGCCTTACCTTCGGATCATGGCGAAACAGGAAGATCTGGCGACTCGCGCGGCCCGCCGCGCGGTCCTCATCGACGGCCTTCCGGTGTCCACTCTGGGCATCGTGGCCCTGGCACTGGGCAGCAATCCGCACCCGAGCGCCGGCCAGAGGGCGTTGTGGATCGCGGTCACGGCGGCGTTCTCGCTCGCCGTGGCCTGGGTCCTGGTGCGGGCGTTCCGGCGCGCCGACGAATACCTGCGCAAGATCCAGCTGGAGAGCATGGCCATCGCCTTCGCGGCGGTCCTGGTGGCGCTGCAGGTGGCCACCGTGCTCGACGCCGCCGGCATCATCCAGCTCCACCAGCTGGCGCAGCTGATCCTTCTCGGCGGGATGGCGATCTGGTTCGGGCTCGCCGACCTGCGTACCCGCCTGCACCGATGAGGGCGCGCCGATGAGAAACCGGCTGCGCGAACTGCGGGCCGCCCGCCGCTGGAGTCAGGCCGAGCTGGCCGACCGCTGCCAGGTCTCCCGGCAGGCGATCAACGCCATCGAGACCGAGCGGTACGACCCGAGCCTGCCCCTGGCGTTCACCATCGCCGGCGTCTTCGGCCTGACGATCGAGGAGATCTTCCTGCCCGACCGGCCTTCCTGAAGCAGGCCGCCGCCGATGCCGCGACCTACTCGGCCGACGCCAAGAGCTGGCCGGCCTCGGCGCCTGCAAGACCTGGTTCGGCGCGGTCACCACGGCCCGGTTCGACCACGTCGTCTCGGCCTTCACGGAATCCGGGCGACCGCCCCGTAGTAGGCCACCTGATCCGCGGGCGGACGCGGCTCCTCGCGGTCGCCGTCGCGCCAGGCGGCGACCGGGACGATGCCCGGCTCCACCAGGTCCAGGCCGTCGAAGAAGCGGCCCACCTCCCGGGTGTCCCGCGGCTGGAACGGCACCGGGCTGGCGGCGTTGAGCGCCTTGAACCGCCCGGCCTGCGCCGGTTCGAGCGTCTCGTACGTGCCGTGCGAGATGACCAGGAAGCTGCCGGGGGCCAGGGCGGACACCAGCCGGGCCACCTTCGCGTACGGGTCGTCCGCGTCGGTGAGGAAGTGCAGCAGCGACACCAGCATCAGTACGACGGGCCGGCCGAAATCCAAGGTCCGGGACGCCTCGGCGAGGATCCGCTCCGGGTCGCGGGCGTCCGCGTCGAGGTAGTCCGTCGCCCCTTCGGGCCGGCTGACCAGCAGCGCGCGGGCGTGCGCCAGCACGAGCGGGTCATTGTCCACATAGACCACGCGGGACCGCGGGGCGATGCCCTGCGCGATCTCGTGCACGTTCGGCGACGTCGGGATGCCGGTGCCGATGTCGAGGAACTGACGGAGGCCGATGTCGCTGGTCAGCCAGTCGACGACCCGGCGCATGAACGCCCTGTTCTCCAGCGCCGCCGTCCGGCCGTGCGGGTAGAGCGACAGGTACTGATCGGCCAGTTCCCGGTCGGCGCCGAAGTTGTCCTTACCGCCCAGCAGATAGTCGTACATCCGGGCCGAGTGAGCGGTGCCGGTGTCGAGGCGCTTCGTCACGGCGGGGATCCTTTCGAAGGGCTGCGGTCAGGCTATCCCGATCCGCCGGCCCATCGAAGATCGGTCCACGTGAGCCAAGACCTGTCTCCTGACCGGGCGTTACAAGAATGTGATCGATCGGCTGGCAACCTTTTCGCGCGTTGACGCCCGATTCGACATTCGGTACGGTCCGGGTCTGCCATTCATTCGCATTTACACACGCCATTGTTTAAACGTTCCTTAGGAATGAGAAGGACACCGTGGATTCTCGCCATCGGGCCCGGCCGGTGTTGCTCGGCACCGCCGCCCTGAGCTCCGCGCTCATCGCCCTCTACGCGTGCGGCACCAGCACGGACTCCCGGAGCGAGCACCGGACCGCCCTCGCCGGCGCCGCCGTGGTGAGCAGCCCGGCAGCGGCCGCGACGACGCACGCCGCGAGCTCGTCGAAAATGTTCGGTGCGGACGCCGAACCGCTGCCCAGGATGCCCAAGGACAATCCCCGCAAAGGTCTCGTCTATCGCGGCCTGACGGTAGCGAAGACCGGACTGTGCGTAGGCGGCTATGAATTGGCCGCAAAGGGCACCAGGACGCGCTGCACGCACGGCCCGGACGAGCCGCCGGCCGACGTCTCGGTGAAGCTGGCCGCCTCGCCCGCCAGTACCACCACGCTGGCCGCGGCCGCCACCACCGGCCTGCCGGTCTGCGAGGGCGACGGCACCACCGGAAAGCGGGTGGAGGTCCTCTACGTCCACGGCGCCACCAGCCAGTACGACAAGTTCCACGACACCTTCCGGCTGCGGGCCGAGCAGGTCGACGACATCTACTACCAGAGCGCCCAGGAGACCGGCGGCGTACGGCACGTCCGATTCGTGACGGAACAGGTCGACGGCGTCTGCCGGGCGGTCGTGCGGGACGTGCAGATCGCCGACTCGGCGCTGAGCGACTTCGACACGACCAAGGACGCCGTGATCAAGGCCGGCTACCCCGAACGGGACGACCGCAAGTACCTGATGTTCGTGGACACCAACGTCTACTGCGGCATCGGCGAGTTCCTCGGCGACACGACGAAGTCGGACTCCAACCGGTCCAACGGCGGCGGCTACGCGCGGGTCGACAACGGCTGCTGGCAGTACCCGGACGTGGCGTCCCACGAGCTGGGGCACAACCTGGGCGCGGTCAACGACGACGCCCCGAACGCCTCGCACCACGCGCACTGCACCGACGAGTACGACGTCATGTGCTACCAGGACGAGGACGACACGGTCATGCACACCGCATGCCCGGACCAGTCGCACGACATGCGGCTGGACTGCAACCACGACGACTACTACAACACCAACCCGTCGCCCGGCACGTACCTGGCGAAGGAGTACAACGTCGCGGACAACCTCTTCCTGATCAAGGGAACCCCGGCGGCCGACCCGACCCCGTCCGCGAGCGCCACCC
Organism: Actinoplanes subtropicus; assembly: GCF_000721705.1. GTDB lineage: Bacteria > Actinomycetota > Actinomycetes > Mycobacteriales > Micromonosporaceae > Actinoplanes > Actinoplanes subtropicus. The sequence continues at coordinate 217,651 of NZ_JOJL01000003.1, forward strand.
CGTCGCCCAGCACCATCCCCTCGGCCAGCCCCTCGGCCAGCCCCTCGGCCAGCCCCAGCCCGTCGACCAGCACCAGCACGGGCACCGGAACGGCCACGGCGACCCTGCTGGTCGGCAAGCAGTCCAGCCGCTGCGTCGACACGACCGGCAGCAGCCTCGTGAACGCCACCCAGACGGTGCTCGCCGACTGCACCGGCAGCGCGACCCAGAAGTGGACCAACACGTCGATCGGCGAGCTGCGGCTCGCGGCCGGCAAGTGCCTTGACGCGTACGGGAAGAGCACCGTCGCCGGCACGAAGGTGATCGTCTACACCTGCAACAACCAGGACAACCAGCAGTGGACCTTCCAGCCCGACGGCACCCTGGTCGGCGTCCAGTCCGGCCTGTGCGTGGACGCGGCCGGCGAGGGCACGGCGAGCGGCACGATGCTGCTGCTGTGGACCTGCAACGGCCAGGACAACCAGCAGTGGACCAAGAAGTCGTAACGACCGCGTGACCAGGTGGGCCGGGTGCACTCGCACCCGGCCCATGCCCGCGTTTGAGCCCGAGCTCTACCCTGCGAATAGGCAGCTATTCGAGAGACGGATGTCGAAATAGGAGAGTCCCTTGCCGGAGCCGGGCGTTCTCGCGATGGTGCGATACGCGCAAACCAACTCGGTGCTGATGGACAACATGACGCTCCAGGGCGCCTTGCGGATCCTGAGCCTCCCGGCGAGAGACGCCAAATTCACGACGTATCCGAGAACTGACGACGAACTTCACTCCCTGAAATGGGACTACGACCTCAACGACGGATTCCGGGTCGCCACCGACCTTGCCTGCCTCGGCCAGCTGGTGCAGTGCCTCATCCTCCATGACAAGATCTTCGTCGACGGCTCCGGGACGAGCACCTGGGCCGACCAGAGAATCATGCTGTCCGGCGGCCCCCAGAGGAAGCGGCCCACCGACGACTACATCCTTCCGCTACGGCCGACGAGCTCGGAGGCCCGGACAGCTTTTGAAAACGCGCTCTCGAACGTCAACTCATGGTCGGACTCCACCGAATTCGCCGACTATCTGGGGCTGCTTGCCACCTGCCGGATCGAGGCGGCAGTCTTCGAGATAAGCAACGGATACTTCCAGACCGGGTTCTCCGATCCCGTACTGTTCGCCGGCGAGCAGCGACACAGTCGGATAAATATGCGGATATCCGACGGATCCGACGGTTCGCAGTTGTTGCCGCTCTTCCTCGACGAGATGCCGTACCGGCTTCTCGACGATGTGCTGGCGTCACTTTTCGACAAGCACTCCAAGGCCTTCCGCCGGAATGCCGGCGAACGCCGCCGGCGGGTGGCCCGCGGCCGGCACCCCTGGGCCAAGGCCGGCCTGGGCCCCGGCGATGTCGACGAAAAGCTCCGTGCCTACGAGAGCCTGATTCGGCACGCCGTGGCCACCTGCTACTACGGCGAACTGTCCGACCGAACGGGAATACCCTATCTACCGCATCCCTTGCGGTCGCGCATCGCGGAATTCGAGGCAGCCACTCGTCGAGGAGGAGCGCGAAGCCTGGCCGCCGAGATCACCAAGGCCTTGGAGCTCGCGCGCGCCGAGCGGTCCCATCTCGCCAATATCCGGCTGGGTTCCCATGCGGTCCAAGTACACCTTCCCATGTTTCTCTCCCGAGCCATCAAGGACGCCGGCCGGCCGGAAGACATCCTGGACGCCGCAGTGGAGATCAGGCAGTCGAACGAAGGGAGAAGGTTCCGCGAGTGGATGCATGAACTGCAGGACGGCCTGCTGCGGGGCAACCCGTCGCTGGCTCAGATCGAGGGCAAGCTCGACCGCGTGGAACGAGACCTGCGGAAATGGGCGGGAAAGTCCCCCCGAACAGAGGGCGATGAGATCGGTATCGAGCTCAATTTCGGCCTGGTAACGCTCACGAAGAACTCCGCCATACCGTTCTTCGGGCGTTCGTTGCGGACCCGCCGGCACCTGAAGATCTTCCATTCGACCGCCCGGCTGTACGACGAGGTCCTCCGGCTGGAGCCACACATCAAACGCGTCTTCGGCGAGGCGATAGCAACCTCCTACGAAGACTTCCAGGACCTACTCGCCCATCTCGAGGCGACCGCCGCCGCTCCCCTCGAACACCGCGGGCGGCTGCTTCGCCGGGAACGGCCGGGACGACCGTCCCCAACCGCATAGTCCCGGCACAAGCAGCCCAGCACGTCAGCCCTTGAGGAGCTGGCGGGCCATCACGATGCGCTGCACCTGGTTCGTGCCCTCGTAGATCTGGGTGATCTTCGCGTCGCGCATCATTCGCTCGACCGGGTAGTCGCGGGTGTACCCGTACCCGCCGAGCAGCTGGACCGCGTCCGTGGTGATCTCCATTGCGGCGTCCGAGGCGAAGCACTTCGCCGCGGCGCCGAAGTAGGTCAGGTCGGCGTCGCCGCGCTCGCTCTTCGCCGCCGCCGCGTAGGTCAGCTGGCGGGCCGCCTCCAGCTTCATGCCCATGTCGGCGAGCATGAACTGGATGCCCTGGAAGTCGGCGATCGGCTTGCCGAACTGCTTGCGCTCCTGGACGTACCCCTTGGCGAAGTCGAGCGCGCCCTGGGCGATGCCGACGGCCTGGGCCGCGATGGTCACCCGGGTGTGGTCGAGCGTCCGCATGGCGGTGGCGAAGCCGGTGCCCTCGTCACCGATCATGCGGGAGGCGGGGATGCGTACGTTGTCGAAGTAGACCTCGCGGGTCGGCGAGCCCTTGATCCCCAGCTTCTTCTCCGGCGCCCCGAACGAGACGCCCTCGTCCGACTTCTCCACGACGAACGCCGAGATGCCCCGGGAGCGGGCCGACGGGTCTGTCACGGCGAAAACGGTGTAGAACTCGGACACCCCGGCGTTGGTGATCCAGCGCTTGACGCCGTTGAGCACCCAGTGGTCGCCGTCCCGGACCGCCCGGGTGGTCATCGAGGCGGCGTCCGAGCCGGCCTCCGGCTCGGAGAGGCAGTACGAGAACATCGCCTCGCCGGAGGCGACCTTGGAGAGATAGTGCTCCTTCAGGGCCTCCGACGCGGACAGGATCAGCGGGAGCGTTCCGAGCTTGTTCACGGCCGGGATCAGCGAGGACGACGCGCAGGCCCGGGCCACCTCCTCGATCACGATCGCGGTGGCGAGCGCGTCGGCGCCGGCTCCCCCGTACTCCTCGGGGATGTGCGGGGCGTGGAAATCGGCGGCGCGCAGCGCGTCGTACGACGCCTTGGGGAATTCCCCGGTCTCGTCCGCCTCGGCGGCGTGCGGCGCCACCCGGGCGTCGCAGACCTCGCGCACCGCGGCACGGATGGTCTCGTGGTCCTCCGGCAGCCGGTATACGTCGAACTCAGACATGACAACGCCCTTCCAGCAGGAACCACGACGAGGAGCACGTTCGATGTTACTGGTAAGTAGCGGACGCCCACCAGGGGTTCGATCGTTATGCCGGACGTGACACATCCCCGCCTGTCGTTCCTGGGCACCGGCTATCTGGGCGCCACCTACGCCATCTGTTTCGCCGAGCTCGGTTACGAGGTCATCGGCGTCGACGTGGACGAGACCAAGATCGAGTCGCTGCGGCAGGGCCGGGTGCCGTTCCACGAGCCGGGGCTGGACGATCTGCTCCGGCGCAACCTCGCGAAGGGACGGCTGCGGTTCAGCACCTCGTACGCGGACGCCGCGAACCACGCCGAGGTGCACTTCATCTGCGTGGGTACGCCGCAGCGGGCGGACGGGATGAGCGCCGATCTCACGTACGTCGAACGCGCCGTCACCAACCTCGCACCGCTCCTGCGCCGCCGCTCCCTGATCGTCGGCAAGTCCACCGTGCCGGTCGGCACGGCCGCCTGGGTCGAGCAGCTGGTCGCCAAGCTCGCCGACCCCACGCTGGGCGTCGAGGTGGCCTGGTCGCCGGAGTTCCTGCAGGAGGGCTACGCGGTCGAGGACGTGCTGCGGCCCAACCGGATCGTCGCCGGCGTGCGCTCGGAGTGGGCGAACGAGGTGCTGGCCGCCGCGCACAAGGGCGTCTTCGACCTGGCCGCCACCGAGGACCGCGAGGTGCCGCTGGTGGTGACCGACTTCGCCACCGCCGAGCTGGTCAAGGTGGCCGCGAACGCGTTCCTGGCCACGAAGATCAGCTTCATCAACGCGATGGCCGAGGTGTGCGAGGTGGCCGGCGCCGACGTCACCCCGCTGGCCCGGGCGATCGGCTACGACCCGCGGATCGGCAACCGGTTCCTGCAGGCCGGGCTCGGCTTCGGCGGGGGCTGCCTGCCCAAGGACATCCGCGCGTTCCAGGCCCGGGCGCAGGAGCTGGGCGCGGGCGAGGCGCTGCGCTTCCTGCACGAGGTCGATCTGATCAACACGCGGCGGCGGGGGCGGGTGCTCAACCTGGCGGCCGAGCTGCTGGACCGTCCGGTCGGCCCGGCCGGCCCGGACCTCGCCGGGACGCGCGTGGCGGTGCTGGGGGCGGCCTTCAAACCCAATTCCGATGACGTACGCGACGCGCCGAGTCTCGCCGCCGCCGCCGCGCTGGCCGCCGCCGGGGCGCACGTGCACGTCTACGACCCGCAGGCGATGGAGAACGCCCGCCGCGCCCAGCCCGCCCTCGACTACGCGCCGACCATGGCCGCCGCGGTGAACGGCGTCAGCCTGGTGGTGGTCGCCACCGAGTGGGCCGAGTTCCGCAACGCCGACCCGGCGCTGCTCGGTGAGCTGGTCCGCGAGCGCCGCGTCATCGACGCCCGGAACTGCCTGGACCCAGCTCAGTGGGGCCGCGCCGGGTGGACCTACCGGGGGATGGGTCGCCCGCCCGCGTGACGAGGTCTGCGGCGTTTCGCGCCCGTTTCCATAGATCTCCGCCCGCGTGAGCCTGTTCTAATGAGGTGTCGTACCGGCATGCTCTAGTTGTGCCCGGATGGTGTCCCGGGCCGGCCGGGCAGCCGGCGGGGGTCGAGGAGGTGCCGTGGCGCAGGCTGGACAGTCCGACAGCTACGAGGAGGAGCTGGCCCGGATCGATGCCTCGATCGCGGAACTGAAGATCCGCGACATGAACGCGGCCTCGGAGCGCTCGCAGATCGCCGCCAAGATCCAGGCGGCCCAGTTCCAGCGCGACATCCTCTCGCACGCGAACAACCAGGCAAAAGCGAAAAAAGCCAAAGCTCGGCGCGTACGCCGGAGGCCCGGCCAGGACTTCCCGCCCCCGCCCCCGCCCGGCGGCCACCAGGGCGACGAGCCCCCACCGCCGCCCGGCGCCCGCCCGGCCGGCGCGCCGCCGCCCCCGGCCGGTTCCGCCCCGCCGCGCGACACGCCGCCGCCTCCGCCCGGCGCCCGTCCCGCCGACGTGCCGCCCCCGCGGGTGACCCGGCCGGCCGCCTCGGCTCGCGCGGGCGCCCCCCGCGGCGCCGCCACCGGCCCCCGCCCCGATTGGGCGCCGCCCGGCTCGGCGCACACGGGTCCGCCCGGGGTCGCCACCGACGGCGTGACCGCGCTGGTCGACGAGCCGCCGCCGACCGAGCGGATGGGCCCGTCCCGCGAGCGTTCCGGCCCGCCGCCGCGCCGGGTCGGGTTCACCGGCGGCGAGCACCACCCGCCCGAGGCGTCCACCCAGTCGGTGCAGAACATCCTGCTGGCCCTCGGCGCGCTGCTGATCGGCGTGGCCGCGGTGGTCTTCTCCGGCGTCGCGGTCAGCAACCCGCTGGCCCGGGCCGTCATCCTGGCCATCTTCACCTCGATCGCGCTGGTCTCCGCGCCCGGCATAGCGAAGCGCGGGCTGAGCTCGACCGCCGAGACGGTCGCCGCGGTCGGCCTGGCCCTGCTGCCGATGACCTTGTACGTGCTGCACGGCACGTCGCTGACCGGCGGCGACCGGGTGGCGCTGCAGCTCTACCTCGGCGTCACCTTCGCGATCACCTCGGTCGCCTCGTTCCTGTACGCCACGGCCGTACGCCTGAGCGCGCCCCGGTACGCCACCGTGGTCGCCCTGCAGCCGGTGCCGCTGCTGCTCGCGTACCCGTCGATCGAGAGCCCGGCCGGCTGGGGCATGGCCCTGGCCGTGGTGGCCCTGCTCGACCTGTTCCTGCTCACCACCGTGATCCGCAACGGCCGGCTGGTGCCGCAGTGGCCGATCGGCCGCCCGGTCGGCGCCGACCGGGAGACGCTGGCCGCCGCCGACGCGGGCGCGGCCGACTACCTGCGCCGCGGCGACCCCGCCGACCCGGGCAGCTACGCTCCGGGCAGCCCGCCGCGCCCCGAGTCGCGGCCCGAGGAGCCCGATCTGATCATCGGGGCGCTGACCGGGCAGCGCGGCCGCTGGCTGCGTACCCGGATCTTCCCCGGTCCCCGCCCGGCCGGCGCGCCCCCCGCCGGCTCGGTCCCGCTGGCGCCGCCGGCCACCCCGCCGTCCGCCGACTGGCTGCGCGAGCTCACCTTCGCGCTGCTCTGCGTGGCCAGCGCGGGCGCATTGCTCTACTCCTCGGTGGCGCTGCTGCAGGCCCGGCTGGTGCCGGATGCGATGCGTTCCGCCTTCGTCCTGCTGCTCGCCGCGGTGGTCGCGGTCGCCGCCGCCGGCCTGCTGCGCAACCTGCTGGCCCGCAACATCACCGGCGGCGTGCTCACGCTCGCCGCGATCGGCTCGGCGGCCCGGATAGCCGACGTGATCGACCCGCGCTGGACGCTGGTGGTGGCGGCCGCCTCGATCGCGATCACCGGTGCCGTGGTCGGCCTGCTGCCGACCGCGGTCCGCTCCGGCCCGGAGATCGCCTCGGCCGCCGCGCTGGTGATCATCGGGGTCTTCCTGACCGTCGACGGGGTCCGGGCCGCGCTCGCCCCCCTGCAGGCCGCCCGCCCGGTCTGGCACGCCGACACGGCCGCGTACGCGCAGAAGATCGCCGAGGCCGCCGGCCCGTCCGGCTGGCTGCTCGCCCTGGCCGCGCTGCTGGTCACCGTCGCGGCCGCGCTCGCCCTGCCGCGCGGCTGGCGGCACGAGGGCGCGGTGATCGGCGCCGCGCTGACCGCGCTGGCCGTGCCCGCCTCGCTCGGCCTGCGCTGGTCCGAGGCGCCCTGGCCGCTGGTGCTCGCCTCGATCGCGATCGGCGCGGCCGGCCTGGCCGCGAGCACCCGCCGGATAGCCATCACACACGTCGCCGCGGCCGGCACGGTCGGCCTGTTCGGCGCGGGCGCGGCGCTCAGCGCGTCCTGGCTGACCGCGGCGGTGCTCACCGCGCTGGCCGGCGCCGGCGTGATGATCGCGGTGGCGGCCCGGCAGATCCCGATCCGGCTGTACGCGTGGCTGGTCGGCGACTGGGCCTCCGGCGCCGCCGCGCTCGCCCTGCCCGGCGCGGTGGTCACCGGCGCGCTCGCGGTCGCCGACAAGGGCCAGGGCCCGCCGCCCACCTCCGCGGTCACCGTGCCGGCCCTGGCCGTCGGCTTCCTGGCCGTCGCCGCCACGCTCAGCTACTCCGCCGTCTTCCAGGTGGCCCGCCGCGAGATCAGCGCGCCGCTCACCGCCGGCACCGGCCTCGGCGCGGTGTCGCTGGCCCTGGCCGCGCTGCTCGCCCCGGGCGCGACCCCGCCCGACGTCTGGGTGGGCGCGCTGCTGTTGGTCGCGGCCGGCCTGCTGTTCTTCGCCAAGTCGATCGACAATGGCCGGCGCAGCGACCGGGTGCTCGACGGCCCGGATATCGCCGCGGCCGCCGCCACGGTGGCCATCTGCGGCGCGCTCTCCCGGGTGTTCGCGCTGGCCTTCCCGAGAGCGCCGCTCGCGGTCGCCGGCATCGTGGTGCTGATCGTCTCGCTCGGCGTGGCCGCGCTGCCCGACGAGTGGCGCCGCGGCCCGGTCCGCGGGCTCGCCGCCGCCGGCGTCGTGGTCGGCTCGATCGCCGGCTGGCAGGCGCTGGCCGGCGGCGTACGGATCATCGCGTTGCACGGCTCGGTCTGGAGTGCCGACCTGACGCAGTATCCGACCACCGCCCCGGCGGGCGCCTGGCAGGCCCCGTTCACCCTGCTCGTGGTGGCCGTCGCGGCCGGCTTCGCGGCGCCCCGCCCCTGGTCGTACGCGATCTCGGCCACCGCCGGCGCGCTCGCCACGATCGGGCTGCCGTTCGCGATCGGCCTGCCCTGGTGGTCGCCGCTGCTGGTCGGCGGGGCGGTGGCGATCGGGTACGCGATGGCCTCGATCGCCGCCGCCGACCCCCGCGCCGCCCTCTGCCGGGCCGGGGCCGCGGCCGCGGTGCTGCTGCACGCGGCCGGCGCCGGGCTCGCCCGCCCGTGGTCCACCTGCGTCGCCTTGCTGCTGGTCACCGGGATAGGCGCGCTCACCGCCGCGATGGCCCGCACCCCGGTGCCGTTCACGATCGCCCCCGAGGCCGCCCCGCCCCCGGAGACCGGCCGTTTCTGGTCCCCGGTCATCACCGAGGCCGACCTGGCCCGCGACGACACCGGCATGCCCCGGCACCGCGCCCAGGTCGGCGGCGCGGCCACCGGCGCGGTGCTGCTGGCGCTGCCCGGCGTCTTCGCCGCGCTCGCCGCCGACCAGGGCCAGAACGCCCAGGTGGTGCTCACCGCCGCGCTCGCCGCCTCGAGCCTCGGCCTGGCCGTGCTGGCGGTGATCGGCCGCTGGATCCCGCAGTACCTGCCCTGGGCCACGGTCGGCCTGGTGCTGGGCGCGACGATCACGGCATTCGCGTCGATCCCCGGGTCGTACCCGACCGCGCTCTACGCCGCGGCCGCGGCCCTGCTCGGCGTGCTGGCCGAGCTGCTGCGCGGCGCCACGCCCGCGCCCGGCCTCACCGTCGCCCGCACCCGCTCGTGGGCCGACGGCCGGTACCAGTCGGCCCGCTGGACCAGCCTGCGCCCGAGCGGCCTGAGCGGTCGCTGGCTGGTCGACCCGGCCACCAGCGCGGTCATGCTCGCGCTGATCCCGACGGCGCTGGCCCTGTTCTCGATCGCGCCCGCCCTCAAGGCCGCGCTGATCGACCCGCTGCAGCAGATGCGGCACATCTGGGACGGCCCGATCCCGGCCCTCGCCCAGCCCTCGGCCTCCGGCCACGTGGACGCCAGCAGCGTGCTGGCCATCGTCCTGCTCACCGGCGCCGCGGCGCTGGCCGCGATCGGCTTCGGCGGCAAGACCTCCGAGGCCGTCCCGGTGATCCTCCCCGGCATCGCGATCACCATCCTGATCGCCCCGATCGCGCTGGACCTCCCGTTCCCGGCCGCGACCAGCGCCGGCCTGGTGGTCTTCACGATCGTCATGCTCGGCCTGGCCCTCACCCCGCCGCCGGCCGCCACCCACGCGCCGATGCTGCGCGCGGTCCGCCGGATCGTCTTCGTGGTCGGCCTGGCCGCCGGCAACGCGGGCCTGGCCGGCAGCCTGGCCCAGCAGAACCTCACCCTGTTCACGCTCGGCTCCGCGGTCGGCGTCGGCCTGGTCGCCGCGCTGGCCGGCCGCAGCCAGCTGGCCCGCGTCCTGGGCTGGCTGTTCACCGCCGCGATGGCCCAGCTGTTCGTGCTGGCCGCGTGCATCGCCGGCGGCGTCGAACGCCAGTGGGCCGCCTTCGGCGTACTGGCGGTCGGCGCGGCCCTGCTCATCATCGAGGCCACCGTCCCCCGGCTGGGCCTGCCGCAGTACCGCCGCGAGGCCACCACCGTCGAGTGGGCCGGCTACACCTCCGCGGTACTGGCCGGCGCGCTCGCCTACGACGCGCCCGCCCACCTGGCCGCGCTGCTGGCCGCGTGGGGCGCGGTGCTCGGCCTGGCGGCGTCCCGGACGGGCCGCTCCCCCAACCAGCGCCGGCTGCTGTTCTGGCTGGCGGTCGGCTTCGAGATCGTCGGCTGGTGGCTGTTCATCGCCCTGGCGGACGTGGCACTGCCCGAGGCGTACACGCTGCCGTTCGCGGCGATGGCGCTGGCCGTGGGCATCGTCGAGTCCCGCACCCGCGCCGACCTGAGCAGCTGGGCGGCGTACGGGCCGGCCCTGCTGGCAGCCTTCGTCCCGACGATCGGCATCGTTCTGGCCGGCAACGGCGGCGAACTGCGCGAGGTCCTTCTCCTGCTGGGCGCCGTGGGCACCCTGATCATCGGCTCCACCTACCGCCAGCAGGCCCCGGTCGTGGTCGGCGCGGTCGCCACCGTCTTCGCCGCAATCCACTTCGCGGTGACACTGGTCGGCCCGTGGCTGGTGCTGTTGCCGCTCGGCGTGATCCTGCTCGTCTTCGGCGCCACCAACGAGAACCGCCGCCGCACCCGAGAAGGACTCCGCAGCCGGCTGGTCAACCTACGCTGACCCGCCGCTGCCGGCGCGCAATCAGATCAGTAACCCATGGCTGGGAACGGCTACCATCGGTCGAGGGGCGTATCAAATGTGATCGATCGGAGTCGGCCCGTGGGCGACGTCAGAGACTTGGTCATCAACCTCCTCGCCGCGATGATCGCATTTGTGTCCGGCATTCTCGCCCGCGAACTCTATAGCATGGCCCGGTCCCGGCACGGTCGCGCATTCTGGGGAAGGCGAATGCTTCGCTCCCGAACCGTCCTCTTCGTCGGCGAATTCCCCCGGTTCAATCACCTCGAGCCGTCCGGACTGGTCGGCCTCGGCGACCACGGGCACGGCAAAGTCGGCCGGGTTTGCGTTTAGGCTGGTAGGAGCTGTAGGAGTTTGAGGATCCGGCGGTTTTTGCGGGCGTTGTAACGCATCGC